>NZ_QHJF01000016.1 GCF_003259225.1 Marinomonas arctica | reverse complement strand
AATATGGTCGCTCATCCAGCTGACTACCAATGGTCGAGCTATCGCTTTCATGCTCAGGAGTCACTGGATCTACAAAGTGAGCTCTGGCAACCACATGAACTTTATCTCAAGCTTAGCTTTCAGCAGGAAACGCGAGCTCAGCATTACCAAGCCTTATTCAAATACCACATCCCAGAAGAAGAACTCGGACGAATTCGATCTGCTACGCATTCAGATATGGCACTGGGAAACGAACGTTTTAAAGAGGAGATCGAGAAGCTAACGGGTAGGCGAGTGACGCCTATGCAGCGAGGTCGAAAGCCAAAGAGCGTCTAATTTTTATCTGACCCCAATTGTTACAATTGTTGTGGCCTGTTAACATCTTTTATGAGTAAATTTGTGGGGATACCTCAGCATCTGAACTCAATTGCTTCATAACTCTCTAAAGATTCGTGATTTATTTATGTTGTTAATTTAGAATAAGAGTATTTTTAATCTTGGGAGATTTTATGGATCATTCTCTAGTAAATATTTGCTACCAAGGACGTGAAGGCGAAAGCCACATATCAACATTAGAGTTAGGGGGCATTTTATATATATCATTAAAAGATATTACAGCTACTCTTAATCTAGAGAATCGCGCTATAGATGAGCGTTATGTTTCGAAGCTAATGTCAACAGTTGCGAAAGGTGTACTTTCATATATAGATAATGATGAGTACCTAGAAATACCATCCGAGGACAGTCAAAAACCAAATGAGATTTATTTGACTCAACCTGGACTATATAGATTATTATCAAATGATAAGAGTGAAGCTGGTAAAAAATTTCAACGTTGGCTCTATCATGAAGCTATACCATCGATAATGAAATATGGGGTATACCCGCCACCATCAGATGCTGTTAATGTAAGGTCTAATGACATCAGAACTGTCGACTTAATACTAAGTCAAGCAGAAGAGCTTCAGCGGCAAATGGTAGTGCAGCGTAAAATATTTGATGAAACGATTAAGAATACAAAGCAAATACATGTTCTTAAAAAAGAAAACAATGATCTTAAAAATCGTGTAAATAGATTAGAAAAGCGTAATAACTCTCTATATTCTGTAAAAGAATATTTAGAAGAAAAAAATCTCCCTTGTGATGTACGTACAATAAATGAAGTTAATGCTTGGGCATATAAGATTGCTATCGAAAGTTCCCAGGGAGGACTTATTAACAGTAGGCTAGAAGGCAAAAACAAGGTCAATATTTTTCCAGATTGGGTTATTCTACAAGCTTTAGAAAAAGCCCGATAAGCATCAAAAAATTGGTCGATCATGAATAATGTCGCTTCTTGTCTGAAACACCATTATTTAGGGTCAACCAATTGTTTTTTATACTATAATAAAGAATTAGATATACTGTTAAATACTTAATTCTATTCTTATTATCTGATATTAATTTTTTGTTTGTTTTTTCATTCTTGTTATTAGAGCTTAATTTTCATCTGACCCCAATTGTTTTTAATTCTATTCTTATTATCTGATATTAATTTTTTGTTTGTTTTTTCATTCTTGTTATTAGAGCTTAATTTTCATCTGACCCCAATTGTTTTAAGTCCACCAATTGCTCTATCCAATCTTGCTTTGCGGCAATGTAACCACAGCGTATTGAAGCGGATACCGTTTTGGAAAAACTACCAATTTCAATGACCTGATTTAAACCATCCAAGGCCGCTAAACGTGGTGAGCGAGTGGTTTCTAAGTCGGCAAAAATATCATCTTCAACAATAACCAGTTCCGATGCTTGGGTGAGTGTGAGTAATTTATGGGCAACATGTGGCGCTAAATGAGCCCCTGTGGGGTTATGGACACCTGAATTAGTGAGATAAAGCCTAGGGTTGTGGTCTTTTATGGCTTGTGCAAAACGTTCTAAGTCAGGCCCATTGGGCGTGTAGGGAATTCCAATAATCTTGACTCGATGTGCCTTTAATAAAGCGTGAAAGTTAAAGTAGCAGGGATCATCGACCAGCACGGTATCGCCTGGTGAAAGGAGAAAGCGCCCAATTAAATCAATGGCATGAGTCCCAGACTCAGTGAGCATAATCTGTTCAGCAGAGACCTCAATATTGTGGTTCAACATTCGACGTTGTAAGAAATGACGAAACGCTTGGGAGCCTTTCGGAGGCGCATATTCGGTTAAATCTAAGGAATGGGTTCTGGCAAGGTTTCGCAGCGCGCGCTTTATGCCTGATTGATAGAATCATTCAGAGGGGAGCCAGCCACAGCCTGGCATCAGTGAACCTGCTGTTGACTCCAACGATTCTCGTGAGACCCATAACGGATCGATCTCCCGTGCTACTTTAGGGCCAATACGAGTGAGGTTTAAGGGCGCAATAGGGCCAGAGGTATAAAAGCCTGCTCCGGGACGAGACACAATACAGCCTTCCGCTACGAGTCTATCATAGGCTTCGACAACGGTAGAGATCGAAACCTGCATGGCTTTCGCTTGGGCGCGAACGGAAGGTAAACGCGTATTGGGCAAGTAGGACCGCGACGCGATTTTTGACTCAATATCCTTCATGACCGATTCAATTAATGTGCCTGCACGAGCCATACTCTTCCTCTATTTTCAAATTGTACTGCCAATATAACCATAACAGTTTTTTTAAATTGTGTCGGTCTGTATCTCCTCTTATCGCCATTTTTTCGGTTTTATAGGGCCATTGTTTTTAGGGAGTAATGATATGAAACAGGCAACACAAGGTTGGCTTAGTGGCTTCGTGGGCGTGGTGACTTTTGCTGGTTCGCTACCGGCAACACGCATCGCGCTGCAAGGCTTTGATCCTACTTTCTTGACGGTGGCTCGCGCTTCGATTGCTGGAATATTAGGTTTATTGTTTTTACTGCTACTCAAACAACCACGCCCTAACGCCTCGCAAATTGCAACGCTCTTACTGAGTGCAATGGGAGTCGTGGTTGGCTTTCCTTTGCTGACGGCGTTTGCACTGCAATATGTCACCTCTGCGCATTGTGTGGTGTTTGTGGGCGTGCTTCCCATCTGTACGGCATTGTTTGCCGCGCTAAGAGGAGGAGAGCGCCCTAGCTGGCCGTTTTGGCTCTTTTCATTGGTGGGAGCGGCCTTAGTGATGGGCTATGCAGCCCTGGGTGTGGGTGAAGTTTCATTAATCGGGGATAGTTTGATGCTGGCGGCGATTGTTGCCTGCGGCATGGGGTATGCGGAAGGCGCACGCTTATCTCGGGTATTGGGCGGATGGCAGGTGATCTGCTGGTCTTTAGTCGTGTCTTTGCCCGTCATGCTGCCCTTACTGTATGTTTTATGGCCCAGCTCATTCGCTTCGGTAACGACATCAGCATGGCTGGGGCTGGGCTATGTCTCTCTTTTTAGCATGCTGTTTGGCTTTATCTTCTGGTATAGAGGGCTGGCGCTAGGTGGCATTGCGGCGGTGAGCCAGTTGCAATTAATTCAACCATTTATAGGATTTTTACTGGCGGCTTGGCTACTACAAGAAAGCATCAGTTTAACCATGCTGTGGGTGACACTGGCAGCCGTCTTGTGCGTGGTGGGAGCAAAGAAATTTTGTTAATGCGTGATCGATTGAATTTCTAAGAGTCACTTCAGCGCTGGTTAGAAGCGGGTATAGAGCTGAGCACACCTCAATATTCCAGAGATATGCACCGATAAGCTCAGCCTAATTTGAACAATGAAAAACAGCCTTGTAGCTTTCGAGCCGTTTGTTGGAGATAAGTTGATTTATTAATACTGATTGATTGTTAATAGTATTTGGCATCCTTGCCTTCCATTTTATGTTGTGTTTACTAGTGGGAGCGTAGCGCCTAGAATTAATCATAAGGTTGGCGTTTGGCTTCAATGAGCGTTTAGCTAATGACCTTTCGCAAAGACCTAAATACTCGCCCCAGCCTTGAGCTGGGGTTTTCGTTTTAGAGGCGCCTAATGCGCCTCGTCCCAGTTCATTCCCAAGCCTGCTTCTACTCTAAAAGTAGCGGTATATCCTGTATGCTGCCGCGCTATTCATGATTCCCTTTTTAGATAACATATCACAATGTTTCATAACGTTGCTCAAAACATCCGAGAGTTTTAGCATTGTTTTAGAGCGACAAAGTGAGCTTTGGCAACCCCATGGTCTCTATATTCAATGGAGTCACCAGCAAAAAGATCGCGCCAAAGGATATCAAGCCTTCTTCAAAGTACACGTATCAGGTGGGGTAGTTAAATAAAATATATGTCGAAGAATTGCAGTCAGATAGAAAGTTATCAGACTGCAATGATGTGCATAGGCTAATGGCTGCTACGCAGCAATATAGCCACCTTCTAGTGCCCATTTGCGTTTTAGTGCCTGCCACTCATCTTTGGTGTATCGGTAAGCTTTACGCTGGCGAATCATATCAGCCCATTCTTCATTGGCTTTGTTTAAATTCATCAAACCTACTTGCGCGCGTCTCTTGTTTAGGTTCTTTGGGTCGACGACATTGTCGCTGTATTCCACCCGATCACTGCGCTCATTGAAGTCATTGAATGCGCCAAAGATGGATGGTTTATACGAGAGAGATAACCAACGGTCAATCGAGACGGCGTAATACATTCCATAACACTCGCCTAAAGGCAAAGCCTCACGCATTAATTCAGCACTTCGATATTGAAATTGACTGTTCTTTAAGCAGTTAATACCTAACCAGTAACACGCCTCCATCCCTTCTCGTCCAACGATTTGAGGGCTGAGCCATCCGTATTTATCATAGCTCGCTTCGAGCATCTCGACGGACTCTTCATTGAAATTATCTAAGTGGTCGAACCAGCCAGCTTTTTTAGATGTATAACGGCGCATCAGAGCGACACGCATAGCGTTGCGTCGAGTTAACTGCTCCGCCAGTGCTGGATCATAGTCTGTACTTGGTTGAGTGGATTTTTGAATGAATAACTTCAAGCGGCGCCAACTGGCAAAACCATACTGTCGAGCAATGACCCTCTGTGCATCTAGAATAGAAAAAGGTTGCAATAAGACTTGCTCAGTTTGCAAATTTTGAAAAGAAGTATCGAAATGACTGATCAGCTCGACGACACTTGGATCGCCTGCGCGATGTTTAGAGCGTAAAGTACGTGCGGCGCGATGTAGATATTCAATGCTGGGGTTATTTGGCAAGGTTTTCATTTAAGCTCTCCTACATAGGTTGCACTTAACTCGCGAAAGCACAGAAAGCTAAAATGTCATATAAAAGGGTAGAGCATTACAGGTAAGGTTAACCTTTTTCCGCGAGTCGGATGCGCCCTGAAGCACTGTATATGATTCTAAAAACTTCCAGTACGGGTTGCAAGGAAAATAGGTTTTTTCAATTGTGGGCAATTGTTGATAAATAGTCTGGTTATGAACCCAAAGCGTACTGCATATTCTCGCGAGCATAAAATATGACAGTTTAATTTTTATCAGACCTCAATTGCTCTGAAATGACTAATACTTAAAAAAAACTTTAGGCGGTACTCCCATCATGCGAGTTACCATCGCACTAAAAATGCTAGGTGACGAGTAACCTAACTCGTAAGCTATCTGATTGATTGGCATTTTTTGTGCGGCCAGTGCGAGAGCATTTGCCAAAATGACCTGTTGCCGCCATTGGCTAAAACTAATGCCTAATTGATTTTGAAACAGTCTTGATGCCGTACTCAAACTTACCCCGCTATGTTGGCATAATGATTTCAAGCTAATGCTTGAAGAGGGTGAGTCTAGAAAGGTATGGCAAAGTGTCTTTAGTCTTTTTTCTTTGGGAAGTACAACGCCAAGCGACAAGGGACGCGCCCGTCTCAACTCTCCCCAAATCAATGTGCAAATAGCCAGGTACTCTTTATTAATTAAATCCTCTTCAGTATTTTCACTCAACTTCACAATGAGTTCATGCAATAAAGGGCTTATTTCAAATGCTTGGCAGGTATTCCATACCTCGGGACTCATTAATTCAGAATCGGCTTCTTCACGGGAGATAAGATAAACAGAAAACAATTTTGCATGCTCTAACAAGGTGGCAGCATGTTCCATATTAGGGGGAATCCATAATCCATGATTGGGGGGAACGAGGTGTGTGCTATCCGACGTAGAAACTTTTGTGATACCAGCATCAGAGAAGACGAGTTGCCCCCAAGTATGATGATGTGGTGTGACGTCCACTGAGGTGCTCATTGAACGAGCCTTTACCCGTATTGGCTTATCAGCAGAGGGTTTAAAGCGATCCGCCTCTTGTCTAACATCTCGTACACGTGACTTTGACATAGTCTCAATACCTTTTGACATTCCTTCGACATTCTTTCATCGCACTTCTTGATACAAATATAACAGAGGCCAGCTCTTGAGGCTGTGACCTAGTATGAAATTTTCATGTATCTCTACAAGGAGAAGAGAATGCCAGCCAGTGAACGTAGGACAGAGCAAAAGGGATTTATAGGAGATGTTTCTAATCACCAAATCATATTAACGCTTATCCTCGGCATTATTCTTCCATTATTGGACTCTACAGCGTTAGGTATCGCGATTCCTGCGCTAAGCGATGCCTTTGCTTCTTCCGTGCAAGCGCTACAAAAAGTGGTTACCTTATACGGTATCGCTGCTGCGGTGACAGTGCCTCTTTGTGCTTGGGGAATGAAGCGATATAACAATAAATCTGTGTGGTTATTGGGGCTGATTCTATTTTTATTGGCCTCTGTGGCTTGTGCTACAGCAGGATCAATAAATTCATTAGTCACCTTTCGTATATTTCAGGGGGTGGGAGCAGGAATTCTAATGGTCTCCATGCAGCCCGTATTATTGAATGCTGTGGGTCGGGAACAGTTTCAGGCTGCAATGGCTTCAGTGGCTATTCCCGCTGTTATTGTTCCTATTTTGGGCCCATTAGTAGCGGGGTTTATTGTAAATTCTGTCAGTTGGAAATGGATTTTCTTGTTAAATATTCCTATCTCCCTTTTTGCCATACTCTTAGCATGGTGTTACCTACCAAATAGTACCAGCGATAAACGGACAAAATTAGATATACAAGGCTATCTACTATTTGCTTGTGGCTTAGCCACAGTGATCTATGGGCTTTCTGAAGTGAGTTCTGAGAGTTTGGACATTTTTAGCGTTTCGGCTCTGGGCTTAGTTGTTCTGAGTTTGAGTCTGATTGGTTATTATGTTCACTATGCGCTGACTAAGTCATTCCCCATTTTAGATGTACGGCTTTTTCGTATTCCGCCGTTTAGAAACACGGCCCTGTTACTTTTTCTTAGTAGCTTAGTTTTTTATTCTAGTTTATTTATTTTACCGTCCATTTTTATCGAGCGTTACGGGTACTCCACGTTGGGTGCAAGTGCGATGTTGGGCGCTAGTGGCTTGGGGGCTCTGCTATCTCGTTCCTATTTGCAAAAGCTCACCTCTCGTTTTTCTACATCAAAGGTTGCAATGATAAGTGTGCTAATCAGCCTGATTGGAACCCTGCCATTATTGTGTGATTCTGCCTTTGACCTAATGCCGTTGATGGTATTGGGTATGCTACTGCGTGGCGCTGGCCTTGGACTAATGACCCTGCTTACCATGACTCATCTATATCATTATGTTCCGGAGGGAAAAACACCAGATACCAGTGCTTGGTCTCGAATACTGACCCTTTTGGGAGGAGCCATCGGAACGTCATCAATTGGCTTTTTCTACCAGTGGGAAATGACCACAGCGTTTCATCAAACGGTTGGTGCGCTTGCGGTCGTTACATTGCTTTGCCTCATACCTGCAAGTTCACTAGAAAAGTCAAAGGCTTAGAAAGTTGAAATAAGGGGAGAAGCTAACGGGTAGGCGAGTGGTGCTAAGAAAACGCGGTAGGAAACCGAGCTAGATGGATTAAACTCTCTGGCTCCTTTTAGAGTGGCGACCGCGATAGTCTTGATCGACTCTTTGTTTAAATTGAAGCAATTGTTAAACCAGAGCAAACTGTTAAAGTGTTCTTTGCGTTTATAAAAATCAGGGAGTGAAGGTGAGACAAGACGAAATAAATTTTACTACAAAGCTATCCAAAGTAAGACAACTGCTGTCATTAGCAAAGCAGTATCAAGCCCTATTAGCAGAACCTGAGCACTATAACCTTTTTAGTGTGCTGCGTAGCAAGAACGATGAAGTTCGACTGCATTCTCGATTTTTGACAGACTTATTGAATCCAGAGGGAAGGCACAGGTTAGCGCATTTTCCACTTAAGCGATTTCTTGAAAACGTATGTCAGGTCGAAGTCACCGATGGTAATTTCGATTTTGATGTCAAAGCCGAATATCAGAATATCGATATTTTTCTGGCTAACTTTACTACCAAGCAAGCCATCATAATTGAAAACAAAATCGATGCAGTGGATCAAGATCAGCAACTTTTAAGGTATTTCTTAAGTGTTAAACAGCTTGGCTTCAAAAGTATCACGGTTGTATATCTTACACTTGATGGTCGCGCCCCTTCGCCTGAATCTGTCAAAGGTCAATCGGAATGCTTAAACGATTATGAGCAAACGACAGTCAATATCAGTTACAGCGTTGATGTCTTACATTGGGTGAACGCGATTATTGAAAAATCAGCCACCCAACCGGCTTTACGAGAGTCATTGATCCAATATACGGAAATTCTAAAAGAGCTCACTAACATGACTAATAACCAAGCACTGCTTGAAGCACTAAAGAGACTTCTGATTGAAACACAAAGCATCGATGTGGTGGATGTTCTTCAAGAAGCTAAAATTCAACTACAGAGTGAAGCAGTGGTATCGCTATGGGAGCGCCTTGGAGAGAAGTTGGCTAAAAGGTTTGAGCTTAAGGTGGATCATAGTGAAGAGGCTGTGAAGCATTTGGTTAGTGGGTTCTTCGCACCTAGGTCAGGGACAAATCATGTCGATTTTAAAGTCCCATTCGAGAGTATTTCTGACAGTTATTTATCTGTTATATGTGAAAGTGGTGATGCATTATCCTTGGGGGTAGAAACGTCAAATAATGATGAGATCATTAAATCTTTACCAATAACTCTCGACTGCGAAGGCAATGATTATTGGCCAATTTATAAATACATCACTTATCAAGGGGAATATTGGGACTTCAAAAAACTTAGCTCTGACCAGATATCCCTCTTGCACGATCCTGAGTTCATAGACGGTTTTGTCGATGAGATCGTACAGGAAGTAGCATTGATGAAAAACAAGATTGAGTCAGGTCTAACTAGCTAGTGGTGACTTAGTTATATTGAAAAATATACTTATCTTCACTAGCATAGTTCGTGAGAGCTTCGGATATCCCTGCTTAGGCAGCCCACCGAAGACATACGAAGTAGAAAGCCATGCTCAGCATGGCTTTTGTCGTTTTATGGCTTAATTTTCATCTGACTCCAATTGTTCAAATTGTTTATGAACTAAACACCGAACTAATGCACAATCATTTCCCCAGACAACATTGACTTTTAACCGTTAAAAATTGAAACCGTGACGTGTCATGCCTTTAAAACTGGTTTATAGTTTATTAGGAAGCTAGCTTTTGCAGTAAAAAACTTGTCATTTCTTGAACAATAATTATCTAAATTTATAAGGATTAACGAATATGGAACAGGACCCATCAAACAGCGGAGCAACCATTTTTGCTCTTCTTATTTTGATTACCCCCCTCATTCTTACATTATTTTTCTGGATCAGGGCTCGTATTTTTAAGAAAAGGCTAGCAAAGTTAAATGTAAAACATCTGCAAGCAATCACAGAAATCGAACAACTGAAAGAAAAGCTTGCGCCTATAACCAATATTGAGGCCGAGGCAGAAAAACTTAGCAGAGAAGCCCATAAACTCACTGAAACAGCTCGAAAGATACTGGATGAAGCCGACAAACAATCCGCTCTGATAATTCAAAGAAGCGAGGATGAAGCATACGAAATCACTAGCGCAGCAAAAATGGACGCCCAAAACTCAAAAGCGGAAAGTAAAGAAATTCAAGCCAAAGCTCAAGAAAAAGCAGATCAACTCAAAAAAGAAGCCCTAGCTGAATCAGACAGAATAACTGAATACGCCAACAAGCGAGCCCAAGAAATTGCAGGCGAAGCACTGGAAGCAAAAGCCAAGGCAGACCAATACGAAAGCGCAATCATAGCCATGCAAAACGCTATTGATGGCTACAAAGATGATTACATCATTCCTAACCATACAGTGTTAGACGAACTTGCTGAAGAATACAGTCACAAAGAGGCTGGTGAACAGCTTAAAATCCAACGCAAACGTATCAAAGAATTAATCAGTAGCGATAGAGCTGCTGACTGCGACTACGCAGAGCTAAACCGAAGAAAGTACGCCATTTACTTCGTCATAGATGCATTTAATGGCAAAGTTGATTCTGCCATGTCTAAGGTTAAACACGACAACTTTGGCAAAATTAAACAAGAAATCACCGATGCATTCGCTTTAGTCAACCACAACGGCAAACCGTTTAGAAACGCTCGTATTTCACGTGAATTCCTAGATGCTCGTCTTGATGAGCTAAAATGGGCTGTAGCAACCCATGAATTGAGACAGCAAGAGCTTGCAGAACAAAGAGAAATTCGCGAACAAATTCGTGAAGAAGAAAAAGCGCGCAAAGAAATGGAAAAAGCCATTAAAGAAGCTGAAAAAGAAGAACGAATGCTTCAACAAGCTCTCGAAAAAGCCAGAAAAGAGCTCGAAAACGCATCTGAAGAACAAAAGCAACAATATGAGTCTCAACTGGCAGAACTAGAATTAAAGCTTAAAGATGCCGAACTAAAAGGTCAGCGTGCAATTTCTATGGCTCAACAAACCAAGCAAGGTCATGTGTATGTTATTAGTAATATTGGCAGCTTTGGTGAAAATGTTTACAAAATTGGCATGACTAGAAGACTTGACCCATTAGATCGCGTTAAAGAACTAGGTGATGCTTCTGTACCTTTCTCCTTTGATGTTCATGCTATGATCTTTTCAAAAGACGCCCCTTCTTTAGAAAATGCGTTACATAAATCTTTCAATAATAACTCTGTAAATAAAGTAAACCCACGAAAAGAGTTCTTTAGACTGTCACTATCAGACATCAAATCAGTAATTCAATCAGAAGGAATCACAGATATTCACTGGACAATGAAAGCAGAAGCAGAAGAGTTCAGAGAGTCTTTAGCCATTGAGAAGCAGAAAAATTTATCTAATCCCGTATTAGAGCCGACTATATAAAGAAACGCAATTGAGTCGCCAGCAAAAAGACCGCTCCAAACGATACCAAACATTGTTAAAAGTACATATATCAGATGAAGAACTAGGTCGAGTACGCACAGCCCCCCAGTCCGACATGACACTGGTGAATGATAGATTTAAAGAAGATATTGAAATGCTAACAGGCATGTTTCGCCTATGAAACGAGGGCGAAAGCCAAGGAAGAGAGCTTAATTTTCATCTGACCCCAATTGCTTAGAAAATCGTTATGCCTCACTATTTTTTAGTGCTACTGAGACGGTTCCGCTGAACATAGAATAACAGTGGCAGTAGAAGCTATTTGTCAGGCAAATAGCTTCTACTGCAGCACGGACTTCATTTTACCTTCTTTAATTACGGACTGTTTGTTGTTGGTTGCAATACGTTGGTGTCAGCACTAAAATTGACCATGTAGAAGGGCTTAACATATGACTCATTACTGGATTGTCCATATGTTCTCACGCTACTAATGATTCGCCAGTGACATCATTGTTGATGGTTAGACTAAACATTGTTTAGTCACCCTGACCCCAAAGAGCTAAAGGGCTGCCACGAACTATCATTTTTCATTTTAAAAAAGAGCATTTGTCATGCTCTTTTTTTATGCCTGTTTTATATCATTGCGATGACTGTCCCTGAGTGGGATTTTCTAGATAATGTCGTAAGTAGGCTTTGTCATTAATATCGAGTCTACGGTTTATCACTAAAGCACAGTATATACCCACGTCATTTTGAAACAGTGTTAGTAAAGATTAATCAAACAGCCCTGTCTTTTGTTTTTTTTACAGTAGTTGCGGTGGTCGATCTGTGTAGGTTCGAAACGCAATATCTGTTTCGGATCCTATGATATTGGGTATCTGATAGATCTCTTCAAAAACGCGCTCCATTGCATCGGCATTCACTGTTCTCACTTTGAGTAGTAGCGAGAATTCGCCTGCAATTGAGTGGATTTCTTCTACTGAGCGAATCGCTTCTAGTTGCTTCACTATATCTTGTTTACCTGTCGTCCCAATTTTTAAGCGTACAAATGCTAAAAAGTCTCTGGAAAACTTAAGTGGGTCGATCACGGCGACGGTAGCCACTATGTAGCCTTCAGATTTGAGTCGTCTCAGTCTTTCGTTTGCTGATGAAGATGATAACCCCACCGCTTTTCCCAGATCTGCTGAGCTGATTGAGGCGTCTCGAGACACTATCTCAAGAATCTGGATATCAATTTTAGATATGTCTTCTCTGCTTTTTTCTATTTCTTGCTGATTTTTCATTGACAGCCCATTTTTTCGTATGATATACGTTTATTAATCTAAAAATCCGGATGTTATATGGATTTATCTATTTTTTAAGGATGAGGTTGGTTTATGATTAGTTACATACTCATGATAGCTGTTGGTATTATTGGTTCTAATTCATTGTTGTTAAGTCCAATTCTAGCAGACGTTGCCAACGACTTCTTTATTTCTCCGATTGAGGTAGCTTGGGCTATTACTGCTTATAACGCCTGTACCGCAATGTCTGCTTTGTTCCTAGCTCGGTTTATCGATGAGCTAGGAATTTATCGAATATTACTGGGCGCCTTTTTGCTTGTAACAGTTGGAACTGCCGTTAGTGCTGTTTCATGGAGCCTTCCCATTTTAATGGTAGGCCAGTGTTTAGCAGGTCTTGGAGCTGGCGTTTCATTACCTGCAATATATGCTTTAGCGCCTATCATTGCACCAAAGGGTCAAGAAACAAAGATTGTTGGGCGAATATTAACTGGGTGGTCTCTTGCACTCGTTGCTGGCGTTCCACTTGCTTCGTTGCTTACTGAAAATTTTGGTTGGCGAACTTCTTACTATTTCTTGCTGGCCTTTGCTTTGTTTGTACTGGCGGTTATTAGCATGACGTCAGCATCGTTTACGGAAGCTGGCAATGAAAACAAAAGTGTTCAGGTTGCAGGTTGGAATATTTTAGCTCCGTTCAACATTCGGCATGCTAAAACACTTCTGTTGATGAACCTACTTTATATGATGGCGTTTTATGGCACTTATAGCTATATCGGCACATACCTTAGAGCAGAGTTTGGATCGACCACTATTGAGGCAGGATATGCAGTGTTGGCTTATGGAATCGGATTTGGGGTGGCGTCATTTGCAGACCCTATCATAGATAAAATAGGCGTTCGTCGCGCATCCCTTTATATATTTTTGCTTCTTTTATCTGTGTATCTTTCCTTGTTTACGCTTAATCGAAGCGTTCATACCATGTATGTAATTTGCCTAATATGGGGCTTTTTTAACCATCTTGGCTTAAGTGCCATCATTACTATGATTGGAGAACTTAAAACGCCAATAAAAGGGCAGTTGATGGGGATGAATAGCGTTTTCACCTATGTGGGTGGCTCACTTGGTACCGTATTATTCGGAGTCATCTATGAAAACTTCAATTTTCCGATCGTTGCACTAGCTGCTGGTGCAGCGGTCTCGCTGCTCACATTGATTTTTTTACTTTTTGTACAGAAAGGAGATTTGATCAAACCAGTTTAATCTTTTAGTAATCAGCTAATACCCAAGAAAATATTTTTGCAGATAAGATTTTTGTTAGATTTGGTTGTTTTGCTAAGATAATTGTTACGCTTGACTGTTTATTTAACTATTCAGAGATAGCTACTTTAACTTGGGGGCAAGTGTTAGATGGGGGGAGCTTCATAATTGCTGGTTGCAATGCGTTGGTTGTCAGTACTAAACTTGACCCTGTAGCAGGGCTTAACATGTGACTGATTACTGGATTGTCCATATGTTCTCACGCTAACAATGATTCGCCAGTGACATCATTGTTGATGGTTAGACTAAACATTGTTTGGTCACCCTGACCCCAAAGAGCTATATCTGCTTCATATTACTGCGATGATGTCAGCCCTCTATTTTTTCTTATTACTCACTCGTATCAACGTTATCTTTATTTTTAGACGTCAGGAAGGCGCCAACAATACCAACAACGGTAGTGCCTCCTATTACAATTGCCACTGCCGTTTTATCTTGTAATGCCAAGTAGAAAGACCCTGTAATACATAAAATGACCACAACACTGGCTAGGTATAGGCTCAACTTCTGGTTGCTCAGCTCTTTTGTTTTGAGTGTATGTTGTGTATTGAGTTGTTGTTTATGTAATTCAATTTCTTGTCTCTTAAGATCTAGAATGGTTTGTGTATTTTGAGCCTTATTTTTTTGAGCGCTTTCAGCCATGGCCATCATTCGTTCAGGAAGATCTTTTTGAATTTGTGCATATGATGCAATGTCTTCGGGAGAAGGCATTGGGCCATGATGCACTTTTTGAACAATATAAGTGCTAATTTTAGCGGCTGCTTCAGGATCCGATTTTGCTACTCGCTCGATCACACCCTCAATAGCTTCCTCTGCATCAGGCTCTTCAATGTTGTTATCAAGATTATTAGATAGTGACTCTGTGTCCTTATTGTCGGTATTGCTTTCCATAATGACTATCTCCTTGTTCTGAAATGTGTTGTTTTAACACTCTTTTTTAGGTGTACACAATTGTCTACTAGTGAGTCTTCAAGAAGCTGCTCTTCTATAGCGTCCAATGAAAAGTTTTCAGACAGGTTAAAATAGGACACAGTATTTTTTGACAGCGCTTTTGCTTTTGCCAAATAAAACGACTTACCCTGTATTGGATTTAAGGTGAAGTAGGC
Source organism: Marinomonas arctica (assembly GCF_003259225.1). Classification (GTDB taxonomy): domain Bacteria; phylum Pseudomonadota; class Gammaproteobacteria; order Pseudomonadales; family Marinomonadaceae; genus Marinomonas; species Marinomonas arctica. Next base: position 145,019 of record NZ_QHJF01000016.1, on the reverse strand, counting down.
TTCACCCATTAAATCTGATGTTTCTTTCCATGCCTCTGAAACATTCAGCGCATGTTGCTCATATTCAATATCGAATGTGTTGTATTTACCTAAGCTTTCGAAATGGGAACCCTTCCTATCAGAAAGATCAAATAAGCTCCCTAAGCTCTTGATAAATGTGCTTTTAGTACTCATCTGGATACCTTCTTAACAGTTTTTAATGCTTCTGTGTATGTCTTTTTCATAACTGGACAGAATACACTTATAAAGGTGTTTTTAGCATAGTTTTTTATAAAACTCATCTGAACATCATTCTTTATGCCTTTTTTTCACTATAATTAAAAGTTTATGGCAAAACAAAAAATTTAATTTTTTAGGCATTGCTATTTTAGATCCGAGGCACTCAATGCGCCTCGTCCCAGTTGTTCCCAACTCCCGCTTCCACAAGCAAAGGCACGTCTATCTGACTACTATTCTGCATAATGTCGACGATTTTCTCTTTGGCGGCGTCGATGTCTTTTTCAGCCACTTCGAAGATGAGTTCATCGTGTACTTGCATGATCATTTTCACGTCTAGGTCGGTTTCTGCTAGCCAGTCGTGCATTTTGATCATGGCGCGTTTGATGATGTCGGCGGCGGAGCCTTGCATGGGGGCGTTGATCGCGGTGCGTTCGGCGGCTTGGCGCATCATGGCGTTTTTCGCTTTGATGTCTGGCAAGTACAAGCGGCGGCCGTAGATGGTTTCTACGTAGCCTTTTTCTTTCGCGCTTTCGCGGGTGTTTTCCATGTATTGCTGTACGCCTGGGTAACGTTCGAAGTAGCGTTTGATGTATTTGCCTGCTTCTGGGCGACCAATGCCAAGCTGTTTCGCGAGGCCAAAGGCGGACATGCCGTAGATCAAGCCGAAGTTGATGGCTTTGGCGCGGCGGCGTTGTTCGCTGGTGACGTCGTCTAAGCTGACTTCGAAGACTTCCGCGGCGGTGGCTTTGTGCACGTCGGCGTCTTTGGTGAAGGCGTCTAATAAGCCCGGATCTTGCGACAAGTGCGCCATGATGCGTAATTCGACTTGTGAGTAGTCGGCCGCGACCAGTTTGTAGCCAGCAGGTGCGATGAAGGCTTGGCGAATACGACGACCTTCAGCAGAACGAATCGGGATGTTCTGCAAGTTTGGATCAGTCGACGACAAACGACCTGTGGCGGTAATGGCTTGGTGGTACGAGGTATGAATGCGGCCGGTTTTCTGGATCATCTCTGGCAGTTTGTCTGTGTAAGTGGATTTCAACTTAGACAGGCTGCGGTGTTCCATGATCAAGCGAGGCAGTTCGTAGTCTTGCGCCAGTTCTTGCAAGATTGGTTCGGCGGTAGATGGCTGGCCTTTTGGCGTTTTTTTGATAACGGGCAAGCCTTGTTTTTCAAACAAGATGACTTGCAGCTGTTTTGGTGAGCTGAGGTTGAAGCTTTCGCCCGCTTCTTCGTGGGCTTTGATTTCCAGTTCTTGCAGTTTGCCAGCGATTTCGCTGCTTTGAATATGCAGAAGCTCTGGGTCGATCAAGGCGCCAGTTTGTTCCATTTTTGCCAATACCGGAATCAGTGGGCATTCGATGTCTTTAAAGATGCTGACCAATTCTGGCGTGGTTTCGATTTTTGGCCAAATCGCTTGATGCAAACGCAAGGTGATGTCGGCGTCTTCTGCGGCATAAAACGCGGCGACCTCTAGGTCGATTTGGTTGAAGGTTTTTTGCTTCGCGCCTTTGCCGGCAATGTCTTCAAAGCTCACGTTGGTGTGGCCGAGGAATTTACTGGCAAGGGTGTCCATGTCGTGGCGGGAGCTTACGGAGTTGTACACGTAAGATTCCAACATGGTGTCGTAGGCGATGCCGCGCAAGGTGATGCCGTAGTTGTTTAGTACGTTGGCGTCGTATTTTAGGTGTTGGCCGACTTTCGCTTGCTTATCGTCTTCGAGCCAAGGTTTCAGCTGTTCTAGCACCCAATCGCGGTCTAGTTGTTCTGGCGCACCTTCGTAGTCGTGGGCCACCGGAACGTAAGCGGCTTCGCCTGCTTGCACGGAAAAAGACACGCCAACCAGCTCGGCAGCCATATAGTTCAGCGAGGTGGTTTCTGTATCGAAGGCAACCAGCTCGGCGGCTTGGATTTTTTCTAGCCATTTGTTGAAGCTGGCTTTGTCTAAGATGGTTTCGTAATTGGCTTCGAGATCCGATGCGATTGGCGTATCGACTTGGCCGTCTTTTTGTTCAGCGGCGATGTTGCCGACTGTGTCGCTGGCGCTTCCGACGCTTGGCGCGTTGTCTAGATCGGAGAGCCAGGTTTTGAATTCTAGCTTGGTGTACCACTCACGTAGGGTGTCTTTGTCGGCTTCGCCGTTTTTCAGATCTTGTGGATCGAAGGGCAGTTCCACGTCGCATTTGATGGTTGCTAGGGTGTAAGACAGCTCGGCCATCTCTTGGTTGTCGGCCATTTTTTGTTTCATGGTCTTAGAACCACGGAAGCCCAAATCGGCGATTTCGTCTAGGCGATTGTAAATGTCTTTGATGCTGCCAAGACCTTGCAATAAGGCTAGGGCGGTTTTCTCACCTACGCCCGGTACGCCGGGGATGTTGTCGACTTTATCGCCCATGAGTGCAAGGTAATCGATGATGAGTTCGGGTGGGATGCCGAATTTGTCTTTCACGCCTTGGATGTCCATGACGGTGTTGTTCATGGTGTTCACAAGGGTGACGTTCTCTGTGACCAGTTGCGCCATGTCTTTATCGCCAGTGGAGACAATGACCTCGCGGCCTTGCTCGCCCACTTGTTTGGCGATGGTGCCGATCACGTCGTCGGCTTCTACGCCATCGATGATGACCAGCGGCAAGCCCATGGCTTCCACCATGCGGTGAATCGGTTCGATTTGTGGGCGAAGGTCGTCTGGCATGGGCGGACGGTGGGCTTTGTATTCGCTGTAAATGTCGTCGCGGAAGGTTTTGCCTTTGGCGTCGAAGATGATGACCATGGGTGAATTTGGGTAGGTTTTGATGAGGCTGCGGATCATGCTGATCACACCGCGCGTGGCGTTGGTTGGGTGGCCGTCGCTGGTGTGCATCGGTGGAATCGCGTGGAATGCTCGGTAAAGGTAAGACGAGCCGTCTACCAGAACCATAGGTGGAGTGTGTGTTTTAGAATCCGTAGCCAAAATAGAACCTCTTTTTAATCGGCGGTTATAGGCTCTATTCTATGTGTTTGAGTGTGTTTTTACAGTTAAAAAAGGAATTAATCTGGCGTTTTTGTTTCTATTAAGGCGCTAGAGTAAATAACGACTTGGTTACGACCGTTGCTTTTTGCGTAATAAACCGCTTTGTCAGCTTCTTCCACTAGGTCGAGAAAATGTGCTTTGGGTTGTATGGTTGATATGCCGATACTGGCGGTGACCTTGCCGACCTGTCGGTAGGGCAGTTGATTGAGTGTGTGTTTAAAAATAGGGCCAAGGGTACTGACTAAATCCTCACTTGGGTTAACAATCACCATGATGAATTCTTCTCCTCCCCAGCGGGCCAAGCCATGGTCGTTGAAGTAAATAGTGCGCAGGCGTGACGCAAATTCGACCAAGACGTGGTCGCCGATGGTATGACCAAACGTGTCGTTGATATTTTTGAAGTGATCAATGTCGATCAATAACACACAAATTTTGCTGCCAGAATCCAGTTTGTTGAGCCAGTTTTCAAGCCCTCGACGATTCAATACGTCGGTTAAAAAATCCCGATCAGCCAGTTGTTGCGAATGTTTTAAATCAAAATTAATACTGTTCATATGGTGATTGATGCTGCGTTGATAAGGGATAATCAGCAGTATTAATAAACTGGCTGGGCCAAATAGAAACAGTAAGTCATAGCCTCTTGGGGTTTGTAATTCGTCCGGATGAGTCAACAAAAAAAGCAGCACGGGAAGCGAGTTGAGTGACCAAGTGATGACCACTAATCTGTTGAGCTTTTCCGGTAGCATGAGCATGATTAAGGTAGTACTCAAAATAATCATGCCGGAAATAGGCGGAAATATTTCCACGAATTGCCATTTATTTTGCCAAGCACCGATGGTGAAGTACAAGGTGTTTGGTACGGACGTCAATAAGATGATTGCGCCATAGGTATTGATGACCCGATGGATTCTTTTTTGAGGGTTCCTGTAAAGATAAATAAACAACATCAAATGCAAAAGGGTGAAAAAAGCGGGTTGGAAGGCATGAATGATAAAAGGCGTTGAATAAACGTTGAATAAAACCGCGTAAATGGCGCTGCTCAAAATTGTGACGACCAGCAGTCGATATGTAGCTGGAATTAAAATACGGGTGTGGTCGTTTAAATTAGGCATGGTTATGTCTTGTTAGTTGCTTGTTCAAAGTATACATACTTTATCGCCGAATTCTGTTGTCTCTTGGTGAAAAAATGTTCCTATTGTAGCAAGTGCTTGAAAGACTAGGAGCGTGCAATAACGCATCTATTTACTGTACTTAGAATTGACCTTTTGGTACTTATTGTGGAGCATAGGCGCTTCAGTGCTTCGTTTCCTTTTTGAGCAAATATTTTCTAATAAATTAGGTAGTACCACTTGGCTGTTTACACATCCCTCTCTGACTCTGACATGCGGGCCTTAGTGGCCGATTATTATTTGGGCGAACTGGTTGCCTTCCAAGGTATTTCTGGTGGTGTCGAAAACACTAATTACTTTTTGACCACCACAACGGGTAAGTATGTGGTGACCTTGTTTGAAGAATTTCAGCCCGATGAGGTGCCGTATTTTTTAGACGTGGTGGCGCATTTAAAGCACAAGGGATTTAACGTACCGGCGGCCTTGATCGATATTCATGGTGAGCGTTTGCGCATTGTGAAAGGTCGCCCAACCATTATTGTGGATTGCTTTCCGGGCAGTGGATTAGACAGCACGAATGTAGAAACCTGCCGCCAAATGGGCGCTGTGTTAGCGAAGCTGCATACGGCAGGGGAAGACTTTGCCACGCACCGAGAAAGTCATCGAGGCATGGCGTGGTGGCATAAAACGAGTGACGCGATTGCGTCACAATTGGAACCTGCACAAGCGCGGCTGTTGTTGTCACAAATCGCGGAGTTTGATGCGTTTATCGCCGAGCAACCCGATCTGCCGAAAACCACCATTCATGGGGATTTGTTCTACAACAATACCTTGTTTGAAGGCAATCAACTCTCGGCGATCATTGATTTTTACAACGCCTGCCATTCTTGGGTGATGTACGACTTAGCCATTGTGGTGAACGATTGGTGTTCCGACATGACAACTGGCGAATTAGATAAAGCCAAATATAAGGCGTTGATAAAAGCCTATCTGCATGAGCGAGAAGTCAGTGTTGAGGAAGTGCTGGCTTGGCCCTATATGTTGAAAATCGCGGCGTTGCGTTTTTGGTTGTCTCGTTTAGAAGCATGGCATGGCGCGAAACATGATCCTGAACGTTTGGCGCAACAGCATGATCCTCGTGAGTTTCAGCGTATTTTAGAGGCTCGGGTGAGATACGCCCCGGCCTTGGTGGAAACAATATGATACGAGTTTGGTTGTGTTTGTGCGTCAGTGTGTTATTTACCGCTTCGGCTCTGGCCCATCCTCATGTTTGGGTGGACTCCCAGTATCGCGTTCAGGTGGATCAAAGCAGCATTGAAACCCTTGAAGCAACATGGAGCTTAGACCTGTTTACCTCAACAAGTTTGATTGCTGAATACGATGTGGACGGCGATGGGGATCTAGCAGGGCAAGAAAAGCTCGACATGATCGAGGTTTTAAAAAGTTTTCAGCAATACGGCTTTTTTATCAAGATGAAGCAAGATGGTGCTGATATTGTGCCCAGCGACGTACAGGTCTTAGATGTTCGCGTTCGAGATCAGATGTTGTGGATTCGTCTTGGTATCGCACTGCCAGCGCCCGTCAATCTTGAGGCTTCAACCCTGAGTTTCGCGTTTGGTGACGATGAATTGTATTTTGCGATGGAACCGTTGGAAGAAGGGCTGGTGCGCTTGTCGGGTTCGTTGTCTGAAACCTGCACGCCAGTTGAGCGGGAAGCAGAAGAAACGTCCGTGGCGATGTGGGTGGATTTGACCTGTAAGCCCTAGTTCTCTTTTTTAATGTGAGCGTTTTAAGGTAGTAGTACATGTTAGAGCATTTTCAATGGTTGCCTTTTTTAGCCGCTATTACGGTTCTTACCATGAGTCCGGGAGTGGACACTATTTTGGTGATGCGTAACGCGGCGTCTGGTGGTTGGCGTTTGGGGTTTTTGACTAGCTTGGGTATTTGCATGGGGTTGTTTGCCCATGCCACGGTGTCAGCCTTAGGCTTGTCGGTAATTTTGCTCGGCTCGGCGGGGTTGTTTACTGCATTCAAATTGGTTGGCGCTGCGTACCTCGTATACCTAGGGGTGCAAGCGATTCGCAGTGCAATGAAGCCGGTGGGTATGACGTTTAAAGACGCCAAAAATCCGAAATCACTGACAGCGTGGGGCAGTTTTCGCCAAGGTATTTTATCTAACGTATTGAATCCGAAGCCAATTATCTTTTATATGGCGTTCTTGCCACAGTTTATTGATCCGAGTCATTCGGCATTAGCGCAATCGCTTTTCATGGCTTCTTTGCACTTCATCATCGCGATGGTATGGCAAACCTTTTTGGCGCTTATGGTTCATAAAGCGCGAGTCTGGTTGGCGCGACCCAAAGTGGCGTTGGTGTTAGACGGCTTAACGGGCGTCTTGTTGTTGGGCTTTGGTGTAAAACTGGCATTAAGCCAGCGCTAACACGTTGCGACTTATGTGATCCTACTAGGAAGGCGAGTTTGACTGAGTGCAAACGCCTTCCATTAATACCAATTCTATTATGGTTAACACTCTTGTTCTGGGCACTCGTCCCAGACGCTCAGCTTCGATCATGGTGAAGAACAAACCGTGGAAGCATTCTGTAATCGCAGCGGCACTAATGTCTACCCGAAAGTGACCACTTTGTTGTCCCTTCAAGAAAAAGGCGTCGAGCTTTTCTTGCATCTGAATGCATTCACAATTTTCCAATAGCTCTGGTTGCCAGTGTTGGATGGTAAAGAGGGTAAGTTCTTTGTTTTTATAACAATTTTCTAGAAGCCTGCGCACGCCTTCTCTTGGCTCAGCGGTATCTAAATTGGCCTCCTTGATGGCTGACTTATAAGCGTTAAGACTGCTCGCTTGCAGCCTTTCAAGCAGACTTTCCCTAGTAGGGCAAAAACGATACAAGGTGGCTTTGCTTACACCGACAGCACAGGCGAGCTCTTGTAGCGACGCACGTGGATGCTCCACTAATGCCAGCGCTAGCGCGTTCTGTAATGCCTCGTTTGTTTCCTGTTCAGCCATATCAATACCCAATTTGCGTTTGAATAACCTATTTCATGGTTGTTCATGTTACTCGTTTTTTGCGCCTTAGTGATTTTACGCAGAATATCTTTTATATGAAATCTTATATGCCGGTAAAAAGCAGAAATAAAAAGAATTATCTATGTATCAAATGAATCACTATAGATTCATTTGGGTTGTTTCAATACCATTAGAATCTGTTTTATCTCTGGCTATAAAGGTAAGGTATTAACCAATGATACGAATTCTAATGAATGGGCGAACGTTGTTACCGGCTTTGGTGGCGTTATTGATTGTGTCTGGCTGTACCCCAAATGAGCCAGAGGCTCAAGCCAGCGCGCCGGCAAGCGCAAGAGCCGCTACTGTGATGACGGTACAAGCTGTTGAGTACGAAGAAAATGCCATTCTACCTGGTCGAGTAGAGCCGATTCGTGAAGCGGAAGTGCGTGCTCGTGTTCCTGGTATTGTGTTGCACAGAAAATTCGTGGAAGGCTCTGATGTGAAAGCGGGCGATGTGTTGTTTGAGATCGATCCTGCGTCACTAAAAATTGCTCTTGCTCGTGCGAAAGGTGAACTTGCTCGAGCCGAAGCGACCTTGTTTGACGCCAAGGTGTTGGTGGACCGTTACACTCCCTTGTTGAAGTCTCAAGCGGTCAGTAAGCAAACCTTTGATGCGGCGCAGGCAGCTTATTTGAGCGCCAGTGCTTCGGTTATATCTGCTAAAGCGGATGTAGACAGTGCGGAGTTGAATCTCGACTACGCGACGGTTCGTGCGCCTATTTCGGGCCGCATTGGTCGAGCGAATGTCAGCGAAGGCATGTTAGTGGGTCAGGGCGATACCACCTTGTTGGCTACGATTCAGCAGCTTGACCCGGTTTATATCGATTTCACGCAATCTGTAGCGGACACCTTAAAATATCGACAATCGGTAGAAGAAAGCGCTTCAGCGAATAGCACTCAGTTGATGGCTAAGCTAGACGGCTACGACAAAGGCTTTGAAGGAAAACTGCTGTTTTCTGACAGTCAGGTCGATGAAAAAACCGGTAATGTTGTGTTACGTGGCCTGTTCCCAAATGCCAATAAAGTGTTATTGCCAGGCATGTATGTGCGTGTTGAAGCGGTTCAGTCCCATTCTGCTCAAGCCATCTTGATTCCTCAGCGTGCGGTGATGCGCAGCAACAATGGGGCATTCGTGTATGTCGTCAATGATCAAAATGCGGTGGAATCTCGCTCAATCGTCACCGGCTCAATGTCGCAAAATCTGTGGCGTATCACGCAAGGATTGAGCGCTGGAGATAAGGTGATTATCGATAATGCCGCTATGTATCAAGCGGGAGAGAAGGTAACGGCTTCCGCCAAAGTGGCCTCTAATTTTTAGATTATTACGGACTTTATCTTAACTGTTCAGACGTTTTAGAGGCTTAATGCATGTCTAATTTCTTTATTGCACGGCCCAACTTTGCTTGGGTAATGGCAATCTTTATTTTGCTGGCAGGGTTATTGGCGTTGCCAACCTTGCCTGTGTCGCAATTTCCGGTGGTGGCACCACCGCAGATTGAAGTCACCGCGACGTACCCCGGTGCGTCCGCTCAGGTGTTAGTGGACTCGGTTACCAGTGTGATCGAGGAAGAGTTAAATGGCGCGAAGGGTTTGCTCTATTTTGATTCGTCCAGTAATGCCAATGGTATCGCGCAGATTACCGCGTCTTTTGAGCCCGGCACGGATCCAGATTTGGCTCAGGTCGATATTCAGAACCGTCTTAAAAAAGCCGAGGCACGTTTACCAAGCAGTGTGATTGCCCAAGGCGTGCAAGTTGACCAAGCCAGTTCCGGGTTCTTGATGATCTATGCGCTGACGTTTAAAGGTGATGATTCTTCTAAAAGCATTGTGACCTTGGCGGATTACGCCGCACGCAATATTAACAATAATATTCGTCGTGTTGAGGGGGTGGGTAAGCTGCAATATTTTGGTACCGAAGCGGCGATGCGCGTTTGGGTATCACCTGAGAAACTATTGAGCTATGGCTTATCAATTGGCGACATTAATACCGCGATCAGCAACCAAAACGTGCAAGTCCCTGCGGGAAGTTTTGGTGGTCGACCAGCCGATAACGCACAAGAGCTGACGGCCAGCTTGGTGGTAAAAGGCTTTTTGGAAGACCCAGAAGAGTTTGGCAATATCGTATTGCGCAGCAACACAGACGGTTCCGCCGTTTACCTTAAAGATGTGGCTCGTGTTGAGCTAGGTCAGCAAGACTATAATTTTGAAACGCGCTTAAATGGTCGCAAAGCCATTATGGGCGCGGTGCAGTTATCACCAGGTGCCAACGCTATTGAAACGGTGAAAGCAGTAAAAGCGCGTGCTGCAGAGCTGGAAGCCAATTTTCCAGATGATATTCAGATCAGTTTTCCTTATGACACCTCTAAGTTTGTTAGCGCCGCGATTGAAAAGGTGATTTATACCCTAGTAGAAGCCATTGTGTTGGTGTTTTTGGTGATGCTGTTGTTCTTGCAGAATTTACGCTACACCTTGATTCCGACGATTGTGGTGCCGGTTTGTATCTTAGGCACCTTTGCGGTGATGTCTCTGATGGGCTTCTCGGTGAACATGATGACCATGTTTGGTATGGTGCTCGCCATTGGTATTTTAGTGGATGACGCCATTGTGGTGGTCGAAAACGTCGAGCGGATTATGGTGGAAGAAGGGCTTTCACCAAAAGCCGCGACGATTAAAGCCATGGGGCAAGTGTCCGGTGCGATCGTTGGTATCACCTTGGTATTGTCTGCGGTGTTTGTGCCGCTGGCCTTTATGAGCGGATCGGTGGGTATTATTTATCAGCAGTTCTCTATGTCTCTGGCGGTGTCTATTATGCTGTCTGGGATTTTGGCTCTTACTTTTACGCCAGCTTTGTGTGCGACGTTGCTAAAACCTATCAACACAGAAGCGCATCATGAAAAAGGCGGATTCTTTGGTTGGTTTAACCGTCAGTTCACTGGGCTAACGAATCGTTATTCTGCCTTAAATGGCAAGCTAGTGAATCGCTCTGGGCGTTTTATGTTGGTGTACCTTGTGCTGGTTCTTGGTCTTGGTTATGCCTATCTGCGTTTACCTGAATCTTTTGTGCCAACGGAAGACCAAGGTTACATGATTGTCGATGTTCAACTGCCCGCTGGTGCGACGTTCTCTCGAACCAACGAAACCATGAAAGACGTCGAACAATTTTTAGGGCAACGGGATGCGGTTGAGAATGTGGTAACGGTAATGGGCTTTAGCTTCTCTGGTATGGGGGCGAATGCGGGTTTGCTGTTTCCGACTTTCACGGATTGGTCTGAACGTGAACAATCATTATTTGATGAAACCATGGCGTACAACCAATTTGCTGGCAGCATCACCGATGGTCGTTCTATGGCGGTGCCACCACCGCCAATCGAAGGCATGGGAAACTCGGGCGGCTTTTCGTTGCGTTTGCAGGACCGCAGTAACCTCGGTCGAGAGGCGCTAACCAATGCGCGTAATGTGGTGTTAGGTCAAGCGAATGCCTCGCCTATCATTGCTTATGCCATGATGGAAGGTTTAGAGGATGCACCGCAGCTACGAATCGATATTGATCGTAAAAAAGCGACGGCACTGGGTGTGGGTTTTGAATCCATTAATAACGCGGTCTCGACCGCCTATGGTTCCGCAACGGTAAATGATTTTACCAATGCGGGCCGTTTGCAGCGTGTTGTGGTGCAAGCCGATGTAGCAGACCGTATGACGCCGGAGCGAGTACTTGAGCTGCAAGTGTTGAACGACGAGGGCAATCTTGTGCCGATGCGTTCTTTTGCGAGCAGCTCATGGGAAATCGGACCCGTTCAGGTGTCTCGTTACAATGGTTATCCAGCGTACAAAATTTCAGGCAGCCCAATGCCAGGACACAGTTCTGGTGAAGCCATGGCGGAAATTGAGCGCATCATTAGCACCTTGCCAAAAGGCATCGGCTATGAGTGGACGGGGTTGTCCTACCAAGAAAAAGCCGCAGGTTCTCAGGCGCCTATGCTGCTGACCATTTCGATTTTGGTGGTGTTCTTGTTGCTGGTGGCCTTGTACGAAAGCTGGTCGATTCCATTGTCGGTTATTTTGATTATTCCGATTGGTGCTTTGGGGGCGGTGTTGGCTGTTTTCCTAACGGGCATGTCGAATGATGTGTACTTTAAAGTGGGTCTGATTACGATTATTGGTTTGTCGGCAAAGAATGCGATCTTGATTGTGGAGTTTGCCAAAGATCTTTATCAACAAGGACATTCGCTCAAAGAATCGGCGATCCAAGCGGCTAAACTGCGCTTTAGACCGATTATTATGACCTCGATGGCCTTTATTTTGGGGGTTGTACCCTTGACGATCGCCACGGGTGCCGGCGCTGCCAGTCAGCACTCTTTGGGCGTAAGTGTTATCGGTGGCATGATCTCGGCGACCCTTCTTGGTGTGTTGTTTGTTCCTGTGTTTTTTACTTGGGTTCTTGGGCTTTTTAAAACTAAGAATACAACGCATTAAGTAGTCAGCCATGCAAACGGAGAAGCCGATATAAAGTCACACTTTGTATCGGTTTTTCTTTTTCATGACATGTTATTTCTCCCTCATTTTTTCTGATTCTTTGCTAGAATTCCCCCATCTGTGTTCTCTTCGAGACTGTCTTTCAATAGGGACTGCTTTCAGATGGCTATTTGCTGTGTCACAAGCGCGGTAAATTGGGTGGGTCCTTATCCTATAAGATAGGGCTTTAGATAATAAGTATTCGGCTTTGCTGTCTGCTTTTTGGGTGATTCTTTTAAATGAGTTTATTGATTTCAACGTGGATTAAGTTTTTCTTCCTGTTTGCGCCGTTTTTTGTGTTGTCTATGTTTCTTGCGCTAACGCGTGGCGAATCGTCGACTTCCCGTCGTCACGTGGCAAATAAAGCGATCATCGCCTCTGTGGCGATTTCGATTGTGTTGCTGTTTTTTGGCGGTGGTTTGTTTGCGGTGTTAGGCATCACTCTGGATTCTTTCCGGATTGGCTCTGGTATTTTGTTGTTTATGTCGGCGTTGAGTTTGGTGCGTGACGGCACCCGAAACCATGCAGTAGGCATGCCAAGCGAAGAGCGTGATGATGTGTCTGTGGTGCCGCTGGCCGTGCCAACCATTATCGGACCGGCGACCATTGGTACGATTCTGGTTTATGGCGCTGAGCTACAAGGTTGGGATTTATTCATCGGCCTATGTGGTTTGTTGTTAGCACTGGGTACCTTGACCATTATTTTGTATTCTGGCTCTTTAATCGAGAAGATGCTGGGTCGTACCGGCTTAAATGTGTTATCGAAAATCACCGGCTTGATTTTGGCCGCTATGGCCGCGCAAATTTTCATGAGCGGTGTGATGGGCTTTTTACAACCCGCTGTCGGTTAACGAATAAATGCGACGTTTCTAGGCTTTGGCTTCTCCTTAGGTTTGAGTTGTTATACCATAACAAAATTATCTTTAACCATGGGTGAGTGCCAATTATGGCGAAGAACGTCGCTTTTTTACTTCTGTCTTTTTTATGTCTTAGTTCGCCTCTTTATGCCGCGGTGGAGTTTTCCCTCTACCAAGACTTTATTCAGTGGATTCTGTCACAGCAGGCGACATTCCATCGTGAATTAGTCTCTTTGGTGCGTTCCATTAGCAAAGAGGGCAGCCCTGTTTTGTTGTGGGGGTTGATGACCACCAGTTTCTTTTACGGGGTGTTTCACGCAGCGGGTCCGGGCCATGGTAAAGCGGTGATTTCAGCCTATATGTTGGCAAGCAAGGCGCCGATTCGGCGTGGTGTGAGTTTGGCGTTTTTGTGTGCGGGCGTGCAAGCTTTGATGGCGATAGCGGTCATTTTAGTCTTGAGTCAGATCTTTTCTTTAGCCGGAAAAGTCATGCAAATCAGTCGTTTTTTCGAGATTGCCAGTTTTGCTGCGGTGGGCTTAATCGGTGTTTGGATTTTGGTGCGTTTGTTACGAGGCCAGTCTGGTTGTGGTCATGACCACTCTCAGGATCATCTACACGCTCATTCTAGCGATCATCACGACCATGACCATGACCATGACCATGACCACGACCACGATCATCATGATCATGGCTCTCACGGTCATGGCTGTTGCGCTCACCATGAACAGGAAGCCAAAACGGCGCGTCGTAGTATTTGGGCAATGGTGGCGGCGGTTGGAATTCGACCTTGTACGGGGGCGGTGTTGGTGTTGCTGTTTTCGTTAAGCACGGACATTTTTTTATGGGGCATCGTCGCCACCTTTGCCATGGCGCTTGGCACGGCCATTACGGTTGCGGTGTTGGCTGCGGTCAGCGTGTTGGTGCGTGACACTGGGTTAGCGTTAAGTAGTGAGCATCGTATTTGGCGACAAAGAGTGTCGCGTGTCTTCGGTTTTATTGCTGCTTTCGCTTTGATTATCATCAGTTGTTCCATGATTTGGAGCTACTTGAGCAATGCAGGAAGGGCGTTTTAATGACCAAATTACATTCACATCAGCATGATCATGACGCGGGTCATGCCCATGATCATAATCACAATCATTGCATTGATACTGCGCTTGCTACGGCGGAGACCTTGTGTATTGAACAGGGCCAGCGTTTGACGAAAGTGCGTCGTCGTGCATTGGAGTTGATTTGGGAAAGTCATCGGCCATTAGGGGCTTATCAGTTATTGGCGAAATTGGCAGAAGAAGGCTTTAATTCTGCGCCACCGACGGTTTATCGAGCCTTGGACTTTTTATTGGCAGCAGGCCTCATTCACAAAGTGGAGTCGATGAATGCTTATTTGGGGTGCGCCCATGCCGACAGAGCCCACAAGGGGTATTTTTTGATTTGTGATGAGTGCCACAATGTGATGGAGTTTGATTATCAAGACATCCATGCGGCCTTGATCGCTAAAGCCGCTAAGCAGGGTTTTGAGTTGCGTGCGGAAACCATTGAGCTGACAGGCTTGTGTGCCGATTGCAAAGCAAAGGCAACTGACGCTGCGGCGGTAGGGACAAGCGCATGAGTAAACGCTTAGTGGTGTTTGATAAAATAGGCATTGCGTTTGATGGTCGCGTGTTACTTTCTAATATCGATATGAGCATCAGCGAAGGGGAAATTGTTACCTTAATCGGCCCCAATGGTAGTGGGAAAAGCACGTTAATTCGTATCTTGTTAGGTTTGCAAGCAGCGACTTCTGGCGAGATAGTAAGACACAAAACGCTGCGCATCGGTTATATGCCGCAAAAGCTGCACATCGATCCGACTTTGCCGTTAACCGTTAAGCATTTCTTGGCGTTGGTTCGAGGCGTGAATAAGCAAGACATTCTTCCTACGCTGGAAAAACTTGGCATTGCGCATTTGCTCCACTCACAAGTGCATGTGTTGTCGGGTGGTGAAACGCAGCGTGTTTTGCTGGCGCGTGCTTTGTTGAATCGACCGAATCTGCTGGTGCTTGATGAACCGGTGCAGGGTGTGGATGTGAATGGTCAGGTGGAACTCTATAACTTGATTGAAAGCATTCGCAATGAGCTGCATTGCGGTGTGTTGATGGTGTCCCATGATTTGCATTTGGTGATGGCGAAAACGGATACCGTTGTGTGCATCAACCAGCATGTTTGTTGTTCCGGTAGCCCGCAGCATGTAACGGGTCATCCCGCTTATCAAGCGTTGTTTGGTGTGCCTGGTGCGGACGAGTCTATCGCGATTTACGCCCATCAGCACGATCATGTACATGATGAACACGGCAGTATTTTGTCAGACGATGGCGACGCTCACGCCCATTGTCAGCATCATTAAATATCACCCTAGTTAGCCGTTTTTGGAGTTTGTAATAGCATGTTAGATCTTTTGCTCAGAGCCTTGTTAGGCGGATTGGGTGTGGCTGCCGTCGCGGGGCCGCTAGGGGCGTTTGTTGTTTGGCGACGGATGGCGTATTTTGGTGACACCTTGGCGCACTCGGCCTTGCTGGGGGTGGCGTTAGGCTTTTTATTAGACATCAATTTGAACTTGGCTATTGTCGTTCTGTGTGTCGGTTTGGCCTTGGTGTTGGTCACTTTGCAGAAGAAACACATTATCGCGACGGATACCTTGTTGGGGATTTTAGCCCATTCAGCATTGTCACTGGGTTTGGTGGCGGTGAGCTTTTTGGACAATATTCGTATTGATTTGATGGCGTATTTGTTTGGTGATTTATTGGCGATTAATCAAGCCGATGTGTATTGGATTTACGGCGGAGGTTTGGCGGTTATCACTTTATTGGTGACTTTTTGGAAGCCGCTATTAGCCGTCACGGTGAACGAAGAACTGGCGAAAGTAGAAGGCTATCCGGTTGAAGCGATTCGTTTATTGCTGATGTTGCTGGTGGCTTTGGTGATTGCTGTGGCGATGAAAATCGTCGGTGTGTTGTTAATTACTTCCCTAATGATTATTCCTGCGGCCACCGCGCGTAAGCTTTCTAGTACACCGATTCAGATGGCGTCGTTCGCTAGCTTCATTGGTTGTCTGTCTGTGTGTGGTGGGTTGTGGGCGTCTTATCGCTGGGACACGCCAACGGGCCCAAGTGTTGTCGTATGCGCCGCCTTGTTGTTCTTGATCGCTTATACCTTACCGTTTAAACGTTTGCGTTAAGGTTTTAGCGTTAAGGTTGTGCGAAAGCAACTGTAGAAAAGCCACTTTGAGAAATCAACGTGGCTTTTTTAATGCATTTCATTGGAACGCAGTTTGATGCAGACGCAGAGTCCTGGGTGTTTTTTTGGGCCTCGTCTTTTCCCTGTTATTATTTTTAGCTCAATGATGTTAATTGAATTGATTAGAATTGCAGTGGTGATTGTGTTTGTTGGTCGTACTTTAGACAATGTTGTTCAGGCACTTCCTTCAGAGAAGGCATTTTTATCGTTGAAAGAAGAGGATAAAAGTCAATGGTTAAGCCATGACATTGTAAAGCAGTCTTATGGCATGGTTTCCATAGCAAACATTGATGTAACATTTCAAACGTTTTCGATTTCTAGTTATTCTAAAAATATAAAACTGGATGATTCCCATTCTACTTCTATGTTAAATATTAGCCTGTTACTTAATGAAAATTTTATAACGCCTTTGCCTTATTTTTTTGGACTAGGAAATTCTTTCCAACATGAATATAGACAGCTTGTTGGCGACCTGATAAATACTTCGGTATTATAAAAGAGTATGTGGTTTTGCATGCTAAACATCATGGTATCTTGGAGAAAATAGAGTGTGAGGGAAATCCTGTTGAAGCTAAGAGCAATGATAGTGAGCAGTCGAACCCTTATTTACAAAATCATTGCCGTTCTTAGCTTAATTATGGCCTTTGTGGGAGTTTTGGTTCCCGGTATTCCTGCAACCGAGTTCATATTGTTGTGCGCGTGGTCGTCATCAAAGGGTTCCCCTAGGGTTCATCGATACCTGCACAATAATCGCTTTACAGGGCCAGCTTTATATAATTGGAATAATGGTAAGGTGATTTCGAAAAGTAATAAAATACTATCGACATTCAGTATGCTTTTTTGTGTATGTTTATTATTTTATAGTAAGGTTAATTCATACGTTTTGTTTTTTGCTTTATCAGGCATGTTTGTCGGTTTTTTATGGATGTGGTCTAGGCCGAATAAGGTAAATGATAATGTTAACTAGTATTATTTTTTCTTAATATAAATAAGATGGCTATTGATACGCCGTGTTTTTATTATATGGAAAGAATTTTAATGAGGCCCAATATGCAAACAATAGAAAAAGATCAAGACATCATGACATTTGCAAAGCGTTTAAAATATTCCACGCGTACGAATCATGACAGTGTCGATTCACAGGTGATGAAGTCAGAGCCATTTGCCAATAAAGAAAACTACATAAAATTTTTGCGATTACAGCATATTTTCCATTTATCGGTTGCACCTTTGTATCAACGCGATGATTTACAAGCGTTGTTTCCTGGATTAGCAGCCTTACCTAGACTGTCCGCCGTTGAATCTGATCTTCGAGATTTAGGGGTGAATATGGACGTTGATTCGTCTTTACTGGCAAGCGTCACGGATCCGTATCAGGCGATAGGATGGCTGTATTGTAGCGAAGGGTCGAATATTGGTGCGGCATTTTTATACAAAGAAACTCAGAAATTGACGTTTGATGAACATCATGGTGCTCGTCATTTAGCGGCTCACCCAGAAGGGCGAGCATTGCATTGGCGTAAGTTCGTAGCGCAGCTAGACGCTTTGTTATTAACAGAAGAACAGGAACAGCTGGCCGTACAAGGGGCGATTGATGCGTTTACGTTTTACAAGAAAACCTTAGCCGCCCTAGTCTGATTTTTACATCCTGTTGCGCGTTCTCTAGGTTTTACCTCATCGATCACCGTTTTTATAAAAGCCACTTAGGAAAACCTAGGTGGCTTTATTATTTGCGTATTTTATGTCTGTACACTGTAATAAAGTAGGGCGTTATTTCGTCAAATATAGTTAGATCAAGCCGTGTATTTTTCTGCCATTTTCTACTCCCAAGAAGGACGTTTCATGATGAGTTTTACTAGTATCCGTAGCCGTCTACGGGCGAGTTATTTAGTGTTGTTGGTATTGCTGGTGCTAGTGGTGGCGTTGTCAGTGAGTCGTTTTCAGCTCCTATCAGGCAATATCCGCAGTATTGTGGATGAAAACGCGGCTTTAGTTGAGTTGGCCGGTGAGCTAAACGTTAACGCTGAAAGCTTGGCCAGTCGCCTGTTGTTGCTGTTTGTTCTAGAGGAACGAGACGCTCGTGTCGCTATTTACAAAGAAATTGATGAGCGAAATAGCAATCTTGATAGCAGTTTAGAAAAAATGGCTCTGTTGGTACAAACGCCTCAGGATAAAGCGGTTGTTGAGGGTTTAAAAATCCAACGAAAGGTATACCAAGATGCGCTTCAGGCTACCGTCGAGGCCTTGGAGTTTGGTGAGCTAGAAGAAGCGAAAAAACGGATGGCGGGTTCGACTCGTGATGAGCTACAAACCTTTTTAAAGCAAACGTCTGCGTTATCCGAGTATGAGCGCAGCTTGATGCAAGCTCGGCAGAAAGAGGTCTTGTCTGAATCCGAGTTGGCTATTTGGCTCACGGTAGGAGTAGGGCTTTTGGCGGTTTTCATTGGTTTGATTATGTCGGTTTTGATTACCCGTAGTATCGTAAATCCGCTTAATTATGTGATGGCGTTGTTAGATAATTTTGCCCATGGTGATCTTTCTCAAGAGATTACATCGACACAAAAAGGTGAAATTGGTCAGCTATTAGACAGTGTTAAACGTATGCGGGTCAGTTTAGCGGATGTGATTAGGCAAATTGATAAGAGTGCCAGAACGGTTGTTGATGCCGTTGGTGCTATTCGTATGAATGTGGCGGATGTGAATCAGGGGTCTAATACTCAGACCACTATGGCCAGTGAGATTCAATTATCCGTTAGCGAGTTATCGAATGCCGCGAATGTGATGGCCGACCATGTCAGTGTATCGCGCAATCAAGCGGAAGCGGCTCATGATTTAGCCAAACATGGCAAAAAGGTCATTACTTCTGCGGCGAAAGACATTACAGCGGTTGCCGCTTATATTGAAGAGACGTCTCATGCTGTGGCGGAATTGAATAAAAGCGCAGCGACCGTCACGGAGTTTGTAAACAGCATTCGTAGTGTGGCTGAGCAAACCAATTTGTTGGCGCTGAATGCGTCTATCGAAGCGGCTCGTGCTGGGGAAAGTGGTCGAGGTTTTGCTGTGGTGGCGGACGAGGTACGTAACTTGGCGACTAATACCGCACAAGTCACGGCGTCTATTGATAAGGTAATTACCACTATTAGCAGTTTGTCTATGCAGATTGCTAATGAAATGGTTGAAGGGCAGGAGAAGATGCGTCACGGTGTGACGCAAATTGAAGCGGTGGTGGCGCCTCTTAGCCAATTAGAAGCCGATTCAGCCAATTCGCTGAAAAGCCTTGATGGTCTCTCACAATTGGCTCAGCAACAGGCAAGAGAAGCGCAAGATATGGCGGCGCACATTACTCGTATTGTTGACGTTACGACGAGCAATGAGCAAACATCAAAACGCTTGAGCAAGCTTACCGACGCGTTATCGGGTGCGGCCGAGCAAACCCATGACGCAACGTCTACGTTTACCTTGCCCGCGTAACGGGTGAACTTTTTATTTGTGTTTGGATAAGACATGGTCCAAAGAAAAAACACCTGCGCCACGGTACATAAGCAAAAGCGTGATGGCTAGCCATGTGGCGTGGGTTGGGTAGGCATCAGGATAGACAAACAGTTGAATCACCAATGTCATGCCCGCTAAACCGAATGCGGCGAAGCGGGTTAACAGGCCCGTTAAGATGAGGATGGGTAAAATATGTTCGGCCAACGTGGCCAATAAAGCGGCGACCATAGGAGGAATCAGCGGCAAGTTGTATTCGTATTCAAACAGAAACAAGGTTGTTTCTTTGAGATGAGGCCAGCCTAATTGGGCTTGCATAGCGATAATATCTAAGGAAAAGCCCTCTATTTTCGTTTGTCCTGACTGCCAAAAGACGGCCGCAATGGCGAACCGTGCGATAAACAAGACCATCGACTCGGGGATTTTGTTAAATAAGCGTTCACTGATTTGTAACATAGACGACACCATAATTTTCTCCTTTAGCCTGTTTGCTTTTAGGCATCGGCTTCCGACACGTGAGTGATTAATTTCCATTGAATGAGTTTTGCCAAACTGCTTCCAGTATCAAACATCGCGTCGTCCGGAATGGCTTGTTCAAGTGTTTTATTTTGCATAAGGCGTTGAATAAAAACCGCTTCGGCTTCACTGATAATATACACCTCACCATAAATAGAGCGCTTTGATAGGAGTAAGTACTCGCTATTATACGGCTGGATTTGGGCTACATTTTGTCTGCGAGGTTGCTTATGGGCTAAATACAGCGAACCAATTGCATAGCAAGAAGACATCACACTCGTGTTTGGTGATAAACCCAGTAGCAATCTCGTTGGGTCTGAGGTGTTATTAAATGCCGCTGAGATTTGCTCATGTTCAAGCGTTGGGTATTCTTGTGCATGAGTCAGTGTTAAGAGTTTGTGTTCTAGGTCAGCAAGATCGCCTAAAAATGGCACGCTTTTCGACGGTTCAAATGCACGAATGAAATCAGCAAACGTGGCCCCGTATTCTCCGATAATTGGGGTTTTAGGGAGGTTTTCTTGAAGGTACTCCCGTGCCATCGCGCGGAAAAATTCGTCTCCAACAAGCGTTTGCGAGACCGGAAAAATATCGGCTAACGCGTCTATTAAAGACACATAAACATTGTTGCGATAGACGTTAAAACGAATGGCTTTTTCCTCATCAGAATGGCCTTTGATTTCTTCATAAAAAGCCATATCTTGATGAAATAATGCGTCTCTAAAAGCCTTATTCATGACGGCTTTCCTGTCTTATGTTTGTGCGTATGTGGTCCGCTTGTCGTGCTTCGGCCAGTAAAACCGATAGCGTGGGCAAATGGCCGTCGCGTTCGATTAACGTCGGACGGTCACCCATTGTGGTTAAGGCATGCTGATATAAGTCCCAAACTTCATGGGAAACTGGGGTGTCGTGGCTGTCTATTTTTAGTGGTATTGTGGTGTTTTCGTCCAAGCTATGACCTGCAAGGTGAATTTGCCCCACCGCGCGACTTGGAAAGCGATTAATGTAATCGAATGGGTTACTTCTATGGTTAAAACAAGACACTTCCACGTTGTTAATGTCTAGCAACAGCCCACAGCCTGTTCGATGAGCCATTTCAGCAATGAAATCAATTTCACTGCGATCACTGCGGTGAAACTCAAAATAGGTGGACGGATTTTCAATTAAAACTTGGCGTTTTAGTGTCGATTGCAGTTGATCTATGTGTTCACATACACGGTTCAATGTGGCTTGGTTATAAGCCACGGGTAATAGATCGTTTAAAAAAACATTATCGTGGGTCGACCATGCGAGATGCTCGGAAAAGACCTCGGGCTGCACCTCATCAACAAGCCGTGCGATGCGCTGTAAATGGGACGGATCTAACGGTACGTCTGCGCCAATAGACAAGCCGACACCGTGTATGGTGAACGCATAATGCTCTCTGATTTTTTGCAAATAGTAGCGTGCTGGTCCACCTAAGCTTAGATAATTTTCCGCATGGATCTCGAAAAAGCCAAGTTCTGGACGGCGGTCTAAAATGTCATGGTAATAGGAAGGTTTTAGGCTGATGCCAGTGGTTTCAATAAAGCTCGAAGGCGCTGACGCGCCTTGGCTTTGTTTTGGCGTAAATACCATGGTGTATCAGTTGCCTTAGAAGGCGTTCAATTGGCCATGGCCAGTTGAAGAGGTTTTAGATTCCATCTCCACGCAAGTGCCGGCAGGGACTAATTTCCATGCATTAGATTGGTAGTCTGTTTTCGACGTGCCAGCGCAAGAAGTGCCTGGACCTGCAGCACAGTCGTTTTGACCTGCAAGTGCCACACCGTAACATTTTTCTTTACTGGCGGCTTCGGCAGGTGAGGTTACCGCCACAGCAGAAAGAGCGATGGCTGAACCAAGAGCAAGAGACAAAGAGAGTTTAGAGCTTTTCATGGGTGGATCCTCGGTGTTGTATAAAGGGAAACGCGTATATCTTGATATTACATTGTCTTTGACGTGAGAGATCTTGGCTTTATTACACAAAAAATGAAAATTATTTTTCATCGGATTCTTTTGTTTTTGTGTAAGCTTGCGACAGCGTACGTAAAGTCTCCATTTGTTGACCAAATTGGCGACAAGGTGAGCAGATGGCGGTGTGCATCGCCAAATTTATTTTTTCTTTGGTACTGAGTGGGCGGTCTAGCTTCTCAGAGAGCATTTGGGTTGCTTGTTTGCACTTCATCATTTACGACGTCTCCTTTTGAAACCAGTGATCTTCTAAGCATTCGCGCAAGCGCAGGCGAGCGCGATATAAGGTGACATTTAGGCTGCTTACTGACACCTCTTCGTTATGACAAATTTCAGGCGTATCCATTTCGAGAAATTCGCGCATCATAAACAACCGACCATATTTTGCGGGCAAGGCCTCCAAGCATGCATCGAAAATACGCCAAAAATCGTCATTTTCTACATTATGATCTGGTTGATCCCATTTTTTAGGGCGCTCGTCTTGCTGCCAGTGGCCATTTTCTTCAAAAAGATGCTCGATCAAGGCGTCACCACTTAGGTTTGGGCCTTCTTCTAGTTGGCTGGCAGCCGTGTGGCGCTTTTCTTTGCGTAGTAGATCAATCAATTTATTCTTTAAAATAGAAAACACCCAAGTCTTAAATGCCGCTTGGCGCGCGAAACGGTCAATATGCTGATAAGCGGACAACATGGCTTCTTGCACCGCGTCTTCTGCTAATTGACTGTCTCGTACTTGCAGTTTGGCAAATTTCAGCATCTGAACACGCAATGCTTCCATAAAAGCGGCATCTTGAAAGATGTTTTCTGCCTCTGAATGGTCCCTATCAATAGAAAGATGCGCGTTAGTCATTTCAGCCTCGCGGTATTTGTCGTGTTTAGACGCTGTGAGTGTGGCTTTTATTACGTTTCAAATGTGTTTTTTATGTATTTTTTGAGCTCGCTTGTGCCTCCGCTAAGTATTCATCTTTTAATTTGACGTAATTCAATCCAGCGTACTGAAAATATTCGATTTCTTTGTCGTTAAGTGGCCGGATTTGTTTCACTGGAGACCCCATGTACATAAAGCCTGTTTCCAAACGCTTGCCCGGTGGTACCAAAGAGCCCGCACCGATAATGACTTCGTCTTCAATCACCGCACCATCCAGAATGGTGGTTCCCATGCCAACCAAGACTCGGCTGCCAATGGTGCAGCCATGTAACATAGCCATATGACCTACTGTGACGTCGTCGCCAATGGTCAGAGGATGACCTTCTGGCTTGTATGCGCTAGCGTGGGTAATATGCAGGCAAGAATTATCTTGGATGCTGGTGCGCGCACCAATGCGAATGCGGTGCATATCGCCGCGTATAGCGACCAATGGCCAAACCGAGCTGTCTTCGCCTATGGTGACATCGCCAATAAGCACCGCGCTGTCATCGACCCAAACTCGGTCGCCTAATTGTGGTGTTTTACCACGGAAAGATTTCATCACCATAAATTCTCTCTTAAAGGGAGCTTGTTAGTAAAATGTGTTAATAAATGAGGGAACTATTAGCACAATAGGGTTTTATGCATTGAAAAAGTATTAAGACAACCTATCTTAGTAAGCATAGTATTGATCAATGCAATACAGCGTTCAATTAATATAAAAGGATATCATGATATGTCACAGTCTGTATGGGACGCGACCAGCTTACCGAATTTTACCGACGTCGATGTTGCGAACATCGAAGCGGATCTAGAGCAACTGCTAAAGCGCAATCAAGAAGCCATCGATGCTTGTGTCAGTGAAAACACTCACCCAACATGGGCAAGCCTAGTGTTGCCACTGGATCAATTGCACGATGACCTAAACAATTTTTGGTCGCCGATTGGCCATTTGAATTCAGTCAAAAATACACCTGAATTGCGAGCCGCTTATAATGCTTGTTTGCCAAAACTGACCCAGTACTACACAGATCTTGGGCAAAATAAAGCCTTGTACCAAGCCTATAAAACTCTGGCGCAAAGCGATGCGGCCAACACTCTGACCGCAGCACAAACCGAAGCCTTAACGCAAACCATTCGGGATTTTGAATTATCGGGTGTGGGTTTAGAAGGCGAGAGCAAGAAACGTTATGGCGAGATTAGCCAACGTTTGTCTGAGTTGGGTAGTCAGTTTGGTGAGAATGTGTTGGATGCGACACAAGCGTGGAGCAAGTTAATCACCGACGAAAGCGAGCTGTCTGGTCTACCTGAATCGGCTTTGGCGCAAGCGAAACAAATGGCCGAAGCCAAAGAAAAAGACGGCTGGCTGTTTACCTTAGACTTTCCATCTTACATGCCTGTGATGAGCTACGCAGACAACGCTGAGTTACGCGAAGAAATGTACCGTGCTTTCGCCACACGCGCCTCAGATCAAGGTGGCGACATCAAATTCAATAACGCGCCTTTGATCGACGAGATTTTGGCATTGCGTCATGAAATGGCGCATATTCTCGGTTTTGAAAACTACGCTGAATTGTCCGTCGCGACAAAAATGGCGGACAACGGACAGCAAGTTATCGACTTCTTGGAAGATCTTGCTAAAAAATCAAAAAGCTCGGCAGAACAAGATCTTGCACAGCTAACAGCGTTTGCGAAAGACGAAAATGGCGTTGAAACATTGAATGCTTGGGACATGACTTACTACGCAGAAAAATTGCGTCAGCATAAGTACAGTATTTCTCAAGAAGAGCTGCGCCCTTACTTCCCAATGAACAAGGTTTTGTCTGGATTGTTTCACGTGGCACAAACCTTATTTGGTGTGGATATTCGCGAAGAAAAAGAATTTGATAGCTATAACAAGAACTTGCAACTTTTCACTATCAGCAAAGACGGTGAGGACATTGCTCGCTTTTATCTAGATCCTTACGCGCGCGAAGCAAAACGCGGTGGCGCATGGATGGATTCTTGTCGTACTCGTCGTCGCTTGAGCGACAACCGTTTACAGCTACCCATTGCGTATTTGGTATGCAACTTTACGCCACCTATCGGTAACAAACCAGCTTTGTTAACCCATGACGAAGTCACCACCTTGTTCCATGAGTTTGGCCATGGCTTGCATCATATGTTGACCCAAGTGGATGTTTCATCCGTATCAGGTATTAACGGTGTCGCGTGGGACGCGGTGGAATTGCCAAGTCAATTTATGGAAAACTGGTGCTATGAGCCAGAGGCGCTGGCCCATATCGCAGGTCATTACGAAACGGGCGAACCATTGCCACAAGACTTGTTAGACAAGATGCTGGCGGCGAAGAATTTCCAATCGGGCATGCAGATGATGCGTCAGCTTGAATTTTCTTTGTTCGATTTCCGTTTGCACATGGAATACCAAAAAGGCATTTCTGTGCAATCCGTTATTAACGACGTACGCAGCAAAGTGGCCGTGATAACGCCACCTGAGTTTAACCGTTTCCAAACCAGCTTCTCGCATATTTTTGCTGGTGGTTACGCGGCGGGTTACTACAGCTATAAATGGGCGGAAGTCTTGTCGGCCGATGCCTTCTCGAAATTCGAAGAGGACGGTATTTTCAATAGGGATACCGGTGCACGCTTCCGTGATACCATATTGGCCAATGGCGGTTCTCGTCCAGCCGCAGAATTATTCGCGGAATTCCGTGGTCGTGAGCCAAGTACCGATGCCTTATTGAGACACAGCGGCATCGCGGCGTAGGTTTTGTTTTTTCAAGGAAGCAGCGTCTCACTTGATGGCTATCAGGTGAGACGCTGCTTTTTTATGACGTCGTTAAGGGCGTCACTTTTTAAAGGTGGCTAGGGTTATGACTGTAAAACGCTTTATCGCAGGGGCAGTGTGCCCTCGTTGTAGTGAGATGGATAAGATTCGTGCATGGCGCGATGATGAGGTTGAAAAGCAATATCGCGAATGCATAGTGTGTGGTTACACGGATGAGCAGTCGACTGTGGTGCAAGCACAGCCAACCGAGATTCCGACTCGCGTCAATAAACCGCACAGCAGTGCGCCGCAAGCGGAAGAAATGGTGATTAACTTTATACCGAATCCGGGTATGACCAAGCACTAGATTATTACAAGTTAGAGGGATCTTTATTGTGAAAATGATAGTGGAAGTGATTGGAAAGGTTGAACAAGGTTATAGCAATCCATATGAGTGCTTGGATGAGGATGGGAATTCTTTTATTGTTAAAGGCTTGCCTCGCTCGAGTCAAATTAATGAGTGGATATGTGCTAACTTAGCAACGGCATTTGGTCTTCCTATTGCAGAATACGAGCTGGTTGAAATACCTGAAGAGTTATATTTTGAATTAGATTTTGATACTCAGTTTGATCTAGGTTGCGGCCCTATTTTTGGTTCGAAGAAGATCCAGTTGGCGCAGTGGTTTGAGCCTAAAACGATGCAGCATATCGTCACTGAAGAGGAAAAGTTAAAGATTTTCCTTTTTGATTATTGGGTGAAAAATGCTGATAGAAATAGTGATAACACGAACCTTTTGGTTAGTGATAAGCGTATTAGAGTAATCGATCACAATAATGCTTTTGATAAAAAATACACGAAAAGTGATGCTTTAAATCATCTTTTTTATGATCAGATTAACAAAAAATGGCTCAATGATTTGGTGTTTAGAGCCGAGTTTATTGGACAGGTTGAGGATATTTTACTTAATTTAAATAACATTATTGGTTCTTTGCCAGAAGAGTGGCAGTATAGTGATTCACCTATCAACACCCTTAAAGCAGATGTTGATCTTGTTGCAATAGAGAACACTTTAAGCCGTTATACTGACGATGATTTTTGGTTTTTTGTATGAAAAAATATGCTTGCAAATACGTTGTTCTACGCTTTGCTCCCTACAGTGAAACTGGCGAGTTTGCCAATGTGGGCGTACTTCTTTATTCAAAAAGCCATAATTTCTTTGTGTTCAAGTTAGATACTACTGATATTGGTGCTAGGGTATCAAGATTTTTTCGTATTGATGATAAGCAGGTTTTTAAATTTGCCATGGCTTCTTATCAGAAAGAGTTGGCTTTTATTCAAGAGCAAGTAGCTCACCATCACATGACCGCACAAGAGGCTTTTGATTTCTTGGTGAAGCCTCGTGCAACCTTGCTGCGTTTTAGCGAAGTTCGAACCGTTATAACGGACTCAATTGACGGAACACTTGATAGTATATTTGCTCGTATGGTTAGCCACAGCTCAAGTTCTCAGGCTAAAAGTAGGCAAAAACTCAGCGGCCTTTTAAGGTCCCAATTAGACTTATTGCACCTAGAAAGACCGTTTAGGCAGCATAGGTTTGCAAAAAGTGGGTTCGAAGCAACTTATAACTTTACGCAATTAGGAGAAAAAGGCGAACCATTAAAGCTAATTCAACCTATTGAGCTAAGTGATCGACTTACTCCAAAAGAAATTTTTGAAGTGGTTGATGGTAATGAAGTACGTTTAAATCGTATGGCTAGCTTAGAATTGCTTCCCAAGAAAGTCCTTCTCCCGTTTTTTTTGAGCGAAAATAGGACGAAAGAAGCTGATGAGGCTTGGTCTATTGTTAAAAGTGAGTTGAGCAATATTGGTGAATTAGTCGATATTCAGAATAAAGCAGCTATTGAGAAATTTGCGAAGCACTGATTGTGTGATGTTGAACACAAAAAAGCGGACCTACTTCACCGTCGGTCCGTTTTTTTTTGCTTTTTACATGTTAAATCAAGCTTACAGTCAATATAACGTTAAGCCTTGATTAACCAAAGTACATCTAGTGGCTCGATAAGGTTCAGGGATGGTAAATCAATCAACGATTTGTCGAGTAAGTTAATGGCGGTGTCTTGACCCATTAATTCGCTGAGTGATTTCCCAAGAGGAAGGCGTTCCAGCGGTATTAGGTGTTCGCTCATGTTGGCGATGACGACGAGTGTCTTGTCCCCTTGTTGTCGCTTAAAGGCGAATAGGTGTTCGCTGCCCAAAGAAACCAGCTCAAACTCTTGCGCCGCAAAAAGTGGGTTGGCTTTGCGGATTTGAATCATTTCTCGGATCAACTGAGCAATTTTGCCCTGAGGGGTACTGATGTCTTCAGCCAACGCGAAATCGTCGTTGGTGAGCTTCTTACGATGTACCCAGCGGCTGTCATCGACTTTTGTTGGATCATTTAAGTAATCATTATTGTTAAGCACGCCAAGGTCGTCGCCTTGATACAACAATGGAATACCTGGCATAGCGAAGTTAATACCGTTTAGTACGCGAATACGTTTGATGGCATGATCCAGTAGCAGCGGATCGTCTGCGGCGATAGCGGTTTCGACACCGGCCAGCGATGCTAAGGTACCACACACTCGGCAGTCGCCATTGACTGGGTTTTCTTGAAAGGGGACGCCGGCCGCGAAAGAGCCTTCAAACTGTCCCGTATAGAATTGGTTTAAGAAGCGACGATGGCCGATGCCATCGATACCAAGACGGTCTGAGAGCGCGTCGTCCCACAACCAGCCAATGTCGTCGTGACAGCGAATGTAGTTAATCCAAGTCGTGTGTGCTGGGATCTTGAAACTGCGCTCCAGGGACTGATAAAGCAAGCTGGTTTGACGTGTCGCTAGGCTTTCCCACAATAATGCCATCATCAAGGGGTTGTAAGACAGGGTGCATTCGTCGGCACCAATGTATTTGTTCACTTCGTCTGGGTGAACTATGGCTTCGGATTTAAACACCACTTGTGGTGCGGCAATGTCTAAGCAGGCTTTGAATGCCTTGATTAAATTGTGGGCCTTCGGCAAGTTCTCGCATACTGTGCCTTTTTCTTTCCAAACAAAGGCTAAGGCATCGAGTCGCAAGACATCACAGCCGTTTAAAATAAGATGCAGCATTTCTTCTACGACGGCGACAAACACAGCTGGGTTGGAGTAGTTCAAATCCCATTGGAATGAGTTAAAAGTCGTCCAGACGTGGCGGTCTAATTCGGGTAAATAGGTAAAACTACCGCGACGAATTTGTGGAAAAATTTCGCGTACGGTTTGGTTGTATTCCATGGCGTCTTGTTCGCCCATGAAGTAATAATATTCTTGATACTCTTTATCGCCAGATTTGGCGGCTTCGGCCCAACGATGCTCATCGGAAGTGTGGTTGAACACAAAGTCCAACACCATGCGAATGCCTTTTTTGTGCAGCGCGGCAGCGAGATCTTTTAAGTCTTTGTTGGTGCCTAAATTAGGAGACACAGTACGATAATCTGAAATCGCATAACCGCCGTCACTGTTACCTTCTGGTGATAGATACAGTGGCATTAAATGCACGTAATTAATGCCTAACGATTCAAAATACGGAATCTTGTCTATCAGAGAACTTAGGTCATCGGCTAACAAATCAACGTATACCGCAATACCAACATTTTGATTGGATTCGAACCAAAACTCTGATTTGTCTTTGATTTGTGCGGGGCGTTTTTTCTTTTGAAAATCAATAAAAGATTGCAGTAAGGTTTTGAGGTGAAAATGCAGATCAAAGCAGTGCTGATAGAGTGGAAAAACTTGCTCAAACAATGGTTGAAAATTCGTTTCTAAGCGTGAGATGAACGTGGTTTTTTGTTGCGAAGTGAGCGGACTAAAATCCAATTCGGATAACAGGCGTTGCTGTGTTTTTTGTGCTTCGAAAGAGAAATCCATGACCATATAGTTGCCTTTTGAGAGAGGCTCGCACCGTTAAGTTCGAGTTAAGTTGTTATTTTGGTTGGATCGTTGAACAGACTTGTGTTCCTCGTTTGCCACTGGAAAACGTAGCGTAAGGACTGGGGCGGGTCAATATGCGGACTTTCTAAAAACGGACTTAATTTCCGAGGCAGTCAGCGCCTCGGAAATTAAGGGTGAAAATGCAAAATTACTCGTTATCTGCGTAGCCACTGCCAATGGCACTGAAAGGCATATCAAGGTCTAATTCAGGGACTTGTAGTCCAATCCAAGCGGGAAAGGTATTGCTGTTTGGTCCTGGAAAAACCGTGTATTCGTTGGCCCAAGGGTAGCGCTTTACCGCGTCTTCTATTTTAGGAATCAGTGTTTGTGCTTTTTCACCTGTGATGGAAAGCACTTTCTCTGGTTTGGCGCCAAACCAATAGCGATCTGGTGTGGCCGTTTGGTATTCGTACAGTGCCGGTAAGCCCCGTTCTACACGCCATCCGACCACTTCATAAACAGTATATTCTGCGGCATTCTTAGCTTTCACTGCGACCCAGGTATGAACGGCAAACCAGCCGCGCCAGCTAAACGCATCGGCCGCGTAAAATTCGATGACGGCCTCTTTTTCTGTTTCTGGCGATGGCGCGATTCCGGCGGGTTCGCGGCTGGCGGTTCGCCAATTATCGTTTGAAGAGCAGGCGCTTAAAAATAGCGTGATAAAAAGGAGCCCTAGAAACCTTGTCATGCTTTATCCTTGTACGGTTAAAATGTTTTGTGTGAATTAAGATACGCAATTTTGAGTGTCCTTGGGTCATTATTTTTTGCTTAGCGAGTGGATTCCACGATTTTTGCGCAGTTCAACCAAGCAATAAAAAAACGCCAGTGAACTGGCGTTTTAGAGGTTATTTGATCTTAATAACACACTAGTTCATTTCAATGATGAAGTCTTCTTTAGCTCGGCGCACTTTTTTCAGATCTTTTAGCCAGTCGCCTTCCTCCGCACGATAACCCAATGGCAGTAGAATAACAGAGCGCAGTCCGCGTTCAGTTAGACCGAGAATTTCGTCAACTTTAGCAGGGTCGAAGCCTTCCATTGGCGTGCTGTCTACGCCTTCTTCAGCGGCAGCAATCAATGCGGTGCCAAGACCAATGTAAGCTTGACGAGCCGCGTGCTGGTAATTCACCTCTGCGTCACGTGGAGGGTAAGCGCCCAAGATCATTTGGCGATAGTTTTCCCAACCTTCGTTTTTAAAGCCACGTTCGTCGTTTACTAAGTCGAACATCTTGTTGATGCGTTCTTCCGTGTAGTTGTCCCATGCGGCAAACACCAACAGATGAGAACCATCGGTGATTTGGGCTTGGTTCCAAGCATGAGGCACGATGGCTTCACGCAACGCTTTGTTTTTCACCACGATGATTTCGTATGGTTGCAGGCCGCTTGAGGTTGCGGTTAGGCGAATGGCCTCTAAAATTCGATCTACTTTTTCTTGCTCAACGGCTTTGCTTGTGTCCATTTTTTTGGTGGCATAGCGCCAGTTTAATTTTGCTAACAAATTCGACATGTTCATTCCTTAGTAAAGTATGTTTATGCCAACAATATGAGGCCAATGTCAGTGCAGTACAAGTTGTGATTTCAGCAAGGAATGAGAAAGTTGAATGATCGGTTAAAGGCTAACTTGGTTGATATAGTGCGATATTTTCTTTAATAACGCCCTAAAATGGTTCATTTTTGTGCTGGTATGCAGTAAGGTGCGATCTCGAAAATTTCAATGGACCCCCTTCTAATGACATTTGCTCAAAAACCATCGTTGTTACAGCGCTATTTACGCGGCAGTTTGGTACTACACATTGCCATCGGAATTCTTTGTGGTGTGGTATTGGCTTACGTTTCACCCAGTACCGCCTTGTCCACCAGTTTGTTGGGCGATTTCTTTGTAAAAGCCTTAAAAGCCATTGCCCCCATTTTGGTTTTTTTATTGGTGATGGCCTCAATCGCCAATCACAAACAGGCTCAACAGAGTCATATTCGACCAGTGATCGTGCTTTACATTGCGGGCACGTTTGTGGCGGCGTTAACGGCCGTCATGTTTAGCTTTGTATTTCCTACACATTTGAACTTGGTGTCTCCAGATTTGAGCCAGAGCGCACCTCAAGGTATTGATGAAGTCTTGCATACCTTGGTCTTCAAAATGGTTGATAACCCTGTTAACGCGCTGGTACAAGGCAATTATGTGGGCATTTTAACCTGGGCGATTGGTTTTGGCTTAGGGTTGCGCCATTCCTCCGAGGCGACTAAAGCTTTGCTTCATCATTTGTCGACCAGTGTCACAGCCATGGTGTCTTTTATTATTCGTTTGGCTCCGTTTGGCATTTTTGGTCTGGTTGCCAGTACTATTGCTGCAACGGGTTTTGATGCTTTATTTGGCTACTCGCATTTATTAGCGGTGCTTATAGGCGCGATGTTGTTTATTGCCTTTATTACTAACCCCTTATTGGTATTTTGGAAGATTCGTCGCAACCCTTACCCTTTGGTGTTTAAGTGCCTCAAAGAGAGCGGCGTTACGGCCTTTTTTACTCGCAGTTCAGCGGCCAATATTCCCGTCAATTTAGATTTATGTAAGCGTTTGGATTTGGATGAAGACACGTATTCTGTGTCGATTCCGCTGGGGGCGACGATTAACATGGCGGGCGCGGCGATTACCATCACGGTGTTGACGTTAGCGGCGGTAAACACGCTAGGTATTTCGTTGGATTTTGGAACGGCTGTGTTGTTAAGCGTGATAGCGGCCGTGTCGGCGTGTGGTGCGTCAGGCGTGGCGGGTGGTTCGTTATTATTGATTCCATTGGCGTGTAGCTTATTCAATATTCCCAATGAGATTGCCATGCAAGTAGTCGCTGTGGGCTTTATTATCGGCGTATTGCAGGACTCCGCTGAAACGGCATTAAACAGCTCGACCGATGTGTTGTTTACCGCGGCCGCTTGTCTTGCTAATGATAAGAACTAGTTAGCTCCATATCAGCGGTAGAGCAGAAACAAGAAGGGGAAGCAATTGGCTTCCCCTTCTTGTTTCTATGGTTGTCTAGTTTAAAGCTTAAACTGGGTCACCAATTTATCCAGTTGGACAGAGAGTTTTTGCAAATTGTTACTGGAAGCCGTTAGCTCATCGGCAATTTCTGAGGTTTCCGTGGTGAGCTGGTTAATCTCTTCGACGTTTTTACTCATGTCATTCACCACAAGCGCTTGCTCTTCGGTGGCTGTTGCCACCTGTATGTTCATGTCACTGATTTGACCAATATGCTTGGTGATTTGCTCAAGTGAGGTGTTGGCCTCGTTGGCTTGTCCTACCACGGTATTGCTTTGGTCTTGGCCGGTTTTGATCGTGGAAACGGTTTTGGCCGATTGCTCTTGTAGCTGATCGATCATTTTTTGTATTTCATCCGTAGAAGCAGCAGAACGACTGGCTAGGTTGCGTACTTCATCGGCAACCACGGCAAAACCGCGACCTTGTTCACCGGCACGAGCGGCTTCTATGGCGGCATTTAAAGCCAATAAATTGGTTTGCTCTGAGATACTGCGGATGGTATCGAGGATGCTACCAATAGAGTCTGTTTGTGTTGCCAATGAGCCAATGTCAGAGCTGATGTGCTGAATTTCTGTGGACAGTGTGCTGACGCCTTGGCGAGCTCGGGCGACCAATCCAGCCCCTTGATGGGCTTGCTTGTCTGCTTCTTGAGCGGCTTTTGCGGCTTGAGAAGCATTCTCTGCAATATTCTCAACCGTTGCGCCCATTTCATGAATCGCCGTAGCAATTTGCGTGGTACGGTCACGTTCATTTAAACAGTTGGTATGTGTCGCTTTGGCTTTGGCTGCGACATCGTTTGCCGTACGAGCGAGCTGGCGAGAGTTTTCAGCCACATTTTCAATCGCGGTACGCACTTTGGCGATAAATTGATTGAAGTGTTGAGCGATGTCGCTCAGTTCATCCTTGCCATCCAGTGTGATGACGGTGCCAAGATCCAGCTTGTCACTGGCACTGGAAATATGTTGCTGAAGATAAGATACGCGACTGTTAAGACGACGTAACATTAACCAAGCTAAGACAATAGACGCAAATAAGGCAATGACGATTAATATAATCATATTGTTGCGGCTTGCTTCGTAGTTGATTTGACTCTGGGTGTAACCCTGTTTGCCTTGTTCTAATAATTCATCCAGTATTTTATTAACCGCGATGCGCATCACGCCGTAGCTACTGGCGTATTGGTTTTTGTATATGTCTTGTGCTGTGGTTAGGTCGTTATTTTCCATGGCGGTTAGCATGGGAGCGAGTTCATCGCTTTTGACCTTAGCGAAAATGTCGATAATTTTTTGCACTTCTGCACGCATGAGAGGATTTACTTGTGCCTCTAACGCTTGTTTTAACGCCATGTCCATTTCAGGAATGTCTTCAGTACGCGTTTCTTTTATGCGAGTAATAACCCCTTTTTTATCCTGCATGGCGGGGATTTCTTGCAATAAAATAATGTCGATACCGACGCGCATGCGGGGAATACGAGAGGCCACTTCGGCAAGCGAGCGCATGGGTGCGCTGGTGTTTTGAGCGAGTTGTTTGGTTTGTTCCTGTACGCTTGACAGACCTTGTAATCCAGCCCAGCTGACGAGAAACAGAGCAAGGCATGGTAGGGCAATAACAAGGACAAATTGCACTTTTAGAGACAGTTTATTAAAAATCACGATGTATTACCTGCTATTGTTTTTTTTGGTTATGCAATTAGTGTAAGAGCTTCAACCCTTTAACGTTATTACAGAGTAGGATGTATTTCCTCAATTATACAAGGAACTTCCTAGAATAAATGTGTTTTTTGTGTAGCGTTATGAGCCTATTATGTTACGTCTACTAAATGACACTTTTTAGCGAATAGAGACGCATTTTTTATGAATCATCGAAGGAGCGCATATTGAGTAAGACGTTTCGGTCTCTTGCCAATCCAAATTATCGACTTTGGTTTGGTGGGGCAGTCATCTCTAATATTGGTACTTGGTTACAGCGTACCGCTCAGGATTGGATTGTTATTGCCGAGTTATCAGACAAAAATGCCTCGGCCGTTGGGTTGGTGGTGTTTTTGCAATTTGCCCCGCAGATTTTGTTGTTGCCTATTACGGGCTGGGCGGCCGATCGTATGGATCGTCGTAAGCTATTGTTCATTACACAATGTTTGATGGCGGGGCTGGCTCTGATATTAGGTTTGTTGGTGTTGAGTGGTCATGTGGTGCTTTGGCAGGTGTGTGCTTGCGCCTTTGCTCTGGGTTGTGTGGCAGCCTTTGATGCCCCCGCGAGACACGCATTTGTTTCAGATATTGTCAGTGAAAAAGAGTTGTCCAATGCCGTTGGGCTTAATTCTGTGTCGTTTAATTCGGCTCGCCTTGTTGGTCCGGCTATTGCGGGTCTGTTAATTGCGTCGGTTGGCAGTGGCTGGGTGTTCATGATCAATGTGCTGTCTTTTATCCCCTTGTTATTCGCTTTACACCAATTTAAGAAACGTTTACCAGCGGTCGTTTCTGATAACAGCAAAGCGACTCCAGATATGACAAAATTTTTAGAAGGTTTTCGTTATATTTGGCAACATCGAGAAATGGCCGTGATTCTGGTGATGTCGTTTTTGATTTGCAGTTTAGGAATGAACTTCTCGGTGTACTTGTCCGCTATGACGGTACATGTGTTCCAAGGGCACGCAGATCAATATGGCTTTTTGATCTCAATGATGGCGATTGGCTCTATTACGGGCGCCATGGTGACAGCCAGTCGCCGCTCTTCGCCGACTTTTCGCTTTATGATTTATGTGGCCGTTATGTTTTCCGTCAGCTGTCTTTTCGTCGCCATTAGCCCGTCGTTTTGGTCTTTTGCTGTATTGCTGATTTTCCTTGGTCTTAGTTTGCAATTGTTTACCACGTCCACAACGTCATACATGCAGGTGGCAACGCAGAAGCGTTATCGTGGTCGAGTCATGGCGGTAGTGTTGGCGACGGCGTTGGGAAGTACTGCGTTGGGTGCGCCGTTGGTTGGTTGGGTGGCCGATGTGTTTGGGGCTCGGTGGGCAATCGGTATGGGCAGTTTATCGGGCATGATGGCGGCAGCGTTAGGCTTTTGGTTTTTGCGTCGGCAAGCCAAAGCGCCGTTAGATGATGGAGTCTCACGATAAATTGCAGTAGTCTAAGTGACTCAAGATGCTCTTGCTAAAAACGGTGTATTCTTTTGCATAAGTCTAAAAATATCGAAGGAGAAATCTATGTCACAGCATTTGGTATTGAGTTTTATTGGTGAAGATCGTCCCGGTATTGTTGAGCGTTTGTCTGACACGATTGCCCGACATCATGGTAATTGGTTAGAAAGCCGCATGGCGCATCTGGCGGACAAATTTGCCGGTATTTTAACCGTAACCGTTCCGTTGGAGCATCAAGAAGCCCTAGTTAACGCATTGCGTAACTTTGAGCAACTGGGCTTGCATGTGACGGTAGAAATGGCGAACCAGAACGTCACCGAAGGGTCGATTTTGTCATTGTCTGTGGTCGGTAACGATCGCCCTGGGATTGTGAAAGAAGTATCGCAAGTACTGCATTCCTTGATGGTCAATGTCAAAGAGCTCACTACCACTTGCGAGCCTGCGCCGATGAGTTCCGAGATGTTGTTTAAAACCGATATGGTATTAGCCGTGCCAAAGGGTTTGCCATTATCTGATTTAGAAGCTGCCCTAGAGAAAATAAGCAGCGATTTGATTGTTGAATTATCCACTGATCATTGAGCGTAACAGCGATGGCTATCAAAGCGCTTGAGCATAAAGTCAATCAAGAGGTGTAGCCGAAAAGGCATATTGTCTCGGTCACGATAAAGCATCTGGCAGCCTCGTGGTTGATTGCTCCATTGCGGTAGAATTTGTACCAGTTCACCTGAATCTATTAGGGGTTGCGCGTGATAATCAGGTATGAATCCGACGCCTAAGCCGTCTTGAATCGCGCGAGTCAGCAAACTCATGTCGTCTACTTTTAGGCGAATGTTGCTGTTTGGCTTGTGGTCTTGCATCTCTCCAGAGACAGTGTTTTGCAGCTTCCATGTAGACATAGGCGAACACAAGACCGTGGGAAAGCCGTCTAAGTCGCTGGGCGTTTTTATGCTATATAGGTTCAAATTGACGGAACCACAGATGACAAAACGGATGTTGGTTAAATGTCTACCAATCCAATGGTCGGCATTATGATCACCGACGCGAAATGCAATGTCGATGGCTTCTTCCTCAATATCGATGGTTTGATTCGATAGCCGTAAATCCAAATGGATATCAGGGTATTGATTTAAAAAGGCATTAAAGTGCTGAGCTAAAACGTGAACGCCGAAATTCACTGGTGCCGATATTCTAATGGTGCCTTTGGCTTGGGTGTTGTCTTGTAAAAGACATACGGCGACGTCGTTTAACTCTTCAAATAGGGGCAAGCTTCTTTCGTAATAGCGTTGTCCCGAGTGAGTAAGCTGTACTCTGTGCGCATCTCGATTTAATAATCTAATGGCCAAGTCTGCTTCGAGTTTGGCAATACGTCGACTCAATGTGGACAGTGGTATTTCTAACGCAGCGGAAGCTTGTTTAAAGCTGCCATGTTGTGCAACCGCGCAAAAACAACGCATGTCATCAAGGGAATAATTAAATTTCATATCTGGAATTTACTATCTCATTTTTGTCTATTTATGCCGAATTTAAAATCTATACACTAAGGATCATATTTTCAAGTGTCCTTTTAGTGGAGAAAGGTATGAATCGTTCGGCGAATATGAATGCCGTATTGCTACTGCTGTTGTGTACGTTTTTTTGGGGGGCGTGTTTCCCTGTGGGTAAACATGCGTTGGGAGAGGTGCATGCACTGACCTTGGTTATTTGGCGTTTTGCTATCGCCGCCTTATGCTTGTTTATTTATGCTAAATGGAAAAATCTGCCCATGCCTAGCCTTACGACCAAACAATGGGCGTGGGCGCTTGGCGTTTCTATTGTTGGGGTGGGCGGCTTAAACCTTGGTTTGTTTACTGGACTGGCTCATACCGATGCAAGTAATGGCGCCCTTATTATGGCGCTTAGCCCATTGGCTACGTCTTTGATAGGTTCTTTGTTACAACGCAAACTGCCCGCTCGCGGCGCCGTGTTTAGTTTGGTGGTGTGTTTATCCGGTGTGTTATTGGTGTTAACCAATGGTGAGATGAAACGCTTACTAGGCTTTCAGTTCAATCATGGTGATCAAATGATTTTTCTAGGCATGTTGTGCTGGAGTCTTTATACCTACTTGACCCAAGGTGTGAGCCGTTGGATGCCGATGATTCCTTATACTTTGGTGGGCATGTTATCCGGTTTGGGTGTGATCTCTTTGGTGACCGCGTTTAGCCCTGAGGTTCATCCATGGCAAGAAAGCTTGGCGATTAGTGGTTATGTGTTGGGCGATTTATTATTTATTGGCGTGTTTGGTACGGTTGGTGGCTATTTGTTGTGGATTTCTGGAGTGACGCAACTCGGCGCGGCCAATGCATCTTTGTTCTTCAATTTTGTGCCTGTATTTGCCGCACTGACGGCCTTTGCTTATGGACAAAGTGTAACCCAACTGCAGCTGCTCGGTGTGGCGATTGTGATTGCCGGTTTGTTGCTGCCAAGGTTGGCTAAATGGCAGCAACAACGTGTTAATCGCCAAGAAGCCGCGTCAATTCGTTAAGCTTGCACTGGGTCATCATAGCGATTCGATGTTATCTAAACACCATTCTGCTCGTTGTAAGACGGCGTGCTTTTGCGCGTCGTTTTGTTTGTCCCAGTTGCCGTAAATCATGCCGATGCGCGGGTTTGTTGCGAGACGTTCTCTGTGTTTGACCATAAAGCGCCAATATAAACTGTTTAGTGGGCAAGATGCCTCACTGGTTTTTTCTTTCACTTTGTAATGGCAATCGCTGCAATAGTCGCTCATCTTTTGCATGTAACTGCCGCTCGCGGCATAAGGCTTGGACGCGATCCAGCCACCGTCAGCAAATTGACTCATGCCACGTGTGTTGGGTAATTCTACCCATTCTAGGGCATCGATATAAATGCCTAAATACCATTCGTCGACTTGTTGCGGCTCAATCTCCGTTAACATGCAGAAGTTTCCCGTGACCATCAGTCGTTGAATATGGTGGGCGTACGCATAATCGAGTGATTGTCCAATGGCGCTGGCTAGGCATTTCATTTTGGTCTGCCCATGCCAGAAATAGTGAGGTAAATCTCGATGGGCTTCTAACGCATTCTGTTCTTGGTAATCGGGCATATTGATCCAATACATGCCGCGCACATATTCACGCCAGCCAAGTATCTGTCTGACGAAGCCTTCAATTTGCGCAATGTCGATGGCGTTGTTTTCTTGGTACGCCGCGATCGCCGCGTTGATCACTTGTTTTGGGCTAATCAGTTTCGCGTTAAGCGCAAAAGACAGACGCGAATGGTACAAACTCCAGCTATGAGGTGTTTTGTCGGTCATGGCGTCTTGAAAGCGACCAAAGTTTGGCAATAAATGCTCACAAAAATACGCCAATAAAACCAATGCATCTTGCTGGCTGACAGGCCAGAGTAAGCTGATTTGAGGGTTGCCAATAGACGCAATGTGGTGACGTTCTATACGCTCAAGCAGGTGTTGAACATTGTATTGAAAACACAAAGGGGCGGGGATAGCGTTGAGGTCTTGGGCTTTGAGTTTGTTGCGATTGTCACTGTCATAATTCCATTTCCCGCCTTCGGGTTGAGCATCGCTGTCCATTAATATATTGAAGCGTTGGCGCATTTTGCGATAAAAATTCTCCATCCGCACACTGTGCTGGGGCTTGAAGTACAGTGGGATGTCTTCGAATGGCAATAAAAAATGTTCTGTATCGAATAGGGTGACAGGTTGTTTTGCGTGTTCAAACAGGTGTTTGTATTGCATTAACACGCGGTGCTCGTCTGGCCTCATGAGCTCGATTGTTTGAATCTTCTCTTGAGCGACGATAGAAAAAATAAGTGAGTCAAGAGTGTGGTCTTTTGTATCGTCTAAGGTGAGATAGTGAACTTGATGTCCCGCCGCCATAAGCTCATTGGCAAAGGTTTCCATCGCTAGGAAAAACGCACAGAGCTTTTGAATATGATGTTTTACATAGGTGGCTTCAGGATGCAGCTCGGCGATGACATACAATACGCCTTGGTCTTGTTCTTTGAACCAAGAATGCGCTGCGTTTAACTGATCGCCAAGGATGAAACGTAAGGTGTGGTACTGAGTCATGGGGATCCTTTGATTTTTTTAGGCCGTTTAGAGGGTCTAACATGTGTGGCTAAGATGCGTTGCTTTTCCTGTTTCACCTCAAATTGCTGACGATACCCCCACAGTCTGTCTCTCGCCGCTTTTCCGGCCTCTACTAGCGGAACAATAGGAGCTGGGTAATCGACGCCAATATGACATTGATATAAGGCTTCTTCCATGGGCGTCATTTCCCAAGGAGCATGAACAAGAGGAGCGGGTACTTCTTTTAATTCTGGCACCCAACGGTGAATAAATTCGCCATCGGGATCTTGGTCTTGGGCTTGTTTAAGTGGGTTGTAGATGCGTATTGTATTGGCGCCCGTCACGCCGGCTTGCATTTGAAATTGCGGGTAATGAATACCGGGCTCAAAGTCTAAAAATAGGCGAGCCAGATGATGCACACCTTGTCGCCAATCAATGTTCATATGATGGCATAAAAAACTCACCATCATGGCTCTCATACGAAAATTCATATAGCCCGTTGCGTTGACAGCGCGCATGCACGCATCAATGATTGGATAGCCAGTCTGACCTTGTTGCCAAGCCTGTAAATCGGTATCGACTTGTGCATCTTGGCGGTAAGGAAAGGCGTCGTAGGCCCGATTGACGGGTCGAAACTCCATCGCGCATTCGCTTTCGAATTTCTGCATAAAATGACAATGCCAATGCAATCGAGAGCTTAAGGCAATGAGCGTTCGACGCCAGCCGGGTGTTTGCCAGCGAGATAACAAGTCTTGATAGACTTCTCTTAGGCTAATATTGCCCCAAGCCAAATAAGGTGATAGCCGAGTACAGGCGGAACGACTACTCAGAGGGCTTGAAATAGAGCGATAATAATCCTTACCTCGACCGTTATAAAAGCTTTCTAGGGTGCGCCAAGCCAGCGTTGGGCCGCCAGTCTGCATGCCCTTTTGAGGTGTTTTCCATGACGCCGGTAAGCTGATGTCCACATGCTCTAACGGATACCAAGAAAGATGGTTGAGTTTGATGTCGACAATGGGCGAGCGCATCACTTTTTGCCAAGCATCGTCCCATGACACTCTATTTTTGAGCGCACGAATGACCGCACCCGTTGGCGACTCTTGCCAGTGAATATGGTTGAGTCGACACCAGTGCTTTACTTTTTTATCGCGCTGAAACGTTAGATCTATACCGATCTCTTCACTGCTGAACAGTTGATCGAATTGAGTTTGCTGGTGGAGTTCTATTAGCGCCTCTAAGGCTTCTTTATAGACAATGTACAAACGTCCACCGACCTCAACCAGTTGTTGGTTAATGTCCTCTAAAGATTGCCACACAAAACGCCAATGGCGTACATCGTAATGTGGGTCTGCCACCAAGCTCGGCTCAAAAGCATACAGTACAATGAGCGGCCTATTTTGTGCGATCGCATTGGCAAGTGGCTCATGATCTGTAAGGCGCAGATCGCGCTTTAACCAAACGACGACTGGGTTAGTAGATAACAACATTATGAATGAGGGTAAATCGGCCAGTCGGCGGCGTCGACCGAGTCCAATTGGGTGTCAAATACTTGGCCTTGCCATTTATGAATAAAATGTTGGTTTGGGTCGTATTGTTCGCTTTGCTTTTGCAAATTGAAGTGACGTCCACCTCTTGGATCGGCGCCAACGCCCGCTATGTATTGCCAATTCCCCCAGTTTGAGCCGACATCATAATCGATCAATTGCTGCTCAAAATAAGCCGCACCGTAACGCCAATCGATGCCTAATTCGTAGATCAAACAACTGGCAACTATTTGACGTCCGCGGTTGCTCATAAAACCCGTCTGATTGAGCTGTTTCATACAGGCGTTCACTAAGGGATAAGGTGTATTGCCTTGACTCCATTTGCGAAAACGTTCGGCGTAATAGCTGGCTTGTGTTTGCTTACCCGATAATCCGCCGGGTAAAAAAAGCTGTTTGCCGTAACGGGTGGCGTACCAGTGAAAGTACTCGCGCCAAAGCAACTCAAAGTAAATCCAATAGGTCGATTCACTGGCGCCATGATCACGCTCGTAAGCGTCCAAACTGGCTTTGATTTGCCTTGCCGATACACTGCCTTGTGCCAACCAAGGTGAAAACTTGGTGGAGTTTTCCCAGCCGTCTAATTCGTTGCGAGTTTCTTTATAAAGACTGGGCAAATTTGTCGAAAAGTAGTCACTTAATTGATCCATTGCGGCTTGCTCGCCACCTGTAAAGGCGCCGTTTTCCAAGCTTGAGACATCTTGCCAAGGACGAATTTTTTGGATATTGAAAATGGCCGCAGGCGGCAAGGTTTCCACGGACGGTAATGGGGACGCAGGGTGAATGTTTTCCACTAAACGGCGAAATTTTGAAAAAGAGCTGGGCAGTTCGGTTATCTCAAAAGGCAGCTGAGAGGGTCTAAACAAACTCAAATCATGTCCTAAATGAACGCGAACGTCTGGGAACTGATGGATGATACGCTTAAGCGCTTG
The DNA here is from genome assembly GCF_003259225.1 of Marinomonas arctica. Taxonomy (GTDB): domain Bacteria; phylum Pseudomonadota; class Gammaproteobacteria; order Pseudomonadales; family Marinomonadaceae; genus Marinomonas; species Marinomonas arctica. Next base: position 102,566 of record NZ_QHJF01000016.1, on the reverse strand, counting down.
CTGTTCATCCCAGCCACCGTGGTGGTTTCGATAAAGGTGAGAGATAGGTACTTCGTTTAGCAGCAAGTTTAAGCTGGTGGCCGCATCCATAGAACTAATGAATAAGGTTTGCCCTAATGCTTGTAGCTGTTGCGCAAGGTCTTTAAGTCCTTGATTTAAAAAGCGTCTTCGATTCGCAGACATGCCCTGCGTGGCATATCGACTGGGACGATTGTTATGGGGCTCGTCACAATACAGGCAGACAAGATGATCCACCTCTTGCGCAGCTTGCCACAACATATCCTGATCAGCACAACGCAGATCATTTCCAAACCACATGACGCTCACTTTCATTATAAACTTCCTATAACATTGCTCTCTATCAAGCCTAGTACGTATTTAAGAGACAATTAGATTGTTTTAAATCGTTTTTTGTTTTTTCAGTGAGCAAAATAGAAAAATACACGTTTATTTTACGGGGATGATAAAAACCATATCAAAAATAGGGTTATAATGGGCGAAATTTTTCTGTTAACGTCAAAGGTAGTGATAAACAATGAGTCTTCCTAATTGCCCACAATGTAACTCCTCTTATGTGTACGAAGATCAAGCCATGCTGATTTGCCCTGAGTGCGCGCACGAATGGAATCCAAATGAAGTTGTGGTGGACGAAGATGCGCTTATTATCAAGGACATGGGCGGCAACGTATTGCAAGAAGGCGACAAGGTGACCTTGGCAAAAGACCTCAAAGTAAAAGGATCGTCTCAAGTGCTAAAAATTGGCACCAAAGCGACGATTAAACGTTTTGTGGATGGCGATCACGACATCGATTGCAAATTGGATGGCGGCGGTGAAATGATGCTGAAATCTCAGTTCGTGAAAAAGTCTACGGTCTAAACAACAGACAATACATTAGACGACATTAATAGTACTTGGTTAAAACGAAATGCCTTCTGATTGAGTCAGGAGGCATTTTTTATCGTATATGACTACGTATCAATGTGTCTTTTGGATGGATTTTTTTAGTTTTTTTTACACGTTTTTAGATTCTTTTTGTCTTCGCAATGCACAGCTGGTTTTTATTTGCTTAGCGGTTTATGCTGCCAGCCCTTGGTTGATGTTTAGTCAATCATGACTCTTTTTAAAAGGTGATGAGTACTATGTTTAGTCAGCTTAAAATTTCTCAGCGTTTGGGGTTAGGATTTGCTTTTATCTTTGCGCTATTGCTGCTGATTTCAGTAGTGGGTATGCAGCGCGTTAATGTGATTGATAACACATTGACGAGTGTGCGCGATGGTGCCACGTTGAAGCAACGTTATGCGATTAACTTTCGTGGCAGCGTTCATGATAGAGCCATTGCCGTTCGTGATGTGGTTTTAGCCTCGGATCCTGCGCGTCTGAATCAAGAGCTCACCTTAATTCAAGAGTTAGACTCGTTTTATCAGCAATCGGCGAAATCCATGAGTCAACTCATGTTATCTGATGCTTCCACAGCAGAGCGAGCCCTGTTAAAAGCCATTCAAGATATTGAAGTCACGACACAGAAGTCGACGAAAGCCTTGCTGGATTTGGCTCAACAAGGCAATACTACCCTTGCTACCCAACTGTTAATGCAAGATGTCTCCCCAGCTTATACGGAATGGCTAAAACGCATAAATGCTTTTATTAATCACCAGGAAGAAGTCATTAATGAAGACATTGGCGTTGTGATGAACGTTGCCAGCACCTTTGTTAAGTTAATGCTGATCGTTACTCTTATCGCCGCGGTTTTCAGTGTCTTGGTGGCGATTACTTTGATTCGAAGCATACAAGCGAGAATTGGCGGCGAACCTGAAGATGTTGCCGAGCTAGTGCAGCGAATCGCCGATGGGAATCTGAATGTCAAAATAGAAACGAATTATCCCAACAGCATGATTGGGAGTGTTCGCACCATGGTGTCGCGTTTACAACAAATTATCCTAGATGTGCGTAGTGCCGCCGATGAACTCGACATTGCGTCGTCTGAACTGAACACCACGGCAAATGAAAATAACCGTCGTCTTCGTCAGCAGTCTTCCGATACCACACAAATGGCGGCTGCCATCAATGAAATGTCGGCCTCGGTTTCTGAAGTCGCAGGCCACGCAGGCCACGCAGCAGAAGCAACGCAGAAAGTGGATCGCGAAGTAGAAAGTGGTAACACAAAAGTCAATTCAACCGCAGAAGCCATTATGCATCTGTCTGAGACATTAGAATTGGCAGCAACAACGGTCGAGAAGGTGTCGGTTGATAGCGGCAATATTGAAAAAATCACCGACGTTATCAGCGCCATTGCAGAACAGACGAATTTATTGGCGTTGAACGCCGCCATTGAAGCGGCGCGAGCGGGTGAACATGGCCGAGGCTTTGCGGTTGTGGCCGATGAAGTACGTTCATTGGCGACACGGACACAGCAGTCGACCAGCGAGATTAGTAACATGATCGTTCGTTTACAAGAAGGATCAAGCAAAGCCGCTGAGATCATGAACACCAGTCGAGAGCGGGCGCAAAAAACCGTTGAACAAACTCAAGAAGCCCGTGCCGCTTTGGCGAGTATTCGTACTGAGGTTATGGCGATCAATGACATGAATACGCAAATCGCCCAAACGTCAGCGGAGCAAGAGCGCGTGGCGGAAGACATGAACTTGAATATTACCCGAGTGCACGCCGCCACAATGGAAAGCGCCACAGGGTCTGAGCAAGTGGCTCAATCGAGCGAACGACTTGCGCAACTATCAAAGAAATTGACCACAAAAGTTAGCTTTTTCAAGGTGTAACCACGCCAGCTAGACATAATAAAAGGGCCTTTGAATGACAAAGGCCCTTTTATTTACTAACGTTATCTATCATGTATTTCTTAAACTTAGTATTTGTTTAAGACTTTCGCTTTAAAGACATAACTACCAAATGGCACTAATGACGCAACAAACCCCATCAAGGCGTGTTTTGACGACACCCCATAGCGAGACACACTTAACGCCAGAAGAATATTAAACAAGATAAACAACCCACCATGAATCGGGCCAATGATGCTCACATACTCAGGCATGTCCATCAGGCGCTTCAATGGCACAGCAATGAAGAGCAACAATAGCAGCGATGTGCCTTCTAAAATGGAGATAAAACGTAACATTTTCATACTATGTCTCTTTTGTTGAAGTGTGTTGAAAAACGTACCAAGCACTAATCAGACCCAAGAATAGCATTTTAATTTCATCACAAGGTCAGTTATTTAAAGTGTGGAATCCTGTGAGCAGAGTCATTTCTTGAGTTACATAGAGAGTATTAACATCATGCCTTATTTTCAGCCCACTTGAGTAAGGCGTCTAACGCTGGGCAAAGCTCCTGTCCCCATTCCGTTAAACGGTATTCTACTTTTGGTGGGACTTGGTGATAAATAGTCCGTGTGACGATTCCATCCGCTTCTAACTGACGAAGCTGCTGAATGAGCATTTTTTGGGTGATGGCTGGGATGGCTTTTTCTAATTCAGAGAAGCGTTTTACTTGTCCACCAAAGAGATGGAAGAGTATTACTAACTTCCATTTTCCTTCTAGAATCTTTAGTACTTGCTCTACGCCATCGGCTGCAGAAGCTGGCGTCCATTTTTCTGTCATTTTTTTTATGACCTTAGCCCTTATGAGATCAAAAACTTACTTCTTAGTAAGTACCCTACTTTTTTGTCGGTTCTTGTTTTCCAGGTAGCTTAACGCCATTCTTTTCATACAGCAATTTGGCTTGTCCTAAGTAACTGATTTTAAGTGAAGGAGTTTTATTATGGCTATTGATCTTCCAAAACCCATTGCAAAGTATTTTCAGGCAGATGAAGGCGACAGTGAGGCGATTGTTGCCTGTTTTTCCGATGAGGCAGTGGTAAAAGATGAAGGACAAACTTATACGGGGTTGGACGCAATTAAGCAGTGGAAAATGAGTTCATCGACTAAATATACTTACACAGTTGAACCACAGGCCTTAAACGAAAGCGAAGAGCAAACGATTGTCACGGGTTTGGTCGCAGGGAATTTCCCTGGAAGCCCTGTGAACCTTCAATACGCTTTCACGCTGGATGGCGACAAAATTACCTCATTGGAGATCACGCTATGAGTTTTGATCTTGAGTTAAAGGGGCGTACAGCGTTGGTTACTGGTGGTACGAAGGGGTTGGGGGCTGCCGTCGTTAAGTCATTACATGAGGCTGGAGTGAGTGTTGTTGCGGTTGCTCGATCTGTCCCCAGCGATGCGCCAGAAGATATTTCATACATTGAGGGGGATTTGCTAAGCGCTGCTGGTTGTACTGCCGTTGTAAAGACCGTGCTAGAAAAGTTTGGTGGTGTTGATATTATTGTCAATGTTCTGGGTGGCTCAAGTGCCCCAAGCGGTGGTTTTGCTGTGCTTGATGAGCAAGAGTGGGAAAATGCACTGAATCAAAATTTGATGTCCGCGGTGCGTATTGATCGGGGATTATTGCCAGCGATGTTGGTCAAAAAGTCTGGGGTCATTGTCCACGTCACATCGATACAGAATAAACTGCCACTACCTGAGTCCACCACAGCTTATGCCGCGGCGAAAGCGGCGTTATCCACTTACAGTAAAAGTTTATCGAAAGAAGTAGCGCCAAAAGGCATACGCGTTGTGCGTGTATCACCCGGTTGGATAGAAACGGAAGCATCGGTCCGACTCGCTGAGCGGCTTGCTGACCATGCTGGCACTGATTATGAGGGAGGCAAGAAAATGATTATGGATTCGCTTGGCGGCATTCCTTTAGGGCGTCCAGCCCAGCCCTCGGAAGTAGCTGACTTAATCACTTTTCTAGTGTCAGCGAGAGCGTCGTCTATCACAGGCACGGAATACATTGTGGATGGCGGTACCGTACCTACTGCCTAAACGCTTTAGCCACCATGTTGCGTGAAGATGAAACAAAAAACGCCCTGTTTGATCGACAGGGCGTTTCCTCATACGCTTGAATTTCTTTCCTGTATCCATGATGTTGTGGATGCTTCATAGGCGCCACTTTAATCACGGATGGCTCTTTCAGTCCAATGAAACAGGCATTCTTATCACTATTCATACTATACAAAGCTGTCTTTTTCATGGTGTTGAAATAAGAAAAAAGTAAAAAATAGCTTTGAGTTATAATTAAATGCGTGTTTAATAAAAATGTCACATTTATTGGTTATACACAAATGGAGAGTTTTTATGGGAAAAGTCACCGCATCTATTCTTGTCGCCTTACCACTATTGAGCAGTGTTACGTTTGCCGCTGAAGATATGACTTGTGCACCGAAAGAATACACTATGGCGCTACGTTACCAACAGCAGTCTGCCGAAGTAATGGCGCTCCAGCTACAGGCCTATCAGTTTGCGACACAGCGTATTATTCAGCTTTTAGCGAACCATGATTCCGATAAAAAGCCTGCTGTGGTGTTGGATTTGGATGAAACCGTGATAGATAACACACCTTTATTGGTTAGAGATGTAAACAACTGTCACGATTATACTTCTTGGGATACTTGGAGTGATTGGGAGAAAAAAGGCGAACCGACCTTGATTCCAGGCGCAAAAGATTTTATCGATTTTGTCACACAGCAGGGCGTGAAAATTTACTATATCTCAGACCGTTTTCAAGAGAACAAAGCCGACACGATTAAGACATTGAAGAAGCTGAATATTGCCCAAGTGAGCAGTGACAATGTGTTGCTGTATACAGAGTCGAAAGAAACACGTCGTGATGTCGTGCGCAAAGAACACGATATTCTTATGTTGATTGGCGATAGCCTGCATGATTTTGCTGCCGAGTTTAAAAATAAGGAATCGACAGAGTACCAGCGTGGACTCGTGGCGAAAGAAGCGGCGCATTTTGGTAACGATTGGATTGTTATGCCAAATGCCTCGTATGGTTCTTGGTCGAAGTCTGAACTAAAAACATGGGATGAAAAAGCCGTTAAATAACGCTGAATAGAGCATAAAAAGCCAATACGAATTGAGGTTTGTATTGGCTTTTTTGGTGTTGGTGCTTGCCTCATCTTTCTCAAGATTATTTCAAATCTTCAAATAAGCTCTAATTTTAGCTTTTTACCTAACGCTTTCGCGGCATTATCCAAGGTATGAAGCGTGACAGACGTGTTGTTTGGGTCAAGCAGTCTATCCAATCCAGAGCGGCTTGTTTTCATCAACTGCGCCATTTTTGTTTTGGATAAGTGCTCGTGCTCAATCTTCTGCTGAATCTGCCAAGCCACCACTCGTTTTATAGCGACGGCATTGGTTTCAGCCAGTGTGCTTTCCTTTTCTAGGAAATCATCAAGGGAAGAACTAATATGTTTATTCGTCTATCAAAGCTAAGTCATGTGGTATATTATGTCCTTAATTAAATCGTTAAACTTAAATGTAAGTATATTTTAATATTTTGATTTTTAAGTGTTTTTTATATTATTTGAGCCGTTAAAATGATCAGTATAACTCCTTTTGTTCAGCCAGAAAAAGCGTCTGGAGATATTAGAGATATGGTTGTGGAGGTTTATAAGCAATCCTCTAGCCTATCGGCTTCCATTCGACCGAGCCTTAAGCCTGCAGTAGAACATTTACTGCGTTTTGTGAATAGTTACTACAGTAATAGGATTGAAGGAAACAGCACAGAGCCTGCTGACATTATTCACGCTGAAGAGGTTAGACCAACTGATCTTGTAAAACGGAACGATTTATTAGAAGTTGAGGCTCATTTAGCTGCTCAGGCCGCTTTGGCTGATAGTAAAGTTAAGCCAGAGCATATAACAGACAGAGCATTTCTATGCTTGATACATAAATGGTTTTTTGAAGACTTATCAGAGTCAACTAGAACGCATGTTCGAGAATCTACGGGAGAAGTGTTTGTTGTCGAACCAGGCCAACTAAGAACGACTCAAGTTCAAGTCGGTAAGCATTTACCGCCAAGTGTGGAAGAGTTAAATGGATATTTGAACTGGTTCCATAGTGCTTATAGATTGGATCATCTTTTCGGAGAAAGTCGTCTTCTTGCTGCATCCGCTGCTCATCACCGTCTAGCGTGGATTCATCCATTTTTAGATGGAAATGGTCGAGTTTGTCGTTTGTTTACGGATAGTTATATGAGAGCTGCAGGGGTTGAAGGCTATGGCCTTTGGACGTTAAGTCGAGGTTTTGCAAGAACAGTTGATGAATACAAACTTCGTCTGGCAGGGGCTGACATGGTTCGACAAGGCAGTACTGATGGGCGAGGGATTCTTTCAAACAGAGGGCTTGAGGCTTTCCAGCGTTATTTTCTTGAAACCTGTCTTGACCAAATTCAGTATCTTTCTGGCGTTCTTGAAATAGAATCATTTGATATTCGATTAAAGCAATATGCTGACTTACGCGTAGCTGGAGGCGCTTTAAGTACGAAAGGGAAGCAGCTAAAAAAATGGCGTGTCGAAGCGTTTATTTTGCTAAAGGAAATAATAAACGGCACTAAGGTAATGAGGGGAGATGTTCCAGCATTTACCAAGATGGGAGAAACCAATTCCCGCGCGATGGTTAAACAACTTATCGAGGAAGGCTGGATTAGTGGGGAAGCAAAAGAGCTTCTTAAGATTAAGCGTATTCCTTTTGATGCGATTTCATATCTCTTTCCACATCTTTGGTAAGATAAGCTTTATTGGTAAGAGCAAAAAACCGACTACCAGTGTCCTGAAGTCGGTTTTTATGTTTTAACCCTGTCATTTTACACCTGATTTTTTCTACTCCTCTGTTTTACACGTTGAAAAACCAAAAGGTAGATACGCTGGGCAGACGCTAAATACGCCTGTGGCAAGCAGTACAATGCCGATTGCACCCCACCAAGAATTGAAATATACGCCGATTGCGATGACGACGGCACCCATTGCAATTCTGATCACTCTATCTGTTGTACCTACGTTGTATTTCATCATCCTCTCCTGTTTGTGTTGCCTTAAGTCGTGCGACGAAAATCGGTATTACTTATGCACTAGAGTGCAATCGGGAAGATTGGCGTTTTTAAACGAGGTTTGCGGAGCGTTTGCCAATATCACTTTTCTTAGTGTTGTATCGACCATACGCTTTGTTAATGCTTTAATCTAAGACTTTAGACGTTATTTGATTGTTTTTTGATCTATGTGCTGGTTTAGTAATAAATTTTGTCTTTAGCTTAGATAGACAAAAAAACGCTCTCCATGTTACTGGAAGAGCGTTCTATTGGAGGTGATTTAACCGTCTTTTATTAATGTGTTGATGCGTTTGAGTGTTTTTTTTGTCAGTAAAGATAATCTTCTCATGTATTTTCAGTCCAAGATAACATCATTCCTCAATCAGTTCCCTTATCTGTGTCTTGCCTGCTTCCACTTCGGCAATGGCTTCGTTCAAACGAGAAGCGTTTTTTGGGCTTGCCATCAAATAGGCCGTCTCCTCATACGCTTGAAAGCCCTCTAAGCTAATCAATACGGCTGGTTTGCCACCCTGACGAGTAATGAGAACAGGCTTATGATCGTTATTCACTTTATCAAACGTGCTAGCAAGATTGGCTTTAAAAGCTGAGTAACTTAGTGTATCCATATTTTACTCCTGCAAGTCAGTGTTTAATTTTTCCGTACGCAAAGATTTTTTAGCATGTCTTAGAAACTGTGAAGCATAAGCAACACTTAGCCATAATTAAAATGAGGATAGTGACGTAGCTTTCTAAACAAGCTCTAATTTTAGCTTTTTACCTAACGCTTTCGCGGCATTATCCAAGGTATGAAGCGTGACAGACGTGTTGTTTGGGTCAAGCAGTCGATCCAATCCAGAGCGGCTTGTTTTCATCAACTGTGCCATCTTTGTTTTGGACAAGTGCTCGTGCTCAATCTTCTGCTGAATTTGCCAAGCCACCACTCGCTTTATAGCGACGGCATTGGTTTCAGCCAGTGTGCCTTCCTCTTCTAGGAAATCATCAAAGGAAGAGCCGATATGTTTATTAGCCATTTTCAGCCTCTCGCTTTCGTTTTCTAGCTAAATCTAATTCAGATTTAGGTGTCTTTTGGGTTTTCTTCATAAAGCCATTCAGTAAAATTAATTCGTTGTTTCTAAAGAAAAATAATACCCTAGCAATACGACCACCTTCCAAATTGGTTCGTACTTCCCACAGTCCGTCACCCATAGAACGACATATGGGCATACCGACGGGCCAACCATACTCTGCTGTTTTTATGTCTTGTCCTATGGCGCTTCTATCCTCTTTTGCAAGAGATAATAACCATTCCCTGACAGGCTCACTTCCCGACGCAGTTCGGAAAAAGTGAACAGACACTTTCTTGTGTTTTATGTTATTCATAAATTGATTTGTACCATAAATGGTACGAATCTGTACAGCTATTTTAACGTTGTGGTTTAGACGGAAGAAATTCAGCTTGGAGCCTTAACGCGTTAGCGCTATTGTTAAAGCTAGTATCTGTATGAAACCTCTTTGTTTTTTTGTTGGTGAAGCGAACTTATCGTCTATGACTAAAGAAAAGTACATTCTATTAGATCGTCAATTTTCAATTATTTCGGAAGACCAAGAAGATCTAGAAAATAATGAGCTACTCTTTTCTTTAGGTCATTCAGCGCTAAAAACTTGGGTTGATTTAGAAGGTGAGTATCGCTGTGTCATTTTAGCTGAAGCCGGCGCTGGCAAGACGGAAGAATTACTCAATAAAGCCAAAGCCTTATTAGAACAAGGCAGACCGTCTTTTTTTATTCGTATTGAAGATATCGAGCAAGATTTTTATGACGCCTTTGAGGTTGGAACAGAAGATGAATTTAACGCTTGGCTAGAATCGATAGAGGAAGCTTGGTTCTTTTTAGATTCGGTCGATGAAGCAAGGTTAGAAACCCCAAGAGCTTTTGAATTAGCGTTAAAGCGATTCGCTAAAGGTATCAAAAAAGGTGCACATAGAGCGCATCTTTATGTTTCAAGCCGTCCTTACTCTTGGCGACCAGAAGCTGATCGTGAGCTGTTGAACAGACATTTATTTTTAGTTGCACCAAAGCAAGAAAGTGATAAGACTGAAGATCAGCCTCAAAGTGCTTTGACGGTTTACGGAATGCGGCCTTTGGATGAGGAAAGAATTCGCTGTTTCTGTGAAAAAAGATCAGTGAATGACATTGATGAACTTTTAAGGGAAATTGATAGAGCGAGTATTTGGAGCTTGGCTCAACGGCCTCTTGATTTAGATAGTATTTTATCCAAATGGACAAAGGATAAAAAACTTGGTAGCCGTCTAGATCTACTAGAACACAGTATAAATGAGCAGTTAAGCGATGAACATAATATAGATAGAGCACAGCGTCAGCCGTTAAACCTAAATAAAGCTCAAGAGGGAGTACAACGTTTGGCCGCTGCCGTAGTTATGAGTGGCCAATCAAGTATCAACATTCCCGATGCCTCGCTCGATAAATTGGGAATAGACGCAAAAGCCGTGCTGTCTGATTGGCGTCCGAATGATGTGAATGCTCTTTTGGAGCGCAGTGTTTTCAGCGATGTTATATATGGAGCGGTTCGATTCAGGCATCGTGATATCAGAGAACTGCTCGCAGCAAAATGGTTTGCTTACCTGATAGCTAATGGCGACAGTCGTTTATCTATAGAGCGTTTATTTATTGGTGAACAATATGGCGAGACAATCATTAGGCCAAGACTTCGATCCATTTTGCCTTGGTTAATATTGTGGGATACCAACATCAGAAACACTGTACTAAGTATTGATCCTGAGGTTGCTATTGAAGGTGGAGATCCATCTAAACTGCCTTTATCAGAAAGAAAAACCATTCTTAAAAATATAGTTCACCGTATTGCACAGGATGAAAACAATAGTACCGGAGGGGATAATAGCGCAATTGCAAGAATTTCGGATGTTGCCCTGACAAAAGATGCCTTGTTACTTATTAATCAACATAACGAAAATGATGATGCCATTTTCTTTCTTGCTCGATTGGTCTGGCAAGGAAAAATGACAGACTGTGTTGCGCCTTTGCTGGAAATAGCTCTTAACCCCATCCTAGGCAATTATGCTCGATTAACCTCTGCTCGGGCTGTCATAACCTGTGGCACTAATGAACAAATACAATCCTTATGGCAAAGGTTCAACCAAAGCGAGGAAAAAATTCCACGTCGATTGCTAGCAGAACTAATCGAAGATGCAGAGCCAACCAGTGAGAATATTCAAAATATACTTTTATCAGTTAGCAAATTAAAACTATCTGCCAATGAGAGCTTCGAGGCGAATGGTTTGCGACGAGCACTTCATCAGTTTGTTACGCGAATGCCTATTGCTGCAAACATACAGATTTATCAAACGTTAATACATGGCTTAATCGGTTATCTAAATGACCCGCCGTATATCGAGAAGAGTGAGTGTAAAATTTCTGAAGCTCATTCATGGCTTCTTGGTGTCGCTGTTCATCTTGTGGAGCGCGTAATTGAGATAAGGCATTCATTTTCATTTTCCGATGAAAGTTTATCCATTCTTATGATGCTACCGCTATACAATTCTTATGGTGGAGAACACTTTGATGATTATGAAAGTAACTTAGCCGAACTGATACCGCATTGGAGTGAATTGAATGATCGGCTTTATTGGGCTTGTATTGAACAGGAAAAAATAAAGCTACTTTCAGATCCTAAAAGCGAACCTTTGACTTCAGATTGGCCTATTTCTTGGCAAGGGCATTTTTGGGCATTTAGTACAGTTGAGAGTTTTCAACGATTGCTTTCATTTATCCGTTCTCGTGAATCAGAAAGTGATCAGTCTATTGCGCTAAGTACCGCCTTTCGTCTTTACACCAAGCTCGATAAACCATCGGATATGCTGACAAAGTTAAAAGCAAGCGTAGAGCATAGTTCTATTTTGACTAATAAATTGAACATGCTGATTGACCCTCCTGAATCAGATGGGGAAAAAAAGCGCAAAGAAGAGAATGAAAAACGAAGAAAAAAACTCGATGTTGTACAAGAGCAGAAAAAAACGTCCCGTGATGCTTGGATAGTAGATCTGAGAAGCAACTTTCATCAATGGATCATACCTAATAAGCAGGCTGACATTAGTGAGGATCAATGTAGCCTGCTAAATGAAATAAGTGGAAGTTCCTTAAAAACACGTCGAAGTGAAGGTTCTGATTGGAGACTGCTTATTCCCGATTTTGGTGAGGATGTTGCACATGCTTATCGAGATGCTGCAATGATGTACTGGAGAAATTATAAGCCAACTCTGCAATCTGAGAGTGGCATAAGGTCAAACAACTTTCCTTATTATTCAATATCTTTCGCTTTATCTGGCTTAGAGATTGAGGCCATAGAGTCTGCCAATTTTCCTATTAACCTAAATGAATCAGAAGTTCGTCATGCATTACGATATCTCACTTGGGAGATAAATGGTTTTCCTAGTTGGTTTGAGAGCATGTACCGAGCATTTCCTTCGTTAGTTGCTGAAGCCATTATTCAAGAGCTTATCTGGGAGCTGGAAAGCGCAGATTTAGATTTGAATTACCGTATTCTGAGTTCACTTGTTTTCGGTGCCTCTTGGTTGCATGAGGATATCGCGGTTAGCCTTTTAGAATGGGTTGAAGCTCATCCAAATACACTTCAAGGGAATAATAGAAGAGATTGTATTCAACTTTTAATTTCTGGGAATAGTGATCCGAAGCGTCTTGCAAATGTTGCAAAACAAGAGATAGATCAAAGTAACGATTTAGATAATATTGCTTGCTGGTTTGCTCTTTTGGTTGATTGTGATCCAGCTTATGGCATTCCTCACCTTGAGCAATGGTTAGCGGGGCTTGATCATGAGATCGTCAGCCGAGCTGCTCAAATTTTTGTTACCGCACTTGTTGGCGCAAGTCATCGATCATTTAGTGTACCTAATGTAGGTTGCTTCAAGACCCCAGAGTATTTGAGAAAGCTCTATGTCCTCATGCATAAATACATTCCGTCTAAAGATGATATAAACCGAGCTGATGGGAGAGTGTATCATTCCGAAGACTTACGTGATGAAGCACAAAGTGCTCGGAGTACACTATTTTCTCTCCTATGCAACATTACTGGTGTTGCTAGTTATACTTCGATCAAACAATTGATCGAAGAACATCCAGAACCGGCATATCGAAAATGGATGGCGCAACAAGCCTATAGAAGAGCTGTCGAAGATGGTGATTTAGAACTGTGGACGGTCGATCAGTTTGGCCAATTTGATAAAAATCAGACAATAACACCTGCAACACACCGCCAACTTTTTGATCATACGGTTAATAGGATAATTGATTTGAAACATTGGTTAGAGCGAGGTAATGACAGCCCGTGGCTAACTTGGAAAAAAGCGGATGGCGAAACAGAAATGCGAACTTTGATCGCTGGCTGGCTCAATCAAAACAGTCATGGTCAATACACAACGGCCCAAGAGTCTGAACTTGCAAACGGTCAACGCATGGATATTTGGCTTCATAATACAAGTGTACAATCTCCGGTTCCAGTTGAGCTAAAGCTATTAGATAAAGCGTGGTCTGGCCCTAAATTATGTGAGCGCTTACGAAACCAGCTTGCTGGGGATTACCTTCGAGAGGAAGGTGCTGGGTGTGGTGTCTTTCTATTAGTTTCTCAAGATATAGAACCTACAAAGCGATGGAGTATTGACGGTAAATTAGTCAATTTGAAAGAGCTTTCAGGAGCACTTAAAACCTACTGGCTGAGTATTGCTGAAAACTATCCCGGAGTTCAGGAGATAGAAATAATCGTTATTGATTTGTTAGAAAGAGAGCGATTTAGTAATTCATAAGTTGGCTTAACTGTAAAATCAAGTAGAAACAAACTCACGCTGAGCGGTTTTACGCGCTTGCGCGTGGAGCGAGGCGGGTGGTTTGTTTCTGACTTGCAAGCAGAGTTTCGAGACAAAAAAACCGCCCTCTCGCTAAGCCAGAGAGCGGTTTATAGGATTTTCGTTGTTTGCCTAGTTACGAATCAAGTAATCAAACGCGCCAAGAGCCGCTGTCGCGCCAGATCCCATGGAGATGATGATCTGTTTGTACGGCGTTGTGGTGACGTCACCTGCTGCGAAGACGCCAGGAATTGATGTCTCACCGTGGGCGTTGATGACGATTTCGCCTCTGTTTGTTAATTGCAATGTGTCTTTTAAGAACTCACTGTTTGGTACCAAGCCGATTTGTACGAAGATCCCTGCAACGTCAACAAGGTGTGACTCGTCAGTTAGGCGATCAGTGTACTTAAGGCCAATAACACGTTGTCCATCGCCCATCACTTCCGTGGTCATGGCATTTTTAATAATGGTGACGTTCGGCAAGGATTTGGCTTTTTTCACCAACACATCGTCGGCACGTAAAGTGTCACTAAATTCCAACACAGTAACGTGTTCTACGATACCGGCAAGGTCGATAGCCGCTTCAATACCTGAGTTGCCCCCACCAATAACCGCGGTTTTCTTGCCTTTGAACAATGGGCCATCGCAGTGCGGGCAGTAAGCGACACCTTTACCGCGGTATTCTTGTTCACCCGGTACGTTCATTTCTCTCCAGCGTGCACCTGTGGCAAGCACGACAGATTTACTTTTTAGTATCGCACCGTTTTCTAGTTCGACTTCAATGAATTCTTTTTTCTCTAGACGAACCGCTTTTTGCGTTTTCATCAGGTCAACATCGTAATCCAATACGTGCTGTTCAAGACCGGCGACTAATTTCGGGCCATCTGTGGCTTTCATGGAAATAAAGTTTTCAATCGCCATGGTGTCGGCGACTTGGCCACCAAAACGCTCTGCGACCACACCAGTGCGGATGCCTTTACGAGCGGCGTAAATAGCGGCCGCTGCGCCCGCTGGGCCACCACCTACCACAAGCATGTCATAGGGGGCTTTTTCGGCTAAGGCCGCAGCTTGTTTTTTCGCGGCGCCAGTGTCCACTTTGTTTACTATTTCTGCCAATGTCATGCGGCCTTGGCCAAATAATTCGCCATTTAGGTACACGGAAGGCACGGCCATGATATTGCGGTTATTCACTTCGTCTTGGAATAACGCACCGTCGATCATGGTCGCTGTAATCTTAGGGTTTAACACGGCCATTAGGTTGACCGCTTGCACAACGTCTGGACAGTTGTGGCAAGAGAGGGAAATGTACACCTCAAAATTCAATTCAGCGTCTAACGACTTAATTTGCTCTATCGTATCTTGTGCTGCTTTGGATGGATGACCACCCGCTTGTAATAGCGCTAGCACAAGAGAGGTAAATTCGTGGCCCATTGGGATGCCTGCAAAACGCACACGTGCTGCTTCGCCTTTTGGCGCGATGGCCATTTGCGGTGCACGACCTGATGCGTTTTCGTCAACCG
This sequence comes from Marinomonas arctica, assembly GCF_003259225.1. GTDB lineage: Bacteria > Pseudomonadota > Gammaproteobacteria > Pseudomonadales > Marinomonadaceae > Marinomonas > Marinomonas arctica. The sequence goes on along the minus strand of NZ_QHJF01000016.1, from coordinate 87,225 downwards.
TTAGGGTGATTTTGTCGCTTTTTAGCTCGGTGATTTCACGAGCCAATTCGAGTAATTCTTGTGATTTTGCGGAACTATTTGTGGACACAGTAATTTCAATCGGATTAACGATATTCTGCAGGTATGTGCCCAACTGCTGTTTTAAGTTTGCTTCTAACATGATGATGAAACCTGTGTTTGATTGAGTGATTTACTGTGCTGAGAGTAAAAGGGGTCTGATTTGACCCCTTTTGGGTTCTTTATTCAGTCAGCTTAGATTTTGCCAACTAGGTCTAGAGAAGGTGTCAATGTTGCTTCGCCTTCTTTCCATTTCGCTGGGCAAACTTCACCTGGGTGAGCGGCAACGTATTGCGCTGCTTTTACTTTGCGAAGTAGATCTTGAGCGTCACGGCCAATACCTTCAGCCGTGATTTCCATTGCTTGGATTGTACCTTGTGGGTCGATCAAGAATGTCGCACGGTCAGCAAGACCTTGGCCTTCGCGCATTACGCCGAAGTTGTTGGTGATGTTGCCTGTTTGATCGCCAACCATGTAGTACTGGATTTTACCGATTGTTTCAGAGCTTGCGTGCCATGCTTTGTGAGTGAAGTGAGTGTCTGTAGAAACAGAGAATACTTCGACACCGCGAGATTGAAGCTCAGCGTAGTTGTCTGCCACGTCACCTAGTTCCGTTGGGCAAACGAAAGTGAAGTCAGCTGGGTAGAAGAAGAATACAGCCCATTTGCCTAGCACGTCTTTTTCAGAAATTTCTACGAATTCGCCGTTTTTGAAAGCTGTTGCATTGAATGGTTTGATTTGAGTGTTGATCATTGTGTTTCTCCTAATGTGTTTGAGTGCGTTACCAACGAGACTCATAGTAAGGAAAAACAACAAATAGATAAAATTGTTAATAACTAAAGTTGTGATTGCGAAAAACTATCGATATGTTTAGTCAGGATAGGCGGTACGGATTTTTTCTATGTCAGGCAAAATGTACGGCAGCAGCGCGATGAGTTTTGGGTCAAAGTGTTTTCCTGTGTTTTCATTCATGTACTGCATTGCGTCTTTGAGTGACCATGCTTCCTTATAAGGGCGTTTTGATAACAAGGCATCCAATACGTCGGCGATGGCAACAATGCGGCCTTCTAACGGAATGCTGTCTCCTTTTAGACCATATGGATAGCCAGTTCCATCCCATTTTTCATGATGGGTTAAGGCAATGACTTCGGCCATTTTTAACATTGGGTCGTCATCACAATCACCTAAAATTTCGGCGCCAAAAAGAGTGTGCTGTTTCATGATCTCCCACTCATCTGGATCGAGCTTTCCGGGTTTCAATAGAATAGAATCGGCAATGCCTATTTTACCTACATCGTGCATGGGAGCGGCATTAAAAAGCATTTCCACCCATTCGTTGTTACCACCATAAACTTCAGCAAGCAGTCGCGAGTAGTGGCTCATGCGAATCACATGGGCGCCCGTTTCATTGTCTTTGTATTCTACAGCGCGGCCTAGATGGTGAATGATGCGCAAGCGATTACGTTCTAATGACTGCGTGCGTTCTTTGACTTTCTCTTGTAGCTGTCTATTTTGGTTATATAGGGCAATGTGAGTACGAACTCGAGCTTTGACGCGAGGAGGGCTAATGGGTTTGGTGATGTAATCAACGGCACCCAATGCAAAACCTTGCTCTTCATCGCAAGGGTTGGCCTTAGCGGTCACGAATAAGACGGGAATATCAGACGTAATGGGGTTGGCTTTTAACTGGCGACAGACTTCGTAACCATCCATTTCTGGCATCATCACGTCCAATAAGATCATTTCTGGCTTGGGAACGCTTTGGGCGATCTGAAGGGCTTTTTTGCCATTGGTCGCCACTTTAAGATCATAGTCGCTGCGTAGCGTCGCCGCTAATACATCAATGTTATCGGGTGTATCATCTACAATGAGAATTATAGGTCTTTGCTGGCTTTGTTCAGGCATAAAGTCTCTATCAGTCATGAGTTTTGATCGTTCATCAAGATGTTGAGTTTATTCATTGCCGTGTCAAAGTCATAACGCGTAAGGGCTTGACGTATGGCGTGAATAATATGGCTTTTGTCTGTTCCCTCTAGTATTGCTTCTAGTTCAACAGCAACAATGTCTGCGTCTAGTTTATCGTTTGATAAAAATTCGTATAGTTTCGTTAGGAGTGTTTGATAATACTCAGCGGACACGGGTTGTTGTGTTACTTTTGCGAGTGTTAATGTCTCTTTTTGTTTCTCTTTTTGCGCCTTTATCGGCGGTAGAACACGTAATAGCTCAGCCTCTAAGTTGGCAAGGGCGCTCGAATAATCGGCCTCAGGGTGTTGGCAAACAGTCTCTAACTCTGCGGATTTTTTCATTATATCCAGCATACCGATATTGCCTGCGTTGCCTTTTAGTGTATGTAGCAAACGTAGGCCATCCTCTCGCGTCTCTGCTTGATGCATTAAGCGTTTAAATTGAGCTATAAAGTCTTGCTGAGAGTCATAAAAACGGAATAGAAGACGCCATAAAAACGCGACATCGTATTGTGTAACCGCGAGCCCTATTGCCACATCAACACCAATCAATTGCTCTAAGTCCTGCTGATCTTCTGCACTTAATGTCTTTTTGTAAGAGGCAGGTTGTAGATGAATAATCGTATCCACAGGTTGGCTAGGTTTGATCCATTTCTTTAATGTATCAAATAGATAGTGAACCTGAATAGGTTTTGAAATGTGGTCGTTCATACCGCTTTCGATAACTTTTTCCTTATCTCCCGCCAAAGCGTTGGCTGTCATGGATATAATGGGTAAATCAGTATATTTCGGATTTTTTCGGATGATTCGAGTGGCGGTATAACCATCCATTACGGGCATTTGACAATCCATTAAAACGCCATCGTAAGTGTGTTGCTCAAGTTTATCCAAGGCTTCTTGGCCATTATTGGCGGTTTCTACGATGAGCCCATGACCCATTAGTAGTTCTTGCGCCAGCTCTTGGTTAAGGAGGTTGTCTTCTACCAATAAAATGCGTGCTCCTACTAGTGTTCGAGTATCGATCTGAGAGATCAAGGTGTGCTTAATCGGCATCATATGATCTAGATTTAGCGCTTGAATCATTGCGTCAAATAAAGAAGATGGTGTCACTGGTTTGGTTAGAAAACCAGCAATATCGACACCTTGGCTGGCCCTTCTGGCTTCTTCGATGCTGTACGCTGTCACCATGAGCACGGTCGGGAAACCCTCTTCCTCTTGGCATTGCGCATGTAGTGCTCGACAAGTTTCGACGCCGTCCATGTCAGGCATTTGCCAATCAACCAGTACAAGTGAGAATGGGTCGAGTGTTTTATTGGCTTTGATCATGTTAAGCGCGTCTTCACCGCTGTTCACTGAGGTGACTCTGATCCCAAAGTTATCGATGATATTGTGTAAAATCTCTCGTGCTGAGTCGTTATCATCCACAATCAGTACACGGTGTTTTATGGATAAGCTAGGTTGATTGTGAGAAATGGATTGGCTGGACTCAAAAGGCAAAGTAAGGTGAAAAATACTGCCTTGATGTATTTTGCTTTCCACCCAAAGACTGCCGCCCATTAAGTCGGTGATTTTCTTAGAAATGGCCAACCCAAGCCCCGTTCCACCAAACTTACGTGTCGTCGATGAATCGGCCTGTGAGAAAGATTGAAATAGGCGCGATTGCTGTTCTTCTGTAATGCCAATGCCCGTATCTTTGACACTGAAATGTAACAGCAAGCCATCCGCATTTTGTTTGAGCAAATGGGCGGCAATGATGACCTCCCCTTGCTGGGTGAATTTGATGGCATTGTTGCCTAAATTAAGCAAGATTTGCCGTAGACGCATCGGATCACCGGTTAAATTGGCAGGTAAGTTAGGCGCAAGGTCGAATAATAACTCAAGGGACTTTTCTTCGGCTTTTAACGATAAAATATTGGCCACCTCGTTAAAGACATCATCTATTTTAAAGTCAATTTTTTCGATGTTTAACATGCCTGCTTCGATTTTTGAAAAGTCGAGTATGTCATTAATAATGCCGAGTAATGAGTTGGCGGAGTGACTGACTTTTTCGATGTAGCCCCGTTGTTTGTCATTTAGGTCTGTTAATAGAGCTAAATGGGACATACCAATAATGGCGTTCATTGGCGTTCGGATTTCATGGCTCATGTTGGCAAGAAAATCGCTTTTCGCTCGATTTGCTTGCTCTGCTTCATCTTTGGCGATTTCCAGTTCATGTGTACGGCTTTTGACTTCTATCTCAAGTTGTTCTTGGTGAGCGATTAAGGCGTTTTCAACCAGTTTACGTTGGCGTATGTTATGCCAAGTGCATAAGGTGGCTGGGTGGTTTGAAATGGCGATACTCGCCATGGTGATTTCAGCAATTAATGGTTGTTGATTGGCATCATTAAATAGCCATTCAAAGCGATGATAGCCTTGTTTTTCAACCTGCTCTATAAGGGCCTCTAACTTGTGAGAAGAGCGATATCCATTGGCTTGGAGCAATGGGCTGAGTTCGTCCATGGTTTTGTTTTGTATGGCTTGTTCATGGTCGAATCCTAGCTGTTCAAAGGCGGCTTTATTGCATTCGACAATACGGTGTCCTGACATTATCCACACAGGGTCGGGAGACAATTCAAACATGGAGCGGAAACGGTTTTCGCTGTCGACGAGATCAGACAGTTGTTTTTTGACGCGGCGAGACACTAACCAAGACAAGGCCAAGAGTAATAAAATGCCTATAAATGCCGTGGTAGTCATTTTCTGCGCAAAATCGTTGAGGCGGTTTTCAACGGTGTTATTTAAATTTTCCGATTGTTTTTGTACTTTTTCGCCAATCGAATCGAGCATCTTAGGGAGGTCTTGAAAGGCGGTGTAAAAGCGCTGCTCTAAGCGAATTCGGTCCGCTTCAAGCTGTAACTCGTTAATGCGCATTTGGTAGAGACTGAATCCAGAAGGCACAATAATGCCGCGCTGTTGATTGATGTAAAAATCTTCGCCAAACAGGCTATGAGCCAACTGTTTAGTGAGCAGAGTAAGTTCTTGGGAAGAATTGTTGGCGTTTTTATTGAGTTGTTCTGGTAGGGCGTTAAGGCGTTCTAACAGAGGTTTTATGCCATTGTCTTTAATGTCGATGAGATTGTCTTGGTTGGCTTCGGTGAGCATAAAATTGATGAGCACTCTTAAATCCGACAGGCTCAGGAGAATTTGCTGCATCTGGTAATTAATTCGCTGATGATTCAATTCAATGTATTTTAGCGCCAGCGTATTTTTGCTGCTGTTGTCTGGACTGTTATTAAAACGATGTAAGATAACCGCTTCATCAAGACGCATCCGTCCTTCTAGGCTATTAAGGAGTTCTCGAATATTTTCCAGTGCCGTTAAGGTATTTTTTTTATAAGAAACAGAATCGATATAATTTTGTTGGAACGTATTACGTTGTTGATTCCATATTTGCGTGTCTATGGTTAATTGCAATATTTGGGTGAAATTTTTGTTTAGCGCCATGGACAAGCTTTTTAGCTGGGGATCTCTGTTATCCGATTGATTGAGTGATTTGATGGCATTATCAATGCGCTTAACTTGCGTTGCAGGTGGGTAGATAGCTTCGGAGTTTTCTTTTAGCGCTTGGCGAAGACGGTACTGATGAGCCGGTAAGAGCTCTCGTAATTCCGCTGAGGCGAAGAGTAATTCATCTTGGGAGGTGCGTGTTTTGTAGTAGGTGTCTTTTAAGTCTGTTAACGCCGTTGATAACATGATGGTGAAGGCTATGGTCATCGTTAAAGCGACGCAGGTTAGAAGCCATACTAGGGATCTTATGCTTGAATGTGGCCATGTGATCCATGTCTTCATTGTGCTTTTCCTGTGGTTTCTGTACTCATCATGTTACTTAAGTAGAGTTTTGGTACGGTTGTAAAGGGAATAGGGATCAATTTACCGTCTTTTAAATGCGTTAGCCATATCGAGTGGCTAGCCTGATGTTCTTCTAGGGACAAAGTTAAAGGCACACCAAGACCAATATCAAATTGGCCCAATGACTCAAGCGCGTCGATAATGGTTTCGCGGTTCATTTGTACCGTTTTAGGCAGTGCTTTTGTGAATATTCTGGCAGCAATATAGCCTTCAAGACTTAAAGGGTTTAACTTGCTCTGAGGCGAAAATCGAGTCATATCTTGATGAAAATCGACAATGATGGGTAAGCTTTTTTCTTCAAAATGCGGCACAACCTGCGAAATAATGATGTTGGCAGGCACATCTTGTAGTTCTTCTAGGAATAAACGACTGCCCATAAAGGAAATGCCGATAAACAAAGGGTTCAGACCGTATTGGCGAGTTAAGCGAATGAATTTTGCACTGGGTGCCGCGCTCCCCACAATAAAAATCACTTTGGGCGTGGGGTGGCGTATTAATAAGTCTGCAACCGCATGCTCTACCGCGAGAGTATTACGAGAATACTCCATTTGAAATAGGCCTGTTTGGCGTTGAATACCATGTTTTTGCATTAATTTATTGAGATAGGTTTTTCCTGCACTGCCAAACATATCTTGTTGATTGAAAAGAGCAATATCGCTTTCTTTTAAGGAATGTTCTTGCATCAAAGCATCGAAAGCAGCGGTTATTTCTTCCTCATAACTGGCCCGATAGTTGATGATGTAGCGGTCGGGGGTTTTGGGGCGAATCAGGGCTGATCCTGTAACTGGCGCAAAAAGCAGCGTTTTTGTTTCTGTCGAGATAGGGGCACTGACGGCCACAGTGGGCGTGCCAATATTTCCGAACAGAGCGATAACTTTTTCTTCTGTAATAAGACGCCTAGTGTTAGGCGCTGTTTGCCTTGGGTCATAAGCATCGTCTAGGGTTGTTAGCTGAATAGTGTGCCCAGTTCTGTCATGAAAGCGTACAAATCCTGCTTGCGCACCTGCAAGAAAATCTTCTCCCATTGACGCATTGTCCCCTGAAAAAGCACTGCTCATTCCCAGCGTTATCGTTTGAGCTGAATGACCGTGGATCGAGCTATATAGAGTCATCATGCCAACCAAAAAAGGGGCAATGATTTGGCGAAAGCGAATCATAATGTTGCTTCACTCCTTAGTGTAGCACTAACTCTATGAGTGCTTATTTATATTCTTCGTGACTTACTTCAGTGTAGGAGATTTTTCGAAAATAGCATGGTGGGCTGTGTGTGGAAATTGTCTGGATTTGTTATCTTGTGAATAGGAAAGGGTTTATATCTTATTGGCGAAATCTCCTCTTTTGTAATGAAAGAGGAGATTTTTAGGCCTTATTATGGAAAGGTTAACGCCATTGAGCGAGTCGGGCCATTTGCAAATGACGTTCCCGTTCGGCTTGGTCTACGGTAATGGGCGTAAATTGAATAATATCGCCCGGTTTTTGTTGTGCCAAGATACTGCCGCCAACGCGGGTAACACAACCTATTTTCGGATAACCTCCGATGGTTTGTCTGTCTTGTAGTAAGACAATTGGCTGACCATCTTTTGGAATCTGAATGGCACCATAGGCAATGCCTTCAGAGATAATGCCTTTAAGGTCACTGTGTACCGCTTTACCTTCTAGTCGATAACCCATACGGTCCGAGTTTGACGACACTCTGTAGTCGCTGGAGAAAAAGTTCGCTCGCTCCAAAGAAGAAAATGATTGGCATTGATAGCCCAAAATGACGGGGATTTCTTTGTTGCCATAATGAGGGATCGCTAAGCGTGGAACCGATCGTTGCTGATGATCAGAGCAAGCTTTATACACTAATACGTCGCCTTTTTGCAGTTTGTCGCCTTTGCCGGTGAGCCCGCCAATTTTTTCACGCACCACCGTCGCGACACTGCCAAGTGTCGGTTCGCAATGAAAACCACCTTTTACTGCAAGATAAGCTCGCAAGCCCCAAACTGGTTGGTGGAAGGCCAAGACGTCGCCTTGCTTAATGGCGTAGGTTTGCCAAGGCGTAATGCTTTTATCGTTTAGCGTGGCGGCAAGATCCGCCCCTGTGATGGCAATACTGGTATCGTCTTGCGCTTCTAACGCGAACATGCCAAAGGTAATTTCGATCTGCGCACTATTGCTGTCGTTATCCAGTAATGCATTGCCCCAACGGAAGGCGACTTCGTCCATCGGGCCGCCTGTGGTAAGGCCAATGGATTGATGACCATGCCGTCCTAAGTCTTGAATCAGTGCTAATAAGCCGGGTTTGATTACTTTAAAAGCCATCGAGCTGACCTCCCAACACTAAGAATTCATCGCGAGAAATAGGGTCGAATCGCACCGAATCCCCCATGGCGATAAGAGCAAGGTTTTTGCTGCCCCAGTCGATAAGGTTCACCGGCGTACGACCAATTATTTGCCAGCCACCGGGCGTCACACTGGGATAAACCGCTGTTTGATTCTCTGCGAGCGCCACACTGCCTACCGGCACTTTTAAGCGTGGTGTGGTTTTTCTTGGTACATGAAGTTCATCTGGCGTATTGCCCAAAAAGGCGAATCCAGGTGTAAAACCAATCGCGTAGGCTCGATAAGTCGTTTCGTGGTGGCGTCTAATGACCTCATCGATACTCAGCTGACAATGGCGAGCAACGTCCTCAATATCAGGCCCGACTTCTTTGTCGTAATACACAGGAATGACCACCTCGCGCTGATCTTTGATTGAAAAATCGTTGGGATCAATGGCTTCAATGGTTTGGCGGATGGTTTTAAAAATGGCGAAACGATCAAAATGATCGTCGTCAAACACCACCAACAGTGTGGTGTAAGACGGGACCAAATCGACGATACCAGCCAAGCTTTTCAAACGTTGCGTAACCTGAGCAATGTCGTTCGATGTTGCTTCGCTGATTACCTGACTAAAGGTCAACAAGCAGGCCTGATTACTGACCATTTCAATGTTCGGAAAATCGTCATTTTTCATGATTTAGTTCGCGCTTGTGTTACTTGGCTGATTAAGCATTAGATGATCAACCAGAGTGCGAATACGGGTCACGGCATCTACAGCATGAGCCCCATCGCCATGCACGCAGATGGTATCAGCGTGAATGGCCAACCGTTTACCTGACGCGGTCGTCAGGGTGCCTGTTTCACATAATTGCTCGACTTGTTTTTCGATCAAATCAAAACTGGCGTGAACCGCATTGGGCTCTTTGCGTGGCGTGAGTCGGCCTTCGTCAGTGTATAAACGATCAGAGAAGGCTTCGAACCAAACACGTAGGCCATATTTCTTCGCCATCGCTTTGATCTCTGGCGCTTCTGGCACCGCCATCACCATTAATGGCAAAGTGGCGTCGAGTTCGCTTACCGCTTGCATGACGGTGTCTAATACGGTGAAGTCCGCCATCATGGTGTTGTACAAGGCGCCATGGGGTTTGACGTAATCTACTTGAGTATTTTGGCTTTCGCAGAGGCCTTTTAACGCACCAATTTGATACTGAATAATGGCTTTTAGCTCCGCTGGCGCGATGTCCATATTGCGACGACCAAAGCCAACCAAATCTGGGTAAGCGGGATGTGCGCCAATAGTGACATTGTGTTGTTTTGCCAAGGCAACGGTTTTCGCCATAGTGAGCGGATCAGAAGCGTGAAAGCCGCAGGCGATGTTTGCCTGATCAATAAAGGGCATAATTTTGTCGTCTAAGCCCATTTTCCACGCGCCGAACGCCTCGCCCATATCGCAATTTAGTTTCATAATTGACTCCTTTCTCTTGTCTAGTTTTGAGACATGGTCGTTGGTAAGTAAGTGACTATTCCAGGAAAGAGACTGATCAACAGAATAGCCAGACCGATGAGCAAAAAGAAAGGAAGTGCCGCTTTTGCCACATACAAGATGTTTTTCCCTGTCAGTGCCTGAATCACAAAGAGATTAAAGCCCACCGGCGGGGTGATTTGTGACATTTCCACCACTAACACAATGAAAATACCGAACCATAACAGGTCAATATTGGCGGCTTGTACCATAGGCAATATCACTGCCACAGTGAGCACCACAACAGAAATGCCGTCTAAGAAACAACCTAAAATCACAAACAATACGGTGAGGTATAAGATCAATTCCATCGGCGATAACGACATGCCGGAAATCCACGATGCTAACGCTTTAGGTATGCCTAAAAAGCCCATCGCGAGTGTTAAAAAATGTGCGCCAACTAGGATGAAGCCAATCATACAAGAGCTTTTTACGGCGCCTAATAAACTGTCCATAAAGCTATGACGGCTCAGGGATCCGGTACAAGCGGCAAGCACCAAAGCCCCTGTGACGCCAATGGCCGCTGCTTCCGTTGGGGTGGTAATGCCACCATAAATAGAACCCAGAACAAAACCGATTAAGCCCACCACTGGCAAGAGCTTACGCAAGCCTTTAATGCGTGCCGACCAGCTGGTTTCATGACCTGTTGTTTTGGGCAATTCATCTTTGTGTAAATAGCCCCAAATCATGGTAAAGCCCATAAACAGAGACACTAATAACAAGCCTGGCAAGGCACCAGCGATAAACAAACGCGCAATAGACACTTCTGCGGCGACACCATATACAATTAAAATAATCGACGGTGGAATCAGCAACCCTAGGGTTCCGGAGCCAGCTAGGGTTCCGATGGCCATACGGTCGCTGTAGCCCTGTTTGCGCAGTTCTGGCAAGGTCATGCGACCAATGGTCGCGGCGGTTGCAGCCGAGGAGCCCGACACGGCGGCAAAAATGCCACAACTCAGAATATTCACATGCAGTAATTTGCCCGGTACGCCGCCTAGCCAAGGTGATAAACCTTTAAACAAATCTTCAGACAAGCGCGTGCGAAATAAGACTTCTCCCATCCAAATGAAAAGTGGTAAAGCGGTCAGTGACCAAGCGGTGCTAGCGCCCCAGCTAGAGGTGGCAAACAGCAAATCCACTTGATAATTTTCAGACAGAATTAAGCCTAACCCCCCAATAGCAATAAGGGTAAACGATACCCAAACACCCAGTGACAGAAGGGCGAGCATAGCGAACGCCAATAAAATAGAGATCCACATCATGTCCATTAGATTTCCTCCAAAGACAGAGCGTCTTCTTGTTCGCTGTAAGTGGGTTTTTTACCGCGGATAAGCATGACTAAGGCATCCAAGATGGCCAGTGTTAACGCAATGACGCCAACGGCAACAGGGATTTGAGGAATCCAAAGGGGAATCGGAATATAGCCATAAGAGACTTCATTATAAATATAAGACTCATACACCATGTAGCCACATGCGTAAGACAAATAGCACAGCAACGCAAAAGATAAGGCCAAAATAATGCCTTCTTGTATCTTGCGAGGTGTGGAAGAAAATCGCTGTATGAGTAAGGTAACGCGAATGTGACCGCCCTCACGAAAGGTGTAAGCCAAGCCCAAAAACGTGGACGCGGCTAAGGCATAACCGGCAAAGTCTTCCGCAGAGGGCACAATAAAACCGAATAAACGACCGACGATTTGTGCTAATAAAAGTAAGGTAATAATAACGATACACAAACCGGACAACAGGCCAGAGCATTGATAAAGTTTGTCTTTGAATTGGCTCATAGTGTTCACTTTTTTGAGGAGCAATGAGAGAACCCCCACTGTTCCCTCCCCTTATGTCTTTGAAGGGGAGGGCTAGGGTGGGGTTCGTTATAGAGACTTAGTTTTGGTAACGGGTCAGGATGTCACCAATCTCTTTTGGTGCTTCGGCTTTCCATTCTTCTGTCATGGTCTGACCAATGGCTTTTAGCTCTTCAACTAACTGAGGCGATGGGTCCGATACGGTCATACCATTCTCTACCAAGGTTGCCTTATCTTTTTCTGCACGCGCGGCCACTTTTGTCCAGCCTGCTGCTTCCGCGTTTTTCGCCGCATCCAGTACTACTTGTTGAGTGGCTTTATCCAAACGACGGAAAGCGCGTTTGTTGACGACGATGATGTTTTTAGGAATCCATGCTTTGATGTCGGTGTAGTTGTTCACATAATCCCATGCTTGACTGTCCACGCCTGTCGATGGCGACGTGATCATCGCTTGGATAATCCCTGTGCTCATTGCTTGAGGGATATCAGGCACTTGAATGGTCGTTGGCGTTGTGCCCATTAAATCGGCTAGACGTGAGGTCGATGGGCTGTAGGCGCGCATTTTTTGGCCTTTCAGATCCGCTAAACTCGTTACTGGGTCTTTGCTGTAAAGGCTTTGCGCTGGCCAAGCAACGGTGTAAAGCAGCATCATGCCGTCTTTATCCAATTGTTGCGAAACAGCTGGTTTTGCGGCTTCCCATAGTTTCTTGGCGTCTTCAAACGAAGTCGCTAAAAATGGGATATTGTCGTGTTTATAAATAGGGCTTTCATTGCCTAAAATGCCTAAGAAGACCTCGCCAATTTGCACTTGTCCAGATTTAATAGAACGAGGGATCTCTGTGTGTTTAACCAAAGCACCACCAGAATGAACGGTAATATCCAGCTCACCCTTGGTGTTGTCTTTGATTTCTTTGGCAAAGTCGTAGGCAATTTGAGTCGGCAAATTGCCATCACCGTATGGGGTTGGCATGTGCCATTTTTCGGCAAAGCTAGCCGTCGACGTAAGGCCGCCAATCGCGACGCCTCCTATTAGTAGTGCATTGCTAAGTTTTGACATGGTTTTGTTCCTCTTCTAAGTATTATGCGTTTTTTATTGTCAATGAAGCCGTGTTATCTGCGCTTATTGCTTCACTCCGTCCATGGAGAGCTAAAACACTGCGAGATCTGTGTCTAAAATATCCGTTACCAGCATTTTTCCGGGGGCATGAGTAATGCAAATCGGTGGTTTGGCATTACGAATCGCCACTTGAGGGGTCACACCGCACGCCCAAAAGACCGGTACTTCACCGTCTTTTACGCTGACGGCATCACCGTAATCTGGTTTGCCTAAATCTTTGATGCCAATGTCTTGTGGTGAGCCAAAGTGTAGTGGAGAGCCGTGAGCCTTGGGAAAACGAGTGGTAATTTGAATGGCACGAATGGCGTCTTTTGGCACATAAGGGCGCATGGTCACCACGGTATTACCAAAAAAGCGTCCGGCTGGCTCGGTGGCAATATTAGTTTCAAACATGGACACGTTGACGTCTTCTTCGATGTTCCGTGGCGTGAGTCCGGCTTGCGATAACGCATACTCAAAAGAAAAAGAACAGCCTAGTACGAAAGCCACCATGTCATCTTGCCATAAATCTTCAATATCAGAGCGGCTTTCGACTTTCACGCCATTGCGATACACATAGTATTCAGGGATATCGTGGCGCATATCAATGTCGTTACCGAGTTCTGGCATTCTAAAATCACCCACTTCAGACACGCCAATCAAAGGACAGGATACTGGGTTTTTTTGACAATAGAGCAAAAAGTCATTCGCCCAATCGGCTGGCAAAATCACCACATTACCTTGCATTGCGCCCTGTGCTAAACCACTAGTAACGCCAGTATGCGCCTTACTACGAATGGCTTGGCGCAATTCAGATGTTTGTTGCAGTAAGGGTGACAGAGATTGGTTCATTTACGTTTTCCTTATTTTTGCCACAATGTGTTTTATTAAGAGTAGATCCAGCACCTATGAAAAGTCTAATCGTGTTTTTTTGGGTATTTTGATCAATTTTATTTATCAAGTCTGCGGTGATGATTATTCTCTCTTTGACGGAACGGATCAAGCGAGGTAATTTCCTAGACCAAATCAGGCTGTTATTGCATGCGATTATCGGTCAACACTCATCCCTAAACGTCTAGTAGCGAGCGAATATATGACGCAACCAACACTACCGAATTTTGCTTGGCAGGATAGAGAGCTTGTCATCAAGTGGAAGGGGGCTTTAGATATTATTGATACAAAAGGCCAAGCGGTTTTTACTGAGCTGTTTGATTATGTTGAGCCTCAGCAAGGCCCATTAAACGGGGCGATTGTCTCGATCAAAGACTTGTTTCAAGTGCGAGGCTATAAGACGCAAGCGGGATCGGTTTTTTTGGACGCAACACCTGCAGAGCATGACGCTGCTGCGGTGGCGTTGTTAAGAAAAGCCGGTGCGAGTTTGTTGGGTCACACCAATATGACAGAGCTGGCATATTCGGGATTAGGCCTAAACCCTCATTATGGCACGCCGGAAAATCCAATTCGTGTGGGTCGAATCACGGGCGGATCCACCAGTGGCGGTGCAGCGTCGGTTGCTTTGGGGGTGGCGGATGCCGCGTTAGGAACCGATACTGGGGGGTCGCTGCGCATTCCGGCGGCGTTTTGTGGTTTGACAGGATTTAAACCTTCCCAACAAACGGTCTCTAGAGAAGGTTGTTTGCCATTATCATATTCACTTGATTCAGTCGGTCCAATAGCGAAAACAGTAGATGAGTGTGAGTTGCTCTGGCAGGTATTGTCTGGCGCTGCGCCGTCAGCAGACATAAAAAACAGTACGAACGCGGATGGACTGCGCATTGTCGTGCCAAGCAACTTTGGTATGAATGACTTAGATACGCAGGTAGAACAAGGCTTTGCCGAGCAGATCGCTCAGCTTGAGGCGGCAGGAGTGGTGATTGAAAGACGCTTTATTGAAGCGCTAGAAACCTACAAAACCTTACCTGTTTGGCAGTTTTCGGCTTTTGAAAGTCAGGCGTTTTATAGTCAGAACTATGATTTGGAAACCGCTGACATTGATCCGCGCGTGGCGTCTCGTATCGCTCGCGCGAAAACCATTCATGCAGAGGATTTTCAGCAGACAAAAGCGGCTAGGCAGGCTTTTATTGAGCGAATGGCCAAAGAGGAGCCGCATAGCGTTTTCTTGCTACCGACGGTGGCTGTTGTTGCGCCAAAATTGTCCGATTTAGTCCAAGATTCAGAATACGATCGCTTAAACTTGCTGTGTTTACGCAATACGTCGTTGGCCAATGTGTTAAACGGTTGCAGTGTTTCCTTGCCGTTTTGCTTTGAGCAAGAGCCCATGGGATTGATGTTAACGGCTGGCAACGGTAAGGATCAGGTGCTATTGGATTTAGCGAAACAATTAGCGTCTATTATAAAAGGCTAATCATGGCGCTTGTCTCTTGTTGTATTCTTCGGCGGCGATGACGGCAATGTTGGTGGCCACTTCGGCAATAGGGTTAAAAGGCTCGTCTGAATAAGACGCGGTGAAGGTGAGATCGTTGGGGGTCCAAACGGCCCTGATTTTTCGCAGGCTTCCCGCTTCTAATTCTTTTGCAATCATGATGTTAGGCAATGTGGAAATACCCACTGCGTCAATCGCTAAGCTACGACAGGCGGCCAATGATGTTGATGCAAAAAAGTGCGCTGGTGGCCCATCGAGTTCGCGGAATTTTTGACTGATTTCGACATAAGGTTTGGTGGCGCGAGCATAAGTAATGATGGGCCATTTGGCTAATTCTTCTAAGTATAAAAGTCGATCAGGTAGGTCTAAATTTGGGCTCGCCACCCAAGACAGGGAAAACGTACAAAGCTCTCGGTTAACGATGTTTGGCTCGGAAATTGGCCCCATTAATAACCCCAAATCCAGTGACCTATCCTTGATGCCATTGCTTAAATTGGCGGTGATGTCGACCGTCATTTCGACGTCGAGGTTGGGCATGTCTTTATTCAGTCGAGATAGAAAGTCGGGTAGCCAAGTGTTCACTATGGTTTCTGAAACCCCTAAGCGTAATATGCCCGAATAGGCAGTAGAAAGACCGGCGCGTTTTCGTAATTGCTCGGTTTGGTAAAGAATTTTTTCCACATAAGGCAGTAATTCCTTGCCTTTTGAGGTCAACGTAATGGGGCTAGAACCGCCTTCTCTGTCGAAAAGCTTAACGCCTAACTCGGCTTCTAATCCAGAAATTCGAGCGGAAATAGCGGGCTGTGTAGTATGTAAGCGTTCTGCCGCTTTGCGAAAATTTCCTAGTGAGGCAACCCAAACAAAAGTTTCAAGGCGTTTGTAGTTCACGTTGTGGTTACCTCTAGAGTCATGAAAAAATAGTAAGATAACTCAAAAGGGTATAAGGCTAATCAGATTTCAGCAATCTTTTCCTGAAGTCTTATTAGAGTCATAGGAGTGGCATAAAGCTTGCGGTATGCTATACGCATCTTTATAGGATCATTTTAATCATGAACAAATTGATTGCATTATTGCTGAAAGGGTTGGTAGCGGTTTTACCGATTGGTTTGACTGTGTATTTGATTTATTGGTTGTTAGCGACGGGTGAGGCCATTGCTCAGCCTGTATTGTTGTTGCTGATTCCGGAGGCACTGTATTTTCCCGGATTAGGTTTACTGGCCAGTTTGGCTCTGCTGGTTCTCACTGGCTTTTTAGTGAATCTATATGGCTTTCGTTATTTGGTGAAATTAAGTCATAACATTTTTGAACGCATACCGTTAGTAAAGTCCATTTATGGCGCCATCAAAGACATGATGATGGTGTTCAATCTCGCGGAAAAAAAAGAAATGAAGAGTGTCGTATCCATCGAATGGAATGGTGCGCAAGTGATTGGTTTTATCACCGGAGAGCAAACCGGAAAGCGGCTATTTAAAGAGCAAGATCTGGTAGGGGTCTATGTGCCATTGAGTTATCAGATCGGCGGTATGACGCTGTACATTTCTCGCGATCGTTTGACGGAATTAGATATCGGTGTTGAAGAAGCCATGCGCCTTGCTTTGACCGCTGGTGTGCAGGCGACGAAAAAGGCTTAAAAAATAAAAACGCTGGCGATCATGAGACGTCAGCGTTTTCTCTACTTTCATCATATGATTAGTGGGTATCTAAGCCTTGTCTTGCTTTAAACATGCCCTTTGACTTTCGCTCCAACATATCAGTTTCATACTGGCTACCGGAGTAGTCTCTGGAAGAGCGGGTATGATAAAGGTGGAACTGATTGGCTGAAAACTTACAAGCTCTGACTTGCAAACCTAAAGCCCTAAGTCGCCATTCTATGTCCGTATCATCGGGAATGGATGTTTCTCCGTAGCTTTCATCGAAACCATTAATAGTGATCAAGTCGCTTTTGAAGCAAGAGAAATTACAGCCAACAATAGAGGTACTTTTAGGGTAGATCCATTTTTGGAATAGATTGCTATGAGGCTTAAGATAAATGCCAGCTTCGATATGGCCTTCTTCGCAATCTCTCCAAAGACTAGGTAGTTTTTGGATATACTTACGCTCTAATTCTAAGGCACTCATTTTCCCAGTACGGATTTTTTTACTGTATTTAGGCCCTAAATTGACTCTACGCCCAGCAAGAGCTTGACCTTTTTTTGCTAGCAAAGCATGACTTTCGATAAAGGTACTGTAGGGTAAACAATCGCCATCGATGAAAATAATATATTCCCCCGTTGACGCTAAAATCGCATTATTTTGTGATCGCGACTTGCGAATACCAATGTCTTCTTGAGTCGTATGTATTACCTCAAGATCTTTAATCGTGCTGACAAAGGCACGCACCTCATCACTATTATTGTCTTCGGCGACAATAAGTTCAAAGTTCTTATAGGTTTGTGTTCTGAGAGACTCTACAATCAACGACAAGGCTTCTATGTCTTTGTAGACTGCAACGATTAAACTGACCTTCACTTAACATCCTTCATGTCAAAGCTAGTGATTCGCATACCAACTTTATTAAGTTTCGTAGGGTTAAATAGTAGCATCTATAAAAAGCGAGTCACATCGAAATTTTGTCTGCTAGAGTGCTATTTTAATTGGTAAAGTGGTTTCATTTGCGTTGAAAGCATTGGTGATTACGCCTAAGTTCTTTATCATGCACTTCTTTTTTAAGTGTCTCTTTGAATTGATGTTGGTAAGTATGCAAAAGGCGTTACAAACGCAGAAAACAGTCGTTGTTGTCGGTGCGGGTCCTGCGGGTTTGATGGCCGCCGAAGGCATTTGTGCCGCAGGCCATCAGGTTCATGTATACGATGCCAAGCCCAGTGCATGTCGTAAATTCCTCTTAGCCGGTGTGGGGGGCATGAATATCACCCACTCGGAAGCCTACCCCGATTTTATTCAACGCTATTACGATAAAGCCGAGTGGTTGGATACGGCCATTCGTCAGTTCAATGCGGATGCCTTGTGCGAATGGATTCATGGTTTAGGCATAGAAACATTCGTGGGTACCTCTGGGCGAGTGTTCCCCAAAGACATGAAAGCGGCACCACTGTTGCGTAACTGGTTAAAACGATTACGAGACGCCGGTGTGCAGTTTCATATGCGTCATAAAATGGTTGGCTTGTCGGCTAATGAAGTGGTGTTTGATCATGCAGGCGATAGTGTTGTTGTTCAGGCCGATGCCATTGTCCTTGCAATGGGGGGAGGCAGTTGGCCAAAGTTGGGCTCAGACGGGGCTTGGCTTCCACTGTTGTCTGAAAAAGGCGTAGTGGTTGCTCCCCTACAGAGTGCCAACTGTGGCTTTTACAGTGAGTGGAGTGAGCATTTACAAACGAAATTTGCAGGCAGTCCATTAAAAGATGTGGCGTTTTCTTTTACATTTGAAGACGGACAAGTGGTGACGAAAAAGGGAGAATGCATTGTCACTCAGGACGGTATGGAAGGCAGTCTTATTTATGCGTTTTCTAAATATCTGCGTGATGGCATTAACAGCTCGGGCCAATCGTCTTTATTGATGGATCTTTTGCCTTTGCAAAGCGAAGAGCAAGTAATCAAGAAATTGCGTCACATCAAGCCAAAAGAATCTTTTAGCAAGTACTTAAAACGTACACTGAACATAACAGGTGTAAAAACGGCGTTGTTACATGAATCTTTTCCTAAAGACGCCTTCCAGACGCCAGAGACGCTCGCGCGATGCTTAAAAGCCATGCCAGTTCACTTTTATAAAACGAAACCCATTGAAGAGGTGATTTCCAGTGCGGGTGGGGTGTGTGAAAGCAGTCTGAATGACATGCTCATGTTAAAAGCCATGCCCGGTGTGTTCTGTGCGGGTGAAATGCTGGACTGGGAAGCGCCAACGGGCGGTTATTTGTTAACCGCGTGCTTTGCTACGGGGCATTGGGCCGCTCAGGGTGTGAATAAATTCTTAGCGTAGCGAGCTGAATTAGTGTCTTAAGTATTGTGCGCATAATAATGCCCAATGTTGCCATTGGGCATTATTTTAATTTGAACCTTCTAACCTAAGAACATCGACTCATGTTCGATGATGGGATTGTTAATCGCCTAAGCCTAATTCGAGGCTTGTTGATTTGGCATACCAAAGTTGTACTGTACACCGACAGAAGTAATGTTATCCAAATGGTTATCTTCGATGTCTTTTACTAGACGGAAATCGGCACGAAGGTCCACATCACTGTTGATCGCATATTTAACACCACCGCCTGCGTTCACCAGTAGGTTAGTTGAATCGCCATCGACATCCATAACACCCACACCAGCTGCAACATAAGGCGTTAGGTTGACCATGGTGAAGGCTGGTAGGCTGTATAGGCCATCCACTCGGTATTGGTCTAGATCATTCTCGCGTCCTCGCTTGCTGGCATCGGAGTGAAGATACACCGCCTCTAAGGCTAGTGCGCTGTTGGTTTGATAGCCAACGCCGATAGAGTAAGACGTGTCATTGCCTGCTTGACGATCACTGTCAGCGTTGTAGTAGCCGATGCTTGGAGTGACTGTGATGCCTTGTTCAGGTTGTGCTGCGTATGCCATTGTTGTAAGGGATGAAGCAATCAGAACACCGCTAAAAAGAGTACGTTTTTTAAAAGATGTAGACATGTTAATTTCTCCTAATGAACATAACGTTTTGTTGTTCGCTATCCAGATTACGCTGATTTTTTCGATTGAAAACCCCTCGAAAAATGCGCAAAAAATGGGACATGAACCTCGGCTGCTCAATCATGACGTAAGCTTTACCAAAGTGTGTATATTCAAGCAATTAGCTGATCAAAACCTACCCTAAAGGGTGTAGGAAATGCGCTGTTTATTACAGTAAGTTTTCACTTTAAAAATGCCAAAAATTATTGTGATCAAAGTAAGTACGCTGTTTTCATAAAAGCTGCGGTTCAAATTTGCTATTTTATAAGAACGCTTTAAAGTCAGAGCGACAAGCCAAAAAAAACGCCCGATATAAAATATCGAGCGTTGCCTTAGCAGCAGGCTATTTGGGAGGGTGAATCAAACGCTTAGGCTTCGCTGGTTGAAATAATAGCGACAACACGACGATTGATCTGACGGTTCTCTTCGCTATCGTTCTCTACGAAAGGTCTTTCCTCACCGTAACCGACCGAATTCACTCGTGACGCTGAAACCTGAAAGGTTTGCGTGAGCACATCGGCAATCGCTTTGGCGCGTTTTTCTGAAATCATCTGGTTGTAGCTTGCTGTCCCAGTGTCATCAGTGTGGCCTTCTATCATGACAGTGCTGCCTGGATTTTCTTTCAAAAAGTCAGCAATTTTCGCGATTTCAGGATAATACTTCTGTTCTACGTTGGTTTTGTTAATACCAAATTGAATATTAATTTTACCTGGTGGTTCAGCCACAACGTCAACCTGTTTAGGGGCTTCTTCTACCACAGGAGCTGCCGCAATAGGCTCTTCTTTCACTTGTTCCACAGGCTCCTTGGGAGCGGTTTGTGGTTCTACTTGTGTGTAAGTCTGTTCAACAGGAGTGTAACCCTGGTCGTCAGAGGATGAATTGGATGACGAGCCACCGAACGTCATTTGTACACCAAGTGAGGTGACATTATCTAAATGATGATCTTCAACGTCGTTGACTAGACGGAAGTCCGCACGTAATGACACTGCGTCATTAATCGCGTATTTCAAACCACCACCCGCGTTGACCTGTGTGTTGTTATCCTCGCCATTGCTGAAGTCGGCTGTACCAACACCGGCAGCTAAGTAAGGTGTCAGGTTAAGTGAACTTACATTCGGTAAATGATACAAACCATCTAGTCGATATTGGTCCACATCTACGTCACCACCGCCAGATTGTTTAGAGTCGGCATTTAGGTAAACAAACTCGACCGCCCATGGGTTATTAAATTGGTAACCTAGGCCTAATGAATAAGACGTATCGTCTTCAGTGTTACGATCATTATCCATATTGTAATGACCAATACTTGGTGTAATGGTAAAACCTTCCTGTTGCTGTGCAAGTGCCAATGTGGACAGTGAAGACGCTGCAATAATACTGCTGAGAAGCGTGCGTTTTGCGATGTTAAAAGACATATTTTATCTCCTGATAAATAATGATGTTTTTCTTTGTTGCTTGTTCTTTTAATCAGCATAGCGCGTTTGTCACTCGTTTTTCTACAGCGTGAAAAATGGGGGAATGGCCGATTGTAACGGCTTATTAACATTTATCACGACTTACTTCATACGGTATTGCTCAATCCTGACAGAGTGTTGACTCAGAAGGCATTTTCAGCGCTGTTTAGAGGTTAAGTCGCTTCTTAAAAGCGTATAAAAGGAGATATTCATTACACGAGATTTTCACATAAAACATCAAAAATAAGAGGTGCTAGATAAAAATCATCACCTCAAACACAGAAAAGTAGCGTTTACTCTCGTATTAATGCTTGGTGAGCACCTACACCCGCCATGACACCAGAAGCCGATGCCAGTGTGGCATTTTGCATCGGGTTAGACACATCACCGGCGGCAAACACGCCTTCTATTGACGTTTGTTTAAAAGCATCGGTTTTAATCACCAAACCAAGCGGCCCTTCTTCAAATTCGCATCCAAGCTGTTCTGCAAACGGACTCATCATATGAGTTTTTGGACCAATAAAAAGCGCGGCGACGCGGAGGGTGCGACCATCGGCAAGGTAAACGGAAGTAATTTCTGGTGCTCGTCCCAGTACTTCTAATACAGGGGTGCTTTCAATGGTGACGCCGCGTTTTAATAAAAATGTACGTTGCTCCTCATCCGGTTCATAAAGGCCCTGAGTAAAGTAAGTGGTGGGTCCCCAATCTGGAATCATGCCTGCCTGATGAGCAGACAAAGGACTGGTTGCGATAACGCCGAGTGGTTGATTACGCACTTCATAACCATGGCAATAAGGACAGTGAATAACGGTCGCCCCCCAGCGTTCTTTTAAGCCAGGGATATTGGGCAACTCGTCCCTTAAGCCCGTTGCTAATATGAGCTTCTTACTATTAAGGTAAGTGCCGTCCGTAAGAGCAACTTGAAAGCCCGATGTCTGCCTATTAACGGCGACAGCCTTATCTTTAATAATATTTGCTGTCGGATATTTTAAGAGTTGGCGATAGGCTTCTTGTTGAATCGCCAATGGAGATACGCCGTCCAACCCGAAAAAACCATGGGATTCATCTGCGAATCTATTTCTGGGTTCGCCGGCGTCTATTACGGTGACTTTTCTTTGTCCTCTTGCGAGCTGCATGGCGGCAGATAGGCCCGCAAAACTTCCACCAATCACAATAACGTCAAGTTGCATGAGTTGTTCCTTAGTTTAGTTAAACACAATGACATTATGAAACATCATAAGTTACATGAAACACTGAAGTCAACTCACGATACTTTTAATGTTTCATGAAAAACTGAGTTAGAATGCACGCATCGTTATTCGCTATGAGATTACTGATGAGAAAAGACAGCCGTTTATCCCGCATGTTGCACGTACTGATTCACATGGATCAGCTGAATGCGCCTGCTACCTCCGAAAAAATTGCTAGTATGCTCAATACCAATCCTGTTGTAGTGCGTCGAACCATGGCGGGTTTGCGAGACAAAGGTTACGTTACCTCGGTCAAAGGCCATGGCGGCGGCTGGTCCTTGGCAACGCCCTTATCAAACATTACCCTGCTGGATATTCATAACGCGCTTGGTGAAAGCTCCGTGTTTACTATTGGCCTGTCTGATGAACACACGTCGTGCCCCATTGAGATCGCCGTTAATCAAGCCATTAGTGACGTATTGATTGAAGCTGAAGCCTTATTACTCGAACGCTTCCGAGATGTCACATTAGATGTATTAGCTGTTGGTTTTGCGGATTATCCGCTTAATCAAAAGGAAATATAAACAGTATTTTTATCTACATTATTAATTTAAATGAAATGATGGGTTAACTGGACGCATATTGATCAAGCAAGGTCACAAGCCTAGACTGCTGATATCAAATAAAGCCAATTCAGCTTTTAGTGAGTTGGCTAATTATTCCAGTTTTCGAGGTGAATGATGATGTTACCCACTTATTTTATTTCCCACGGCGGCGGCCCTTGGCCTTATATGCCAGATATGCGCGCTATGTTTTCGAATCTTGAAGCGTCTTTGGTTAAGATGACGCAAGACTTGCCCGAAAACCCCAAAGCGATTTTGATGATTTCTGGTCACTGGGAACGCAAAACTTTCGGCGTTCAATACAGCCCAGCTCCGGGCATGGAATACGATTATTACGGCTTTCCCGCTCATACCTATGCAGTGAAATACCAAGCTCCGGGCGCACCAGATGTCGCCGCTCGTGTGGCTGAACTCATTAAAAGCGCAGGCTTTGCTGTGGATCTGGATGATAAAAAAGGCTTCGACCACGGCGCGTTTGCGCCAATGGCCGTGATGTACCCAAAGGCTGACATGCCATTGGTTCAGTTGTCACTTAAATCGAACCTAAACCCAGAAGAACACATGGCGTTAGGCCGTGCCTTGGCACCATTGCGTGAAGAAGGCATATTAATTGTCGGCAGCGGTTTGAGCTTTCACAACCTTGGCTTAAGAGGGCCGCAAGCGAAAGTACCTTCGAGTGCGTTTGATGCTTGGTTGCAAGAAACCTTGTTAGAATCCGAGCCTGCTGAACGCAGCGCAAGTATTGTTGAGTGGGACAAAGCGCCTTATGCTCGCCTTTGTCACCCAAGGGAAGATCATCTTATTCCGTTGATGGTCGCTCTTGGTGCCGCAGAAAATGGCAAAGCAACTTGCGTTTATCACGATGAAGGACTTTTTGGTGGTTGGACCGCGTCTAGCTTCCGTTTTGATTGAGTCTTTTTTCTTACTTTTATTCACCTTGTGATGGCGCTTGATCAAACCAGATTTAGCGCCATTTTCATGTCGATCTATTTCATCCTCATGGCATATTATCGAGCCGCCATCATGTTTGTGCGTTCAAAAAACTGGTCACAAGATGTCTAGTTGATTTAAAATATGCCGCGTTATTTCGCCGGAAATATTATTTGGCAATGCTTTGCCGCCTACCTCAATCGAGCATGCACACAAATATAGATGAATTTATGAATACCTTTTTTTCAAGCAGTAAAGTGTTTTTATTCTATAAGGTCTTTGTCTTTTTTTATTTTTCGACTCTGATTCTTAAAGCGGCGTTTTTATACTTCAACTTTGATTACTTTAAAGACCTAGAGGCGACAGGCCTTCTGCATGCATTTTTCTGGGGAGGATTTGATCTTGCTGTTGCGGCTTTTTTTGCTTTTGCTTTTTTAGTTATCAATTATCTTTTATTGAATCGGTTTAGTCGCTTGGTTCTGGTGTTTTTACAAGTCGCGTTAATGTCGATGCAATTCTCTGATATGTTGTATTTCGCTGATGCACACCGGCATACCTCCTACGAAGTGACCAGCTTTCTTGCCACGCCTTTTTCGTTGATGACACAGGGCTCGAATATCTTTTTCGACTCAGATAAAACCCTTCCTATTGCTGTCATTGCCGTAGTGCTATTTTATCTGTCGTTTAAAGTGAATGTGAATAGTAGGCATAATGCAGGAAAAGTCGGATTATTAATGTTACCCGTTGAGCTTTTTGTTATTTTGCTTTCAACGGTGTTCTTCTTTCGTGGAGGGTTTTCTGATCTACCTTTGAAGCCTTCTTTTGCGTACACTATTGGCGATAGTAAAAAGGCGATGTTAAGCCTTAATGGTGCTTATAGCACCGCTTTTTCTATCATTAGCGCTCATAATAAGCTTCAGCAAGTGGTGATTAATCATGATAAAGGCAACCTTTCTCATCTGTACCCCGACGATAAGCTGACGTTAAATATAGACAATATTAAAGACTACAATTTAGTGTTTATTTTGCTGGAAAGCTGGTCTCAGGAGAACCAAATTTCGCCAGAAGGTCAAGTCGTCACGCCTTTTTTTCAACAGCTAAAAGCCAAGTCGTTTTCTGCTGACCTGATGATAGCTGGTGGTCATAGGACATCTGAAGGTATTTATTCCATTTTTTGTAGTTCACAAAACCCATTAGGAAAATCCGTTGCTCACACTCAATTAGAGTCTTTTGATTACGAGTGCTTGCCTGAGATTTTGAAGCGAAAAGGTTGGGATACTAGTTTCTTCCAAGGGTCACACAAAAACACGAGCGGTGTCGGCTCTTTTGCTCAAGCAATAGGTTTTGAGAAAAGTTACGGCAAGGAGGATTTTGACGATGACAAAACGCAATATGGCCAAAATGCGTGGGGTTATTATGATCAAGATTTGTACTCCTTCATTATTGATAAGGTCGAAAATACGATTAAAGAGCCATTTTTATTAGGTATTAACACCAACACTACCCACGATATTTCCTTACCAAAAGGTATTGAAGGTGCGTTTACCGATGGTTCGTCTCGTTCCTCTAAATTAAATGTATTGCGCTTTTCTGATCAGGCTCTTGCTGACTTTTTCGCCAAAATGTCTTCGATAGCCTTCGAAAAGCCGGTTGTTTACGCCTTTGTAGCAGATCATACCGCGGGTTTCACTTCCTCTAATTTGTCTGAGTACTCGATTCCTTTCCTGATTTACTCGGCGGGCCATGAGAAGATGGGCACGACCTTTCCGGCGATTACCTCTCAGCGTGATATCGTTCCGACTGTTGCTGGCATGTTAGGCGCGAATATTCCTTGGTTTGCAGGTCGAGATTTGTTTCATATTGACCCTATGTCGGCCTTTGCGGATTATTACCACAATGGGAACTTTGGTTGGTTAACGGGGGATTATTTAACCGAAATTGACCTCGCCACCAATGGTCGAAAATGTTACTCCTGGCGGAAAGATTTCTTAATGAAACAGAGTGTATCTTGCCCTACTGATGTGGATTCACGTGTCAATGATGCACTGACGTTTACTCGTGTTCAGCAAGACTTATTGTTTTCCGGAAAAACACAAGATTTTACTCAATATAAAACGCCGTAAAAATCGTCAAATCGATCAGTCCTCGCCGCTGAGTTGATAGATTCTGTACTTGTTGCTTTAGTCGAGTAGACCGCTTCAAGCTTTTGGTTTGATTGACTGGATCTGATAGTTGTCTGCGATTGTTTAAATGATAAGAAATCTACCTTCCTTGTTTTTCTGTTTTATCATTTGATGAGAAAATAAAGAAACTTAAACGCCAAAAAAGCCAATGTAAAAACTGGTTTTTTTGTTTGCTAATCAAAGAGTTAAACCTTTCATATCAGTAGTCTAGCGTCCATCATTAAAGATGGCATGTGCCTTGCTATTTATCCAAATAAATATAAAAACAATGAGAGGGCACTATTTTGGAAGATTTATACACATCCGTTCAAGGCTATACGATTCGTTATCGAGACACTGGCGGTGAAAAGCCGGTCCTGTTACTGACTCATGGTATTGGCTCATCGCTAGAAACCTGGGAGGCGCAAGCGGATGCTTTAGCAGACCATCTGAGAGTCATCAGCTGGGATTTACCCGGTCATGGCCTGTCAGATATTCCCCATGATGCCTTTGGCATAGAAACATATGCACGTTTCGCATGGTATTTTTTAGATGCTCTAAAAATTGATCAAACGATTGTCGGCGGAAATTCTATGGGGGGAGGAATCAGTGTGCATATGATGAATGCCTACCCTGAACGCGTTACTCACGCCGTTTTATTAAATGCAGCAGGGCTTGGCAAAGACTCTCCACTTCCATTTCGCTTGATGTCGCTACCTATTTTAGGGGACTTGATGTCAAAGCCCGGAAAGATGGCCATTGATAACCAGATCAAAGCCATTTTTTATAATCAAGAAGAGGTGACTGACAAATCAAAAGCCATTATTGCTCGAAATGTTATGCGAGAAGGGGCTCAAGCGGCCTTTGTTGCGACACTGAAAGAAATAACGACGATATTCGGTCAGCGAAAAAGTCTCTATAGCAAAACGCTCGCCATTTTATCGGCAACGAAAAAGCCCGTCTTATTTATTCATGGCAGGCATGATGTGGTGATACCACTGGCGCATTCGCAACATGCTCAAGCCATGACGCCAGCTTCTAAGCTGATTATTTTAGAAGAGTGCGGCCATACGCCACAACTTGAAAAGCCAGTGGAAGTGAATAAACGGCTAACGGAATTTCTCCTCGAACACGAGGCGTAATTTTTAACACGTAAGTTGCTGCGATTGGCTAACTGTTCTTGGTTTTTTTGGTCGTATATTTCTTGGTGGCTCTGGATCGAAAGCCTGATCTAGCGCCGACCTGTTTGATTCGACCTTTCATCTCAAGCATGGCGATTTTGATTTTTTTATTCGAAACCGCCAAGGCCTTTAACTGCTCGATTTCTTTTAATGCCTCGGCAAACTGTTTTTGTTTAAGCAAGATTTCAACCACTCTGTACATATCAGCAACGACTTCTGTGTGATCAGTAGAGAAGTTAGACAAGCTGATTTCAAACGCGTTTCTCGCATTGTTTAATGTCTCATCGGGTTGATCTGCTTGTTCGTCGTTGCGTGTCATTGTTGTCATGAAAGCCTTGGGAAGAATAGAGTGAATGCTGTATTTTACGGGAAATCATAGCGTTTGCGGTAGGTTATAATTGGCGTTTAAAGTCGAGTCGCAATACTTGTCTAGGAAGGGCAGAAACATTGGCCGAAAACGTGTGCAGACAGCGCGGATCAAACACGATGATATCGCCTGCGGCACCGGTTAAGGTGACAACCTTTTGTTCGATGCCATGCAGCGAATTGCCTTCTTCTATGAATCGTTGAATTCTCTGGTCAGGGGAACCCTCTTTAACCAGCTCTTGGAACCAAGGGTCTTCTTGAATGAGGGGGGCTAAAACCTGATCCATGGGCAGTAGCGTGACGTCTTCAGGGTTTTCAAACAGTCCGCTGTTCACCGATTCAAAGGCGTTTATTAACGCCGCGTTATTGGATGTTCCTAGTGCTGTTGCGAGACGTTCCGCTCGTCGATGAGAGCCAGATACGACCGTTGTTGGCCCCATATCGGCAGTGACATTATCGAGAAATACAAAAACAAACAGACTCCACGGTTCGGTGTCACCCACCACAGCAGGTTCATCGCAGTGCCAAGATTTATGAGGCACATTCCAAGCTGACTCTGAGCCTGGAAAACTTAATAAAGAATACCAAAGGTCTAGCGGACGCCAAGTGTGAGCGCCAAATACGTGGTCGATAACAGGTTGAATAGCGTGCTCTATTTCGTCCAATTTCCCCGATGCTTTTAGATCTCGCATTATCGACCCCATACCGTTTAGCCGTTTTGCACCAGCGTCTCCGACAGGGTTGTGAGCATTGGAAAACCAAGTGCTAGGTTCATCAAGATGAATGCCAAATTTGTGGCTCACTTCCTGCCAAAGATGGCTTTGTACATCGGCAACCATATCAACATCAATGACATTGGCAAGCTTAAGGATTCCTTTGTTCTGGAAATCTTCATGTTTAGAGAATGTCATCGAATTGGCTTCCCGTTCAGCATTAGCGTTTTAATTTAGGCCCATCATACCATTGGGTTGGGGTGAAAGGAGGTGTGCCATCTAGAAATACTTATCTCAAAATAGTGTTTTTTTGAGACAGATATTCTTTTCTTTGCTATCTTTATCTCAATTATTCTTGTTTTTGAGATAGTTATGATTGCTTTAGCCCCTAAAGAATTAATAAAAAATCCCACAAAATACCTTTCTGAGCATTACCCTGAATCTGTTTTTGATTATGTAGAGTATATGCTGCCAGTAGATAACAGAGGGCGATATTTTCATTTTGATGAACTCAAGTATCGCTTGCCTAAAAAGCTAGACTTTGCATTGGTTTGGTCGTTGCTCAAAGAGGCTAGAGATAAGCAAAAGCATACTCTTTATTTCATTGGTGATTATGAAGATTTTAGTTTACCTAGTTTTTATCTCACGCTAACCATCCAAAAAGCCATCAGTGAGACGGATCGAAATACAACAACCGCTGCATTGGAGTGGATGTGTAACAAGATCGGTGAGCAGAAGCATCTAGACTATTTATTGAATGACCTGATTGAAGACGAAGCCATCAGCAGCAGTCAGTTAGAAGGGGCAGCCACCACAACGAAAGTCGCAAAAGATATGCTGAAACGGGCGAGAAAGCCTAGAAGCCTTGATGAAAAAATGATTCTTGGTAATTTCAGAATGATGAAGTTTGCGTGGGAACATAGGAACAAAGCTCTTTCGGTTGAATTTATCGAGGAACTTCACCAGATCGGTGTGGAAGGTATTGAAGATGATAAATACAAACCGGGTATGATTCGAACGACTGATGATGTGGTGGTAGAGAACAATGACGGTGAAGTGGTTCATACGCCACCCAAAGCCGAATCCTTAAGTAGTCGACTTGATATGTTGGTGAGATGGGTCAATCAGTCACATCATGATGCGGAAAGTTCGGGTTATATCCATCCTCTGGTGAAGGCTATCACGCTACATTTCAGGATTGGCTACGAACACCCTTTCCATGATGGTAATGGTCGGGTTGCTAGGGCGCTGTTTTATTGGTACATGTTTAAAAACGAGTTTGCAGCGTTTCGTTATATTGCGATCAGCTTGTTATTGAAAGAAGCGCCTGTGCAATACGGTAAAAGCTATCTTTATACCGAAACGGACGAGATGGATTTAACCTACTTTGTTGATCATCAGTGTCGAATTATCATTCGGGCCATTAATAAATTTAAAGCTTCCTACAAGGAGTCAGTAGAGCAAACCGAAGTGTTTAACAAGTGGTTGTGGGATTCTGGCTTGTATCGTCAGTTGACCGATAAGCAGCAGACGGTTTTTCAAGTGGCAAAAAGTGAGAAAGCCGTTTCTTTTACCATCAACAATGTGAAAGACAACTTGGGTTGTTCCTACAACACCGCCGCGACTGTATTGAATGGGTTGGTTGAATTGCAACTGTTTAAAAAGTTGAAAGATGGCCGTGAATGGGTGTACAAAATGATTGACCAGAAAGAATTGGTTAAATCATGGCAGGCTGATACGAAACAATTTAAAGATTAATTGGCCTTTTGATACATAAAAAACGAAAGTCATCATTGGCTTTCGTTTTTTGTTGGATGATGAATCACCAAAAAATTAAATGGCTTCGCCTGTTTCAGCTTGAGAGATTATTTCAATTTCTGCCACAGAATCTTCTAACCATGCTTGCATGTCTGGGCGTGCGAGCATGGTTTTGTGGTAGGCGCTGGCGGCGTCCGAAAGTTGGACGCCGTAAGTCGAAAAGCGGAAGACAACGGGCGCAAAAAAGACATCGGCAAAGCTGAATTCACCAAATAAGTAGTCGCCATTTTGGGCGTGTTTAGTGCGTAAACCAGACCAGAGAGCATCTAGGGTTGCGGCTTCCTTTTTTGCCTTGTCACTGAGCTCGACTCGACGTTTCGCACGACAGTTCATCGGCATTTCGTTGCGAATAGCAAATAATCCAGAGTGCATATCAGCCACAATTGAGCGTGCTACGGCGCGGTTGTTTTTGTCCGCAGGCCAGCCTTTTCCATCCAAATAGTTTTCATTGATGTACTCGCAAATAGCGAGAGAATCCCACACGCTTAAATCACCATCCACCAATACGGGTACTTTGCTGACGGGAGTGTATTTGGCTAGTTCAGTGCGGAATTCGTCGCTAAACAGGCTGAGTTTTATTTCTTCAAATGGAATGTTGAAGGCTTTTAACGCCAACCAACCCCTTAAAGACCAAGATGAGTAATTTTTATTGCCGATGATCAGTTTCATTTTGCAAGGTTCCTTTTTGATGTCTCTACTGGCTAAGAAATGCATTATTGCTGCTTGTTTTTCTGACGACTAACGAATAGTTTTGATGTTTCCTATTCCAAACCTTGATAGATGATTTTTCATGGACATTGATTCACTCCGTAGCTTTATTGCTTTTGTTGATACGGGCAGTTTTACCCGTGCGGCAAAACAGACGTTTCGTACACAAAGTGCCATCAGTATGCAGATGAAAAAGCTGGAAGAAGAAACCGGACATGCTCTGTTTGTGAAAGAAGGCCGTAACCTTGGCTTGACGGAACAAGGTCAGCATTTGGTGAGTTATGCCAGACGTCTTATTTCTTTGCATGATGAAGCGTTAGGGCATTTTTCTACTCATCTTCAACATCCACCTTTGACCATTGGTTGTCCTGACGATTATGCTGAATCGATATTGCCTTCCATCGTGGACTTGATTCGTCAGATCCTGCCACAGCAGAGTCTTCGAGTCGTTTGTGATTGCAGTACGCAACTACGTTTGATGCTAGATCAAGGCAAAATAGATGTCGCTATTTTGACCCGTGCACCAGATGCGGAAGAAGGCTATCTGCTTAAACACGATTCTGGCGTGTGGGTGAAGGGAGAAAATCTGCAAACGGATGAACCAATAGAAAAGCAAAATCCCTTGTCTTTGGTGTTGTATGAACCTGATTGCAAGTTTCACAGCACAGCCATTGATGGGCTAGAAAAACAGGGGCGAGAATATCGATTGATGTGCAGTAGTTCCAGTGCTACGGCGATTAAAGGTTTGCTGCGCAAAGGCCAAGGTATCAGTGCGATGGCGCGATCCAGTGTTTCCTATGGCCTCAGTATTGTTGAAGATTTTACTCTCCCTGCATTACCCTCTGTCGATATTGTGCTCGCTGTTGCACCTATTCCTCACCCTATGTTTGCGTCTCATTTAGCGGCAGAGATTAGTCAGCGCTTTTTCGGGCAAAATCATTAACGTCGGGTTCAATGGAGGATGGTCTTGAAAAGGAAAAGTCAGTGATCTTTGCATAACGAAAATCTTAGTCATGATGGTGTAAAGCCGTACACTGGTGTGAAACAGGGTTTGCTATGCTTCTTCAACGTTAAAAATTGAGGAAACAAAGATGCGAACAGCTTTGCTTATTATGGCTTTTAGCCTTGTGTCGTTAACAGGCTGTGAAATAAACCGAGTTGGCGGAAAATTGGCTGGCATTGATATTGAAGCGAAAAGTGATGTCGGGCAAAAAGAGAGTGGTCAATCCGGTAAATTTTGTCCACCTGGGCAAGCGAAAAAAGGCAGCTGTTAGATTTCGGGCTATTTTCGCTCTGTTACATTGATAATGATTATTATCCTTGTAGATTTCTGTAAATACTTCAATTTTTTACATAACTTTTCTCATTTATGACAGAGTAAATGGAAAAAGTTGTCTATGGTTATGTAGTCACCATGCATCTACGGAGAGAACCCGCATGAACAGAAAAGATGACCGCATACAGCATTTGGTTAGTCTGCTTGAAAACTTAGAAAAAGTATCGCTTCAAGATATTGCCCAAATACCACCTTCACAGCAGCATATACTGGTGGAAAAAATCGAAAGCTTGCAGGATGAGCTGAAAGCCTTGATGGCAGATGATCAACCCATGACGCATTGATACCTTGTTTAGCCTACCTTATTGATTATTCTAAATCCTATTTGCGTCTTGTTTTTTTACCAAGCAAAAAAAAGACCGGCCTAGGCCGGTCAAAGGTTCAGAGTGCTGTGGACAATAACGAGAAGATCTTATTCCCAAGAACGAAGTAGGTCGTCGTAAGAGACCGTTACGCCTTGTGGTTTTTCGTTAGCCAATTTTGGTTTTGGAGAACCAGGTTGCGCTAACCAGTAAGCTTCGTCACGTGGTTGGTTCATTTTTGGTCCGCATATTGGTTGTACGTTAGCGCGTTCCAAACGTTCCATTACCTTGTCTTGTGCTTCCGCTAGGCCGTTAAGTGCTTCTTGTGGTGTCGCTTCCCCGCTTGCGGCTTGGGAAATGTACTGCCACCAAAGTTGCGCTAGCTTAGGATAATCTGGCACGTTAATCCCAGTTGGTGACCATTGTTTGCGTGCTGGTCCTTTGTAGAATTCAACCAAGCCACCCAATTTAGGCGCGGCAGCGGCCATTTCTGGAGAGTTGATATCTGACTCACGAATCGGCGTCAAACCGACCAAGGTTTTCTTCAAAGAAACGGTTTTTGCTGTGGTGAACTGAGCGTACAACCACGCGGCCAGACGACGGTCTTCTGGTGTTGAGTTCATGAAGGTCCAAGCCCCCACGTCTTGATAACCTTTCTTCATGCCTTCTTCCCAGTATGGTCCTACTGGAGAAGGTGCCATGCGCCATTTTGGCGTGCCATCTTCATTCACAACCGGAAGGCCTGGCGACGTCATGTCAGCGGTAAATGCGGTATACCAGAAGATTTGTTGTGCGACACCACCTTGCGCTGGCACTGGGCCAGATTCAGAGAAGGTCATACCTTGTGCTTCTGGTGGCGCGTACTTACGCAACCATTCAACGTATTTGGTCGTCGCATATACGGCAGCTGGGCCGTTGGTTGCGCCACCACGAGAAACACTGGATCCAACCGGAGAGCAGGCATCTTTGATACGAATGCCCCATTCATCTACAGGTAAACCGTTTGGTGTGCCTTTATCGCCAGCACCTGCCATAGAGAACCAAGCATCGGTAAAGCGCCAGCCTAGAGAAGGGTCTTTTTTACCGTAATCCATGTGGCCATAAACACGCGTGCCATCAACATTTTGCACTTTATCGGTGAAGAACTCGGCAATGTCTTCATAAGCGGACCAGTTAACAGGCACACCTAGCTCATAGCCGTAAATGGATTTGAATTTTTCTTTCAAATCTGGACGTGCAAACCAGTCAGCACGGAACCAATAAAGGTTAGCAAACTGTTGGGTTGGTAATTGGTAAAGCTTGCCATCTGGCCCTGTAGTGAAATCCAGACCGATAAAGTCGGCAAGATCTAAGGTGGGTGATGTAAACTCTTTGCCATCGCCGGTCATCATGTCGGAAATAGGCACCACTTTACCGTAGCGGAAGTGTGTACCGATCAAGTCAGAATCGTTCACATAGGCATCGTAAATGTTGCGACCAGACTGCATTTGCGTTTGCAGTTTTTCAACGACGTCACCTTCTTGGATCAAGTCATGGTTGACTTTAATCCCCGTGATTTCTTGGAAGGCTTTGGCTAAGACTTGTGACTCGTATTTGTGAGTCGTTAAGGTTTCAGACGCCACGTTGATTTCCATACCGCGAAACTTTTTCGCAGCCTCGGTAAACCATTGTAATTCGTCTAACTGTTGTTGTTTACTCAGCGTCGAAACTGTGAATTCCGTGTCTACCCATTTCTTGGCAGCGTCAGAATACGCGTCGGCCCATAAGCTAGCCGAGTGCATCATGACAGCAAAGGGTAAGGCGGCGAGTGCAATTTTTTTCTTATTGTAGTGCATAATTTACCTCAACAAAGTTTAGTTTTTCTATGTGGCTTCCATGCCAAATAATCCATCGTTCCTATTGATTAGGGACGCTGACTAGCCCCAGCGCATTAGAATCACCATCCAAAATGCGCACAGGACGGTTGCCACCGCGATGTTCACATCCGTTAGTGCAACGAATGCAAGGTGGATAAAGGCACTGCTCAGCAGGCCTATGAATAAGCGATCACCACGTGTCGTGGCCAGTGGCAAAAAGCCACGGCGCTCTACACAAGGTGAAATAATTTGCCATGTGGTCATGCCGACCAAGATCACAGCAATGCCGATAAAAAACAGGGCAGTCGGTAATGTCCAAGACATCCAAGCCATAATAATTCTCCTTACACTCGACCAAGGGCAAAGCCCTTCGCCACATGGTTACGAACGAAGTAAATGACCAGCATCCCCGGCAGAATAGTCAGTACACCTGCGGCGGCGAGCAACCCCCAATCCATACCCGACGCCGAGACGGTTCGGGTCATGATGGCCGCGATAGGCTTGGCATCGACCGACGTCAACGTTCGTGCTAGCAGTAGCTCTACCCAAGAGAACATGAAGCAGAAGAAGGCCGTTACACCGATGCCTGAGCGAATCAAAGGAATGAAGATGCGTACGAAAAATTTTGGAAAGGAGTAGCCATCGATGTACGCCGTTTCGTCTATTTCACGTGGCACGCCACTCATAAAGCCTTCTAGAATCCATACCGCTAATGGCACGTTGAACAAACAGTGCGCCAAGGCCACCGCAATATGGGTATCGAACAGACCGACTGAGGAATACAGTTGGAAAAAAGGTAATAGGAATACCGCTGGTGGTGCCATTCGGTTGGACAACAACCAGAAGAACATGTGCTTGTCACCAATGAACTTATAGCGGCTAAACGCATAAGCGGCAGGCAGAGCTACTAATAAGCTAATCACCATGTTCATGGATACGTAGAATATGGAGTTGACGTAACCCATGTACCATGTTGGATCACCAAAGATCTTGGCGTAGTTGGCTAGGGTAAAATTCTCAGGGAAAAAGGACAATCCGCTGAGAATCTCGGTATTGGTTTTGAACGACATGTTTACAAGCCAATAGATTGGCAGTAACAGCAATACAATGTACAGCGCTAGGCCAAAGCGACCACGTAGATTCGCGTTGCGGATTTTGCGTTCCGCGCGGCTATACACGGGCGCTTGTTCTTTGGTGACTTTATAAGCGTGTTCTATGGGTTTCGTTGACGATTGCGTCATGATCCGCTCCTACTTGTCTTTTTGCATGTTCATGATGGTGGTGTAGAACACCCAGCACACGAGCAAGATGATTAAGAAGTACACTAGAGAGAACGCGGCCGCAGGACCAAGGTCAAACTGGCCGATGGCTTGTTGTACTAACGACTGACTCAAGAAAGTCGTGGAGCTGCCTGGGCCGCCCCCTGTAAGCACAAAGGGTTCGGTATAAATCATGAAAGAGTCCATGAAGCGCAATAACACACCAATAATTAGCACGTTAGTGAGTTTAGGCAGTTGGATATAGCGGAATACAGCCCAGCGAGAGGCTTGGTCGATACGCGCCGCTTGGTAATACACCTCAGGAATGGCTCGCAAACCGGAATAACACAACAGCGCGATTAAAGGAGTCCAGTGCCAGACGTCCATTAATACCACGGTTAGCCAAGCGTCGGTCGGGTCAGAGGCGTAGTTGTAATCGACACCGATACTACTCATAAATGCCCCAAATAACCCAATGTCAGCGCGGCCAAATATTTGCCAAATCGTACCGACTACGTTCCATGGGATCAGCAGGGGAATCGCAACCAAGATCAAAGCCAATGACGCCCCGCGACCCTTGGTTGGCATCATCAATGCCACGCAAATGCCCAATGGCACTTCAATGGCCAAGATGGTGAAAGAGTAAAGGAATTGGCGTAGTAAGGCTTCGTGCAAGCGGCTGTCCAGCATCACTTGTTTGAACCATTCTGTGCCAACAAAGTAACGTGTATAGGGGTCAAAAATATCCTGTACCGAATAATTGACCACTGTCATTAATGGAATAATGGCAGAGAAGGCCACAATGAGAAAAACCGGTAAAACAAGGAACCATGCCTTGTTGTTTTCGACTTTAATTTGCATGCTGGATCTCCTTTTTCTTGTCGTGATCGACAGCAGAATCGGTTAAGTCAACCAAGTAATCGTCTACATAGACCTTGGTCCACTGTTCTGGAAAACTCACATAAATTTGCCCAGAAGGAACTTTCTGATCTTCACTGAGGCGGGCTTTCATCACTTGCCCATGAAACAAGAAAGACAAAATCTTGTAAGTACCCAGGTCTTCTACATAGTCCACATCAACATGAAACGCGTCGCTGTTTTTACCGTCCCAAACGTGGACAAATTCTGGACGAATGCCCAAGGTGACTTTATTGGCTCCCATGGCTTTTAAGCGTGTCAGCATGGCATCGCTGACGGAGATTTCATGGTCACCAAACATGAGAGCTTCTTTCCCGCCTTGATTTTTCAGTTCAGCGTCAAAAAAGTTCATGCCAGGGCTACCGATAAAGTAGCCAACGAAAGTGTGCGCAGGATTTTCGAATAACTCTCGAGGTGTGCCGAACTGGACGATTTGCCCGTTGTACATGACGGCAATTTTGTCGGCGAAGGTCGAGGCTTCTAATTGATCGTGGGTCACATACACCATGGTGATATTGAACTGTTCATGGATTTGTTTGAGCTTACGACGTAGTTTCCATTTCAACTGAGGGTCGATAACGGTGAGGGGTTCATCAAACAAAATCGCCGATACATCGTCACGTACTAAGCCGCGACCCATAGAGACTTTTTGTTTCTGATCCGCCGACAAGCCTTTGGCTTTGCGTTTTAGCTGGTCCGACAGTTCGAGAATTTCAGCCACTTCATAGACTTTTGATTTCACCTTGTATTCCGGCACGCCAATATTGCGCAAGGGAAAGGCTAAGTTATCAAACACCGTCATGGTGTCGTATACCACAGGGAACTGAAACACTTGTGCAATGTTACGTTCTTCCGGTTTTAGCTCATTGACGCGCTTGCCATCGAACAAGACCTCACCATTAGACGGTTTCAGCAGGCCAGAAATAATATTCAGCAGGGTGGATTTTCCGCAACCGGACGGACCCAATAAAGCAAAGGCACCGCCTTGTTCCCAAACGTGAGTCATTTCACGAATCGCGTAGTCTTCTGGTTTGGTTGGATTCTCTGTGTAGGTATGCGCTAAGGCATTTAGGGTAATAGAAGCCATGATTATTGATCCCTCATGCGAGCGGGGGAATGCACCATCTTGCCTTGGGCATCGAAGGCGTAAAGCTTGTGCGTTGGGAAGTAGACCTTAATTTCTTGATCCACTTGGTAGGCATGAACCCCAGATAGGTGCAGTACCAAATCAAAATGCGGATTATGGACGTGCAAGAAGGTTTCCGAGCCACTAATTTCTGCCAGATCAACGCGAACGGGCAATTCCAAATCATCGTCTGAATGAGGGACGAGACCAATATGTGAGGCACGTACACCAAACTGATATTCACCCGGTGTAAGACGACGCAAATCGCTGTTTAAACGGAAATGTACCGTATCGTCGAAGGTGACTTCTTCTTCGCTGACGCGACCAGGAACCACATTGATGGGCGGTTCAGAGAACATTTCTGCGGTAATGATGTCTTTTGGCTGATGATAAACCTCAGCGGTTGGTCCCATTTGCAGCAAACGCCCTTCGTTTAAGACGGCGGTGTTGCCACCTAACGCTAATGCTTCATTGGGCTCTGTGGTGGCATATACCGCGATGCAATTACGTGCTTTGAACAAGGCGCGTAATTCTTGACGAAGCTCTTCCCGTAGCTTGTAATCAAGGTTAACCAATGGCTCATCGAAGAGGATAATTTGTGAATCTTTGACCAAGGCTCTCGCCATGGCGGTGCGTTGTTGTTGGCCGCCAGAGAGTTGTAATGGAAGACGATCAAGAAAAGGATCGATGCGCAACATCGCCGCGGTTTCACGTACACGGCGGTCGACTTCTTTTTCATCCATTTTTGCCAGACGCAAAGGTGAAGCGATGTTTTCGTACACGGTGAGGTTGGGGTAGTTGATGAACTGTTGGTACACCATGGAGATGTTACGTTCGCGCACTGGCACACCAGTGACGTCCACCCCATTCATGAGGATTTTCCCTTTGGTTGGACGGTCAAGACCGGCCATAAGGCGCATCAGCGTGGTTTTACCGGACAGCGTGCGTCCAAGTAGAACGTTGAAAGAGCCGGGTTCGAGAGACAGGTTTACCTGATCGATCCACGTCTCACCTTCAACAACGCGCGATACATTCTGCAGCGTCAGAGACATTGTGAGTACCTTTTTGTTGTTATTGTTTTTTTAAGTGCGATCGTCTTGTTGATCATTAAAAGCTCAAAAGCGAACGCACCTTGATGGATAAGTACATTACAAAAGCTGTGCCAAAAATAATTTTCCTGTATTAATTTTGTTTAAGTGATTGATAAATATAATTTTTATTATATTTCCGTATTGTTTTTGGTAGTTTTCGCTTTTGAAAAAGGACTGTTCACGAGTGTTCAAAGTGTTTACAGTCTGCTCATTACAATGAACATTTCATGCACAGTTTTGATGTTTACACCGCTGTGTTGGAGTTGGAAATGCAAGATGAAAAAGAACAAAAACAACCACAAACGGCGACCATATCCACAGACATTGCGTCCACTGCGGAGGCGGGGCTGACACAGACTCACAAAGAGAGAATTCAAGCGTCTTGGTATCGTTGTGAACAGTTCGGTTTGGACCACGG
The DNA here is from genome assembly GCF_003259225.1 of Marinomonas arctica. Taxonomy (GTDB): domain Bacteria; phylum Pseudomonadota; class Gammaproteobacteria; order Pseudomonadales; family Marinomonadaceae; genus Marinomonas; species Marinomonas arctica. The sequence continues at coordinate 48,061 of NZ_QHJF01000016.1, read as the reverse complement.
TAGTCGTCCAGATTTTGCGACTCTGCCAAAAGGCACCCTGAGTGACCTAATAGACCAGCATCGTAGTTTGCTAGAAACGACAGAAAACGAAGTGCTGCCGTACTATGAAAATATTCTGAGTAATTCGGCTTGCATGATTGTCTTGGCTGATCGTCAAGGTCATGTGCTGAACACATGGGGGCAGCCGCGTTTTGGTAGTGCTGCGCAACATGGTTTGGTCGGTGGTAATCAATGGAGTGAAATGGGCGCGGGCACGAATGCCATCGGTACTGCTTTGATCACGGGTGAAGCGATTCAAGTGGGTCGTGATGAACACTTTTTGCGCGCCAATCGTTTTATGGTCGGTTCAGCGTCGCCCATTTACAACACCAAAAACGATTTGGTCGGAGTGTTGGACATTTCTTCCGACGCGTATTTACCCCAAGATCATACTTTTGGCATGGTCAAACTCATGTCTTTGAGCGTCGAAAATCGTCTGATATTTTCGGCCTTTCAGCAAGAACATTTTATCCTCAGCTTTAATACCAATGTGGTCAGTTTGGACAGTCATTGGTCCGGTATTTTGGTGCTTGACGAAAACGGCACCATTGTGTCGGCAAATCGTCGCGCGGAGGTGGTGTTGGCACGAGACTTAGCCTTGTTGAACATCAATCAAGTGTTTGATATTGAAATGCGTGAAATCAAACATCATCCTTATAGTTTGCCGATGAAACTGATTGCCATGGGGCGTTATCAGTTTTATGTCAAAGTGATTCCGCCAGTACAGCAAATTATGCGTGTACCAGACTTTCGTCAGCGTGCTGATTACGTTGCCCCGCCTCAATCAGAAGCCATTGTTATGAATGAAAAAAATTCGTCACCAGATAAGGTGAAGGATACGGAGAAACCGTCCTCAATCGCCATCCCAGATAACGTCATTCCATTGGCTGAACTACAACATGGAGATGAGCGAGTAGAGCGTTTGGTGCGTCAAGCCCATAAGATCATGGAAAAAGACATTCCAATTTTGATTCATGGGGAAACCGGGGCGGGGAAGGAGATATTCGTACGCAGTTTGCACTATCACAGCTCTCGTGCCAAAGAGATGCTGGTGGCGGTAAATTGCGCGGCCATTCCGGCTGAGCTGGTAGAGTCTGAACTTTTTGGTTACGAAAAAGGCGCTTTTACAGGTGCGCAAAATCGAGGCTCAATCGGTTTGATTCGTCGTGCACATCGAGGCACGTTATTTCTGGATGAAATCGGTGAAATGCCCATGGCGGTGCAGTCGCGTTTATTGCGTGTTTTACAAGAAAGAGTGGTGACGCCATTAGGCTCAACGGAAGCCTTTCCTGTTGATATTAAACTCATTTCAGCCACTAATCGCACCTTAAAAGACGAAGTAAAAGAAGGCCGTTTCCGCCAAGATTTATACTATCGAATTTCGGGTTTGAACATAGAGTTACCCGCATTGCGTGATCGAACCGACAAAGCAGAATTGATTCAATACCTACACAATCGCTTGCGTAAAGAAGAACCCGGCCCTGCTTTATCGTCAGATATGCTTGAATTATTGGTCAGACACCCCTGGCCGGGTAACATGCGTCAACTTGCTCATGTACTGAAAGTCGGCATGGCCATGGCCGATGAGGAAGTATTGGAAGAATGGCACTTGCCTGATGATTTCTTTGATGATCTGGATGCTTCCGCATCATTTGATCTAACAGCGTCTGCATCGACAGAACAAGATGAACCCTTAGAAAGACTGATTCCTCGCCTGTTAAGCGAATTCAAAGGTAATGTTTCACAAACCGCCAAAACGGCTGGCGTCAGCCGTAATACGGTTTATAAATACGCGAAAGGGAAAGAAAATGATGTATAGACGTGCAAGGTAATCCCGATTTTATCCTCTTGGTTAAAATGGGGACCAGTGTTCTATCGAGCCACTTTTGCAACCGCTTCAATTTCAATTAAGGTCTCTGGGGAAGCTAAAGAGGCGACCCCAATACCTGTTAAGGCTGGGCGTGATATGCCTAATGTGCTGGCGATAATAGGGACAATATCGGCCATATGGTCTGCAACCTCACCGCGAACATAGACACGTAACTGCAAGATATTCTCGACTGAAGAATTAGACGCTTCTAGAACTGTGATTAAGTGTTTTGCTGCATTGGCAGTTTGCGTTTTCATGTCGTGATTCTGAGTGTGAAAATCGGTGTCCCAATCGACTTGCCCTGAAATAAAAATCAACCCAGTGTCTGTATCAATTGTGGCTTGTGACATGCCAGTCGCCGTGCCGTCATACAAAGATGATGGGTTAATGCGTTTAATGGACATAATGACCTCTACATGGTGTTTAAAGTGACGATAGAGTAGAGGTGAATGACGTGGTTGACGATAAAGCTTAGCTTGTTACTCATACAAGCTGATGCTTCTTTAATGAGTAAATTTCTTCTGGACGCTATCCAGTAACCAGCTAATTAATAGGTCATGTTTTGCGCTTGGGTGATAGGCCGCAACGACTTGATAACCCGGTGGGTATTTTTCTAATGGAAGCTCAAATAGTCCTTCGTACGGTAATAGTCTCGAAGGAATAAACCCCACCATGTTTGAATGTTTTATGGTTTCTTTCGCCATATGAAAGGATGGGGCGGATACGGCAACCTGACGTGGAAAACCTTGTTGTTCAAACCAAGTGTCTGCAGAGCCTATAAAGCTGCCCACACCAGGCGAAGTGATGACAAAATCATGTTTGGTTAATTGTTGTAGTGATAGGTCATGAGTACGTTCAATGGTTTTATTTGCTGTCACGCATAAGTACTTTTCTATAAATAATGGCGTGGAAATCAGCCCTTCGGGAACATAGGCGCTGGTGGTAAAAACAATGTCTATTGAGCCTTGATGGATTTTTTGGGTGAGATTGGCGTGTTCAATATTGGTGACGATCACTTTGACTTTAGGTGCGAACTGTCTAAGCTCTCTAATTAGGTCGGTTACTATCACTTCTTGCGTGTAGTCTGTTGCACAGATGACTAGTGTTCTTGTTATTTCTTGCGGTGAAAACGTATTGGACAGAGGAATGCTATTTATGTGGGTTAATATTTTCTCGATGTGTTGTTCAATGTCTTTGGCGTAGGGTGTTGGAATCATTCCGTGGCCTGTTCTAACAAAGAGTTGATCACCAAGAATGGTTCTTATCTTTTTAAGTTGAAGACTAATTGCCTGTTGAGAAACACTTAAATGTTCTGCCGCCGTTGAAATACTGCCGAACTGATAGAGAGCGCTTAATGTTCTCAGATGATGTATTTCAAGCTTATTTATCATGCGCGTCTCGTGGGCGGTTTGGAGTATAAATGTGTAATAATTTATAACTGGTAATGTTTAAGGCTCTTTTTCCGTAAAATATGTTGGAGTGAATGGCATGTTGCGTCCGTATTTCTTATGGGTTGTTGTGTTGTTATTGTCCGCGTGTAGTAGCCGACCTGCTGTGGATGTCGTGACATCAGTCCAGTCGGTGTCGTTTCCTATATTACGCGCGTGGCACGAGGGCAAAGAGGTTCTTTATATTACGACAGATGTTTCCGATCAAGCGGTAGCCAAGGCAAAAAATGCGAATTATGCCCCTCGGTTGAGAAATACGATACCTCAGTATCCTAAGCCACCCCAGGTAAAAACCGCGTTAGAGCGTGTGTATTCCTTCCCAAACAAAGAGCAAGCACGAACGGTTTTTGCCTCTGTGCCTGAGCCATTGGGGTATGCGAGTGACAATCCGCATTACTCGCCGCTTTGGTTGATGTATGTTGTTGTGTGGAAAGACCCAAGTAAAGCCACAGAACTGACCTCAGAAGAGGCGGTCTTAACCGCAGAGGATCAAGGCTTAGTGACCATTGAACGAACGGACATCGTGCTCAATTGTCCGGTCATTCCATTTTCTCTTGCTGATTCGCGCCCGACAAAATAACGCCCTGCTTAGGGCGTTCTTACCTCTCATTACCCATCCTATTTTTGAGTGAAAATATTCAATCAAGAGTCGTATCCATTCTCAATTATGAATAAAATTCAACAATATAGAATTAAATTCATTTTTGTTCATGTTTGTGAATGCGTATAACGGTACTCACATATTAGTGAGGCCGATCGCCACCAATCAAAAACTGGAAAGTGAGAACAAGGAATAGATCCCTATTTCACTTCAGAAAATAGGATGTCAGATCATCATGAATAACGAGTTTACCTTTACCATTGAGAATCTTTTCTTCGATGAAAACTATTGCCCTTCAGACAACACTCGCATCACAACCAACTTTGCGAATCTGGCTAGGGGAGCGAGACGACAACAGAATGTACGCGACGCGTTAAGGATGATTAATAATCGCTTTAATGTCTTGGCGCATTGGGACAACGCAAAGGGAGACCGCTATTCTGTTGAGCTTGACATTATTTCGGTCAATGTTGATGTTGAAGGAAAGGGTCAGAGTTTTCCCATCATTGAAATTTTGAAGACGAATATTGTTGATCATCACACTGAGCAGCGTATCGAAGGTATTGTAGGAAACAATTTCTCGTCTTATGTCCGCGATTACGACTTCAGCGTCGTGCTGCCAAACCATAACAAAGGCCAAAAAGAATTTAGCATTCCGGATAACTTTGGTGATCTACATGGAAAGCTCTTTAAAAGCTTTGTGGCATCAGACAGCTTCAAAGAAAACTTTACCAAGCCGCCGGTTATTTGTCTGAGTGTTTCAGACAACAAAACGTACCAACGCACCGGAAACCAACACCCTGTTCTTGGGGCTGAATATCAACCAAATGAAACCTCTTTGACCGAGCAATATTTTCAGAAAATGGGCTTACAGGTTCGTTATTTTATGCCTGCCAACAGTGCAGCACCGTTGGCGTTTTATTTTGTGGGGGATTTGCTTAACGATTACAGCAATCTGGAACTTATCGGCACCATCAGTACGATGGAAACCTTTCAAAAAATCTACCGACCAGAAATTTACAATGCCAATACGGTTGCTGGGAAATGTTATCAGCCAAATTTAAAAAACTCGGATCATTCATTAACACAGATTGTTTATGACCGTGAAGAGCGCAGTCAATTGGCGAGTGAACAAGGCAAATTTGCTGAGCAGCACTTTCTAAAACCCTACCAAAGGGTACTTGAACAGTGGGCTGCGAGTTACGCATAAACGCTAGAATCCATGGCGGCTTGGTCAATATTACATTTAATAGACGGTATTTTTATTATGACAACAGCGACGAATAACACACTTCTACCCACATCAACAGCCGGCAGTTTGCCTAAACCCACATGGCTGGCAGAGCCAGAAACCCTTTGGTCGCCTTGGAAATTGCAGGGAGATCAACTCATTGATGGTAAACAGGATGCGTTGCGTATTTCGCTGCAAGAGCAACAGCAAGCGGGCATTGATATCGTCAGTGATGGTGAACAAACGCGGCAACACTTCGTGACCACTTTTATTGAGCACCTCAGCGGTGTGGATTTTGAGAATCGTCAGACCGTAAGAATTCGTGATCGTTATGATGCGAGCGTGCCGACGGTTGTTGGTCCTGTTAGTCGTATCAAGCCAGTGTTTGTTGAGGAGGCTAAATTTTTACGCCAGCAAACCAAGCAACCGATTAAATGGGCTCTCCCTGGCCCCATGACAATGGTAGACACACTTTATGATGACCATTACAAAAGCCGCGAAAAGCTCGCGTGGGAATTTGCTAAAATTCTTAACCAAGAAGCCAAAGAGTTAGAAGCAGCGGGTGTGGATATCATCCAGTTTGATGAGCCCGCGTTTAATGTGTTTTTTGATGAGGTGAATGATTGGGGCATCGCTTGTTTAGAACGAGCCATCGAAGGCCTTAAATGCGAAACCGCAGTACATATTTGTTATGGCTACGGCATTAAAGCCAATACGGATTGGAAAAAGACGCTGGGGTCTGAATGGCGACAATATGAAGAAGCCTTCCCTAAGCTGCAACAATCTAATATCGATATCATTTCTCTCGAATGCCATAACTCTCATGTACCAATGGAATTGCTCGAACTGATTCGCGGTAAAAAAGTCATGGTCGGCGCCATCGACGTGGCGAACCATGCCATTGAGACACCAGAAGAAGTCGCCAATACTCTGCGCAAAGCCCTGCAGTTTGTCGATGCCGACAAGCTTTACCCTTGTACTAACTGTGGTATGGCGCCGCTGCCTCGCGCGGTGGCAAGGGGCAAGCTACATGCCTTGAGTGCTGGCGCAGACATTATTCGAAAAGAGCTGGCAATCTTGTCGTCTTAATGTGTTTTCGTCGATAAAACCTCTCGCTTCGAATGTCTATGTCGAAGCGAGAGGTTTATGTGTTGCAAGTAATGACCATTTATAGAATGAAGCGAACTTAAATATTCGACACGACTTTTAACATGTCAATAAAGGCGTCCACGGATTCTACGGCCGCTGATTCGTGCATGGTGTGATAGCCGATGGTCGGGATTTGAATGGTGGTACCATCCACCAAACCATTGGATGCGGCGATAATACGACCAAGCTCGGTACTGCCTAGCGAGCTTGGCGGCAATCCTTGCTCAGCCCGTTTGGCATTTTCTTTTTCAACGTAGCGATTTTTATATAAGTAACTGATGTTGTTTTTGACACAAAGCTCTTCGAGCAATTTGGTGCTGTCTTGGTTAAAGGTCGCGTTGGCGTCTTTTTCCCTCAACACGAGCAGTTGTTCATTGGCGGCTTCTACGTTGGGAAACGGACTGGTATCGACCACAAATAAACGGTTGGTTGAGCCACCAAAGCGACGGAACCACTCAAGCAGGTAGCGCCAGCTTTTTCCGGCTTCCTCTTGTGCGGTAAAAAAGGCAGTGCCTTTAAAGCCATGATCAAAAAGATGCACCAAGGCGGCCGCAGAAATGACGTTATCGAGTTGTCCTTCAAGTCGATTATCGACCACATGTAATTGGTCTTTAAAGGCAATTGGCGTACCTGCAACCACGCCTTCTAACCCTACGGTTTCGAAAATTAAGTTGTTACGGAATTCACAAACGTAAGAGCTTTTAATTGTGCCTTTACCACGGTAAATGCCAGACCAGGGCTCGTAAGCATAGATCTCTTCATGGTTGAAACGCTCTGTCACCTTGGTCATCAATTCTTCAGAAACCGAGTTATTCAATAGATCGGTGCGGTTTGCTGAAACAAACGCCGCGTATTGGAATTCATTCGGACCAGTACAAACCAAACCGTGACGATCGATATGCGCCGAAAACATGGTGCTAAACGGATCGCTGCCTTGAGCAACCAACAAACCTTCGTACCAAGTGACATTTGCCCCTCGCTCTTCCAGTTCGCGTTGTAATACACGGAAAAATGAATGCTCAGCGCCAACCACACTAGGGGCACGAATAAGCAGTTTGAGCAGATCGATAAAATCATCACTAGGCATGTAAATTGATTCCAAAAAAGGGGGGAATAAATTGAAGCCTTGTTTATAAACTGATTTGGTTATTTTACATAATGTTTTTGTACAAATAGTACTAAGTAGTTTCATAATGATACAAAAATATCATCGAGCTTATAGAAAACATTCGTTACTCTAGCTCAATTAGAATGGTGGTGTATGAGGGGTATGCAAATGCTATTTGGAAACAATAAATTACTGACTCGTATTACAGAGCTAGAAAAAGAGTTAGCTTCCTTCCAAGAGACGCAAGCTGACCTTAGACAAGAAATGTTGTATTTCTCCATAACGCCTGAGGGAAAGATAATTGATGCTAATGCGCTTTTCATTAAGTCCAGTGGCTTTGACAAAGCAGAGCTTATCGATAAAAACCTTAAAGATTTGATACTTAAAAAGTCTTTACAAAAAGATCATTGTCAAAAAATGTTGGCTGCTATTCGTGATAAAAAGCATTGGCATGGTGCTTTGCAAGTTGAAGATAGAAATGGCAAAGAAGTGTGGTATCGCTCAATTCTTCAGCCGAGACATCAATCCGACGATGGGCGTATAGTACTGGAAGTTTATTCAGCAGAACTGACTCGTACTATCTCTCAATCTAAAGAAGATGAAGATATGTTAGCTGCATTGAACCGCTCGTCTGCGGTGATTGAATTTAGCCTAGATGGCATCATTTTAAATGCCAACGATAACTTTCTAAAAAGTATGGGCTATTCAAAAAGTCAGATAATAGGAAAACATCACAAAATGTTCTGCGATCCGAAAGAAGTGGAATCGCAAAAATACCAAGACTTTTGGCGTCAACTACGATCAGGTAAGTTTGTTTCTGAGCGTTTTAAGCGTTTCGATAGCCATGGAAATACTGTGTGGTTAGAGGCGTCTTATAACCCAATACATGATGACAGTGGTGAACTATACAAAGTGGTTAAATTTGCTACCGTGATTACAGAGCAAATGAATCGTGAATTTGCGATTTCCGAAACATCGCAAATCGCCTATGGCATTTCTAAGCAGAGTGATGCCGACGCCATTGCTGGTAAAAAGGTGATTGAATCAATGATTCAAACCATGGACGAGCTGTCAGTGCAGATGGGGGATGCGAGTAAAGGTATTATTGAGCTGAACACTCAGTCGACCAAAGTATCAGAGCTTGTGGAAAGCATTCGAGGTATTGCTGATCAAACGAATTTGCTTGCATTGAACGCAGCCATAGAAGCGGCACGAGCAGGCGAGCAAGGGCGAGGTTTCGCCGTAGTGGCTGATGAAGTGAGACAGCTAGCTTCTCGAACAAGTTCGGCCACCGAAGAGATCATTAAAGTGGTTGGTGATAATAAAAATCTGACTGAAAAAGCCGTCGCGTTAATAGCGCAAAGTATGGAAAAAGCCGATAAAGCGCTCGACCTTTCTACTGAAGCGGGTCATGTTATGACGGACATTCAAACTGGCGCAAGGCAAGTGGTTGATGCAGTTAGCCAATTTAATAATAAACTGTAGCCGCTTACGTGATGCAGTGTTGAAACAAAACATTCCTAAAGAACGTTTGCTCGATGGGAATGTTTTGTGACATTTAACTGTTTTAAAACGCTAAAACAACGCCATCTGATCGCCTTTTTTTGGCGGAACGGCAAAATGGCGACAATCGAGATCGCTTAACCGGTTGTCATCCAATCCATATTTGCGTCGTGCGACATGAAATCGTTGATTGATTAAATCTGCAAAGATGCCTTCCCCTGTCATACGTTTGCCAAATTGACTGTTGTAGAGCTTGCCACCGCGCATGTCCATAATGCGTTGTAAAACATGCTCAGCTCGATCTGGATAATGCTGGTGGAGCCAATCCGCAAACAAAGGTGCCACCTCGTGGGGCAAACGCAACATGATGTAGTTGATGGATTGCGCACCAACCTCCGCGCAAGCCGCGATGATTTCTTCTAGTTCATTATCGTTGATAAAAGGAATCACTGGTGCGACCAAAACCGATACCGGAATCCCAGCTTCGCGTAAGGTTTTAATGATTTGTAAACGTGTTTTTCCAGACGCTGTTCTGGGTTCCAAAATACGCTTTAAATCGTTATTGAGCGTCGTCACACTGATCGCCACATGAATGAGCTTTTTTGCTGCCATTTGGGTGAGTAGATCTATGTCTCTGAGTATCAAGGTGCTTTTGGTTATTAGCGAGATCGGTTGGTGATGCGCCAAGGCGACTTCCAATAACTGACGAGTGATCTTGAACTGTTTTTCAATCGGCTGATAGGCATCGGTATTAATGCCTAATGCAATGGGTTCACAGTGATAATTAGGATGCGCTAGTTCTTCTTCAAACAAAAATGCGGCATTAGTTTTGGCAACCAGCTTGGTTTCAAAATCCAACCCAGGTGATAAATCTAAATACGCATGAGTAGGCCGAGCAAAGCAATAGATACAGCCATGCTCGCAGCCTTTATAAGGATTTACCGACATGCGGAAAGGTATATCAGGAGACGAATTGCGACTAATAATACTTTTGGCACGCTCATGACGAACTTCCGTCTTAGGCGACGAAGTTTCTAGTAAGGCAATGGCGTCATCGTTTTCATCCACTTCAATCAGCGTAATAGCAAAGCGTCCTGCCATATTGTTGGCTGTGCCGCGCCCCTTGATAGGGTGATTGAAAGGGGATCTCTCGCCCTTTTGATCGTTGTTATTGGTAAAAGCAGAAGACATAAAAACACCCAAAAAACTGTACATATAACCAGTATTTTGGGTGTTGGATTTCAATAAAGCAAGCCTTCTTTTACAGGCTGATTTACAAGGAAACGTTACGTTTTTGTCGCATCAGGAAGACGAAGGCGATGCCGCCGACAAGGCCGGTGATAATGCCGATCGGCATGTCTTCAGGGGGAATAAGCACTCGCGAAGCAATGTCTGCTGTTACCAGAAAAAGAGCGCCTACTAAAGCAGATAAAGGCAATACTTTACGGTAATCGCCACCAACCAACAAACGCACAATGTGTGGCACCATCAAGCCGACAAAGCCGATGACACCAGAAAAGGCAACGGCCGCGCCAGTAAGTAGTGCGCAGACAACAATCACAATCAGGCGGAATCGCTCGACCGGAACGCCTAACGTGCTGGCGCTTTCATCGCCAAGAGTCATAGCATTAAGGTAACGAGCGTTGTAGATCAAATAGCCGGAACCCAGTAAGAGAGTCACCAACGGAAACCAAAGTTGTCCCCACTGCGCCAGTCCTAAGCCGCCGAGCATCCAGAAAATCACGGTATGAGACGAGCGATGATCGCCCATAAAGATGAATAGATTTCCCAAAGCCGTCAGTACAAAGGCGACGGCGACGCCCGCTAGAATCAAGCGTCCTGCACTGTGTGCTGAGGAAAAGTTTGCCACCGCCAAGACGAGAAACATTGCCAACAGGGCACCTAGAAAAGCAAACACGGGCACGGTCACCACACCTAATATCATGCCTGTATGCAGCAAGGCGATAATCGCTCCGAGCGCAGCACCTGACGACACACCCAATAAATGCGGATCGGCCAACGGGTTGCGAGTAACCGATTGTAAAGCCGCACCGACAATCGCCAAGGCCGCACCTACCATAGCTGCGAGCAGCGTGCGAGGTAAACGCACAGCCCAAATAATATTTTCTCGACCCATCGACCAGTTAGGCAAGGTGTTGGTGATCGACAGCTTATGACCGATCACGCTCCACACGGTGGATTGACTAATGGAAACTGAGCCAACACCAATCGCAATGCCCATTAGTAACAGCAGCAAGAGGCTCAGCATAATGAACAGCGCAGGCAAGGGAACATGTCCCATGATGGTCAGCTTTGTGTGGTTAGATTTCATAACGCCGTTCTAAATGCCTCGGCTAAGCGTTTTATCGCCTTAATATTTCGTGGTCCGGGTGTGGCTTCTACGTATTCCAATACCACAAAGTGATTGTTTTTCACCGCGGGAATATTCTCGAAAGCGGGATTGCTGCGTAAGAAGTTAATTTTTTGCTCTGCAGTAACGTCACCGTAATTGACGATAACGATCACTTCTGGAGAGCGGTCAATAACGGCTTCCCAGCCTATTTGTGTCCAGCTTTTTGGCACATCATCGACGATGTTCTTTCCGCCTGCGGCTTCAATCAACGCGGTTGGCATACCATAACGACCAGAAGTAAAAGGTTGTTCTTCACCCGAGTCATACACAAAGACTTTTGGTGTGGTTTTTAAGGGAGTGAGGTTCGCTTGGAAATTGGCTAGATCTTGTTGATAGCTTTTTACTAAGGCTTGCGCTTGCTCTTCTTTGCCAAAGATGCGGCCTAGATTTAATAGGTCGTTGTACATATCGTCCATGGAGACTTTCGGTTTATCCATAATATGAATACAACTTTCGGTTAGCTCATACACTTTAATGCCGAGTGGTGCCAAGGTATCGGGTGTGACGCCGCCACCGACACGCATGCCGTAGTTCCAGCCAGCAAAATAAAAGTCGGCATCGGCCCCTAATAGCACTTCTTTACTTGGGTATTTTGGGGACAGTTCTGGTAACTCGCCGATGCCATTTCGCAGTGTAGGATCAAGGGTTTTCCAGCCAGATACCCCTGTAAAACCGACCATGTGATCTTGCAAGCCAAGTGCCAGCATCATCTCCGTTAGGTTTACATCATTTGATACCGCCGCTTTTGGGGCTTGATCAAGGGTGACTTGGCGGTCACAGCTTTGTACCGTAACTGGATAGCCAGAGGCGCTGGCTAGACCCGTGTGTAAAAAAACCGTTAAGGCGGTGCTAGTGAGTAATAAAGCGCGTTTGATGTTTGTATTGATGTTCGCTGTCATGAATCTTTCCTGTTAATCATTGATATAAAAAGAGAATCTTGGTCTTTGTGTGACGGGGTGTTCATCAATAATAGTCTCCACATCAAATACCTGTTTTATCCGTTGCTTGGTGAATACCTCGTTGGGTGGTGCACAGGCTTTCATTTCACCCTCTTGCATGATTAACACTCGGTCAGCGTAGGCGGACGCCAGTGCCAAGTCGTGTAAAGACACAATAATGGTGCAAGGTAGCTTTGACAGCAAAGCCAATACATCGAGTTGGTGGCGAATGTCTAAATGGTTTGTTGGCTCGTCCAAAATAAGCACATCGGGCCGTTGCGCCAAGGCCCTAGCGATCATCACACGTTGACGTTCACCGCCGGACAAAGAATCAAAAGACCGATCGGCTAAATGCGCCACATCTAGAAGTACTAAGGTGCTTTCGATGATATGAGTGTCTTCTTCTGATCGACCCCACATTAGCGATTTTGGTGTTAGGCCGATTTCTACCATCTCGAATACGCTTAGGCCAAACTCGCCACCAGTGTCTTGTAAAACGGTCGCAATACGCTGTGCACATTGGCGTGGCGACAAGGACCAAAGATTTTTACCGTCCAGTAAAATCGTACCGTTGGTCGGTTTATTGGTACGATAAAGACAACGTAACAAACTGGTTTTGCCGGAGCCATTTGGCCCCACAATCGCGAGAAATTCACCCGGGTGAACCGTAACCGTGATTGGCTTGAGTAACGTCTTGTCACGATAAGGGGACCAAGCGACGTCGTTCAACTGTATGCCGGCGGGCTGGCAGCCAGAAAAAAACGCATAAGAAGCATCGTCTTGTTGTGTAAGGTGCTTAGTCGTTGAGAGGGTTGGGTTAATCAAGGCGAATCAATGTCCGTTATTAATTTGTTATAGTATAACATTATATAATGTTGTCGCCATCAAGTCTTTTCTTAAAAGGGCGAAAATAGTGTGTCAAGCGTCAATAGTATAAAACACGGACTATACGGAAGGAGGATTGTCTCAACAAGCTATGTTGGCTGGTGAATTTTCATCTTAACGTGCGAGAATTGAATACAGTGTAATAAGAAAGCTTGTTCAGATAACTAAGAGGTTATTTGAGCTTCTTGAGCAACCCCCTAAATTGATCATAAGTGAGTCCCAATGATTGAGCGGCGAGTCGCTGATTGTGTTGATTTTCTTTAAGAGCTTGCTGAATTAAGTGTTGTTGCAGCTGAAAGGTCTGCTCTTTCAAACTCAAAGATGAATTAAGGGAAAAGCCTGATGGTTTTGAATCTATTGTGGTTGCCAATACGGCTTGTGTATTGATGAGGCTGTCGCTTGCTTCTTCATTTGCATGAGTAAAAGGATTAATTACGATTTTCTCAACGGGATCTGCTTGGAAGCCCCATCGATAAACGGAACGCTCTACAACGTTTTTAAGTTCACGAATATTGCCAGGCCAATCATATTGCTTTAAAGATGTTAGTGCTTTGGGGCTAAACCCTTGGAAATATTCCCAGCCAAGTTCCGTGCTGAGTTTTATCGCAAAAAAATTGGCCAATTCTTCGATGTCTTCTTTTCTATCTCGTAATGGAGGAACTTGAATAACATCAAAGGTAAGGCGATCAAGTAGGTCTGCACGAAATTCGCCTTGCTTGCTAAGAGAAGGTAAATTTGCGTTCGTTGCCGCGACAATTCGAACGTTAACTCGTTGAGTTTTAGCACTGCCGAGGCGTTCGAATTCACCATATTCAATAAGACGAAGTAGCTTTTCCTGTACCCTAAGAGACATGGTGCCTAGTTCGTCAAGAAATAAGGTGCCGCCGTCTGCACGTTCAAATCTGCCTTGGTAAGTCTTGGTTGCACCAGTAAAAGCCCCCGCTTCATGACCAAATAATTCACTTTCCATTAAGCTGTCACTAATGGCAGCGCAATTGAGGCTAATAAAAGGCTGGTCCCAGCGAGGTGATAAATAATGCAATCGCTCTGCAATGAGCTCTTTGCCGCTGCCTCGTTCACCACAGATCAAAATCGGTCGATTAATTTCTGCCAGAATCGAGGCATGGTCAAGTGCATCTGCTAGTGCCTGAGAGCTACCAATGACTCTTTGGTTATTTTTCATAAGCGTATTGAGTGCTCTTAATGTAGTTGGTTTAATTTGCCAAATTTATATGGTTAAAAATACTAAATAATAGCTATTTTAACCATTAAAAATTGAGTTAATAGCACTATAAAATCAATAAATTAATAATAATCATAGGCTTACGGAATTTGGCACGAATGCTGTAATAGCAAGATGAAGAAATTCATTAATTGCATATGAAATAGGAGATAAGACCATGGGTATTTTTTCAAGAATGACGGACATTATTAATAGCAATTTAACTTCATTGCTGGATAAAGCTGAAGACCCCAAAAAAATGATTCGAATGATGATTCAAGAGATGGAAGAAACATTAGTCGAAGTACGTTCTAGCTCTGCTCGTGTGATTGCTGATCGTAAAACCACAGGACGCCGTTTGGAGCGTATGCGCAGTGAAGCAGCAGAGTGGGAAAGCAAAGCTATGCTGGCAATTAATAAAGGGCGAGAAGACCTAGCTCGAGCCGCTCTTGCAGAAAAGCAGCAAATAGAAAAAGAGATAGCAGTCATTGATAAAGAATTGTCTGCTTTGGATGAGCACCTTGAGCATTTAAATGAAGAAGTAGGACAGTTACAAATCAAATTGAATGATGCCAAAGCTAAGCAAAAAGCCATGTTGTTGCGTCAATCCAGCGTAGAAAGTCGTATGCGTGTGAAACGTCAGAATCATAAAGAAGCATTAGACGATGCTTTTGAGAAATTTGAACGCTTTGAGCGCCGTGTTGATAGCTTAGAAGGTCAACTTGAGTCTATGGATATCGGCATGCAGCCAAAAGCAGATCTGAAATCACAAATTGATGCCTTAGCGGAAGATGATGATATCAACAATGAGTTGGCTCGTCTGAAAGAGAAAATGACTAAGGCCAACTAAGCTGAATCTTTATCAGTTAATAAAAAAGGAATTGCACTATGAGTATGGCTGTATTTTTGTTTGTTCCTACCATCATTTTTATGTCGATAGTGGCACCTATTTGGTTGTTATTGCATTACCGAAGTAAGAATCGTGCCGTAAAGGGATTAGATGAGAGTGATAAGCGGGAGTTAGAGTCTCTATTAATGCAGGCTGATAAATTGACAGATCGCGTACAAGCGTTGGAAAAAATCTTAGATGTAGAAAGCCCTGATTGGCGTAGTAGAGATAATGATGAGTACCGATGATCTTCGAGTAATTGAGCAGTAGAGGATTAGTCAGTCGAGAGGAATAAAATGATGAATGGCAAAATGAAAGAAAGTTTTAAGTCTAAAAAATCCCATGGCTGGAATTTGAATTTATATCGTAATAAGAAAAAAGGTTACTTCGGGGGAGTATGTGCTGGCTTAGCAGACCATTTTGATGTCGACGCATGGGTGGTACGGCTTTTTACCTTTGGGGGCTTTTTATTTCTTGGTAGCTTTGTGGTTATTGCTTATATCGCGCTTTGGTGGTTCTTGGATGTTCGCCCCAAAGGTGAGGATGGGTACGAATATGAATACGATGAGCATCAACAAAGTTATCGGCCAAAGAAGATGTTTAAGTACGCTGATAGTGCGAACTCAAGATTACGTCGCGCTAAAGAAAAATTGGATGATGCAACGAGGCGAGTGACTGAAATAGAACGACATGTTACATCTAAAAAATTCGATCTAGATCGTGAATTCTCAAAACTTAGGGACTAATCTTTAATCTGTGCAAGTAAGGAGGGCTGGTAAATGCAGATGAAAACGTCTTTTTTCCTCTTATTGTTGGGAAATGTATGCCTATATTTGGATGCAGTTTTCGCTTTTGTATTGGCTGTGGCGATGGATTGTCTACTGGTTTTGTTGTTGAATATTCCCATTGCTGTTATTTTGTACAGTATGGGGCATTTATTATCAAAACGGATTTATGTCTGAAATAAAAGATTTTGGGAGGTTTGATGGAGGTCAAATGTGCTTATCTTTCATCCCAAGTTGAGCATCTTGCTTTGGGTTTGATGTTGCTAGTTTGTACTCCTTATCTTTATGCAGGCGATTATATTTGGTCATTGCCTGCATGGATGCCGGTTCCTACCGTCCCTGCGGATAACCCAATTAGCAAGGAAAAAGTCACGCTAGGTCAGCGTCTCTTTTATGATGCCAATTTGTCTGGGCCCGGTTACATGTCTTGCTCTACTTGTCATATGCCTGAACATTCATTTTCAGAGCAAAGACCTGTTTCTGTTGGTGTTACAGGACAGTTTCATAGCCGGAATGCCATGGCGATTGTAAATGTGGCCTATATGAAAACGCTGACCTGGGCGAACCCTAATGAAGTGCGCTTAGAAGACCAAGCAAAGGTTCCTATCTTTGGTACTCATCCTATTGAAATGGATACCAAAGGCCAAGAAGGTAAAGTAATTTTGTTTTTACAGCGTGACCCTATTTATCCAGATTTATTTTATAAAGCCTTTCCTAATCAAAATCCCCTAATTAGCTTCGATACCATTACTAAAGCGATAGCTTCTTTTGAACGTACTTTAATAAGCTATCAATCTCCTTACGATGACTACAAGTACAATCACAATGACAGTGCCATGAGCGAGGAGGCGAAACAAGGGGAAGCGTTGTTTATGAGTGACAGAGTTGGGTGTTCCGCTTGTCATTCGGGGGTACACTTTTCCGACGCGACGCAAGCGCCCGTTTTTCATAATACGGGGCTTTATAACCTAGACGGACAAGGTGCGTATCCAGAAGGTAATCAAGGTTTGTATGAACACACAGGAAATGCATTAGATCGAGGACGATTTAGAACGCCAACCTTGCGCAATATCGCGAAAACAGCGCCTTATATGCATGATGGTTCTATTGCGACACTTGAGGAGGTAATAGAGCATTATGCGGCTGGCGGACGTGCTGCTCAGCAAGGGGAAGCGTCTCCTTTGCTTGATGATAAGTTACATCGTTTTGTGTTAACAGACGATGAAAAGCAGCAACTCATTGCTTTCTTGACTAGCCTCACAGATACCACTTTTATAGACAATCCACATTTTACGACGCCATTTAGATAGCATGAAATAGACAAAAACCGTCGAAATTGATGGATGATTACGACGGTTTTTTGGGTTTTAAGAAGTACTTTATTAAACAGTGAAGCGCTTAACTTGTCCGGCTAGCTCATTTGAATTGGTCAGTGTCTCATGAACCGAGTGGCTGATACGTTTGGATATATTCATTACCTCTTTGGACATTGCAGATAGATTGGATAGGTTCTCATTGATCTCATCCGTCACCTTACTTTGCTCTTCCGTGGCGCTGGCGGTTTGGGCGGTAAAATCATAAATACGCCCTGCGGATGTTTTTACAATCGCGATAGACTCCATGGTCTTGTGGGAGAGCTCCACACTGACTTGTGTCATCTCGACACTTTCTTTAATGGAAGAAACTGCGTTGCTAACCCCGGCCTGCAGATCGTTTATCATAGATTGAATGTCTTCGGTGGACGCTTGGGTTTTACTGGCGAGGTTGCGTACCTCATCGGCGACAACCGCAAATCCACGACCCTGTTCGCCCGCTCTGGCGGCTTCTATTGCCGCGTTTAGAGCCAATAAATTGGTTTGTTCCGAAATACTCAGAATGACATCTAAGACTGAGGCGATACGATCTGAACGGTCAGACAGTTGATTGATGACTATGGCAGCTTGCTGGATTTGTGTTGAAAGACGATCTAATTGTGCAATGGCATTATTCAGTTGCATGATGCCGTTGTCAGCGGAATGGTTTAACGATTCAACCTCAGCAACCGTGTTGGCCGCATTCCTTGCGACATCGCGGGTCGCACCGCCCATTTCTTCTACTGCCGTGACGATGAATTCCAGTGCTTGGTTTTGTCGTTCGCTCAGGTCAGCAGACGATGAAGCGGACTCTCCTAAGTGAGACATTTCTTGGCGAATATGCTCGCAGCCATGACGAACTTGACCAATTAAACTGCCAAGGCGGGCGACAAAACTGTCGAGCTCGCGGCTTAACTCACCCGTTTCATCTGGTTTGGTGCTGTTAATACGACGGGTTAAATCGCCATCGCCAGAGCTTATTTGTCGAACGCCAAAGGTGACTTGTTTAATGGCTCTGGAAATATTGCGTGGTGCAAACCAAGCCAGCGAGATGCTGAGCAGTAGAACGCCGGCTGCCAACACACCAACTATAAGTTTGAAGCGATTGGTGTATTCATTGATTGTCTGTCTTTCAAGGGTCGCATATTTGCCAATAAGACCTTCAGATTGATCATACAAGCTGCGTAATTTGATGAAAGCTGTTTGGTTTTCATCAATAAACCGCATCATGGCGACATCATCATTTTGTTCCATTATCTGTGTCGTATTGGCGAACCAATGTTGGTAAGTGGCCTCAAAATTTGCCAATAAGTGGGTGATTTCAGTGATATCTCCTGTGAGCTGTCTAAATTGCTGCATTCGATCAAATGCTTGCTGTGCATTGAGTAATACGTCCTCTTTTGACTGCGTTTCATGAGCAAAAAGAAACGTCGATAGCGCTAAGCGTGACTGGTACAAATCTCTATCGGCGTTCTGAATTAACGACGCGCCAGAAGCGTACTTGCCCATGCTGTTTTGTAAATAATGAACCAATGCCTCGGTGGAGATCACAACCACTAAAAAAATCAGTGCTAAACCGCCAAACGCGAGGGTATAGCGGCCTCGAATGGTACGAAATATCTTCATGAAATAATCCTTGATAAAGCAATGTTTGATAATCAAATATTGATAACTTCTTCCGTGCTATACAGCGGTCTTTATATCTCGGAACTACATGGATAAGACATAGCGTCATTTATAAAAATGGCACCCAGTGTTGAAATGTGCAAGTAATTAGGAAAATAATTTGAAGAGTTTTTTAAGCAAAATATGATGGAAAAAAGGTTTAACTAGGTGGCATCCACACGTTTAGACATCGTACGTGCCATGTATAAGCGTATGGATGTGACGCGGCATCAGCTGTGAGTAATCGGAATAAACCAATCCATAGCTTCAATCTGTCTAATCCAGCGCTGGATATTGGGATACGCAGACAATTCATACGCACCACCTTCTTCTGCCACATGGGTATAAGGGAATAGGCAAATATCCGCTAATGTGATGGTATTTCCCACTAAAAATGTCTGTGTTGCTAGGGTCTCTTCCATCTGTTTTAACGCGGCGTGACCTTGCTCTATTCGGTCTGGTAGCATCTGCTTTTTCAGATCCGTCATGGCGTTGTGAGTCAGCCAAAAACGTGGTGAAGCAATGTTGGGTTCATGACTGTATTGCTCCCAGAATAACCATTTATAAACCTTGGCCCTAAGAATGGCATCAGTCGGCAACAAGGCCGATTTGTGTTGTTCTGCAAGATAGAGAAGTACTGCATTACTTTCGCTTAAGCATTGTCCATCATCCAATTCTAATACTGGAGTTTTCCCGTTTGGATTCATCGCCAAGAAGGAATCTGTGTGTGTTTCTCCTTTGGTAATGTCATAGTGTTTTAGCGTTACTTTTAAGCCTAAACAAGCGCATAACAAACGGATTTTATAACCGTTCCCTGAGGGCAAAAAATCGTGCAGAATCATAAGTCTTTCCTTCATAGTTAATGGTCTGATCTTGCGACAAGAAAGAGACAGAAAAAAGCGAATTAAATTGAAGGCTGGCATAACGCATTTTGATGAATGCAGTTGAGTGAAAGAGCTTTAAGTTAAAGTGCATAAAAACAAAGAGAGGATGGCATTGGATACGGAACTATTAAAAACCCTCGTGGCGATTGTCGATCATGGCAGTTTTCAACGCGCTGCCATGCAGACTTTTCGTACGCCGTCCGCGATCAGTATGCAGATGAAGCGTTTAGAAGAACACGTTGGTACGGAGCTGTTTTGCAAGCGAGGTCGAGATCAAGTGCTCACTGAAGATGGTCAGCAGTTGGTGCATTACGCTCGGCGGATTTTGCAGCTGCAAGAAAGCGCGTTGCAATCGATCAAGGGTCCGCAGCAAGGCGTCTTACTTAATTTCGGTTGTCCTAATGATTACGTAGCGAATTTGTTGATCATCATTATGTCTGTCATGGAAACCATGCAACCCAATATCCGCTTTCGAATTCGCACTGGTACCTCAGCCGAACTAAGGGAGTGGATGGACAAAGGTGACGTGGATTTAGCCCTAGTGACACGAACACCAGACAGTGATGAAGGTTTAACCTTGTTTCAAGATAAAGGCGTTTGGGTGGCGAAAAAAGGCTTTGATTGGGCGTCGATGAACCCATTGTCACTCGCGCTGTATGAATCGAGCTGTAAATTCCACTCCAGTGCTGTGGATGGTTTGCAGAAGAAGGGAATGGATTATCAGCTGTATTGTGTCACCGCCAACCTTACTCTTATCGAAAGCCTATTAATGGCCGAAAAAGCCATTTCTGCCATCGCTAGCATCAGCGTAAATGACTCTTTAGATATCATCGACGGTGATTTTTTACCTAGTCTTCCTGCGGTAGAAATCGCTTTTTCTCGCTCCGCTTCTGCACCCGATTGGCTTACTGTTGCGTGGATCGAGGAAGTGATTGAGGGGGTAAAGAAAATGAATGGCAGAGTATGTTAATGCGCAAGACTTAAATGTACATTGAGTGTGTCTTTTCAAAGGAGTCTAACGTATGAATGTCGGTATTTATCTTTATGATAAAGCGGAAGTATTGGATTTCTCCGGCCCATTTGAGGTGTTTACAACCGCTTCACGTGTTTGCCAAAACGATACACCGTTTAATGTGTTTCTAATCGGTGAGTCGGGTGACACCATTGTCGCTAGGGCGGGGTATAAAGTGGTGCCGGATTATGGTTTTCACAATCATCCTCAGATTGATGTCTTTATCGTCGTGGGTGGTGATCACACTGAAGAAATTCACAAACCTAAGGTGATCAGCTGGATTCATCAACAAGCTCAACAAGCCAGTTTGGTTGCGTCTGTTTGCACGGGGGCATTTTTACTTGCAAAAGCGGAGTTATTTCAAGGGCAACAAGTGACTACCCATTGGGAGGACATTGCGGATTTAAGGGCGCAATTTCCAACGTTGGATGTGGTGGACGGTGTGCGTTGGGTGGATGCTGGTGATGTGGTCACGTCTGCGGGTATTTCGGCAGGCATCGATATGAGTTTGCATCTTGTGAGTCGGCTTCATAGCCTTTCACTCGCTGAAAAAACCGCGCGACAGATGGATTTTGATTGGACAAAAAATGCTGTTTAGGCGCTTGTGTATGGTAAGAAAAATACCGCCTTTGGCTTCATATATGAACATTTTATTCTAAGAGAATAATCATTTTCTTCCCTTATTATCTCCTTGTTTCCTAGAAATTCGTGGGTTTCGAAGCGGATTGTTTTACTGTAATAATATAAATACGCCAGCACAGGTGATCATCCCAGCATCGTGTGCAATACTGGCAAAGCTTGAAATAAATGATGCACTGCAGTTCGTTGTATTCTGCAGTGGTCATGAAGGAGTTATCACAATTTTAAATATGAGGTAATAACATGACCGACATCGATATAGGAATAAGCAAAAAAAATAGAGCGGAGATTTCTGATGGGCTCAAGCGTCTTTTAGCGGATACTTATACTTTGTATCTGCAAACACATAATTTTCATTGGAACATTACGGGTCCTCAATTTCGCGAATTGCATTTAATGTTTGAAGAGCACTATCAAGAGCTAGCGCTTGCTGTTGATGATATTGCAGAACGTATTCGTACTTTGGACGTTGCGGCGCCAGGTACCTACAAAGCCTTTGCTGAATTGAGCTCCATTAAGGAAGTAGATGGGGTGCCAACTTCGGCTGAGATGGTAAAATATTTAACCAAAGGGCATGAGCAAGTTGTCAAAACCGCACGTAAGGTACTAAAAGTTGCCCAAGAGGCTGATGACGAATCTACCGCGTCTTTGGTCTCTGATCGTATGCGAGTGCATGAAAAAACGGCATGGATGCTAAGAGCGACCCAAGCTTAGCATTCATTAAGTGATTAAGCCTTGAGGCTTAAAGCGATAGATTTACAACTCATCTCTAAAACCAGCGTTGTTACTCGGCGCTGGTTTTTTATTGCTCAACGGAATGATCTGTGATGCTATAAAATCGTTCAACATTTTTTGTCACTTCACCCCAATAAGATGCTTTCACTCTGGTTTGATGCCTCTCAAATGCGGCTCTGTCAGTGAATTCTTCATACACCTCAAAGCGCTGTGGATTGCCGCTGTCCTGAGTGACCTTAAACGTCATACAGCCCGCCTCGGCTTGGGTCAGCGCAATGTGGTTTGGCAGTTCTGCTAACACTGAATCGAGATCTTCTGTTGGCACTTCAATATGGCCGCTGAGGGTTACTTTTGACATGATTTTTTCCTATTTTACTTTTTCGCTCTTATGTCGTGAAAAGGCCCAATTAAATTTCACCGCACTCGCTGCCAGTAATATCAGTATGACACCGAGTATTTGTGTCAGGCTAATGTGGGTCGAAAAAGCAAAGTGATCGACGAACAAAGCCGTGATCGGATAAATAAACGACAGCAAGGCAATCAAGCTGGTGGGTAATTTTTGAAAGCTGTCGTACATAATAATGTACATAAACCCTGTGAGAACGGCACCGAGAATCAAGAGATCGATCCACTGACTGGTTTGTGTGGGTAAATTGTCAAAATCGGCAAAGGGTAGGAGCATAAAAACACCCACGATAACCTGTATCAACGCCACAAAAGTGGAGGGCACTTGGCTGACTTTTTTCGTCACAAGCGTGGTCACGGTATAAAGTAGTGCGGCTCCCAAAGCGAGTAATAAGCCAAATAATGCAGAAGAACCGTCGCTGCTTGCTTCACCTGAGAAGAGTGCGCTTATCTCGTTCCGATCCAGTTCTACGATTAAAAATAGTCCGATAAACGCCAAGGCGAGCCAAAACAATAAGCTGCCAGACAGTTTCTCTTTGGTGATTAACGCACCTGTTAGTACTAAAAATAACGGCTGCATATGGTAAGCCACAGTGGCGATAGAAAAGGGAATGTAATTGAACGAGGCAAACAGAAATATCCAGTTTCCTACCAAGGTGATACCACCCAAAATAATCATCAACAAGACGCTACGTTGGAAGTATTCTCGACGAATGAATCCCGCATAATAAGCATAGCCACCTAGAACAACCGCCCCGATGACGCAGCGGAAAAACACCACATTCCAAAAGGCTTGACCTGAACTGATAACAAAATAGCCGATGGTGCCAGACAGTATCATGGCTAGGATGAGCTCGATACTGCCGATAGTATTGCTGGAACGATTCATTATTACTTCCCAATATTTGAATAGCTTGATCGGCATTTAACCCTAAAGCTGACAGAATCTATACCACTTTATGTACAGTGAAAAGAGGCTGCCCATTGAGCTTCTACTCTTTCTTAAGCTGTTCATGACTTTGAACAGACAGCATCCTTTTTATTCTCTATCGGATGTGACATGTTCAGAGTGACATGAACTTGTAGTCCTGGATGGTTGTCTTTTAGTTCGATTTTTCCGTGATGAAATTGTGCGATGGCTTTGATGAGAGGAAATCCCAGTCCATATCCTGGGCTGGTACGACTGGACTCTAAGCGAAATAGGCGCTGTAAGACTTGATCTTTAAATTCATCGGGTATACCCGGTCCATTGTCTTTAACAATGAAACCTGCGGTGGTGGTAAGCAATTCAATCACGCCACCAGAGGGCGTGTATTTACAGGCATTTTCTAAGGCGTTGAACATAGCGCGAAAGATGAGCGTTTTATCGCCCTGTAAATAACATGGGCGAGAAGCAATAAAAGAGAGTGCTTGCTGCTTATCTTGTGCTAAAGGTTGGATTAGATCGATCACATCTTCTGCGACCTGGTTGATATCGACCAGATTAAAGTGTGAATGGGCCTGTTTGTGTTCCAACCGGCTGAGCTCTAGCATGGCGCTGAAAGTGGTGAGGATATGGTCTAATTCTTCTAGCATTTCTTGCAGCTGAGATTCGTTAATCGGGTGTTCTGGTAACGTCGTTAAATGGCTTTCGAGGCGAAGGCGGAGTCGTCCAAGTGGTGTTCTAAGATCATGGGCGATAGCGTCGGTGACGCCTGATACGGCATGGAAAGAATCTTCGAGCTGATTGAGCATTCTGTTGATGTAGCCAGCAAGCAGGTCGAATTCATCTTGACGATCACTGACGGTGACTCGTGCGCCTAAATCTCCAGATTGTATGATCTTTGCTGTGTCATTGATGTGTTTGATGCGGCTGAGAAAT
Source organism: Marinomonas arctica (assembly GCF_003259225.1). GTDB lineage: Bacteria > Pseudomonadota > Gammaproteobacteria > Pseudomonadales > Marinomonadaceae > Marinomonas > Marinomonas arctica. Next base: position 23,427 of record NZ_QHJF01000016.1, on the reverse strand, counting down.
TGTGTCGATAAGTAGCGTCCAGAGAGTATGCCTAAGCCTAGCGTTAGCAGTAACGCCAATACCCCAGCTCGAAGGAATTGTGTTTGCAGAAAATACAAATTTTCATCATCAAATGCGACCAACAAACGTCCGTTTGACAGTGATTCAATACACCCAGAGTAAAGGCGTAGATCATTGGTATTGTCGACCAGAAAAGTAGTTTGTGCTGGGCAAGAGGCAATGTGGTTTGGCAAGCTTGTTAAACGTCCATAGGTGGCGTTTTTATCTTCGTAAGCGAGAATGAGGTTGGTTAATTGCTCGGCTTGATTGGTAAATTGCGTTAGGTATTCCGACGGGCTCATTTGTTGGTTAAATACGCGTTGTTGCTGTGTAATAAACTGAATTTGTTGTTGATAGCTGCGGCTTATTTCCCCCACACTGAGTTGGTAGAGCACAAAAAAAGCCACAGCTATCAAGGTAATTAATAGCGCGGTATAAAGCAGAGTAAAGCGCCAAACGAAGCTAGCTCGTTGTTTTGTCAACCAGCCGGTAACCAACGCCACGGATTGTTTCAAGGATCGGGGGAAGGTCATCGTTTTCTACCTTTTTTCGTAAGCGTGCTACGTGCACGTCAATCACATTGGTTTGTGGATCAAAGTCATAATCCCAGACCGCTTCGAATAACAAGGTGCGAGTAACCACCTGTTGTGGGTGTTCCATCAAATAGCGTAGGATTTGGAATTCTTTAGGCTGTAAACTGATCTCTCGTCCAGCACGCCAGACTTGTCGTGTCAGTAGGTTCATTTTTAGATCAGCGGCCTGTATCAAGGTGCTTTGTGGCGAAGCGGAGATTGGCTGACGTCGTAGCAGTATCTCGACACGAGCAAGCAACTCCGCAAACGCAAATGGTTTGACAAGATAGTCGTCTCCGCCCTCACGTAGGCCTTTGACTCGTTCATCAACAGAATCCAACGCACTCAGAATTAAGACAGGCAGCGTTTTATTTGCGCTGCGTAACGTATTGAGAACCGTCAAACCATCCAGTTTGGGTAGCATGCGGTCCAGAATGATCAGTTGGAAATCCATTTCCAATGCTTGAAACAAAGCGTCCTGACCATTGCTGGCGACCTCTACTTGATAGCCGTGTTCAGTCAGCCCTTTTTTAATAAATCCTTGTGTGACAAGGTCGTCTTCAACCACCAAAATGCGCACTGTCTGTTCCTATTATTAAGAGGCTACTATTAAAAGGCTGTTGTTATTGTGCCGATTAAGGCGAGTTTTTCTTTATGTTGAGCCGTTTTTCTGACAACTGAAAGACCCAAATGGTCATCGCTGGTAAAAAAGTAACGGTCACAAAAGCGGTAATGAGTAAACCAAATAATACAATGATGCCAACACCTCGGTAGAGTTCAGAGCCCTCACCCGGAAGAAATACTAACGGTATTAAACCACAGATGGTGGTCATGGTCGTGATCGCAATAGGACGTAGGCGTGTGGCCACGGCTTGTTGGACCGCTTCTTGTATCGTGCAGTGTGTTTCTTTTAAACGATGACGCGCGCTTTCGATAATCAATATAGGGTTATTAATAACGGTCCCCATTAAGATTAATAAGCCCAACATGGTGATCATATCAAACGGTTGGGAGAAGGCGGGTAATCCCAGCACGGGAAGCCACCCTCCTAGAGCATTCATTAAAGCTAAACCAATAATGCCACCACTAATGCCCACTGGAATCGTGGTGAGTATTAATAAGGGATAAACCCAGTTAGATAAAATAGCCACTAACAGCAAATAAATGATGGCAATAGCAATGACAAAATTATCCATTAGGGCGGCTTTTGTTGCGTTTAGCTGATCGCTTGCGCCTGAAATGGAAATCGTCACCGTCTCTGGCAAGGTCCCATCTTGTCTCAGTTCAAGTAGCTTTTGTTGCACGGCTTCCACACCTTCCTCAAGTGCCATGCTTCGGGGGGGAATAACATTCAGCGTCACGGTTCGGTTACCATTGATGCGTCTTACTGTGTTCGTGCCGACGGTTTCTTCAATAGTCACCAATTCAGAAAGAGGGAGAGCGCCACCTGTCGGTGTATGCAGTATGCGCTTGGATAACTCTGCAACCGATGCTTGGCGCTCAGCGCCATAAACATACATGTCCATTTTTTCGTCTTCGAGAAAAAAGTCATCAACGAAGGCGCCTTGGTTGAGTGCTGCAATAGTAAAACCAAGGGTTTCCATGTTCATCCCCAGCTCTTCAACACGCTCCCAATTGGGCTTCATTTGGATCAAAGGTTGATCCAAGGTGAGTGAGGAGGGTTGTGTTTGGATACGTGGATTCCCCAAGTGTTCCGAGAGCTGTCCATAAAGGTGGTTGGCGGTGGTGTAAATCGTACCAAGATCGGGGCCTGATATGTCTAGACTGATGCTTCTTGTGCCGCCATTGTTGCTGGAAATAATGGAACCACGAGACGCAAACGCTCGCATGCCTGGGTAACTGCGATAGACCCGTGTCAACTCATCCATCAACGCATCAATGTGATTTGGGTCGATGGGCTCAGCGATAGAAAACAAACGAGTGGGTGAGACGTTGAACGTAATCAGAGCCAAGGGCGGGACCGTTGTTTTACCGGCCAAATACTCTTCTGGTGAGGCATTAATATGCGGTAAAAAATGCCCTTTTATTTGCTCAGTGATCAGCGCCATTTCCTGCATGCTGTAACCTGGCGGGGGGTTCATTACCGCAAAGGTTTTTGGTTCTTCGCCTTCTGGCAAGTACTCTGCGGGCGGCGTTAAATAGAGTAACGAGATAATGCAAACCGCACAGGTCATAAAGATCACGGTAAGGCGTCGAGTAGAGGTCGCTACGAGTCTCGCACAGAGGCTAGCAAGGCGTTCTATAACGGATGGCTTGGCTTTTTCTGCGGACGTGTCCTCTTTCTTAGTCGAAAAATCGAGGTTAGCACACAGCACAGGCACAATGGTGACAGCGACTATCATCGAGGCAATAATGGCACCAGAGACCGCAATGGCAATATCTGAGTAGATTTGCCCGGCTTCTTCATCAATAAACAAGATAGGCAAAAATACCAGCACGGTGGAGGCCGTAGAGGCTAATACTGCCGACCAGACATCACGAACGCCTTTGAGAGCCGATTCGAAACGGTCTAAGCCTAAACGCCGATAGCGTTCAATGTTTTCCAATACCACAATGCTGTTGTCGACGCTCATGCCAATGGCGAATGCCACACCAGCAAGAGAGATGACATTGATAGTACGTCCAGTGATCATCAAGCCCAGAAACGCGGCTAAGGTACAGAGTGGAATGCCCACAACGGCAATGAGAGTCGCTCGGCTTGAGCGCAAAAATAGGTACAGCACCATGGTGGCAAAAATAGCCCCCAGACCTAAATTGGTGAGTACGTTTACCACAGACGCTTCAACGTAACGCACGTCATCTGAGGTGATCACCATTTTCATCCCCGCTGGGCCTAATATCTCGCGGTTGATGGTATCCATTTCTTCAAGCATATCGCGTTTAATTTGAATCACATTGGCACCACTTTCTCGACGCACTTGAAGGCCAATGCCACGGTTGCCATTAAAATAGGAAATGGCTCTTCTGTCAGCTAAGCCAAACTCGACGGTGGCTACGTCGGCCAGCCTTATGATGTTATCGCCTCGGCGAACAAGAATAAGATTTTCTACGTCTTCAAGTGTTTCGAAGCGTCCCAGTGTTCTGAGCAAATACCGCCGCTTCCCTGAATCGACTTCTCCTGCTGACATATCCATGTTACGACGGCTAATGGCAGTACGCAGGTCTGTTAAGGATAATCCTCGTTGTGATAGCGCCATTTGATCAACAAAAACCTGTAATTGTTGGCTCGAACCACCATAAACCGAGACTTCAGATACCCCAGTTATGCCTTCCATAAGCGGTCTGACTCGATCATCGACAAAATCCGCCATACGTTCGATTTCAACTGCTTTGGGATTATTGTCGAGTGGTGAAATATGGAAACGCAGAAAAGCCTCAGTTGAAAAGGCGGCAGAGACGACACGAGGCTGATCGACATTAGCAGGATAAGAGCGAACTTGACTAAGGGCACCATTCACCAAAACCAGCTTTTCGGTCATATCGACATCAAAAGGAAAAGACAGTTCTATTCTGGCCCGGCCACTTTCAGCAAGCGCTGTCATTTGCTGAAGTCCAGGTAAATTGCGTAAGTATTGTTCTTGCTCGATGAGGATGTCTTTTTCGACATCCTGTGGTGTGGCACCTCGCCAATTGGTTTCGACAGTAATCGTTCGGACTTCAACATCAGGAACCATTTGTACCGGCGCTTTGAGTACGGCAGCGCTTCCCAGAATAATCAGCATGCAAGCCATAACGGCGACAAGAATGCCGTTACGTAATAAAAAAGAAAACATGATTATGCTCCAGAATCAGCGACACGCACGACATTGCCTTCCATAAGGCCTTCGTTTCCCCGAGTAACAATCAGTTGATCCTGTTGTAATTCAGAGTCTAGTACTTCGACCGTATTATTCATGTAAGTTCCCGGAGTGACGGCCTTTTCTGACACAATATAGTGTCCTTCTTCATCGTGTTTACTGGCGACCCAAACGGTGGTGCGACCATTTGGATAACGATTGATTGCATCGCGATTAATCAGTAATCCCGTTTCAGCGTTCGGTAGTTTTAGTGTCGCTTTGACGGATACCCCAGGTAAAAAATTATTGCACGCCGAGACATCGGTTTTGATCAAAAAGGTGCGAGAAATACGGTCGCTGACCGGAACCTGATGAGTGATTGTTGACGCTATTTTCTGGCCGTTACAATCCAAGGTAATGGCGGCTCGAGTGGATATTTTGGCGTAATAGTGTTCTGGAATACGGAAGTCGGCGGTTAAGCCACTGTCGTCTGTTAGAGCAAACATTTGAACACCTTGTGCTGCCCATTCTCCGACATGAATAAAGCGTTCAGAAATAATCCCTGAGTAGGGTGCTCGTAAGTGGTGTTGACTCAATAATGCGCGTAAGCGTGACTCTTCAGCTTGTAACTGAGCCACCTGCGACTGCAGCAACTGTACATTACTTTTTCGGCTTTGGACTTCGGTGATACTAATGTCACGACCCGCTTGTAATGATTCGGCTTCTTTTAAAAGGCGTTTAGCTTCTGCAAAGCGGATATTGGCTTCGTTGACGCTGCTGACGGCTTTTTGATGTTCAAAACGCGTCAATTCGTCGTCTAAAGAAAGCAGTGTATCGCCTTTTTTCACCGCATCGCCTTCTTTGACATGGACTGTTTTGACGATACCTGAAACGTAGGAAGATAAGGTTGAGGCTTCTATTGCATTGATGGTGCCGACAAGGTCGATTTCATTCACAATCGTCTTTTGAGTCACGGGTTCTAATTGAACAATAGAGGCGGTTCTAGCTAACGCGACGCTTGCAGAGCACAGTGCAACAGTGATTGCAGTAGGAACAAGTAGGTATTTTAGTATGTTTGTCATCATCAACTTTCCATGCATGAGTGAACGATATGTCACCGAGTTTTATCTTCGATTGCGACGTCTTTAGCGTCGCAAAGAGGGAACGATTTCACCAGATTTTGCGTCAATGAGTATTTTTGTCGAACCGGATGGCCCTATTGATTTGACCTCATAAAATGTTAATCCTCGTTTGCGTTCTAGCTCGATAGACTCAATATACGAACCTTCTGGTAGATTCGTCAGTGCGATAGCATCTTGGATAGAAATGCCTTGGTTTTTTACGGTTTCTAGCGCCGCTAAGTCATGCTCGTCTAATTTATTAAAGCCCATGAAACGCAATGATTTTGAATGACTGCTTATTTTCTCTCCGTTGTGCAATGCATAGTGCGCTTTGTATCTTGTGCCTTCTTCTAGGTCGATGCCTTTTATCTCATACAGCAATATATTGTCTTCCTCATCCAGTTCGATTTCGGTAACAATCGAAGGATAGTCGGTTTTAAATGTCGCTAGGATGCTATCCAGAGAGATTGGGCTGGATTTGAGTGCTAAGAGTATCATTTGGTTCTCTTTATAATCATCGTGATCTTTTGCGTAGGTGGTACTGCTCATCAATAAAGCGGCCGAGCAGAGCGCGACTAAGGTGATGATTGACAAAAAGGCTGTGAAGATAATGCGGAATTTGTGTTTTAACGTCATGGTTATTACCTCATTTAATTAGATTGCCTTGTTAAGCATGACGTCACTATAACTGGGGGCTATTAACGATAAGATGATCGCAACATTAAATTTTTTTCATCTTAGGGAATGGCTGTCTTTTTTAGCGACATGCAGTTCTCGCTAAAAAAGAGTAGAATTCTTAATCATTATCGCTATAACAATTGGCTCGACTATGCATGAGAACGTATGACTTCTGACAATTCTTTACTCCCTAATAACCCATTATTGCTCGACAATCAGTTGTGCTTTGCCCTGTATTCGACGTCTTTAGCAATGACTCAGTTCTACAAAGAGCCCCTTTCTGCCATTGGTTTGACGTACCCTCAATATACGGTCATGTTGATTTTATGGGAGCAAGACGGCGTGAGTTTGAAACACATTAGTGATGCGCTTGGGCAAAAGTCTGGTGCGTTGACGCCAGTGATAAAGCGTATGGAAGCGGATGGTTTGGTTAAGCGTTTGCGGGGTGTAGACGACGACCGCAGCTTGAGTATTGCTCTGACTGAAAAAGGCAAAAAACTGAGGGAACAAGGCTTAGATGTGAATCGTTGTGTTGCGGAGGCCTGTGGTATGGATATGGGTGGCGTTGTGGCTTTGCGTGAGCAACTGGTGGCTCTTAGAAATAAATTGATAAAATAACACTTGCGCAATAATAGTTATTGCAATAACATAAATTCATTGGCTCAGGTAACTGAGCTTTTATTTCATTGTATTGTTATCGCGATAACTATTATTTAGATAACTTAATTCGACAATATCATTTTAGGAGCAATATTATGCAAGCCGTTTATAGTGCAACAGCAACATCTACTGGTGGCCGCGATGGTCGTTCTATTTCATCTGATAACAAATTGGATCTTGCTCTCAGCACACCAAAAGAATTGGGTGGTGCAGGCGGTGACGGCACCAATCCGGAGCAACTTTTTGCCGCGGGTTATTCTGCTTGTTTCATTGGTGCATTGAAGTTGGTTGCATCACAACAGAAAGTAAAAGTGCCTAATGATGTTAACGTTACCGCGACGATTGGCATTGGTGCGAACACCAAAGGCGAAGGCTTTACGATTTGTGCCGATTTAGAAGTGAATGTTCCAGGGGTAGAAAAAGACGTAGTTGAGCAATTGGTTGAAGCGGCTCACAAGGTTTGTCCATACTCAAATGCGACTCGTGGCAACATCGATGTGAACTTCACGATTAAGTAAAATGCGTCAAAGATAGAGATAGATCAGTATTTGTTAAAATGTACTCAAAATGCCTGTAAAACCTACTATGAAGAATATCTAAAGTAATGTAATCTCCATAAAGGTTAGGCTAAGGAAGCATCTTCAAAACGGACTTTTGAGTACATATTCATGGCTCGTTTTTCTGAGAGTAAATTTCATTCTCTCTGCCCTGATGACACCAATTAAATTCCTTTTTTATGTTTCGTTACTCTACCTTAACTCTTCTTTTTTTATGGTGCTTGGCAAATTCACTTTATTGTCACGCTTAATACATAAGATTTGAATGATTGAGTGCCTGTTATTTTCTTACTGTCAGAAAATAATGATGAGTGTCTAAAGACAATTAACATATAAGGATATGGTCTATGAAATTTACCCTAAAAAATAGAATTCTGTTTTTTACTTTGTGTCTTATTCTTATCATTTCAGGGATTTTAACGTGGAATGGATACAGTCGATTCAGTTCATTCAATAGTCAATATGCTCTAGAAAATCAAAAAGTGGAAACCATTCTGGTGGCGGCTGCTTTAGAGCAAAATATCAATTCCTACTTTGGGGCTTTGCAAAGCTTCCATGTCGATTTTAACGACGACTTGACTTTTGCCAATGAAAAACAAGTAACGGAAGCACTGGCGTTATTAAAAAGCACCAACCCTGCTATTCAGGCCGCTTTTGTGGCGCTAAAAAGTGGCCTGTCTTTTGAAGGCGATCGTTTTTTTCCTGGGTTTAATGCCAAAGAACTAAAAAAAGAATGGTATGTGAGAGCCTTTTCTGGCGAAAGAAATATCATAACGAAGGCGTATTTTGGTGAGGGCGAGCAAGCCGACGTTTTTGCGTTAGCGTCGCCTATCTATCGAGACGGTAATGTTATTGCCGTTGTTTGTGTCACTCTTAAAGTGTCTGAACTCACTACTTTTATTGAAGATTTGACGGAGAAAAATCAGCTTTTTGTCTTTGACGAGAGCGGTTATGTTGTTTCGGCCCCGCAAAAAGAGTTACTAGGTAAAAACATTTATCAAATACGTCCTGATTATTCTAAATTTAGTAGTAATAATCCGGTTATTCATTACACCATCAATGGTGTTGATGTGACAGCATTTGAGGGCAAACTACAGAATCGAGACTGGAAAGTGGTGTCTTATAATTTAGACGATGAGATCTCATCACCCAGTCAGAGCATGCTGCTTGGCTCCATTTCTATTTTTGTTGCCTTGGTGATCGTCTCTCTTTGCATTGTCTACTATGGCGTGGTGAATTTAGTCTATAAACCTATTGGGGGTGAGCCCAAAGAAATATCCGACATTATTTCTCGTATTGCGAAAGGGGATTTGTCGCAAAAATTACAAAATAACGGTCATGAAACCGGTATTTACGCATCGATCATTACTCTGAATCAGAAGCTCTCCGAGATCATTCGCGGGAGTTTGTCTATTTCTGACAATGTGGCTTCGGCTTCTGAAGAGCTGACCTTGGTCATGAAAAGCACAGCCGATAATTCGGCAGAAGAATTAAAAGAAGTCGAGTCGATTGCCAATGCGGTAAACGAATTGTCCAATGCATCTGAAGAAGTCAGTGCGAACGCTGTTCAGGCGGAAGACAAAGCGAATAAGGCAATAGAAAGCGTGACGAAAGGCCATCAAGGCCTGCAAAAATCCATTGATTTAACTCATAACATTAATAAGACCTTTAATGATACGGCCGCTATGATCGCCAAATTAAGGGATGAAACACTGAACATTGGCGAAGTGACGAATGTCATTAGTGCCATTTCTGAACAGACTAATTTGCTGGCTCTTAATGCGGCAATTGAAGCCGCTCGTGCTGGAGAGCAGGGGCGAGGCTTTGCGGTTGTGGCAGATGAAGTTCGTAGTCTTGCGGCGAAAACACAAGCGTCTACAGCCACCATCCAGGCGATCATCGCGACCTTGCAAGAGCAATCCAAGAAAGCCAATGACAACATGCTTGAAAACGTTAAGGCAATTCAATCATCGGTTGAGTTATCCGAAAATGTTAAGCGTTCTTTTGATGAGCTTTCTACTTATGTTCGGGCTATTTCAGATATTAATACGCTGGTGGCGGCCGCGTCTCAGGAACAGTTTAATGTCACCGCTGATATCAATAAAAATACCGCAAATACGGTTGATTTGGTAAATCAGAATGTGTCTGCGATTAATCAAACACAACAAGCCGCCAAGGAGCTTGCTCAGTTGGCCCTGAGTCAAAAAGAGACGCTGTCATTCTTTAAGCATTAAAAAGATGGTCTGACTATATGTCTATTTTTGTGTGATGTCACAATGGATTGAATAGGGAGTTAGGGTGAATGGAAAGTAAAGATGAAACAGTATTTGGGAAAGAGGAAACATCTCATTGTCGCCGTGATTTTTTTAAAAAAAGTGCCATGTTGTCAGGTATTGCGTTAAGTGGCTTTTCGAGTAAGTTGTTCGCTGAGCCGCTAAGTCTTCAGTATCCTGATGAGCATGTAGAAATACTCGACGAGAGCTTTTCAAAATACCGCCTTTTTAACGCCAGTGTTGAGCGATTAGCAACGGGAATGCGTTGGGCGGAAGGCCCAGTTTGGAGTGGTGATGGTCGTTATTTGTTGGTTAGCGATATTGCCAATAACTGCATCATGCGTTGGGACGAAATCACCAATCAATTTAATGTTTATCGCCACCAATCCAATTATTCGAATGGCTTGTGTCGAGATCTTGAAGGGCGATTGATTGTTTGTGAGGGGTCTACAACGGAGACTGAAGGCCGTCGTGTGACTCGAACGGAACACAACGGAACGATAAAGGTATTGGCCGATAATTTTCAAGGGAAGCGTTTTAACTCGCCCAACGATGTGGTGGTGAAGCGAGATGCTTCTATCTGGTTTACCGATCCTCCATTCCAAGCCGGCAGTATGTATGAAGGGCATATTATTCAAACCGAGCTGCCAGATGCCGTATACCGTATAGACGGCAAAACGGGGGAGTTAACTCAAGTCATTAATAATTTGGCTGGGCCAAATGGGTTGTGCTTTTCGCCAGATGAATCTGTTTTATACGTGGTTGAATGCTTGTCACAACCTAGGAAAGTATGGGCTTATGATGTGATGCCCGACGGTACACTAGGTCGCCGTAAAACCATTATTGCAGATATTCCTCATGCTGCGTTTGATGGTATTAAATGTGATCAAGACGGTAATCTTTGGTGTGGTTGGGGGAGTGACGGGTCTAAAGGTCAACATCCCGACGAGCTCAATGGTGTCATGGTCTTTAATAAAGACGGTAAGCCGATTGGTCATATTAAGCTGCCTGAATATTGTGCCAATATTTGCTTTGGAGGCACAAAAGGCAATCGTTTGTTTATGGCATCTTCCCACTCTATTTATGCTTTGTACGTTAATACACGAGGAGCTACCTTCGTTTAATATCAATTTAGCCATCAAGCCGCTACACTGATATTTCGAATCATACTATTTTTACTTGATATAGAGGTGTAGAAGCATGGCACATCGAAAGCTTGAACCGCATGAGATAGAGCAGGCGCTTAGCCAATTAAATGCAGAAACGTCACAGGACTGGGTGGTAGAAAACGAAAAACTCAGTAAAACCTTCAAATTCAAAGATTTTCAGCATGCTTTTGGTTTTATGACCATGTGTGCGATCTACGCTGAAAAGCAAGATCATCATCCTGAATGGTTTAATGTTTACAATAAAGTCAGTATTCAACTAACGTCCCACGATGTGTCTGGCATTTCCCAAAAAGATTTTGACCTTGCTAAGAAAATGACAGCCTTTGCATTGTCGGTGTAACCGATAACTCACGACGATACATAGGCTTGCCGTTATGATTTAATGCGTCAGGATGGCGGCCAATAGCTGGCTTGACGTGGGTACGAGACCAAGCTTGATATCGAAAGGTTTGAACACCTTGTTGATAATCTCTGCAGTGTAATTGCCTTTATCGTTTTCGATCTCAGACAATGTCTTACGAGAGACGCCTGACAGTTTAGTATAGGCGTCTTGTCTCAGTCCCAACACATCCACTCGTAACTCGCGCAAAGCTTCGCCTTGTGTCATTTCGTCTAATAACAAACGTTTGATGATCTGGTTAATGGCGATCAGCTGCTCTTCTTTACTCATCGGCTGTAGATTTTTTGATGCACGCTGTCTTGTTAATGTGTTTGACGATTTTGCTTCCTCTGGTTTTGTCACAACAGAGTCGATCTTGTACTGTTTTTTTGGCACATCGGCAGATAATGTTTTTTTAGACGTGTTTTCTTTGTGGTGTTTTTGTTCTTTGCTCTCTTTTTTGGTGTCCAGTTTTGCTTGCTTCTTTTTTAACTCACTTTTTTTCGTTTTGGTCTTATGCTTTTTTAGGGGCTGAGCACTGTCTAACTGTTCTTTCATTTTCATTTTATTGTCTCCATCTGCCTTAGGTAAGCGAGTTCGAATACCTCGGATAAAATGAGCGTACAGAGTTAATATGACAGATAAGTAACAATAATGCTAAAAATCACTTTGTTTTATGAAAGTGAGTATTTGACGGGTGTTATAACGTCCTTCATCCTGTTTTAGGACGCTTTACTCGCATTTTCCTTTCATTGTGACTTCTTTTAAAAGCACTTTGAAAGGAAATATCTCCATGAAACGATTTGCGTGTTTTGTTTTATTGGTCAGCTGCTGGGCTGTGAATGCTTCTGCGTATTCGGTGGGTTTTGATCAGGTTCAGTTATATACGGACAGCGATAGACCGTTAAAAGCCAGTGTTTGGTATCCATCACAGACGACCTTTCCCACTGAAAAAATTGCGGAAAACGCGGCGTTTTTGGGAACCGACGTGGTACGAGTGGGAGCACCTCTGGCGGGGCAGTTTCCATTGGTCGTGATTTCTCATGGTTATCGTGGCAACTGGCGTAATCAAAATTGGCTAGCAACGAAATTAGTGCAAGATGGTTATGTTGTGGCGTCGCTTGATCATCCTGGGACCACGTCTTTTGATCATTCCCCGCAAGCAGCGGCTCAGTGGTGGCAGCGCGCGGGCGATTTATCCCGTTTGTTGGATTGGTTGTTAAACGAGTCTTATCTATTGCCAAATATCGATGCTAATAACGTTACCGCAATCGGCCATTCATTGGGTGGTTGGACTGTCATGTTGTTAGCCGGCGCGCAATTTGATCGTGACCAACTAAAGCACGAATGCGTGCTTAAAAATAATCCTCGAGTGTGTGGTTTGATGCCTGAACTGGGCTTGGATCAACCACAAGCTAGTGAGCCGACTGGCCACTTAAAAGATGAACGAATCAAGCGAGTTATTTCCTTGGATTTGGGCTTGGCGAGAAGCTTTTCCCGTCAGAGTTTACGGGTTTTAACCACACCCACATTGATCCTAGCCGCAGGCGTTGATATTGGCGATTTACCACAAGCGGAAGAGTCTGGTTTTCTCGCACAGTATATCCCCTCGAATAATCGTCAATACATTGTCTATCCAGACGCGGCGCACTTTAGTTTTATGCAACTCTGCAAGCCCGGCGCCATTGAGATGATAGAAGAGGAAGAACCGGGCGATGGTATTGTTTGCCAAGACGGTAATGGACGATCTCGGGATGACCTTCATCAAGTGATGTATCGGGATATTCTCGCGTTTTTGCATCAGCCTTAAAATCGTATCATGAGTACTGGCTTGACAATGCACCTTAATGAGCTAGAATATTTCTGATAGCGCCCACGGCCAAGCTTAACTCACTTTTTAATAGTTAAGCCTACCCCGTGGGTTTTTTTTATCTTTATTTTAGGAAGTGTAGTTATATGGATATAAAAGTCGCTTTTCTTGTTGACGGATCATTTTTTCTAAAACGATTACAATTTTTTAAACGTAAATATTACACAACTCATCCAGATTTAACGGCTAATGAAACTGTACAAATCTTAAGCTTGGCTATCCGAAGGCATCTAAATAATAGCTCGCATGGAAGTTACCAGCATCTCTACAGGGTATTTTATTACGACTCACCACCATTGGATATTAAAGCGCATTATCCTCTAATAGAAAAAGGTGAAACAAATCGTAGAGTCATCGATTTTTCTAAAGAAGCAAATTCAATACATAGACAGAAAATATTGGATGAGCTGAAAAAGCAAAGAAAGTTTGCATTACGATTAGGGACGATCAAACACGATAAACAATGGAAACTTACGGACTCAGCTTTAAATGACTTACTTCAGCATAAACGGCAGTTTGACGAGTTGACCAACGCTGATTTCTATTACAGTGTGCGTCAAAAAGGTGTAGACATTAAGCTCGGTGTCGATGTATCCACCCTTGCACAGCAAAAATTGATAGATAAAATTGTACTTATTGCGGGAGACAGCGATTTTGTTCCAGCTGCAAAATTAGCAAGAATAAATGGTATCGATTTTGTCTTAGATGCGCTCCGCAATAATATTGATCCTACCTTGCATGAGCATATCGATGGGTTAATTTCATACGACCTTGTTTCAATTATGAAAGACGTTTTGAAAAAAGAACCAGACAGTAAACCTGCTTGGTGGAATACCGGAACCAATCCCCAAAAGCCAAAATATCAAAAGCAAAAAAATGATAACTAGAAGCGGTACTAATACTCACTTTTCATCTTTGCGCGCCGAAAGGCGCTCGGCGTCTGTTGTGTCACGCGCGAAAACTCTCGGTGAAAGTTAGATTTTGTTTGAAAGCCAGAGTCCAAATAGATTTGGGTGATGGCTTTGTCGGTCGTCAGCAGCAGTGTTTTGGCCCGTTCAATACGATGTTCGTTCACCACTTGTGAGATATTGCGTCCGTAAACTTGGTTGATGGCAGCAGATATCTGACGGGCTGGAATACAGGCTTTTCTAGCGAGTCTATCGAGGGTTAAATCAGGATCGAGAAACACTTCTTTGGTGCTAAGCAGTACTTCTATTTTGTGTACTATGTCTTTTACTTCATCGTCGGTTAATGGATGCGGATTTTTGTCTTTTGATTCTTCTACGAGCGTTTGTTTTTCATGCTGATCAGACGCTTCGTTAACACTGGGCGCGATACTGAGGCTCATCATAATGACGGCGATCGCCAGCACTGGCAGCAATACCGCATGACCAATAGAGAGAATAACCAGCGCATGTTCACCAGCGAAAAAGTAAAAATCGATGGCTAACGCACCATCAATCATAGCGGACATTAACAACATGATGCCTGCAATCCGCTCGGCTTTTAGAGCATTGTCGATATCAGATAAGCGTACTTGTTCAGGAAGGTTTGACGCTTTGAAAGACGCTCGAATCAGCGCAACGCCATAACCCACATAAAGCAGCGTTAACACTGGGTCCAAAGGCGGCCGCCAAAACGGATAGGTAAAAGACGCCAAGGTGACAAAAACAGGCGGCAATAAATGCCAAGCTTTCAGTTTATGGCGTTGGTGGGCATTTGAAAAACAGTACCAAGCCGTAACGGGAATACACGATGCCAAGATGGGTTGAATCAGACGAAAGAGTGAATAATCAAACGTCCAGCGCAGACCAACCACTGTCGTTGTAAGCGCACACAAGGCGATAAAAACAAACGCCGATTGCGTCGTTTCTTCTCGGCGAATGAACAACAAAATCGCCAAGATAGACAGCAATAGGGCAACCACAAACGGTAATGGAATGGCGATCATTTCGACTCCCTAATCTTCATTGATCTTAGTTTTGTTAGGTGATTATGTCCTAAACCGTCATTAAGGACGTCCTTAATCTTGATCTAGGACGCTATTTTTCCCTTAAAACGCTAGCTTTTACTCTTCGAGAATCTTTTATTGGAGAAAAGTATGAACGGGTATCTTGATGCGTGGAAACGTTATGCACAATTTTCAGGAAGAGCATCACTGGAAGCATTTTGGATGTTCTTTTTGGTGAATAGTGTGATCTCGCTAGTGTTTGTCTTGTTAGAAATTTTTTTTCAAGCAACGTGGCAAATAGAAGCGCTTTATAGCCTGTTAATTTTCTTGCCCATGTTGTCTATAACTGTACGTAGATTGCATGACACTAACCGCTCCGCTTGGTGGTTGCTGGTGGTTTTGGTTCCCGCGATAGGCATGCTTGTTTTGCTGGTGTTATTGGCTTTACCCAGTGAGCCAGACTGCGATTTTGGACATTATCCACAAAACAACGTGATGCTATAAACAGGAACCAAACATGAAAGATGTTAATAACTTACCCCACTTATCCACCATGTTATGCTCAATCTTGCTACTTTTATCGGTTTCTGCCTGCAGCCGTGAAGCAAAAAACGTGGATCAGAGTAATTTGGCATTTTCAGATAGCATAAAAGCCGTGGTGTACATTGAGTCGCCGAAAGTCGGCACTTTGTTGCAGTTGCGAGGTATTGCAGGGAAAGGGGTGCTTATCTCCAGAAATAATAACCGACAAGAAGGGCTAGTGACCTGTGTTTCTTCACCGATTCGATTCGCAGCGGGAGACTTCGGGGGTGATAGCATTGGCATTCAATCCATTGAGCCCATTCGACTGCTTATTTATTCTAATAAGGTCGCAGAAATACTGCTCGACGGCGATGAAGTGGTCAGCGAAGATTATGTTATTACCAATCACAGCGATACCGAATTGGGTGACATCAAAATTGAATCCGGTTTAACACTCAGTTATGGATTTGTGCTCAATCCTGGGGAATGGTCTTGGTCGTCGGTGTTTGGCTGGGACCATAGTGCAATAAACTGCGGGTACTTGGCTTTAAGTAAAAGACCCTATGGAAATGTTCTATTTCCATAGGTGATAATCATTTATTTTTCTAAGAAAGTTTTTTCGAAAATTTCTGCAGAAAGCGGTTTGCTAAATAGATAGCCTTGATAAATATCGCAACCAAGGCCTCTTAAAATATTAAATTCGATACTGTGTTCGACCCCCTCCGCAACCACGGTTAGGTTAAGTTTTTTACACAGTGAAATAACACTTTCGACCATGGTAAATAAGCTATCGTCTTTGCTCATACTAGATACAAAGGATTTATCTATTTTGACTTCATCAATGGGGAGTTTCCAGAGTGAATTGAGAGACGAGAATCCTGTGCCAAAGTCATCCAGAGCAATAGTAATACCATGCTCCCTTAAATTGCTTAAAGCCGTGATGGCTGTTTGATAATTTTTCATGAAAACAGATTCGGTGATTTCCAATCGAATCCTATTTTCAGGAATGGCGTGTTTTTTTAGGATATGTAAGAGGTCTTTTTCAAAGTTCGGTTCGATCAATTGAATAGGGCTGATATTCAAAGACAGTGTTTTGAAATCAACAGATGGTTTTCTTTTAAACCATTTGGCAAGTTGAAAACAGGCTTTTTCGATAATCTGTAGCCCAAGTGGGTAAATGAGATTATTTTTTTCCGCGATCTCAATAAAGACATCTGGGCTGACAAAACCAAAATTATCGTGCTTCCAGCGCGCCAATACTTCTACGCCAATGACGTGTTTTTGAGCATTCACTTGTGCTTGGAAATGGATGTCTAAACTGTTTTCGGCAATGCAATCACGTAAGTCCATTGTTAAAATGGTTTTTTTATTAAAGAGGTCTTGGTCTTTGTGATCGAAAATATGAAAACGATTCTTGCCTTTATTTTTTGCGGAGTACATGGCAATGTCGGCTTGTTTTAGCGTTTCGTTAAAATCAAGCATTTTAACGTCTTCCGAGATGATGCCCATGCTTGGTGTAATCACCAAGGTGTGTGCATTATCCAAAATCGGCTCACCAATACGCTGAATAATTTTATCAGCAATCAGTTCGGCTAAAGTTGGGTCTGGCAGTATTTGATGTGTTAGAACCACCACAAATTCATCGCCACCTAAACGTGCCACTAAATCGTTGGCGGTTGCACATTCGTTTAGTCTTTGCGCGATGGTGATAAGTAACCTGTCTCCTGTTTCATGGCCCATGAAATCATTGACGTCTTTAAAATTATCCAGATCGATAAAAAGAACAGAAACATGAGTAATGTGTTTTTGTTCTTTCAATCCTTCGATAAAAGACCGTAGATGTTCTCGATTTGCCAATCCTGTTAGGGAGTCAAAATAGACACTTTGCTCGAGTTGGTTGATGCGCATTTGACTGTGCTTGGTACTAAAAAAATCCTTCCCTGCGTTGAAAATGATTTCTAATAGGTTTCGGTCTTGTTCTTGCCAAGGGGAACTTTCACCAGAGATATTTTGGCGCCATAACGCAAATGAACTTCTAGGTTCTAAGTGTCTTTCATTGTTTTCGATTACAATGTTGACGGTTTGTGGTGCGCCTCCCCATTGAATGCTCTTAGCGACTTCCTCTTTGCCAATAAAGACATAAAAATCATTGGGCACTTTTGCTCTTATCATGGCAATCCCGACCATGCCATTCAGGCCTGGGATTTCGCCTTTTTCTTGATGGAGTTTTTCTGACTGAAAGTAAATCGCATCTGGTGTTGAGAACAGGTTTTTTAACGCCTCGATAGTGTGATCACCAAGACGTAAAAAAGAACTTCCTTCCAGGATATAAGACTGCTCTCTGTAGATAATGCCAATAAAATGATACTGAGTGATGGTTTGTATTTTAAGTAAAACGGACTCAAATAGAGCGGCCGAGATATTGGCCATTTTTGCCTGATTGAACGACGCTTCAATATAAGATTGCGCGTTCATTAGGTAGGTCAGGCGTTTGATTTTTTCAGCAGGGATTAGATACGAGGTGATGATTTCACTGAATAGCTCCCCTGAGATACGAAGTTGTGATACGACGTCATTGGTTGGCACTTTGGGATCATTATGGTGACAAACGACCATGCCCCACAGTGTGTCGCCTTTTTTTATCGAAAGCGATAATGAAGCACTTACCTGCATATTTTTGAGATAGTGACGATGTACCGGCGACATGCTTCTCAAAATAGACAAGCTTTGATTGAGAGGTTGCCCATTTGGCAATAGTGCTGGCTCTAGTGGGCAGGGCTTGGCGTCTATGTCGGCAAAAAGACGAATAGGGCTGAGTGCATAGAGCTCCCTAGCTTGTTTGGGAATGTCCTCCGCAGGAAAACGCAGCCCTTTATACTTTATGTCTTCACGCTCAGAGACCGCTTCGGCGACCACCTCTCCAGACCAATCGGGTAAAAAGCGGTACATCATCACTCGGTCGTATTGCGTGTATTCTTGTAATTGACCGACCAAGGTTTGAAATAGGGCAGTTTCATCATGGGACGCTTTGAGTAAAGCCACCATATTATCAATTTGTGATAATAAGACACGACTATCGTATTCAGAGCCTGTACTCGGCGAGAACTCTAAACTGATCCAGCCGTCAGCTCGGTGGGCAAAACAGCCCCAATCGGATGATTTAACACGGCCTGATTCTTTGATTTCAAGCACCACTGATTTTTTAGACGATAAAGCGGCTAAAGACTCGATATTGGCAAATTCAACCCATTGACTAATGTGGCTACCGATTAGCTCAGGATAGCCACTTGCTGACGAGCCCGCTGTCAAAATATCCAAGATGTTGCTGGAATGTTGGACAATCTGTAAAGTGTCCGCATCAAGGACTAATTGAAACCCGTGTGGTTGGATGGAGCCTATGATTTGAATCGCTTCCGACGCGCATTGTGCTGCCTCGTCACTCGTTATTTTGCGTGTTTCAATAATCTCTTTTGTCATATTCCCTATCTCGTACCGTTAAAATGGTCGATGCTAAAAACAATAGCATATCCTAGTAGAATGAAGAGTACTTTAACGAAATCAGTACGTTGAGACGTGTTCTGATACATTAGGAACCTTATCTGAAAAGCCTATAAAATTCACTGATAAAATGATGCGTTATGTCCCTCGATTTATTAGATCGTCTTTTTTGAATAAAGCCTGTTAAAAATAAAAATTATGATAAATAAAGTGAATGATATTTAAGCATCTAAACCATTCTAAAAAACCAGTATATACGCTGGTCATTGAAGTTAAGTTCACTTTTGTATGAAGCTACCTGCTAGTCTAATCACATATCGAATGGTTCAGACGTTTTGTCTTTTTGGCCTCGTGGTATGGAAAACGTCTTAAATTGTCCAATTTAAGACGTTTTCCATACTTTTTAAGAGTCTTTTTTTTGCCTGTTCAAAGTCATCTGGTAGCGTATTGTGTTTGTGATAGATAAGGTAAATAGGGTAGGTGAACTCAGCGGCCTCTTTCACCTTGTGTAACTGTCCTTCGTTGAGGTATTGATCAACCACACGTGTGCGAAAATAGCCATTTCCGCCTTTAGCCAATAAATATTTCAACGCCATTGGGCCAAGAGAGAACTGTATTGCCGCTTGTCGATTAAAAGGCACACAGCGATCAAACTGCAGCGAGAAATCCTCTCCCCAATCGATAAATAAATCTGGTGTTGTTTGCTGGTTTGAGGCGACGTGGATAAGTTTTTCTTCAGCGATCTGTTCGACCACCAAATTGGGCAGGTAACGTGGGCTGTGGACAATGATTGCATCGATCTCTTGCGTTTGCAGTAATTGATACAATATGTCTGTGGTTGAAACTTTACTGTTGATATGTAAATGAGGCATGTCGTCATTCATCGCAAGCAACCAATCGATCAGTATTGGGTTCCATAAACTGATTTCGCCACCAATCCTTAAGGTCTGCTGAGCTGGATAATTAGAAGCACCACAAAGCTGCTTTGCTTGCTCCCAAGCCTCTATCATACTCTGCGCTGGCTTCACAAAGGCTTCTCCACTTTTTGTCAGCTTTGCACCAGCTCTATTACGGATAAATAAACGGCAATTTAGCGCTGATTCTAAGGTTTGAACTCTTGCCGTTACCGTTGTTTGAGTGACGTGTAAGCGTTCTGCTGCACGGGCGAAGGTGCCAGCGTGAATGATTTCGAGAAAGGTTTTGGCTTGTTCTATATCCATCTCAATTTTTAATGCAATTATATTGCATTTAAACCTCATTTAAATTCATTATACTTAAGGCTATTTTAATCATTAAAATGACGCCGTTACTAGGTAAACATGATTGTTTGCTTTTGTTGTCTGAAATCGCAATTCATTCTCGCAAGGCGTTATTGTTCTTATGTTCTTCTCGTTATGTCGCAATATTGCTCGATTTATTGGTATTGAAACCAATAAAACCTCCCATTTTGAACGTTGTTTATCTGGTACTACGGCTTGTCTTGCATTGGTTTGTGTTTATTTCTTATCGAGGCTATTTTTGCCTCTTCCCGATTCGTTGTTAGTGGTGGCTTCTATTGGCGCCAGTGCCGTTTTGTTGTTCGCCATTCCCCATGGTGCTTTATCGCAGCCATGGCCCTTTGTAATCGGGCACCTAATATCAGCGCTTATTGGTATCAGTTTTTATAAGGTGTTTGGAGCGTCTTTTGTGACAGGTGCGACAGCGGTTGGCGTGTCGATTATCGGTATGCATTATCTTCGTTGCTTGCATCCACCTGGCGGGTCGACGGCATTATCCTGTGTGATTGGTGGCAGCAGCATACATGCAATGGGCTATGAGTTTTTACTGTATCCGTTATTGATCAATTTATTGGCGATGTTGGCGCTCGCCGTCATCTTCAATAATTGCTTTTCTTGGCGACGTTATCCTGCAGCTTTAAATACGTCATTGCATCAAGAAATCAATGAACAACACTTTATTGAAAGGGATGATCTTTATCATGTGCTAGAACAGGAGGACATTTTTATCGACGTCAGTGCAGAAGAGCTTATGCACATTTACAACGCCGCAAGAGAACACGCGAAAGCGCGACATAAAAGACTTGTATCTACATTGCCGAAGTAGGATCTTAGTGTGAAGGCGCTATTTAATGAAAAAGGAATAATATGTTTTCGCATATCTATTACGGTGTTAGTGACTTTGAGCGAGCTTATGCTTTTTACAGCAAGCTAATGACTTGTTTAACCATCAAAGAGCGCTTTTATGATCAAGATAAGCCTTGGGCAGGTTGGAACAGCCCTAGTCCAAACGGCCGGCCGTTATTCGTTATCGGCAAACCTTTTAATGGTAAAGTCCATGATCAAGGCAATGGACAAATGATTGCTTTCAATGCAAAAGACAGAGCTACCGTCACAGCAGCTTACAACTTAGCTATTCGAAATGGCGCCACATGTGAAGGTCAGCCCGGATTACGCAGTGAATACCATGAAAGTTACTTTGGTGCTTATTTTAGAGATTTAGACGGCAACAAGGTTTGTGTTGTTTGTCATGAAATCGAGTAAGACAGAGTCAGCTACTTCAGCAAGCTCTATATAGGAAGTGTGGGCTATTTGGACGTTATTCTGAGCCTCCACTGAGCGTCTTTATGGAAAAATCGCTTAGTATTGTTGGTGATCAAAAGAGGGTGTCATGAAAAATCTTGAGCTTAAAATTCCCCCTGTTGTCTTGGTCGCGATCTTAGCTGTTGGCATGTGGGCGGTGTCGCGTATTGCGCTGAATTCACATTTTACCTTTCCCTATGTGGAATGGTGGTCGGCTGGTATGGTTTTTCTTGGTTTTTTTATATCCATTGCGGGAGTTTTACAGTTCAGAAAGGCTGGAACAACGGTCGATCCTCGAGTACCAGATCAGTCAAGTAATTTGGTGGTGAGTGGGGTTTATCGCTACAGCCGTAATCCGATGTATTTAGGCTTTTTACTGGCGTTATGCGGGTGGTGTTTGTTTTTAGGAAATGTCGTTTCTGCCTTGTTTCTCCCAGCTTTTATTATCTACATGAACCGTTTTCAAATCGTACCAGAAGAGCGGTTTATGCAAGAAAAGTTTGCCGAGTCTTATCGTCAATACCGATCGCAGGTGCGCCGCTGGATCTAAAGGCAGGGCAGGTAGTCATGATCGGCGGTTGTCATTGCGATCAGGCGAAGGCTAAAATAACGTACTATTAGAGTTTAATTGCAACGAAACAGCGTGTTTTCGTTGTTGGTTAATTTGCCATTGCCCAGTAAAAATACAAGAGCGTTAAGATGACAATTGATATAGACCAGTTAACGGAAGAAGAATTAGTCGAGCTGAATCATCGAATTGTTAAGCGGCTCAAATTTTTAGAGTCATTTCATACCCACAATGAAATGATGCAGTTTAACCCCGGAGAGCAAGTGACGTTCGAACCGCCTGGTAGAGAGCGTCAAATTGGTATTCTGATAAAGTTTAATCAGAAAACCGTTACCGTGATGACGGAATCTGGACATAAATGGAATGTCTCCCCACACTTGCTTAGCAAAGTGAAAAAAATGAACCCCCAAAAGGCCAAGTCCAACAAAGTCGTCAATTTGCGCAAGTCAAAATAACCCATCTACACATAAGCGCCATTTTACGGGGATAGTAATCATTAATTCTGAGTCAGAGCAAGATGCCCTGTTCACCAAAATTAAAGGATAAGTTGCGTGGTGAAGGGATTCGTATTAGACATATCAACAGTCGCTCAACAGTCGCTCAACAGTCGCTCAACAGTATTTGGAAAATATTTACCAATACATCATGCCCGGTGGAAGACATCTAGATGGATATTAGATTTGAGCCTATTGCTATCGATACACACTTTTCTCAATGTGTGGCATTTAGACGGGATGCTTACTTATGCAGCTTCGGAACGGATGTTGGTTTTGAAGATTCAATTATTGGCTACGAAGCTATGTTACGACAAAACACGTTAGAAGAAGGCTGGTATTACTTTCATATCTGGCATGAAAGTCAGCTTATTGGTCAGTTGGAATTTAGATCTTTTTCTAGGTCTGTTGATACTGGTTATGTGCAATTAATCTATTTGATCCCTGAATATCGCGGTTTAGGCTTAGGAACTAAGCTACAAGAGTTTATCTGCGCTCAATTGATAGAAGCTGGTTGTAGCAAATCAAAGCTTTGTGTCAGTAGGGCTAACGAGACGGCTTTGCGTCACTATAAACGCTCAGGTTGGACGTATTTATTCCCTAACCCTAAAGGTAAAAACATGGATTTTTATCCAGGGCGAGAGCGTGAACATATTTTGAACAGTTTTGCCCCACCTCATTCACTCTTCTGCCACAGCTT
>NZ_QHJF01000015.1 GCF_003259225.1 Marinomonas arctica | reverse complement strand
AATATACAAATCCAAGGTGAGGCAGATTATTTACATGAAAAACTTAATTTTTCTACAGCTTGGTTAGTTGTTTGCCGCTTAGAAGTCAACAAAGTTGCGTTGGGCGTAGTCTTTGACGCGGGTGATGTTGTCGTTTACCCAGTCTGCTTACCTGAATTAAAAAGCTAGTCGTGCTATTTGCTGTTACTTTTTTGTTAGGAAAGTGCGGACGGCTTGGATTAGGTCGATGAGTTCTTTTGATGGAACGACGACGGGGTCGCTTTGTATCTGCATGGATTTGACGATGTTATTGAGCAGTTGCCTTCCTTGGAGGGAATAGCTGTCTTTTTCCGCTAGCGCTAGATTGTCTGTGGGGGCGGGAAGTTGTTTTTGCTCGTTGAGTTGTTTTCCCATTAGTTTAAAACTAGACACTCTTCTCTCTTAGATATCTTGTAATTTTATGACATAATGTTGTGCATCTGTCGCGGGGAGTCATTCCCTTGTGTTGCGACGCTTTTTTGAACTTATTCGATACGTACACAATGCCATTAGATAATGGGGTAACCCCAGTAAATTCAAGCACTAAGCTTGATCGTCGATTTTCTATTGCACCCATGATGGAATGGACGACAAGCGATTACCGAGTTTTTGCTAGAACATTGACGAAAAATACGCTGCTGTATACCGAGATGGTGACGACGGGGGCTTTGCTGCAAGGCAATCATCCTGAAAGATTCTTACGATACGATGGCTGCGAACACCCTATTGCCCTTCAATTAGGTGGGTCTGATGCGATTGCGTTGGGTAAATGCGCAAAAATGGCGGAGCAAGCAGGCTTTGATGAGGTTAATCTGAACGCCGGCTGCCCGAGCGATAGAGTTCAAAACAGTTTGATCGGTGCGTGTTTGATGGCTCACCCTGATAAGGTGAAGGATGCCATGCGTGCCATGCAGGACAGCTGTACTATTCCTGTGACCATTAAGCATCGCATTGGTTTAGACGACCAAGAAGAGTACAGTGTGGTACGAGATTTTGTTGGTGATATTGCGACAACTGGCGTGAAGACCTTTATTGTCCACGCTCGTAATGCGATTCTAGCGGGCTTAAGTCCGAAAGAGAATCGTGAAATACCACCGCTGAAATACCATTATGTGCATCAGTTGAAGAAAGATTTCCCAGAGCTTGAAATCATTATAAACGGTGGCATAAAAACAGTAGAAGAATGCCAAGAACAATTAGCGCATGTCGATGGTGTGATGGTGGGCCGTGAGGCTTATCATAACCCTTGGATATTGAGCCAAGTCGACGATGTATTGTTTGGCGGTCAGCCGTTGGTTCATGATCGCTACGAGGCGCTAGAAGCTTTCGTTCCTTATGTTGAACGCAAGCTGCAAGAAGGCGAACGCTTAATGCACCTGACCCGACATATTTTGGGTATCTTTCAGGGCGAAGCCGGCGGCAAACAGTTCCGTCGCTACCTTTCTGAAAACGGTCATAAAGCCGACGCACAGATAAATGTATTATTAGAGGCCATTGATTTGGTCAAACATCATCAACGCAAAGGATAAGAGCAATGAGCAATAAGTTATCTCAATTGAAAGAGTTCACGACCATTGTGGCCGACACGGGCGATATCACGGCGATCAAAGATTTTTTACCACAAGATGCGACTACTAACCCATCTTTGATGCTTAAAGCCGCACAAATTCCTGAATACGCTCCTTTTCTAGATCAAGCCATTGCTTGGGCTAAAACACAAAGCAACGACAAAGATCAGCAAATTCTAGACGCTGGCGACAAGTTGGCCGTGATTGTTGGTACCGAAATCCTAAAGTACATTCCTGGTCGTATTTCGACTGAAGTGGATGCGCGCTTGTCTTTTGACAAAGAAGCGACGCTTGCTAAAGCACGCAAACTGATCGCTCTATACGAAGAAGCGGGCGTATCACGTGACCGCGTGTTGATTAAAGCCGCGTCTACTTGGGAAGGCATCAAGGCCGCAGAAGAGCTAGAAAAAGAAGGCATCAACTGTAACCTAACCTTGCTTTTCTCTTTCGCTCAAGCACAAGCCTGTGCGGAAGCGGGTGTTTACCTGATTTCTCCATTCGTAGGTCGTATCCTTGATTGGTACAAAAAATCCACTGGTCAAGAGTACACAGCAGAAACAGACCCTGGCGTAGTGTCTGTCACTGAAATCTACAACTACTACAAAGAACATGGTTACAACACCGTTGTAATGGGCGCGAGTTTCCGTAACATCGGCGAAATCGAGCAACTTGCTGGTTGTGACCGCTTGACCATCAGCCCTAACTTGCTTGAAGAATTGAAAAAAGACGAAGGCAAACTAGAGCGTAAATTGGTTCCTGCGACCAGTGTGAAAGCGGCACCTGCTGCGATCACGGAAGCGGCATTCCGTTGGGCAATGAACGAAGACGCGATGGCGACAGAAAAATTGTCTGAAGGCATTCGTAACTTCGCAGCGGATCAGCGTAAGTTGGAAGTGACGCTAGCGTCTATGCTATAAAATAGAAGCAAGTAAGCTAAAAACGCGACCTAGGTCGCGTTTTTTATTTTCCACAAGAAGAACGAAAAATGACTGAAACAACAGAATTTGAAAAAATGATCCATGGCGAAACATTCAATGCGATCGACCTAGATCTTCGCCTACGCAGGGAAGCCGCTCGCCTTGCTTGCGCTAAATTCAATGCACATCCAAGCAAAGGCAACCTTCGTCACGTCACCCGCTTGTTTGCCGAGTTTGGCAGCGTGGTGATTGAACCCGGCTTTCAGTGTGACTATGGGTCGCAAATTCATCTTGGCGAACGGGTTTATATTAATTTCCACTGTGTTTTCCTCGACAGCGCCAAGATCCAGATTGGTGACGATGTGCTCATCGGGCCGGGCGTGCATCTTTATACGGTGGATCACCCAAGAGACGCCGAACAACGCGCCTCTGGTGAATGCTTTGCGCGCCCTATTACCATAGGCAACAAAGTTTGGATTGGTGGCGGAGCCAAAATCCTCCCCGGCATTAAGATTGGCGATAACGCCATTATCGCCGCGAATGCGGTGGTCACTCGACACATCGCCGATAATGAACGCTATTACGGGTAGTGACTGATACGTTTTTATTCGCTCACTCGCCAATGCACCTTTTTGCACAGTCCTAGCAAACCTCCTTTGTTAAAGCCTTATTTCTGGCTTACCTGAATACTTCATTCAACTAGGTAAGCAATTGGCAATTGCTGAGGAAATGAACGGCTCTCCCCGCTTGTTTCGATTATTTGCTATATACTTCAGTCAAATTAGCAAATTAAAGAGGTTGCTTCATGAAAACGTGGATTCTATTTTTAGCCAGCCTATTGGCACTAGATGCGAACGCCTCAAAAACCATCGTCGACGGTTCACTCAATGTTGACGAAGTCACTCAGTTTGACGGCACACCTTGGGGTATTGCGCTATTGAATGACCAAGAAGCCATTGTCACCGTTAAAAAAGGCGTGGCTTACAAGGTAAATTTGGCCAATGGCAAACAACAAGCCCTCAGTGGATTGCCTGAAGTGGATAATCGTGGCCAAGGTGGACTGCTGGATGTCGCCAAATCCCCCACTTTCGACGAGGAGAAATGGGTCTATTTTACTTACTCCAAACCGACCGATGAAGGCGCAAAAACCACATTAGCCAGAGCCAAGCTGATCGATAATGGTTTTACTAAATGGCAAGATTTATTGGTGTCAGACTCAGCCAGTTCCGATTCAAAGCACTACGGTGGTCGCATAGCATTTGACGATAAAGGACACGTGTTTTTCTCCATTGGTGACCGCGGCGTGCGTGAAAACGCTCAGAATCTTAACAACCATGCAGGCAGTATCATTCGCCTCAATTTAGACGGTAGCGTGCCAGCGGATAATCCGTTTGTCACGCATGCCAATATCCGCAATGAAATCTGGAGTTACGGTCATCGCAACCCTCAAGGGCTTTTTTATGACACGGACACACACACTCTTTGGTCCAATGAGCATGGTCCAAGAGGTGGTGATGAGATCAATCTTATTCGTCCAGGCGCTAACTACGGCTGGCCGATCGTGTCCCATGGGAAAGAGTATTGGGGACCGGTTAGCGTAGGTGACGGTATCGAAAAGGATGGTATAGATAATCCTATTAAGGTGTTTATTCCTTCCATCGCGCCAAGCAGCTTACTGCGCTACAAAGGCATGTTATTTTCGAACTGGAACGGGGATTTCCTCTCTACCGCGTTGGCACTAAGACACTTAAACAAGGTGAAAATCGAACAAAACGGTGAAACCACAGAAACACGCTATTTGGAAGATCTCGATGAGCGCCTTCGCTCTATCGCCCAAGATTCTACTGGCGCGCTGTATATTGGTACGGATTCAGGCAAACTGCTAAAAATCACCCTAGCAATCGAAACCAGCCTCAAAAAAGCGGGTTAAAAAACCATTATGCGGCTTAGCCTTTTAGCACAACGCAATTGCGTCCAAGGCTTTTTGCCTTATACAAACGTTGATCGGCAATGGTGTAAAGATGTTTAAAATCATCTCCCTCTTCGTGACTGCATGACACACCGATACTCACCGTATAATGTATTTTAATATCATTAAGCCTGAGCGGTGTGTCATACACATACTGACAAAACATCAATGCCCAGTCTTTGCTTTTAGCGGCGGGCATTAGGACACAAAACTCTTCTCCGCCTAAACGAAAAAGTTGATCATTATTATCGACATGCGCTCTAAGACGCTCTGCAAAGTCTACCAGTACAGCATCACCCACATCGTGCCCATGGGTATCATTAATCTTTTTAAAATTGTCTAAATCAATTAAAACAAGCGCCAAGGCATCTTTCTCCCCAACCGCTTGCTGAAGCTGATGTTGGTAGCACTGACTAATATTACGACGATTAGCAAGCCCCGTTAGCGGATCTGTAGAAGCAATTTTCTTTAGCGCATATAGCATCTTTTTATGAACTCGCTCAGCACTATGTGTCAGCCCCCACAAAAACGCATAGGCAAAGCTCAAATTGATCACCACGCTAATAAGTTCTTTCCCAAAGTACTCATAGAAGCGCAGATAAAGAATGCTACTCACTAAACATAGGCAAATACTATTCAACCAGATGCCAGCTAGTCTGCCTAACATTAGGTAGGAGGTCATTGGGAAGATAAGCACCCAGACTTGTCGACCAGAATGTAATGGTGAATGGCTTATACCCGTCAAAATACACGCAAAAATAAACGCAACATAAAGAAATACTGCCCATTTATAAAAGCGCCATTGTTTTGAACAGAACCACACAAAAATGGTCAACAAGAGTAAAACGGTTTCTATTAAGGCCAGCTGATATTTCGCTGTCAATACATTCACCACTATTAGCACTGAACAAGCGGCGCCAATAACCAGCAAAAAACCTTTTAGTAAGATTTCATTAAAAAGATCGTCGTTAAACCAATGGGAGCTCGCCAGTTGCTTATTCATTCCATACCATAAGTTAAGTTATTCGGACCAACTACTGTCAGTTGATGCTTCATCCTCTGAAAACGTCGAATCGTCCCCCCAACTGTCATCATCCCAGCTGTCATCGCCCCAACCATCGTCCCCAAGACCATCGCCTGTCGAGTCGTTAGAATCTGAGGCCTTGTTGGGTGGGTTACCGTCATACACATCGTACGCTCGACTCTGTAAATATACGTCTCGCACGAAGCTGTATCGATCGCCAATGATCATGGATTCGGCGCTGAGCAAACGCGCGCGCGTTTCCACAACATCTAAGGCTAATAAACCAAGCTCCTCATCATCATTTAAGTCGAGGATACTTGTTTCATCAAGGTACGTATATTTAATGGCTAAACCTGAACCATCACGCACAGTAGAAGGACCAAAAAAAGGTAGCACAAGATAAGGACCAGAAGACACCCCCCAGTAACCTAAAGTTTGACCAAAGTCCTCTTTATAGCGTTTTAATCCCATCTCGCTGGCCACATCAAAAATCCCCAACCAGCCTGCGGTACTGTTAATCAAAAAACGAAAAGTAGACGATGCCGTTTCATCCCACTTACCCTGAAGGAGGTTATTGGTAATGTTGCCAATTTCACCAAGGTTGGCAAAAAAGTTACTCACGCCCTTCTGAACAGGATTCGGCGTAACGGCCTTATATCCTTCAGCAATAGGCTTTAAAACAGCGCCATCAACCGCATCATTAAAAATAAACATAGAACGGTTAAAACCCTCCCATGGATCTTCTTTGGTTTCTACTGGCACCTGTACGCAGGATTGCACAAGCAACAACAAAGAGCCAAAAAGTAACGTTCCTATTGCTTTCAACATTTTCAGTACCCTTAACGTATAAGACTTCACACAGCGTCTGACTAAAAAACAAAACCTTATCTATAACATCAAACCAATTTTTTCACTTCTTGCCATTGCTTATTTAAGCGTTTATCTGAGATAGGCTCTAGCGTACCAACCGATTGAGCAAATAAAGAAATTCGATACTCTTCTAACATCCAGCGATATTTGATCAGTTCAGGGTCATAAAGGGCTTTTTCATCATGGGCTTTTTTCTGCCGACTGTAAGTCTGCCAAAGGCCTTCCAACTCAGACACATACTGATTCTCTTTGTTCAAATGATTTTGAAAACGTTCTAAACGCACCTCAATCCCTTTGAAATAGCGCGGCAATTGTCCCAACCAAAACAACGGCGTATTACCAATAAAGCCTGGGTAAATCAGCTGTTCTAATTGCACTTTAATATCACCGTAAATACGTGTCCAAGGCAAAGGAATACTGCCTTTCATTCTCTTAGCGACGGCTTGATAAGAGGATAATACACGATAAAGCTGCCCTGCCATGTCATTCGCCACACTGACCAACTGTGGTTTATGGCTGACAACGCAGCTTTCGAATTCCGCTTTTGTCCGTGGCAACGCACGCCCATCCAAGAAGACTTTATCTAACACCGCATTCAGTAGGTCGTCCAATAACGCTTCTTTTTGGCCTAATGGCGAAAAAATTAACATGGATTCTTTTAGGTGCGGTAAATTCTTTTGCAAATAACGCATTTCTTTACTCAACGTTAATTTGAGCAAGGTAATCACGCCTTTTCGGTGGGTTTCCACGGCGGTATTTTGGTCATCAAACATTTTCAATGACACGTGATCGCCTTGCGCCACTAGCGCAGGAAACGCCGTTACTTTAATGCCCGCTTGTTTGATCTCTTGACGCTCAGGAATGCCCTGCTCTGGCCATGCTGTTAAGCCTTCTTGCTCATGCTGTTTGGTACCAAATTTCGCGAAGCTTTCTTCCACTAAGTCACTAAACTGAGTTTGAAGCTGCGCCAAGTTTTTGCCTACGCCAAGCACTTTTCCTCGCTCATCCACCACTTCTAAGTTCAAGGTTAAATGAGAGTCAAGCTTTTCCGCATTCCATTCATTAAGTGGAATATCGATCAAGGTCTCGCGCTTAATTTGCAAGCTCAGCTGCTCAAGCAAATCCCCCTTATCTTTCGATAAATTCGGGTAAACACGATCCACAAACTGTGGAATTGGCACAAAACGACGACGTAACGCTTTGGGCAAAGCACGCAGCAAGGCTTCGCAGCGCTCTTTGATGAAACCGGGCACCGCCCAACCTAGGTCTTCTAGGCTCAGCTGACGCAATAAGCCAACGGGGACTTTTAGAGTCGCACCATCGGATTCTTGACCAGGCTCGAATTTATAATCAATCGGTAATGCGACGCCATTCAAGCCAAACGAGTCAGGAAAGGCCATGTCATCGACTTTCACATCTTGATTCACCAAGTCATCCCGAGTCATTAATAAAGCATCGGGTGAGGTTTTCACAAAATGCTCTAAACTTTTGGTATTGTGCACGTGGCTAGGCAAACGCTGATTATAGAAAGCGAAAACCGTTTCGTCATCGACCAGAATGTCGCGTTTTCTAAGCTTGGCCTCTTGGGTTTCTAAGGACTCAATTAGCGCTTGGTTCTTGCGATAGTAAGCCTGCTTGGTGCGCAGCTCGCCTTCCACCAGCCCAGAACGAATGAAAATCTCTCGAGCCTCTTCTGGGTTGATGTGACCATAATCAATACGGCGTTTTGCCACAATGACCAAGCCATAAAGCGACACTTGCTCATGGGCCATGATGCGGCCTTGATTACGCTCAAAATGCGGATCAAAATATTGACGCTTTACAAACGGTGCAGCGTATTCTTCAATCCAAGCAGGATCAATGCGAGCCGTCACACGCGCATAGAGCTTACTGGTCTCCACCAGCTCGGCCGCCATAATCCACTGAGGCGGTTTTTTGAATAGCATGGAACCGGGGAAAATCGCCAATTTACGCGAACGACAGCCTAGCATTTCTTTGCTGTCTTCTATTTTATTGGCCACTTGCGTGAACATACCCGCCAATAGAGCGCGATGTATCGCTTCGTAATGACGCTCTTCATGGTGCACTTCTTTAAAGCCTAACTGCTTACAGGCAATCATGATTTGGCGGTGGATGTCGCGCCACTCGCGCATACGCATGAAGTTCAAAAATTGCTTACGACAATATTGGCGTAACTGGTTCTGCGATAACGCTTGGCGTTGCTCTTCAAACCGTTCCCATAAATTCAAGAATACGGCGAAATCAGAGTCTTCGTCTTTATCGACCGCGTGGGCTTGATCAGACTGGGTTTTCTTATCTTGGGGACGCTCACGAGGGTCCGGAATGGACAAGGCGCTGACAATAATCGCCACTTCTTTGAGCACACTGTGCTGCTCGGCGGCGATCAAGATTCGTCCTAATTTCGGGTCAATAGGTAACTTAGCCAGCTGACGGCCAATCGGCGTCAGTCGCTCTTTATGCAACGCCCCCAACTCCGTCAGGGCGCGATAACCATCGTTGATCATGCGTTTGTCCGGCATTTCAACAAAAGGAAATTTTTCTACCGCGCCCAACTTTAGATTGGCCATCTGTAAAATAACCGACGCTAGGTTAGTGCGGAAAATTTCTGGGTCGGTAAACTCGGCACGGTTGTTGAAATCCGCTTCGTCATAGAGTCGAATACAAATACCGTCCGCCACACGACCACATCGCCCCGCCCTTTGGTTGGCACTGGCTTGGCTGATTTTTTCAATGGGCAGTTGCTGAACTTTGGAACGGACGCTATAGCGACTAATGCGCGCTAAACCTGGATCAATGACGTAGCGAATGCCCGGTACCGTCAATGACGTTTCTGCCACGTTGGTCGACAAGACAATCCGACGCCCAGAGTGGGATTTGAAAATACGTTGTTGCTCGCTGGTGCTCAATCGAGCATAAAGCGGCAACACTTCGGTATTGCGCAACTCGGCACGACGCAAGATCTCAGCGGTCTCGCGAATTTCTCGCTCCCCTGGCAAAAACACCAGAATATCCCCTGCACCGCGATAGCCAGATTGACGCTCTTCAGCAATCAACAGCTCTACCGCATCAAGAATGCCTTGCTCCATGCTTTGGTCTTCGTCTAGCTCTTCAGAATCCGACTTGCTCATCAAGGGCTGATAACGCACTTCTACCGGATACGTACGGCCAGACACTTCAATAATAGGCGCATTGTCAAAGTGCTCAGAAAAACGCTCTACATCGATGGTTGCCGACGTCACAATGACTTTCAGGTCCGGACGGGCCGCCAATACCTGCTTCAAATACCCCAACAGAAAATCGATGTTCAAACTGCGTTCATGGGCTTCATCGATGATGATGGTATCGTATTTATACAAACGCTTATCTTGTTGAATCTCTGCCAACAAAATACCGTCTGTCATCAGCTTAATCAGAGTTTCTTCGTTGCTTTCATCACTGAAACGCACCTGAAAGCCCACTTGCTCCCCCAGCTTGACTTGTAACTCATCGCTGATGCGTTCCGCCACGCTACGCGCCGCAATTCGCCTTGGTTGCGTATGACCAATAAGACCTGCGATACCGCGGCCGGCTTGCAAGCACATCTTGGGCAATTGCGTGGTTTTACCAGAGCCCGTTTCACCCGCAATAATCACCACTTGGTTTTCTTGAATCGCCTTGATGATTTCATCGGCACGAGCGGCCACAGGCAAGCTTTCGTCGTAGGTGATTTTTGGCAGGCGAGACAAACGCGCTTGATATAAGGTCTCAGACTGTTCAATGAGCGCATTCAACTCAGATTGCATTTTGTCAAAAGGCAAACCGTCCTTTTGACGCTTGGTAAGCTGTGCTTGTTTTTGATCAATAAGATGACGATCGCGCGTCATTACGGCATTTGTCGACATGATAAGTAAATTTGTATCCTTTAACTTGGCGCAGAGAAAACAGTAATGATAAGTAACGCGCCGTTGGTATTAGAGGGCTTGGCACTAAATGGCAAATAACCAGCTTAGTGGTGGTAAGAAAACCTCTATCTATATAGTTGTAAATTCTAACATCAATCCCAAGGTAAGGGTTATAGTGATCAACATTAGCAATGTATCTAATACGTTGCTGTCACCTTCAACAGACCAATAAAAAAGGAAATGGTATGTCTCATCAAGTATTCGAAGATAACTCTCTTACCATTGGCAACACGCCACTTGTACGTTTAAACCGTATTGGCAATGGCAATATTTGGGCCAAGCTCGAATCTCGTAACCCAGCTTTTTCAGTAAAATGCCGCATTGGCGCCAACATGGTGTGGGATGCAGAAAAGAAAGGCATTCTGACAAAAGGCAAATCCATTGTGGAAGCGTCGAGTGGTAACACAGGCATTGCCTTGTGTTTCGTTGCCGCGTCTCGTGGTTATCCGATTACCATCACTATGCCATCCAGCATGAGTATTGAACGCCGCCAGGTCATGAAAGCACTTGGTGCGACGATCGTCCTAACGGAACCCGCGAAAGGCATGAAAGGTGCGATTGCTAAAGCCGAAGAAATTGCACAAGACGAAAACTTCGTTTTACTGCAACAGTTCAACAATCCAGCCAACCCTGAAATTCATGAAAAAACCACTGGCCCAGAAATTTGGCAAGACACTAATGGCGAAATTGACGTATTTGTTGCTGGCGTTGGCACTGGCGGCACTATCACAGGCGTAAGTCGTTACATTAAAAACACGCAAGGCAAGGCCATCATCAGTGTGGCAGTAGAACCCACCAGCTCGCCTGTTATTACACAAACCCTAAACGGCGAAGACCCAACACCGTCACCGCACAAAATCCAAGGCATCGGCGCAGGCTTTGTACCAAAAAATCTAGACCTTTCGATGGTTGACCGCGTAGAGCAAGTCACCAACGAAGACGCGATTGCGATGGCAAAACGCTTAATGCGTGAAGAAGGTATCTTATGCGGTATTTCTTGTGGTGCTGCTGTCGTTGCGGCGGAACGCTTGAGCAAACTAGCCGAATTTAAAGACAAAAAAATCGTCGTGGTTTTGCCAGACTCAGGCGAGCGTTACCTATCAACCGCTTTGTTTGAAGGTGAATTTACCGACAACGAATTGGTTCAGTAATCATTAACATAGATAACCCCCTCCCGACCTCCCCCTTAATAAGGGGGAGGAGCAAACGGCTTCCCTCCCCTTAGTCTTTCAAGAGGAGGGTCAGGGAGGGGTCACTTTCTTACCTAATTAATGCGGTTTCTTCGTACCGTAACGCACCATGTCTTTGCCATTTTCAAACACATAAGGAGTTACCCAGCGCCCCAGTAATAACTGCTGATTGTCATCCAGCACGGCCACAAACGGACGACCATTGGCATTGTTGGTTGCCAACGCCACGCCCGATACATTATTCAACCCCAAACCACCCGCTTCTATTAAACGCAAAAACGTCTCAAGCTCATCAAGGGTGTCAATTACATCATTTTCATTAATCATTCGTTCTACTCTGTTACATCAATAATGGCTTTACATTCATACTAACCGCGAATACCACGCGTTGGCTGTCCCTTCAATACTTTGTTGTAAATCAGGCTGCCGATTGCTCAATCGATAACTGAAGCAGATAATGCTCAAGCTCTGAGTCTGTCATTATTTCAAAATCTGTAAATAAGGCGACTGGCTTAATTGCTTTGCCATTACCTTGCTCTAAACGCACAAAACCTTTTTCGCTTAACGCTTTTAACGTGTTTGATAAGTTTGATTTTGCCCGTCCTGTCAATTCAGA
The DNA here is from genome assembly GCF_003259225.1 of Marinomonas arctica. Lineage (GTDB taxonomy): Bacteria > Pseudomonadota > Gammaproteobacteria > Pseudomonadales > Marinomonadaceae > Marinomonas > Marinomonas arctica. The sequence continues at coordinate 107,413 of NZ_QHJF01000015.1, read as the reverse complement.
CAGCTCGGTTACACTTTCTGGCCTTTCAGAATCCATAAGGCGTAAAAGCTCAATATTCTCTGGGCGCAAAATCTGAGAGATAGCGTTGATTGATGTATACCAAACCTTGGGCTCATTTTCTTGAGGTGTATATTTACCTTGAGCAATCGCTAATAACCTCATACGAATGAGCGGTTCAGACATAATTCCAATTCTTACTTTCATATTATTTATCCTCAATTGCAGCAATGGTTTTGTCTATTCCCTCAAAGAAATCCTGAAGTAATGTGTAACAATCAGAGAATTCATAAGCCGTACCTTGGTCAACTGCTGATTTATGCAGATGATCGTATTCATAACGTTTACCACTAAATTTTTTGCCTTTCGGTGGTTTTACTGCGTGAGCATTGTCATGACCAAACACTCTTTTATTGTATTTATTATGCAAAGTGAGACTGTAACGAATACCATGTGGTCGTTCTTCCGTTGGAGGAACTGACCATGCTTCAATTTTCCACCAATCCCCATCATCTCTATAAACTTGTTCACCATGCATACTTAAAAGAACGTCAATTTCATCCAAGCTCAAGCCCTCACATCCATGTTATGACCAGATCATAACACATGACACATGTAATGCAAAATTGAGGAATTAATTAAATTGACAGGGCAGACACGTTAAAACACTTAGTCTAAATGATGGTGATTCATTTTTGCTATTTTCTCTCGGATAGCATCACAGACAAAAGCATTTAAACTTTGACCTTCAGCTGCAATAACGGCTTCTCGATGCAACGCCTCACCAGTTCTAATATTAAATGAGCCTTTACAAGGCTTTTGAGCCTCACGCCCAAGCTCTTCACAGGATAAAAGGTATTCATCTACCGAACGACGAAACTCAACTTCAAGCTCTTTCAACGTCGTCGCTTCATAGGTTACTGTGTCACGAATGAAAGCAAGCTTGCCAAAAAGCGTATTGCTTTCCAGCTCCGGTTCAATAGTGCCTAAATAATCTTTATATCGCAGATAAGTCATAACCAACCTTCTTGTATCAAATGCAGCTTCACCGATTTTAAAGCGCCGCCTTTCAGCTCATTCTCAGGGTGAGGTTTATGTAGCAATAGCATGGCATCTTTACCTTTGTGGTAAAAACGAACTCGCGAGCCTGCCATTTCTTTCTTTTCATAGCCAAGCGGAGCGAGTGCCTTGATTGGTTTGTTAAATGTCGTTGTTAAAACTGATATTGTTTGCTTTGCACCAATCTATTGTCGCTTGCTTTAACGCTAACTCTTCATAGGCATACCAAGCATCTAATAACGCTAATGATCCTAATAAATCTTTTAAGCGAGAGTATGCTCCTTGCTTACGAAACATGTCATAAACAGTGTCGAGATGCTCTGGAATCTTCTCTGATGTAAAACGAATTACCAGATGCTTGCCTAAATCTAATTCGCGTTTATCCGGTATTTGCAAATACTTATCACTGTCATACAAATCATCTGGTATTGGTTCTTCAACCGCATCACCGATGTAATATATAGCACCACTTTCAGTATCAAGGTAAGCCTCGCTGTCTCCGCAACCAGAGGAAGCAAACTCAATAGCCCATTCTATGTCATCTAGTTTTACTGTCATAAAATCTCCTGGGGACACAATAATTAATAATGCCAAGCCATAATAAGTTATAGCGCTGCGACCAAGCCGTTGGCTTTGATCTGATAAACCACTTCGCCAGCATCAAAAACACACAACTCACCTGATTCCATTTGCTGCCATGTTTCGTCGTGGGTTAAGGGTTGTGTAGCGATAACAGTGACAACGTCTTTGTCTGTGGTGACTTCTTTGAAGTCGACTATGACATCTTCATCCGATAAAGTGGCTTTTTTAAACGGCGCTCGGCGGGTGATCCAGTGCAATTTGGTGGTGCAAAAACAGTATAAGCGTATACCATCGGACAGCATCATATTGAAGACGCCCATGGATTTTAACTGCAAAGCCAGTTCAGCCAGTTTTGACGATAATGCATTCAGCTCTGGTTCACACTCACCAAAGCAGGCCTGTAGGCGCTCGATGATCCAGCAAAACGCTCTCTCCGAATCAGTGCTACCCAATGGATGGTGATGCGCTATGGGTAACGAGCCAGATGACTCTAATTGACCATTGTGCGCGTAAGTCCAGGTTTTCCCCCAAAGCAAACGGTGAAATGGATGAGTATTTAACAGACTCACGGCCCCGACATTGGCTTGACGAATATGACTAATGACGATGTCACATTTCAATGATGTCTTACTCATGACTTCGGCCATATCTGAGTCGGCGCTTGGTCTAGGGTCATGAATCGCCCATACGTAACCATCACGGTACATAGCCATGCCCCAGCCATCTTTATGCGGCCCCGTGCGCCCACCACGAGCACGCAGGCCCGAGAAGCTGAAACATATGTCTGTTGGCACATTGGCACTCATGCCCAATAACTCACACATCGTCTAGGTTGTCTCTCTTAGTAGATTTACGGCTTTTCATCCGGCGATACAATAAAACACCACTACCAATGATCAGAATCGCGCCTAGATTCAACACACCATACATGATCCATTCTCGAGCAGTAATGCTGTTTGCTTTGTCACGGATTTTTTCTATTTGAGACGTCTCAACAACATTGGTATCTGCATTTTCTGTAGGGTCTTCAATTTCTTGCGCCTCCTCTACCACAGAAATGGCAGGTGCAAACGATACAGGGGCAACCTCTTGATCAGAAGAAGATGGCGTCATTAGCGTATCCTCTACCTGAGCGCTGTCCCCTAAGGTCACGACGGGAGGACGCCCGGCTTCTCGAGATAGGCTCCAAGATGGCGTCCAGTAATCAAATCGCAAATCGGTTTGCGTCATGCCCACCAACTTTGCCCGAACTTTGACGTTATCGCCAACGGATACAGGAATCACTTTTTCCCAGTAACCTTGTCCGATTAATGGCATTTCTTCTGTCTCAATGGTGCCATTACCATAAGAAAACTCTAATTGGATGTTGGAACGCAATACATTGAGTTTTAAATTAACGGGTTTGGCGGTAAAAGCGACCAAATCGCCACCTTGACTCGCTCCAGCAAATTCAATCGCGGGGTGAACCGTAAAATACTGACTCAGCTGACGTGAGAAGGTTTTACCATCCACCAAGGTCACCAACTCATAATTACCTGGCTCAGTAATACCTACCATACGCTGTTTGAACTGACCATTTGTTCGGGCCAATTCATTGCTATAAATAGACTCTTCTGTTTCGCCACTTAATTGTTTTAAAGTTTGAGTTACCTTTAGCAGATTCAGCACGTCATCATCTTTGATCATGACATCGCTCTGAAACAAGCCGATTGTTGAATAAATAGGTTCATTCACAAAAATAACCGGGGTCACTTTTGTGGCTTGCGCACTCAAATCCGTAATCACCCTGACACTGCTTCGTGCCAAGTCGACATTGCTCACCTGCCATTCGCCTGCAGCAGGGTCGTTGATCGTGATTAAGGTATAGTGATCAGAAGCCGATACCGACACACCTTGGCCATTCTGCAACGACAAAGTACTGGCATCAGGCTTGGTAATAAGTGGTTGCTCATTGCTTTCGTGAAAGACAACCAGCGTCAATTCCTTGATAGCGTCATCCACTAAGAAGCGATTGCCATCAAAGGGCAGCTCATCCACTGGCGCGGCTTGAGTGAATATACGCTCAAAAACATCCAATAGGTCTTCAGGAAGGGCAACCTCTGTGTGGATGGCATTCGTTCTTAGGGACAATGATTCCAACAGGGCTTTGTCTGTGTAGCCCGTCATAGAAATGGTATGAAGATGAATACCACGCTCTTCTAACTTGGTGGTCAACTCATTAAGGATACGATCACGGGAGGCTTTATTAATCGCCTCATCTAAACTGATGTCTACCATGCCATCCGTCACCAATATCCAGTGACGATCGAAACCTGGCGCCAAATCACCCGAGTCTGGTGTTTCTAACAGTAACTTAATAATGGCTTCTAAATCGGTTTCGACGTCTTCTGTAACATAAGCATCAACATAGCTCGCCAGCTTCGCTTTGGTGACTTTATTGACGTTCGCTTCTGGCAACAAGACACGAGGCTCTTCGCCAAATAGCCAGATACCTAGCGTTGCTTGTTCTTCAGGAGCGAGGTTCGAGATGAGGCGCAACGCCTCCGATGTCAGCTTATCAGGATCACTGATCAGCATACTGCCAGAGGCATCAACAATAACACGAAATTGGGTATCCGCTTGACTAAGTGGGCCCCAAAAAGACAGGACAGCTGCTAACAACACAGTATGTATTTTCAACCATTTCACGTCTGCGAACTCCTTGAACGATTTACTTTGTTGAAATTAGCAACCGCTATCACGTTAGATCATACGGTTCCGGCATTCCATGTACCCATTTTATAATATGAGTTTCCCATTCCTCTTCTTCGACATTATGCTCATTCACCGCATAATGTCGAACCGTTAAACCTTGACGAAGCATTTCTTTATCGCTTCCTACTACCAACGGGTGCCAATTAGGCAAATCTTTGGTTTCATGCAGTACACGATAACTGCACGTATCCGGCAACCATTGAAAGTCATCAATTTGGTTTGGCGTAAGCGTTATACAGCTTGCCACTTTTGCTTGTCGAGTCTCATACACTTTACACTGACAAGTCGCGATATTGAGTTGATGACAGGAAAGATTAGTATAATGAACCTCTTCCGTATCATCATCTTGCAATTTTTGCAGGCAGCATTTTCCACAACCATCGCAAATAGACTCCCACTCCGTAGGTGACATTTGCTCCAACGCAGTGGTTTTCCAAAAAGGTTCGTAACGCTTGGCAATCATTCTCTGAGTCCAACTAATTAGTACACGGCTTGCGTCGGCGTTTTATACAAATCCAGCAAATAATCTTCTTTGACTGGCGGCAATTGTAGGTAAAAGCCTTTTTCTCGAATCTCACTAGCTACTTTCTCAGGTGTTGCCCGAGCCAGTTTGCTCTCGTTCGTCAACAGCATCGTCATGGCACTGATGCCTTTACCAAAACGCACCATCAGCGCTTCTGGAATGTCTTTCAGTCCTTTGCTTTTTTCCACATACAAGTACATACCATCGTGCTTGGATGAGCGGAATACTTCGACAATTAAATGTTGCTTCATAATTTTCTCTTGGCGCTATCACGCCATATTAGGACTTTTTAAATTTTTCTAACACAGGATTGACTATTTCTTCACGGCGCCAGCCCGTTAATGCGGGATTCTGCCAATCAATCTCGGTACCATCAAACAAATGACGCACTAAAGGATCAAGCAGCTTGCGCTTCATCATGGCCTCAGGCGCAATGTTTAAAGCTTCTGCTCGTTCACGCACAAAGGCTTTAACCGCTTTCGTTAGCTCTCCCGCTTGAGATGGCAGGGGAATTTCCAACGGCAATTGATACTCATCCGGTGATAATTCTTTTACTAACGCTACGTTTTGCAGAATGACCTCACCATACAACCGATGCTGACGCCCCGTTATTTCCTCTGCTTCAGAGATGGCTTTGTGGTGAGACGGCAATGTCTTCGCTAACGACCAAAGCGTTCTGTCTTTTAAAATTTGCCCTTTTGGAACATCTTCTTTTCGAGCTTGTCCATCACGCCAAATAAACAACAAACGCAAAAGAGTTAAGCCCTCAGGAGACAAGCGCCAAGCGGTTTTAATGCCATCCCAGTTTTGCTCTGGGTCGGCGTTCATTTGATACTGCCATTTTAGAGAATCACAGTCTTCCATGGCCCAGTCGAGCATATTTTTGGCGTTTAAACGCGCTATTTGCAACGGATACACTTTCGCCAAGTACACCACATCCAGTGCTGCGTATCGCTTCTGAGCGTCAGTCAATGGTCGCTGAATCCAATCTGAACGCGTTTCGTCTTTGGCCACTTCAATTTGCAAATATTCATGGATCAGCTTCACATAACTCAATGACCATTGTGCGCTGGCATAGGCTTCGCCTATTTGGGTGTCATAAAAGGGTGTTGGCAGCACCCCCAATAAACGATCAAAAACATCCATGTCTTCAGAACAAGCATGAAAAACCTTCATCACAGATGGGTTTACCATTAAGTCACGCAGCGGTTGCCACTCATCAATCGTTAATGGATCAATAAGCACCGCCTTTTCACCCTCACTAACTTGAATCAACCCCGTAATCGGAAAATAGGTAGAACGTCGGATAAATTCTGTGTCAACAGCGATTACTGGCAATTGAGCCCAGTAATCGCACCAACTTGCCAGCGATTCGTTATCCGCCACCCAAACAATATTCAGAGCATCATCTTGATCATTCATACTAGAGCTTCTTCCGTCCCTCTAGCGCTAAAGCCAGAGTGTTGCCATCAACGTATTCCAGTTCACCCCCCATGGGTACACCATGGGCAATGCGACTGACGTTGATGTTCAATGTTTTTAATTTTTCAGCGATATAATGGCAAGTCGCCTCACCTTCCACCGTTGAGTTCGTGGCAATAATGGCTTCTTCCACGTCGTTATGCTGTACCAAACTTTCTAAACGATCCAAGCCTAACTCTTCCGGACCTATGCCATCAATTGGCGACAGATGCCCCAAAAGAACAAAATAGCGGCCGGTATAGGTGCCTGCTGACTCAATGGCGATCACATCGGCTGGTGTCTCAACAATACACAAGCGCTTGGCATCGCGCTCAGGGTCTTTGCAGATGCCGCACTCTGACTCTTCCGTCAAAGTGCGGCAGCTGGAACAGCGCCCCACTTTATCTAACGCCTCTCGCAATGCATTTGCCAGTCTATCCGCCCCTTGATGATCACGCTCTAATAAATACAACGCCATCTTTTGCGCTGATCTTGGACCGACACCCGGCAAGCAACGCAACGATTCAATCAGTTCTTTAATTAAGGGACTAAACAAAGCTTGCTCCTAGAAAGGCATCTTAAAGCCTGGTGGCAAAGACATGCCCGCTGTCGCCGCGGCCATTTTTTCTTTTTGAGTGACTTCGATATTACGCACAGCATCATTGACGGCGGCGGCAATTAAGTCTTCTAGCATTTCTTTGTCATCGGCAAATAAAGAGTCATCAATAGTGACACGCTTCACATCATGACGACCTGTCATCAGGATTTTCACTAAACCAGCACCCGCTTGACCTTCGACTTCCATGTTGGCGATTTCTTCCTGCGCCTTCTGCATGTTCTCTTGCATCTGCTGCGCTTGGCGCATCATGTTACCCATTCCACCTTTAAACATATCTTTGCTCTCCAAATTAAGCTTTAACTTTAACCGTATCATAAACCAATTGTGCCCCCATCGTTGCCGATAAGGCTTGTACAACCGGATGTGCATTCAAATATTCAATGGCTACCTGCAGGGCCTCTGCGCGCTTACTGGCGGCAAACTCTTCTGCAGTCACCCCTGTGGTATCTTCCACTGTGTCTATTATCAAGGGCACCGTCATGGCAAAGAAATCGCTCAGGGCACCTTGTATTTGTTCGTAACGTACTTGGTTCAGCATGTGCCCGTACTCTAAAGGCACTTCAAGACGTATGCCTTGATCACTGGCATCCACCAAACTGGAATTCATTAAAATATTCTGTACCAAACCTGTCAAAGGCAATCGCGGCGCCACCAACCACCAAAGCTTCATTGTCAGCTGATTATAGTGGTTTAACTCAGGCAAAGGCATACCTAATGCAGGCTGGGCAATAGTATCCGGCAATTTTGACAAACGTGTATCCGGCTCTTTGCTTGCTTCGACGGCAGGCGACTCGATTGGTTCCGCGCCTAAAGCGTCCACTAAATCTGCGGCAGGGTTAAATGGATCAATGACATCCGCAATAGCACGCTCTTCGGCTTCCTCCTCATCGTCTTCGTCTTCCATCACATCGTCAGATGCCAAGAACGAGTCATCTGCGATGACAAAAGGCTTAGTCTCTGGCTGGCTCTCCTTGTCTGTCTTAATCTGCTGCGCCATAACGGACATCGATTCAGATGGCTCGTTCTGGTCTAGTGGCGTATCATTCTGAGGCTCAACATCCGCTGCATGAAGCGACTCAACCTCCTCTATGACAACCGCTTGCGCCATCTCATTATAGACACTTTCCTGATCCGTGATGGCGCTCTCAACCTCGCTATCTGGTGCATCGTCAGGCATGACCATTTCTTCTGGTGACGTTTCCCAAGGCGGGCGTTCCGCCGCGGACATCGGCTTTGAAGACACTTGCTCAGGAATAGACTCAGTGGACTTTACCGCTGGGACTTCAATGTCAACGGCCGATGTTTTTTTTTCTGCCTTCGACGCCGCCGTAGAGTCGGGTTCTGACGTTGAACTCATTGTGTCTGGCGAGCGCGTTGTCGCTGAAGAAACCACTGGTGGCACTTCATGACTGACCACCATAGGTGGCGCTGGTCGAAAGGCGATCAATCTTAACATCAGCATTTCGAAGCCCGCACGGGCAGAATGCGCCAAATGCAAATCACGGCGACCAATTAATAAGCCCTGATACATGATTTGTATTTCTTCAGAGCTAACACTGGCGGCAATACCCTGAATCCGAGCCAAATCACCCAGCTGATCCATTAATGCGCCTGGCACTTGCTGCTCTATCGCCACACGGTGCAACACATCCAATAAACTGCCACAAATCGCTGTAAAATCGGGCTGGTAATCGGCCAGTTGTTCTATTCGAGTCAAAACTTGTGCCGCATTTTTAGACGCCACACTTTCTAGTAAATCCAAGACTTGCGCTTGATTGACCAAGCCTAACATGGCAGTGACGCCCGACTCGGTAATCGTACCGTTACCAAAAGCAATGGCTTGATCTGTCAAACTCAACGCATCACGCATACTGCCATTAGCAGCCTGACCAATTTGCCACAATGCAGGCTGATCGTAGTTTACTTGTTCGGTGGTCAATACGGTTTGTAAATAATCCACCACACGTTGCGCAGACATGTTCTTCAGATTGAACTGCAAACAGCGAGACAAAATAGTAACAGGAAGCTTCTGCGGATCGGTTGTCGCCAGTAAAAACTTAACGTGCGCGGGCGGCTCTTCAAGAGTTTTTAGCAAAGCATTGAAGGAATGCGTCGACAACATGTGCACTTCGTCTATCAGGTAGACTTTAAAACGGCCACGAGTGGGTGCGTATTGCACGTTTTCTAATAATTCGCGGGTATCTTCTACCTTGGTTCGAGAGGCCGCATCCACTTCAATCAGGTCGACAAAACGACCTTCAGCGATTTCTCGGCAGCTATCACAGGTGCCACAAGGCTCTGGCGAAATGCCATTGGTCTCACAGTTCAAGCATTTAGCGAAAATACGCGCGATCGTGGTTTTACCGACACCGCGAGTTCCGGTAAACAAATAGGCATGATGTAAACGCTGTTGGCGTAAAGCATTCACCAACGCTTGAAGTACATGGTCTTGCCCAGCCATTTCAAGGAACGTCTGTGGGCGCCATTTACGTGCTAAAACTTGATAACTCATGATGGATACTGGCTAATAAAAAGCGATTTTTTATTGTACGGCAGTCCGAGCAATTTCGAAACCACTCTTGATGCACAGGATGACAGGTAATCGAGACAAATAACCAAAAAACTTCACTATAAAGATCAACAGCTTGGATTTAGAAACCATTTTGCCCGACCACGTCAGGCAAAATGTTTAACATCTCTAATTTGCTTTTGCTTCACGCACCTTACGCTGACGCTCTTTTTCTAGGGCTTTTTCTAAACGGTGCTTCTCAACGGCATCCAGTACTTCAGCCCCAATATGTTCTTCGCCTCGCGCACGAGCAAGCTGAACCTGACGCTCGCGTTCAATAAAACGCTGGCGCTGCTCATCGGTGAATTTATCAAAGCAATGCACACAGCTTACGCCTTGAACATAACGCTCATCTTGTTTTTCTGCTTCTGTAATAGGCATACGACAGGCATGGCATTGGTCGTACTCACCTTTTTGTAGATCGTGATTAACCGAAACACGGTTATCAAAAACAAAGCACTCACCTTCCCATAGGGTGTCTTCTTTTGGCACTTCTTCCAAGTACTTTAAGATTCCGCCTTCAAGGTGATACACCTCTTCGAAACCTTGCTCTAGCATGTAAGCGGTGGATTTTTCACAGCGAATCCCTCCGGTACAAAACATAGCGACCTTTTTATGCTTGGCAGGGTCCATGTTTTCTTTCACGTAAGCAGGAAACTCACGGAAGGTTTCTGTCTTTGGATTGATGGCGTTTTTGAACGTACCGATTTGCACTTCGTAATCGTTTCGCGTGTCGACCAGCACCACATCAGGATCAGAAATCAGCGCATTCCAGTCTTGAGGCTTAACATAGGTTCCCACCACACGCTTAGGATCAATGCCTTCGACGCCCATGGTGACGATTTCTTTTTTCAATTTAACTTTTGTGCGGTAGAAAGGCATGTCTTCATCGTAAGATTCTTTGGATACGATATTGTCCAAGCCTGGCTGTTGATCTAACCATGCCAACATGGCATCAATACCTTCACGAGACCCCGCCACTGTACCGTTAATACCTTCGCTGGCAAGCAATAAGGTGCCGCGGATACCATGGTCTTCTAAGGTTTTTTGAAGGGGTTCACGAAGGGACTCAAAATGAGGCAGCTCAACAAACTTATAAAGGGCACATACGACAATTTTAGACATCTTTTTCTCCTCTGCGATCTGGAACGTAAAACCAGAGCAATTAAACAAGGCGCGCATTATAGAGATTTATCGCGTCATTTTCGAGGTCAAATCCCAAAAAAAACCACACAAAGGTAAAGGGATAAAATACACTTGGCGCTGTTTTTATTGCTATTGATCAGGGTCAAGCGTTGTCCCGGTGGTATTATTGACACGAAACCAACCGGCGATACTGTGACGGGTTCGCTTTGCCAACCTAACTTCGTGATAAAAACATTCGCTTAAAAAAACCGCCAACCGGCCTTTCTTTGGAAAAAATCGTCCAACTTCAATGGATGGGTCATTTTCGTCGTAAATCACCAGCTCGCCACCATCGCCGTCTTGCCACTCCTCGTTCAAATACAACACAGTGGACAAAATACGATTACTCTCTCCCTTAAACGCGTCAATGTGCTTTTCATAAAACGCACCCTCTTCGTAACGAGCAAAATGCGCCTCATAATCAAACAACCCAAGAAACAAACGACGATTGAGCGCGACACGCAACTCCGCCATCATTTTCAAAAAATCTTTACGGATTGGCTTATCAGGATCGATCCATTGAATGTAATCACGACGCGCATCCAAGACAATTTGGTGGTCTTGTTTTCGACCCACACCCGCCTGCAACATAAAAGCATTTTGTATGCTTTCAGCTTCATCCATAAGGGCCTGGGTGAAGTTCGTAGAAAAAAATTCATCTTGAACACTCCAACCTTTCGTTTGCAAATCCATCAATAAATTTTCAAACGGTTCTTCACGGCTAAACGCCGGAATAGAATTCTCAACATAAAGATGGGGGGCTGGAAGCACATGGGTAGACATAGATAGATTAATCACTTCTAAAAAGGCAAAATAACGTAGGCCATTATGATACTGTAGCCACACACACAAAAACACCAAGATTTCACCCTTTTATGACCCAAACTTTTCAATTACGCGACTATCAAATACAAGCCGTGGACGCCTGTTTGGCGCATTTTCGCCATACAAATGATCCCGCGGTTATTGTGCTTCCTACTGGCGCAGGCAAAAGTTTGGTCATAGCAGAACTCAGTCGACTGGCAAAAGGTCGCGTCGTTTGCTTGGCTCATGTCAAAGAGCTTGTCGAACAAAATCACGCAAAATTTGTCGCAACCGGAACATCCGCGGGTATTTTTTCAGCGGGTCTCAGGCAAAAAAACAGCACCGAAAAAACAACCTTCGCCAGCATTCAGTCGTTATCTGCCAATCTCTCTGATTTCAATGCCCCTGCCAGCTTAATCATTATCGACGAATGCCATCGTGTTGGCATAGAAGACGAAGGCCAATACCTCAAGACCATCGAGCACTTTCGCACACTCAATCCACAAGTAAAAATTCTTGGCTTGACCGCCACGCCCTACCGCTTAGGCAGCGGCTGGATCTACCAACATCATTACCATGGCTACACTCGACATTGCCCTGAGGGATTTTTCAAAAAATGCATTTTTGAACTCCCCTTACAACACATGGTGAAGAAAGGCTATTTGACCCCGCCCATTCATTATGACGCCGCCATTGCCCACTACGATTTCAGTTTACTAACGGAAAGCCTAGATGGAGAGCAAAATACCGACGATATCGCGTTAAATGAACTTATTCACAAATACCCACGTGTGACCCAAGCGGTCACCGAGCAGATTCTTCAGCTAAGCACCGATCGACAAGGTGTGATGATTTTTGCCGCGACCATTGATCATGCGAAAGAAATTGTTGGGTATCTGCCCGCTGACAAAACAGCGCTCGTGACAGGCAAAACCAAACTGAGACAACGGGACACCTTGATCTCGGCTTTTAAAGCCAAGGAGATTAAATTCCTCGTCAATGTATCGGTATTAACCACGGGATTTGATGCGCCACATGTGGACGTTATTGCCATTTTACGCCCAACACAATCCATCAGCCTATTTCAACAAATTGTTGGCCGAGGGTTACGCTTAAGTCCGGGTAAAACAGACTGCCTCGTCTTGGATTACACGAACAACGGCTACAATATTTTTCAGCCGGAAATTGGCGAAAAGCGCCCCACTCCAGATTCCGTTGCGGTACAAATACATTGCCCTGCTTGCGATTTTGCTAACACTTTCTGGGGGAGAAAAGACGCTGAAGGCAATATCCTTGAACATTTTGGGCGCCGCTGCCATGGTTTAATCGAAGTAGACGGTATGGAAGAACAATGCACCTACCGCTTTCGCTTTAAACGCTGCCCCTATTGCAATGAAGAAAATGACATTGCCGCACGACAATGCCAACATTGTGCCGAAAAACTGATCGACGCTGATGACTTACTCAGAAGCGCACTCAACTTAAAAGACAACAAAGTACTACGCTGTGCAGGCATCACACCCAAAATAGACAACAAAGATAAGAGTCTTAAAATCACCTACCATGATGAAGACGGCTTAACACTGTCGGAAACATTTCGCTTTAACTTTAAAAAATCACGCCAAACGTTTAATGATGTCTTTGCGCGCCGAATCGCCAATGGCAGCCAATCTATTGTGTTTGAAACGCTTGAAGACGTAGAGCGTTTTTTACCCTACTTACCCATACCCGACTTTGTAATCGCTAAAAAACAAAAACAACACTGGCAAGTCACTGAAAGGCTGTTTGATTACCAAGGTCCGTATCGCAAAGCCAACCAACTCAGTTAAAGCATGATTAACCGCGATTTTTTAAGGCACTTCGATAAGACATCTCAAAGGGTAAGTTCATTTTTTTCAAATGTTCGATGGCCTCTTGCCCCAAAATGCCTTTTGGCACAGCGTTCAATAGAACAAACCAATAATTCGCAATCATGTTGTCCGCAAAAATACTCGCCGTCTTTTCATCCACGCCAATCTGCTTAAATCGCTTTACAATACCGTCTGTAATCACCGTCATTTGTTTAGTGTGAAATCCACCTTTTGCCAAGCTGTCTAACAACACCAAACGTGTGAATTCCGCATACTGATCGTAAAAATCAAACAGAACTTGTGCCATTTGCAGGAGGTAATCAATTGGGGAAGCACTGGCTTTTTGAGCCACCACTGCGGCACGCAAGGCTGTATCCATCTCATCAAAAAAAATATCTTTTACCAAGGCTAATTTATCTGGGAAATGAACAAACAAGGTGCCTACAGCAATACCGGCCTGATCACTCAAGTAGCGCGTGCTGGTGGCTTCAATACCTTGGGTTAGAAAGGCGTGCTTAGCGATGGTTTTGATTTTGGATCGAGTATTGGCTTTTTGTTGTTGACGAAGACTCACTTTCACGTTCCCCTAAGTAAGAAGTTACGAGAGTCTAGCCTGTCTGATTTTCAATGACGAGTGCAATTTACTATATGGAACGTTAGCGTAAGGAATTCACACTAGGCATGCTGGGTTTATTCAAAGAATCGGACAGGTCTTTCATGAAGGATTCAATACGCTCAGCATTCACCCCAAAATCGCCACTTCCCACCCTTGAGCAAGAACGCATATCCACTCGAACTTGGCTCTTGTCTATCTGAGTAATACGAATGACGACATCGTCGCGGAAACCAAAAATCGGCGTACGAGCCGTCGCTTCGATAATGCCTGCGCCAGCGTACAGTGCAACAACGTCCCAACCGCGCTCTTCAACTAGGGTTACCGCTGCGCTGTAAACCACTGATTTTTCCTCGGAGGAAAACAAGGGCTGAACATCAGGATAATGTTTAGCTTGAATCGGTGCCCATTCACTGTTGTAGCTTAATTCATTCTCTTGGGAGCTGCGGATAAAATTCACGTTAAGAAAAGTGGGAGGGACTTCGGTGTCAGTTGTGATGTCATTGATATCGGGTAGGCTGGCACGCTGTAAATAAAAGCCAATCCACATAAGACTGTAAACCAGCGAAATGAGGAGTACGAGAATAAAAAAACGTCGACTAGCGAGATTACATTCTTTACGACAAGCGCCTAATGATAAAGCAGCTAATAGAGACAAAAATAACGAAGCAAACACACTTTTTCGTAGCATAGAGAAGCCAGTTATTGGCTCAAACATTCCAACTCGAACACCGGCAATAGATACAAATGCAACACACCCTACTAACATGAGAAGAATGTATAAAACCGGAGAGATATAACGACTCATAGACAACTCATAACGAAAAAATAATATCTCACACCATATCGTGACTTGATGACAACGAACAGAAGCAACAAGCCCGTTTCAACGCATTCCTTTGTATTTGCATATTTTCCGTAAACTTTTCGACAACAAAGACTAAAGATAAGCAATATTTATTAACAAATTTAAACAATTAAGCCACTGTTCGTCATTAATTCCCCCTTTCTCCTTCCGCATATCCTTGCGCAAAACGCGAAAAGTTTACCTAGACATCCAAAACAAAAAACCGATAATAGCGCGCCGTCAAAACAGAAGATTTTATCCATGAGAACAGCACCAAACAAGCATTGTGTCGATCTACTACGCGAGTTGTGTAAAACAGAATCGATTCGCCCCTTCATAGCAAGAGGTTCCAGAGCTATTCGCTGCACCCATTGCCTAATGACGGAGTTTGCTTGTTTTTGCCATTTAAGGGAAAACCACTCTTCACCTGTGGAATTTATTTTGCTTTTCCATCGTGACGAAATTCACAAACCGACCAACAGCGGTCGACTCATTGCCGATTTATTCCCAGATGACACTCAAGCTTATCTGTGGAGTAGAACTGAGCCACAACAAGCATTGCTTGACCACATAACAAGCAAACAAGGCAACTGCACTATATTGTTCCCCAATACGGAAACAGCCAGAGAGCAACACAGACCGTTTAGAAGCGTGATCCCATCAAACACCAACGGGGAGACAAAACACACCTTCATTATCTTGGATGGAACCTGGAAACAAGCCAGTAAAATGTTTCACCAGAGTCATTGGTTAAAAGATATCCCACACTTTGAAATTAACAGTGAAGCACAACGCTCTTTTCTTGTTCGACACTCCAGTCATGAAATGCAATTTGCCACCGCGGAAGTCACAGCCATGCTCTTGGACACATTGGGACACAAAGATCACGGCCAACAACTGCTCAACTACTATAAAGCATTTAACGAGCACTGCCTGATCAGTCGACAACGTGGTGGCAGCGCCCAAATCTGAAACTCAATGACGAGATTTTTTGTTTCAATCGAAATCAAGACTCTCTGAAAAGTAGATTCGCCCAACCGTTTGAATAAAACTGTGCGGCTTGCTTTTTCTTTTTACCGACTAAAATCGGCCCATTATCCAAAAACAAAAACGCCTTCCAAGTGCGCTTAAATACGCCCCAGGAAAGTTCAAACACCAACTCATTATGACAGCAAAAAAACACCGTGGTATCGTCGCCCCAAGCAGAAAAATGCACTAAAAGCTCATCAGGTAATTCAGCCCGATCACTGTCCCACGCTTTTTCCCATTGAAGCTTAGTCACAGGGAGCTGTGACGTGGTTTTTTTCAACCAATCGCGCTCTGTAAAATGATCTGGATGCACTTGTTCATCACTAATGTAATCTCGCCAAATCTGCCCTGCACGCTGCTCACTTAGCAAGCGAATAGCCTGTAAATCTTCTGGCTCTACTTTTGGATCATTACGTTTAAAAATCCAGTTTTTTGAAAAATGTTCTAACGATTGGTACAAGGAAATGTCCTTTGGTGAATGAAAATGCCAACAAATAAAATGATGAAAAAAACTAACCTAACAAGTGAAAAAGGATCGTTTGTTCAATCGGTCAAGCTTCTCTAATATTAGCATTGTTGTAATAAAACAACATTTCTTAAATAACCAACTTGGAGAATACTATGGACTCTCAACAACAATACGAAGCATTACTAGCAAAATGGGGCTATGCCGACACCACTGTTGAAGATCACGCTCGCCGTCAAAGACGTGCTCGTCGTATCAAAGCGGTTGTTACTTTCTTCAAAAACGCATTCAAAGCGATCAAAAAACAAAACGCTCGCCCACAGCAACTTGGTCAAGCAAGTAACTAAGTGCAAAAAGAATAAACCCCACAACAATGGGGTGCTAGTATAGCGTAAAGCGTTAGTTTTTTTTAAGGGGAGAAAAATAATAAAACCTCCCTCCCTTCCTTAACCTCCTCAAAATTCGTTATGATCAGCCCTCATTCACAACGAAACTGTTTTATTTATGACTTATTCTTACAAAGCCATCATCTTTGATTGCGACGGCGTTATTGTCGATACAGAAAACATCTCTAATTCCATTCTAAAATCCATGTTAAGTGAATGCGGCCTTGAACTCGACGATGAGACATTACACGCGAAATTCACTGGGTTCACGAACAAAGAAAACCTCATCAACGCCGAAAAACTGCTTGGTAAGCCGTTACCCGCGACATTTGATAAAGATTACAGACAGCGTTTTCACGCGATTATCGAAGCGGACCTAGAACCCATTGCTGGCGTTCGTGAATTACTCAGCAAAATCTCTGTTCCTATTGCCATGGCGACGAACGCACGACGTCAAGAAATGAATTTTAAACTGAATAAAATTCAATTAGCAGATCGCTTCTCTACTCGCTTTTGCGTTGAAGACGTGGAAAATGGCAAACCCGCACCAGACCTGTATTTAACCGCTGCCAAAGCACTAAATGTTGAACCTAAAGACTGTTTGGTCATCGAGGATTCTGTGGCAGGCATTACAGCGGGCAAAGCCGCGGGAATGCGAGTACTCGCCTTCAGTGAAACGCTTGACGCCAAAATGCAAACGGCCGCCGGCGCGACCGAATGCTTTAATACTATGAAAGACCTAGAGCGTCTTTTAGGAATTTAACCAGCCCTCTACTTATCAATAGAGAGCACACAACGCTCTAATTAGACATGGACTGCAGCTGTTTCAGCAGACTCTTCGGCAATTCCTTTATGGTCAGTGTGCCAGAGTCTGCATCAAACACGATGGACTCACCAAGTAAGTCACTGTCAAAACTCATCGTCAACGCACGTGAACTACCAGACAAGCGAGTCAGTTTTTTCAGTGCCGCTTTCTCGACGAAAATCTCCTTTTCCATTTTAAAACTATCAGAGTCAGCGATTTCTAAAAACTTATTCGCTTGCTCAATGGAAAACCGAGATTCCACCTGAGAGGCAATATCCTTAATGGCTAAAGGTTCACGATCTTGCGCTTTTGCTTGGCAATGCTCGGAAACCACTTTTTTAAATTCATTTGCCTGCTTAGAAGGTAAGCCTTCAGACTGACAAAAGGCCGCGGTCAAATCCACCAGCTTGCGAGTTTCTTTGGCCGCCACTTTCGGTTCGTCACAACCAATAAACTGCGTGAAATACTCACTTTCAGATTTGGGTGCACGCCCAAAGCGAAACGAAATATAACGCCCTTCATCGCCAGCTTGCCACGCGGTCAAATTAATGCGCAACGACATGTGTAACTTTTCCATCTCAATTTGCTCAATTTGCGACAAACTAAGATCCGCACCGAGACCAATGCCTTTTTTACGCTTTAACATCACTATGTACAAAAAATGCGTATCATGCAGCTCATAATGATTGAACCACAACAGACCGCCTTCCGCCTCTTCCACAGGTTCTAGATACTTAAGGTAATCCGCCGCACACTCTTTTGTAAAACTGGCAAAATCCACAAAAGTATCGTTTTTAAAATGCTTAAACAGCAAGGCTGGTAATTGAGCCCCCTCTTCGCTTCCTTGAGGATTCACAAAACGCCCGGTGTTCATTCCAGATCGATTAAAGAGATTCGTCACCTGAGCAGACAATGCCTCAGCTTGCCCGTCAACTGGGTTTTCATTTGGACGTGCAATCAGTATCGCTTTACGCTCACCTTCATGCTTTTGAATCTCATGCACAATTAAGTTGCTAATAGACACCAGCTACCTCTTACGTTTAATATGGATGATTACGATCATTTTTTAACCCATACACTTGTATAGGATCTTCCCAAACCAAAATACTATGATAAAACCAAAAACCACAAAGAGAGACACGCGAAAAGAACTGGAATCTCTGGTAGATCAATTTATCAAGAAGAACGGAACCATCCAACAAGTCGACATGGGTGAATCTGGTTTAGTAGATGGTAAGTATAACACGAGCCACATAGGCTTTAACGAACCAAAACAAGATCGCACACCATTAAATCATGTTGTTGCGGCTATTCAACAACGAAAACACAGCAAATCACCACCAACCACCTCTTCACCAAAAAAGCGCCCTAAGAAAAAAATCCTCTATGATGACTTTGGCGACCCTATTCGCTGGGTCTGGGAAGAATAAGAATCTAAAGTGAGTCTTTTGGGTTCGCTTTGAATTACCTCTCTGATCCTGCAATAATGCCACAACATTTATTCATCATATTAGGGAGTTATCATGTCTATTCGATACCTACACGCCATGATCAGAACAGATAAACCAGAGGAAAGTCACACTTTTTACACAGAAGGCTTAGGCCTTATCCAAACCAGACGCATGGACAGTGAAAAAGGCCAGTTTTCTCTTATTTACTACGCGACTGAAAAAGGCGCACCAGAAGTCGAGCTAACTCATAACTGGAGCGATCGTACCTACACAGGTGGCGATCAGTTTGGTCACTTGGCGTTTGAAGTCGAAAACATTTATCAAGTGTGTGAAAAGCTGCAATCTTTAGGCGTTACCATACTAAGACCACCACGTGATGGACACATGGCGTTTATTAAAGACCCTAATGGCATTTCAATTGAACTGCTCCAGAAAGATGGCTCTCTTGAAATAGCAGAACCATGGGCATCAATGGAGAATATTGGCAGCTGGTAGTTACATTTCATTACAAAGCAACCGTTTGCTTAAAGAAAGCTACAAAAATCTCATGGTTATTGAAACTGTTTTTTCTTAAGCTGAGACAATACAAGTAATAACGAGGGTAGCAATAACGCAATGACTATTTTAATCAAAAGCATCAGCTTGATCGGAGTGCTCTTCGCCTTTAGTCATTCTGTTGCTGCAGAAAGTCTGTACGCATCCAATGTACAGTCACGTCTTGCTGATGCAGATAGAGACGGCGTTATTGATGCCCGCGACCTTTGCCCTGACACACCTAAAGATGCAGCAGTAGATAACTACGGCTGTCCTGACCAAACGACAAAATTGCTTTCCGTCGAACTCAATGTCTTGTTTGATACGGGCAAAGCGGATATCAACCCCCGTTTCTATACGGAACTCAAAGATCTGGCCAAATTTTTACAAGATAATCCAACCAGCAATGTGGTTATCGAAGGGCATACTGACAGTCAAGGTTCAGCGGAATTAAACCAAGAACTCTCACAGCAACGCGCTACCGCTATTGCTAATGTTCTGGTAGACAGTTTCAGAATTGCTTCCGATCGAGTAAAAGGTATTGGCTATGGCGCAACTCGCCCAGTCGCCAGTAACGACACAGAAGAAGGTAGAAGAGAAAACCGCCGAGTTGTTGCTGAAGTGTTCGCCAAGCAACAATTTGCTAATGAACGCTGGACTATTTACAGCGTAGATCAAAGCTTCAACAATACAGCACTGAATAAAAACTGATCCCTTCAGTATTTGTGCTAAACCAAAACCAGCCCCTCTAAAAAGCGGCTGGTTTTTTTTGTTTTAGAGATTGGTTAAACACACTATTCATACCCTTTACAACGTCGTTATTATTTAGCAACCGCTAAACTAATACCGCCATTCACATTAATTTTATTTATAAATTACCGCGTATTTACTCATTTACCACACAGTCGCCAAACTCCGCTAGGTTACACTTGCGCCCATTCTAAGACGATATACCAATAAGGGTTACCCATTCATGAAAGCATTTCAAATTGGCAAACAACACAGCAACAACACCCTAAGCGCCACCACACGCCCAGAGCCAGTCGCAGGCCCTGGTGAAGCCATCATTGCGCCACGTCTTGTCAGCCTTATAAGCCGAGATATCCAAGTACTAACAGGGACTTATGGCCCACTTCAAGATCCTAAGCGCGTGCCTGGCACAGAAGGCGTTGGTGATGTGATTGCCATCGGCGAAGGCGTAACAGAAGTCAGCGTGGGCGATCGTGTGGTTTGCGGGCATTTTGCCAACTGGCTAGATGGCCCATTTAGTACCAACATTTTTAATCACGATATCGGCATCACCCACGATGGTTGGCTTGCAGAACAGGTTTTATTGCCAGCGGCCGCCTTAATCCGCCTACCGGATAACATTAGCGATGAAGACGCTGCCGTCATGGCGTCTGCCGGACTCACCGCGTGGCACGCCCTCACAGGCAAAACCAAAGTAAAAGCAGGCGACACAGTACTTTGCTTAGGGACTGGCGGTGTGTCTTTAGCCGCACTCAACGTCGCGAAAATGCATGGCGCACGCGTGGCCATCACTTCTTCCAGCGATGAAAAATTAGCCGTGGCACGTAAACTTGGCGCAGACATCACCATTGACTACAAAACGCACCCAGACTGGGCCGCGGAACTGATGAAGCAAACCAACAATCACGGGGCAGACATCATTCTAGAAACAGGCGGACAGGACACACTTGGCCACTCCATTAATGCCGCAGCGGCCAATGGACAAATCGTGGTCATCGGCGTTGCACCTGGGAGCAACTCCCCTATACCCAACTACACCATGTTTATCCTGAAAAACATTGTCATCAAAGGCATCGCCAACGGCAGTCGCGCCATGTTTGTTGATTACATCAACGCCCTAGCCACCAACGACCGCAAAGCCTTGATCGCTAAAACTTTTGACTTTGACCAAGCGCCCCAAGCCTACCAATACTTCGCACAAGCCAAACACATAGGTAAAGTACTGATTAAATTCTAACCTTGCGTAAATCACACTTCAGAAATAAAAAAGAAAAGTCGAATGGCTTCTCTTTTTTATTGGGCACATCAGTAACCCAGAACGTATTTCAACACATCTAAAGCCAACAACAAGCTACCGGACCCAAACAGTAATTTTTCCCAAAATAGCAATGAAGCCTAAGAGCACTTTACGGTAGAATAAAGGATCATTCTCAGCTATTCGATGTAAAACACTAAAAGCCGTTGTTCAAAAGCAGACATAGTAAAAACAGAGGGCATGTAACATGCTATTGGAAAACAAACTCAATATCACTGACCAAATAGAACTCGCGAAAGCAGAGGAAAAAATCAGTAAGCAAAAAGCGAAACAGCTGTTTGACTCCAGTGACATCGAAAAAGTTGAGATTGGCACCTTTAGAGGTCTCGCCTTTATTCACGCCTATTTGTTTGACGATATCTACCACTTTGCAGGCAAGATTCGTGAGGTCAACATTGCCAAAGGAGGCTTCCGCTTTGCTCCCCTCATGTATTTAGAGCCATCGCTGAAACACATCGATGCCATGCCCCAGAGCAATTTCGACGAGATCGTCGAAAAATATGTAGAGATGAACATCGCCCACCCATTTCGCGAAGGCAATGGTCGCGCCACTCGCATCTGGCTTGACCTTATATTCAAAAAAGAAATCAAACAGGTAATAGACTGGAACGCCGTCGATAAAGACGAATACCTTTCTTCGATGCAGCGCAGCGTCGTCAAAGACGTTGAAATTAAAGTACTACTCAAACAAGCCTTAACCGATAAAATTCACGACCGCTCGGTCTTTATGAAAGGCATTGACGTGAGTTACTACTACGAAGGCTACAGCGAATTTAAGACAGAAGAGCTCTAGCCAAAAGAGTCTAAAAAAGCCCCAGCAACAAAAGAGATTACCCACCTTAAACGCAAAGGGTGCACTAACTAACAAGTACAACTATTTTTGAGGGTTCTGACTCATTTTATTCATTACAATGTCTTAGATATATAAGTACACGCACTGTACAACCAAAACAACTTCAGTAAAAAGGATTTCACGATGTCAATTAAAGACCAAAGACTGCTGTACCATCTAACAAGCTTAGAAAACCTTGAATCTATTCTTAAACATGGCTTATTACCACGCAGCCAACTGACCGATTTTACCGACGTCGCAGACAGCGATATTGTTACAAAACGCCAAGCTCAAAAACTTCAAGACTATGTACCCTTTCACTTTTTCAGCAAAAACCCTTTTGACTTAGCAGCTCAGCACTCCTATAAGAACAAAACGTTCATATTAATCGCAGTAAGACGAGATCACGCCAGCGCTAATAATTGGCAAATTATTCCACGTCATCCACTTGCAAACGAAGAGACGACCAGACTCAATTACAACCAAGGAATGGAGCACATCAACTGGGATCTAATGGATCAAAGAAACTACAGCGATAAAAATTGTAAAAGCGTTTGTATGGCAGAATGCCTTTCACCAGAATCGATTCCAGCGAGTCAATTTTTTAAAATTTTCACCCAAAGCCAAACGGTAGATCAGCAAGTTCAACAAATAATGAAATCTGTTAACATCACGGTCAACACGCAAATAAACGAGAATATGTTTGTAAAACATCATGACTAATCATTATCCAAACCTAAACCCAGAAAAAGCACTCATATGGAGAATTGTCCATAGAGATAACCTTGCTTGGATTTTGGATAATGGCCTTCATTGTGCCAGCTCACAAAAGGTCGCAGAGCACTATGAACCAATAGGCAATACAGACTTAATTCACAAACGTACTCAGCGCAATGTTCCCATCAAGCCATACGGCACACTGAGTGATTATATTCCCTTCTACTTCACGCCTTTCTCTCCTATGATGTACAACATACACACAGGTCGCGGTGGCGTTAAACAAAGAGCCAATGAAGAAATTGTCATCTTAGTCTCTTCAATACCAAAACTAATAGACTCAAAGGTACCTTTTGTTTTCACAGACCGTCATGCTTACACAGCGTTTGCAGAATTTTTCGATAATTCAGACGAGCTAATAAAACTAGATTGGACTATTATTCAACAACGAAACTTTCAACGAAACCAAGACGACCCGGCCCAAATCGAACGCTACCAAGCAGAAGCCTTGGTTTATAAACATTGCCCCATCACCAGTTTACTGGGCATTGTTTGTTATTCAGACGAAATGAAACAACAGCTTGAACAAATAGTGAAGGAAAAATCTCTAGCTATCGATGTTCGAAAAATGACACAGTGGTATTTTCAATGATTCATTACACACAAGGCAACTTACTCGAAGCGGATGTCGATGCCCTCGTTAATACGGTGAATACCGTTGGTGTAATGGGAAAAGGCATCGCGCTCATGTTTAAAGAACGCTTTCCCAAAAATACACAAGATTATGCAAATGCTTGTAAAGCAAAACAAGTAGAAACAGGTCGCATGTTCGTTACCCAAACGGGCGAACTCGTTGGACCAAGATGGATTGTTAACTTCCCGACTAAGCGCCATTGGCGCAATCCGTCTAAATTAGAGTGGATTACGGAAGGCTTAGTAGATCTAAAACAAGTCATTCTTGATAATCATCTAAACTCCATTGCGATTCCTGCTTTGGGTGCGGGTAATGGCAAGCTTAACTGGGAAAGCGTAAAACCTGAAATTGAGCGCATTCTCGGTGACCTAGAATCTGTCGATATTTTGGTTTTCGAACCAACACAGCGCTATCAAAATGTTGCCAAACAAAAAGGCCACACAAAACTCACCCCTGCTAGAGCCATGATTGCAGAATTAATTCGCCAATACTGGGTGATGGGGATGGAGTGTACTTTGCTGGAAGTTCAGAAGCTGGCTTGGTTTTTAGAGCGCTCAATTGAAAAACACAACGGATCGAATAAAACCGACAACCCACTAGACCTTAGGTTCGAAGCGAACCTATATGGCCCATACGCAGACAGGCTCAGACACTTAATAGACCATCTGGATGGAATTTATCTGTACTGTAATAAACGCATTAATGATGCGGAACCACTCGACGTAATTTGGTTTGAGGACTCAAAACAGGATCAGCTAAATACTTACTTAAAAAGTGCAGAAATGGCTCCCTATCTGACGTCTCTACAAGACACAATAGAGCTGATAGACGGTTTTGAGACGCCTTTTGGTATGGAGTTGCTGTCTACGATTGATTGGCTCGTTAGCAAAGAAAACATCGAACCTGATCTACAAAAAATCATTCAAGGCATTCAGCACTGGCCCGCCGGAGAAGCAAGCGCAAAACGCAAAACAAACTTATTTGATGAACGCTCGATTAACATTGCCTTAAATCGTTTAAAAAACACCTATCAGCCACTTATCCAAAACGCGTAAACAACAGTTAAAGCGCCGTGATCACGTCTTCATAGCTCACGGCGTTTTAAGCATAAAATCATCGTTTAACAATATTATCGGATAAGCTAACAGTTAGATTTTGCTTTACGCCTCTTTTATCTCAACCTCTTCTACCGCTACTAACTCTCGTCCAGTACTGTCTTTCCATTCCTTTAAGCCATTAGCACTGCGCCCAAGTGGAACCAAATAGTTTTAGCACTACAGGTTTTACAGACTAAAAAGCCGCTATCAAGCGGCTCTGGTATAAACAATAAAGTCATTTATTGTGGCATGTTCTTAGCTTTTTCAAGCATCTGTTGCTGCTCTTCAATCGCTTTTTTTGCGATCCGATCAAAAAACTGGCGTTTTTCTGCCGACTTAGCATGTCGAAAAAAAACAGAAAAAGGCGTCGATTTCACTTTTTCTTTTTTAGGAATTAGCATTTCGCATCTCCTTAACTACCGTAAAACCTACAATAGTCTCTAATTGCTCACGATTGTACTTTCTGCGTAAAATCTCGCTAATAAAGCATAAAATTAATCATGAAGAAATACAGCTCCCCTATGCTTAAAACGAATTACTTGCAAATATTGACTCATGTAGCTAATATTCATGCATCTCATCTACCATGTGTAGAAGGAGTTACGACACCGTCCTCGCAAGAGGGCGAGGTCAGCTTTTCTTAGTTACTTCCTATACATTATCTCTATTTCGTTCCCAACGTTTATTGTATTTTCGTCTTTCATGTTCACGCTCAACGTAAAATGCAGTCCAAGGCAAGATATAGTCGCCTCTATCATCTAGCACAACTAAATATCCTTTTTGCTCATACCAAATATGAATGCGCTTATTTTTACCTTTAGGTTCAGCCCACATTTTTAAAGATAAATGTTGATCGTTTTCAATAATTGGCTTTGGCCAACGAATACGCTCACAACGACGAAAATCTGGTGTTCGCTCGTTTTCATCATCCCCTGTACTGGTCATATGCCAAAAAGTCGCAGACTTTCCATCGTATTCAGGATAACGCTTTAACCCTAGTCTAACGCCACGAAAGGTCGGCTTTGATAAGACAAAATCTGCTTCGAAATAAGCATAGATAGCATTTAAATAACGATTCCAATCTCCGTCGTAATCATTAAATAACACCAAATCTGGCAGCCATGCCGATGTCACTAGGAATCTCCCTGTCCATTCCAAATTAAAAGATTAAACTTACTTTCTCTAATCAAAGTATTGCGCGTTAATTGATAACCACTACGCTCTTTAATTCTTGATATTAAATCAAGCTTTGCTTGATTCGTTGTGAGCCCTCGATGTAAATAGGCTAATGCACCTATCAACAGATCGGCCACTTGAAGCTGTTCCGCTTCATGAGAATGAATGCGCTGCATTTTTTCTATCATATGTTGCGAAAAATCATAATGACTATTGCAAACGACATCGTGCAACTTGGTAATTTTTTCATGACCCAATGTGTCTTTAATATCAATGTAGACACGATATTTTGATTCTGGGTCAAAGATACTTTTCAACATAACAAAGTACATTTTGTAGTACCAATCATCATGAGTTTGACCAAAGTTATGATGATTAAGAACTGTTTTATCAGGTACGACCAAACCTCTAAAATGACAATCATCGTCATCAAAAAAGTAATCAATGACATCGAGATAAAAGTCCAACCGCCCTTTACTTACTTTAGTCCATTTGATTTCAAAATCTGCTGACAGCCCATGTTTTACCTTGATTTCTCGAAGCCGTTTGGAAATGTCAGCCCGCTTAGCCACAGGACACCAAAGCGCCCCCAACGTCATCACGTTAATACCATCGTTTTCTAAGTGGCAAGATTCATCACAATACACATTATAAAGTTCGCTCATAGACACCCTCCTTGGTTACAAAGCTTGCTCGACTAACGCATCCGCAAGGTTCAGTTGCGTGGTTTGCACTTCACTGAGTCGGGTTTTCAGCTGGTCGCAGATAGCCATTAACTCATCGACCTTGGCGACGATTCGGTGTTGTTCTTCGAATGGCGGCAAAGGCGTTTTAATTAA
This sequence comes from Marinomonas arctica, assembly GCF_003259225.1. Taxonomy (GTDB): domain Bacteria; phylum Pseudomonadota; class Gammaproteobacteria; order Pseudomonadales; family Marinomonadaceae; genus Marinomonas; species Marinomonas arctica. The sequence continues at coordinate 80,459 of NZ_QHJF01000015.1, read as the reverse complement.
ACTCACTTGCCCTTGGTTTATTGATGCCTGCCCAATTGCCTCTTTAGCAAACAATGAAATAGAATTCTGTGCCATCCTTGTCATCATAAATAAATTCAAATACTCAGAAGATAAATAATTTGTAAAGGGTTTAGCTCGCATATTCATACTTTCATACACTAATGGCTCTTCCATTTTAGGAATTATTCCAGTTTTACCTACAAGCTCTTTACTATTAACTCGATTAATCAAAAGATCACCAGCTTCTAATATAAACTGCTCTAATTCTTTAGATTCAACCTCGACTCTTTTCGCTGCATTAAAATCAATACATCCATTTTGGATGTTATACATTCTCAAAGAGATCACACCAGCATCTGTATAAAATTTCGCAGGTTTGTACAGACCATTTGAAAATGACTTAAACAAAACCCCAAATCGACACCACTCCCACCCTTCTGGTAACTCAAACGGTTTTTCTTCTTCGGTAATCGGTGGCAGTGGTTTTTGTTTTTTGATTTTGCCTTGTTTAATTAGGTCATCTTTCTCAGCGGCGATGCGTTCAAGTAGAACCGAGGCAGGTTCATCGTTGGGGTTTTGCTCGACAAGCTTGCCCATCACAGCCAGTTGTAGGATGGTTTGTTTGAGCTGGTCGATGCTTTGTTCTGTGGTGAATAAGGTGTCGAAGTGGCCGCTGATGCGCATCCAGTTTTCCGTCAACTCTTCAGGATTCTGGCTATTCACTAAGGTGTCTAGCAAGGCTGTCACCAAGGTTTGGTGAGCATCAAGACTGGATTCGGTTTGCGCCTCTAGCTGATCGCAAAGCACCATCAACTCATCGACTTTGGCGACAATGCAGTGTTGTTCTTCAATAGGTGGCACTGGAAAAAGTAACGACTTCAGTGCTGTAGCATTAACATTAGGCTGTCCCGTCCCAGCAGAATTGGCATAAAGCTGCGTCCAGTACAGCTGACTCCCTAAATAAACTTTTATAAACGATGCATACATCGACTCAATCTTACGAACACGAATTAAATAAGACGCAAAGACTGCCTTTACATCAATATTCTCGACAAGATAGGATTTACCAATAGTTCCTCCAGTACGCGCCAACAAAATATCGTTATTTTCAAGCAAGTAGCCCTTTGCTTTTTCTGGCGTTACTTCACATGCAGGAACAGTTGACCAATTAACCTTGTCATCTTGAATATCTGTAATCCTGAGAAGCCTAATACCCTCAGAATTTGGCATCGCTGACGCTGTATAGCCATAATGAATATCACTAGATAAATCTCCTAATTTCACCCACTCCCACTCTTTCGGCAGTTCAAACGGTTTTTCGTCTTCGGTAATCTCTGGCAGCTTTTTCGGCTTTTTGATTTTGCCTTGTTTGACCAGTTCGGCTTTCTCGGCGGCGATGCGTTCTAGCAAAGCAGACGCAGGTTCGTCATTTGGGTCTTGTGGAACCAGCTTGCCACGCACGGCAAGCTCCAGAATCAGCTCGCGCAGTTTCTTGATGCCGTACAGTTCTATTTTTTTGCTTGAGCCTCGGCCCGAGCTGGATTTGCGTTTGATAGCGCTGGTCCAAACGTCCATGTTGTCGGTTATCAGGTGGTTAATGTGGTTGTGCTGAGTCATGGTCATTCGCCTTTGGCTAGATCTGTTGCGTCGCTGACGGCATCAAGTCGGCTCGCCATAACCTGATGTAACTTATTTTGCAGCTGTTCTTTGGAAGGTAACGCCGTGAGGTATTCACCCACATGAATATCGGTACGGTCTAGTTCGAGCAGTTCTACTTGTTCTTGATCTTTACTGGCGCATAAGATAATACCCAGTGGCGCTAGCTCGTCGGGCTGTTGTTCGTATTTCGCCAGATAACGCAAATACAATTCCATTTGCCCTTTGTAAGCGGCTTTGAATTTTCCCAGTTTTAAATCAAGGGCAACCAGTCGTTTGAGCTTACGGTTGTAAAATAACAGGTCAATGTAAAAGTCTTCTTGGCCTATTTGCACACGATGCTGGCGGGCAATAAAACTAAAACCGCTGCCTAGTTCTAACAAAAAGCATTCTAATTCTCTTAAAATGCCGTCTTCTAAGTCTTTCTCAAGATAGTGGTCTTTCAGATCTAAAAAATCCAATAGATATGGATCTTTTAATAACAAGTTAGGCGTAATTTGCTGTTTTTTCAATTGTGCTAATTCTTGCTGAATGAGTTCGTCTGGTTTCTTCGACAAGGCAGTGCGCTCAAATAACATAGAGTCGATGCGGTTACGCAAGGTGCGAACACTCCAATGGTCGTTGACCGCCATTTGAGCGTAAAATCGTTGTGCAAGTGGGTCTTTAATGGGCAACAATAAAACAATGTGTGACCAGTTCAATTGTTGCGACAGTGTCGCAACAATTGGCTCTTCTGGAAAAGCACTATAAAACTTTTGCATACGTGTGAGCGCACTGTAGTTAAACCCTTTACCAAATTCATTGGTCAGTTTACGACTTAATGCCTTAACAATAGCTTGCCCGTATTCTGCCCGTTGCTGCTGCAATAACTCATTATAAATTTGCTTACCGATATGCCAATACATCATTGTTAATGCTGAATTGACTTGCGTCGAGACTTGCTTTTTAACGTCTTTAATCACACTTTGTAATGTCTTAAACAGGTAATCAGACGTTTGAGTTATTTGCTTTTCGGGCGATTTTTGCATGCTATTTGTCATACTGCTTTTCTTCCCATCCTTGGTTTATTTTTCTGCCAGCGCCGCGCCGAGTATGTCTTTTAGCTGGTTGCGCAACGCAGCAATGTCGTCTTGCTGCGCTTGGTAAGTGGCCAGCAACTCTTCTGGATCGTGGCTTTCTACCGCTTCTTGATAAGGGTTTTTAATGTCTAAGTTAAAGTTCCGCGCGATGATCTCGTCGATAGAGACTTTCCACGCGTGGTTGGTTTCCACACGGCTGGCAAAACCATCCGCTTCGTCGCCCCACCAATCGATTTCGGTTTGAAATTCTTCAAACTTCATTGGCTTGGTTTTGTTGTAGTTTTTCACACCTTCTGGATACGGATGCTCATAGAACCACACGTCTTTTGTCGGCTGGCCTTTGGTGAAAAACAGGATATTGGTTTTAATGCCGGTGTAAGGGTTAAACACGCCGTTCGGTAAACGCACGATGGTGTGCAGGTTGCACTTTTCCGTGAGCATTTTTTTGATCTTGGTTTTCACACCTTCGCCAAACAAGGTGCCATCAGGCAATACCACCCCTGCTCGGCCTTGGTTGGTCAGTACTTCTATGATCAATTGCAAGAACAAGTCGGCGGTTTCTCGGGTTTGCATATCGGCGGGAAAGTTCTTTTCAATGCCGTCTTCTTCTGTGCCGCCAAACGGAGGATTGGTGGCGATCACATCAATATTACTGTCCCAATTTGCCAACGGCTGGTTCAGGGTATTGCCATGACGAATTTGCACGGGCACTTCAATACCATGCAACATCATATTGGTGATGCACAATAAATGCGGCAGCTGCTTTTTTTCCACGCCGTGGATCTGCTTTTGTAGGGTTTGATGATCTTCCGTGGTCTGCACATAACGGTCTTTTACATGATCAAAACTGCAAGCAAGAAAGCCGCCCGTGCCTGCGGCAGGATCCATGATACTTTCCCCTAGTTTGGGATCGAGACGGTTGACAATAAACTGAGTCACGGCACGAGGCGTGTAAAATTCCCCTGCATTGCCTGCACTTTGCAAGTCGCGCAGAATTTGCTCGTAAATATCACCAAACAGATGACGCTCTTGAGAATCGGTAAAATCGATTTCGTTGAGTTTATTGATCACCTGACGCAGCAAGGTGCCGTTTTTCATGTAATTGTAAGCATCACTAAAGGCTTCTTTCACCACAAAACCACGAGGATTACGATCACGAGTGGCATCAAGGTTTTTCATGTCGGGGAACAGATCATCATTGATGAAATCGAGCAGATCGTCACCAGTAATGCCTTCGGGATTGGTTGCCCAGTTACGCCATAGGTAATTTTCTGGAATGGGTGCTTGATAAGCATCATCCTGTTCAAAGGCTAGCTCTTCTTCTTGGGCGTCAAAAATCTTTAGAAACAGCAACCATGACATTTGACCAAGGCGTTGGGCGTCGCCGTCTACGCCAGCGTCTTTGCGCATAATGTCTTGGATGGATTTGATGACAGTCGTGATGGACATAATGTTCTCTATTGCATTTGTTCGAAATGATTTCACTCAAGCCAAATACTGGCTTTGGCCTGAGTGAAATATGAATTGGGGGTGGTGTTATGCGCTTTGATCTTGATAAAGCTCGTCTTCTAATGCTTTCACCGCGTCATAATAGGTTTCTTTTTTGCCATCGAAGCCTTTTTTAATAATTTCCTGCATACGCCCGAACTGGTCGAACGGCGCGACTTTAAGTACTTGTATGTTTTCTATTTCCGCCACACCGGCATCGGCGTATTTATCGAGCAAACGACTGAGCACTTCTTGTGCCACACCATCATAGCGGGTGAAGTAGTTACGCTTTTTCACTTGGTTAGCGCGCTCTTTTCGAGTCAGCGGCGGCTGATCATATACGATATGGCAAATCATATCGAATGGATCTAATTCTTTTCCTACTTCCTGTTCGAGTAATTCCCAAATCACTCCGCACTCTTCCAGCTCATCAATAATGGCTTGTTTGCGTTCTGCCGCTTGCCACGTTTTGACAAACTCATCCAGGGAAGCAAAACGCTTCGCTAAGGTTTTGCGGGTGTAGTCTTTAAAAGATTCGGTCACCAGTTTGCCGTCGGTATCATAATATTGTACCCGCTCGGCGAGGGCTTTTACTTGCACACCGTTCACGTGAAATTTGCGTGGTTTATCATCATTCCAGTCTGCATCACCCAGTTGGTAATCTTCACGATGACCGTTTTGGTAGACACCTTGGGGCTCTTGAATGCTGTCAGGGTCTATGCTGTCATCTTGGCTTAGGTCGATCTCTTCCCCTTCGTGAATCATTTCATCAAGAAGAGCATCATCAGCAAAGGCCGCTGGCGTGCTGACTTTAACTTGCTCTGGATCACCATCAAAGCGCGGATCAGCAAACAGCTCCGTGGCTTTTTTAAAGTCCAATATGGTGAACCAAAGCTTATTGTATTCCTGATCAATACGTGTACCACGACCAATAATTTGTTTGAACTTGGTCATAGATTGTATGCCTTGATCGAGCACGATCAACTTACAGGTTTTGGCATCGACACCTGTGGTCATCAGCTCCGAGGTGGTGGCAATCACTGGATAAGATTCTTTTCTGTTAGTGAAATAACTCAGCTGATCTTTGCCCTCTTTTTCATCGCCCGTAATGCGCATCACATACTTGTCGCTTTTCGCCACCTGTTCAGGATTAAGGTTAATCAAAGCCCGGCGCATGCGTTCGGCATGATCGATGTTGTTACAAAACACGATGGTCTTCGCCATGGGGTCGGTGCGTTTTAAGTAGTTGGTCACGGTTTGTGCCACCAACTGGGTGCGCTCGTCGATTATTAGGTTACGGTCAAAGTCTTTTTGGTTGTAGATGCGGTCATCTACCAAATTGCCATCTTTATCTAACTTACCTTTTTCTGGTCGCCAGCCTTGTACATCCACATCAATGTCAACACGCATCACTTTATAGGGTGCAAGGAAGCCATCTTCAATACCTTGTTTAAGGGAATAGGTATAAATCGGCTCGCCAAAGTATTCGATATTCGATACGTCTTCGGTTTCTTTCGGAGTGGCTGTTAAACCAATTTGTGTCGCGCCACTAAAGTGGTCGAGAATGTCACGCCAGTTACTATCTTCTGCCGCGCTGCCTCGGTGGCATTCATCAATCACAATCAAATCAAAAAAATCAGGAGATACTTTTTTATAGACTTTTTGTATCTCTTCCGTGCCTGTCATACCCTGATACAAACCAAGGTGAATTTCATAAGCTGGGTCAATTTTATGGCCTTTGATTTTGGTCATGGCCGTACCAAACGGCTGAAAGTCGTTGATAAAAGTTTGATCGATTAAGGCATTGCGGTCAGCTAAAAATAAGATGCGCTTTTTCTGCTTGGCTTTCCATAAACGCCAAATAATTTGGAAGGCGGTATAGGTTTTACCTGTGCCTGTTGCCATGACTAATAACAAGCGATTTTGGCCTTTGGCTACAGCTTCTATGGAGCGGTTAATCGCCTGCATCTGGTAATAACGAGGCGCTTTGCCCTCACCATCGCTGTGGTAACTTTGCGTCAACAAGGGAAGCTGGTCGTTACGATAGCCTTTCCATTCACAGAATTTTACCCAAAGCTGATCGCAACTAGGGAAGTCGTCCAGCGTTATCTCACTTTCAACTTGGTTTAGATTGGTTTTGTCATGGAATAAAAAGCCATTACCGTTACTAGCAAAAGCAAAAGGCACACCCAATCGTTCGGCATAATCCAAGGATTGTTGAATACCATGACCAACAGAATATTGATTGGACTTGGCTTCAATCACCGCCAGCGGCATACCGTCTTTGTAAAAGAGCGCAATATCGGCTCTTCTCGCCTTCTGCCGTGCTGCCACTTGACCTCGCACCACCACTTTACCATCTGTAACTGGGAACTCTTGTCGTATCTGTGTACGATCATCCCAACCAGCGTTTTTAACAGCGGGCAGAATAAATTTCGTGATGATGTCGGTTTCTGATAATTTTGCTTTATTAATACCTGAGGTCATGCCACCTATCCGCTGCAACTCCATTTAACTTCCTAATATAACGAAAGTTTTGTGCAAAGCCGAGCGTATTAGCAAACTAACCAGCAAACGGATCGCTAATAAACACTAAAATACTGACCAAACCATAATTGGTCACTATTCATTGACCAAACTGGCTTTGGTCAATGAATTATGCTTTGATAGCTCATATGAAAGCCGTTAAGTTGGGCTTGTGGTGAAGGAGGATAATTCGATGGCGTCTCTTAATGATGTTGCTAATGATATGAATACAGGCGGAGTTGTCACTGGAGACATTGTCAATTCCAGTGCTTTGTCGGATGCTGAGCATCAAGCCTGTTTACAGCAGGTTGAGCAAGCCATTGCCATTTTCCAAGATGAATTCCATGCCCAGGGCGATGTGTTCCGCGGTGATGAGTTTCAGGTATTTGTACCCAATCCAAAACACGCGCTGCGCTGCGCTATCTTATTAAGACTCACACTGATGAAGTGTGTAAAAGGCGCCGATGCTCGGGTGTCTGTTGGCATTGGTTCGTATAAACAGATCGAGGCTGAGCTGAGAAAAACCGCCAAAGGCGAAGCCTTTCAGCTGTCTGGCCGAGCCTTGAAAGACATGGATGAAGAACGCCTTAAGCTGTCTTTGCCAGACACCGTTGAAGCCAACCCCAGCCGTGATTTATTGATTCGTCACCTAGATTTTATAATGACGGGCCTCAGTGAGAAACAGGCTGAAGTCTTATTTCCTCGCCTACTCTACCCTGAATTAACGCAAGACGCGCTGTCGGCCAAGACCGGGATTCATCGACGTTCGTTAGCCTCACGCTTGCAACGGGCAAATGCCAGTTTGATACTAGACACCTTGGATGCATTAGCAACCACGTTAATAAGGAGTATGTCGTGATGTTTCAGCTCGATGGTTTGCCTGTGTTGCTTATGTTGTTACTCGGACATGTGATTGGCGATTTCTTTTTACAGCCAAACTCATGGGTGAAAGACAAAAATACGCACCAAGGCCGTTCGAGCGCTTTGTATTATCATGGGCTGGTTCATGGCGCCATTGTCTTAGTGATTGTGAGTTTCGCAACCGCCACCAGCTTGTTAGGCTCGCTCTTTATCAGCTTACTATTCGCCGTTATTCATAGCCTAATCGATTATGCAAAAGTAAAAGTTGGACAAGGCTTTTTGTGGTTTATTATCGACCAGTTACTTCATGTCCTAAGCATCCTATTTTTATGGTTTTATCTCTTTGATACCGCGATAGAACAAATCAAAACGCTCATCAATGACATAGATTACAGCGCGTCTCTCCTCGTCACTCTGGCGTATCTGATGATGCTCAAACCGGCGTCTATTATCATCGGTGAAATTTTATCTAAATGGTCGGCGGACTTGGAAGCCGATGTGTGCGACTCACAAAACAAGAAAGCGCAATCCTTACCGAATGCCGGCCAGTATTTGGGCTACCTTGAACGCGTCTTAGTGCTGACCTTTATACTAAACGGCCAATACACCGCAGTCGGCTTTGTACTCGCCGCGAAATCCATTTTCCGCATGGGGGATCTACGGGAAGCCCACGATAGAAAATTCACCGAATACGTCATGCTGGGCTCACTATTTTCAGTAAGCATCGCTTTATTCACTGGTTTTATTGTGGTGAAGCTGCTGCCATAACCATCTCTATGGTTAAAACGAGCGCTACGATATTGCCATTTTTATCTGCTATAACTGCTGCCATTCATTCACATATAGAAAATAACACCGATTAAGAGAGTAATTTATGAAAAGTATTGGATTTTTAGGGTTAGGCATCATGGGCAAAGCCATGGCTGCGAATTTAATAAAAGCGGGATTTGATGTGACGGTCTGGAATCGTAATGCAGCAAAATGCGCTGAGTTAGTCGCGCTGGGCGCTCGCCAAGGAGCGACACCCAAAGACGTGGCGGCACATTGCGATATTACTTTTGCCATGGTGTCCGATCCCGAAGCCGCTCTCGCCCTTTGCCAAGGCCCAGATGGTGTTGCAGCAGGCATTGGTGCTGGCCGTGGTTATGTGGATATGTCCACCGTGGACGACATAACCTCTAAAACCATTGCCAGTTTAATTACTCACACTGGCGGACGCTTTTTAGAAGCACCGGTCTCTGGTACTAAGAAGCCCGCTGAAGACGGCACTTTAATCATTCTCGCTGCGGGCGATCCATCCCTTTACGAAGATGCAAAACCAGCGTTTGAGGTAATGGGTAAGATGTCACCTTACCTTGGCGATGTAGGTCAAGGCGCCAATATGAAACTGGTCGTGAATATGATGATGGGCGGCATGTTGAGCATTTTCAGCGAAGGCCTGTCTCTGGGGCAAAAAGCCGGTTTAGACGGTCAGCAGATTTTAGATATTATTGACGCTGGCGCCATGTCGAATCCGATGTTTAAAGGCAAAGGCGCGATGCTATTAAATGAAAACTACACCACCAGCTTCCCGCTCAAACATATGCAAAAAGATATGCGTTTGGCCGTCGCACTGGGTGATCAGCTTGACCAGCCTCTTCCAACCGCCGCTATTGCTAACGAAGCCTTTAAACAAGCGATCAAAGCAGGCTTCGGAGAGGAAGACATGGCCGCCGTTTATAAAGTGATAAAGTAATTTCTACAAGACCATTAAGAGAAAACCTTGAGTTTCTCTTAATGGTCACTTAAGTAATTTGAATCAACTGTATTATGAAAACCCCTTATAGAATAAGGAAATAAAGTCCAGCCAATTAGATTTGACCACTTCCCATGCTTCACGACCGTCTGAACAGGTTAAGATAATCTATACTTAGTTTTTTGAAGGGGCCTTAATCATCCTTATCAATACGGCAGGAGGACATAATGAACAACAGTTTCAACACCCATCAACAACTCACTGTGAATGGCGAAGCGTTTCATATTCATTCCTTAAAAGAGCTTGGTAGCAAGGCAAGACGACTGCCCTTTTCTTTGAAAATTTTACTTGAAAATTTGCTTCGTCATGAAGACGGTGTCAATGTTAAGACAGAAGACATTCAGGCTTTACTCGATTGGCATCCTCAAGCCAAACCCACCATAGAAGTCGCCTTCACCCCGGCCCGTGTTGTCATGCAAGATTTTACGGGCGTACCAGCCATTGTAGATTTAGCCGCCATGCGCGATGCCATGGAAAGACTGGGTGGCGACCCAGCGAAAATAAACCCACTTTCCCCCGTTGAGCTTGTTATCGACCATTCAGTACAAGTGGATGGTTACGGTAATGATGGGGCATTTGATTTAAACGCTAAGCTGGAGTACGACCGTAACAAAGAGCGTTACGAGTTTTTGCGCTGGGGACAGACCGCATTTGATAATTTGAAAGTCGTGCCGCCGGCAACGGGTATTGTGCACCAAGTAAATTTAGAGTATTTGGCGCGTGTTGTTTTTCATAAAGACAGTCATGGCAAAAAATTCGCCTATCCTGACACACTAGTGGGGACCGACTCTCATACCACCATGATTAACGGTTTAGGGGTTCTTGGTTGGGGCGTCGGTGGTATTGAAGCCGAAGCCGTTATGTTAGGCCAACCGATTAGTTTGCTTATCCCGCAGGTGGTTGGGGTAAAATTAAGTGGCCGGTTACCAGAAGGTACAACAGCAACCGATTTGGTGCTTACCGTGACTGAAATGCTGCGAAAACACGGTGTCGTTGGGAAGTTTGTCGAATTTTATGGCGATGGCCTTGCTGATTTACCACTGGCCGACAGAGCCACCATTGCCAACATGGCGCCAGAATATGGTGCGACCTGCGGCCTTTTCCCCATTGATGACGAAACCATCAATTATCTACGCCTAACCAATCGCGATGAAGAACAACTTAACCTTGTGGAAGCCTATGCCAAACATCAAGGCTTATGGCGTAATCATGGCGACGAAGCCGACTACACGGATTATCTTGAGTTAAAATTAGGCGATGTGGTGCCTAGCCTAGCAGGACCCAAACGACCGCAAGACCGAATTGCCCTTGATCAAGCTGGCGACGTGTTACGCAAGCATTTAAAAGCGTTTCAAAACGAGCGCATTGAGCGCCGCGAGAAAAGCGATCAGCAGCAAGTAGTTATCGAGAGTGAAGGCCCAGTCACAGATACCGACGAGCAATTTAATGAAGCCTCCTTTAAAGGCGCTGCCAATGTGACATTTCAAGGACAAGAATTTGAGCTAACCGACGGTGCCTGCGTGATTGCTGCGATCACAAGTTGTACCAACACCTCTAACCCTAGCGTTATCTTGGCAGCAGGTTTGGTGGCAAAAAAAGCCAAGCAACTTGGAATTAATGTTAAACCTTGGGTGAAAACCTCCCTCGCCCCTGGCTCTAAAGTCGTCACTGATTATTTGCAAAAAGCCGGTGTGATGGACGATTTAAACGACCTTGGCTTTAACTTAGTGGGTTACGGTTGTACCACGTGCATCGGCAACTCTGGCCCATTGCCAAGCGAAATATCAGACGCGATTCAAAAACATCAACTCATTGTCAGTTCTATTTTGTCAGGTAACCGAAACTTTGAAGGCCGTATTCACCAAGATGTAAAAATGAATCTGTTGGCCTCACCGCCCCTTGTCGTGGCGTATGCCATTGCCGGTCGAACCGATATTGATGTCTACAAAGAACCATTAACGCAAGATAAACAAGGTAATGACATTTATCTAAAAGACATTTGGCCCAATGTTAAGGAAGTCAGCGACTTGGTTAAAAACACTGTGACCAAAAGCATGTTTGAAAAAAACTATGCCAATGTCTATCAAGGCGACCATCGCTGGCAACAAATCCAAGTACCCGATGGCAAACTGTATGACTGGAATGACACCTCAACCTATATTAAAAAAGCCTCCTTCTTTGATACGATGACGATCGATCCTCCCGGCATACCAAGCATAAAAGGCGCCCGTTGCTTGGCGAAACTCGGCGATTCTGTCACGACCGATCACATTTCACCAGCGGGGGCGATTAAAACAGATTCACCCGCGGGCCTTTACTTACAGGAGAATGGTGTTGAAAAAACGCAATTTAACTCTTATGGCTCTCGTCGTGGTAATCATGATGTCATGGTGCGAGGCACCTTTGCCAACATACGTTTAAAAAATCTACTCGCCCCCGGCACAGAAGGCGGTGTGACACGCACCCAACCAGGTAACCATCTCGCTAGCATTTATGACGCCGCCATGGCCTATCAAAATCAAAACACACCATTGATTATTTTGGCAGGCAAGGAATATGGCACGGGCTCGTCTCGTGACTGGGCCGCAAAGGGCTCATTACTACTGGGTGTCAAGGCCGTTATTGCGCAGAGTTATGAGCGTATTCACCGCTCCAATTTGATCGGAATGGGCATCTTGCCCTTGCAATTTAAAGATGGGGAAAGCCATGAGTCTCTAGGATTGACCGGGCAGGAAATATTTTCTATCGATGGCTTGCAAGACAAAGTGACTGACGTCACCTTAGTCGCAATAAAAGACAATGGGGAAACAATCAACGCCCGTGTCGATCTACGTATTGATACCCCGAAAGAGTGGGACTACTACAAACACGGTGGCATATTACAATACGTATTACGCAATATGCTTCATCAATAGCTTCATCCCCCTCAATGCTCAAAACCCCAAGGCTCATGAAAATACCTTCATGGGCCTTGGGGTTTTTGTTGTTTAAATAAAATAGCTTTGGGAGACAGGCAGCACTTTGATCAGCATTAACAAACGCTGCATTTTTCTAATACGCCAATTCGCTCACGATAAATCACGTGGTTAAAATATCAATGCCCTTATCTTTCAATTCGTTAAAGGCACTTTCGGGCAGCCCTGAGTCGGTGATAATGGTATCAATTCGCTCCATGTCTAAGGCATGAAAGGCCGCTATCTTCCCATATTTAGACGTATCAGACACCAGACAAACGGCTTTTGAGGATTTGGCAATGGCTTGTTTAACAATGACCTTCTCTTCATTCGGCGTAGATAGTCCTTTCAAATTCCAAGACGAGGTTGAGATAAAAGCAATATCAATGTTCATGCTGAGTAAAAAATCAGCGACTTTTGATCCCACAGTAGACTGGTTTTGTCGATCTACTTTGCCACCAGTATGGTAAATATCATTACTCGAGTTCGCCATTAAAAAAGCTGAGATCGCAAAGTCGTTAGTGATAATGAGCAGATCATTTCTTTGCGTTATTTGGTGAGCAATTTCTAACGTTGTGGTGCCTGCATCAAGGTATATCGTCATATTTGGAGCAATAATACTCGACGCCAACTTACCAATTTGCTCTTTCTCAGTGGCAAACTGTGTGATTTTAATATCATGCGAGAGCTCAATATGAATGTTTCTTGCTAGCTGCACACCGCCGGAAACTGAACTAACTTTACCAATAGCCTCGAGTTTTTCAATGTCTCGGCGAATAGTCATATGAGACACATTAAATAAATCCACCAGCTCTGAAATACTCACTACTTCTTGATTCTTTAATAATGTCAGGATCTTTCTTTGCCGTTCTACTGGAATCATCTTTCCGCCGTTCAATTCACAAAATTACGTCCTCTGCAGCTTAACAAAAAAAAACCGCCATGTGAATTTATGTGAATAGATAGTAAAAACCGAGCAATTCACCTGTCTAATGCCATGTTTCAACCCAGACGAGACACTAAGACGTAGGAACAAGTGAAAAACACCGACAAAAAGTGTTAACAATTGTTGAAATATGTGAAAAAAAGCGTTTTAATCGACCTCAATGGTGAAAAAAATCACAAATCCGAACATAAACTAACAATAATTCAGTAGGTATTGTATGACAAATAAAGCGAAATCCGTCGGCGTGATCGGACTAGGCTCTATGGGCATGGGAGCGGCTAAGTCTTGTATTCGTGCAGGCTTAGATGTCTACGGTTTTGACTTAAACCCTAAAGCTCTAGAAGAACTAAACCTTGCTGGCGCGAAAGGCGTTTCTAGTAGCGCCTTAGATTTTGCCGAACAACTAGACGCCGTGTTAGTGCTTGTTGTAAACGCAAAACAAGTAAACTCCGTGCTATTTGATAGTGGCTTAGCAGCAATGTTAAAACCTCAAACAGCGATCATGGTATCCGCAACCATTTCTGCCGAAGACGCTAAAGCCATTCACCACAAACTGTCTCAACACCAACTATTGATGCTAGATGCACCTGTGTCTGGCGGTGCAGCGAAAGCGGCAACAGGTGACATGACGGTCATGGCATCCGGATCGTTAGAAGCCTTTGAAAAACTTCAACCGGTTCTCGATGCGACAGCGGCTAAAGTCTACAACATAGGCGAAGAGATTGGCCTTGGCGCAACCGTTAAAATCATCCATCAACTGCTCGCTGGTGTTCATATTGCGGCGGGGGCTGAAGCGATGGCACTTGCCGCACGCGCAAACATTCCGCTTGATCTTATGTACGATGTTGTTACGAATGCGGCAGGTAACTCCTGGATGTTTGAAAACCGCATGAAACATGTTGTCGATGGCGACTATTCACCAAAATCCATGGTGGATATTTTTGTGAAAGATTTAAACCTAGTTGCAGACACGGCCAAAGAACTGAAATTCCCTCTTCCTCTATCAAGCACTGCGCTAAATATGTTCCTTTCTGCTAGTAACGCAGGTTTCGGCCAAGAAGATGATAGCGCGGTTATCAAAATCTTTGATGGCATCAATCTACCAGGCGTGGAGAAGTAATATGTTATTAGGTGTTATTGCCGACGACTTTACCGGTGCCACCGACATTGCAGGTTTTCTTGTAGAAAATGGCATGCGTACGATCCAAGTAAACGGCATCCCTTCGGCAAATATGCAGATCAATGCTGACGCCGTCGTGGTCAGTCTAAAGTCGCGCTCATGCCCGACCGAACAGGCGGTTGAACAGTCTGTTGCGGCACTGAAATGGCTTCAAGCACAAGGCTGCCAGCAATTTTATTTTAAGTACTGCTCAACCTTTGATAGCACGGCTAAAGGCAACATCGGCCCAGTAACAGATGCCCTTCTGGATACATTAGGCGAAGACTTTACGATTGTCTGCCCTGCCCTTCCAGTGAACGGACGCACGGTTTTTAATGGCCATCTTTTTGTGTTGGGTCAATTACTCAGTGAATCTGGTATGCGTAACCACCCAGTCACTCCAATGACAAATTCAAATCTTATGGATCTGATGGACGCGCAATCTAGAGGCCAAACAGGACTGATAAATTATCAAAGTATTGAGCAAGGAGCAGACGCTGTTATAGGCCGATTCGCAGAGCTAAAAGCACAGGGCAAGCGTTACGCTGTCGTCGATGCTTTTAAAGCGGAACACCTTAATGAGATTGGCAAAGCGGTTAGCTCACTCAAATTGGTAACAGGCGGTTCAGGGTTAGCAGCAGGGATTGCAAAAAATTGGGGTGAACACTTACAAGACCAGACCCAAGCAAAACAAGCAGGTCACCCAGCTAAAGCGCCCACTGTCATACTTTCAGGCTCATGCTCAATCATGACCAACAAGCAAGTTGAACGTTATAAAGCCAAGGCGCCTTTTCTTGCCATGGATATTGAACAGTGTATGAGCAGTGAAAACTACGTCAACGAGGTGTTTGATTGGGTTGTTAACCACCTTAGCGAGTCATTGGCTCCTATTGTTTATGCGACAGCCGATGCGGAAAAGCTAAAAACCATCCAGCAACAACATGGTGCCGAGGCATCGAGCCAAGCCGTTGAAACATTTTTTAGCTTACTCGCCATCAAGCTGCATACCTACGGTGTGCGCAATTTTATCGTGGCGGGTGGTGAGACGTCAGGCGTTGTCACTCAAAGCCTAAAAGTTGATAGCTTTCACATCGGCCCTCAAATTTCCCCTGGCGTACCTTGGGTAAAAGCCATTAATCAAGATTTATCGCTTGCGCTGAAATCGGGAAATTTTGGCGATGAAAACTTTTTCACCACAGCTCAGGGGTACTTTTCATGAATGAAGCTGAATTGAGACAACAAATGGTCGATTTAGCTCGCTCCATGTTCAACCGTGGCTACGCCACTGGTGGCGCGGGCAATTTATCACTCAGACTGCCGAACGGACATTTTCTCGCAACACCGACAGGATCCTCTTTTGGTCGCTTGGTAGCGGAAGAATTATCTGTCGTTGACAAAGAGGGGAACCATCTATCTGGTAAACGCCCCTCAAAAGAAGTGGCTTTTCATTTAGCCATTTATGATAAAGACCCTAACTGCAACGCCATCGTGCATTTGCATTCCACCTACCTGACCGCGCTTTCTTGCTTGGAAAATCTAGACCCAAAGAATGCGATCAAAGCCTTTACGCCTTACTACGTGATGCGAGTCGGAGAGTTACCCGTCGTTCCTTACTATCGTCCAGGCTCGTCAAATATTGCCGAAGACCTTGCCAAGTTAGCGGGCAAGTATCGTGCCTTTTTACTGGCGAATCATGGGCCAATTATCACTGGCAGTGATTTTTTAGACGCTGTTGATAATGCAGAAGAGCTAGAAGAAACCGCGAAATTATTCTTTTTATTAGCAAACAAACCCACTCGCTATCTAACCGATGAAGAAGTAACCGATTTAAAAGGAAGAGGCAAATAATGGCTAAATTTGCAGCAAATCTAACCATGCTATTCACTGATGTTCCCTTTTTGGAACGCTTTGAGCGTGCACATAAAGCAGGCTTTAAAGCCGTTGAATATCTGTTCCCTTATGCTTTTGATGCCGAGGTTTTAGCATCTAAATTAACGCAATTTGGATTTGAACAAGCTTTATTTAACATGCCTCCCGGTAATTGGGAGGCTGGCGAGCGAGGCTTTGCGGCGATTCCTGGTCGCGAGAAAGAATTCCAGCGTAGTGTAGAAACGGCGTTAACCTACGCAAAAGCGCTTAACTGCAAAAAAGTCCATGCTATGTCTGGCATTGTTGATCCTAACTTCAGCCGTAAAGAGCATATCAACACATTCATCAATAACATTCGCTTTGCCGCAGACGAATTTGCTAAGCACGATATTGAACTGATGATCGAGCCACTCAACAACCGTGATGTACCTAACTATTTTATTGCTCATCAAAGAGAAGCTGCTGAGCGAATCAGACAAGTAGATCGACCAAACGTCAAACTACAGCTCGACATCTATCACGCGCAAATTATGGATGGGGATCTTACCCGTCTAATCCAAGACCTTGCCGATGTCACGGGTCATATTCAAATTGCTTCCGTCCCTAAAAGGCATGAGCCATCTGAAGGTGAAATACACTATCCGCATTTATTTAATGTATTGGATGAGTCTGGATATCAGGGCTGGATTGGTTGTGAATACAATCCGAAAAATTCCACAGAAAGCGGCTTAGCCTGGGTCAAACCTTATTTATAAAAGATACAAATATAAAAATACAAATAAAAATTATAAGGAAAAAAGTATGAATATCGTTATTACTGGCGGAGCGGGCTTCTTAGGTACTGAATTGTTAACATACCTATTGGAAAACTTCCCATCAATACATAGCATTAAAATTGTTGATAGAGTTGAACTGAGTCAAAATTTAATAACAAGCAACAAAATACAATCTATTGTTGCTGATATTACGGTCGCAGAAGAAGTTAAAAAAATTATCGACAAAGAGACGACTCATGTTTTTCATCTCGCGGCAATTGTATCAAGCCATGCGGAAGAAGACTTTGAGCTTGGCATGCTGGTTAATCTAAAAGCGACTCAGCTTTTATTAGATCGCTGTCGCGAAGCCAATACAAATATTCGTTTTGTTTTCTCAAGTTCCCTTGCTGTGTTCGGTGGAAAGTTACCAGAAAAAATCGATTACATGACAGCGATGCAACCTAGTTCATCCTATGGTACGCAAAAAGCCATTTGTGAATTATTAGTGAATGACTATGCTCGAAAAGGCTTTGTTGACGCTGTGTCGGTGCGTTTACCAACTATCTGCGTTCGTCCTGGTGCGCCAAACAAAGCAGCCTCTTCTTTCGTCAGTGGCCTCATTCGTGAACCACTAAAGCATGAGAAAACTAACTGTCCAGTCGATCTAAACTTACCGCTGTGGGTATCCAGTCCAAACACTGTTATTAAAAATATTGTTCATGCCAGCCAGATCAATACAGATCATTTAGTTGGGTTTAGAACCATTAACCTACCGGGATTACAAACCTCTCCAAAAGAAATGATTGACTGTCTTTCCAACGAACGTGGCGAATCATATCTTGATTTTATTTCTTATGAAAAAGACGAAAAGATAGAGAAAATCGTTTCAAGTTGGCCAAAATCCATCAACAACGAAAAAGAGTTATCAATAGGTTTTATAAAAGACCACAGTTTCAATTCGATATTCAGTGAATATGTAAAGTCAGCAAAATAAAAAACAATCACTAATAAAAATAAAGGAAAAAACCATGCTACCTATATCTGTAATCGGCTTAATAATAGCTGTATTCGTTTTAATATTTTTAGTATTAAGAACGCGAGTTCATGTGTTGATTGCCATGCTAATCGCAGCATGTATTGCCGGTTTAATCGGTGGATTGAGTGTTGACGAAACCATGTCGGCCATAAGCAAAGGCTTTGGTGGAACATTAGGTGGTATCGGTATTGTCATCGGCTTAGGTGTTATGATGGGGGCGATTCTAGAAACCTCTGGCGCTGGCGAGTCTATTGCTTACCACTTCATAAAATGGTTAGGAAAGAAAAAAGAAGAAACGGCATTGGCGATTACAGGATACATTGTCAGTATTCCGGTTTTTGTGGACAGTGCATTGATTATTTTATACCCCATCGCTAAATCCTTAGCGAAAAAATCCGATCGCTCAATCTTAACCTTAACCGTCGCCTTAGCTGGCGGATTAGTAGTCGCCCATCACTGCATTCCACCAACACCAGGACCACTGGGTGTGGCCAGTATTTTTAATGTCGATCTAGCTTCTATGCTTGGCTTCGGCCTGTTGGTGGCAATTCCTTGCGTATATGGCATTGTTTTGTACGCACGCTGGTTAGAAAAACACTTTCCAGAATTTGCCGTTTCACCAACATTAGCCGCCGATGCTGATCTTAAAAAAATTCATGATGATTACATGGCATCAAAAGAGTCAAAAGAGCTACCTTCGCTTATCAAATCAATCATGCCGATTATCGTACCGATTGTGTTAATTTTGATTAAATCTTTGATGAGCTTGGCGGAAAAACAATTTGCAATGGAAGGCCTATCCGCAAGCACTGTTGGTAGCCTGTTTAATTTCCTTGGCAATCCAATTATTGCCCTTTCCATCAGTACATTACTCGCTGTCTACACACTGACGCCTTATTTAGACAAGGAGACAACCACCAAAAAATTAGAAGATGGCATATCTACTTGCGGCATCATTCTTTTAGTAACAGGGGCTGGCGGGGCATTAGGCAGTGTATTGCGTGAGTCTGGTGCGGGTGCCGAAATTGCTAACCAAATTGTTGCTCTTTCTATATCGCCTATCATGATTCCATTCATTATTGCGACCTTGGTTAGGATTATTCAAGGAAGTGGTACGGTGTCAATGATCACGGCCGCTTCTATCTCTGCGCCCGTGCTCGCTGAAATGCACGGTGTTAACATGCTGTTTGCCGCGTCTGCCGCCACCATGGGAAGTTTGTTCGCTGGTTACTTTAACGACAGCCTTTTCCATATTGTTAACCGTCTGATGGGCGTGACTGAAGTGAAAAAACAATTAGTCATCTGGACCATTCCGACAACAATTGCGTGGGCGATTGGTGGATCACTCATCATGATTTTGAACCTAATATTCGGCAGCCTAGGCAGCATCTACGATCCTGTACTACCTTTAGTTGTATTAGCAGCCTGTGTCTTGTTCGTAAAAAGCCAAAGTAAACCAGACGCAAAAATAGCCTAATAAACCTCAATAAATAATAAGGGGCCAACAGTAATGTCGGCCCCTTTTTTATAAATCGCTCTTTTTACTCTAACTGAATGCGCGCCAGTATCTTTGCTGGCAGAGTCAAAGGCAGAGACAAAATAGCGGCTTCCGCTGAGCTTGGATACACCTGTGTGAGCGCTGTAAAATTAACTTGATGTGTTACCAATAGGGTTGGCTGGCCAACGGTTTGCTGAGAGAACCTTTGCAGCAGGGCTTGTGTTTGTCCTACGCGATCTCCCTGACCGGCAAAAAAAGAATTTAGTATTGGTAAAGGCGTCACATCATCTTCAGACAGTAATCTCGCTGTTTCCAAACAACGACACCATTGACTGCTGTACACCTCAATGGAGCCAGAATACTGCTCACGTATGTGTTTGCCCCAGGCCAACGACTGAGACCGCCCTACGTCATTTAGATTGCGTTGTGTGTTGCAGTCTTCAAGCACAAAGCCCACAGGATCACCAACACCTGGAGCCAAAGCATGACGCATAATCAGCACCGCCTTGCCATCTCGCCACGCCTGCCAAGCCGCAGCATCCGCCCAACTGACGCCAGACCAAACACATAACATTAACCACAAAAACCCTTTCATCAGCACCATCCTCGTAATCGTTATTGATTGTACGCAGTAGCACCAATATAGGTTCAGTAAACGCTTATGTAATTAACTCGATCAAACATACTGCCCAGCACAATAACCACTGGCCCACGCCCATTGGAAGTTGTAGCCGCCGAGCCAACCCGTCACATCGAGCACTTCACCAATAAAATAAAGCCCTTTTTGTTTTTGTGATTCGAAGGTTTTCGAAGACACTTCATTGGTGTTCACACCGCCAAGCGTCACTTCGGCAGTTCGGTACCCTTCTGTGCCATTGGGTTTTATATCAAAATGAGACAGGTAGCGAAACAAACTGTCGATCTGTTCATTGGATGTTTGTGCGCTGCGTTCGCTGAGCCAAGGGAATTCTATTTTAATCAGTTCTACTAAGCGTTTTGGTAGAAGATGAGATAAAACACCTTCATAGCTTTTTTTCGGAGTGCTTTGTCGAACGTCGAGTAAGTCGTCTAGCGATAGGGTCGGTGCAATATTAATGGCAAGCATTTCGCCTGGTTGCCAAAAATTGGTAATTTGCAAAATGGAAGGGCCGCTGACACCGCGATGAGTAAACAACATTGGTTCTTGGAAAGTGACGCCCCCTGCTGTTGCTGCTATCTCACAAGCAATACCAGAGAGTTCAGCAAGCTGTGCTTTCCGATCAGGCTGAATGGTAATAGGAACCAGACTGGCACGAGTCGGTAATATGTCATGGCCGACTTGCTTGGCGATGTCGTAGCCAAAACCTGTCGCACCCATGGTTGGAATTGACAAACCACCCGTTGCTATAACGAGAGATTCGCAAGCAACATCCCCTTGATTAGTTTTAAGGACAGTCTGTCCGTCTTGAAAATCAATATGGTGAATTTTGGTGTTTAACTTTAACTCTGCGCCGGACCATTCAAGCTCTGTCAGTAATATATCAAGCAAGTCTTTTGCAGAATGCTCGCAGAATAATTGTCCAGGCGTTTTTTCAACGTAATCCAAACCATGACGATCAACGAGATCAACAAAATCTTGTGGTGAAAAACGACGTAGTGCAGAAATGCAAAAATATGGATTATCAGATAAAAAATGCTTGGGTGATGCATCCATGTTGGTAAAGTTACAGCGACCACCGCCAGACATGAGAATTTTTTTCCCTGCTTTGTTTGCGTGATCCAATACCATCACTTTTTTACCACGATAACCTGCCGTTGCCGCACACATTAAGCCTGACGCTCCGGCACCAATGACGATCACATCCACTTTATCCACAACCTACCTCATCTCTTATTAGTGGCTGCATTATAGTGTCTACGTCATTTATTGCCATCTAATCAGGCAAATAGACTTTCCGATCAGAACACAGAAAGGAAGGTCAAAATCTTGTCCACAGAAACCGTTAAGAAGGCTGTGGGAATCATGAATATTCCCTTTAAATTCAATCAACTAAATAAAATCAAACATTATTTTTAATAATTTAAAAAAGCGACAAACAGCACAATCACGATAATTTTTTTGAGAAATGCAAACTATTTTTGAAAAAACAACTTGTAATACAATACTGTTCGGATATACAGTACTGTATAAATAAACAGTAAAGATAGTTTAAAGGATGTGTATATGATCAAGCTACCAAGCCCTACTCATACTATTCATAAAATCGCTCTACTCGGTGTTGTGGCACTGGCCTTGTATGCACCAGTGAAAGACCTTCTGAAATTCACAGAATCTGTCTTAGCAAAGGAAAGCATTCAAATTGTGGATGCATCGTTTGGCACTAATATGCCTTGGCAAGAAGACGATATGTCATTTGTAAAAGTCAACCAAAATGCGCAAACGAGTTTGTCTAGAGCACAGATTATCTACACAAAGTTACGCTTTAGTAATCCAACGCAAGACCCACAAACTTATCGCAAAATCTGGTTGAACTTTTCTCATGAAAACGGCGACCAAGAATACACCACTGATTACACGCTCTATAACACAGAAACACGTCAGAGACTTATCGGCCAATCTGTACAGCTAGGTCCAAACAGTAACATCGAAGTGATCGCAGCCTATCGCTTTATTCCTAGCTATAAAAATAAATCCCCTGTTAGTATGAGTGTCTCGTGGGAAGGACAAAGTTTATTACGCAATAAGGCTTGTGAATATGATTTAGCAAGCTCTGCTGGTAACACCTTTCAGTACCAGTGCCACTGAAGACTGTGCCACGACAGGCATTCAATAAATTGTAAAAAATGCGCAAACATCATCATTGATAATCGTTTTCATTTCTAATACTATGCCTAGCACATGAACATATTGGAGTCTCTAAGATGAAACGATTGTTAACCCCTATCGCAATTTGTGTGACTGGTGCGATGCTCACAGCTTGCAGTCCTGCTGCCCTAAAAAATGAATCTGCGGCCGTTACTGCCCATTCCGTCGTGATTCATTATGCAGACATTGCCGAAGCGGTTTACACTGATTCACTCACAACAGCACAGACTCTGCGTACCGCTATCAACACCTTGTTAGCCAATCCTACTGAAGCCAACTTAAAAGCAGCGCGCACGGCATGGATCGCAGCTCGTGTGCCTTATCAGCAAAGTGAAGTTTACCGTTTCGGTAATCCGATCGTAGATGAATGGGAAGGCAAGGTGAATGCTTGGCCTCTAGACGAAGGCTTGATTGATTATGTAGCAGCGGATAGCTACGGTACAGAATCCGATTTAAACCCGCTTTACGCAGCCAATGTGATCGCATCCACTAGCCTAGTCATTGGTGGCGTAAAAGTAGACACCACTAATATTACTCCTGAGCTTATTGCCGAAAGCTTGCAAGAAGCCGATGGCGTTGAAGCCAACGTTGCCAGTGGTTACCACGCCATTGAGTTTTTACTATGGGGGCAAGATCTAAACGGCACCAATCCAGGCGCTGGCGAACGCCCTGCAACGGATTTTGATGTAAATAACTGCACAAATGGCAACTGCGATCGTCGCCGTGATTATTTAGTGGCGGCTACCGATTTGCTTATTTCAGACTTAGAAGAAATGGCAAACAATTGGAAACAAGGTGGTGCTGCTCGTGTTGCTTTATTAGAGCAAACGCCTGAGCAAGGCCTGGCGACTATTCTTACCGGCATGGGAAGCCTTGCGTACGGTGAGTTGGGTGGCGAAAGAACGAAACTTGGTTTGATGTTACACGACCCTGAAGAAGAGCACGATTGCTTTTCTGATAACACACATTGGTCACATTACTATGATGCAAAAGGCATCAAAAATGCGTACTTAGGCGAATATCAGCGTGTCGACGGTAGCTGGGTGAAAGGCGCGTCTTTGTCTAACCTCGTTGCTAAGCAAAACAAACAGCTCGACAACGAAATGAAGCAAAAACTTAATGACACTGAGGCCGCAGCACAAGCAATGGTTGATGCTGCAGGAAAAGGCCAAACCTTTGATGTCTTGATTGCCATGAACAACACCAAAGGCAATCAACTTGTGCAAAATTTTGTCGATTCATTGGTCGATGAAACTCGCACTACCGAAGACATTATTCACCTACTCAACCTTGAGGGCATTGCGCTAGAAGGTTCAGACAGCTTGGATAACCCTAGTGCTGTCTTTGATAATTAATGATGCGCTTGCAATAAAAACGGCTCTGCATTTAAAACATGGATGAATAAAATGTGTCATATGAGACCTTTACTACCATAAGGTAAAGGTCTCTGTATATTAAGTTGTGGTATTCGTCTGTTTATGACAGCAAATTTCAAGGCTTGTGTGTTTTTCGTTGCTGGCGCGTGCGCTGGCTTTTTTTGCTTTCAGAACCTAGCAATGGCCAGTGATTATTCCACGCCGTTGTCAGGTCTTCGAGTAGAAGACAAATTTGAATTTCATATCGGTGAAGGCGTTTTTCAAAAATTTTGGGTGCCTGCCCCCTCTTCGACAACAGCCAGCGATGGATTAGGCCCTCTATTCAATACTCGTTCTTGCAACAATTGTCACATCAACAATGGCCGAGGACACGCCCCAGAAGCGAATATTAGCGGCCTATCCGTACCGTCTTTTTTAATTAGACTAGGCAAGAGCTATCCCGTATTGGATGAAAACACGATCTACCCTCACATTGGTGACAAACGTTACGGCCATCAGTTTCAAGGCCAAAGCACCCTTGGCGTTTTGCCGGAAGGTGATTATTCTCTTACCTACAGCACGCACATTGAAACATTAAAAGATGGCACCCAAGTCACACTGAGACAACCTAACCTGCATTGGAATACGCTTCATTATGGCGATTTTGAAACCGACACGGGGTTTACTATGCTGGTATCACCTGCCCTCGTTGGAATGGGATTATTGGATAACATTCCAGACGAAATGATTATGGCAAATGCCGATCCTGATGATAAAAATAACGATGGCATTAGTGGCCGAGTAAGTTGGGTTTTCAATAAGCAAGAAAAAGTGATTGGCCGTTTTGGTTATAAGGCGTCTGTCGCCAACATCAGTGCGCAAAATCAGTCCGCTTTTAATACCGATTTGGGGCTATCAACGCCACTAAATCCGTCAGCCTCTGGCGATTGTACCGCATTACAGACAGACTGCATGACCAGCGCAAACGGTAACAGTACACATTTAGACAACCTAGAAGTTGACAAGCAACAAGCCAGACTGGTTGATCTTTTTATTTCCCTCTCCTCCCCCCCAGCAATGAGAAACCTAACCAGCACAGACTTTTTAGATGGGAAACGTCTTTTTGACGACGGTGGCTGCGCCAGCTGTCATACTCCCAAAATGCAAACTGGTGACCATTCAAGCTTTGCTGTGCTCAACAACCGTACCTTTTACCCTTTTACTGACATGCTACTGCACGATATGGGAGAGGGTCTTGCTAGCGGATTTCCTAGCTTTTCAGCCAGTCCAAGAGAATGGCGCACAGCACCTTTATGGGGAATCGGCTTGTCTGAAAAAGTGTCTGGCAGAGTGGGCTTTCTTCATGATGGTCGAGCGAGAAATATTGAAGAAGCCATTTTATGGCATGGCGGTGAAGCCAAAGGCAGTCAAGAATTTTATAAAAGCCTACACAAAGAGCATCGCAACAAACTCATTTATTTTCTGGAGTCTCTCTAATGAAACATCTGTCAAAACTCATGGCATTCACCATGAGTACCATTACACCTCTATTGGCATCAGCCGGTACGTGGGAAGGCCCTCTTACTGGCATCACGTCTCAGATTGTTACCCAAGGTTATCAAGCCTACTCAGCGTCCTCAAAATCATTACAAGATCTTAGTAGCGCCTTGTGTGCTTCGCCATCAGCACAAACATTAGAAGCAGCAAAGACCGCCTTTAAAATCAACGCTCAAGATTGGCAGCAGGTACAGTGGCTCAATTTCGGTCCTGTTACGTATTTCATGCGCTATTACGCCTTCGAATATTGGCCAGATAAAAAAGGGGTTACCCAACGTCAGTTAAGAGCGCTGGCACAAGGTGATCCATCTATCATGGATGCGCCAAAATTTTGGACATCCGCTAGCATAGCGGTAAGAGGCTTAACAGCCATCGAAAGCCTACTTTATCACCCTGATTTTACGCCAGTACAATCAACCAGCCATTGTCTGCTACTTGAGAAAATCACAGCACATCACGCAAAGAGTGCGGATGCTGTATTCAAACAATGGCAAGAAGGCAAGGCAGAAGATTGGGTCTTTGACGAAGAGGGTATGGGCTTTGATCCTGAAAAAGTAGCATTAGAGCAATTTTTACAACAATGGCTAGAGCACATGTCAGCAGTAAAAGACGCTAAGCTTGAAACCCCCATTGGCTATAATGGCCGAGAAAATCTCAAACTTGCTGAATTTTATCGCAGTAATCTCTCTTTAAAAGCTATACAAAAAAACGTGCAAACCTACCGGGAAATTTATCACACGGGTTCGCCTTCTTTGTTTGACCTTGCCAAGCAAAGCGATGCAAATCTGGCCGAGCAATTAGAGCAGCAGTTAACGGAAAACACCAAATTAGCGCTACAGTTGCCCGATGACTTTTTTCACGGTAACTACACAAAAGAGCAACGCTTTGATCTTGCACAACCTCTCGTAAAATCCATCTCAAACAGCCAATCTTATTTATCCAGTCTCGTCACGAAACTTGGCTTTCAAATTGGCTTCAACAGCAGGGACGGAGATTAAGCATGTTATCGAGACGATCATTTTTACTGTTGAGTGGCGCTCTTATAACTACATCATCTTGGGCGGCTCTTAGTCAGCAAAAAACAGGCGAAACACTATACGCTTCAGCCTACTCACTCGACAAAAACACGCATTTTTTTGGCTTATTTAACGATGAAGGTACGATCCTTTGGACGGCGCCATTACCGGATCGGGCCCATGCGCCAGTTGTCCACCCTAACCAGAGCATCATTGGCATTGTCGGTAGACGGCCAGGTTTTTTTATGGATTTCTTTGATGTGTCAAGCAGCCAGAGAATAAAACGTATTGAACCAAGTAAAGACCATCATTTCTACGGGCATGCACTTTTTTCCGCCGATGGCACTCAGCTCATTACGCAGGAAAATTACTATCCAACTGGCGAAGGAAGGATCTTTATACGGGATTGGCCAAGTGGAAACATTTTACAATCGTTCAACAGCAATGGCATAGGTCCCCATGAGTCTGTTTTTTTAAATGACCAAGTGTTGATTATCGCCAACGGTGGGCTCATGACCCACCCAAGAGAAGACAGAGACATATTAAATCTTGATACCATGCAACCCAATGTCACTTACCTTTCCTTGAAAGATGGTCGTATTTTAAATCAAGCTTCCCATCGTGACGAATTACACCAATTGAGTATTCGGCATCTTGATGTGAACCCTAAAGGGACGGTTGCACTGGGTTTTCAGTATCAAGGCGATATATGGGATCAAGTTCCATTGGTGGCTTTATCTCGACTAGAACACCCCGAACTGGATTACCTTCCTATGCCGGAAGACATTAGAATTCGCTTTAAGCAGTACTGTGGTAGCGTTTGTTTCGATAAGTCTGGTGACATCTTGGCTATCAGTACCCCCAGAGGCGGCCTAGTTGCCTATTGGCATGTGGATACAAAAACCTTTTTAGGCGTTGAAAATTGCCGCGATGTTTGTGGTCTTGTTGCAACAAGTAATGCCCATGAGTTTTTATTGACCAGTGGCACAGGGGCGCAGCTAAAAAGCAACCCAGTACAAAATATCAGCAAAATGGTCAAGAATCATACCAACATTCAATGGGATAACCATTTTAGGCACATTAATATTTAAATTTTTATCTAAAATTTAAAACTAACGTGGTGAAATTCATATTTTTTAGGTAATGTCTCATTTCGAGCCGCAAATAACTGCGGCTTCTTTTTTGACATTATGAAGTTGATTAATGTTTATTGATTTTCTAAAGCGGTATTTTTTACTTAATTCTGACTCAGCGACTGAAGGACATGAAAAAGTCTTCCAGCAAAGCGCGTTAAGGATTTTACTCGCCCTCACCATCTGTATCTTTGTTGTCTCTGAATTTCACACTCTTTATTTTATTAACGAAACCTCTTTTCTAACAATAAACGCAGGCTACCTCTGCTTACTCACTGGCTTACTTTACTTTAGTAGAAAGTACACCCAACTCACCGCCATCTTATTTTTACTTACATTAATCACCACCAGTTTTTTATTGTTGACCCTGAGTGACGAATTTCACGCTGAAAAGTACGCCCTCATCTCTCTTTATTCGTTACCCTTGATCACACGACTGCTCTTTAGCTTTAAAGCCTCGCTGGCGGCAATGGTGATCAATATATATCCTTTCTATTTGATGACAACAGACAGCCTTAGCAACATACAAACCGATCTTACCGCGTCTTTTTACTTCCAACTGCTCACCTTTGTCACACTCAATATTGGCTTACCACTTGCCGTTTCTCGAATTATTCAGACTCTCGAAAACAACGCTTCGCACATGCAACTGCTTTACCAAAAACTCAATGACAATTACGCACTCTATGAAGAGTTCTTTGAGAATACAGGCACACCAACCTTACTGTGTGACCAGCGCGGAAAAATACTAAAAGCCAATCAACTCGCTCGGGAGCTATTATCTGATTCGGAGCAAAATACTGTTAGCAATTCCACTATCGCTAATTGGCTGTCGCCAACAGGCGCAGCAGGAAGATTTTTCTGGCAATCTAACGTCGCAGAATGCACTCTCAAGCAAAAAGCCAACGTTCATATTGAAGTACGTCGAGCCTCTTTAACACAACATGGCTACTATGTTTTGCACTTACAAAACACCACGCAACTAAAAGCCATCCAGCAAGAGCTTGAAAACACACAACAAACAAATAGCCGACTTGCGCATTTTGATTTACTCACTCTCTTACCTAATTACAGACATTTTTGCAGTCAAACCAATCAACGTATTAATGAACAAAATCGGCATCTAACTGGCGCCATGTTCATTATACGCATTAGTCAGTTCAAACTACTTAATAAACAATATGGCAAGGACAATGCCAACAAAATCATTCTTAACTTCGCCAAAATGCTACAAAAAAAGCTCTCAGAACACACCATTATTGGTCGACTACGTGGCGTTAAGTTTTCGTGTTTCGTGCCTCTGAGTCAGGCTTACCTTATTCAAAAAAATCTCTCCGCCCTGATTCATTCTGTTCTGCCTAGCCAGATAACCGTTGAAGGCAGTAAATTGAATATGGACTACCAAGTAGGCATTGCCTACTATCAAACGGATGGTAAAACAGCGGAAGAATTACTAGAACACTGTGAAATGGCATTAGAATATTCCAGTAGCGCTGAGCGTTTCTCCTATTACAATCGCACCCTAGAAAACAAGCTGATAGAAGAACACAAACTTGGCCTAAAACTTAGTACAGCCATTAAGAACAAACAAGTCAGTATATGGCTGCAGCCTCAAGTAAGGCCAAATGGGCAAATTTGCTCGTTTGAAGCTCTAGCTCGCTGGCAAACTGACGGGCAATTTATTCCTCCGACCACCTTTATTAAAATTGCCGAAAAACTGGGTTTATTACCACTGCTTGCGGAAAATCTCGTTCGCGAACTTGTTAATACTCTATCCTCATGGCACAAAGAACGCATTTACACTCCGATTGCTTTTAACCTAGCGGGTCAAGAATTGATGAACGATGCTTTTTTTGCATTGTTAATGACGCTAATTGCTGATAACCCGTGGCTAAAAGACATGTTAGAGTTAGAAATAACAGAGACTAGCTCTGTTATGACACATCCGCTTATCCATAAACGCCTAAGGAGTTTGTCTCAATATGGTTACTCAATCGCCATAGACGACTTCGGCACAGGCCAAGCGTCGTTAGGGCAGCTTGTTGATATCCCTGCCAACATACTCAAAATAGACCGTCGTTTTGTTTCTCCGCTACCTGGGGATCAGCGCCATGTGGATATTGTAAAATCCACCATTCAGCTCGCAGAGTCTCTTGGTATGACAGTCATCGCTGAAGGCATAGAAACCAAAGAGCAGGCCAACCTTCTTGCTGCACTGGGCTGCCAGACACTACAAGGCTACTACTTCGCCAAACCGTCACCAATGTCGGACTGGACGGCTAAAGACAATGCCAAAGCAAAAGAATTGCGCATGGTATACTGACGCCATCAGCCCTTTCCCGTATATCTATGCCTTTCTTAATTCAGACACAAAAAAGCCAGCATTCATAATAGAACACTGGCTTTTGAATCAAATCAAATGACCGAACTGAATATGCTAGAACGCCATGTTCACAGCCACAGAGACAACATTGGCTGAAGATTCATAGTCAGCTTTTAGCTTGCCACGGGCAGTATCTTCTGTAAGATTCGTACGATTGACAGACACATCGTCGATCATCACATGGGTAAAGGCCAAAGTTGCTGATGTCATATCATTGAAATCATACGTGCCCCCCACAGAGATCCACTTACGATCCCCATCTGGCGTACGTGCTGAGCGATATTTATCCGTCACAGGAGAGTTATCCATGGCCACACCGGTTCGCAATGTCAATTTATCAGAATAGGCGTAAGTCAAACCAGTTGAATACATCCATTGATCTTCAAAACCAAAAGTAAGCACAGAATTACCTTGAGTGCTAGGGCTCTCAAAATCAATATTTAGACCATCAAGAGCACCCCAACCTGTTTTTATGGCGGAAAAACCAATTATTAATTTCTGGGTTAAATCATGCTCCATGCTTAAAGTCAGTACGGAAGGTAGCGTTATCGAATCACTGACTGTCGTATTAATTAAGTTTGGTTGACCTAAGCCTGTTAGAGCAGCATTTAAACCAGTGACATTCGTATATTTAACATCCCCTTTAAAATCAAAGTCCACTTCACTACGATAACCCAACCCTAGCCGTGTCCCTTTAATTGGTTCCAACGCCACACCCAAGCTATATCCATAGCTAGTATCATCAGCTTCAATACGGCCATCACCCTCTCGACCAACAAACCCAACAGCGGACGCTAACACTACTTCCGCTTTATGCGCCTGTACACTGGCGCCAACGGATGCCCAGCTGTTAATTCGATGCGCTAGTGAAAAACTCAACGCAATGTCCTGAAGTGAGGTTTCAGTGGCATGAAAACGACCCGCCCAGTCATCGCCATAATCTCCCGATAAACCAAATGGGGCGTTTAAAGATATGCCAGCGACGGTTTTATCAGACAGAGGCTTTGCAAAGTAAAACGACGGCACAAACGTATCATCAACAGAATCACTGTTTGTCGTAGAACCTACAATAGCCGTTCCACCTGCTGCAGCTGCGTTATTGGCTGCAATATTCGTCACGTCCATACTCGGCATAACGTAAGCACCGGACACGAACACAGTCGTTTCTTTAGCATTCACAAAAAGCGCTGGGTTCCAGAAACTGGCAGAGATATCCGCATTAGACGCCGCGACACCAGCCAAGGCTTTACCTGACGCTGTCGCACTATGATCATTTAAAGCAAAACCTGCGGAGTATGCAGAAGACGCTGCTGCCACAGAGGCCGCAACAAGACTTGCTCTAAACAAGAATTTTGAGGAGGTAGTCATAAATAAGCTCCATTGTTATTTTTATTGGGAATAATATTGTTATCTTACAAAACACTTATACGCTTCAAGTATAGAAGCACATACCCTGATATTACCAGTAAGTATTTCTTCCGCAATAGCATATTTACACAATATCATTCGAAAAAACAAAAACAGCTAGGAAAAAATAGCATCTAGATAACGAGCTAATAAAAAGGTAGCAGAGAATTTAACATATTGGGAAATAACGTAACATAAAGACAAAAAATGTCTTATGACAGAGCAAGTAAGAGGAGAAAGTAAAAATAAAAGGAATGAACTGAGAAGTGAGTCACATGTACTGTCGTACTTTGATAGATTTGCAAAGCGTCACCTACTTCACAATGTTTAACTCTGCGTTAAGGCTAAGCACAAAACTTAGTCGTTAACAGCATCCATTATTTAGATAAAAAAATAATGGCGGAATGGACGGGACTCGAACCCGCGACCCCCTGCGTGACAGGCAGGTATTCTAACCAACTGAACTACCACTCCAACACAATTGTCTTTAACGTCTCAACAGACGTGCCTTTTGCATCGGCAAGATGGTGGGTGTGGAGGGGTTCGAACCCCCGACATTCGCCTTGTAAGGGCGACGCTCTCCCAACTGAGCTACACACCCGTTCGAAAAGCTATACTCTTTGCCATACTCATCAAGTAAGTAATGGCGGAATGGACGGGACTCGAACCCGCGACCCCCTGCGTGACAGGCAGGTATTCTAACCAACTGAACTACCACTCCAACACAATTGTCTTTAACGTCTCAACAGACGTGCCTTTTGCATCGGCAAGATGGTGGGTGTGGAGGGGTTCGAACCCCCGACATTCGCCTTGTAAGGGCGACGCTCTCCCAACTGAGCTACACACCCGCTCGTTAGTTTTACATCCTCTGGGAAGAAGATGGCGGAATGGACGGGACTCGAACCCGCGACCCCCTGCGTGACAGGCAGGTATTCTAACCAACTGAACTACCACTCCAACACAATTGTCTTTAACGTCTCAACAGACGTGCCTTTTGCATCGGCAAGATGGTGGGTGTGGAGGGGTTCGAACCCCCGACATTCGCCTTGTAAGGGCGACGCTCTCCCAACTGAGCTACACACCCAACAGTATCTAACGCCATTACCAAGCTTACTTATTAAGTAAGTGGTGCCGCCACCAAGAGTCGAACTCGGGACCCTCTGATTACAAGTCAGATGCTCTACCAACTGAGCTATAGCGGCTTAACGCTAAATCAAATTGTGATTTACTTATTATCACTAAGTAAATGGTGCCGCCACCAAGAGTCGAACTCGGGACCCTCTGATTACAAGTCAGATGCTCTACCAACTGAGCTATAGCGGCTTAACGCTAAATCAAATTGTGATTTACTTATTATCACTAAGTAAATGGTGCCGCCACCAAGAGTCGAACTCGGGACCCTCTGATTACAAGTCAGATGCTCTACCAACTGAGCTATAGCGGCATTACATGACGCAGTTTACTTTTAAAAACTTCCTAAGAAGTGGTGCCGCCACCAAGAGTCGAACTCGGGACCCTCTGATTACAAGTCAGATGCTCTACCAACTGAGCTATAGCGGCATTACATGACGCAGTTTACTTTTAAAAACTTCCTAAGAAGTGGTGCCGCCACCAAGAGTCGAACTCGGGACCCTCTGATTACAAGTCAGATGCTCTACCAACTGAGCTATAGCGGCTTTACTAAAAGCAAAATCTTTTTTTACTCTTTTCCATATTAAGAAAAGAACTTCGACCAAAACTGGTGCCGCCACCAAGAGTCGA
Source organism: Marinomonas arctica (assembly GCF_003259225.1). Lineage (GTDB taxonomy): Bacteria > Pseudomonadota > Gammaproteobacteria > Pseudomonadales > Marinomonadaceae > Marinomonas > Marinomonas arctica. The sequence goes on along the minus strand of NZ_QHJF01000015.1, from coordinate 47,380 downwards.
ACTCGGGACCCTCTGATTACAAGTCAGATGCTCTACCAACTGAGCTATAGCGGCATTTCTCAAATTTTGGTCGGGACGGCAGGATTTGAACCTGCGACCACTAACACCCCATGCTAGTGCGCTACCAGGCTGCGCTACGCCCCGAAAACTTACATCGAAAGAGTTAAACTCTGTCTCTGTCAGCGGGTGCGTATATTACTATAACAAATTGAAAAGGGAAGACTTTTATTAAGTTTTTTTCAATTTAATCATCATACTAAAATTCAGCCAGATATTTGCTTAAACATTGATCTAAATATCTTTCTCGTTCAAGTTTATGGCCAACATCGAAGGGTGGCAAATATCACATAGAAAGCCCCAGAAAGACTCAGCAGTATCCCTCCCCTATTCTGTAGAATTAAAAAAGCCATCCTACTGGATGGCTTTTAATAACCTAAATAGCAACCTTACTCTTGCATATAGTCTTCCACTTTCGACTTAAGCTTCTGCCCAGGCCGAAAAGTAACAACGGTACGCGCTGTAATTGGAATTTCTTCGCCCGTCTTAGGATTTCGACCAGGACGCTGACTCTTCTCGCGCACTTCAAAGTTACCAAAACCTGACAACTTAACTTGCTGTCTTTCTATTAAAGAATGACGCACGACATCAAAAAAACCTTCTACAAGGTCTTTTGCGTCTTTTTTGCTTAAACCAATAGTGTCCACCAAGTTTTCAGCAAGATCCGCTTTTGTCAACGATCCCATAAATCTACCCCCTTACAACGGCTCCCAACTGCTCAGACAAGGCTGCGACAGTTTGTTCGACTGAGTTGTTCACTTCTTCATCACTAAGAGTGTGTGAAGGATGCTGCCACGTCAAGCCCAAAGCGACACTTTTTTTCGTTTCATCAATGCCTTGCCCCTGATAAACATCAAAAACCAACACATTTTTTAGCGCCTCACCGGCAGCCGAAGCAATGACTTTTTCCAACGCGCTAACAGGCACAGAACGATCAACCAACAAGGCCAAGTCACGACGAACTTCAGGGAAACGAGAAACCGCCTCGTATTCTGGCAAGGTCGCATTTAACACAGCCGACAAAGCAATATCAAAAACATAAATAGGCTGATTTGCACCTAATGTCTTAGAGAGCTGAGGATGCAACTCCCCCATCAAACCGACAAACTGACCATCCAAGAAGATATCAGCAGAACGGCCTGGGTGTAAAAACTCGCACTCAGAACGCTCATAAGTTGGTTTGCCGCCATTATTCAAAGCAAACAAAGCTTCTACATGTGCTTTTAGATCATAAAAATCGACTTTTTCATTGCCGTGGTACCAAGCTTCAGCATGACGAGAGCCTGCAATTAAACCCGCGACCTGTTGCTGCTGGTCTAATTCTGCCAATGCCTCAACTGATCCAATGAAGCGACGACCCGTTTCAAATAGACGAACACGAGACTGCTGACGATTTTGATTATAAAGATACGCTCTCACTAAGCCTGGGACCAAACTAGGACGCATTACTCCCATATCAGCCGAAATAGGATTCGCTAATGGCACTGGCTCAATATTCGGCAAAAACTGTTTACTCAATACGGGATCGATAAAACTGTAAGTGACCGCTTCTTGATAACCCTGAGATACCAGAATAGAACGCAACACTTGAATTTGTGTTTTTGATTCTGGCAAAGGCGTAAAATTCACCGCCGCTTGAGGCATAGAAGAAGGAAGGTTATCGTAACCGTAGATACGAGCCACCTCTTCGATTAAATCAGCCTCAATCGCAATATCAAAACGATGGGATGGCGCTTTGGTCGTCCAGGCATCGTCTGTCACCTCAACCATCTCTAAGCCAAGACGAGTCAGAATATCTGTCACCAAGTCCTTGTCAATCGACATTGCCAAATACTGATCTAGCTTTTTACGACGTAACGTCACAATCGCAGCGTCTGGCAACGCCGACTCAGCGACGGCATGAGTGATAGGCCCCACTTGACCGCCAGCAATCTCAACCACCAACGCGGTAGCACGCTCAATGGCTTTTTCTTGAAGTGTAGCATCCACACCACGCTCAAAACGGTGAGAAGAATCCGTATGCAAACCATAAGAACGAGCCTTACCAGCCAACGCCAATGGAGCAAAGAAAGCACTTTCAAGAAAGATGTCTTTCGTCTGTGCACTTACACCAGAACCTTCACCTCCCATTATACCAGCAATAGCCAGTGGCGTATTCTCATCGGCAATCACCAAGGTATCATCACGAAGCGTTACTTTCTGACCATCCAATAAGACAATTTGCTCATCTTTCTTCGCCATGCGCACAACGATCGAACCCGACAAATTCGCCAAATCGAAGGCGTGCATAGGCTGGCCTAATTCAAGCATGACGTAGTTGGTAATATCGACAATTGGATCAATAGAGCGAATGCCACTACGGCGAAGCTTCTCTACCATCCATAGAGGCGTTTGTGTGCTTACATCAACGCCACGTACAACACGCCCCAAATAACGAGGACAAGCGTCTGTCGCCTCAACTCGCACTGGGAAAACATCATCCACAACAACCGTAGAGGGTGTAATTTGTACCGGAGTCACATCCAACTTGTTTAACACGCCCACTTCACGAGCTAAACCAGCAATACTCAAACAGTCACTGCGGTTTGGCGTTAAGTCGACATCAATAATCTGATCATCAAGCCCTAAAAACGCTCGGAAATCTTCGCCCGTTTGGGCACTGGCGGGCAGTTCCATAATTCCGTCATGGTCATCACTCAAGCCCAATTCAGAAGCAGAGCAAAGCATTCCAAAGGATTCCACTTGGCGCAGTTTGGCCTTTTTGATTTTAAAATCCGCACCCAATACGGCACCAATTTTAGCAAAAGGTATTTTGATACCAGGACGTGCATTTGGTGCGCCACAGACAACCTGAAACGTTTCTACGCCATCAGATACTTTGCACACTTGCAATTTATCGGCATCCGGATGAGGTTCAGCACTGATAATTTCGCCTACGACAACACCTGAAAATGCAGATGCCACAGGCAAGACTTCATCCACTTCAAGGCCAGCTAGGGTAATCTGAGCAGCCAAGTCATCACTACTGATACCTGGATTGACCCACTCTCTTAGCCAATTCTCACTAATTTTCATAACAATATCCTAGGTCGACTGGTTACTTGAACTGTTTAAGGAAACGCAAATCGTTCTCAAAAAACATACGAAGATCATCCACTTTATAGCGCAGCATAGCGAAACGCTCTACCCCCATGCCAAAAGCGAAGCCTGTGTATTTTTCGGAATCAATTCCTGACATTTCAAGTACTTTCGGATGCACCATGCCACAACCCAACACTTCTAACCAAGACTCTTCGCCCTTGCTATTCGTTCGCATGATATCCACTTCAATGGAAGGCTCAGTAAATGGGAAGTAGCTAGGACGGAAACGCACTTTCAAATCGTCTTCAAAGAAAACGTTCAAAAATTGCTGCAAAATTCCCTTCAAGTCTGCGAATGAAATATTTTCGTCAATAAGCAGACCTTCCACCTGATGAAACATCGGTGTATGAGTTTGATCTGAATCACAACGATACACACGACCAGGGCAGATAATACGAATTGGCGGCTGAGTCGTTTCCATTGTGCGCACTTGAACAGGCGATGTATGCGTTCTTAGTACAGTTGACGGATTAAAATAGAAGGTATCTTGCATCGCACGCGCAGGGTGATGCGCAGGAATATTTAACGCTTCAAAATTGTGATAATCGTCTTCGATTTCTGGCCCTGAAGCCACATCGAAACCAATACCACGGAAAAAAGTTTCGATACGCTCCATGGTGCGAGTCACAGGATGCAAGCCACCCACGTCCTGACCTTTACCAGACAAAGAGATATCAATTGTTTCGGTTGCTAATTTAGCGTTTAGTGCCGCTTCTGCAAGAAACTGTTTACGCTCAGTGATTTTTTCCTGAACTTGGTCTTTTGCTTCATTGACCATTTGACCGAATTTTGGTCGGTCCTCTGCAGAAACATTACCAAGCTGTTTCAACAAAGCAGTCAGAGCGCCCTTCTTACCCAAATAATGCACACGTACATCATCCAGAGCGGACTCACTCTCAGACGCAGCCACTGCGCTTAGCGCATCAGCAAGAATCTGCTTTAGGTTCTCCATTTACACACTCCAAAAAATAAAATAGGGGAAGAACCATTGGCTCTCCCCCTATCAAAGACTGCATTGAATGACTCGCTCTATTAAGATTACATCTATCAAGATTGAATCACCCTAAGGCTACGTCAGAAATTAAGCCAAGCTTACTTTCGCTTTTTCAACGATAGCAGCAAAAACTTCTTTCTCGTACACAGCTAGGTCAGCCAAAACCTTACGGTCAATTTCAATTGCCGCTTGTTTCAAGCCAGCAATGAAACGGCTGTAAGACAGACCATTGATACGTGCAGCAGCGTTAATACGAGCAATCCACAATGCGCGGAATTGACGTTTACGCTGACGACGGTCACGGTACTGATACTGACCAGCTTTGATAACAGCTTGTTTTGCTACACGAAATACACGGCTACGTGCACCGTAGTAACCTTTAGCTTGCTTTAAAATCTTTTTGTGACGGCGACGAGCCTGAACACCACGTTTTACGCGAGGCATAATATAAACCTTATACTAATAAATTAATGAACTAAAAAAAATCTAGACTTAGATGTATGGCAACATGCGTACAATAGACGCTTTATCGCACTGCGCGATCTGTCCCATAGGACGAAGATGACGCTTACGCTTAGTCGATTTTTTAGTCAAAATATGACTAGTATGAGACTGTTTATGTTTAAAACCATTCGCGGTACGTTTGAAGCGCTTAGCTGCGCCACTGTGTGACTTAATTTTGGACATGATAAAACCACTCTCGCATTCGTTAATGTTAGTGTAATTTTTCCATAGTTTAGTCTTTAAGAGCCGAAGCCCTTAAAGCCAAATTATTTAAAATTACTTCTTCTTTTTGGGGCCTAGCACCATAGTCAATTGACGACCTTCCATTTTCGCAGCTTGCTCTACTACACCATAATCCTCTAAGTCTGCTGCGACTCGATTCATAAGCTGCATACCAAGCTCCTGATGGGCCATTTCACGACCGCGGTATCGTAACGATACTTTGGCCTTATCCCCGCCTTCAAGGAAACGTATCAGGTTGCGGAGTTTTACCTGATAATCCCCTTCCTCCGTCCCTGGACGGAATTTCATTTCTTTAACCTGGATCTGCTTCGCATTTTTCTTTTGCGCAGCTTTCGCTTTCTTCGCTTCAAAAATATGCTTGCCGTAGTCCATGATTTTGCAAACAATCGGATCTGAATCAGCAATTTGCACTAAGTCTAAAGTAGCTTCTTGAGCTGCTTTTAGTGCCTCTTCAAGAGAGACAACGCCAACTTGTTCACCATCAGCAGCGATCAAACGCACTTCGGTAGCTCGAATGTTCTCGTTGATTAGAGGACGCTGCTTACTAGCGGTACGTCCACGATTCATATTACCTTTTATAGTACTATCTCCATTTCTTGTTTACGGCTACGGCGAGCAACTTCTTTTTGAAGCAAACCTTCAAATTCGGAAATACTCATCACTCCAAGATCTTCACCAGTGCGAGTACGAACAGCAACTTGTTTCTGTTCTACTTCTTTATCACCAACTACGATCATGTACGGCACTCGTTGAAGAGTATGCTCGCGGATTTTAAACCCGATCTTCTCGTTTCTCAAGTCAAGTTTTGCTCTAAAGCCATTTGAATTCAATGTTTTTGCCAAATCAGAGCAATAGTCTGCTTGGCGGTCTGTAATGTTCATGATAACAACTTGTTCAGGCGCAAGCCAGACCGGAAAGGCACCTTCTGTCTCTTCAATCAAAATACCGATAAAACGCTCAAGTGATCCTACTATCGCTCGGTGCAACATTACCGGTGTTTGACGTGAACCATCTTCCGACACATATTGCGCACCTAAGCGAGTTGGCATTGAAAAATCGACTTGAATGGTGCCGCATTGCCACACACGACCAATGGCATCTTTCAAAGAGAACTCAATTTTAGGTCCGTAGAAAGCACCTTCACCTGGCAGCTCTTCCCATTCTAAACCGGCAGAATCCAATGCGTCTGATAAAGATTTTTCAGCCTTATCCCAAACTTCATCTGATCCCACACGTTGCTCAGGACGAGTAGACAAGCGATAAATAATATTGTCAAAACCAAAGTCTGCATAAACTTCGTGCAACAAAGCAATAAATTCAGACACTTCTTGTTGAATCTGCCCTTCTGTTACAAAAATATGGCCATCGTCTTGAACGAAATTACGCACACGCATAATACCATGTAACGCACCAGAAGGCTCGTTACGGTGACAAGAGCCAAATTCCGCCATACGAAATGGTAAATCACGGTAACTTTTCAGCCCCTGATTATAAACCTGAATGTGGCAAGGACAGTTCATCGGCTTAACGGCATAATCACGATTTTCAGAATGCGTAGTAAACATATTCTCATGGTATTTGCCCCAGTGCCCAGATTTCTCCCACAGCACACGGTCAACAATTTGCGGTGTTTTCACCTCTTGATAGTGGTTATCAAGTTGCTTCTGACGCATATATTGCTCAACGGCTTGGTATAGACGCCACCCTTTAGGATGCCAAAATACCATTCCAGGCGCTTCTTCTTGAAGATGAAAAAGATCTAATTTCTTACCTAACTTACGATGGTCGCGCTTTTCAGCTTCTTCAATTCGAGTTAAATAAGCGTTTAATTCTTTTTTATCATTCCACGCCGTTCCATAGATACGCTGAAGCATTTCATTATTAGAATCACCACGCCAGTATGCACCCGCCAGCTTCATCAACTTAAAGTGACGCAACACTCGAGTGTTTGGCACGTGAGGGCCACGACACATATCCATGTATTCTTCATGATGATACAAGCCAACTTCTTTTACAGATTCGTCCATATCATCGATCAAGGCGACCTTATAGGTCTCGCCACGCTCAACAAATTGCTGACGTGCATCACCAATCGGCGTCATTTTCTTAACAACATCGTAATCGGTTTTGACCAACTCACCAATGCGCTTTTCAATAGCCGCCAAATCTTCTGGAGTAAAGGGACGCTCATACGCAATATCGTAATAGAACCCTTCATCAATCACAGGACCAATTGCCATTTCGGCAGTTGGGTATAGCTGCTTAACAGCATGTCCAACAAGGTGTGCAAAAGAGTGGCGAATAATCTCCACACCCTCTGAATCCTTTCCAGTAATGATGCTTAAGGTAGCGTCATCAGAAATCAGCTCACAGGCATCAACCAACTGACCATTTACACGACCAGCTACAGTGGCTTTAGCAAGACCTGGACCAATATCCTCAGCCACTTGCATGACAGTCACAGGATTTGAAAAAGAGCGTTGGCTGCCATCAGGCAAAGTAATTACAGGCATTTTATTCCCCTATCGGAGTCAGTGGTGCTCCATACCAAAGAGCACATGTAAATTTCAGCGCATAAATTAGCATTTTTCGATTATGCATGCGAATCTAATTTAATTGCTCTTTATAGTAGCGCTAAACAGCAACATACAAAAATCAAGCCTTTTTTCTGTCTTTAAGGCATAGACATTCTCTGCATGCAGAGTAAAATTAGCATCCGTTTCACACAGACTTCATTTATCAAAAGGCTCTATGGATCTTTCAACTCTTGACGACTACTGCATTGAGACAACTCAAGCGGAACCTGACCTATTAATTGAATTAGTTGAAAGAACTTATTCTGAAATGGGCTATCCGAACAAGTTATCAGGAAAAACCATTGGCCGCACTTTGAAGCTTCTGGCAAAAATAGCTCAACCTAAACGCGCGCTAGAGATCGGCATGTTTACTGGTTATTCAGCACTCTCTATCGCCGAAGGCATGCCCAATGATGGCAAACTCATTTGCTGTGAAACTAACCCTAGAGCGATTGAATTCGCTCAGTCATTTTTTGATCGTAGCGAGCATGGCACAAAAATCCAAACGATTTTTGGCCCAGCACTCGATATAATCGAATCCCTTGAAGGGGAATTTGACTTTGTCTTTATTGATGCCGATAAGCGTAACTATTTAAATTACTACCAAGCAGTACTACCGCTTGTAAAGTCTGGTGGCCTTATCATCATTGATAACTCCTTATGGCAAGGAAGAGTTCTAGACCCAAAAGAAAACAGCGATATCGCTGTAAATCAGGTCAACCGCTTAATTGCGCAAGACACACGAGTTGAGAATGTTCACTTGAATGTTCGTGACGGTCTCAACATCGTCGTAAAACACTAAACCCATTTCTTATAAACCCCAGTCACCTTTGGGTTACCTCAGGTGACTGGGGTTTATGTGCTATTAAAAAGATATTACGTAAGAGGCAGCGATTTTGGTCGTTTTTAAAATCACAAATAACATCTCCGGCAAACACTACATTGGAACGTCTTTCAATAGTGGCTTCCAACGTTTCGAACAGTACGTAGAAGCAACAAGCGAAGGTTTGGACTTTCCTTTATACAACGACATTAGGGAGAATGGCGTTGAAGCTTTTACAGTTGAAGAACTATTTGAAACAAGCGACAAAGAAGAGCTTTATGAATTAGAAACGGATTACATTTCTATTTATAACGGTGAAAGTTTACGCGGCTACAAAATTGCGCAGACGGCTGAAAAAGCCACAACTTTAAATCTTGGCAAAAAAGCGCTATTTGATGCAAATGGCGTATCAACAGCCGAACAACCCAAAAAAATAAGAAAAGTCGCGGAAAAAAAAACAGTAGAACTACCAAAAAAGACAATTGAGCCCGCGCCAACGGCCAAATCTTTTTTTGGCGAGCTTATCGGTGAAGACAGACTAGGAACACCAGTTGCTGCCACCGCGACTGAAAAGAAAAAAGCGCCCCCTCGCGCCAAAAGCAAAGCCAGCATTCAAAAAATGCTGAATGAGGCGGAAAGAGCCGCCAAAAAAGAACGCGAAGAAAAATTAAAGTCACAGCAACAAGCGGAAGCAGAAGAAATGGCACTCATCATGGCAAAAATTGATGTAACGTCCAAATCTGCCACGTCTGCATTTCGTCGCCGTAAAGGCTGATTGTCTCAGCAAATAAAAAGGCCCAGATTGATGACAGTTCAATCTGGGCCTTTTTTATGCTATCAGTACATCACGCTCTTGCTTTTTTTAGCGTCTCAGAAATCATGAAAGCCAACTCTAAAGACTGATCTGCATTCAAACGAGGATCACAATGTGTGTGGTATCGATCCGCCAAATCCGCTTCCGTCACTTCAAAGGCACCACCAACGCATTCGGTCACATTTTGCCCTGTCATTTCAAAATGCACACCGCCGGCATAAGTACCTTCTGCATTGTGAACTTGGAAGAATTGCTGAACTTCCCTTAACACATCATCTACACGACGCGTTTTGTAGCCCGTTGATGCCTTCACTGTGTTACCGTGCATCGGATCACTACTCCAAACCACTTGCTTTCCTTCGCGTTGAATGGCACGAATCAGCTTAGGCATTCCCTCAGCCACTTTATCTACCCCCATCCTAACAATGATGTTCAAACGACCCGGCTCATTCTCAGGGTTCAACACATCACACAGACGAAGCAGATCCTCAGGATCCATAGATGGGCCAGCTTTAACACCAATGGGGTTCTTTACGCCGCGCAGAAATTCAACGTGTGCACCATCTAACTGACGAGTCCGATCACCAATCCATAACATATGGGCGGAACAATCGTACCAATCCCCCGTCAAGCTATCTTTACGCGTTAAAGATTGTTCGTATGGCAACAACAGCGCTTCATGAGACGTATAGAAATCTGTCTCTCTCAGTTGAGCCAAACCAGGACCGATACCACAAGCTTCCATAAATTGTAGTGCATCGTCGATTTTGTCTGCGACACCTTGATAACGACTTCCAGCAGGGCTCGCACTTAAAAAATCTAAATTCCATTGATGCACCTGATGCAAATCTGCAAATCCACCTTGAGCAAAGGCACGAAGTAAATTCATGGTTGATGCACTCTGGTTATATACTTGCACCAAACGCTCAGGATCAGGAACCCTAGCTTGCTCAGTAAATTCAATACCATTAATAATATCGCCGCGATAACTTGGCAACTCAACACCATTTATTGTCTCTGTACCCGCCGATCTTGGTTTAGCAAACTGCCCAGCCATTCGCCCAACCTTGACAACCGGGCACTTACCGGCATAAGTCAAAACGACGGCCATTTGCAACATAACCTTAAACGTGTCGCGAATATTATTCGCGTGAAACTCCGCGAAACTCTCTGCACAATCTCCACCTTGCAGTAGAAATGACTGTCTATTGGCGACCTGCGCTAGGGCTTTTTTCAACTGCCGCGCCTCACCAGCAAAAACCAGCGGAGGCATCTTCCCTAATGTCTTCTCAACCTGCGCCAAATGCTCTGCATTAGGATAAACCGGCTGCTGTAGTGCCGTTTTTTCTCTCCAACTTGTCAATTCCCACTGCTTCATAATGTTCTACAACCTTCTTCTATAAATCACTTATTAACGGGCAACCACCCAAAGTATTTCTGCATCTTTTATTGATGTCGACACAACAGCATGCCCCATAGTGGCATCATAATACACACTGTCACCTTCTTTTAATTCAATTGGCTCATAGAGTTCAGAGAAAAAATTAATCTTCCCTTGCAACACCAACAGAAATTCTTCGCCATCATGACGAACCCACTCTTTAAACTCGGTAAAAGATCTTGCTCGAACGGTTGTTTTAAAAGGCACCATCTTTTTACGACTAATGGAATAATTTAAAAGCTCATGCTCATATGTCGCCGTCGGATGAGGCTCACCTTTACCTTTTCGAGTAATGTCTCGCCTTCCCGCAATAGAATGCTCACTGGCCTCAACAAACAGTTGCGGCAAATCCATTTCCAAGCCCTTAATCAACTTTTGTACAATGGTAAAACTTGGCGACACTTGATCATTCTCAATTTTCGACAATGTAGAACGAGCAATACCTGTTCTTTTTCCCACCTCTTCAAGTGTCCAACCTTTTGCAAGACGAATTTCTTTTACTCGCTTGCCAAGCTCCAAAGGCTCAACAAACCGGTCTGGATCTGACGCTGTAGCAGTTTCTAGTGACGGACGACTAACCATAATTTCCCAATACTGTTTTAAAAAAGCTTAACAAAAGCCTATTAAGCAAAAAATTTATCCGTTTTCATTAGTCTATTTAAGCAATGGAGCCATGGCAGACGCACAACGAGAAAGATCAAACCCTTTGCCTGATACCAGCTCGATCAGCTCGCTATAATCCACACCCTTACTATTTTCTAATAACACCCATAAAACCGAAGAACGCGTACCAGTTCGGCAAAACGCCAAGGTCTTTTTCTCACTCAACAAAACATGCCTCTGAAAATCAACTTGATCCTGAGAAAGCGCCGCCAAATTAATAGGGTTGCTAACATACTCCATACCCAAAGACTCAGCCACAGCACGCAAACTATCACCAGAAGGCTGATCATCCGACTCAGCCTCCGGACGATTATTAATGATTCGCTCAAACCCCTGCGCCTTAAGTAAAGCGATATCAGACTCAGCAAGCTGGGGCGCCACAAAATACAATTCATCAAGCTGAACAGGATGACTCATAGCCTTTTCTCCTCTTAAATAGACTCAGGAACGATATAACACTTTAATTAGATGAAAGCCAAACTGGGTTTTTACTGGCCCCTGCACTTTTAATAAAGGCCCAGTAAACACAGCCTTATCGAAAGCAGCAACCATATCACCTTTACGAAACTCACCAAGATCGCCACCCTTCTTACCTGATGGGCAAGTAGAAAACTGCTTGGCTAATTTATGAAAATCGGCCCCCTTGTCTAATTTCTCTTTAAGCGACTCCGCTTCCGCCTTTGTTTTCACCAAAATATGACACGCACTTGCCGTTGCCATCAAAACCTCTACTATTCAAATTTACTAGATAAAACATGTTAACCTATTTAGTATAATGGAATTCACTATAAGCAATCATTAAGCTTAAATTAGTCTGAGCAAAAAAAGCAGTATTAACATCAATATAGGCGGTTTTACAGTATGAGCAGTTACGCAGCAATAAGTGATCTTTCCTTTCTCCTTGTGGAACCCTCAGACACTCAAAAGAAAATCATTACCAAAGCACTGGAAGATGCTGGCATAAGTAAAATTGACTATGCAAATAACATTCAAGAAACCATAGAATCCCTGGCGTCATTCCCACCCGATCTGGTGATCTCATCCATGTACTTACCTGATGGCAGTGCAAATGACTTAATTGACAAAATCAGAGCCAATCAAGCAACAGAAAACCAATGCTTCATGCTCATTTCCAGCGAGCGTAATAGAGATCACCTCGAACACTTAAGACAATCTGGCGTTCTTGCCATACTTCCCAAGCCCTTCAGCAAAACAGACTTACAGAGAGCCATTCACGCGACTCTGGATCTTATCGTAGAAGAAGAAATAGACCTAGAAATGTTCGACCCAAAAATGCTACGCGTGCTAGTGACCGATGATAGCCTTATGGCTCGAAAACACGTCAGCAGAACACTCAATACGATGGGAATAGAAGACATACAATTCGCAGAAAATGGCAAAGAAGCCATCGAACTACTCAGTAGAATGGAATTTGACCTAATTGTGACAGACTATAATATGCCGGAAATGGATGGTCGAGAATTGACCGAAGCCGTTAGAAAAGACCCATCGCTGGCCCATATCCCCATACTCATGGTGAGTTCAAACTCAGAAGACAGTCAACTATCCAACATCGCCCAAGAAGGCGTAGATGCGATATGTGGCAAACCTTTCGAACCCAGCGTCGTCAGAAAACTGCTGGCTAAAATACTCAGCTAAAATAAAAAAAGAGCTTCAAATTGAAGCTCTTTTTTTCACCTACACGGCGCTTAATATCAGCACACTGATTGACAGTCTACGCTTGTACTATGTCACTTCCGCCATCAAAGCTTCAACAATAACTTTGTTTGCCTCAGGAAACTCATAATACAGCAAATCAGACACCGTCACCCAGCGTACCTCTTGCCCTTCTTTACCCATTGGCTCATCTTTAAAACCAGTGACTTTATAGAAATGCAATTCAACTTGTTTATCACCGTAATCATGCGAGATCGTTTTAAAAAAAGAATGCTCCGTAACGGAAATACCGCATTCTTCTTTTAATTCACGCACCAAGGCAGCATCGACAGCCTCAGAAGGCTCACATTTGCCACCAGGAAACTCCCACAAATCCCCTTGATGCTGGTTCGATTGTCTAAGGGCAATAAAAACAGAGTCATTCCGAAGAATGACCCCAGCCGCCACTTTCACCAACATTAGGTGCGATACTCTGCGTTGATAGTAACGTACTCATGAGAAAAATCTGTTGTCCAAACCACGTCAGATTCGTCTCCCATACCTAGATCAAGCACTATATGAATTTCTTGTGGTGCCATAGCTTGCTTACCGTGCTCCTCCAAATAATCTGGAGAACGACCACCATTACGAGCCACCTCAAAACCATTGATATGCAACTGCACTTTATCAACATCCAAATCTTGCACACCAGCACGACCCACAACAGCTAAAATGCGCCCCCAGTTTGGATCAGAAGCAAACAATGCCGTCTTAACCAAAGGCGAATGTGCAATTTCAAATGCCGTTTTGGTTGCATCAGACTGAATAGCAGCACCGACCACTTCAACCGTCACAAATTTCGTCGCCCCTTCGCCATCTCGAACGATAGCATGAGCCAACTCTTGCATCACTTCGGTAAATGCCGCAATAAAGGCTTGAGCAAGGGGCTCATCAACAGACGTTACTTTGGCATTACCCGCCATGCCTGTCGCAATGGCAACGCAAGAATCATTGGTTGACGTATCACTATCAATAGTAATGCGGTTAAAGCTTTTATTAACAACGTCTTTGAGTATTGACTGGAGCACTGAAACATCCATAGCAATATCACTACACACGTATCCCAGCATAGTCGCCATATTAGGACGAATCATACCCGCGCCTTTTGAAATACCCGCAATACTGTAAGTTTTGCCTTCAAAATCAAAAGTACGAATCGACCCCTTTGGCAAAGTATCGGTCGTCATAATACCAACACCGGCTGAATGCCAGTTATTTGCCGACAAGTTAGCCAATGCTGCTGGAATAGCAGCAATAATCTTATCAACCGGCAGCGGCTCGCCAATCACACCCGTTGAAAACGGTAGGATGGCTTCTACATTCACGCCTGCTTGATCAGCCAGAAACTCACACGTCTTTAACGCAGTAGCCAAACCCAATTTGCCCGTTCCTGCGTTAGCATTACCGGTATTAATCAGCAAATAGCGACTTCCAGATAACCCCAAATGCTGCTGGCAAATTCGAACAGGAGCTGCACAAAAAGCGTTTTGCGTAAAAACACCCGCTACCGATGCGCCTTCACATACTTCAAAAATAACGACATCTTTTTTATTCGGTCTTTTGATACCCGCTTCAGCAACACCTATGCGAATCCCTTTTATTTCTGGGATAGCTGGAAAATCATGTAATCCTACCGCCATTTAAACACTCTCCAATTAAATCAGACGACCGTGACATTGTTTGTACTTTTTACCAGAACCACATGGGCACGGCTCATTTCGACCCACTTTAGGATACTCCTGAGAATCATCCGCGCTTGCAGGAGAGTCGGACAGTGCATCCAAAGAATCATGAATCATGCTCATCGTCATTTTCTCTTCTTGCTTTCTACGGGCCTCTTCAATTTTCGAAGCCTCTTCAGCCGACTGAACTTTCACACGAGTAATGATTTGAATCACTTCAAACTTAATTTGCTCTAACAAACCCTGAAATAATTCAAACGCCTCACGCTTGTATTCTTGCTTAGGGTTTTTCTGCGCATAACCACGCAAATGAATACCTTGTCTCAACATATCCATGGTTTGCAAATGCTCTTTCCACAAGGTATCAAGCACCTGTAAAAGCACCTGCTTCTCAAACGCCCTAAAAGGCTGCTCACCTGCAATCGCTTCTTTCGCTTGATAATCTTCTAAGAAACTGTCCAATATCTTCTGACGCAGCGGCTCCTCATAAAGCTTCTTATCCTCTTCAACCCATTTAACAATAGGCAAGGACAAGCCAAACTCGTTGCGGATCTTCTCTTCCAACCCTGCAAGATCCCACATATCAAAGATACTTTGCGGCGGAATAAACTCATCAATCAACCCTGCAACCACCTCTTCACGCATCGCTAAAATGGCTTCAGATAGATCTTCAGACACCATCATTTCAAAACGCTGGCGGTATATAACCTGTCTTTGATCGTTAGCAACGTCATCGTATTCTAACAGCTGCTTACGAATATCAAAGTTACGACCCTCGACCTTACGCTGGGCTTTTTCAATCGCGTTGGAAACCATCTTATGTTCAATGGCCTCACCTTTTTCCATACCAAGCGCCATCATCATCTTTTTAATACGATCAGACATAAAGATGCGCATTAAGTTGTCTTCAAGAGACAAGTAGAAGCGAGACGACCCCACATCCCCCTGACGACCTGCACGACCACGCAACTGATTGTCTATACGTCGAGATTCGTGACGCTCAGTACCAATAATATGCAAACCACCTGCTGCCAACACCGACTCGTTACGCGTTTTCCAGTCAGCCTTTAACGCGTCAATACGCTCTTGACTGGCATTTTCGCCCAACTGTGCCAACTCAACCTGTAAATTGCCACCTAAAACAATGTCAGTACCACGACCAGCCATGTTTGTCGCAATGGTAACCGCTCCTGGACGACCGGCTTCAGCAACAATCTCAGCTTCACGCTCATGCTGCTTCGCATTCAAAACATTGTGCTTAACGTTCTTTTTAAGAAGATAGTTAGAAAGGAGCTCTGAATAATCAATAGAAGCGGTACCCACCAAAACAGGTCGGCCTTGTTTTACATTCTCTTCAATGTCCAACACAATGGCTTCAAACTTGTCTTCCGTTGACATGTAAATCAAATCATTGAAGTCTTTACGCTGCACTTGACGATTGGTCGGAATAACAATAACCGACAATCCGTATATTTGCTGAAACTCAAACGCCTCGGTATCAGCCGTACCTGTCATACCAGACAGTTTTTCATACAAACGGAAGTAATTCTGAAAGGTAGTTGAGGCAAGCGTTTGACTTTCCGCTTGGATAGTCACACCCTCTTTCGCTTCAACCGCCTGATGAATACCCTCAGACCAACGACGCCCAACCATGGTACGACCAGTATGTTCATCCACGATGACAATCTGATCACCTTGAATAACATAATCTACGTTCTTCTTGAAAATAACATGGGCTTTTAAACAGGCATGCACATGATGCAACAAAGAAAGATTACCTGCTGCGTAGAGGCTCTCTCCTTCACCCAACATTCCTTGCTCTACCAGCCAATTTTCAACAAACGAGTGGCCTTCTTCAGTCAATTCAATACTGCGTTGTGATTCATCAAAAATATAGTGCCCAGTGGACTCTTCGGTCTCACTTTCTTCCTGTTTAACCAAAAGAGGAGCAAGCATATTGATTTTTCGATACTGCTCAGAACTGTCTTCAACCGCACCAGAAATAATGAGCGGCGTTCTGGCCTCGTCGATCAAGATAGAGTCAACCTCATCGACAACAGAAAAGTGCAAATCACGCTGCACACGGTCTTCTAAACGAAAGACCATGTTGTCACGCAAATAATCAAAACCAAATTCGTTATTAGTACCGTAGGTAATATCGCACAGATAAGCCGCTTTTTTATCTTCACGGTCTTGTCCGGAAAAAACCACACCGACACTCATGTCTAGAAATTCATAAAGAGGTCTCATCCAGTTAGCATCACGCTTCGCCAGATAATCGTTCACTGTAACAACATGGACACCTTTAGAAGACAAAGCATTTAGGTAAACAGCCAGTGTCGCAACCAGTGTTTTACCTTCACCCGTCCGCATTTCTGCAATTTTACCTTCGTTAAGCACCATCCCGCCAATGAGCTGAACGTCAAAATGACGCATTCCCATCACACGCTGACTTGCTTCACGGACAACAGCAAATGCCTCCGGTAGAATAGAATCCAGTGATTCCCCTTTATCAAGACGATCACGAAACTCACTGGTTTTCCCAGATAGATCATCATCAGATAACTTATGGAAGGACTCTTCAAGTTGGTTAATTTGTACAACGATTTTTCTGTATCGTTTTACTTCTCGGTCATTCTTTGTGCCGACAATTTTTTTAATTACAGTTCCTAACATCTTGAACTCATCGTAGCCAATTAGTAATAAAGACAGTCTATCATGGTAATGTGTGACAAAACATGAAATATCAAGGACCTAAATACAAAAAAACCAGACATATAGTCTGGTTTTTCACAATCCGATCAAGAATTAATCACTTATTAAGCACCAACAAATGCTGGCTCTACATAAGAAATCGGATTCATTTGAGCTTCATCTTCAAATACCACGTATTCCCAAGCATCTTGATGTTCAAGTAACGCCAGCAAAAGCTTGTTGTTTAGTGCATGACCTGATTTGTAAGCTTTATACTCACCAATAAGGCTGTGCCCAAGAAGATATAGATCACCAATCGCGTCCAATATCTTGTGGCGCACTAATTCATCGCGGTAACGTAAACCTTCATCGTTTAAAACACGGTAGTCATCAAGAACGATGGCGTTTTCCATGTTTGCTCCACGAGCAAGGTTATTGTTTTTAAAGTACTCAAGATCCTTCATAAAACCAAATGTTCTTGCACGACTAATCTCTTTAACAAAAGTTGTCGTTGAGAAATCAAATGATGTGCTCTGAACATCTTCACCTATGGCTGGATGCTGAAAGTCAATAGTAAAGGACAAGCGAAAACCTGAGTGAGGCTCCAATGAAGCGAACTTATCACCTTCATCAACGCGAATCGGTTTTTTGACTCGAATGAATCGTTTCAAAGCATTTTGCGCTTCTAGACCAGCTGACTGCAGAAGAAAAACAAAGGGACTAGCACTTCCATCCATAAGCGGAATCTCACTAGCACTCACTTCTACATAAGCGTTATCAACACCCAATCCTGCCATGGCAGACAACAAATGCTCTACAGTACTTACCTTCACATCACCTTGACATAAAGCCGTAGCAAAATTTGTTGACCCAACTGCTCGTGCATCACCATGAATCTCAACAACTGGATCCAAGTCTGTACGAACAAATATAATACCTGTGTTAACAGGGGCAGGCTTTAGTGTCAAATACACTTTTTCGCCAGAGTGTAGTCCCACTCCAGTTGCTCGAATAATGTTTTTTAGTGTGTGTTGGCGTACCATTATATTCCTACATTTTTATGACTGGATACTATTCTTATAAAAAATAGTATCAATAACACATTTTTTATACAATCCAACATACTGATATTGCATCGTTTTTACTCAAACTAGTCAGCTTGACGACGTAAAAATGCTGGAATGTCCAAATACGATAATTTATCGCCACTTGAAATCGAAGTTGAATCCACTGACTCATTCTTCTCGCTCAAGCTTTTCTCCACCTTTTCCACCTTCATCGTTGATGAAGGCTTCGACACAGGCTGAGCAACCGCCGCTTTTACATCATTACTACTTTCAGCAGATTGCCCGACCTTTGCCATAACCGGTTGAGAGACAACAGATTCACCAACAGCAGATTGAAATTCAGCTGTAGAGCGACCCTCTAAACCAGTTGCAACCACCGTGACTCGCATTTCATCCCCTACGCTAGGATCAATTGCACAACCAATCACGACGGTAGCGTCCTCAGACGCATATTCTTCAATAATCGCGCCAACCTCAGTAAACTCAGACAAACCAACTTCTTCGTTAGCAGTAATGTTTACCAGTACGCCTCGCGCACCCCTGAGATTGATATCTTCCAATAACGGGTTATGAATTGCCGCCTCAGCAGCCACTCTTGCTCTATCGTCACCAGAAGCAGACCCTGTTCCCATCATCGCCATACCCATCTCAGACATAACCGTTCTTACATCTGCAAAGTCGACGTTGATTAAACCTGGGCGCATAATCAAATCCGTTATACCTTGAACGGCATTAAACAAAACGTTATTCGCTTCACCAAATGCCTTCAATAACGAAATATTCTTACCTAAA
Source organism: Marinomonas arctica (assembly GCF_003259225.1). Lineage (GTDB taxonomy): Bacteria > Pseudomonadota > Gammaproteobacteria > Pseudomonadales > Marinomonadaceae > Marinomonas > Marinomonas arctica. Next base: position 28,173 of record NZ_QHJF01000015.1, on the reverse strand, counting down.
ACAGGCAAAAGACGCTCATTCGGAACCGTGATCAAAGAGTCGACATTTTCTCGCAACTCTCTTACACCCTCTTCTGCCACTCTGGCACGACGACGACCTTCAAAAGGAAAAGGCTTGGTCACAACAGCGACCGTCAGTATACCGAGTTCACGAGCGACCTTTGCAATAACTGGTGCAGCCCCTGTTCCCGTACCACCGCCCATACCGGCCGTAATAAACACCATGTCAGCACCCGTTAGTAACTGGGTGATTTTTTCCTGATCTTCCAAAGCAGAATCACGACCAACCTCTGGATTCGCACCAGCACCCAACCCTTTGGTGATGGTTGACCCTAACTGCAAAGAAACACCCGTTTCGAAACCGATTAATGCTTTGGAATCCGTGTTGGCACAAATAAACTCAACACCTTCCAAACGATTTTCAAGCATGTGACGAACAGCATTACCACCGCCACCGCCAACACCAATTACTTTTATAACAGCGTTATCTGATAGATTATCTTCGGCTAAATCAAAGACATTCATGGGCTTATCGCTCCTCAATAAATTCATAATCAATTCTGACTAAATATAACTTTGAAACCAGTGTTTTAATTTCTGCCACGCCTTCGTTGCACTGAAAGATGGTCCGATTTCTTTAGGAGCCAGAACTGATGTTTCTCGTTTAGTTTGCGTCTTAGACATCATCCGTTTCGAGATTTCAGTTACGTCAGCCTCTTTACTACCATAAGCCAATAATCCAACGCTTGTTGAATATATAGGGTTATCGACAATGTCAGACATTCCTTTAGTACAATCTGGTAAAGATAATCGAACTGGCATCTGAAATACCTTTTCTGCCAGCTCTGCCGCACCTTCCATAAGCGACGTCCCCCCAGTAATTACAATACCTGCAGGGATTCGCTCGGCATAACCGCTGCGTCTTAACTCATCTAAAATTAAATTGTAAATTTCTTCATATCGAGCCTCAACCACCTCAGTCAAAGCATGACGAGTGATGGATCTTGGCTGACGATCGCCCACACTGGGCACTTGCAAAACCTGCTCTGCAGACGCCATTGAGGACATAGCACAAGCGTATTTTACTTTAATCTCTTCAGCATGTTGAGTCGGGGTACGCAAAGCCATTGAAATATCATTAGTCACCTGATCACCTGCAACAGGCACAACGGCAGTATGGTGTAGCGCACCATCAAGCCAGACGGCAATATCAGATGTTCCGGCACCAATATCAATCAGGCACACACCCAAGTCTTTTTCATCTTCACTCAAAGATGACTCACTGGAAGCGAGCTGAGACAAAATAACGCCATCAACCCCAAGCCCACAGCGCTTAATACACTTCTCAACATTCATTACGGCGTTAACCGCACCAGAAATCAAATGCACATTCGCTTCAAGACGAACACCAGACATACCCAAAGGATCTTTAATGCCTTCTTGAGAGTCTATGTGGTATTCCTGAGGCAAAATATGCAATACTCGCTGATCAGAAGAAATCGGCACAGCTTGAGCCGCATCAATCACTCGATCAATATCTTCTTTTTGCACTTCACCATTTTTAACAGCAACAATGCCATGCGAGTTCAAGCTTCGAATATGGCTACCTGCCACACTGACATAAACTGAATGTATGTTACAACCCGCCATTAGCTCCGCCTCTTCAACTGCACGTTGAATCGATTGAACCGTTGACTCTATGTTTATAACAACACCACGCTTCATGCCTTTTGAACTATGAGAGCCAATACCGACAATTTCCAAACTACCATCAGCCAGAACTTCGCCAACCAAACAAATAACTTTCGATGTGCCTACATCCAAACCGACTATCATTTCACCTTCCCGGCATCACGTGTTGTTATGACAAGCCCTTCATTACTGTTTAAAAAAGCAACAAACAGGCCAATATCATTTATTTTGCTTCCAACCTACCGCTATCCCATGAGGATAACGAGCATCGACTGATGTTATCTGATCTATTCTACCCGATAAATCACTCTTATACACGGCTATAAAGCGCTGTAATCTTTCTAAAATATCCTCTCGACCCAGCTTAACCTCTACACCATTGGTAAAAATTATATTCCAAGCGCCCCTTGGCTCTAAAGTAAGAGTGGCAACACGCAAAGAAGTAGACGCAAGCACCTGACTAATCAGACCAAACTGCTCAAGCACGACACCACTGGAGTCTTCGGGACCATAAAACCGCGTAAGCGGCAAATCTGGTAACTTAGGCGGCGCAATAATAACCGCTGAGGTGGAGATCAATTGCCTATCTCCCCAGTATGCAAGAGGCGTATGTTCATGAACAAGGACCTGCAACGTATTTGGCCAAACTTTACGAATCTCTGCGCTTGCCACCCACTCTGATGACAAAACGACATCCATCACACTCGACAAAGAGACTCTTAAAAGACTCTGACCCAACAAAGAAGAATAATTAGACTGCAGCTCTTCTTCCGTTGCGTACTTTAGTTGACCCTTTATTTCAACCTTTTGAATAGCAAACCAGGTATCGGGGGAATCGTCGCCCTGAAAAGTGGCAACGATTATCAATAAAATCGCCCCTATTAGTGCCGCTATCCTCATAAATCAATCACGCCCTACTTTATCCCAAGCATTTTGCGCAATTTTTTCAACTAATGAAGCATAATCAATCCCCACATACTTGGCCGCCATAGGAACCAAACTGTGCGACGTCATCCCAGGCGCTGTATTAACTTCTAACACCCAAAACACGCCCGCTTGATCACGCATTACATCAACACGCCCCCAACCAGAACAACCTAATGATCGATACGCATCTAGCGCCAACATTTGCAATTCATTTTCATCATCTTCATTCAACCCACACGGCAACAGGTACTGCGTATCGTTCGCTATGTACTTCGCCTCATAATCATAAAGCTTATGATCTGGAGCAGGCTTTAAACCTATTGGTGGATAAGCGACATCATCAATAATCGTAATCGTGAATTCAGGCCCATCAACAAACTCTTCAACCAAGATGTCAGAATCATATTCAAGCGCCTTCAAAAGAGCCTCATCAAGCTCAGATCGATTCATCGCTTTGTTAATACCAATGGTAGAACCTTCTCTAGAAGGCTTAACAATCATTGGATAAGACATTTGCTGCTCAATCGCATCCGCATCAGCATGATTGACAAAAGACAGATAAGCCGGCGTCGGAATGCCAATACCATTCCAAAAACGCTTCGTTAAGACCTTGTCCATTGCCAGACCACATGACAAAGGCGAACTTCCGGTATAGGGCTTACCAAGCATTTCAAGCAAAGCCTGAACTCGCCCGTCCTCTCCTTCACCGCCGTGAAGAGCAATAAAAGCCAGATCAAACTCAATCGATTGCAACTGAACAATAGGATCGAATGACGCACCAGGCCCATAAAGGTCGAGTTCGACAACATTAAACCCTTTCGAACGCAGCCCCTCAGCAACCAAAGGGCCACTCTGCATGGAAACATCACGCTCAGCAGAACGCCCACCATAAATCACGGCGATAACGGAATCTTTAAGTGTTTGTGCCATATTAAATACCACTCACTGATAAATTTTTGGATACCATACCAATATCGCCTGCCCCTTGCGTGATCAACAAATCCCCATCACGCAAAACGTTGCTCAAAATAGAACGCAAATCCGCCTCACCACCAACATGAATTGGATCAACATTGCCGCGCTGGCGAATGCTGCCGCATAATGAACGACTGTCCGCCCCATTGATGGTGTTTTCACCTGCCGAATACACATCAAGCAACAGCAATACATCCACTTGAGACAAAACGCGCACAAAATCCTCATACAGATCACGAGTTCGAGTGTAGCGGTGCGGCTGATAGACCATCACCAAACGCTTTTCAGGCCAGCCTGCACGTATCGCTTTTATTGTGGCCAAAACCTCGCTTGGGTGGTGACCATAATCATCAACAAACATCACACTTGAGCCGTCAGATAATGCGAGTGGCTTTTGCTCTTGGAAACGACGACCAACCCCCTCAAACCCCATCAGACCGGCTTGAATGGCCGTGGCATCCACACCCAAATCTGTTGCAACCGCAATGGTCGCCAGGGCATTCAGCACATTATGACGACCCGGCATAGGCAAACGAATTTTCAGCGGCTCACCATCTGGACGGTGCGCCAAAAACTCACAATAGCGCCCGATCTGCACAATATCCGTCGCATAAAAATCCGCTTCTTGATCAATGCCATACGTCAAAATAGGTCGACTTAATGATGGCAAAATCTCACGCACGTTTTCATCATCAACGCACATCACAGCGAGGCCGTAAAAAGGCAAATTATGCACAAACTCGATAAAGGTATGCTTGACCTTCTCAAAATCACCGTCGTAAGTGTCCATATGATCTGCATCAATATTGGTGACGATCACGGTTTGTGGCTGTAAGTGCAGGAATGACGCATCACTCTCGTCTGCTTCTGCCACAAGATAAGCACTACTACCCAGCTGCGCATTAGCACCAGCACTGGTCAAACGTCCGCCTATTACAAAGGTTGGCGCTTCACCTGTCGCCGCCAAAATAGACGCCATTAAACTCGTGGTCGTGGTTTTTCCATGCGTACCCGCAACCGCAATACCATGACGATAGCGCATTAACTCGGCTAGCATTTCCGCTCGACGGACGATGGGAATACGATTCTCTTTACCCCAAATAATTTCTGGGTTTTGCTCATTTATCGCCGTAGAAACAACAATGACGTGAGCGTCATAAACGTTTTCTTCCACGTGCCCAAGATACACCTTAATACCGAGCCCTTCTAAGCGCTCTGTTGTCGACGACGATTTCAGATCAGAACCTGACACTTGGTAACCCTGGTTATGCAACACTTCGGCGATACCACACATGCCCACACCACCAATACCAATGAAATGGATATTCTGAATACGGCGCATGGTAGGAATATCGTACTGAGCTTTATTATCAATCATGATTTTATTAACCTTAAACAATGTGCAACAACATCTTGTGTCGCATTGGGATGAGCCATTGACTTCGCTTGCTCACCCATTTTCAATAACGTCTCATCGCCCTCTACAAATTCAGAAAGCAAAGAAATAACTTTTTCGCAGTTCAACTGCGTCTGAGGCAGTAGGTAGGCTGCTCCAACCTGCTCTAAATAACGAGCATTCGCTGTTTGGTGATCATCGATGGCATGCGGAAAAGGCACCAAAATAGAAGGTAGGCCTGCAACAGCTAACTCACTTACTGTCATCGCTCCCGCTCGACACAATACAAGATCTGCCCAATAATACGCTTGATCCATGTTATCCAAGTAAGCCTGTACACGGGCTTTTACACCAGCCTCTTCATACAACTCAGATACCGCTTCAAAATGACGCATACCCGTTTGATGCCAAATATCCAGACGCTGAGAGAAAGGCCATTCGGCTAAGACTTGAGGCATGACATCATTAATGGCTTTTGCCCCTAAACTCCCCCCAACAACCAGCAATCGCAACGGCCTTGCCGAACCGTTTCTTGGCTCACGAACACGCTGCTCTAAAATATTACTGCGAATAGGGTTGCCGACACTAATAGCATTGGTAAGCGCGCCGTCGAAAGCCTGCAACCTCACACTCGCAACTCTGGCAAGCAGCTTATTCGTTGTTCCAGCAACGGCATTTTGCTCATGAATAGCCAGTGGAATACCTAACAGTCGAGCGGCCAAACCTCCTGGTCCTGCAACGAACCCCCCCATACCTAAAACAATATCCGGTTTCACTTTTTGCAAAACGGCCACCGCCTGACCAACAGCGTGCAAAATTCTAAAAGGGGCCGCCAGCAGGCCAAGTATACCCTTACCCCTTACTCCCTTGATCGACAAAGAATGCAACTCTATGTCATGTTTAGGCACAAGAGACTCTTCCATTCCACCTTTAGAGCCAAGCCACTGAACATGGAACCCTTGATCCTTAAAGTTCTGCGCACAGGCCAAAGCTGGGTAAATATGCCCCCCTGTTCCGCCAGCCATTATAATGACTTTTCTTACCTTATTCATTTCCTGCTCTCTTTCAGGCCACTTACACCAGATGAGTCTGTGTCACCACCATACTCAACTCGACGATTCTCAACATCCACTCGCGCTACCACAAACAGGCTACCCAACGTGATAATTAGACTACTACCACCGTAGCTGATCAAAGGTAATGTCAAACCTTTTGTCGGCAAAAAACCCGTATTTACTCCGATGTTTATAATCACTTGCGCCAGAACCAAAATGGCAAAACCAAAGCACATATAACCAGCAAAAGGACGAGAAAGAGCCATGGCTTTATGACCGATTTTGAAAGCACGTCCGACCAGTAAAGCAAACAAACAAATCAGCAGCAGCCCACCAAACATGCCCGTCTCTTCGACCCAAATAGAAAACACAAAATCCGTATGCGCTTCCGGCAAATAAGCCAATTTCTGTACGCTATTCCCCAAGCCCAGACCAAACCACTCACCTCGACCGTAAGCAATTAACGCCTGACTAAGTTGATACCCCTCGTTAAAAGGGTCGGCCCATGGATCAATGAAATTCAACAAACGCTTCAAACGGTAACTTTCCGAAATCGCCACGACACCAAGCATACAAACCGCCGCTACCATCAGTAATAAAAACTGATACAAGGGAGCACCGCCCAAAAAGAGCAGCACCATCACGGTGCCCAGCAACACAACAGAAGCCCCAAAGTCTGGCTCAAATAGCAAAAAGAGAAGAAAGATGCTACATAGACAAAGAGGTAAAACGAACCCTACCCAACTTTCCCTGACACGGTCGGCTCTTCGCACCAAATAGCCAGAGACATAGACCACCATACAAACTTTTGCGACCTCAGAGGCCTGAAGGTTAAACACCACCAAATTGATCCAACGACGACTGCCGTTGACGCTTTTCCCAATACCGGGAACCAGCACAAGAATGAGCAAGATCAAGGACAACCCCATCATAAGGATGCCCCATTGCTGTAACTGGCTCGTCGGTAACGACAAAAGAAGCCAGCCAAACGCCAAACCCAAAACCAGATAAAGTAACTGCCTCCTCATAAAAAAATACGGATGGCCGTGAATACTTTCTGATATAGAAATGGATGCACTAGACACCATCACCATACCCAGTGCCAAAATAGAAATGACAGCGACAAGAAAAAGCGCATCAACCTTTACAAACTCGCGCCAAGACACTCGATCAAATATGCTGAGCCATGTCATAACTCTGCAACCAAACGAGCAAAGTGCTGACCGCGCATTTCGTAGTTTTTATACATATCTAAGCTCGCGCAGGCTGGAGAAAACAAAGCAATGTCCCCTTCCTGACTGTCTTGAGCAATACTTAATACAATTTGATCCAAGGTATCAAAATGCTTAACCTCGACATCTGAGGACAACACGTCAGCAATACGATTCGCGTCTTTACCAAATAAATAAACAATGCGCACAAGATCCTGAATAGGCTTAGCAAGAGCACGAAAATCAGCCCCCTTTCCTTCACCACCGGCTATCAACAACACCTTTTTATTGGCTGTAGAACCAAGCCCCTGTAACGCCGCTAACGTAGCGCCGACATTGGTTCCTTTAGAATCATTAATATACGTTACACCATCTAGCACTCGAACGGTTTCACAGCGATGAGGCAAACCGCCAAAGGTTTTCAATACCTCCCCTACCGCATCAGACATAACGTCTACACCAAGCAACTCAAGCATGGCCAAAGCCGCCAGCACATTAGCGTGATTATGCGAGCCTTTTAGGGCAATTTGAGACGTATGATAAAGGCGCTCAACACCTTTGCACAACCAAGCGCCATCCCCATCTTTGAGCATGCCATACTCTTTGAGATCAGGGCTCTTTGTAGTGAAAGCACGAACAGGAACACCTTCCGCCAACAGGGGAGCGGTTAAAATATCTTGCTTATTGCAAACAGCGGCTTTACAGCCGCGATAGACTTTCTGTTTGGCTCGTTGATATTCATAAAGATCCTTGTAACGATCCATATGATCTTCAGACACATTCAGTAGACAAGCCAAATCAGCTTGTAGGGCGTGAGTTGTTTCAAGCTGGAAGCTAGACAACTCAAGCACGTAGAAATCCGTACCAGGAGAAAGAAGATCCAACGCTGGCAAGCCTAAATTACCGCCTGCTTTGGTATTTTTACCACAAGCTTGCAGCAACATCGCCACTAAAGTCGTCACCGTACTTTTCGCATTAGACCCTGTAATAGCAACAAAGGGCGCGTCAACATAATCACAAAACAAATCGATGTCACCGCGCATCGCCACACCACGCTCAGCCAAACGCGCCAAAACAGGTGTACGCAATGCGATACCAGGACTGACAAACAACTCAGTCACCCCTAGCGTTTCAAGCACATCTAAATCACCGGTAAAAATACGATCTTCGGAACAAAACGCTTTTGCTTGCTCTAAACCCGGAGGATTCTCACGGGAATCCACCACATAAAACTCAATGCCTTTGCTGGCTAAAAAGCGTACGCAAGACAAGCCTGTCGCACCCAAGCCGACAACGGCTCTTACCCGATCTGACCCGATCAACGACATGCTAAACTCCTAACGTACTTTTAAGGTGGCAAAACCCACTAAAACAAGGCAAACCGTAATAATCCAAAAACGCACAATGACTTTTGGCTCAGCCCAACCTTTTAACTCAAAATGATGGTGAATCGGTGCCATTCGGAATATTCGTCGTTTGGTTAATTTATAGGAAGCGACTTGCAGTATTACAGAGACTGTTTCCATCACAAAAACGCCACCCATAATAAACAACACCAACTCTTGACGGACGATAACAGCAATCGTGCCTAACGCCGCACCTAACGCCAGAGAACCCACGTCCCCCATAAAAATTTGAGCAGGATAGGTGTTAAACCATAAAAAGCCCAACCCCGCCCCAGCCAGCGCAGCACAAAACACCAGCAGCTCTCCAGAACCATGTACATAAGGGATGAGCAAGTAATCAGCAAAGCGAATATTACCGGTTAAATACGCAAAAACCCCCAGCGCACCGCCCACCAAGACCGTTGGTAAAATAGCCAACCCATCCAAACCATCGGTTAAATTCACCGCATTACTGGTACCCACGATAACGAAATACGTCAGCACAATAAAAAACACACCTAAAGGAATAGCCACATCTTTAAACAGAGGCACAATCAACGCCGTTTCCGCGGGTGTACTGGCGGTGTAATACAAATAAAACGCAGCGGCGAGACCAAACACACTTTGCCAAAAATATTTCCAGCGACCAGGGAGACCACGTGGGTTTTTCTCTACCACTTTTCGATAATCATCTACCCAACCCACAACGCCAAATGCCAACATCACCAGCAGCACAACCCATACATACTCGTTGCGTAAATCCCCCCACAAAAGCGTGCTCACGGAGATTGAAAAAATAATCAACGCCCCGCCCATTGTTGGCGTTCCCGCTTTCGATAAATGCGTCTGAGGACCGTCATTACGCACTGCTTGACCAATCTGTAAACGTTGCAACAAGACAATGACTTTATTGCCAATCAGAAGAGAAATAGCCAATGCCGTAAGAACACCCAAAATAGCGCGCAGAGACAAATAATTAAATACAGTAAAAAATGTATGGTATTTACTTAAATAAGCCGTTAAGAGAAGTAACATTGGTAAGGAATATCCTAATTAATTAATGCTTCAATGACATTTTCCATCTTAGCCGAGCGAGAACCTTTGACTAAAATAGCGTGTTTTTTATCTAACGGACGAACTACTGTCGCCGCTTCATTATGCGTATTACAAAATATTGCATTACCACCTGCGCTTCGAAAAGCCGCGCCAGCAATACCCGCTACAGGACCAACACAAATCAAACACGAAATCCCTTTACCCTTAGCATACATCCCTAACTCGTTATGAATACTGTCTCGCTGATCCCCAAGCTCGGCTAACGCACCTAAAATCAACCAAGTTTCTTCTACCGACTGTATCGCCAATACATCAATTGCCGCTTTGACTGATGACGGGCTGGCATTGTAACAATCATTAATTAATAGCGCGCCATTTTTTGTCTTAAGACGCTCTAACCTGCCTGAAACCAACACTGGCGAAGCCAATTTAGCGACCGCTTCTTTAAAATCAACCCCGATGACTAACATGGCTAACACCACTGCCATGCCATTCGCGATTTGATGTCGACCTGCACCAGCAATAAGAACAGGAAGCGCTGTCCCACTATAATGGAATATCGCTGTACTGGATTCCGCCCCCAATACTAGATCAGAGGCATATAAGTCCGCAGACTCAGTAAAACCAAAAGAATACACTTTTCTACCGGCTGCGATACCACACCAATAATCAAAAAAGGCATCATCTGCATTAAGAATAATACTGGCATCAGGAGCCGCCCCCGAAATCAAACCACCTTTTTCTTTAGCAATACCTTCGAGACTACCCAAGCCTTCAAAATGACTGCCACTCGCATTCGTTAAAATCACCACGTCAGGAAACGCAATTCTAGCCAATAAAGGGATTTCACCCAAAAAACTAGTACCTGTCTCAATCACAGCAACATCATGATGCTTTTCTAATTCAAGCAGCGTTTGCGGCACACCTATCTGATTGTTCAAATTGGCGCGTGTTTTTAACACATTTTTGCCAGAAAGTGACTGCGCCAACCAATCCTTTACGGTTGTTTTACCATTACTGCCAGTAATACATACAACAGGACCCTTAAAAGCGCCACGGATCAAGCGGGCAATGGCACCATAAGCCAATGAGGTATCTGCCACTTTGACATAATTAGGCACATCAACATCATGCTCAGACACAACCGCGATCGCGCCATTATCAACCGCCTGCTTCACATAATCATGCCCATCAAAGCGGGCGCCTTTCAACGCCACAAAAAGACAACCAGGAGATAGCTTTCTCGTATCAGTAACAACTGCATTAAGCGCGCAGTTCTCACCAACCAGCTTGCCATTACAAGCCAGAGCGATATCCGAAAGAGTCAAATCAATTAACATAAGCTTCTACCGCCTTCAACGCCTCTTCTTTATCATCAAAATGATGCTTAATACCTTCAATATCTTGATAAGTCTCATGCCCTTTACCAGCAATCAAAACCACATCATTTGGGCCAGCCGACAAGATAGCTTGACGTATCGCAACGCGACGATCAGGCTCAAAACTAAACGCCTCACCTTGATTGGTTTGCGCTAAAATATCGGAAAAAATTTGCTCTATCGACTCAGTGCGAGGATTATCAGATGTTAACCATACGCAATCAGCATTTTGCATAGCTGCCGCCATCATTAAAGGTCGCTTGCCTCTATCCCTATCACCACCACAACCAAATACACAAATCAATCGACTACTGGAATGCGCCTTCAAGGCCTGTAACGCCACTGCTAGCGCATCGGGAGTATGAGCATAATCCACCACAACAAGTGGTGAATGAGGTAAATGGACTTTTTCCATTCGACCAGGCGCGCCAGACAAGCAGGACAAACCCGCAATCAAACGCTGTTTGTCATCAACATAAGCCCAAAGACTGGCCAACGCAGCCAATGCGTTTTGCACGTTGAATCGACCCAATAAGGGCAAAAACACTGGCACTTCACCGTCTGGATGACACAGAACAAATCGGCATCCTGCTGACTCCAGCGCTAACTGCTTAACATAAAAATCGGCCTTTGAGTTTTGCTCACTATAATAATAGTGGCGTGAATCAACAGCGCTTTCAGCCATGAAACCTGCATAAGCATCATCCAAACAAAATACGGAATGCGTCACACTGGGAAACGAAAACAATCGCTGCTTGGCCAGAGCATATGAATTCATATCACCATGATAATCAAGGTGATCGCGGGAAAGGTTTGAAAACACCGCCGTCTGAAAGGGCACCCCTTCAAGACGCCCCTGATCCAAAGCATGAGAAGAGGCTTCAAAAGCGACAAAATCCACACCCGAGTCCGCCATTGCCATCAAAATAAGGTGCATAGACAACAGATCTGGCGTTGTTTGTTTTGACTCAGACAACTTATCCAAGGGGCCCACACCAAACGTCCCCACCAACCCGCTCTTAAAACCAACAAATTGAGCCAGTTGAGCCACATAGAAACAAATAGAAGATTTTCCATTCGTACCAGTAACTGCCACCATTTTTTTCGGCATGCGACCAAAATATGCATGCAAACATACCACTAACAACCTAGCTGGATCAGCAACCGACAGAAGCTCAATATCATTGCGCTGCAAATGAAGATATTCAGGAACGACCGCTACTTTGCAACCTAATGCAACCACCTGATCCAAATGATCCCAGCCATTTGATGCGACGCCCGGCAAAGCAAAAAACACCGCATCGCCATCCACTTTTCGACTGTCGGTCTCCAAATGGCTATAAACAGCAGAATGCGGGATATCCTCTAAAGGATACCCCGCCAAATCGAGTAATTGAGTATGATGAATTTGACTCATCTAACCACCCTGCACCACTTGGTAAGGCGCTTTCTTAGGCTGCAAACGCACTTCTCTAAGCCCTTCTGGCAAATCTGGGTAAATATTCAATGTCGTCAGCGCCCCTTCCATTACCCGAGAAAAAACAGGAGCAGCAACTTCACCACCATAATATTCTCGACCTTTAGGGTCATTGATCATGACGACCATTGCCAGTCTTGGGTCAGATGCTGGAGCAACGCCCGCGAAAAGAGCGATATATTGATCGTATTCATACCCCTTTGAACCCACTTTATGAACCGTACCCGTCTTACCTGCCACACGGTATCCTGGGATTTGTGCGGCCTTGCCGGATCCGCGCTGCACAACGGCCTCCATCATTTTCACCACATCTTGAGCAACCTTATTCGGAATCACTTGCTTACCATCGGCTGGAGCATCCTGTTTAAAAATAGTAACCGGCACTCGATAGCCACCATTAGCCAGTGTCATATAAGCTTGCGCCAGCTGAAGAGTGGAAACAGACAAGCCATAACCATAGGATAAAGTGGCAATCTCAGACGGGTGCCACTTAGGATGAGAAGGCAACACACCAGACGCCTCGCCAGGGAAACCAATACCCACTGGAGAACCAATCCCTAACTCATAATCCATATTCCAAATGGCATCCTGTGGCAGTGACAAGGCAATCTTAGAGGCACCAACGTTACTTGACTTGATTAATAGTTTTTCAAAATCGATAACACCATAATTGGCCGCATCACGAATGGTAAAACGCCCAAATCGCATAAAGCCTGGTGACGTATTAATCGTCGTTTCTGTCGTATACTGCCCAGACATCAAAGCAGCAGAAATGGTGAATGGCTTCATGGTGGAGCCAGGCTCAAACAAATCAATCACTGCACGATTGCGCAGTTCTTCATATTCAAGTTTAGAGCGATCATTAGGATTGTAAGACGGCTGGTTCACCATCGCCAGAATCTCGCCCGTTTTTACATCTAAAATCACCGCAGACGCCGATGTAGCGCGATGTTCAGTCACTGCTGCCTTTAGCTCTCGATAAGCCAAATATTGCAATCTTAGATCAATACTCAACTCAATATTTTCGCCTGGATGCTCTGCTTCTTCCACACCCACACCGCGAATAATATTGCCGGTCAGATCTTTTACATAACTGCGACGGCCCGGCTGCCCTTCTAAAGCCTGATCATAAGCAAGCTCAATACCCTCTTGCCCCTTATCATCAATATTGGTAAAACCAACAACATGAGAAGCCACTTCACCAGCAGGGTAAAAGCGTTTATATTCTTTTGTTTTGCTCACACCCACCACGTTCGCCGCCATAATAGCGTCGGCTTCATGGGGGGGTATTTGCCGCTTCAAATACATAAAAGAGCGACCTTTATTCGCTTCAAATCTTTCTTGCAACCAAGCTCTACCAACGCCCATCACCTCAGCGAGACGCTTAATCTCCTCTTCAGGCCCCACGTTTTGAGATGGATCTCGTGGCAACTTCCACAACGCCTTAGGATTGGCAATAATGGTCCACGTCGGCGTACTCACTGCTAAAGGCTCGCCACGGCGGTCTAGTATCATGCCTCGGGTGGCTGGAATAGCCTCTGTTCTCACTGCACGAATTTCGCCCTGATTTTGCAAAAAATCCTTATCCACTACCGTTAAGTAGAAGAGGCGACCTCCGGCGACAAGAAACAACAGCAATGCGATGCCGTATACAAAGATGAAGCGCCATTTTCCTGGGGTTTGAACACTGTTTTCAATATTCATGGTTTCACTATTATCAATTCATCCTGAGAAGGTGCATGCATTTGCAAATCTTTAATCGCCGCCTGCTCTAGGCGACTTGGCTGGGTTAGTGCACTTTGCTCAAGCAACAACTGCCCCCATTTCACTTCATAATCCACTTCATCCTGCTTCAACGTCTGAAGATAAGAGAAGTCTTTTCTAAAATCGTACACTTGAATCACCACAGCCATGGACACTGTGGTCAACACCAAAACCCCAACAATGAATATCAGCGGCAAGAAACGCGCGTTAATCACTGACTCGCTCCAAAACACGCAACACAGCACTTCTGGATCGAACGTTCTCACTCACCTCTGCTTGAGATGGTTTGATTGCCTTACCGACGGTTTTAAACTTAATATCAAGGTGTGCATTTTGAATCGGCAAATGTCTTGGCAACTCAGGCCCTTTTGCTTTTAACTTCATAAAGCGCTTAACAATTCGATCTTCAAGAGAGTGAAAGCTAATAACGGCCAAGCGACCACCCACTTTTAGAGCCTGCGCGGCGGCCTCCAAGCCCACTTCCAAATCCCCTAGCTCATTATTAATATGGATTCGAATACCTTGGAAAGCTCGAGTAGCCGGATTTTTGCCTTTTTCCCAAGCTGGGTTTGCTTCCGCAATAATTTTTGCCAGTTGCAGCGTGGTTAAAATCGGCGTATGTGAACGGTACTCACAGATGGCTTTTGCAATGCGGCGGGAAAAACGTTCTTCACCATATTGATACATCACATCCGCCAACTCTTTTTCATGAACAGAAGCAATCCATTGAGCGGCACTAATGCCCTTCTCTGGATTCATTCGCATATCCAATGGGCCATCATTCATGAAGCTAAAGCCACGCTCAGCATCATCGATTTGAGGAGAAGAAACCCCCAAATCCATCATCACACCATCCACTCTATCCACACCAAAGACGTCCGTAATGTGCTCAGCCATATTGGCAAAGCTGTCTTGAACGATAGTGAAACGAGTATCTTCTTGCTCTAAAGATTTACCATGACGAATGGCCACCGGATCTTTATCAAAACCGAGCAAACGTCCGTTATTAAGTTTTTCCAGCACCAAACGAGTATGGCCACCACGACCAAACGTGCCATCTACATAAAGACCATTCGCGTCGGTTACTAGCATATCGACGGACTCATTAAGCATGACGCTTATGTGTTCTGCCATCGTCTTTGTCATAAAGAAATATCCATCATGGTTTCTGTTTGTAAGTCCGCAAGAGCATCTTGGGATAAATAATCTTCACGCTGAGCTTCCCATTCCTCTTGGCTCCAAATTTCTAATTTTTTGCCTTGTCCAAGGATGGTCAGTTTCTTATCTAAGCGTGCAAATTCACGCAGCGGTGCAGGCAATAAAATTCTGCCCGCGTTATCCACTTCCAGATCAGTTGCATGCCCCACCAGTAGACGCTGAAGACGTCTAGCCTGAGGCTGAAAAGTTGGCAGCTTGTCTAGCTTTTGCTGAATCAACTCCCACTCAGACAAGGGGTAAAGCAGTAAACATCGAGAAACAGGATCTATGGTAACCACTACGCCGTCATCGTCGTATTGGGCAAGATCATCACGCAAGCGTGCAGGAAGCGACATACGCCCCTTTGCATCCATACTTACTTGATGAATCCCACGAAACATTGTCATATCCCACTTATCGACACTTTATCCCACAATTTAACACCTTTTTATCAAAATAGTAAAAAAATATTGCGTAAAAATGAAAACAGATAAAAAGCGGGCACAAAAAAGCCGCTTATGAAGCGGCATTTGATTAAAAACAAAACAAAAAAGAATAAAATGAAGATTCAGGCAATGAGAGACTAAAAAACAACCTAGCTATTAGGTCGACAGCGCGAGCCTGAAAGGGAAACATAAAAGGAAGAAGAAATTGCAAGTTGGCCGATAAGCCGGGTTCTGTCGTGGACAGTCATTCATCTAATACGTACATCACTGCACGTCTTTAGCAACCTACCCGAACTCAGCGCGGGTCACGCCAAAGAGTTCCTATTTGGTCTTGCTTCAAGTGGGGTTTACCTAGCCACGAACTGTTGCCAGTCGCGCGGTGCGCTCTTACCGCACCATTTCAACCTTACCGGCAGTAAACTGCTTAGGCGGTGTATTTTCTGCTGCACTTTCCGTAGGCTCACGCCCCCCAGGCGTTACCTGGCACTTTACCCTGCGAAGCCCGGACTTTCCTCCCCCCAATAAATTGAGCGGCGACTGCCTAGCCAACTTGCGACGGGCATGTTACTTACCTATGAAGACAATAACAAGGGCTTTTTTCCAAAAGAGCAATACAACACACTTTCTAGAAAACCACCTAAGCCACTGGCAGCTGGAAACACACCTCCAATCCACCCTCTTCACGATTGCGAGCCATTATTTGCCCCTTGTGCGCACGAATAATACGCTGAGAAATAGTAAGACCGACACCAAAACCACCGCTATTCGCCTCTCTCGCCTCAGAAGAGCGATAAAAGGCATGAAATATTTTCTCTAACTTATCATCAGAAACACCAGGGCCATTGTCACGCACATAAATAAAGGCCGTGCCTGCCTTTTCCTGAGTTTCAACCTCAATCACTCCACCACAACCTGCATAAAAACACGCATTACGAAGCACGTTTTCAATAGCATGACGCAATTGAAGAGGATCACCTAAAATGGTTTTCGGGATACGACCAATTTTCGTCACCGAAATCCCTTTAAGCTGACTCTCAAAACTCACATCCGCAACAATTTCACTTAACCATTCCTGAAGATCCATCTCTTCTTTTATAAGAGAAGCGGCCTCTAGGCGACTTAAAGTCAACACCTGTCCAATCAATTCATCAAGCTCATGAAGCTCGGTGCGTATGCGGTGAAGATACCCCTTTTGCGCTTCCGTTCCATACTTATCTTCCGCAATAGTGAGCGCCACCTCAATCCTAGCAAGCGGCGTTCTTAACTCATGAGAAACATCTCGCATCAAACGCTCTTTGGACGACAGTAACGTTTCAATCCTCACCGCCATCTCGTTAAACTCACGCGCCAACTTACCGACGGCATCGCTTCTTCGTGCTAACTTATTTTCTACCCTAGCGGTCATATCCCCTTGCCCAAAAGAGCGCGCCACGCGCTGCAACTTGAGCAAAGGCCCCAACAACCAATAAGCCAACACACCACTTGAAACAAACAAGCCAAGCAAAGAGAAACCAACCACAGCCTCAGGCGCTAACGAACTAATTTCAGGATCAGGCTTGAATATCAGTAGATATTGGACATTATTACCACCAATCACCTGAATAAACTGACTGTGTAAAAAATCCGCCGCTGGCCGAGTGGATGAACTCGGCGTATTCTGCTCTCTAAAATTACGCGGCAAAGGCTTAAGAAGAGGTCGACCATTTTCTTGATACAAGTAAATGGTCCCAGACAAACGCTTCTCAGCCTTTTTCGTTTCTTCTTGCAAAGAAACAATACCAAACTTTTCATACCCAGCGACCAACTGAACACCAACATCACCCAACAAATCAGCGGACACCTGGTTGCGTTTCTGAATAAACTGCACCATCCCTAAACCAATACTAACCACAATAATATTGGACAGTAACACCACCAGAAACACACGCAGAAAAGTATTTTTCATAAAAAATTAAGCACCCTGCTCATTTGACACAAAAATATAGCCAACACCACGCACCGTTTTAATTCGCGGGTCGCCATTTTCCAAATTGCCGATCTTCTTGCGCAGATTACTAATATGCATATCCAAACTACGGTCATACATAGTCAACTTACGGCCTAATGCTTTTTCAGAAAGCTCCTGCTTAGTTAGCACTTGACCTGGGGCCATCAACATACACTCTAACAAAGTATATTCAGAGGTCGTTAACTCTACTAATTCACCCTCAAGATAAACCGTACGATCTTTACGACGCAACAACACACCAGAAAGATCGATATCGGCCGTTGGATCATCTTCGCGCTCTTGACTAGCTCGACGCAGAATCGCTTTAATACGCGCCAGCAACTCACGCGGGTTGAACGGTTTTGACAAATAATCGTCTGCGCCCATCTCTAAGCCAAGGATACGATCAATATCATCGCCTTTTGCTGTCAACATAATAACGGGCACAGCGCTCTTGTTACGAATCTGTTTTAACGTTTCAAAACCATCTAATTCCGGCATCATCACATCCAGAATAATGATATCTGGCATATCAGCCGCCATCAGTTCTAAAGCCTCACGCCCATTCCAAGCATGAGCAACTTCATAACCCTCACCATCAAAGTATTCCTTTATTAGATCCGACAAACGAGCATCATCATCAGCAAGCAATAACTTAACCATAAATATTTCCTCTCATTTTTCCATTATTTAGCAGATGGTTACATCGCCATAAATTCAATTGTAAATATTACCTTAGTGCCCAGCAAACTCCTCCCCCTCTTTTCACTCTATTTACAAAGAATACTAATATGATGAACTTAGCTACTCGCAAGAACGAAAAAAGCCGCAAAATGCGGCTTTTTTTACTACACAATAAAATACGCTACGACTTACTGCTTGAAAGGATCGCGCAATACAATCGTTTCATTACGGTCTGGACCAGTAGAAATAATATCCACAGGCACACCCACTTGCGCTTCTAAGAAACGAATATAGTCTTGAGCATTTTTAGGCAAAGCTTCGAAACTTGGCGCACCGACTGTCGATTCAGTCCAACCAGGCATCTCTACATAAACAGGCTTGGCTTGCTCATACCCTTCACTATCAACCAACGAACCCGCAACTGGATTACCATCAGCATCAGCGTAAGAAACACAAACCTTAATGACAGACGAACCGTCCAATACATCCAACTTAGTTAAGCAGATACCAGAGACAGAGTTAATCTGAACCGCATGACGTAAAGCCACCGCATCAAACCAACCACAACGACGCGAACGTCCCGTTGTCGCACCAAACTCATGACCGCGACGACCTAAACGCTCGCCATCTTCGTCAAACAGTTCTGTTGGAAATGGGCCAGACCCTACACGAGTTGTATAAGCCTTGGTAATCCCCAACACATAATCCAAGTACAAAGGACCAAATCCTGTACCGGCAGGCGCTCCGCCCGCAGTTGTATTGGAAGATGTCACATAAGGATAAGTACCATGATCCACATCCAACAATGAACCTTGCGCACCTTCGAACATAATGTTCGCACCCGCTTTACGCAAATCGTGAAGCAAGGTAATAGTGTCAGCAACCATTGGGCGCAAGAACTCGGCCATTTCCAAGCCTTCAGCGTAAACCTTATCAAAAGAAATAGGCTCTACTTTGTGGTAATTCGTTAGAATAAAATTATAGTACTCAAGCACTTCTTTCAGCTTAGTAGCAAAGCGCTCAGAGTCCAACAAATCACCAACGCGAATAGCACGGCGAGCCACCTTATCTTCATAAGCAGGCCCAATACCACGCCCCGTTGTACCGATCTTTTTCTCACCCTTAGCAAGCTCACGAGCCTGATCAATCGCAATATGGTAAGGCAGAATCAATGGACAAGCCGCGCTGATTTTCAAGCGCTCGACGGCAGGCACACCTTGCTCAAGAAGTTCAAGCACTTCCGTCTTCAATGCTGCCGGAGACAAGACAACACCATTACCTATGATGCACTGAACGCCATCGCGCAAGATACCAGAAGGAATCAAATGCAAGACCGTTTTCTTGCCATCGATCACCAAGGTATGGCCAGCATTGTGACCGCCTTGAAAACGTACAACTGCAGCAACATCTTCAGTAAGCAGGTCGACAACCTTACCCTTACCTTCATCGCCCCATTGAGTGCCTAGAATAACAACATTTTTACCCATAATTTCAGGTCTCATTTAGATAGTTCTTAAAGAAAAGTCTAGCTTCGAACCGGCAGCAACTGCCAAGCCCCATCCACAAAATCCAACTTAAAATCTGCTTTTCCAGTGTAATGGTCATCCAAAACCTCTACAACTTGGTAACCTTCAGCACGCAGAGAATTCACCTTCAACCACAACTCGTTACTTGAGCAAATTGGCGACAGTACTGTTTTTGGTTTATTGACAACAATATCCGTCAAAGCAACCAAGGCTTTTACATCCGTGCTAAAACCGGTCGCGGGCCTGGATCGACCAAAGACCTCGCCGATATTATTGTAACGCCCGCCACGCGCAATCGCATTACCGTGACCTGGAACGTAAGCCGCAAATACCACACCCGTGTGATAGCTATAAGAAACCAAATCACTTAAATCAAAATGCAGCCCAACATTAGGAAAACGCTGACAAATAGAACGGCTCACATCTTGCAACAAAACAATGGCATCACGAATGGATTCATTCACACCGCCAAGCAATTCAGAAGCGCGCTGCAACACATCCTTGTCACCACACAAACGCGGCAACCCTACCAACCACTGCTTCTGAACGTCGCGCAGGCCGTTAAGACCATCCACATATCGATCTAACTCAGGCAAATCTTTCGCTTTGTAAAGCTCAATTAATTTACCCTCCTGTTCTGCAGTTAGATCGCAAGCGGAAAGAACACCACTGACAACATCGACATGCCCCAAATCAAGCACAACATTAGACAAGCCAGCAACAGACAAGGTTTGCAACATCAAAGACAATACTTCAATATCACTTTCTACACCGCCATGACCGTAAACCTCCGCTCCTAACTGAATAGGGCTACGAGTACCATCTAAGCCAGCCGGCATAGTTCTCAAGACACTACCGCAATAACTCAAACGCTGAACCCCATCATCCTTAAGACAATGAGCGTCGATACGAGCCACTTGGGAAGTAAAATCAGCGCGTATCCCCAAAAGCCGACCCGATAGCTGGTCAATCACTTTAAAGGTTTCAATTTCTAGGTCTGAACCAGCACCCGTAAGAAGGGAATCCAAATACTCTAAAAGAGGGGGTATTACTAATTGATATCCCCAGCTTTCGTGGAGATTAAGCAGAGTTCTTCTAAGGTGTTCGATTTTAGCGGCCTGCTCTGGCAACGCCTCATCAACGCCCTCAGGAAGCAACCAACGATCTGCTAATGTCATTAAATTATCCTCTTAGCTTCGTGTCAGCAAAAGAAGCATTAATCCAAGAAACATACTAACCGCCCCCAGAATGCGCAAATTCAAATCTGAGCTCGCGATTGCTTTCACCATTATTTCCCTCCACACATTGGGAGCCAGAAAAGGCAAAACACCCTCGGCGATCAATAAAAGGCTGACGCCAACCAGCAGCGACTGCAACAATTCCTGCATAGATTCTCTTTATTTTGACCATTAAAAAACCGGGCTTGGCCCGGTTTGTGTAATAGTATCATGTTTCCCATTTTAACAAATAGGCTTCACGTACGATTATTAACGAATATGGATGCTATTTCGTACCACCACGAGTCGAACCATTCAAATATTTGAAGAATTCGCTATCTGGTTCAAGTACAAACAAATCATTGCTACCACTGAAGCTTTCGCGGTATGCCTGAAGACTACGATAAAACTCATAGAATTCTGGATCCTGCGTATACACTTTAGAATAGATAGCCGCCGCTTTAGCATCACCGTCACCGCGTATCATCTCTGCATCACGCTGAGCTTCCGCTTCAAGAACGACCTGTTGACGATCAGCGTCAGCACGTATCCCCTCAGCCAGCTCCAAACCTTTCGATCTGTGCTCACGAGCTTCACGCTCACGCTCTGTTCTCATACGCTGATAAACAGATTCACTGACATCAGGCGGCAAATCGATTCGCTTAACACGAATGTCAACGATAGAAATACCCAACTCACTCTGAGCAACTTGGTTTAAATCATCACGCAACTCGGTCATTAACTGGTCTCGCTGACCAGAAACCACCTCATGCATGGTTCGCTCACCAAACTTATTTCTTAGCCCGGTATCAACACGAGAAGACAACACTCGGTTCGCAACAAACTCATCACCCGATGTAGCTTGATAAAACTTCGCGACAGAATCAATCTTCCATTTGACATAAGAATCCACAATAACGGCCTTCTTCTCTAACGTTAAATAACGCTGAGGACGAGAGTCCATTGTTAGAATTCGAGCATCAAACTTCTTAACTTCATTCATAATCGGGAGCTTAAAGTGAATGCCAGGCTGAACATCTTCCCGAACAATCTCACCAAACTTAAGCACAACCGCGCGCTCTGTTTCTTTGACAACAAAAAGTGTCTGAGAAGCAATCAATACACCGAGAAGAACAACAAATAAAACTGAAAAAGAAAAGCCTTTCATTAGTTTCTGCCCTCTCTACGAATGGTTGCACTTTGACGCTTACGTATCTCGTCAAGCACCTGATCTGTCAACGCCCCAATGTTTCCAGAGCTCATAGAACCTGTACCTGTAGATGATTCAGCACGCTGCTTCATAAGCTGATCCAAAGGCAAATACATCATGTTATTGCCACCTTCAGTGTCAACAACAACCTTATTCACATCTTTATAAACCGTTTCCATCGTTTCAATATACAGACGGCGACGTGTTACATCTGGTGCTTTCGTGTACTCACGGTACAAACGATCAAAACGATCTGCCTGACCACTTGCACGAGCAACAATCTCAGAGCGGTAAGCTTCAGCTTCTTCACGAATACGCTGCGCACGACCACGAGCTTCTGGAATGATACCATTCGCATAAGACTCAGCTTCATTTCGTACACGCAACTCATCTTCTTTCGCCTTGATAACGTCATCAAACGCTTCCTGCACCTGAGTTGGCGCCTGAGTATTTTCCACGTTCACTTTCGATATCAACACACCAGTACCGTAAGCTGTGCTGTAATCCTGAATTCTTACTTTCACTTCTTCCGCAAGCAATTCTCGACCTTGCGTTAGAATTTGATCCATCTCAGAACTACCGACAACATGGCGAAGCGCACTTTCTGTTATCTGAGCAAGAGATTCTTCAGGATTACGGACGTTGATCAAGAAATCCTTCGGATCCTGCACTGAGTACTGAACCGAAACACCTACCTCAACAATAGCGTCATCAACCGTCAGCATGAGTGCTTTGTGATCATGAGAACGAACTTTAGTAACATTCACTTTACTGACAGAGTCAATCATTGGTGGATTCCAATGTAACCCAGGCATAACCGTAGAATGATACTTACCTAAACGAAGCACAACGCCTCGCTCTTGTTGATCCACCTGATACACGCCTGTTGCCGCCCATAAGGCAAGCAACGCCAACAAAATAATAGCAATTAAACTGCCACCAAATTTGCCAGACATGCCGGAATCACCACCGTTAGAACCACCAGATTTGCGGGATTTTTTAACTCCCAACATATCCATCAGTTTACGGAAGGCCTCATCCAAATCTGGAGGACTTTGATCTTTACCTCCAGCCGGCTTACGACCCCAAGGATCATTATCGGCGTCTTTCTCACGACCTCCGTCCGGGCGCCCAGCACCATTATTACGGTTCTTATCTGGATTCCATGGGTCATTGTCGTTATTACCCGGTTCATTCCAGGCCATACTACGTCTCCACTTTATTTTAATGATAACCCTGTACGACTCATGCAGTTTCTATCTGATCCTCAGACATACCTGCGCGAGCCAAAATCTGTAAATAGTCTTTTTTAGGCAACTTCACATCAAGAACAGAACGACCACTTTCATCGAAACGCTCCGATCTGACAGCACCATGCTCAAACAGCATCGCCCTTATGCGCCCATACTTACTGGACAAATAAAGTGTTTCACTAAAAACATCCTCCGCCAATAGCTCAGAGATGGCCTGTTTAAGCAAATCAACACCTTGACCATCACGAGCAGACAACCAAACTCGGAAAGGGTTCCCGTCAGCGTCTCTATCGATACGAGGTTCCGTATCTGCCAAAGCGTCTATTTTATTAAATACTTTTAACATCGGCACCTCATCGGCACCAATTTCTTTTAACACAGAATCAACGTGCGCCATATTCTCATCACGCGAAATATCGGCAGCGTCAACGACATGCAAAAGCAAATCCGCTTCAGATGACTCTTTCAAGGTCGCCTGAAATGCCTTGATCAATCGGTGTGGCAACTGACGAATAAACCCAACCGTGTCCGCCAATACGATAGAGCCAATTTGCTCCATCTCAAGGCGACGTAAGGTTGGATCCAATGTTGCAAATAGCTGATCTGCGGCATACACATCCGCCCCTGTCGCTCGGTTGAATAAAGTCGACTTACCTGCGTTTGTGTAACCCACTAATGACACAGTAGGTACAGCAGATCGGTCACGAGATCGACGACTCTGGTCGCGCTGTGACTCGACTTTTTCCAATCTTTTCTGAATAGACTTGATACGCTCTCTTAACAAGCGACGGTCAGTTTCAAGCTGCGTCTCACCGGGCCCACGCATACCTATCCCGCCTTTTTGGCGTTCCAAGTGCGTCCAACCTCGAATAAGACGAGTTGACATATGCTGAAGCTGAGCTAACTCAACTTGCAACTTACCTTCATGGGTGCGTGCGCGTTGTGCGAATATATCAAGAATTAAACCTGTGCGATCAAGCACACGACATTGAAAAACACTTTCTAAATTACGCTCTTGGGAAGGAGACAAAGCATGATCGAAAAGCACGACTTGCGCACCTTCACGATCAACAATGTCTTTTATTTCAGCTAGCTTGCCAGTACCAATGTAGTACTTAGCATCAGGACGCTGACGAGACCCCGTTACAACCGCAACGGGGTCTGCGCCAGCCGAAATAGCAAGCTCAACAAACTCTTCAGGTCCATAAGTTTCACTTTGATCACGAAAATCTATATGGACCAATACAGCTATTTCACCACTATCTGGACGTTCAAAAAACAATCTGGTATTCCTCTGCTTGCCCTGTGAAAGACAAACTATTCAGCAGCATCTTCCGGCTGATCAGGAGACGGGACGCGGATAGTACGAGAAGGTACTACCGTAGAAATGGCATGTTTATAAACCATTTGACTGACGGTATTTTTCAACAGAATCACAAACTGATCGAATGATTCGATTTGACCTTGAAGTTTAATTCCATTTACAAGAAAGATAGACACTGGCACTCTTTCTTTGCGTAGAATATTTAGATAAGGGTCTTGTAATGATTGCCCTTTTGACATTGGAATCTCCTTAAGTTAAGCGCAAAAAATTAAATTAAATATTGATAAAACAATACTGTAGATACTACACCAATTTTTTATCTATTTCCCCTATATAATCCTGCTTTCGATGTAATTCAAGGCATCAGGCACAAGATCTTTTGACAAACTGTCAAAAATCATCAAATCCTCCCATCCTCTTAGCCAAGTAAGCTGTCTCTTAGCCAGTTGACGTGAGGCGACGATACCTTTAAAGATAGCATCATCTAGCAAATCGTCACCGTTTAAATATTGCCATAATTGCCGATAACCGACACAACGCATAGAAGGCATCTCAATAGACAAATCGCCACGTCGATAAAGCCCTTCCACTTCCGCCAAAAAACCTTGATCCATCATATCGTAAAAGCGCTGCTCGATACGCTGATGCAAAACACTGCGCTCTTTCGGCATAACGGCCAAATTGATCATGTCAAACGGCAACGACACAGATTCCTGCTCCGCCCAAAGCTGAGTCATCGACTTCCCTGTCAAGCGAAACACCTCTATCGCTCTTTGTAACCGCTGAGGATCATTGGGATGAATCCGCAAAGCCGCTTCAGGATCCACTTTTTGCAACTCTTCATGCAGCGACGCCCAGCCTTTTATTGATGCTTCCTCTTCAATCATAGCGCGCATTTCAGCATTTGCATTAGGCATTTCAGCCAAACCTTTTTGCAAGGCATTAAAATACATCATAGTCCCCCCGACCAGAAGCGGGGTTTTCCCTTTAGACAAAATGTCTTGTGCATGCTCGACGGCATCCAAAACAAAATCGGCAGCCGAATAGGATTCAACAGGATCGATAATATCAATCAGTCTATGTGGCGCCTTTGCCAACAAAGCAGCATCTGGCTTTGCGGTTCCTATGTCCATACCCTTGTACACAAGCGCCGAATCCACACTAATAATTTCAAAATCATGATGCTGGGCAAGCTCAACCGCCAACCCAGTCTTCCCTGAAGCCGTCGGCCCCATCAAGCAAACTACATGTGGCTTTGCCATATTAACGCCCCCTCAAAAAGAGTTTATCTAAATCAGACATACTCAAATGCGCCCAAGTTGGCCTACCATGGTTACACTGCCCGCTCCGCTCGGTGACTTCCATATCACGAAGAAGACTGTTCATTTCTGCAATGGTTAACTTACGATTCGCACGCACCGCACCATGACAAGCCATTGACGCCATCAACTCATTTGCCCGTGACGCCAACAAATCAGAGACGCCGTTCGCCGACAAATCACTGATGACGTCACGCACTAGACCTTCCACATCACCCCGTATAAGTATAACGGGGACTTCACGCACCATAACACTTTCTAACCCTGTTCTTTCTACACAGAACCCAAACGCACCAAACACCTCACCACTTTCCTCAACAAGATCTGCCTCACTTTGCGACACAGCAATATTAATGGGAACTAAAAGGGGTTGAGATGAAATGTTTTTTTGATAAAAAGCCGCCTTCATACGCTCATACACAATGCGCTCATGAGCGGCATGCATATCCACCAAAATAAGCCCTTGCTCACTTTCTGATAGAATGTACACACCATGCAACTGCGCCACGGCAAAGCCTAATGGCGGCACGGTTTGATAATCAGACTCTGACCTCTCGAATGGGTTCTCATTTTGCCCCACATCGCTTAAAGGAGCGACCTCCCTGACCTCTCCTGTTTCAGGGTCAACCACTTCCGTTGAAGACACATATTGTTGCGCATAACCCGATAGACGACGCATGCCATCAAGCTGCCCGCGCACCTCCGAGGTGCCCACCGAATTCGTCGCTGATCTCATCCAATCCATAGAGGACGCTGTAGCGCGATTAGATAAAGGCAAAGCCGATTGCTCAGTAATATCCGCTGCGCGCGCACCTTCGACACTCCCTACAGGGTCATTCATACCTGTAGGAGCAGCATCAGACTCTGGCCGAACATCCGCGATTGCCTTATGAATTCGACTGAATAAAAAATCATGCACTAAGCGCCCATCGCGAAAACGCACTTCGTGCTTAGTAGGATGCACGTTAACATCCACGGTAGAAGGATCTAACTCAAGGTACAAAACAAACGTAGGGTGCCGACCGTTATATAAAACATCACGATAAGCCTGGCGCACAGCATGAGCCACCAACTTATCTTTAACCACACGACCATTCACAAAGAAATACTGCAGATCCGCCTGAGACCTAGAGAATGTCGGTAGACCAATCCATCCCCACAGACGCAATCCCGCCGCTTCAACATCAAGCGTCAACGCGTTTTCTATAAACTTTTTTCCCAACAAAGTGGCGAGTCTATGCTCAGCATGGAGCTGATCGGTTACGGGCCGAAGATCATAAACCTGCTTACCATTATGACTTAGACGAAAACCCGTTTCGTAACGACTCAATGCCAGTCGTTTCACCACTTCTTCCAAATGGACGAACTCGGTCTTTTCAGTACGCAAAAATTTACGACGGGCGGGGGTATTAAAAAACAAATCTCGCACTTCAATGGTCGTGCCCTGAGGATGAGACGCAGGACGAACCGCTGCGGCCATGTCTTTCCCCTCAGCTTCAACACGCCAAGCCTCTTGTTCGTTTTCGGCTCGAGACGTAAGGTGCATCCTAGATACAGAGCTAATACTGGCCAATGCTTCACCACGAAAACCGAGAGTGCGAACCGCCTCCAAGTCATCCAAGGTGACAATTTTGCTTGTCGCATGACGACTCAAGGCCAACGAAAGATCTTCTTTCATAATGCCGGTGCCATTA
>NZ_QHJF01000014.1 GCF_003259225.1 Marinomonas arctica | reverse complement strand
TTTGCTTGTCGCATGACGACTCAAGGCCAACGAAAGATCTTCTTTCATAATGCCGGTGCCATTATCTCGTATTTTTATACACCTAACGCCCCCCTGCTCCACATCAATATCAAGCTGAGAGGCGCCAGCATCAAGACTGTTTTCAAGCAACTCTTTTACGACGGAAGCGGGGCGTTCAACCACCTCTCCCGCAGCAATTTGGTTGGCTAGACGTGGCGATAAAAGATTAATTCTTTGCATGAACGACCTTCAAAAATGACACCCCTTCCGATGCAAGGGGTTTAAATATGGCGTTATCCGGCAGGAATAACAAGTTTCTGACCAATCCAAATAACATCATTATTAAGATTATTGGCTTGACGCAAAACAGGCAAGGAAACCTGATTACGACGTGCAATTTCAGACAAGGTATCCCCTTTACCAACCGTATAAACACGGTCTGTATGCTTATTTTGCTTCCATGCAACCAGAGAACCATCCGGGGCGTTCTTAGTGAAATACCCAATCACGCCTTTGGCTATTGAAGCCGCGAGCTTTACACGATAAGTCTTACTTGATAAGTTTTTCGCTTCAGTACTATTGGAAACAAAACCTGTTTCAATCAAGATAGATGGAATATCAGGTGACTTTAAAACCACAAAGCCTGCTTGCTGAACACTGTCCTTATGCAAGACAGCCACATTCTTCATTTCTCCCAAAACACTGTCACCCACATTCAAACTCATTTGAATGGTGGAGTTCATAGACATATCAAGCAACACCTCTGCCAACAACTGATCCTTGTCATCAAGCGAAATACCACCAACTAAGTCAGCAGAGTTTTCTTGTTGAGCTAGCCATCGACCCATTTCAGACGTTTTACCACTTAACGAGAGCGCCCACACCGAAGCACCACGAGCACTTGCCTTGGTAAACGCATCAGCGTGTATTGAAATTAATAAATCCGCATTGGCTTCACGCGCCACTCGAGAACGATCACGCAACTGAAGATAAGTGTCGGTAGACCGAGTCAAAACAGCTTTAAAGCCTTCTACGGCGTTAATTCGGCTTGCCAACTCTTTACCAATAGACAACACAATATCTTTTTCACGAACATTGTGCTGCCCCAAAGCACCAGGATCCTTTCCACCGTGCCCCGGATCAATCGCAATCACAATGTCACGCTTCTCTTTCGACAAATTCGCCAAGCTTTTGACAACAGTGGCAGGCTTTCGAACACCGTACTCAAGCTCGACTAATATACGAGGACCATAGGTGCCATTGGCGGCCAGCACGGTACTTTTAGCCTTAGCGGCTTGTGCCAAATCAAGCACAAATCGCACACCATTATCACGCTTAGCGTAGCGAACGCGCATCAACACATCCGAGGACAAGGCTGACAACCCATCAACCACAGACGCCTCTAGATTAACGCCACTCACATCCAAGACCACCCTCTCTGGATTTGAAAGGGGAAAAATCCGATGCTCAGAAAGCTCAGAAAGCTCAAAAACCAAACGAGTCACCCCTTCTTGTTGGGCAACACGAATATCTCGAACCTCTGCCGCAAACACATCTAAGCATGCGACAGACAGGATTAAATTAATAAAAACAAAAAGACAAGTTTGAAATTTAGTATGCATATCAGACAGCTAGCTAGTATATCTGTCACACTATAACCGCTGATTAAGTGGATCTCAATCTTACTTATAGTAAAGACATCTATACATCAAGAAGTTATGACCTCCCGTAGAGCGTTTAACGCCACATTCCCCTTTTCTGATTGCGCAATAAAAGAAACATGACGCCCCTGTCGGATCAATTGCAAAGAAATAACCAGATCAGCCTCAGGAAGCACTCCTCGTCCCATTTCAGCCCACTCTATTAAGCATAAGCTGCCAACAGCGAAATAATCACGAATCCCCATAAACTCAAGCTCTTCGGCATTTCCAACCCGATAAAGGTCAAAATGATAAGCCTCCAGACCCATAAACTCATACGGTTCAACGATGGTATAGGTTGGACTCTTTACAGGCCCTTGATACCCCAAACCGCGTAATATCCCCCTTACTAGCGTCGTTTTGCCCATACCTAAATCACCTTCTAGATAGACGACACCCCCTTCTTTTAGCGCGGAAGAAATAATCGCTCCCAAGCCCTCCATCGCCTCTTCACCATAAATCTCTTTTTCTATTCGCATCACCAACTAGCCCTTCTCACTTCAACATAC
The DNA here is from genome assembly GCF_003259225.1 of Marinomonas arctica. Lineage (GTDB taxonomy): Bacteria > Pseudomonadota > Gammaproteobacteria > Pseudomonadales > Marinomonadaceae > Marinomonas > Marinomonas arctica. The sequence goes on along the minus strand of NZ_QHJF01000014.1, from coordinate 52,782 downwards.
AGGCAAACTAAAACAATAACGGCAATTCTAATACACAAGTCTTTTGAAACAAGCATCAATGGCGCATAATTAGTAAACAAGACGTTATCACTCACACACATCCCCACTAACAAGGATACCTATGGATTGGTTGCTCATTTCACTGATTGGTATTGCCGTGTTTATCACTGGTGTTTCGAAAGGGGGATTTTCTGGTGCATTTGGCATCCTCGCCGTACCACTTATATCATTACAAACGTCACCGACACTTGCCGCCGCCATCATGCTACCCATTCTCTGCATCATGGACATATTTACCGTGCAAAAGTTCTGGAAAAAATGGAACGCAGAACAACTCTTGAAATGCATTCCAGCAGCAATTATTGGCGTTATTATTGGTGGCTTAACCGCATCTTGGTTCTCGACAGAGTGGTTAAAAATCATGGTCGGAGTCATTGCCGTAGGCTTTACATTGAACTCATGGCCAAGAAAAAACACCAACACAACACGCAAACCACTTAGAGCCATAACGGGAAAACTGTGGTGTGCCCTGGGTGGATTCACCAGCTTTATCGCCCATGCTGGCGGACCACCAATGAGCGTATATTTGCTTAGAGCCAATCTAGATAAAACCCAATACGTTGCCACCGCTGCGGTTATTTTTACCGCCATCAATTACGTAAAACTAATACCCTATGGCATGTTAGGACAGCTCAACACATCAAACATACTGCTGTCGCTTAGCTTCACCCCTATCGCCTTTTTAGGCGTACAACTTGGCGCATGGCTGCACTATAAAATATCCACAGCACTGTTCTTTAAAGTCATGTATGGCTGTCTTTTTTTAACTGGGTTAAAACTGATATGGGATGGCATCTCCGGACTAAATTAGCGGACTAAATTAGCGAACAACAAGCCCGCTAATTTTATAGAGGTTAATTCACCGTTGACTAAAGGACGTCCGCCTTAATCATCCAAGCCAAACATGGTTTTACGGTAGTGTTTCAATTCACCGATAGACTCTAAAATATCATCCAAAGCCAAATGCGAACCGGATTTACTAAAACCATCCAGCGCCTCTGGCTTCCAGCGCTTCGCCAACTCTTTAACCGTACTGACATCCAAATAACGATAATGGAAAAACGCTTCCAACTTAGGCATGTAGCGGTATAAAAAACGACGATCTTGACCTACACTATTTCCACAAATAGGCGATTTTCCTGCCGGAACATATTGCGCCAAAAACTTAATCGTCTCTTCTTCCGCCTGAGCCATACTAATTGTTGATGCCAACACTCTTGCCGTTAACCCTGAATTTCCATGATGTTGCGTACACCACTCATCCATCGCATCCATCACGTCCTTCTCTTGATGAACCGCAAGATTCGGCCCTTTAGCCAACACATTCAAATGCTTGTCAGTTACCACCGTCGCAATTTCAATAATAGTATCGGTTTCTGGGTCTAATCCTGTCATTTCAAGATCGATCCACACTAAATTCTCTTCATTTAAGCTCATAATCTTCCAAGTCCTTTATTATCAATGCCAAGCATTATACTCTATGCGCCTTACTTTATGACCAGACGAATCTAATGTCGAAGCGAAAACTTACTAAACAACAAACTTGGCGAATCGAAAGAATCCATAAAGAGCGCGTTGAACGCACTCAGAAACGAGGGGATATCGCCGAAGAACTTTTACAATCCTCTGATCTCGGCCCCGAGACAGAAGGCATCATCATTTCCCACTTTGGCACACAAGTGGAGGTTGAAGGCACTCAAGAGCCTTTTGTTGGCATCTCTACGCGCTGTAATTTACGCGCCAACTTAGGCCAACTGGTGACTGGTGACAAAGTCATCTGGCGCCCTAAACAAAATGAAGGTGGCGTGGTGGTCGCAACGACACCAAGAAATACATCACTATCTCGCCCAGACATGCACGGCAGAATAAAACCCGTTGCCGCCAACATAGACCATATCATCGTCGTTATTGCTGCGGAGCCTGTTGCACACGCCAACTTAATTGACCGTTATCTAGTGGCCGCTGAGACCGTTGGCATACCACCGGTCATTTTACTCAATAAGTGCGACTTGATTGACGAAAGCAACAAAGAAGAATTAGACGCCCTGATAAAAACCTATGAAGATCTTAATTACACGATCATCAGAACCTCTATTAAGAACCAAGCCGGCATGGAAGCGCTATACAACTTCCTGCAAGATAAAACCAGCGTCTTCGTTGGCCAATCCGGTGTAGGGAAATCCTCTCTTATCGGCACCTTATTGCCAGGCATTGACATTAGCGTGGGCGAGTTGTCTCAAAAACGCAAAAAAGGCGTGCACACCACCACCACAGCCCGACTCTTCCATATGCCAAAAGGCGGAGACCTTATCGACTCCCCAGGCATACGTGAATTTGGCTTATGGCATATTTCTGAAGAAGAGCTGCTAAATGGCTTTATAGAGTTTCGGCCACACATTGGTTACTGTCGTTTTCGCGATTGCGCCCACGAAAAAGAACCTGGATGCGCCATTCTGGGAGCCTTAGAAGAAGGCAAAATCACAGAACACCGCTTCCAAAGCTTTTTACGGATTAAACAGTCTATTCGAGAAAACCAAGCCTTCTAAAACACCGTTTCAGGCGTGATATTCAAATCTGCTTGCTGGACAGGGTTGCCAAAATTGCGGCGATTCTGATCCAGCAATTTTTTGTACGCATCATCCGTTAACAAGGTAATACTAATGCGTCGATTTTCAGCACTATCCGTATCAAATCGATTGTATGGTATGGTATCAGATAGACCGATTACCTGAGCAATACGCTTATCCTCAACCCCACCTTCTTCCAAAATATGACGCGCTGCGTTCGCCCTCATGGCAGACAAATCCCAGTTATCCAAACTACCGGCATCATTAAATCTAGAAGAGTCTGTGTGCCCAGTAATCACGATAGGATTGGTGATTTTATTAAAAATCGGCGCCATTGTTAAAAGCGTATTTTCAATATCAGGCATCATACGAGCACTGCCACGTTCAAACATCGGCTTATTCGGGTCATCTAACAACGTAATTCGAACGCCAAGCGGCGTAATTTCAATGCGCATATTTTGCTGCTGAGAAAGCAAGACATTCATCTTCCCCAACTCTTCTTGCACCATATTATTAAGGCTATTGGACTCCGCTGTATCAGGACCATTCCCCATCTGCGTATCTCTCGTTGTCACGTCCGTACTACCCGATTCAGGCAGTTGCAGATCTAACTTCTTCTCGGGACTCTTTGCAGGGCTGCCCCCCAGATCAATTGGATTAGCACTAAAACCCGCTGTAGAAGCCCCTGTAGGATCTTGGAAATACCCCTCTATACTTGCTAACTCCTCCGGTGAAGCCACACTCAATATCCACAACACCAAAAAAAGCGCCATCATCGCCAAAGCAAAATCGGCCAAAGCGATTTTCCAAGCACCACTGTGATGCCCGCCCTTTTTGATTTTCTTAACGCGACGAATCACCAACCCGTTAGAGCCTAAGGCCATGCGATATTCTCCTTACCTACCATCAAGCTCATATTAACGGTACTGTTTAAGATCATCTGCCAACTCAATAAAGCTAGGGCGCATTTCTGGGGGAAGCAACTTACGCCCCGTTTCCACAGCAACAGGCGGCGCATAACCGGACACAATCGAATTCAAACACGCCTTGATACACAAATACGCCTTTAATTCGTGAGTGCCCAAACTTTCTAGGTGAGATGCAGCCGGCCCGACAAAGCCATAACCAAAGAAGATACCTAAAAACGTTCCAACTAAAGCCGCCGCAACATGCCCACCAATCTCTTCAATCGGCCCACCAATCGACCCCATTGTGATCACAATACCCAACACAGCCGCCACAATACCAAATCCAGGCAGCGCTTCTGCAACTCTCGTTAACGCATGACTCGGGGCAACCAACTCTTCCTGAATCTGCTCGATCTCATTATCCATAATTACCTCGATCTCATAAGCAGGCAAGCCGGTTAATGTAAAAATACGGTAGTTATCCGTTAAAAAATTCACCACTTCATGGTCGCGAATAACGTCCGGAAAACGATTAAATAATTCACTCGTAAAAGGCGACTCAATGTCCTCTTCAATCGCCAAAAAGCCGTTCTGACGACTCTTTTGAAACAGACAATACATCAGCCCCAACAATTGCGTATAAAACCGCTTATTATGCCGACTTCCTGAAAACACCTGAGGCAGCATAGTCAGTACTTTTTTCTGCACAATAAATGGGTTGGCCACCATAAAAGCACCCAACGCAGCACCACAAATAATAATCACCTCAAAGGGCTGCCACAAAGCCAGCATCTTTCCATGAGATGCCAAATAGCCAGACACCACACTGATAATGACGACCAACACGCCAGCTAATGCAAACATATTTTATTCCTTAATACCGACAAAGTATTCTCTCACCTCAATATACAGTATGATTAATGAGATCAAAAACATAAGAGCGTTTAAACTCAACTAAAACAGAGCCACTAATGTAACCAGCTATGATAGACAAGTCACCTTCTGGCCTAAATGAATGGCTACATTTTCTGAAAAATAAAAAATTTCCTGTTCAAGCAGTTAGCCTCGCTCGCCTTAAAACTCAAATCAAACGAACAGATGACACACTGGACGGAATGCAAGCCAACATAGCATCAGACCCGCTGCTGGCTTTTGCTATCCTGAATGAAGCAAATCGCATCGTACCAAATAAAAACAGCGAAATAAAAACCCCCTTTCATGCCGCTGCCATGGTCGGGATGAAAGGCATCGAAAAACTACTACCACAATTTGCCCCTTACAATCTTAATACGAAAGAAAAGCCAGCGCCGTTGATCGCTTTTTTAAGCGAAATACAAATCAGCTATGAAGCCGCAACCATCGCTAAGCATTGGGCAATAGAAAAACTGACCAGCCACGAAGATGATATTTTCTGGATCACCTTATTCCGTGATTCCGCCAGATGGTTATTGTGGTTTTATGCCTATCCAACCATGACCGTAATAGAACAAAAAATTCAACAAGGGGAAAAGGCCAGTCAAGCCGAGCTCAACACCTTAGGCTGCCGCATTGATGAACTTACCGTACACCTTTGCACTCATTGGCACACCCCCAATAAAGTCATTGAATCGTTTTTAACCAAACACATACCGAACGCAAAAGAACTGCAAACACTTGCTCACTTAGCGCACCATCCCGATGAACTACCGGGCTTTGCCGAAGATAAAAGGCTGACTATTTTAATTAATAATCCCCTCATTTTCTCCTACTGCGCCAATAAAGTGGCTCATGAAGCCAACCGAATGAAGTGGGATTCGAAAAACCTACCTTTCTTCTACCGTATTGTTGCCACCATCATGCATCGCCGCATCGGCGAAATCATTCAAATGGCTCATTTAGCAAGTACTGAAGCGGCGACACTGTTTAACAAAGGAGGGAAAGTATCGCTCGCCCAACAACTCCTTGACCCCAATCTTTACAACCGGAAGGCTAAACCACCGACAAAACCTAGCCTCCCTCTATCACCACTCGCTGAACTCAAAATAGCGCTAATGAAACCAAACAGTCAGGGGACAAAACAAAAAGCAAACCTAGCACTAAAGACTATTTTAAAAGCAATCCCCAACGCCCAACACAGCATTTTGTTTAGACACTCTGACAATAAAGTGTCTCCGCTGTATCAGTCTGGCTACAACATAGAAATCATTAAAGCCATTAAATGGAATGCCCCTTCAGGCGTTTTTAAAAAACTGTCTCAGAAAAAATCAGCCAGCCATTTGGCTGGAGCAAAACTTAACAAAATAGTCAATGAATTACCCCACAAATCAGACCAAATCATTGATAAAAACAGCCATCTTATGCTTGCCTCAACACAGTCATCAGCAAACGAAATGGTCATATTTTGGCTGGAAACACGAACAAAATTCAGTGAGAATGATTACAATACGCTCAAGAAAATCGTTTCTTTAATCAGCCACACCACCCTATAAATTCATCTATCAGGATAAACAACGTGACTAAAGATCAACTGTTTGCATTTGCACAACACATCACACCACAAAAAACCCTATCACGCGCTATCGGCAAAATAGCCGAATGTGAAAACACTTGGGTAAAAAACACCTTTATCAGTCAGTTTGTAAAAAAATACCAAGTGGACATGACCGAAGCCGTCAACAGCGATCCACTGTCGTACCGTAACTTCAATGACTTTTTTACCCGCGCCATTCGCCCCGAACTACGCCCTATTTGTAATGAAGAAAACAGCATTGCCTGCCCAGCCGATGGCGCCGTTAGCCAACTTGGCAACATTGAGCATGGCACACTGTTTCAGGCCAAAGGTCATTATTACAGCCTCACTAGCTTACTAGGAGGCGATGCATCACTGTCCAATCAGTTTTTAGGCGGCTCTTTCGCCACAGTTTATTTATCCCCTAAAGATTACCATCGCGTACACATGCCACTTTCTGGCAAATTAACAAAAATGATTCACATACCTGGGAAGCTATTTTCGGTCAATAAGGTAACAGCGGAACAAATCCCTAACGTCTTTGCTCGCAATGAACGCACCGTATGTTTATTCGATACAGAGGCAGGCCCAATGGCAGTGATATTAGTTGGCGCCATGATTGTTGCCAGTATTGAAACTGTTTGGGCAGGACAAGTGACACCATTTAATAAACATGTTGTCACTTGGGACTATAAAGAACTTAACAATATTGAAATCAAAAAGGGCGAAGAAATGGGCCGATTCAAGCTCGGCTCCACCGCCATCGTACTATTTGGGAAAAATGCAGTTAACTGGGAAGAGTCATTGCAAGCAGACACCCCCACAAAAATGGGTATGCATTTTGGCAATGTCGTCACAAAATAATGCGAATCTAAACAAGCGAAAGCCTGCTCTTAGCAGGCTTTTTCTATTCTCATCATTGAGCGGCAGTGATCACTGGCACGATATCTCTGCTCACCATCTGATGCAAACTATCCCGATAACCCGTTCGACCAGAAGGCAACGTTTCTTCTGAAGTAATCGCAATGGTTAGCGCCAAATCAGGCAACACATAGATCATTTGCCCACCATACCCCCAACCGTAATACCCTTGCACACCAGCAAAAGCTTGAATAAACCAACCGTAGCCATATTCACCCTCATGAAAACGAGATTGCGTTCTAGGTGTCCAGCTCTGCGCAATCCATTCTTCAGAAAGCAAACGCTGACCCTTTTCTGTCACACCACCACGCCGGTACAATTCGCCAAAGGCCAACAAAGAAGAAGGCGTCATCCCCACCTGATTTCCCCCCATTGGAATCCCCGTTGGGCTGGTCTCCCAACTCTGCACCCGAACCCCTGAACCCTGCAGCCACTGATTGGCTATAAGATAAGTATGCTGACCAGTTTGCTGCATCACAATAGCGGACAATAGATGCGTGTTGCCCGTTGAATACTGCATATCCCCCCCAACTTCATCAACAAAGGGCCATGACAAAGCCGTTTTAACCCAATCATCACTGAGCACCCAACGGCCATAATTACGCCCGGAGGTACGCTCCAGTCCTGCCTGCATGGAAAGCAAATGCCCAATCGTAATATCCTTTAAACGAGAGTCTGGATTCTTGGGAAATTGCTCCGCCAGCAAAGACGCAATAGGCTGATCCACACCCTCTATCACGCCACGATCAATCGCCATACCAACAATAGCTGACATCAGCGATTTTGACGCCGATTTAATATTCGTCACCGCGTTAATATTAGCCTTATTGTAGGCCTTTGCCCAAACCACTTGCCCCTTATGCGCAATATGAACGGTCTTAATGTTCGAAAAGCTCTGAGCGGTTTTATCCATCGCCTCAAAATCCAAAGCCTTAGCGTGAACACTAATAAACATGAGCAATGAACCAAGCATAAGAAAGCGCATATTGAACCATTCACCTTATGTCATATGAACAAATAATAACCATAATACCGACAAATACAGCCATAGCAAAAGTCTATAAAAAAGCCTGCATAAAGCAGGCTCTTTTAGCGTCATTAGAAAACAAAAAACTAAGGTAGATCGTCTTCTAACTCTTCTTTCGGGGCTGGAATCAAATCTTCTTTCTTCACATCCATTGCCAACAATAAATTTGCCGCGACGAAAATAGAGGAATACGTACCGATAATAATACCGACCAACAACGCCATAGAGAAGTTATGAATCGGTTCACCACCCAAGAAGAACAACACCACCAAAACAAACAACGTGGTCATCGAAGTAATTAAGGTACGATCTAAAGTCTGATTGATCGAATCATTCACCAGATCATATGGCGTGGTATCGCGCATAATACGAAAGTTTTCACGAATCCTATCACACACAACAATGGTATCGTTGAGCGAATAACCGACAACCGCCAACAAAGCGGCCAGTACTGTCAGATCAAACTCCACCTCGAACAGAGAAAAGAAGCCCAAAGTGATAATAACGTCGTGAATTAACGCTGCGACAGAGGCAACAGAAAACTTAAATTGGAAACGCACAGCCACGTAGATCATCACGATAGCTAGGGCAAGCAACATACCCAAACCACCCTGCTCACGCAACTCTTCACCCACCTGTGCACCAACAAACTCAGAGCGCTGCAGTGTCACCTGATTCGAGCCATTATTCTGCAGCGTCGACAACACCTCATCACCCAAGGTCGCCGTATATGCATTTGCCATTCGCACAACAACATCAGTGGGAGAACCAAAATTCTGCACCACCACATCGCTGTAACCATTCTGACCAAGCAAATCACGAACGTCGTCTAATACCGGCGCCTCTTGATAAGCCACTTCAATCAGGGTTCCACCGGTAAAATCTAAGCCAAACTGCAGACCTTTAGTCGCCAAAGAACCAAGAGAAACCAGGATCAGCGTAATCGAAAAAGCAGCTACGATTTTACGCATTGCCATAAATGGAATATTTGTCACTTTCATGGCGCTCTCCTAAATATACAGTTTCTTGTTTTTACGACCACCATACACAAGGTTAACTTGTGCACGAGTCACCACAATTGCCGTAAACATCGAAGTTATAATACCCAACGACAAAGTTACCGCAAAACCTTTAACAGGCCCCGTCCCTACCGCAAACAAAATAACGGCCACAAGTAAGGTTGTGATATTCGCATCAAGAATCGTCGTAAATGCACGGTTAAAACCAGAATGTATGGCCTGTTGGCTTGGCATACCACTCGCCAACTCCTCTCTAATCCTTGAGAAAATCAACACGTTTGCATCCACTGCCATCCCCATCGTCAAAACAATACCAGCAATACCTGGCAGAGTGAGGGTGGCCCCTAAGATCGACATACAAGCCATCAAAAGAATAATGTTCAACGCCAAAGACACATTGGCAAAAATACCAAATACTTTGTAGTAAACCAGCATGAACAACATAACAACCAGCAAACCGATTTGCGCAGAGTTAATGCCTAGCTCAATGTTCTCAGCACCTAAACTCGGACCAATGGTACGCTCTTCTACAAAGTAGATGGGCGCAGCCAAGGCACCAGCACGAAGCAACAAAGCCAGCTCAGACGATTCACGAGGACTATCTAATCCAGTAATACGGAATGAATTGCCCAAGGTAGTTTGAATCGTGGCTAAAGAAATAATGCCCTTCTCGCTATAACTTCTTCGCACTTCCTCCATCTTGCCGTCTGTCTCAACAAAACGACTACGGGATTTATGCTCGATAAATACAACTGCCATGTTTCGGCCAACAGCAGAACGAGTCACTTTACTCATTTGTCTGCCGCCTTTGCCATCCAAGCTAATATTTACTTGTGGTCGGCCATTTTCGTCAAAGGAAGAACTCGCGTCAGAAACACTGTCACCCGTAATAATGATGTCACGCTCTAAGCGCGCCGTACGACCACTACCATCACGGAAGGTTAAGGTTTCTATATCTGCGCCATTGTCTTCTAAGCCAGCTTCTAGATGAAATTCTAAGTTAGCCGTCGCACCGATGATACGTTTTGCTGCTGCGGTGTCTTGCACCCCCGGCAACTCAACCACAATACGATTACTGCCTTGGCGCTGAACAAGCGGCTCCGCTACACCAAGCTCGTTTACACGGTTTCGCAGTGTGGTTAAGTTTTGCTGCAAAGCATACACTTCAATTTCTTTCTTAGCGGCTTCGGTAAAACTTACGTCCAGATAAAACTCATCAGCCTGTTGGCGAGTGACATAACGGTATTCAGGAAATTCTTTTTTTAACAACACTTCCGCTGATGCTAAATCGCCAGACTGCAAGAAACGCACAGACAAAATACCATCTTCAATATCAACACTGCGGTAACGCACACGATCTTTACGCAGCACTGCCTTCATTTCACTAGCGCTTACTTCAAGTCGTTGCTTAAGTGCCGCTGGAGTATCCACTTCTAAGAGAAAGTGCACACCGCCACGCAAATCAAGCCCCAACTTAGCAGGCCCAGCACCCAATGAAGACAACCACTCTGGTGTCGTAGGAACTAGGTTAAGCGCGGTTACAAAGTCATCACCCAATGCTGCCGCCACAATAGGCTTAGCAGCCAGTTGGTCCTCGCCGCTATTAAAGCGCAAGGTACCGCCAGCAGAGGTCAGCTCTGCTTCTTTTAATTCTATATTCGCAGTGGCAAGCGCATTTTTTGCTCTTAGCAAAGCTTGCTCATCAACAACCGCCGTTGCTTTTTGGGTAGATAGTTGTAGCGCTGGATCATCCGGATAAAGGTTTGGGAAGGCATAGAGTAGCCCCAAAGCCAAAACAAGAAGAATTAGCAAATACTTCCACAAGGGGTACTTGTTAAGCATGAAAAATCCTTTACACCTAAAATGAGACTGTTATTCGCAACACAGTGCAAACATCTCAAAATTTAATAAATCGGAAAAAGAAAAGCGCCTACGTTAGGCGCTTTTCCAGGAAGGTTAAATAGACTTCAACGTTCCTTTAGGCAGTACTGCAGCAACAGAAGATTTTTGAAACTTCATTTCAATGCCTTCAGATACTTCAAGTACTACATAGTTATCGTCTACTTTAGACACTTTACCTAGCACACCACCGCCAGTGACTACCTCGGTGCCTTTCGCTAGCGATGCAATCAAGTTTTTATGCTCTTTTGCACGTTTCGCTTGTGGGCGCCACATAAGGAAGTAAAAAATGACAACGAAGCCAGCAAGAAGTACTAGGTTAAAAATACCTGCATCTGCTGGTGCGCCGCCTTCAGCGTAAGCTGGTGAGATCAATGCGATCATGGTGTTAACTCTCCAATGGTTTATGAAACTGTTGTCATTTCTTGCGTAAAGCAATTGACATAATTTTGTTTATTATTCACTCAAAGCTGGCGTTGCTAAGCCACGCTTTGCATAAAACTCATCAACAAAGGCGTCAAATCTACCTTCATCGAGCGCTTGACGCAATCCCGCCATGAGTGTTTGGTAATATCGTAGGTTATGAATCGTATTTAATTGCGCCCCTACCATTTCTTGACACTTATCTAGATGATGTAAATAAGACCGAGAAAAGTTTTTACAAGTGTAACAATCACATTCTTTATCAAGTGGCGCCACATCATGACGATATTGCGAGTTTCGAATACGCACGACGCCATCGGAAGTAAACAAATGACCATTACGCGCATTGCGTGTCGGCATCACACAGTCAAACATATCGACACCGCGACGAACACCTTCCACCAAATCCTCTGGCTTACCCACGCCCATCAAATAGCGTGGTTTGTCCGCTGGCATTTTAGGGGTAATGTGGTCTAAGACTTTCATCATTTCGTCTTTCGGCTCACCCACTGACAAACCGCCAATGGCATATCCGTCAAAACCGATATTCACCAACCCTTCTAGTGACTCGTCGCGAAGGTTTTCATACATACTGCCTTGAATAATACCAAACAAAGCGGATGGACTGTCACCGTGCTCATCCTTTGAGCGCTGAGCCCAACGCAAACTCATGCGCATAGACTTACCGGCCACTTCTGGCGTCGCAGGATACGGCGTACACTCATCAAAAATCATCACAATATCAGAACCAAGATCACGCTGAACCTGCATGGAAATCTCGGGACTTAAAAACACTTTCGAGCCATTAATAGGAGAACGAAAACTCACGCCCTCTTCGGTAATTTTGCGCATCTCCCCAAGAGAAAACACTTGAAAACCACCGGAATCGGTTAAGATCGGCTTTTTCCATTGGGTGAAATCATGCAAATCGCCATGGGCCTTCACCACATCTGTTCCTGGACGCAACCAAAGATGGAAAGTATTGCCCAAAATAATATCCGCACCAATTTCCTCGATATCTTTGGTCAACATGCCTTTTACCGTACCGTAGGTACCAACAGGCATAAAAGCTGGCGTTTCAACCTTCCCACGCGGAAACGTCAAGGTCGCACGACGTGCTTTTCCTGACGTCGTGTGGAGTTCAAAATCCATAAAACATTCTGGACGTTTATCAGACATTCGTCTTATTCCTCACCTTGCGGGCCTTTAGCCTGCGTATTTCGTGTAATAAACATGGCATCACCATAACTAAAAAATCGATACTTTTGCTCTACTGCCACTTTGTAAGCAGCCATCACATGATCATACCCTGCAAAGGCACTGATCAGCATAATTAACGTAGATTCTGGCAAATGAAAATTCGTCACCAACGCATCTACAGTTTTAAATTCGTAACCTGGATAAATAAAAATACTGGTATCGTCTTGCATTGGGGCAATTTCACCACCTTGGCTTGCCGACTCAAGACTGCGCACACTGGTCGTACCAACCGCAATCACTCGTCCACCACGCGCTTTCGTGGCCTTAACTTGCTCAACCACACTCGGTTCAACTTCCACATATTCGGCGTGCATGATGTGATCTTTCACATTCTCAACCTTCATCGGCTGAAACGTTCCTGCACCCACATGTAAGGTCACAAACGCAATGTCAACGCCCTTTGCTTTGAGCTTTTCCAACAAAATCTCATCGAAGTGCAGACCTGCCGTTGGCGCAGCAACCGCCCCAGGCTTTTGATTATAAACAGTTTGATAGCGTTCTTGATCACTGTCTTCATCAGGACGTTCGATGTAAGGCGGCAATGGCATATGCCCGACGCGCGTTAGCACATCTAAAACAGGCTCATTAAAAACAAGATGAAACAAAGCCCCCGAACGCCCTATCATAGTCGCTTCAATTTGCTCGCCTTTGTCTTGCCCTAAGAGCAACTTACTGTTTTCTTTCGGCGACTTACTAGCGCGCACATGAGCCAGTGCTTCATTGGTATTAATAATACGCTCAACCAATATCTCAATTTTACCGCCAGATTCCTTTTGCCCAAACATCCGCGCAGGGATCACTCGGGTGTTGTTAAACACCATCAAATCGCCAGGCTGAACCAAATCCAACACAGCAGGAAACTGACGATGCACTACAGCACCACTTGGCCCATCAAGATGCAACAAGCGGCTAGCCGTTCTGTCTGGCGTCGGATAATGAGCGATTAAAGAATCGGGTAAATCAAAGTGATAATCGGAAACGAGCATGAAAAGAAAGCTACCTAGGAAAAACGACCCAGTATTCTAGCGAAAATCCACTCAAAAGGGTACTTCCAAGCGAACAGATGTTAAAAAGATAAAAAATAACACCAAGAGGCGTTGACTTATCTTTTAAATACCCTAGAATACGCCTCACCTTTTTCAAGGCCAGTATGGTGGAATTGGTAGACACGACGGATTCAAAATCCGTTGCCTTCGGGTGTGGCGGTTCGAGTCCGCCTACTGGTACCAACATAAAAAGCCCTGATCACTGATCAGGGCTTTTTTTTCGTTCCTTGAATGTCATTCTAGGGTTATTACATCAGACAACCGCGTCATTTATAGGAACAAAACATGAACCGCCGCAAAAAGATCAAAGACATACTTACCAAACGCATTAAACAAGCGAATTTAAAAGCTAACCCAAAGAAAGCAAAACCCAAATACATTTCTAAAGCTGAGCGCGCTAAAATGGAAGAAGAAGCGACGTCAAATCCTGACCTAGTAGAGATAACCACCGAAACAAACGACACAAAAGACGCTTAAAATCGCGCCCTAAAATGCCAGTCACCCTCTTTCATATCATTTTTGATTGACTGGCAAATATCTTTATCTATCTGATCACTGTCAATATCATATAGACCGCATTGCGCCATAGCGCGCTTATTATTGATATTCAAGCCTAAATACTCATACACGACACGTGCGCAGCATGGCGCTCTTTCACCACTTCCCGACACACCTAATCGCAATCCCGTTAATCGTTCAACACGATTTTGAAAAGAAGGATAAAGAATCGTCTGGGTCATTTCTACATGGGTTTGTCTTTCATAATCGATCAAAAACAACCGATCTGACAGCAATTGCACTACCCCACTGTACACACCATGAAAAGACTTCTTTAGGTTTCTAGGATTAAGTCGCTCGGTGCGATGATAGTAGGTTTTGTCACCTTGCGACTCGATATGCACCAAGGTACGCAGAATTTTTCCAGGACACGCCATGGAAAGATAGTACTCAAAGTAATAGCCGCCGTATTTCGCCAAACCGTGCTGACCAGACTGATTAAGCTGGTTAAATTGTTGCTGCTCAGGTGTCAGACTTTTCACTTCATCACTCTGACGAATGGGGCGCGATTGCACCAGCTTAACGAATTGCGCATGAGGCAAAAGCATTTCACTGGGTTCGACACCAAAAAACTCACCAATACGTCGCTGAGTACTGTGGCTAGGAACCGTTGTCCCATTTAAATAGCGATTAAATTGCGCACGATTAATGTTTAACCGACGACACACGTCCGCTACAGATTTGTAGAAACTGCATAACAACTGCAAGTTATCGGCAAAGTCTTCCACCACAGTTTTTCCCCCGCAAAATCAACCAACATGACACACCAGCAGTGTAATGAAGATCTCCGTTAAAAACACCCAAAAAATGATGCTAGTTGATACTCTTATAGCATCAACCAGCACCAAAAAGCATCTTTTTACGAACTCCCTTTTCTACACATTTTTCGCTCCAATGAGCGTCTGAATTCCCCCTTAATAAATCTAAAAAAACTAGGAGTCATCATTCATGCTATCCCTTCTCACCGACTTGCTTTGGAGTAAAGTGCTCATTGCCGTACTAATCGGCATTGGCATCTGGTTCACCTTTGCCACCAGCTTTGTGCAATTTCGTTATTTTGGCAATATGTTCGGTATTCTTACCGCCAAACATCATGAGCCAGACGGTAAACATTTAAGCTCTTTTCAAGCCTTAATCTTATCCGTCGCCGGTCGTGTCGGTGGCGGTAATATTGCAGGGGTCGCTGTCGCCATTACCATTGGTGGCCCGGGCGCTATCTTCTGGATGTGGGTCGTTGGCCTGATGGGCATGGCCACCAGCTTTATCGAATGCATGCTGGCGCAAACCTATAAAACAGCGGAAGCCGATGGCACCTACCGTGGAGGCCCAGCCTTTTACATCGAACGCGGTCTTGGTAAAAACTGGAGATGGTTATCGGTATTGTATTCCATCCTTCTATTGGCGACATTTGGTATCGCTTTTACCACCTTACAATCCTATTCCGTTGCGACTTCCCTAGAAGATGCCTTTGGTATCCAGCCTTATTACAGCGGCATCGGCATGGCGCTTATTGTTGGCCTAATCATTTTTGGCGGTGTTAAACGTATTGCACAGGTCGCTGAAATTTTAGTGCCTATTATGGCTGGCGGCTATTTGCTCATCGCCCTTATTGTGCTTGCAATGAATTTAAGCGCCATTCCGGACATGCTTATCATGATCGTTAAAAGTGCATTTGGTCTAGAACCGGCAATTGGTGGAGGCATGGGTGCCGCCATTATGATGGGGGTAAAACGTGGTCTATTTTCCAACGAAGCAGGTCTTGGTAGCGCACCAAACGTGGCGGCGGTGGCACACATTCCGCATCCGGCAAACCAAGGGATTGTGCAAGCCTTTTCCGTATTCATTGATACCATTATTTTATGTACTTGCACGGCGCTGATCATTTTACTTGGCAGTGCGTATGACCCAAGTAGCACAGACACAGTACAAGGTGTCGCCTTAACACAGGCGTCGTTAGCCACACATATGGGCGACTATGGCCGCATGTTCGTCAGTATTGCCTTACTACTATTTGGTTTCAGCACCATCTTGTACAACTATTATTTGGGCGAAAACAGCGTTAGTTACTTAACGAAATCCGACAATCATGGCTTCTACATGAATGCCTTCCGCGTCGTCATCATTTGCCTTTGCTGTACCGGTGCCATTCTTGATCTCGGCACAGTATTCGCTTTTGCCGATTTAAGCATGGGCTTACTGGCATTGGTTAACTTATTTGCGCTCGCTTTACTGTTCAAAGTGGCAAAACGCATTTTGAAGGACTTTGACGATCAACGCAAACAGGGCAATAAAACGCCAACGTTTGAAGCCAACCGCTTTAGCGATTTGGAACTCGACCAAGCATCTTGGCCCAATAGTGATCCGTCAATAAACGACAAAAACCATCAATAACCCAACTTAGATTACGCCTCACTGACCAACAGTGGGGCGTCAGGAAGCACATCATGAATACTCGCTCTGAATACGATTTACTTGGCAATATGGACGTTCCTGCTGACGCATTGTACGGTATACAGACATTGCGTGCCGCCCAGAACTTTTCCATTACCGGCGTTCCCATTTCACATTTCCCTGAATTAATCAAAGCGTTGGCGATGGTAAAAGCGGCCGCTGCTAGAACCAACCAAGAAATGAAACTGCTCACGCCAGAAAAAGCCGACGCGATTGTCTATGCCTGCCAAGATTTGATCCAAGGCCAATATCACGATCAATTCATTGTCGATGTCATTCAAGGTGGCGCAGGAACCTCCACCAACATGAACGCCAACGAAGTCATTGCCAACATTGCCCTTATGAAATTGGGGCATGAGAAAGGCGAATACAAATACCTACACCCAAACGACGACGTCAACCGCTCGCAATCCACCAACGACGCCTACCCAACAGCAGCTTGTTTGGGTATTCAATTTGCCGCGGATAACTTTGTGCCAAGCCTTGCGTCTCTAAAAGAAGCCTTAGAAGCAAAGGCTCGTGAATTCGCACACATTGTCAAAATGGGCCGTACCCAACTGCAAGATGCCGTTCCCATGACACTGGGCCAAGAATTCGACGCTTTTGCCGTTACACTGGGTGAAGACATTGACCGCATCAGTGAAGCATGCGCATTGCTTTGTGAAGTAAACCTTGGCGGCACCGCCATCGGTACGGGTATCAATACGCCAGAAGGTTATGCCAAATTGGTGGTCGAAAAATTAGCCACCATTTCGACTAAGCCACTGGTACCTGCCAGCAACCTAGTAGAAGCCACCTCTGACATGGGCGCGTTTGTGTTTTTCTCCGGCATATTGAAACGCCTTGCTATCAAACTCAGCAAGATGAGCAATGATTTGCGCCTACTCTCAAGTGGTCCTCGCACAGGCTTAGGCGAGATTAACTTACCGCCCATGCAACCAGGCTCTTCCATTATGCCGGGTAAGGTAAACCCAGTGATTCCGGAAGCAATGAACCAAACCGCGTATCAGGTCATTGCCTCAGATCTTGCCGTAACATTGGCGGCCGAAGCCGGTCAGCTACAATTAAACGCCATGGAACCCATGATCATTTACAACGTATTAAATTCGTTAAAAATGCTCAAAGAAGCCTGCCAGATGTTGGAAACTCGATGCATACGTGGTATCACCGCCAATGAAGCCGTCTGCGCAGGCCACGTAGAAAACAGTATCGGCATCATCACCGCATTGGTTCCCTATATTGGTTACGCCAATGCCTCTCGCATTGCTAACACGGCGCTGCATACGGGCAGCACCGTCAAGTCTCTGGTCATTGAAGAAAACCTACTCACGGAAGAACAGGTGAATATTTTGCTCAGCCCACAATCCATGCTGTCTCCTAGTAAGGTGGTGATATGAGCGCGCAGGTACTGGTTTTATACACGGGCGGCACCATAGGTATGGTTCAGACAGAGCAGGGCTTGG
The DNA here is from genome assembly GCF_003259225.1 of Marinomonas arctica. Lineage (GTDB taxonomy): Bacteria > Pseudomonadota > Gammaproteobacteria > Pseudomonadales > Marinomonadaceae > Marinomonas > Marinomonas arctica. Next base: position 34,692 of record NZ_QHJF01000014.1, on the reverse strand, counting down.
CCCCTGCTTCTGGCTTACAAGAACGCATAGAAATGGCATTGGCAATGAGCCTAAATACCCTTCCCTCTTTTGAAGTGCTGGAAATATCGCCATTGATTGACAGTGCCAATATCACGCCAAAACATTGGACAAAACTCATGTCCATTCTGGCCACTCACTGGCGAGATTACGATGGTTTTGTCATTCTACATGGTACGGACACCATGGCGTATACGGCTTCAGCCTTGTCGTTCATGCTCGGCGCGTGCGCGAAAAATATCATTCTGACTGGCTCGCAAATTCCATTAGGCATGAATCGCAGTGACGCCACCTCTAATTTACAAGCCGCGTTATCACTGGCGATTTCGCACAGAATAGCCGATGTCAGTCTTGTTTTTGATGGCAAACTGATGCGCGGCAATCGCATCCAAAAAATCAGCAGCGGTCGGTTTGAGGCTTTCCATACGCCAAACGATGATTTATTAGGGGAACTCGCCATCGACATGCAGTTGTACCCAGCTCGCATGATTGACAGCAACCAAGATACGTCCGACACAAGGTTTGAAAATAAGCTTGTCAGCTTTAGAGAAGGCGCCGTTGGTGTTATCACACTGCATCCTAGCCAACCAACCACTATCTATCAAAGCCTTTTAGACGACGATAACTGCAAAGCCATCGTGCTCTTGACCTATGGCGCTGGTAATGTACCGGATCAGAATCCAGCCTTTTTATCCTTCTTAACGGAAGCCATGTTGCGCAAGAAAAACATCGTAAATTTAACGCAATGCTTGCACGGTGGCGTCTCTCAAGGTGCCTATGCCACGGGATCTATACTATCGTCAATGAACGTATTAAGTGGCAAAGACATGACTTTAGAAGCGGCCTTCTGCAAACTTCATTGGCTGATTGCCACAGGCGAAAGCTATTACGGTGTTTTAGAGAAGTGGCATACTAATTATTGCGGTGAGTTTACGCCTCAATCATACTAAGCATGCTTATAAATGGCCTTTACACGACGCCGTGCAAAGGCCATATTTTTACTCGTTAGGCTCACTCCATACTGCCCATTCATTACCACACGGGTCTAAAAAGTGAAAACGACGGCCACCGGGGAAATCAAAAATCACCTGCTCAATTGTGCCTCCCGCCGCCTGCACTTTTTCAAACACCACGTCCAGTTCATTACTGTACAAGATAATCAACGCCGCGCCATTTTGCGGTCTCGAACAAAAGTTAGCTTGAAAAAAGCCGCCATCTAAACCGGCGTTTTCAAAAGCCGAATACTCCGGGCCATAATCTTTGAAGCCCCAACCAAATACTTGGCTAAAAAACGCTTTATTTAACGCTAAATCCCGCGCGGGTAATTCAACATAATTGATTTTATTGGATTCCATACTGCCCTCACTTAATGGTCGACGTCACTACCAAGATAACGCTAATCAATATCATAGCGCCACCAACCCATTGCTGCTTCGTCATTTTTTCTGCAAAACGCATTTTTGAATAATACAGAGTACCTAGAATCTCAATTTGCCCCAGCGTTTTTACCAAGGCAGGATTGACTAAAGCGAATCCTGTAAACCAACCAATGGAGCCTAACGAGCTTAGTACACCCACCTTACAACTAAGCGCAAATTCCTGCCTAAATGGCGCCAAGATATCTTTGCTTTTATAGATCTGAATACTGCATAAAATAACCGACTGCAAGGCCAAAACATACCATAGAGTGACACCTGCGCGGGTAATAATAGAGCCAGACAAGGCGTGACTCGCCATGGATGCTGTCACTGAGGTGATGGCAAAACACAATCCGCTTGCCAAGCCCAACAACAAGGAAATATCTTTGTGAGCCTGCTTGATATTTTTCCATTGAACACTCATCACAATGGCGCCCAACACACCAAACGCAATGCCCAACCAAGACCCGAACGTCAAAGTATAATGCAGTAAAGGCAAGCCAATTAACGCCGCTAACACGGCCTCTGTTTTGGCTAACAAGGTTCCTAGCGCAAAACTACCAGACTGAAAAACACGCAGCATAAAATAGGTCGCCATAATCTGCGCAACGGCACAAAGAGTCGCCGCCACAATAAAAACAGACTTATTTTCGACCGACACCCAACCGAATAGCCACCAGCAAAGTATCAGATACAGAGTGACTAAGGGCATACCGTACAAAGAGCGAGCCATAGTGGCATGCAAGAAACCGGTTTGACGAGCCAAGGTATTTTGATACGCCGTTCGAACTGACTGACACCCTGCAGCGAACAGAGTAATGAGGATCCACATGCTTTAACGCTTCCTAAAAAATACAAGAAAGCGCTAGCATGCGGTCAAGAGAGGTATTTGTAAAAGGAATAAAACTTATCTGTTGGATTCCCATCAGGAATCTAACGAGTGGTTTTTATTTCTTTCTTAATTCGGTTACCTGCTCCCCAGCAACACCCCAATTATCCGTATTGACTTCATCGATCACGACGACGGTGGTGGCTGGATTTTTACCTAACACATTAACCAGCAAATCCGTTGCGCCTTTAATCAGCGCTTGTTTTTGCTCTTTGGTGACCCCTTCATCGGTAATCCGGATATTGACATAGGGCATCAGGAACTCCTTATAGTTTTGCGACCAACGCTGCCAAAGACTGCTTTACCGATTCATCCACGATGTTGCCATCTTTCATCACATCGTAGAAGTTCGGCACGCTCAAGCTGCCAACCACATTCCCTTTGAAATACGGCATACTGTTCACCGTTTGCGCAAGCACACTGCTTGCCCCACCCGGTCCTGGTGAAGTCGACAGTACAACAACCGGTTTGTTTTGATAAACGGCTTTTTCGACACGAGACGCCCAGTCAAAGATATTTTTATACGCGGCGGAATACGAACCATTATGCTCTGCAAATGACGCCACAATGGCATCGGCCTGTGCGATAGCGTCCACGAAAGCGTGCGCTTGTGCTGGCACCCCTGACGCTTTTTCAATGTCTTCACTAAACAATGGCATCTCAAAATCATTAAGATCCAGCAAGGTCACGTCAGCGCCATCCACCAAGTTAGCCGTGTAACCTGCCAAAGCCTTATTAATTGACTGACGACTTGAACTGGCACCAAATGCAAGTATTTTCATGTTCGATCCTTTTTCGTTTGTTGATAGATAGCCTAGATATTAAAACGGTTTCATCTTTTTTTGATGTTTCCTCACTTAGAATGCCACCATGAACTCAATTTTGAAACACACATTTGTCCGCTTTGCCTTCGTCGGTGGTGTTGGCTTTCTGGTCGACTTGAGCAGCATGCTGCTGCTGTCGATTTGGATTCCCCCTCTACCGGCACGCGCCATGGCATTTTGGGTCGCTGCCAGCTCAAATTGGTGGTGGAACCGCGTCATCACCTTTAAAAAAGCAGAGCAAGACAACAAAAACAATAAAGCCGCCGTATTACAATGGCTGCAATTTCTCGGCGGCTCTGTTATTGCCTTTGTGCCTAATTGGGGTTGCTATCTGATAGTAATGTCTCAACCACCAGCAACATCCAACGCGACACTCATTCTTTTATGGCCGTATTTAGCCATGATACCCGGCATATTCATTGGCATGATGCTCAATTATGTTTTCTCTCGCTTTTGGGTATTTTCTCCCGCTAAGCTTTAGTCAACCGTGCTTGTCAGTCAATTCAATCAAGCCTTGGCTTGTTCCGCGCTATACTCAGCAAAACGCTCTTTCGATTTATCGTGCACTTGATCGTGACGAGGCCAAGGCCAACCACCAAATTGCGTGCGCTGATAATCTTGAAACGCTTGCTGTAGCTCTGCACGTGTATTCATCACAAAAGGACCATGTTGTTCCACATGCTCACCGATTGGGCGGCCTTGCAACAATAAAAATCTGGCTTTTTTGCCCTTATTGCGCACCATCACAGCCGCCTCACTTTTTAAAACAAACGCCTCATTAATAGACGCATTCGCATCATCCAATGAGACCTTTTCACCTTCAAAAAAGTATAAAGCTCGACTCAAATTCGCTCCTGCCGCTGGTAATACCCACTCACCATTTTCTGGTAAATCAATCAACCAGATAGCGACATCATTTTTACTGTCCGCCGCCCAAGAGTTTGGTGGGCAAGGCGAAGGCTCGACCTGCTGGAAAGTCCCAGCTACCACCTTAACTTGTGTTTCTAAACCATTACTGTCTGGCACATTAACCACAGGCGTGTCTTCATTCCAAAGCATGGTGAAATGCGGTGGCACCATTTTATTTTTACTGGGTAAATTCAGCCAGATTTGAAACAGCTCCAAAGGATTCACATCATCTTGATTCAGCAAAGGAAACATTTCAGAATGTTGCACACCTTCGCCTGCCGTCATCCATTGCGTATCCCCTTCACCATAACGACCCGCCGCCCCCATAGAGTCGGCATGATCCACAAAACCTTTGTTGACGATAGTCACCGTTTCAAAACCACGATGCGGATGCGCCGGAAAGCCTGGAATAGTTTTACCGTGGTACATACGCCAGCCATCAATGCCGCCAAAGTCTTGCCCTATTGGACGATTATTCAATGGCGCATCAGGCCCCATAGCCGCGTTGGCTTTGGGGTAAGTATCATTATGAAATGCACAAAACAAAAAGGGATCAAATGTTGGCCAAAACATTTGCAGCGGTATACGTTTTAAAATGGATGAGCTCATGTTGTTTCTCCATCAAGCAATAATGTAACGAATACATCTATAGTATCATCTACCAAGTCGATTGTTTTATGCTGATATTGGTTTCAAAAGATCGATATTTTAGATAAAAACACAGCAAAGCCGCTCAGATTATGATGACGTTGGAAAAGCCACTTTCGCCGTACAGCCTACTTGCCCAACATTGTCCACCAGTGAAAACGAGCAATAATACTTAGCACATATATCCCGCACTATCATTAACCCCAAACCGTAACTTTCACCACCCGGCTTACCGCTTAAGCCACAACCCGTATCCACGATTGCAATTTCATTATCGGCGACCAGCATATTCACATGGCCTTCTTCGGTACAAGCCATGGCATTTTTTAACAAATTCCCGACTAAAATATGTAAGGTTGGAATCGGCAACTTGGTCACCACCTTTCCCGTTTCAATAATATCAACCGCTACCGATTTGTCCGAAAGATAGCCTAAATGCGTTTGCCGAATGCTCTCGTATTCACTGGATTGCACGACGCGCGACGCAATCGCGTCTAAATCTTCATCTCGGGTCAGGGACAACAGCGTGGTGATATAATCTTCCATCTCTTGACACGCTTGCACCATGCGCACTCTTTGCCGCTCTAGAAACACTTTAGAATCGGATTTACCCAACAAAGTGGTAGCGCCCTTCATCACCATTAGAGGCGTACGTAATTCATGACTCGCATAACGATTAAATGCTCGCTCGCGCTCGATCAGATCTTTGATTTGATCTTGATAACTGTTTAATCGATCCACCAAATGACGAATCTCTCTCGTCGCTGCCCCTTCAGGTAATTCTATGGGCGATAAATTTGCTGGCGTTTTTTCACCCAAACTTTTAGACAACTGAGCAAGAGGTTTCGTTAAACGATCTGAGATCCGCATCACCACCCACAAACTCACCACCAGCAACAATAAAGATAAAATCAACTGAGTACTTTGCGTTTCAAACATTTGCTCTTCGGAAATTTCATAAATTTCATCATGGTGAATGACATAAATATCTTTTAACTCGCCATTTAATGTCACTTCAGAGCGCATTGAAAACACTTCCAGCGTCGTGTCTGACCCTTCATCTAACTCATAAGGTTTATCGTTTGTCATACTTGGATTTAACTTAACCCACACGGGCAAACTCTCTTTTCCCACATAGACGTCAGAAAAAGGCGGAACAGTCACATGCGTCTGCTGAGTACCGTTCAGCAAAGACACCGCGGTGTTTCTGTCCTTGAGCATGCGATTTTCAGCATAAATCATCTCTATGTTTTCAATCATCGAGGTAAACATGGAAAAGTGAAACGCAATAATAGCGAACGCCACAATCGAAAAATATGTGAAGGTTAACTGTTTCGCGGTTTTAATGGGTTTCATTCGTCACCTTCGGCAACTAGGCGATAGCCCACTTTAGAAACCGTACGCAAATAGGCATGCTCAAATGGTCGATCAATTAAGCTGCGTAATTGATAAATATGGCTGCGCAACACCTTGCTGTCTGGCTCTTCATCGCCCCACAAAGCATCACAAATTTCATCTTTAGATACCACATCGGGCGCTTTTTGAATCAAGCATTTTAAAATCGTGTACTGAGAGGGATTTAAAGAATAACGACTGCCTTCTCGCTGTAATATCCTTGTACTCATATCCAATGATAAATGACCAAAGATCAGCATCTTATTTGCCACACTGCCTTTACGCCTTCGAACCAGAGCCTGCAATCGAGAATCAAGAATCTCCAAATCAAAAGGCTTAATCAAATAATCGTCGGCTAAATGCTCAAAGCCAGACAGAATATCGTCTTTCGTATCACGCGCCGTCAGCATCAGGATCGGTGTGTCAATCCCCGCTTCGCGCAACGATTTGCAGACGGTTAAACCATCCATTTTGGGCAACATAACGTCTAAAATAATCGCATCATAATGTTCCGTTTTTGCCAACTCATACCCTTGCAGGCCATTGCTCGCATAATCCAACACATAATTTTTGATTTCAAAATAATCAAAAATAACGCCCGCAATGTCTTTATGGTCTTCCACTAACAGTAATTTCATAACTATCTCAACAGTCAAATCTCAACAACCCAGAATGCAATATAAAAAGAGTGGCCTAATAAAAGCCCATTGTCACATAAAAGCATGAAAAAAAAGTGAATCACCTTTTTGCGACAAGACACTAAGTAGGATGAGCTCAAGAACCTTTTCCTGAGCAGGAGAACCGCCATGAAAGCCATCCAATACAGACAATATGCAAACGTTAAACAGGCCGCAAAAGAACCAAAAATTACAGCCCAGCCTTTCGTGTCCGTGATTATTCCCTTCCTAAACGAAGCGGATGTTTTGGCAGTGTGCCACCAACGCGTCTGTGATGCCCTTTCTTTGCTTAAGCAGCCTTGTGAAATCGTCTATGTTGACGACGGTAGCACCGACAGCAGTTGGGCATTGGTAAGCCAGTTGAAGCATCCTTTACATCAAGTTCGCAGCTTACGCCTCAGCCGAAATTTTGGCAAAGAAGCGGCGATGAGTGCCGGCATGAAAATCGCGGAAGGCCGTGCCGTCATTTTATTAGATGCCGATTTACAAGATCCACCGGAATACATTCCCGACATGGTACAAGCGTGGCAAGATGGTGCTCAAGTGGTCGAGATGCAACGCCGCGAGCGTCATGGTGAGAGCTGGATAAAACGCACTACGGCTCATTGCTTCTATCGTTTTATGTCAAAAATAAGCGATCACCCAATAACCGAAAACGTCGGTGATTTTCGCCTTATGGATCAAAAAATCGTGCAAGTCATCAATACCTTGCCAGAAAGAACGCGCTTTATGAAAGGCTTGCTGGCTTGGCCTGGTTTTACTCGTAAAATACTCACCTTTGACCGCGATCCTCGCTTAGCAGGCAATACCAAATGGAATTACCCAAAACTCATCCATTTAGCGCTGGAAGGCATCACCTCTTTTAGCACCAAACCCTTACGCTGGGCCACTATGGCAGGCCTAACAACGTCGGCCATCGCATTTATCATGGCACTGATTATTCTTAGCAAAACCCTCGTCTGGGGCGACCCTGTAGCAGGTTATCCATCCACCATTCTTGTCGTATTGTTTTTGGGTGGCATTCAACTTTTGTCTATTGGGGTATTGGGCGAATACGTTGGCCGATTGTTCATTGAATCCAAACAACGTCCCTTGTATGTACTGATGGAAAACACCCTAACCAAACCAACTCTTCACTCTGTGGACGCTGAATAATGCAAAAGCCAATGCTCTCTCTCCCCTCTGCCAAACTGCTGCTTACCTTGCTGATCAGCACATTGACCTTGCGCTTGCTGTCGCTTGCCCTGTATCCATTAATGGACACCACCGAAGCACGCTATGGTGAAATGGCGCGTATCATGTTCGAAACGGGTAATTGGATCACCCCCATGTTTGACTACGATGTGCCCTTTTGGGGAAAACCGCCTCTTTTTACTTGGCTCAGCAGCCTGGGGTTCAGCCTATTTGGTATAAATGAATTTGCGGCACGTGTACCACACCTGCTCGTTGGAATGGGGGTTATTGGCTTAATTTATAAACTCGGCAAAGACCATTTCCAATCCACCGCCATGGGTATTTTTAGTGCGAGTATCTTGGCCTCGACTGTCTCATTCATTGTCTTAAGTGGCGCGGTCATGACAGATACCGCTCTGACTTTTTCGATCGCCCTTAGCATGGTCAGCTTCTGGCAAGCATGGAACAACAGAGGCAAGGTCTGGGGCTATTTATTCTTTATCGGTCTGGCCTTAGGCATGCTGTCAAAAGGCCCATTGGCGCTGGTATTAATTAGCATCAGCCTAAGCGTATGGTTGTTTCCCAATGCACGCTGGAAAAAACTATGGCGCACGCTACCTTGGGGCGTGGGCTCCCTGCTCTTTTTACTCATTTCCGTGCCTTGGTACCTTATTGCAGAATATAAAACACCGGGCTTTTTAGACTATTTCATCATTGGCGAGCATGTTAAACGTTTCATCGTCAGCGGCTGGCAAGGCGACCTTTATGGCAGCGCACACGAAAGAACACGCGGTACAATTTGGGTATACGCTTTCATTTCCATGCTGCCATGGAGCCCTTTGGTTATTTGGCAGTGGATTCGCTCGATCAAAGACGCCAAAGACGTGGAAGAAAGCCCCGATGGTTTTGGTAGCTTCTTACTGTTGTGGATGCTATCACCGATGATTCTATTCAGTTTCTCGGGTAATATTTTAGCCAGCTACGTGATGCCAGCCCTGCCAGCAACGGCGCTATTAGTTGTGCATTTGCACCACCAGAAGCCGCTCGCAAACTGGCTTTACAAAGTAGGATTTATAACCCCTATTTTACTGATTATTCTCATCAGTGCGCTGCATTTCGATTGGGTAGAAAAACGTTCCGAAGACAAAATAATGACAAACTGGAAACAACAACCAGAAGCCGCCCAGAGCGATTTATTTTACCTACACAAACGCCCTTTCTCGGCGCAATACTATTCAGCCGGTAAAGCCAAACAACGCTCTACAGACTTAGATTCTTGGCTACCATTACAGCACAAGGCGTTCTTCATCGTGCAATCAAACAAAGACCACACTGTCTATGCAAACTGGTCCTGTGAAGAAAGAAGCGTGATAGGAAAAGAAAGTATTCTGTATTGCCAAAAAGAAATTCCGTTTTAACAAAAACATCCCACTATTTGCATCGATTATTTTATGCAAGTAATATGAGTTTTTATTTTAAAACAAACTAAGACAAGGATTTGTCCATGACATATCGTCTAATTAAGCTGGAGAGCTTAATGGAGATGGAGTTCGCCTCCGTTGAAGGAAGCTTGAGCCAAATAAACGAACGCGACCTGCATTCCATATTACCAAAAGGCATGAGCACGGCGATGTTACTGGAAAAAGTGACCGATGGGGAATACGTTCTCTCTACCGATTTCCCCGCAACACCCTTGCTCATTCGTTCAAGCAAAACACTAGGGGCAACCAAGAAGCTAGGGGAAAGTGAATGGCAGATCAATCCCGAAGCCAAATCAGATTTTCAGCCCTCCGCGTTAACCGCCCTGACACAACGTCTTAATATGATGGGACAAGGTGCATCTTCAGCGGCCTTCGACAATCAGAACCGGGGCAATCTTCATCCCGCTAAAGAACCAGATTACACACCAGAACCTGTCGTGCCTGATCGAAGTTCCCGACCACATCAAGCGCCGCTTGCTTACGAATACAATATTGAAATCGCTTTTTCCGCCAAGAAACCGAACCTCCCCGTGAATCTGAGTACCGAATTATTCGACACAAAGCATAAAATAGCGAAAGCCAATTGGACCGCAAGCCCGACCCCCCATGGCACAAAATACACCCTAAAAACCGACTCCAATGAGCCGCACAACTTGAACTTCCGTGCCACTCGAAACACCATGGGGCTTTCTCTAAAAAATGTCACCATGGTGCCATTAGGGTCTGGCAAGGTGAATGATGCCTTTATCCCCATTATGCCCACCGTGCAATTTGGTGAGCGTTTAGGTTTTGCCACCACAGGCTACCTTTACCATTTCAAAGGCAATACCCTCGTCCAAAAATACCAATGGCAAGGGGACGAAACCTTTAGCCCCATGCCTGATAACATGGCCGATTACACCTTCCATCACGCCAGTATGTCATTGCTGGTGTATTGGAAAATCGCCGGCAAAGTGGTGAAAGACCAATATCTAGTCTATCGTGCTGAGTCTCTGAGCAATACTGAATTAAACCAAGTCTCACCAGAATGGCTAGACCAACATGGCGTCCATTTAGACATCGACGCTTTATTAAAAGTCACCGATACACCGCTACTGGAAAGAGACAACTACGAAAAAGCAAACATTAAAGCCGACACCACGACCCATACCGTCATAGAAGACCCAAACACACAACAACGGGAAACCTGGGCAGACATTGCCAAACAATACGGATTATCGGCAAAAGAACTTCTGAACCAAAACCCCAGTTACCACGATAATCCACTGGCGCTCAAAATCGGCGATACATTAACTATTCAGCTTAGTGAAACGGAAAAGCCCGTCATCTTTGATCGCTTTGAATGCCCACCAGAAGCGCCCAGCCAATACAACAACCCACACAACAGCCACTATGTCAGTGATGAAACCAGCATCACCGTCACCAACAGCGCGCCCATTCTGACACTGGAAAAACGCAAAGTGAAAAAAGGGTTACCACTGGTCAACGTCAAACCCGAACGCATCTTACGCATCGGCGTTTTCTTTGATGGCACAGGACAAAACAATAGAAATGACGCCTACAAAGAAGACAATGGCGACAAGTCTCGTTCTAATATCACCAGACTGTTTGAGGCTTACCCACAAAAACTAGGCGAATCGGATGCGATCTATGTCTCCGGCGTTGGCACTTTAGACGGTGCTTGGCAAACACCAGAAGTGATTGATCGCGGTGAAGATGAAAGTAAACTTTCCAGCGCCATGGGCATCTACGATGACAACGGAGCGTTTCAGAAATGGCAGACGTTACTAATTCAATTGAGGCGAATTATTTCTGATTTGGAGGATGGTGGTAAATACCAAGCTATTACTCACATAGCCTTTGATGTGTTTGGTTTTAGTCGTGGAGCCGCTTTAGCACGACATTTTATTAATATCCTCGTTCAGGAAGGTATACCGGATTACCTCAGTCCACGTACTGCGCCAGTTGGAAGGTCTCACCTCAATGCCGTAGGACACAATCACCCTAATTTATTAGGTGGGATCAACTACTCGACCTATAATGAAAACAATGATGGCTATTATCGAGATAAGCAACGCTCTAGCAGTGTGCGTTTTGTTGGGTTGCTTGACACAGTGGGCTCGTTTTACTTGCCCGGTGATAACCGCAATAGACCTTTTAAACTGCATTTGAACCCAAAAGACGTTGGCCGAGCCTTTCAAATTTGTGCTCATCATGAATACCGAACCAACTTCCCCCTGTCTTCGTTAAAAACGAAAGGCAAGTTACCACCTAACTTTTATGAAGAAATCTTTCCCGGAGCCCACACCGACGTGGGCGGCGGTTACCCTTTTATTGCTCAATATAAGAAAACCGATTTACCAGAGCGTTATGGAGTTCCTACGAACAATACCTATAATCGAGAGCTTATCAAGACACTGTCTTATCAAGATCAGAAAGAGGAATACGCCTACAAAGGCAGGCTCGTAGACTTTGATAAGCTGTTTTATCAAGAACAGCAACGCCACCAAACAGAGTGGGAAGCAGAATGCAAAGCAACCTACGAACAACATGGCAAAGTGGAGCAGGAAGACGCAGTTTTGTACTTTTACCGCCTACAACCCATCGATGCCAGTTTGGCCGGATTAGCTCAAGAGCGCATGAAACAGCAGGCGGAGCGGTTTGGGGTTGAGTGGTTTGACAAAGAATATCGACTACCGAAAGATTATGAGGAAAATACCAAACAGACGGCGTTATGGGAAAAATTACAAGAAGCACCATTAGGCAGTATTACGCCTGATCAGTGGCAAGCAGATTTACCTAAAAAATGTATTCACCGTTCTCACGATAAAGTCATCAACCCAGGTTGCGCTGCGATACAAGATGAACTAGTAGATGCCATCGCCAATCTGAAAGAATTTAAACGTTACCAACCCAATACACCACTCAAAACCCCACATAGGGAAGTGTACGACAATGAATAAACTGCTATTAACGTTAATAACGCTTTTTTTATTGACGGCTTGTGAAGAAAAACCTTTTTATGTCGCTAACATTGGCAATGCGGGCAGTTTAGATGGGCAATACGGCATTCGAGATATGTCTGTTGCCGATATATTAGGTGGTGGCGCTGGCTTTGGCTATGGTGCAGTGAATGGCTACCCTGGAAAAAGTGCCGATATTGGTCGTATGGGGGTGCCCAAGCACATTGAAGGGTTTTGGGCTAAGTATGAGGAGAATGATAAAACAACGTATTATAAAATTTCAGCTGGCATCGACAGCGACTTGGCGGAGAAAAAGATTCGGACACTCAGGAACTACTATCAAGTATTTAAAGGGAAAACAGGCTCAATGCAAGTGTTGGTAGAGAGAGAGAGAGTTAGAATTTTTTACACGCTTTACTGTTCTCCTTCTTATGATGACTGCACACCAAAGGAAAATTCAGATCCTAATCATTGGGTTGAAAAAGCACCAGGATCGGTTCGCAATGTTGTCGTACTTTTCGACGGAAAAGGTGAGATGTCACCCACCCCATTCCCAGATTCGCCCTATGAAAATTAGAGCGCTCTACGAGCTAGCACATGTACAACCAACGCTCTGCCAGTGTGCGTTTTGTTGGGTTGTTTGACACAGTGGGGGCGTTTTACTTGCCCGGTGATAACCGCAATGGACCTTTTAAACAGCACTTGAACCCAAAAGACGTCGGCCGAGCCTTTCAGATTTGCGCTCACCATGAATACAGAATCAACTTTCCACTAAGCTCGTTAAAAACCAAAGAAAAATTATCGCCTAATTTTTATGAAGAGGTCTTCCCCAGCGCTCATACTGACGTTGATAGCAGCTATCATTTTATTGCCCAATACAAGAAAACCGACCTGCCAGAGCGTTATGGCATCCCCACAAACAATACCTATAATCGAGAGCTTATAAGACTCTGTTTTATCAGTATCAGAAATAGGAATATGCCTGCCGAGAAAGACACGTGGACTTAGTTAAGCACTAACCTACACCGCAACCGAGCCATAACTGGGCTCACTGTGTGAGTGATTTAACGCATCATGTGCATGGGCAATGTACATGATAGCCGCCCCTTTTTCTTCAAGTAGCGACTCCGCCACTTCACCTTTCCAAGCAATTTTTCGCTCATCGCGAGGGGATACACCAATGTGTTTACGATAGCAACGACTAAAATGTGGCGTCGAAATAAAACCACAGGCCATGGAAATTTCCACAATCGACATATTGGATTGCTTCAGCAGTTTACGCGCTCTTTCGAGCCTTAAACGCAAGTAGTAACGGGAGGGCGAGCAATCCAAATGACGGTGAAACATTCGCTCAATTTGACGGCGGGACACATCCACAAAAGTAGCTAATTCGTCTAGTTCAATGGGTTCTTCTAAGTTGTTTTCCATCAACTCAATCACATCCACCAACTTAGGTGTGCACATGCCTACGCTATTAAATTGACGCATTGGCATGCGCTGTTGATCGGATTCACTGCGAATGCGATCACAAATAAACATATCGGAAATGGCATTCGATAATTTAGGGCCATGCTGCTTGGTCATCATGTTTAAAAACATGTCCATCGGCGCACTGCCACCAGAAGAGGTCAGACGATCTTTATCGATGGAGAACAACTTATTATTGCAGTTCACTTTAGGAAACGTTTCTTGCAGGGCAGTCAAACACTCCCAATGCACGCTACATTGATAACCATTGAGCAAGCCGGCATAGGCAAGAACATAGGCACCAGTACAAATCCCGCCTAATCGAACACCTTTACGAGATTGCTTTACCAACCAAGACACCTGTTTAGCGGTAAAAGTGCGAGTAATATCAATACCACCCGCCACAATAATCAAATCAAACTCAGCACTGTCCTCCATGGACAGATCAGGCGTCAAACTCAGACCGTCACTGGCCGTCACGGATTGACCATTTTCAGAAATTAAACTCCAACTGTACAACTCTTCCGCTGACAACTGATTGGCCATGCGTAAAGGCTCAATCGAAGAAGCAAGCGCAATCATCGTAAAATGATCAAGCAGTAAAAATCCTACTCTTGTTGTGCCCCTTTCGCTAAAAGCCAGGGTCGAGTTATTTGCCATATCAATGTCCTCATATGTGTGCTTCCTTTCTCTCTTAGGCAAAATCCAGACCACTTTCTAGATAGCATTCCTAAATAACGGCAAGAAGCGCTTTTATTATTTTTAAGGAGATACAAAATCAAAGTATCACAAGGTTTATGCAGAGAGTGACGGTCTAACGAAAAACCAATCACTCACTTTTGCTATTCAGACCAACCAACCAAACATAGCACCATGCACTAATATAGACCAGCATTGCGCTTTTATTGAACGCTTATTTAATAAAAATCAGTATTCGATGACTACATTCGACTTAGGCACAGTACAACAAGACAACACGTAACCGGCCTCCACATCATCATCAGTAATCCCACCATTGTGATCCATTTGGGTCTCGCCCTCTTTGACCAATACCTTGCAGGTTCCACAAATCCCCATACCACACGCTTTGGGTATCATAAGATCCAGCCTTGCCGCAGCGTTATGCAAAGTTTCCCCCGCGATTACTTGAATACTTTTACCACTTCCTGAAAACTCAACACGCAATAAATCCGCCTGATTCATCGCTTCGGCTTCTGCCTGCGCGACTTCGGCCTGCTCGATAGCGTCTTCCACCACCTCGGCTGGCGTCGCACCGAAAGATTCTTCATGGTAATGCGACATATCAAAACCACGTTCTTGAAGCAGCGCACGCACTGCTTTCATATAAGGCGCAGGCCCACAACAATAAATCTCTCGCTCCATAAAATCGGGGGAAATCATATCCAGCTTCGCTGCGTCCAAATAGCCTCGGTAACCTTGCCACGGCAAACCATTTTCCATGCGCTCAACAATCAAATACAAACCAAAATTATCCAATCGAGCCGCCATGTGGTCCAACTCACGAGAATAAATCACATCCCGAGGTGAACGTGCGCTGTGAATAAAGGTAATATCGACATCAGCATTGGTATCAAACCACCAACGCGCCATAGACATAACCGGCGTAATACCCACGCCACCAGAAAGCAGTAATACTTTCTCAGCCGGAAAATCGATACAGTTAAACTGCCCAACAGGTCCATGAACGGCCAACTCAGAGCCCACCGTCATATTGTCATGCAGCCAATTCGATACTTCACCGCCTGGCACCCGTTTAACCGTAATCGAAAAGCTATAAGGCACAGATGGCGCGCTCGAAATGGTATAAGAACGCATCACCTGCTTGCCTTCGATGTCCAACTCTAACGTGACAAATTGCCCAGGCTTAAAAAAGAACATAACGGGCTGCTGTGCCATAAAACAAAAGGTTTTCACATCCCATGTTTCATGAATCACTTTCACACAACGAACATTATGTCGTCCATTGACCCAAGTCTGGGTATGTACTGGTGCCAAATAATCGGCGTTCACCGTTTTTGTAGAGTTAGTCATATGGAAATCTCTTAATGAATGTAGCGTACCTAAAATAATTGAGCTGCACCTTTTCGAGCCATTTTGGATCCTGTTGAGCCGTACAAGTTAACTCTCTGCGACAATTAGTTGCTCATGGCAGTCAATGCCAGAAGGCATAAGAGATTGCCAGTCGATTTAGGTATCTTCTCGTGTCGTGAATAGTCATTTCTTTCGTACTCGATTACGCCAATATAGCCTTACAACAAACGACACTGTTAAACAGTCCATCACTCTTTTTGTCATGTAAGGCCCAGAAAGATGAATCAACAACACGACCTGCTGAATGTACGCCATGCTTCCCTAGAAGAAGCAAAAACTGCCATGACACATTTACTAGAAAAACGCGCGAGCAATTACTCCTTAGACGCGCCACTTTATAACGACCCACACATGTTTCGAATCGACATGGAAGAAGTCTTTCAAAAAGAATGGCTCTTTGTCGGCATGACCAGTGAAATCCCCAAAAAAGGCGATTACTTTACGGTGGAGATTGGGCAAAACCCCGTCTTGATTGTGCGCGACGCCGAAGGCAAGGTGAATGCTTTTCATAACACCTGTCGTCACCGTGGTTCGGTTATTTGCACAGAGCACCGCGGTAAAGTCGCCAATTTGGTTTGCCCCTACCACCAGTGGACATACGACCTAAAAGGCAATCTGCTGTTTGCTGGCACAGAAATGAATAAGAACTTCGACATGAAACAACATGGCCTAAAATCAGCGTTTTGCAAAACGGGCGGAGGTTTTATCTTTGTCTGTCTCGGCAAAACCGCCCCAGATGATGGTTTTGACGACTTCCTAGCAACACTCGACGAATACATGGAACCTTACGACGTAGAAAATACCAAATTGGCCGTCGAATCGACCATGTACGAACGCGCTAACTGGAAACTGGTATTGGAAAACAACCGCGAATGCTACCACTGTGCAGGCAGTCACCCTGAACTGCTCAATACCTTATTAGAATGGGACGACACCGAAGACCCGCGCGCACCGCAAGACTTCCTCGACCATTACCACGCTCAAGCCGCACAATGGGATGCGGAAGGCATTCCACACAAGCATAAAAGCTTTGGTGAAGTTCAGCGTAACCGTATCGTACGCATGCCACTGAAAAAAGGCACCAAAGTCATGACCATCGACGGATCTTCCGCTTGCTCATTACCGCTGGGTCGCATTAAAAACCGCGAACTGGGCTCCATGCGCATATTGCACTTACCCAACTCATGGAACCACATGCAATCCGACCATTTCATCGTCTTCCGTGTGCTGCCTATTTCCGCCCAAGAAAGCATAGTCACCAGCAAGTGGTTCGTTCACAAAGACGCCGTAGAAGGTATCGATTACGACACAGACACACTACGCAAAGTGTGGGATGCCACCAACGAACAAGACAAAGTCCTCGGCGAACGCAACCAGCTCGGCATCAACTCCATTGGCTATCAACCAGGACCTTATTCCGAAACCTACGAATTTGGCGTGATCAACTTTTTAGACTGGTATTCATCAACCGTGCAGAAAAATCTAAAAGCCAAATAGCCCAAATCTTTTTCTAGCCCCTCTAGAAAAGCAAAAAGCGAATCGTTTGATTCGCTTTTTTATGACATAACAACACTGAAATATCTTGTCTACAAAATCCGCTTAAGCAATCGATCCGCCCGAGTCCGAATGACTTTCTTCAACAGCCTTTGAATCTTATCAGGGTAATCATGAATGGTTTCCAACTCACTATAGGACGTAATCCGTTGAGTATGCTGATGAATATTATCAAACTCCGCCGTAAACTTAGCCAACAAATGCTGCTGCGGATCGTCCACCAACAAACCATTTTCCAAATCCAATGCCCAAGCTCTTGGGTTAACATTATTACCAGTTAACAACATAGTCCGACGATCAACCCAAAGACCCTTTAAATGATAACTATGGTTGTCATGCTTCCATAAATGGATCGACAACTCACCCGAGGCAATATGGCTTTCATTTGCACGGGCAAACTTACGTAAATTCATCTCGTACAAATACGGCAAACCACCAATGGCTTTAAAAGGCTGATCGGGCGCAATATAAAAATCGTTGGCGGTTTTATCACCCACCACAACATGCACCTTCACACCACGTTTAATCGCCCGCTTCACTTCCCTCAACACGACTTTCGGTAAATTAAAATACGGTGTACAAAGAACGATTTCTTGTTTCGCCTCCGCCAACAGTGTTGTAATTTTTTGGTTCAGCGCATTAAAGCGTTTCCCTACTCCCACCAGAGGCGTCACCGCCACCTGCTGATCGCCAACTAACTGTTTCTCACCACCATAAGACGAGCGGCCCAACGAGATTCTAAACTGTCGAATCACAGACTTTAGCTCTTTCGTCGAAGGCAGTCCGGCTTCTGCAAGATTATTCACCGCGGGATGGCGTATCATCTCATTGCGAATAAATCCCACCATACAGTCTGCCAATGCCGCATGCTGAATCACATGATAACGGTCAAATCGATAACGATCTTGATAATGCAGATACACATTATTCAAACTCGCGCCACTGTAAATCACCGTATCATCGACAACAAAACCTTTTAAATGCAATACGCCAAACACTTCACGATTACGAACTGGCACACCATACACCGGAATATCGTATTCGTACTTCTCTGCAAACTCTTGATACATAGCCGCGTTACCCGCGGCTTTTTCCGCGCCAATCAAACCACGCTGCGCACGATGCCAATCCACACAGATAGCAATGTCTAACTTAGGGTTACGCTGCTTGGCTTCATAAGCCGCTGTCAATACCTCCCTGCCCGCTTCATCATCTTCAAGATACAGCGCCACCAGATAAATTCTCGTTGTGGCGTTACGAATCGCTTCTAACAAATATTCTCGAAAACTAAGGGCAGATTGCAGAACATGGAATTGGTCAGGTTCAATCGCAAATGTAGGCGTTGAACCGAATAAATGTCTAATGGGCATAATACAGAGGTGCTACCTTATTTTTTTAACTAACGACAGACTGTAACAAATTCACTGCTGTTATCCTAAAAAAGAATGATAGAAAATAAATATAGAGCACCTTAACAACTCAAACACCAGATAAACTAATGAAAAATAAAAGAATCAATCTTTTTTCATTAGTTTTAGTCTCACCCCCGTTGGCAAAAGATGTAAACCGCGACGCTGTTGTAACTCTCCCCAGATCCCATTTGGCACATACAAAGCAAAAAGAATCGCCACCACACCCAATCCAGACAAGTACCACACACCATAATCGCCTAAAAACTCTTGTAGCAAAAAGAACGCAATCGCACCAATAATCGGACCTTCAAAAGTTCTCAACCCACCGACTAGCACCATAAACAACATAAAAACTGTCCATTGCACACCAAAATAGGTTCTTGGTTGAAAGGTCACAGAACTGGCAAGCCAAATAGCACCCGCTAAAGCACAACCAAACGCCGCCACCACAAAGATGATCTGTTTCACTCGCATCACACGAATACCCACCGAATTAGCAGCTTCTTCATCATCACGAATAGCTTGCGCTGCGGCACCAATACGACTATTGATTAACCACAAAACCAGCCCCAACATGCCAGCCATGGCAACCAAGCCAAACCAGAAATTACTATTGCGGCGAAATTCTGGTTCATATTGATTCATTACCAACAAAGACGTGCCTGTTTCACCCTGCACAATGGGATCAAACATCACCAAGATACGAATCACTTCCGCCGTCACCCACATGGCAATCGCAAACTCACCGTCTTTAAATCTCAGCGCAAACACCGAGATAAAAAGCGCGATAACAGCACAGCCCAATGCACCGACAAAAAAAGCCGGATAAGGAGACATACCCATCTCCACCAAACGCAGCGCAAAATAAGCCCCCAAACCAAAGAACGCCTGCTGACCAACGGACACCAATCCTGCATACCCCGCCAATAGATTCCACATCACAGCTAATAAGATATAAACAAACAAGGTCGTCAGCTTATCGACCACCAAACCACTGCTCCAAAATGGCACTGTTGCTAACACCACTAACAAAAGCGCACCCATTAACAAAGCAGGTCGCCCTACCTGATACCAACGTTCAGTCGTAAAGGCAGCAGAATTCACTTGTACAAATTGTTTCATATTTGATCACCTATTTTTTATTCTTGTTTTGGTGGCTTTTGCTTTAATAGAAGCTTGTGATGACCAACGAGTCATCGGCCCTGCTAATTGTTTAATCAAGATCCACCAGCCGCCTCGTTGGTGAACAATCGTTCCATAGAAACGCACACTCAAAACGGCAAGAAACACCAAATGTCCCGTCAGTTGAAACCATTGAGAGGAAATCAGCGTGGCACCCAAACTTTGAGAAATACCCAAGACAATACCGCCAACCAAGGTTCCCCACAGCGAGCCAATACCCCCGATAACCACCGCCTCAAATGCAAAAATTAACTGCATCGGGCCATCGTATGGCGTGACCTGAGCACGCATAGCTAATAGCGAGCCAGCAAGTCCAGTTAACACCATCGCAATAACAGCCACAGCACGATGCACTGCATGGGAGTTTATACCATTCAGTTCTGCCGCTTCAGGATCGCTTGCCGTTGCTCTAATAGAGCGTCCAAGTCGTGTAAAGCTCAGCATTAACTGCAGACCAGATAAAACAACAATCGCCATAGCAAAGGTCATCACAGGTAGCTTTCCAACGCTTAACTCATTGGTGATTTGCCAACTATCCCAAGATAAATCGCCAATGTAATTTGCCAAAGAGCGTGTGTCGGAACCAAACACACCGAACAAACCATTCTGTAATACCGCACCTAAACCAAAAGTTACCAGAAGCGGCAATAAAAAACCGGCGGCTTGTGTCCGTGTAAAAAGAAACTTCTGCAAGAGCCAACCAACTAACGCCATCACAGGTAAAGACAAGAGTACCGCCAGCCAAGGAGAAAGCCCTAACCAATCCACTCCAAATAACACCAAATAGGCGCCAAGAATCGCCAAGTCACCGTGAGCCAAATTAATAAACTTCGCTACGCCAAACATCAACGACAATCCAGCCGCCAACATGGCGTAATAACCGCCTAACAAAAGGCCTTGAATCAGAGAATCAAGCATTCAGCACCTCCGCTTCCAAGCCAAAATACGCCTTAGTAATGTCCACATGCGAAAGCTCATCCGACCGCCCAGATAACGCCACCTTACCTTCTAATAAACACAGCAAATGATCTGAAAAGCGAATCGCTCTATTCAGATCTTGCTCAACGATAATCATGGTGGTTTCCTTGCTTTTTTTCAGCTGCTCCAACGACTGATACAAGCCTTCCACCGCAATCGGAGATAAACCAAGCGACACTTCATCCAACAGCAACACCGACGGGTTACACATGAGCGCTCGACCAATTGCCACTGCTTGGCGCTGACCACCAGACAAACCACCCGAGACTTTATTAAGAATCGGCTCCAAAGCAGGCAAAGCGGCAACAACTTTGTCTAATACCCATGAACCAGATCGTCCATGTTCGCCAGCAATCTGTAAGTTTTCTCGCACCGTCATATCAACAAACAAACGACGACCTTCTGGCACCATCGCCAAACCTTTACGTACTCGTTGATGAGCTGGTAATTGAGATATATCCTCGTCATGGAGAAAAATCCCCCCCGAATCAATAGAATGAACCCCGCTTAAAGTACGGAACAAGGTGGTTTTACCGGCACCATTCGCCCCAACAACAGATAAGACCTCGCCTTGCTTAACAGAAAAAGACACACCTCTCACCGCTGTCAACAAGCCATGTTTCGCCACTAACTGACCGACAACCAAAGCACTCATAACACCTTCTCCAATTCCGAACCAAGGTAGGCTTTCATCACGTCTGGATTATTCATCACGTCACTGGGCGCGCCCTCAGCAATCACTCGGCCCTCACTCATGCACACCAAACGGTCAATGACTTTCAGCAGAGCGTGCAAAATATGTTCGATCCAAATAATCGTCAGACCGTCTGCTTTTAACTCGCTGATCAATGCGATCAATTGATGCAACTCGCCTTCCGTCAAACCACCACCAATTTCATCCAGCAACAACACCTTAGGCGCTGTTGCCAAAGCACGAGCCAACTCCAAACGTTTACGATCTAATAATCCCAGCGCAGACGTGGGGCGATTTGCCAAATGTGCAATATCCGCTTGCTGCAATGCATGCACTGCGTATTTTTCGGCGTCGTCACCAGACAGGCCGGCACCATTTTGTGCAGCCGTCAGCAAGTTCTCAAATACTGTCATGCCTAAAAATGGCCTCGGCACCTGGTGCGTTCGAGCAATTCCAGCATGGCAACGCTGAGCGGCATTAGTAGTTGTAATGTCTTCACCTTGATAAATCACCGAACCAGCAGAAGGTGCCGTTGCCCCAGCCAGCACACCAAACAACGTAGTTTTACCCGCGCCATTGGGTCCGACAATACCGACGGCTTCGCCTTTGTTGGCAGAAAAATCCACTCCATGCAGGACTTGAAAAGCACCGTAGTGCTTATCAATCCCGCTTCCGGTTATCACCGGCGTCGAAAGAATCGTCATCATTAACCCCCAATTTTGTAAGGAGTCATCTTGCCAGTAAGCTGTACAAACGGATGATCCGCATTCGACACAATAGGAAGATCAAATTCCCATGGCCCCGACTTAGACTTCACCCACTGCACGCCGACCAAACCCGTCGTCGCACAGTTCGGTACTGGGCCAGACGTAAAGTCCACCATACCGACGGCCGTTTCCGTATTTAATTGGGAAATCGCCATCGCCAATGCTACTTTGTCTTTCGGCGTTTTCGATGAGATAAGCGACTCTAACGCCGCATCAAACAAGGCCGCATTCGCGCCCACTTGCTGATTCCACTGCTTACCAGAGGCGCTTTCAAAACCCGCAGCAATTTCAGGACAAGACATCCCTGTGGATTTAGAAAAGAATGGAAAATCTTTGTGCCAATAAGCGCCAGCATGAAGGCCATAACCCAAGCGCCCTAACGATTCGAGCTCTGCAGGAAACAAACCCGCTTTGGCTAACTGAGCAATTTTCACCTGTTGTGCATAACCTTTCTGTGCAGCTTGACGCCAGAAAACAGGAAAATCAGGAGGGAAAGGAAAGGTATTAAAAATCTCGCATTGCTCTTTTTTAAACAAATTTATTTGTTGAGAGAAATCACTGGTGCCATTTTCATAAGGCCCCGCGTCAATAACCGTAAAACCGGCTTTTTCCAAGCTAGGCAACAGCAAACCGCGAATGGCATTGCCGTCGGCATCATTAGGCAACAACACACCGACACGCTTATTGGTTTCGACCTTGCTCCATTGATCGATATACAACTTGGCAAAATCGGCCACACCGAAACAGAAATGATACGTCCACTTAAATGGAGAAGGCTCACCCGGTTTCGCACCTCGACCAAAATAGAAGCTTTCCCACGGTGCCGTGGTCGACAAACAAGGCACACCAGCCGCCTCACAGGCATCGGCTATGGGATTCACTGTCTCGGGCGTAGAGGACGTCAACATCAAATCCACGTTATTGCCGTTAATCAGATCTTTCGCCACCTGACTGGCGCGGATCGAACTCGACTGCGTATCCCCAACCAAAATCTCAACCGCATACTGCTTACCATCAATATTTAAGCCATTGGCAAACTGCTTATTAACCTGCGTCAGCAAAAACTCATCTCCCTGCCCAAACACACCAAGCGGACCGGACCGAGGCACAACATAACCAATACGAATAATATTATCTGGATTGGCAAAAACGGACTGAACGCCCATCAAACCAAGAGAAACAATACTCCCCCCAGCAATGGTGCTTGCACCTTTAATAAAATGACGACGCGAGATAGATTGATTAATCAACTTATTATTTGACATACAATTGTTTCCTTTTATTTTTATTGTGTGAGCCAACAAATATGGTCAATACGTCATAGCAATGACTGTGCCGCAGAAAGGAAAAACATCGAAATATGTAAAAAATAAGAACTATGACGCTGATTTATAAGTCTTTCTATCTATTAAAAAACCTTAATTGAGTAATGACAAAACATATAACCAATTGATTATTTGATAAAAATGAAAAGAGAAAGCCGTAATGACTTGTTTATTTCATAAAGCAAAACAGCAACAAGATCACCATGGCAAGATAGGCACAACGTTTCCCTACCCCATATGTAAGTCACATCGCCACATCACACATTGTTAGGCACATCAACCTTGAACTGATGATCTAAATAGTTCGGTAGATCAAGATTGTCATTCCCCGCTTGCTTGTAGATGCGATTCGGTATTTGACAGCTCACTAGACCTAACTTTTTCATCACACGCCTGACAGCTATAGCGACTTAATGGCGTTTCTCTGTTAGCCGTCATATTTGAGAGATTTCGAGCACCAGCAGAGCCTTCGCTTTTTTCAAATAAGCCTTTCACTAAGGCTATTTCCGCTGTTCTTTCTAGCGCTAGCAGGTTGCTTAGAGCACTGTTTTCAATATCGGGAACGGTTCAGGGAGTCGCACATCAAGTGCTGAGGTCGGGGTCAAAGCTCTTTTCCATGAAGGCCTTATTTCTACTCAATATATAAAAACAAAGCGTCGCTTTCGCGGCACATTACACTGTGCTCATGACGCCCTTCGAGGCGGCGATAGAGGTTCACCAACAGAAGTTGGGCGATCAGGTGGCTCTTCCTTTTCTAAGCTCCTCAATGTGTCGCTTGGGGGATTGACCAAAGAGACGGGCGTATTCACGGCTGAAATGAGATGGACTTTCATAACCAACTTGATATGCGGCACTTGACGCATCAAGGTTATCATTAAGCATCAAACGTTGCGCTTCATTTAGGCGTAGCCATTTCTGATATTGCAAAGGACTCATCGCGGTATGCTCACGAAAGTGATGATACAAAGTGGTGCTACTCATCTGCACATAAGAAGCCAGCTCTTCAATATGAAAAGACTCGGAATAATGTGCTCTAAGCCAACCAATGGCTCTTGAAATTTTATGAGCCTGGCTGCCAGTCGAAGCAATTTGCCAAAGCCGACCAGCTAAATCACTCGTCAAAAGGCGAAAATGTATCTCTCTAATAAGGAGTGGTGATAACGTTTTAATGGCCGTTGGTTCATCAAGTAACGCCAATAAGCGAGTAAAAGGCTCTAATAAAGATGGCGTCACAGTACCTATGGCTGAACTACCGCTAATAGTATGTTCATAAGGTGGAGGCATGCCATTTTGAGCAATAATATCTGCCATGAGTTGCGTATCAAGCTTTAGCATTAACCCCAAGCAAGGTGTATCTGAACTGGCTTCAAGGACTTGCGATCGGGCTGGCAACTCAAGCGAGTTCAACAAAAAATGCTGAGTATCGTAAATGAAGTTTTGCTCGGCGACCAACAACTGTTTCGTGCCTTGAACAACAAAAAGAACACTTACTTCTGTCGTGCAGGAACAAGGCTCTGTGATCGATTCTCGACGAAAAAGTGATAGGTTTTCAATTAATGTAGCACAGTCCTCCTGCCCAACTGTTTTTTCGTCAATAGTGTTAGCCAAATCTCTTTGAATACTGCCAATATCTCTATTCATATGCTTACTTTTCATGGTGACCGAGGATTGAGTCGTCACGTAAGACGCCCGATATATACTCATTCAATCATAGGTTGAGCCATAACATAGGTCACGCGAAATTCTCCCCTTCAGGAGTATTAGGCAAGAATCGAGCAGAATCCTGCTAACCAAAAATCACCAGAGCTGTAAAACTGGATTCCAACAAATGCTTTCAGAAAGACGATGTTAAATCCCTCTTTATGAATCATAGCTCAACTGTTTTTTACCTAATGTTAACTTCTCTGGAGAACGACCATGGATAAACCGACCAAAACAACCAATATCACTACCCAACAAGATGTGCCTGACGAAGGTCGTCGTAATTTAATGAAATTAACGGGGGCAGGGATGGTTGCGCTAGGCGTTGCCTCGCTTACCAGTGGCAATGCTTTCGCACAATCATCTATAAAATTAAGCAACGAATGGGACAAAAAATTTGCTAAAAGTGACAAGGTTGACCACAAAAAAATAACGTTCAAAAACCGCTATGACATTACCCTTGCGGCTGATCTTTATCAGCCTAAAAATACATCTGGCAAGTTACCCGCCATTGTCGTTGGTGGCCCTTTTGGTGCGGTGAAAGAGCAATCTTCTGGCCTGTATGCACAAACCATGGCAGAGCGTGGCTTCGTGACGCTGGCGTTTGATCCATCTTATACAGGAGAAAGCGGCGGTACACCTCGTAACATCGCGTCTCCAGATATCAACACGGAAGATTTTAGTGCGGCAGTAGACTGTATTGGCCTGCAATCTAATGTAGATCGTGAGCGTATCGGAATGATTGGTATTTGCGGCTGGGGCGGTATGGCGTTGAACGCGGTTGCTGTCGATAAACGCGTCAAAGCGGTCGTCGCAAGCACCATGTATGATATGACTCGTGTCATGTCAAAAGGCTACAACGATAGCGTCACGTTAGAGCAACGTACACAAGGCCTACAACAGCTCAACCAGCAACGTTGGCAAGATGCCGGTAAAGAAGCGCCAGCTTATCAGCCACCTTACAACGTCTTAAAAGGTGGTGAACCACAATTTATGGTCGACTACCATGACTACTACATGACACCTCGTGGTTATCACCCACGCGCTGTCAACTCTGGTAACGCTTGGTCGCAGACAACACCACTATCCTTTATGAACATGCCGTTACTCACCTATATCGCTGAGATTTCACCTCGCCCGGTTTTGTTCATTCATGGCGAAAATGCACACTCGCTTTATATGGGAAAAACAGCCTATGAAAATGCCGCTGAGCCAAAAGAAATGATGGTGATTCCTGGGGCAAGCCATATTGATTTATATGACCGAATGGATGTCATTCCGTTTGACAAGCTTACAAGCTTCTTTAAGCAGCACCTAGCTTAATCTGTACTGACATTATTGAAGTCACATCTACGCCATGCGTGCTCTTTGAGCTCGCGTGGTGCTTTATTTGCAAAATCGAGGCGTAACAAAAAATCATGACGACCACCACATACGATACCGACGATAAAGCGTCAACCGACAACGCGGATAATACGGCACATTGGAGTGGCGTATTCGCAATGTCCCTGTGTGTGTTCACGCTCATCGCGTCTGAATTTATGCCCGTTAGCCTGCTAACGCCCATTGCCAACGACTTAAAAGTGACGGAAGGCATGGCAGGTCAAGGCATTGCCATTTCAGGTGCCTTCGCCGTACTCACCAGCCTATTGCTGCCGATGCTCATTGGCTCCATGGACCGCAAGAAACTCATGCTTGCCTTAACCGTCATGATGGGAATGTCAGGGGTCATTGTGGCCATAGCGCAAAACTACACAACCTACATGATCGGCCGTGCACTTATCGGTGTCGTAATAGGTGGTTTTTGGTCGATGTCAGCCGCGATGGCAATCCGCTTAGTTCCCACCAACAAGGTCCCAAAAGCTCTGGCTATTTTTAATGGTGGCAATGCACTAGCGACCGTCGTTGCGGCTCCTTTAGGCAGCTATCTTGGCTATATAATCGGCTGGCGAGGTGCTTTTTTTGCGCTCCTTCCCGTCGCTCTCGCCACCTTTATATGGCAATGGCTAGCATTACCTTCCATGAGAGTAAAAGCAAAGACTTTAGGTTCTCGCAATATTCTTAAGGCGCTCACAAACCGCTCTGTTGCCTATGGAATGGCGGGGTGCGGCACTTTCTTTATGGGCCAATTTGCTCTATTTACCTATCTGCGCCCTTTTCTTGAAACCGTCACACATACCACGGTATCGACATTGTCTCTTCTATTACTCGCCATTGGGTTGTCAGGCTTTATCGGAACATTAATCATCAGTGCCATACTAAAACGGACTTTATATGGCCTACTGGTTGGCATCCCGATTTTCATGGCAATCATTGCTGTGGCGTTGATTTCAGTAGGAAGCTACGTTTTGCCTGTCGCTTTACTACTAGCATTGTGGGGGTTAGTGGCAACCGCAGCCCCTGTCGCTTGGTGGACTTGGTTAGCGAAAGCAATGCCACATAACGCCGAAGCCGGTGGCGGTCTGATGGTGGCAGTGGTTCAATTATCCATTGCATTAGGCTCAACAATCGGAGGCATATTCTTCGACACAAACGGCTACCAAAGCACCTTTATTATCAGTGCCGCCGTACTATTAACCAGTGCAGTTTTGACTCTTCAAGCTTATCGCATACAAACGCAATAACAGTCCTCCGGCATAACTAACTAAGAGACCACACTTATGAATAAAAAAATAAAGATCGACAAAGGGAATCTACACAGCTTCGCGTGGATAGTGAGCAATCTACCCTTGCAGAACCTAAAACAATTTGCCCTATCATTCGTGTTTTTACTGACACTGAATCATGCCTATGCAACGCAACCGACAACAGAATCGAGCACAACGCAAACCACAGCCATCAAATCGGAGAAATCACGCATGTGGATCACCATTGGAGAACGTCGTTTCAGCGCGACGTTAGCGGCTACGGCAGCCGCAGAAGAATTCGCTTCAATGCTGCCATTAACCCTAAACATGGAAGATCTAAACCGTAACGAAAAACACACCGATTTACCCAAAAACCTGCCAACACATAAATATCAACCGAAAACCATCGAAAATGGAGACATTGTATTATGGGGTTCACGCACTCTAGTCGTCTTCTATAAAACCTTTGATACCTCCTATTCCTACACTCGCATTGGACGTATAGAAAATGCCACCGACTTACCACGAGCATTGGGGCATGGCAACGCGGTAATAACATTCTCAAAAGACTAACTCGAAATGGGCGGCCGAAAACTATTCCGTTAATTCCTTGATATGACGGGGTTCTAGAGATAGGTGGCTTGATAAAATGGTGGCTTAGTAAAATGCCTAAAAATCTACACTCTAACTTCCTCCATCTCGGGATGCATTTTTAAATACGTCGCCCAAGACGAATCAATCGCCTTCACTTCCTGTTCAATCCAGCGTTTAAACGTCATGACTTTTTGGTACTTAAAATGCGGCGCGGGCGCAACAAGATAAAAGTCATACTGAGACTTCATGTAAATAGGCAACGGGCAAATCAACTGCCCTTTCTCAATCAGCTCATACACCAAACCATAACGCATCATCGCCAAGCCTTGGCAAGACAGCAAGGCTTCCACCAACGACGTCGAATCCGCCACATGCAAATGCGACTTCATCGGCATATCATAAAGGTCTAAGAAACGCTGCAACACAGGCCACACATGTCGGACATCCGGCCCAGTATCGGTAATAATAGGAATATTGAGCAACTGCTCTTTGATTGGCTGATCCACATGAATCATCGACGGATGACACACCAACACCAAATACTCTTTGAACAACAATTGCGATGTCAGCCCAGCATACTGACCACGACCTAAACGAATGCACAAATCCAAATCACTGTCCGCAAAGGTCGATAAATCAATACTCGGACTTAAACGCAGATTTATCTCCGGCTCCTGCGCCTGAAAGCGCCCCAAACGCGACACCAACCAACGGCTCGAAAACGACGGCACCGAACTGATTACCAAGGTATTCGGCGTCGGATCTTCCATAATGCCTTTCACGCCTTCTTCCAACAAACCAAATGCCTTCTCAACGTAGTCAAACAAGTACTGCCCTTCCGACGTCAGCACCACTTGGCGAGTATGTCGCTCAAACAACTCAACACTCAGCGTCTGCTCCAAGGTCTTAATCTGCTGACTCACCGCCGCCTGCGTCACAAACAAAGACTCCGCCGCCTTCTTAAAACTCAACGTCTGCGCCGCATAACGAAACGCCTGCAAAGATTTCAGCGGCGGTAAAGCTCGATGAGAAGACATGAAACACACCTTTTATAAGTAAGAATTTCTTAACTATAAAACACTTTTTCTCGTTTGTCGCAGTGCAATGATTAGACGATTATTTGCACATAAAACAAACAAACTCATTAATAGAGAAAAGGATAGCACCATGAAAAACGGTACCTCAGAAGCATTAAACAATCTAGAAAACAGCCAGCTAAACGTAAGCCAATGCTGCAAAGCCACATTAGATAATCTGAAAGAAAAGCCATGGAAAGCGATCTTCAAAAAAATCGCGCATAACTGGCGCACTCGAAACCGACTCAGCCAACTAAACGAAGCGCAACTGAAAGACATCGGCCTCACCGCTGCGGACGTGGATCACGAAGTGAATAAAGCACTGTGGAAGTGAGTTCTTTGGTTGAGTGCAGGATAAGCAAGGGCGCTTTGGGGAGTGCCCTTTTTCGTTTTTACCCTCTCCGTAGTGGTTGATGGTTTTGGCTACGTAACGTTAAGCACAGCGACAGTTTGTAAGCTCTGCCTTGTTAGGTTTAAATAGATAGGCCATAATGTGTACAACACCAACAATATATACACATAGGTGCAACATGAGAACAAACATTGTTATAGACGATAAGCTTATGGCTGACGCACTACAAGCCACAGGTCTGCAGACTAAAAAAGAAGCGGTTGAAGAAGGTTTAAAAGCGCTCATAAAGCTACAAAAACAAACCAGTATTCGCAGTCTAAAAGGCAAACTTAACTGGGACGGTGATTTAGATGAAATGAGATCCACTAAATGATTATAGTCGATACTAGTGTTTGGATAGACTACTTCAAAGGTCTTGACACACCAGAAACACTAGCCCTAGATAGCGCTTTGGGCGATGAAGAAGTCGCCATAGGTGACCTTATACTACTAGAAATACTACAAGGCTTTAGAGCAGACAAAGATTATAAGATAGCGAAGAAGCACCTGACAGCGCTGCATCAGTTTAATATGCTTACTCCTGACCTAGCTGTCAAAGCGGCGGACAATTACCGCAAGCTAAGAAAACAAGGAATTACAATAAGAAAAACGGCAGACGTCATCATTGCCACCTTCTGCATTGAAAATCGACTCCCACTCTTGTACGCGGATAAAGACTTTATTCCTTTCACTCAATATTTAAAACTGCGCTCCGTGACAGAAAAAACATAGCACCTCGATAACTGGCGCGTGAGAAATCGACACAGCCGTTTAAACGAAACACAACGGAAAGACCTCGGCATAAGGATCAAGAAGCGCGAAACTGGTTTGGAAGTGATTTTTGAGGAATGAACAAGAGCGCATGGTGCGGGTGCCCTTGTTGCAGGGTTGCGGTTTCTTTAAACAGGGTTGACTTCTAACGCCCGCATTTTCGGCTGATTTGGAGCTGAGAAGCGGCGGAAAATCGGTCGCAGTGCAGCCGATTGTTAGCAATTTTTAGTCGAGCGTGATTTCTCCACCGCCGGCATTTAACGGAGGCACCTTTCCATGTTCTTTAAAATAAGCATCTATCGCAAGAGCCTCCTGCCAGTACAAAAAACCAGATTTTAGATGCGGCGCCAAATCTTGATACAGAGGAAAGAACGCAACCTTCATCTTTTCGATCTTCGCCTCAGGCCAACGCCAAGCTGCGGAATGCCCATCATACCTTCCGTCGTAATGAATTCCGGCAGATGACGCGAACTGAGACATTCGATTTTTGAAGTTATCCGTCATCCCTATATATTGAACGTTACCATCAGTAGGGGTTGGCTCCCCCAAAGAATCGCCCCAAGCAATGACATAGATTCCAGAGCAAAGCCGTACAGGTCCAAGCTCAGGATCTACCTTCTCTGAGCGCCCTCCTGCTCCTGGCCAGAAGCATTGATTTATGCGTTCCCATTCAAACCACTGACCCGCAAAAGATTTTAAAATGAAATCTTGCACTAGCACTCCCTAATATTTCTAACGCCGCATCATGCGCCGCCGTAGGCGGTCGCATGGATGGACTTGTTAAGTGGCGGTTACTCAATTGTCCTTTTCAGTCTTGCTACTCGATTAATCTGCGTAAGAACTGACACTTCTTTTTGTAACACATTAGAAGAATGTGCTTTATCACTAATATAGTTAGTGATTTCTTGAAAAAGAGGATATTTTCTTTGAGCCTTTGCTCCTAGCCATCCAGCAGCCTTTATTCCAGTGCTTATAAAAGGAATAAAGAGTCCAGCTCCATCCACACTTAAATCTACAACGCTCCGTGCAACAGCCTTACCTCTTAATGCTTTTTCTACTTGCTCATTATATGCTCTTATTCTTCCGTCTCTTTCTTCTACCGGCAAATTTGATAACTCAGTAAACAGCCTATTGAGGCATTTCCTAGACAGTGGGTTTTCAATTTCATCAAGATATTCTGAAATAGGGATGTAGTCATTTACATCAAAAACAGACAGCAACTCAACTGTAATATTCCTCGTAAGTTCAGGGTTGAACAAACCTTGCTCTTCAACCAAATACTGTATATTTGATAGTTTGTAGAAATTGAGGCTATTTGCCATCAGAATGGCAATTTTTTGATCTGAGAAACCACTACTCTCTTCAAAAAAAGGATAATAAGTTGCGTCAAGAGAATGAGAAATATGTATAGCTTCAGAACTTGTCAAAAATTCTAATTCGCATCTTTTCTTTGCTTCCTCTGTCATGTGACTTGTAATGGTTTGATTAACACCAAAAGATGGAATCGATTTTGTTGCTGTTGAATTTAATGCATCAAAGCTACTTCTCAATGCGCTTGTTGGCCATGTTAGTATTCTTTTCAAGAAATCAGGCTTTTGACCACATTCAACACTTAATTTAGACAATATGGAGTCAATACCTCTGATAAAGTCAATGTCGTTGAAAATGTAGTTCTTTTGAGTTTCTACTATGTCTATGGCACTCAAAGCAGCTAAAGCTCTTCTTGAAATGACGCTATCACTTTTAGTCTGGTAGCATTCTTTTAGAAAAGCATGATCCAACCTGAATTCAGGTTGAGTGTTTACAATTTTCAATCGTCCTTTCTCAATTAAATATAGAAGATCATCCTTTGTCAGTTTCTGTTTCATCAGAAAATCATTCATTTTTTCTGTTAAAGGCAGTATGCAAAAAACTTCATCATATAGCAGCAGGTGATTTCTCAAATTGACATTGCTAAATACACTAAAATCTAGCAGACACTTACTTGTTTTTTCATCAAAGAAAAAAAGATCTTTTTTTGAAAATCCTCCTGAATATATATTACTGACATTGTCAAACCACAACCTTTCATCTCTTTCTAGATATCCAGGATCAAAATTCTTGAGAGTCGATGACGCAACGACTTCAAAAATGTTCATAGGTTTAGCAGGTTCTTTTTTTTCTTGGCTAAATGACAACTTATAATCATATGGATAACTCGCTTCCATTAGATTTTCTCTTAGCTCATCAATGGAACCGCTATACATTTCATCATTAACGCTATAGTGTATTACTCTTTTCTCATGATCTGTGTCGATTTTTGATACCAATACATTTGGATGTAGGCATTCAATGTGATTTATTAATTGAAATCGGGTAAAAGGCAATCCTTCGTAATTTGCACCAAGAATAGAATCATCAATTGGATCAACCTTTTCAACAAAACTGCTAGGTCTCTTATTTACTAACTGGACTGGTGATGTAATGAACCTTATAGAAGTATCATACTCTTTTTCTAAGGCGTGAAAGTCATCAACCTCTTCATTTAAAAAAATTTGATATTCCAAGTCACTAATTTTGTATAGCTCTGTAACATAATACGGGTATTTTGCCCGGAAAATTAGATCAATCCTTTTACATGAACCCTTATAATTGAGCATTACTTCCTCATAAACTCGATGCTAATTGAGCCACTTAACAATTAATAGTTATACAGCAGCGTAGCTGCGGTTATAACCCACTGTTGAACGGCTGCGTTGTCTATATAGGGGATTGGCTTTTTTCATGGTAGGACTTCCCTATTATATAACTCGTTCAATACCAACATCCGTGTGGGCGGAACCTCTTCAGATCATCTTTGATCGCCGCTATGTTGGTTCTTTATTTATTCTTTTGTAGCGCGGTTTGATCCGCGAGGCAAGCAATTCCGTCAGGCCTTATGACCTGATCCGCTTTATACACAGATATCACCAAGTGCTAACGCTTGCTATTTTTCATCTGACCCTAATATACATAAATGAGGCAGTCGTGAATGCAGCCAGTCCAGTAAACCAATCAACCCAGCCAGGATACATTGTTTGCAGCATCGGCTTAAATACTAGGTCGGCCAGCCCGGCCGCCCCCACTATTCCAAACACCGCAGTCAGCAACCAGTCCATCCGCGACCGTCGTTTTTCAGCCCTGTAACGTCGCTCATCTAAGTACCATCTAGCCTGTTCTTTCCCTGATGCGATGAGTCCTGTTGTTCCGGCAACAGTCATCAAAAACTCAAGCGCATCCGTAATCTCGCCAGCTTGGCTTGATTTATGAATTACAGAATCTGCATTGGCCAACGTTTCGTACGCGTATACAAGTTGTTCATCGGATGGAGGCCCTTCTGCTATGGCACATGCTCGCGCAATGCGAATATTGTGATACTCGAAGTGTTCCGCCTTAGCCTGGTTCTCTAACAAATGAGCCCTTGCACACAGTAGGACACCCACACTAAAATATAACCTCATCATACAAAAACAACCCTTTTACAGGAAAGCTTGTTGTTTCAGATACTAGGTTAGAGGAAAGGGGTTCGACCCTTTGGGAAAATCCCATCGCCCCCTTGGAAGACATAAGGGGGGGAATAATGACGTTGTCGGGCTAAAGCCTTAAGGATCCCCACATTTATTTTTAG
>NZ_QHJF01000013.1 GCF_003259225.1 Marinomonas arctica | reverse complement strand
TACGAGGCCCGTACGTACGGTTCTGTGAGAGGGATGAGGCGGCAACGCCTCACCCTACTCGATATATGACCCACAAACAGTGTGTCGTTTGTGTGTCGACTTCATTTTAAACGGTGCAAACCCCTTTAAAATCAAGCCTTTAATTGGTGGAGGCGGGGGGGGGGGCGAACCCTGTATAATTGGTGGAGGCGGGGGGGGGCGAACCCTGTATAAAACGCCTTTAAAATCAGTAAGTTATTGATTTATAAAGATGTTATAACTGTGTTTTTGTACAGTATTTTTGATCTTTTTTAAGTACTCGGTGTGTCGGTTGAGTGTCTATTTAATTAACATGTAGTCAAAATGATATTGGCTAGTATTCAGAGTGGTTTGATATAATTTTGTTGCAGGTGAGAAATTATCTATCCAGTGTTGTATTCTACGCTTCATACTCTGGCTTGAGTTCAATCCTAAAGTGATATTTTTTATGTATTCATGTGGAATTATTATTTCCTTTATTGGAAAGCCGTTATTATCATAAGTATTGGATTTTTCTAGAGACAGCGGAAGGATGCACCTCCACTCGAGTTCATGCGACCATGCTTCATCTTTAATTAGTAAATCAAATTTTGAAATGTTACCGTTTAGGTTTTCAGGTCTAACTGAATTATAATTGACTTCCATAAAATCCAAGTCACCTATAGATTTTAAAATCATTGTCTTTTTCATGTTCATAGCCCTTTTCTTAATATGACTCCTGTTAGCTTCTTGTACTAATTTATTAATAAAACTCATATAGTTTGGGAAGTCAATAACATCTTTCTCTATTTCTTTTGATGAGAATTCAACTAAAAATCCACTATTGTTTTTAGAGTAATAAGACCACATTGGCCTAGATTGTTTATTACTACTTAGAGATATTATTCCATATCTTTTTTCTGTTATCGCTTCTGTTGATCTATTGTAAATATTCATTATATAAGAGTAAGCTTCATTTCTTGTTTTTTCCGCTTTTTTATAAAATTCAATGATTTCAGATTTTGTTAATTCGATATCGCCTTGTGTGGCTGCGAGAAGACTGTTTTCAATAGGTGTATTTTCAAAGGCTTCATTTATTCCTGAAAATGGTTTATGTCGTATCTCAAATGGATCATTTAAAGCTGCTGGTTGAGATAGACGTAAGCTAAAGCCAGATTCTTTAAATGAATAGTTTATTGCGTCTGGGTGTAAATACTTAAAAAGGCTCATAACTTTCCTTGTCTATTTAATATTTGAAAG
Organism: Marinomonas arctica; assembly: GCF_003259225.1. GTDB lineage: Bacteria > Pseudomonadota > Gammaproteobacteria > Pseudomonadales > Marinomonadaceae > Marinomonas > Marinomonas arctica. The sequence goes on along the minus strand of NZ_QHJF01000013.1, from coordinate 175,374 downwards.
TGGGTTTAACCGTGTGGCTTCTTCTAGGAAGTCGGGCGATAGGTGCGAGTATCGCATGGTCATTTTTATGTCACTATGGCCGAGTACCTTTTGTAAGGTCAATATATTACCTCCGTTCATCATAAAATGGCTGGCGAATGTGTGCCGTAGTACGTGGGCGGCTTGGCCTTTAGGTAGTTCGATTGTTGTTCTGGCTAGGGCGCGTCGAAAGCTGGTGATTGACCCAGTAAAGATGTTATTGCTCCTGGTTAACTTTGCGTGTTCGTGGATTTCTTCAAACAGTTCTGGCGTTATCGGGACGCTTCTATTTTTGCCGCTTTTGGTGTCGGTAAAGCTGACTTGGTTGTTTCTTACCCTTTGTACTGTTAGCCCTTCGGCCTCGCCCCAACGTGCGCCCGTTGATAATGATATTTTTGTAATTAGGTAGACGTGTTTGTTGTCGCCTCGTTTGGTTTCGTCCAGTAGTTCGGTTATCTGGTCGTGGGTGAGGTAGGACAGTTCGCGCTCTGGTACTCGTACGTTGTCTATGTCGGCCAGTGGGTTGGGGTAGTGGATTTCCTCGGCTTTGATGAGTGTATTAAACATAGATGACATATAACCAAGGTCATTATTTAACGTCTTAGGGCTTTTGCCTTCTTTAGATCGTTGAGTACGCCAGCGGGTGTACTCTAAGCGGGTAAGGCTGGAACCTGCCGGATTGCCCAATTCATTCACTATCATTAAGATTTTGCTTTTACGGCGTTTACTGTCTCGCAAGAAATGCCCGTGAGTGTCGTCCCATAGCTCCACCAATTCAGACAAGCAGCGCATATCCTTGGGCTTTTCTAACCATGGTTTTACATCGGCTTGGGTCTCAAATTGGGCAATGGTGTAACGCTGGAACCGCTCGCACTCGGCCTTAGTCGGAAACACTTTCCTATGCTCACGACTACCACGGCCATTCACACGAAAACTAACTTCGTAGCCATTTTCGACCTTTTTAATAGCCATACTACATCTCTCTAGGTAGTATCGCGGGGATTGTTGTTCTAATCTCAACTCTATGTCTGTCTAGTTCATCTAAGCTGTCCTCAACATTAATTCTATATGTTACATTTCTACCTGTATTTGATGCATCTCGAAACTGGATATGTACTATTTCTTGGCCTTTTGGGATCTTTCTTTCCTTCATTACTTCTTCCTTGAATAAGGATGTTTTTTTGTTGGAACTAATAGAAAAATTAAAGATATTACCTTTATTAAATTCTATTATTTCATAATCGCAGTAATCTTTATTTTTCGGATCGTTTTTGTCATTAATAAAGAATCGTACCCTAGTTGCATTATTTCCTATATTTTTTATTGAAATGTGTAAGGTGTCTTCAAGTGCTATTTTATCCTCACCTTTTGTTTTGTATATTTCATTTTTGTAATTGAATGCTATGTCAGAAAAGTAAAAATCGGGCAAATCTGAGATAAGTTTATTGAGCCTTTCTTCCAAAATAAATTTCATTGTTACCTGTGATTTTTTTCTCTCTGATGCGTGACCTACGATTAGCCAAAGAAAAACAAGAGGACTGAATGCTCCTGCTAAATATCCACCTATTTCTCCTAGAGAAATATTGTATTTGCTGAAATAAATGTCTGAAAAAGGTAAAAATTTAAAAAATAGAACTATCATTACTAATATGAAATATACTACTGATAATGATATTCCTATTGATAAGTTTTTTGATCCGTTAAGGTAGTCAGAGTAAAGTTTTTTTCTATTATTCATATTAGATTTCCCTAAATCATTGGATGACCTGACCACACGACACGGCCAATAATTTTAAGTTTGCTTAGGTCTTGTAGTGGGATGGTCATATCACGGTAGTTCTTGTTGTCGGACGTAATGGCAACCAAACCGTTTAGCTGCTTTTGTACTCGCTGACGAGCAATTTTGAAAAGTGTAAAGGTTTTCTCTGTCTGAGTCGCTATTTTCAGTTCGTGGCTAGAGAGAGTAGGAATGTTTTTATGAGGAAAAACAGCGCAGGTAAATTTTAGACAATAAAAAACCACCCGAAGGTGGCTTTTTTATTTGATGCCTCATATGTGCACCGACTTCATCTTAAAAAGTGCAAACCCTTTTAAAATCAAGCCTTTAATTGGTGGAGGCGGGGGGGGTCGAACCCCCGTCCGTCAGTCCTCTGCCATCGGCTCTACATGCATAGTCACTTCTATTATTTGACCACGAACCGCCCGAAGGACAGGGTGTTAATGGCGAGCCTACTTAATCTTATAACCTTATCCCTAGGCGGGGCATCAGTTAGCATCTTGTAATTTATGATACTGCAGAATCTCTGGCTACAAGCAACCTGAGGGCAGCACACTAGCAGCGGTTTAGGCTGCTAAAGCGTAGTTTTCGTCGTTTGCGACTATAAAATTGATGCGGGGGATTAACGAGATCACGCATCACTCTCGACATGCACCTTTGGGTTTGTAACCGACGTCGAAACCATGTCGCCCCCAAAAAGTAACGCTAGTCTAACGCAAACTATTGGCTTACGCTAGAGATAACGCTGAAATGCTTAGTTTGTTCCTATTCACTACACGGTTAAGTAACCATTTATGAATGGGTCAGACTAGGCACTGTGTTTCATTAATCGTTCTTTGTCTCTTGACCAATCACGATCACGTTCAGTATCACGTTTATCGTGTTCTTTTTTACCCGTTACCAAAGCGATTTCGCATTTGATTTTGTTGGCTTTCCAGTACAGTGCCATGGCCGCACAGGTTTTGCCTTTTTGCTCGGTGACTTGGATGATCCTATCAAGCTCTTTGCGGTTCAACAGTAATTTACGTTGGCGCAAAGGTTCACAAACAACATGCGTTGAGGCACTAAGCAGTGGCGTAATACGCGCACCGACAAGCCACGCTTCGTTTTGGTGGATGATGACGAAGGAGTCTACTAATTGGGCTTTGCCTTCGCGCAGGCTTTTTACTTCCCAACCAGACAAAACCAAACCGGCTTCGAACTTCTGGTCGACAAAGTAGTCGTATTTTGCACGTTTATTAAGCGCGATGGTGCCCGTGCTGCTGGATTTTTTCTTTACTTTACTCATAGTTGGAAATTATACGGTCGATAGAGGCAAAAACCTATGCTTTTCTTGAGGTATGCGCCTGAATGTTGGAAAATTCGTACCTGTTAACTAAATTTGTCTGGTTAGGTGTCACGTACGTTGCTTATGTTCGTATTTTGTTCCTATCCTTAAAACACATCTTGTGTATTTAGAGCCTAAATTTATGCCTGAAAGTCGATGTTTACAAGGTATCTGGTCAAGTCCATGGATATTTATTTTTGCGGCCAGTGGATCGGCGGTGGGATTGGGCAACATTTGGAAGTTTCCCTATGTGCTTGGCGAAAACGGTGGTGGCGCCTTTTTGCTGGTGTATTGCCTATGTTTACTGTCGGTGGGGTTGCCTGTGCTGATTGCAGAAGTAGCGCTTGGTCGAACGGTGCGCTCTAACCCGATTGATACGGTGAATGATTTAAGTGAGCGCCGCATTGTGCATCCTGCTTGGGTGTTGGTGCCTTGGTTGGCGGGTATCACAGGCTTTTTGATTTTGACCTTTTACAGTGTGATTGCGGGTTGGTCTATTGCGTATTTAGACCGAGCCGTTACGGGGGAGTTTGACAATATTACCCAAGCGGGTGCGTCTGGCATGTTTAATGAATTGTTAGCGACGCCCAGTGAAATGTTATTATGGCATTCGGTCTTTATGGCATTGGTCGTTTTGACGGTCGGTCAATCGGTGACTCGTGGTTTGTCTGCGGTGGTGCGGATTTTATTGCCGATGCTGGTGGTGACTTTGTTATTAATGGCTTGCTATTCCATGATGATTGGCAATATGAGCGATGCGTTGAACTTTATGTTTCGCTGGTCTTGGCAGGATATTACCTTTGATGTGGTACTGGCTGCTGTCGGTTTGGCGTTGTTTAGTTTAAGTGTCGGTATGGGAGCCATGTTTGCTTATGGCGCCTATATGAGTAAACGTATGTCCATTGCTCGAGCCTGCAGCATTGTGGTGGGCGTGGATTTGTTGGTGGCTCTTTTAGCAGGGCTGGTGATTTTTCCGTTGGTTTTCTCGTTTGATATTGATGTTCAGGCTGGCCCGAGTTTGACGTTTGTGTCTTTGCCGATCATTTTTGGCAATTTGTTGGGCGGGCAGTTTTTTGCAGGAGTGTTCTTTTTACTGCTTGTGGTGGCGGCGTTAACCTCGGCGATTTCCATGTTGGAGCTGTTTGTCGCTTGGTTGCATGAGAAATTTTATATTGCCCGTTTAAAAGCGGCGTTATTAATGGGCATGGCGGTTTGGTTTGTGGGCATTGCGGTGTTGTTGTCTCTTAATCATTGGGACAGCAAGCTGATGTTTGGACTAAATCTGTTTGAATTATTGGATAAATTTACATCCCTGATTCTTTTGCCTGTTGGGGCGATTTTGTTGTCCGTTTTGGTGGCGTGGTTTATTCCTCGTCCTATGCTGCAAAATGAGATGATTACAAAGCAAGCAAATCATTTTCAATGGTGGTATAAGACATTGAAATACATAAGTATTCCAGCAATGATAGTGATTACTCTTGCTGGCTGGATAGGAGTGTAGTTTGAGTCATATAGAGCGATTCGCGCATGTGAATTACAGTTGCGAGCAAATGTTTGCACTGGTGAATGATATCGATGGTTATCCCGAGTTTTTACCGGGTTGCTTGGGCTCTACTCTCATTTCAAAAACGCCAACAGAAATCGTGGCTTCTTTGGAAGTGGGAAAAGGGCCGGTAAGACAATCTTTCACGACCAAGAACTTTTTGGAAAATTACAGTCGAATAGAGATGACCTTGGTGAAAGGGCCATTTAAACGTTTGCATGGGGTGTGGACGTTCACAGAGTTGTCTCCTACGAGCTGTAAAATTATGCTGAGTATTAATTTTGAACTGAGCGGCATGCTGAAATTTGCCTTTGGTGGAGTGTTTAGTCAAATTGCCAACACCATGGTGGATTCTTTTAGCAAGCGGGCCAAAGTGGTGTACGGTGAATAAGATGAGAGTGGAAGTAGCGTATGCTCTACCTGAAAAGCAGAAAATTATCGCTTTAGAGGTTGAAGAAGGTTGCACAGTGCGCGATGCGGTTCGTCGTTCTAATATCCAAGTTTTTTTCCCTGATGTGGATGTCGAAACGGTTAAGGTGGGTATTTTTGGTAAAGCGGTAAGAAACGCAGAAGAGCAAGCGTTAAAAGAAGGCGAGCGAGTTGAGCTGTATCGTGAGCTGAAGGTTGACCCAAAACAAGCAAGGGCCAACCGTGCAGCAAAAAACAACTAAGAATTAGTTGTTTTTGATTTGTGTTAAGACGCCATCGCTAAAAATTAGCACCAGGTCGTCTGCATCACTTTGTTTGGTGTCTGGCGTTGCGTATAGTGTTGTATATAGGTAATGCCATTCGTTTGGTTTAAAGGTGTCTCTTAGCATTGGGTTGCCCAATAGATAAGTGACCTGAGATTCAGACATGCCAATTTGTAACTGTGATAGCTGTTCCTTGGTGACAAGGTTTCCTTGTGTTACTGGAACCTTGTACGGTGGTGGAAATAAACTGCATGCGCCGAGTGAAAGCGCTGCGCATAATATAAAAACTGATTTTTTCATTTGTATTATCCTTACTCCGGTGTGCTAATGATAAAGTAATTATCAACAAGATCGAATAGAGAATGACTCATGACTAGCGAAAATCAAGAGCTAAAGAAAGCGGGACTCAAGGTAACTCTACCACGAGTGAAAATTTTACAAATTCTTGAAGGTGCGGGCGACCGTCATATGAGTGCTGATGATGTGTATCGCACTTTACTAGATCAAGGTGAAGACGTAGGTTTGGCGACGGTTTATCGAGTGCTAACCCAGTTTGAAACTGCAGGATTAGTACAACGCCATCACTTTGAGGCTGGCACGGCTGTGTTTGAGTTGGCGAAAGGCGATCACCATGATCATATGATTTGCCTAGACAGCGGCAAGGTGATTGAATTTGTTGACCCTATCATCGAAAAGCGCCAACGTGAAATTGCAGAAGAGCACGGTTTTGATATTGAAGACCACAGCTTGATCATTTACGTGCGTCCAAAGAAAAAATAATGCCCATATAACCTTGGGTAAACACAGAAGGGCTTAAACGACGAGTTTAAGCCCTTTTTATTGAGATGGTTATTGCAGTTGGACGTTACCAAGCATTTCACGGGCGTGAGCGAGTGTTTGCTCAGTGAGTTCGAGTCCGCCTAACAAGCGAGCGATCTCTTGAGTGCGGTGCTGATCTTTGAGTAACTCGACTTGAGAAGAGGTGGCTTCATCTTCTACCAGTTTGCTGACTCTTAAGTGCTGATTGCCTTGCGCGGCGACTTGTGCCAAATGCGTCACACAGAAGACTTGTCCGCGTTTGCCCACCGAGCGTAGCATACGACCTACTACTTCAGCGATGCCACCACTGATACCGACGTCTACCTCATCAAATACCAAGGTTGGAATAATCGATGTGTGTGCGGTCACCACTTGAATCCCCAAACTGATGCGTGACAATTCGCCGCCTGAAGCCACTTTGCGCAGCGGTTGCGCTGGTTGTCCAGGGTTGGAGGCGATCATGTATTCGATGTCTTCAAAGCCATTGGCTGATACTTGGTTAAGTGGTTGGCACTGAATGAAAAAGCGTGCGTGGGGCATGCCAAGCCCGTGTATCTGTTCTTCGACTTTTTGTGCTAGCTCGTCTTTGGCAATAATGCGTTTTTCTGTCAATGTTGTCGCAAGCGCGGTAAGCTTTTCATAGGCTTGCTCTTCTTTTTCTTTTAATGACTCTAAGCTTTCTTCGCTGCCTTGTAGACTATTTAGTTCAGTCTCAACGCTTTCTCGCAAGGCCAACAGGCCTTCAGGTAAGGTTCTGTGTTTGCGAGCGGTATCGTAAATATCCGATAAACGCTGTTCTACATTTATAAGACGCTCAGGGTTTTGTTCTAACGTGTCTTGGTAATGATGCAAACTGTCTGCTGCTTCCTGTGCTTGTATTAAAGCCACATTCATCATTTCCAGTGCGTTTTCCAGTTCTTTGGTGGCTGGGCGGATTTGGCTGGCACTGTTAATGGCTTGATGTAACAAAGAACAAACATTGCCTTCGTCACTGTCGATTAAAATGCCGCTGGCTTGGTACGCTTTGTATTGTGAGTCGGCAATGTTCGACAAAAAGGCCTGTTCGTTTTCCAGTTCTTCAATTTCGCCTTCTTTTAAATCAAGCTGTTGTAGTTCTTGAGCCTGATAAGACAAAAGCTGTATTTTAGCATCTTGCTCTGCGGATCTATTTTGTTGTGCAGAGAGCTCTTCTTTCAGCTGTCGCCATATTGAATACTGTTGACTGACTTGTTTGCTTAACTCGGTAAGGCGACCATATTCATCAAGCTGTTGTCTTTGGGCGTTCTTTTTCAGAAGAGACTGGTGCTCATGTTGACCATGGATATCGACCAGTTGACTGCCGACTTCTTTTAAGTCGTTCAATGTGCAAGGGCGACCGTTTATGTACGCTTTAGAGCGACCTTCTTTGCTGATCACACGACGCAAAATACAATGTTGGTCGTGTTCTAGGTCTCTTTCTTCCAGCCATTTTTGTACATGCGGGTACTGTTGTATGTCAAAGCTGGCGCTAATATCCGCTTTTTTTTCACCATGTCGCACGACTGCGGCATCGGTACGATCGCCTAGGCAAAGCGATAAAGCATCCACCATGATGGATTTGCCGGCACCGGTTTCACCTGAAATCACGGTCATGCCTTTTTTGAATTCCAGTTCTAAGGATTCAACAATGGCGAAGTTGGAAATAGCGATGCTGGTCAGCATAGAGTGCTCCAAAGAAAAATATATTTATATGGTTATTTATACAGTACTTGGTTGTTTTTTGACAAGTCCTGTTCGTAAATTTAATTCCCATAAAATTAATGCGGCTTTGACTGTTGAAAGCGAAAAAGCTGTCCCCATATAACTGGCACAGACAAAGAATTGTTTCTGTTATTTGGAGTTGAAGAATGAGTGAGCAGCAAAAAGATCCTAATCTAGACGCGGAGCAAGATTTGAAAAGCGAAACACAAAACGAAACAGTAGAAGAGATTTTAGAGCCTGAAGTAGAGACTTTAGAAGAAGTTACTGAAAATGATGAGCTTGCAAAAGCGCTAGAAGAAGTCGCTCAGTATAAAGAAGCGGCACTTCGTGCACACGCTGATGCACAAAACGTTCGTCGTCGTGCGGAACAAGATGTCGAGAAGGCGCACAAGTTTGGTTTAGAAAAGTTTGCTAAATCGATTGTGAACGTGGCGGACAATCTTGAGCGTGCATTGGCTTCAGCACCAGACACCGGTGAATCAGACCCTGTTCGAGAAGGTGTTGAGCTGACGCTAAAAGATTTGCTTGAAACATTGGCTCGCTTTGAAGTGAAAGTGGTTGATCCTCATGGCGAACCCTTTAACCCAGAGTTGCATCAAGCCATCACTATGGTGCCAAACCCTGAATTAGAAGCGAATACCGTCATGGACGTGGTTCAGAAGGGTTACACCATTAATGGTCGCTTGTTGCGTCCTGCCATGGTCGTGGTTTCAAGCGCCGCTTAATTTACTGTCATTTTTTTGACACTGGACGCTTGAAATACATTTAAGCGTACCCAAATACAGAATTATCATCGTCATAAACGAATTTATTGGAGATACAAACCATGGGTAGAATCATTGGTATTGACTTAGGTACAACGAACTCTTGTGTTGCTGTGTTGGACGGCGAGAAAGCACGCGTTATTGAAAACGCGGAAGGCGATCGCACCACACCTTCCATCGTGGCATTTGCTGAAGATGGCGAAGTACTTGTTGGTCAATCAGCTAAACGTCAAGCGGTAACCAACCCAACAAATACTTTGTTTGCGGTTAAGCGTTTGATCGGTCGTAAATTTAAAGACGACGTTGTTCAAAAAGACATCTCTATGGTGCCTTACAAAATCATTGCGGCAGATAACGGCGATGCGTGGGTAGAAGTAAAAGGCGACAAAAAAGCGCCACCACAAATCTCTGCTGAAGTTCTGAAGAAAATGAAGAAAACAGCGGAAGACTACCTAGGCGAGAAAGTAACGGAAGCGGTTATCACGGTTCCTGCTTATTTCAATGACTCTCAGCGTCAAGCAACGAAAGATGCGGGTAAAATTGCTGGTCTAGAAGTGAAACGTATTATCAACGAGCCAACAGCGGCGGCGTTGGCTTACGGTTTAGACAAGAGTTCTGGTGACTCTACTATCGCGGTTTATGACCTTGGTGGTGGTACATTCGATATCTCTATCATCGAAATCGCTGATGTTGATGGCGAGAAGCAATTCGAAGTATTGTCTACAAACGGTGATACTTTCCTAGGTGGTGAAGACTTCGATATGCGTGTTATCGAATACTTGGCAGCCGAATTTAAAAAATCGTCTGGTATCGATCTACACAATGATCCATTGGCGCTACAACGTTTGAAAGAAGCGGGTGAGAAAGCGAAAGTTGAGTTGTCTTCTTCTTCTCAAACGGAAGTGAACTTGCCTTACATCACAGCGGATGCAACAGGTCCTAAACACTTGAACGTTAAATTGACGCGTTCTAAGTTAGAGTCTTTGGTTGAAGAGCTTGTGTTGAAATCGCTTGAGCCTTGCCGTCAAGCATTGAAAGACGCTGATCTAACGGCGGCCGATATCAATGAAGTTATCTTGGTTGGTGGTCAAACACGTATGCCATTGGTACAAGCGAAAGTAACGGAATTCTTCGGTAAAGAGCCACGTAAAGACGTGAACCCAGACGAAGCGGTTGCAATCGGTGCCTCTATCCAAGGCGCGGTACTGTCTGGTGATGTGAAAGACGTTCTTCTTCTAGACGTGACGCCGCTGTCTCTAGGTATCGAGACAATGGGTGGTGTGATGACGACGTTGATCGAGAAAAACACGACGATTCCAACGAAGAAATCTCAGACCTTCTCTACAGCAGAAGACAACCAAAATGCGGTAACGATTCACGCATTGCAAGGTGAGCGTAAGCAAGCGTCGCAGAACAAATCTCTAGGTCGTTTCGACTTGGCTGACATTCCACCTGCGCCACGTGGTGTGCCACAAATCGAAGTAAGCTTCGATATCGATGCAAACGGTATTTTGAGCGTGTCTGCGAAAGACAAAGCGACTGGTAAAGAACAGTCTATCGTTATCAAATCGTCTTCTGGTTTGAGCGATGAAGAAGTTGAAAAAATGGTGCGTGATGCCGAAGCGAATGCGGAAGAAGACCGTAAGTTTGAAGAACTTGTACAAGTTCGTAACACCGCTGACGGCATGATCCACGCGACGCGTAAAACACTAGCGGATGCGGGTGATAAAGCATCTGCTGAAGAAAAAGCGGCGATTGAAACGGCGATTACTGAGCTTGAAGAAGCGTTGACATCTAATGACAAAGAGAAGATTGAAGAGAAAACCAATGCGTTGACTCAAGCGTCTGGCACTTTGGCTCAGAAGATGTATGCCGATGCTGAAGCGGGTGCTCAATCTGCAACAGGCGAGCAAGCTAAGTCTCAAGACGACGCTGTTGATGCTGAGTTTGAAGAAGTAAAAGAAGATAAAAAATAAGCGTTAAGCTCTTATTTTGCCCTCGTTAGTGGGGCTGTGTATGGCAGGCACGGTTTTTGACCGTGCTTTGCTATTTGCACAATATGAGTTTGGTGTTTTTTAGATGTAGATTTTTTAATTCAGGCTTTTTAATTCAGGCTTTTTAATTCAGGAATTGCTGCGATGAGCAAAAGAGACTATTACGACGTTCTTGGGGTGGCCAAAGGCGCGGATAAGAAAGATATTAAAAAAGCTTATCGTTCTTTGGCGAATAAGTACCACCCAGACAAGAATCCAGATAACCCAGAAGCACTTGAAAAATTCAAAGAGCTCGCTGAGGCTTATGAAGTGTTGTCTTCTGATGATAAGCGCGCAGCCTATGATCGTTTTGGTCACGATGGCGTGAACGGCCAAGCTGGTGGTTATGGCGGTGGCGCAGGCGCGGGCGGTTTTAGTGATATTTTTGGTGATGTATTTGGTGATATTTTTGGTGGCGGTGGTGGTCAAAGCCGAACGCGCCGAGGTTCCGATTTACGTTACACGCTTGAGTTGGATCTTGAGCAAGCGGTGTGGGGATGCGAAGAAAAAATACGCATTCCAACCCTAGTAAACTGTAAAACATGTGATGGTTCTGGTGCGAAAAAAGGCTCAACGCCTAAAACTTGTGGTACCTGTGGTGGTGCTGGTCAAGTACGCATGTCACAAGGTTTTTTCTCTGTTCAGCAGACTTGTCCAGAATGTCATGGCGCCGGTCAGGTTATTTCTGATCCATGTTCAGATTGCCATGGTCAAGGCCGCGTACAAGAATACAAAACACTGAATGTCAAAATTCCAGCGGGTGTCGATACGGGCGATCGTATTCGTTTGTCTGGCGAAGGCGAAGCGGGTACGCATGGCGGCCCTGCAGGTGATTTGTTTGTTCAAGTGTCAGTGAAGCCTCATAGCATTTTTGAACGCGATGGTGCGAATCTTTACTGTGAAGTGCCTATTAGCTTCACAACGGCGGCATTGGGCGGTGAAATTGATGTACCGACATTGGATGGCCGCGTACGTTTGAAGGTGACCGCTGAGTGTCAATCAGGAAAACTATTCCGTCTTCGTAATAAGGGCGTGAAACCTGTTCGTGGCGGTCCTGTTGGTGATCTAATTTGTAAGGCTGTGGTTGAAACGCCAGTAAACCTGACGTCTCGTCAAAAAGAACTGCTTACCGAATTGGCTGAAAGCATGGGTGAGGGGACAAATCATTCACCGAAGCAAAAAAGCTGGTTTGATGGTGTGAAACGTTTTTTCGACGATATTAAGAAATAAAGGTTGTTTGGTTTGAGCGTAAAGAAAAAGGCGCCTATTTGGCGCCTTTTTCTTTGAGTAGGTAGTCTATGTGGTTGCGTAATAAGCTGGCAGCGTTGGTAAAGCTTTTATTGTTTGGAATAATAAAATCTGCTTTGTTACGAATGTCGATGGTTTTGAGTGATGCTTGGCGAACGTGACGCATATATCGACTGGTGACCTCGTTGACGTCGCGGCCACGTTCTGCGATGTCTCGTTTTAGGCGGCGCACAATGGCGATGTCCATGTCTGTGTCGACGTACAGAAGGTAATCAACCGCGTCTCGAATTCCCGCGTCTTGGAACATCATATGCCCCTCTACCAAGACGACGTGTGTAGGATCAAGGTTCCGATAGCCGATGCGTTTATGCTGTGAGTGATCGTAAACAGGAATTTCATTAGGTTGCTGACGGTTTTTGCAGTTGTGAATAGCTAGCGTGAGACTTTCAAGGTCTAAAGAACTTAGATCGTCAAAGTTGTACACATCTGGATCGATACTGCCACAGCCATTATAAAAACTGTCTTGGCACAAAACGGTGATTTTGTCATCTTGACCTTCCGCTAATAAGGAACAAAGTCGGCTTTTTCCGCTGCCAGATACGCCAGTGATGCCAATAACAAGAGCCATGTATTACCTCAGTAAATAAAGTTTTTGTCCGCCTTGAACTAGAGGCGTTTATACTGTTGTATTATATATCAGGTTACGTGTTTTTTGCCTGTAAAACTAAATTTTCATATCGTAAAGGAAAGAGTTGATGGGAAGAATTTCCTTGTCGTTTTGCGTTGCTAGTGTGCTTGCTGTGTTCTCTGTGGCCAGTGTGTCGGCAAATACGTCAAATGACATGACCTCTCGTGCTTCTAGCATCGCAGAGTTGTTTGGTTTGTCTTTAAATGATTTGAGTTTGGAACGTTTAGAAAAGCAACTTGCTACCATGGGGTTGCGTAGTTATCCCTCCTATAAAGAAGGTGTGGTCAGCTATAGTTTGGGGCCGGAAGGTATTTTCGGTGTGACCAATGCGACTATTTATTCCAATTCGTCTGGTTATGTTAGTCAAGCCTTGTTATCAGGTGTTGTCGAAAGCAATGAAAAGCGCAAAGCATTAGGCGATTTACTGGAAAAAAAATACGGTGCGCCTAGTGGCGGGTATCTGAACAAAGGAATTGGTCGTTCAACGTGGTTGTTCAAAGATGGCACTTTGATTGAATTGCATAACAGTACATTTGATGTGTCTATTCTGTATGTTGATGAGCATCCCCGCGAAGTGACGCGTTCTGGTCAAATTGATGTCGAAGCCTTATCTCGTAAAAAATAGTGGTTGTTTATGTTTATTGTGGATCTTAATTTACGGATGGCGCATTTTATTCAGCCCCATCTTCAGGATATCTCTCTTGCGTTCGTGGCGACATGTTTGGTGATATATGGGGATAAGGTGAATGCTTACCTTAAGCGGTTGGTTGCCTCTTGGGTATTCATTGCGAGAGTAATGGCATTCATTTTGATGTGTACTTTTGGCTATGGTCTTTTGACTTTGTGGAGCCAGCCATTGGTGTATTGGGGAATTACGCAGGTGGAGTTTGTCTATCGACCCGCTTTGGTGATCGGTTGTTTCTGTGTTTTAGGGATTTTGGCCGAGAGAAAGCGCCATTTGTAAAATAATTCATGAAATTTCCTGTCAGTTTTCGTTGCCAAATTACAACATAATCGAACGGTTCAGGCTGATGTGGCGTTTTATTTTATGATTATGTAGTAAAGTTTCTAGACCTTTCTGGTTATTTCGTTATTTCTATAAAAAATCACGCTAAATATAAGATTTTAAAGGTTTTTTGTTGCCTTATTACAATTTGTTTTTGTTCTGAAGTGCCGTTAGACTGCGCCCATATTGATACAACAGAGTCTTTTTTCGGGGGCAGAAAATGACAAGCACTTGGTTACAAGCACTTTCGCAAGCAGAATCTATGATTCCTCTTTTGGGTAAACTTGGCCGTGAAAAAGCGGTAAAAGTTCAGTTGGCAGGCAACACGCTCATGGCGGATTCTGTCACTGGGTTAATGGCCGCTTTTGATCAGCATCCAGAATTAGATCTTGCTCAAGTCTATCAAGTGTTAGAGCAAGTGTTAGCCAGTGATGTCGCTCATACAGTGGTTGAGCTTGAGTCTTTAATCGCTGAAGCGGATGTTGACACTATATTGGCTGCTCAGTCAAACGACGGTACTGAAACTCCAGTCGTTTTATACGGATTTGGTCGCATTGGTCGTTTGTTGGCGCGTCGTATGTGTGCACTTGGTCACACCACGCCAGGCATGTCGTTGGCTGCTATCGTTGTGCGTAAAGCGTGCGATGATGATCTTACTAAGCGTGCGAGCTTGCTGAAGTACGATTCTGTTCACGGTGTTTACGACGGATTGGTTAAGGTTGACGAAGAGAATCAAGCCTTGATTATTAATGGTTCATCAGTGAAGGTGATTTACGCTTCTGACCCTGCAGAAGTGGATTACCAAGCTTATGGAATTAATAATGCTTTGTTGGTGGATAACACTGGCCGCTGGCGTGACCATGACGGTTTGAGTGTTCATTTGAACCGTCCAGGTATTGAGCGTGTTGTATTGACTGCTCCTGGTAAAGAAATGAAGAACGTTGTATTTGGTGTGAACGACAGTGATCTCACCGACGCTGATCGCATTGTGTCGGCGGCGTCTTGTACAACGAATGCGATTACGCCAATTTTGTCTGTACTTGAGAAAGCTTTCGGTATTGAGTCTGGTCATGTAGAAACAGTCCATGCTTACACTAATGACCAAAACCTAATCGATAATATCCATAAAGGCGATCGTCGTGGTCGTGCTGCGGGTATGAACATGGTTATGACAGAGACTGGCGCAGCGAAAGCGGTATCGAAAGCCATCCCTTCTTTAGAAGGTAAATTGAGCGGTAGCGCGATTCGTGTTCCTGTTATCAATGTTTCTATTGCTGTGTTGAGCCTGAATTTAAAAACAGCGTCTTCGGTTGAAGAAATTAATCAGCTATTGAAAGCAGCCTCTACGCGTGCCGAACTAACTGGGCAAATTGGTTACAGTGATTGTGCTGATGCTGTTAGCTCTGACTTCATTGGCTCTCAGCAAGCAGGGATTGTCGATTCTTTATCAACTAAGGTGCGTGGTAATCAAGCCATTCTCTATGTTTGGTACGATAATGAATATGGCTACAGCTGTCAGGTCGTGCGCCTTATGGAGAAACTAGCACAAGCAAATTTTACGCAGGCGCAATTGCATGAGGACAAAGCAAAAGCGGCTTAATGAATGATCGGACACATTTACGTGTGTTAGTTGACGGCGACCTTAGGGGCGCCGTTTTTTTTGCTGGTAGGTGATGGCGTAATGGTCTAAATGTGGCAAAAAAAAACCGGACAAGCGTCCGGTTTCAAAAAAAGTAACTAGCAGTTGCGAATAACATCATCCTGTGGGGAATGCTGATATTCATCTAAAAGTAAGCTGTGGGACTACTTTTAGATAAGATACAGTTAGGGCTGTATCGGTAAATATTAGGCCGCTGTTCAACCTAAGAGATACAGTAATTCTATCGTTTTGCTTGTCTGTTACAAACGATATAAATTGATTTGTTGGATTAGCTGAATTAATGCAAAATAGAGGTCACGATGTCATTTGTTGATGGATGTGGCTTGATCGTTACTTGGTCTTATCTTAAGCATTTGTTTTGTAAGGTTTATATTTATCACTCAGATATTTTTTGTTTTTTAGTTAGGTATTTTTTGGATATTTTGCAGTAGCTGACATTGTCTTATGGTGGTGGTTTTATGAAATCTTTGCCTTTAGCTGGATTAGGCACGTTTGCCATTGCGGCTCGTCATTTGAGTTTTACCAAAGCTGCCCAAGAGATGCATCTTACACAGGGCGCGGTGAGTCAACAAATTCGACAGCTCGAAGAGCGTTTAAAGCTCACTTTGTTTGTTCGTTATCATCGGCGCTTAGAGCTGACAGTAGCAGGAGCCCGTTTGGCTGTTCAGTTAAACCATAGTTTTAATGAAATTAATGATTTGGTGTTAGAGCTGCAAGAGGAAGAAACGTCTAACATTTTGACTGTCTCTGTTATGCCCTCTTTTGCCACTAAGTGGTTGATCCCCCGATTAGGTAGTTTGCAAGAAGCGTATCCTGATTTACAGCTAAGGATTCAGGCCAATGATAGAGAGGTTAACTTCCAGCGTGACAGAATAGATGTGGCGATCGTGCACAGTCATGTTCACAGTTCTAAGGGGTATATTGTTCCTTTGATGAAGGACAAGGTGTTTCCCGTTTGTAGTCCAGCTTTTGCTGAGTTACGAGCGTTGACGGAAGCGAGTCAATTAGCTCATGTGCCATTGTTAAACGATGACTCAGAGTGGCGCTTTTCCAGCCCTTATGCCGAATGGGAGAAGTGGTTGCAATTGGTGAACGCAAAAGGGGTTAAGCCTTCGCGTGGCATTAGCTTTAACCGTGGTGATCTTGCTGTGCAAGCGGCGATTGCTGGACAAGGTGTGGCTTTAGGGCGGACACCCTTGGTCATGGATGATATTCAGCAGGGAAGATTGGTGAGGCCGTTTTCAGAAGCCCTAGACGAAGGCCATGCTTATTTGTTTGTTTGTCCAGAAATACAGCGCCAGCGCGAACCCGTTCAGCAGTTGCTTAGTTGGTTGGTCACTCAGTGTTACCAATACTCATCGGAAGATGCGTTGACAACACCGAGTGAACTTTGAAGATTAGTTATCCAACAGTAGTTTAATAGAAATAGCCAAACACATAATGATGACCATAGGGCGAATTAATTTTGCCCCTTTGGTGATGACTAGGCGAGAACCAATCTGTGCGCCAACCCATTGCCCCATGCCCATGACGATACCCAGCGCCCAAATAATGTGCCCACTGAAAGCAAACATCGCAAGAGAGGCTAGATTGCTGGTGGCATTGAGTACTTTTGTATGGGCCGTTGCTGAGACAACCGTAAGCCCCATCAGACACAAATACGCGGTTGAAAAGAAGGCGCCAGTACCAGGACCGATCAAGCCATCATAAAAGCCAATACTGGTGCCAATAATTAAGGCAAATTGCACATGAGTCAGAGAAAACTTACTGGCAATATAGGGTTGGATTTTGGGTAAGAAGAAAAAGAAAATAGCGACCGCAATCAGGATGATAGGCACGGCTTTGAGCAACAAACTACTGTCTAAGTAAGACACCAGTAATGTTCCACAAATGGCGCCTATTGCTGTCATGGCAATAGGTAACCACATATCAGCCAATTTCACTTGGCCTTTTTTGACAAAGTGATAAGAAGCCGACACTGTGCCAGCGCAGCCTTGCAATTTATTAGTAGCCAGTGCCTCTGCTGGCGACAGCCCTGCTGCCAATAAAACGGGCACGGTAATTAAGCCGCCACCGCCAGCGATAGCGTCGATGACGCCAGCAATAAATGCTGCGCCAAAGAGAGCAAGATAGATCCAGATAGAGATATCAAAAAAGACAAAGTCCATTGTGTGTTTATTCCTGTAGAAGAGATGGGCTGTGCTTTTTAGTAGAGCAAAAAAAGCCCACCTAGACAATCATTTAGGTGGGCAAATCAGTCGTAATTTTGGTTTGTACTATGGTGTTGAGTTAAATCTTTGTTTGGATGTAGTTTTCAAGGGTCGCGACTTGGTCTGAGGTGAACTCAAGGCCCAGTTTAGTGCGACGCCAAAGAATATCTTGTGCTGAACGAGCCCATTCATGGTTGATTAAATAATCCACTTCGACTTGGAAAAGCTGATTGCCAAAGTCTTGCCCAAGATCCTGTTCAGAATTGGCTTTATTCAGCAGTATATGGGTTAACGTACCATAGCTATTGGCGAAACGACGGGCAAGATGTGCGCCAATAAAAGGATAATCTCGCTGCAGCTTCATGCCAAAGGCATCCAGAGACATGCCTAAGTCACCCCCTGGTAGCGGTTTACTGTGTGTCCATTCGTCACCAAGGTTTGTGAAATAAGGTGTCAGCTTGCTCATCGCAGACAGGGCAAGTTTGCGGTAGGTGGTGATTTTGCCGCCAAAAATACTTAGTAACGGTGCTTGATGGTTTTGATCCTCAAGATGCAAGGTGTAATCGCGAGTCACGGCAGATGGGTCTGACGACTCATCTTCTAAAAGTGGTCGCACCCCGGAATAACTCCAAATGACATCGCTTGGCGTGAGTGTTTTTTTGAAATGGTCATTGGCGACTTTCAATATGTATTTTGTTTCTTCTTCAGAAATGGCTACCTTATTTGGGTCGCCTTTGTACTCAACATCGGTTGTGCCCAATAGGGTGTATTGTTCGCGATAAGGGATGGCGAAGACAATGCGTTTGTCTGTATTTTGCATGATAAAGGCATTCGAGTGTTGGTACAGCTTTGGTACCACAATGTGACTGCCCTTGATCATACGAATACCATAGGGGGCTTTTCGTTCCAGTTTGGTTTCGATAAAGGATGACACCCAGGGGCCCGCCGCGTTAACCAACGCTTTTGCGGTGATGTCGTGGGTTTCTTTTGTAATTTGATCTTCTAAGCTGATGTGCCATTGATTATCGACACGTTTGGCTGCGACACAGCGAGTGCGGGCAAAAATAGCCGCGCCGTTTTCTTGTGCACTCAGTGCATTGATAACCACCAAGCGGGCATCGTCTACCCAACAGTCTGAGTATTCGAAGCCTTGTGTAATATCGTCTTTTAATGGGCTGTCTGAACCATATTTGACACCCTTTGAGCCTAACAACCTTTCGCGTTTGCCCAGATTGTCATAAAGGAATAAACCAATACGAATCAGCCACGCTGGGCGTAGGTGAGGGCGGTGTGGCATTTGAAAGCGCATTGGGGTCACAAGATGAGGCGCGACTTTGAGCAATACTTCGCGTTCTGTTAGCGCTTCTTTTACCAAACGGAATTCATAATGTTCAAGGTAACGTAATCCACCATGGATTAATTTACTGCTTGATGATGAAGTGGCATTAGCCAAGTCTCCCATTTCGCAAAGGCCAACATTTAGGCCTCGTCCCGCGGCATCCGCAGCGATTCCTGTGCCATTAATGCCGCCGCCAACAACAAATAGGTCAAAATGGGAGTGATTCATACTAAGCCTCACGATCTAAAATGCGAATGTGTATGTTCGAAAGTGAACATTTGTGTTCGATATTAAACCTCTAAGGGCTTTATGACAACAAGGGTTTGTGAAGTTTTGGTGAATATTTGAGCTTTTTGAAGCGTGAAGAGCAGAAAAGCTCGCTTTTAATAGGTCATTTCTATGGTATGTGCAACGCCCAAGTGTTACTTGGGCGTACAGATTTCTAGGCGGACTTTGTGTTCTTTCATCAAATTAATGATGGCTTTCGGTGGATTTTCATCCGTGAAAAGTCGATCAACTTGTGTGATGTTACCTAATCGAACAACGGCGTTACGTCCAAATTTGGCGCTGTCGGCGGCGAGGAAAACGGTGCGAGAATTGCTAATGATGCTTTGCGCTACTCGTACTTCTTGGTAATCGTAATCGAGCAAGGAACCGTCATTCGGATCAATACCGCTGATGCCGATAATGCCGAAATCGACACGAAACTGGTTGATAAAGTCGATCGTTGCTTCACCCATGACACCACCGTCTCTTGAACGAACCGTTCCGCCCGCAATAATCACGGTAAAGTCTTCTTTTCCGCTCAAAATGGCCGCTACATTGAGATTATTAGTGATGACTTGTAAGCCTTGATGGTTGAGTAAGGCTCGTGCAACGGTTTCCGTAGTGGTACCAATATTGATAAAGAGGGAGGCGTTATTAGGAATTTCGGCCGCAATACGCTTGGCAATTTGTTCTTTTGCTGGAAGTTGTAAAATTTGTCGCGTTGCATAAGCCACATTCGTTGTGCTGGAATCGTAGCTGGCGCCACCGTGATGACGGCGAATTAGGTCCGCCTTTGCTAACTCGTTAATATCGCGGCGAATTGTCTGTGGCGTGACGGCAAATTGGCTGGCCAATTCATCAATGGTCACATAGCCCTTTTCTTTTACTATGGCGACAATATTATCTTGGCGAGAGAGTTGGCCCATATTGTTTTCTTCTCCTGATAAAAGACATTACTTGTTAAACGAGGCTTGCTAAACGAGTGCGCATTGGTTTTTAATAGAGAATATTCGCATTTGAATATTCATGTTCAAAAAACAAAACAACAATTAATTTTAAGTCGCTCAGTTTTTGGGTGGCTGTGATTTCAAAGAGAATTCACCATGACCCATTATATTCTTGCAATTGATCAAGGCACCACCAGTTCTCGGGCTATTTTATTTGATGAAAAAGGCACTCGCGTCGGCCAATCTCAGCAGGAGTTCCCGCAAATATTTCCAAATGATGGTTGGGTTGAGCATGATCCAGAAGACATTTGGTCATCCACCTTATCTGTGTGTCAATCTGTGCTTAAGGATACAGGGATCGACGCCCAAGCGATAGCAACCATCGGCATCACCAATCAGCGAGAAACAACGATCCTATGGGATATTGACACGGGAAAACCCGTTTATAATGCGATTGTTTGGCAGGATAGACGCACTAGCGGCTTTTGTCAGACATTGAGCGAGCAGGGTTTGAGCGAAAAAGTACAGGAAAAAACTGGCTTGCTGATCGATCCCTATTTTTCGGCTACCAAAATCCGTTGGATATTAGATAACGTTGATGGTGCTCGTGAGAAGGCACAGGCTGGGCGTTTAGCATTTGGTACCGTGGACAGTTTTTTATTATGGCGATTAACGAATGGACAATCCCATAAGACGGACGCAACCAATGCGGCTCGTACGATGGCGTTCAATATTCATACCCAAGAGTGGGATGCAGAGTTAATTGAGCTGTTGGGAATCGGTGATGTATTGTTCCCAGAAGTGATGGATTGCAGTGCGGATTTTGGGGTGATTGATGCGTCTTGGTTAGGCGCCGCTATTCCTGTAAATGGTGTGGCTGGTGATCAGCAGGCGGCCTTGGTTGGTCAAGCGTGTTTTACGCCAGGTATGGTGAAAAGTACATACGGTACGGGTTGTTTCATGATCTTGAACACCGGTGATAAGGCGATTCGTTCAGAGCATAAATTGCTCACTACGGTTGGCTATCGCTTAAATGGAAAAGTCACCTATGCGCTGGAAGGCAGTATTTTTGTAGCGGGTGCGGCCATTCAGTGGCTGCGAGATGGCTTGAAGTTATTTGCTGATGCCAAAGAAACGCAAAGTTTGGCGAAGCAGGCTTTGAATGATGATTCGGTGTATCTCGTACCCGCTTTTACAGGGCTGGGCGCTCCCTATTGGGATCCTGATGCCCGTGGTGCGATGATCGGGTTAACTCGAGATACAAGCGTTGCTGATATCGTCAGTGCTGGCCTACGTTCGGTATGTTATCAAACCAAGGATCTGGTTGGGGCGATGGCGCAGGACGGGGCAACCTTTAGTTCGTTGCGTGTTGATGGCGGCATGGTCATAAATGATGTGATGGTGCAGTTCTTGAGTGATTTATTAGAAATTACCGTAGAGCGTCCTTGTGTCACCGAGACCACAGCCTTGGGGGCGGCATTTTTGGCAGGGTTGCAGGTTGGTCTTTATCAGTCTTTGGACGACGTTGAGGCGCTGTGGAAGGCGGATAAATGTTTTGAACCCACGATGGCAAAAGGCACGGGGGATAAATTGTATCAAGGTTGGCAAAAAGCGGTGGATCGTGTACGTACCAGAGCGTAATTTTTACGATTTGATACATGCTTTGTCTTGTGCCGACGCGCAAATATGGCTAACTTTAGTGCTAGGTGTGTTTCTAAATAAGGTCTAGAGAATGTCAAAACAGTTTGCCGAAGTACAGCAAGATGATTTTATGAAGTTTGGTGGGGCGCGTCCAAGCTATTTAGAAATTGAAGACGCATTGATGGCCCTAGGAGGACATGGTGTCGGTGGTAATAACTTCAAAAATGAAATGGTGAAATTGGCAGGCTGGACGGGCGGTGCGTTGACAACTTATGCTCAACGTGCAGCGGTTGCTCAGGCTGCCTTCAATCGTATTCGCGAAGTCCTTCCTAAGGTGTCTACACCGGAAGAGCTGAGAGCGATTTTAAAAAGCTTAAAGTAAAGTTTTTTGCAGCGTTTTAGAATTTAGTCTGTGAAAAGACAATAATAAAGGCAAGCTGATGGCTTGCCTTTTTTGTTATTCTGCGTCGGCAATGGCTTTCATGCCATATTCTTCGTCTAGGATTCGACCGATAACGTTATCACCAGCAAGGTGATGGGCATATTGCATGTGCAGGCATCGAACCTGATCCCAATTCGCAATACCGCCAATCCCAAGCTTGTCGAACAGTGGCTTAAAGCCTTTTTCTTCAATAATGGCTTTGTGTTCTGGGCTCATTACTGCCCAACGTCTCGTAATGTAGTCGCGATGTGAGGCGTAGTGTGCTTCTCTTAAGCTTTCGTCGTCTTTGATGCGTTGTTCCAGCTCTTTTACCACGCCATGGCTTTCTATTTTTGCGAGGGCTTTATCAATGGCTTTGCTGGACAACCAATACAGGGTAGGGAAAGGTTGGTCGAAGACCCAAGTTTCCATTTCCAGTACTTGTGGGGTGCCGTTAGGGGAATAATGGGCAATGGCGTTGATACCGCTTGGAGCGCGTCCAAGTTGTGCTGTGATGATCTCTAGATCACGCGGAGAAAGTGTGTTGGTCATAATATTTTATTGAATAGTGTCTTCGTCAAAAGAAGAATTAAATGGTGAACGCGGGAAAACTAGCGGCAAATTTTTGTATCCATTCAGCCGCTGCTTCGTTGTAGTTCAATCGTCGTCCTGCCATTTTTGCCTGGCGTCGATAATGTTCTATCTGAGAGAGCTGTTCTATCATGCGAACACAATAACACTCTTCTTTAGTAGGGAATTCGATGGCGATATGGTAACCGTCGGCTTCTTGACGACACCAAGCAATGCGACCAGATACGCAAAAGTTGGGGTCTATTTCTTCCAATGTAATTCTAACCGAGCGTCCAAAATCGAAAGGACGAAGGGTGACATAAGTAATACCGACAAACCCAGCTCTTTCTTCACTGATCGGAGGAAAAGGCTGATCTTCTATTAGCGTAATCTCTAACGGAAGGTCTCTCGGATGTGCAACAAATTCCATCGCAACAAGCCAGCTACTATTTTAGATATTCATGTTATCGGCCAAGAAGGCAGAGTGTTTAAAAAAGAATGCGAATTGTACGCTTTTTGCTCTGTCTGTACAGATGAATTTTAAGATGCCTAAATGAAAGTTCATAACCTCTGCTTATATGTAAAAAAGTACTGTGTGACCTTGTGTCTTTTGCCGCTTTTATTATGGCTTTTAGTCTAGTTGCTGTTGGCAGAGTTGGCCCAGTTTTTTTAGGGCAGCATCGGTTTGATTGTCCCAATTTAGCGCATAGTTTAAGCGAAAATGGTGGCTAAACTGTGCCGTTAAGCTAAAGGCCAAACCGGGTAACAGTCCGATTTTATTATCTAAGGCTTGGGTGTAGAGCGTCATAGCGTTTATGGTGCTTGGTAGCGTGACCCACAACAAAAATCCACCCTGTGGGGTAGAGGTATGGGTGCCTTTAGGAAAGTGCTCCTGAATGAGCGCTTGGCAACGGATCAAGTTGTCTTGATAGGACTGTCGGGTTTTACGCAAGTGACGGTCGTAAGCACCATTTTCTAGAAAGTTGGCAATGGCCGTTTGTGTCAGCGTTGGCACGGCCAGAGATTGCACATACGCGTAGTGTTCTATTTGTGCTTGGAATCGCCCGCCAACGACCCAACCAATACGAAATCCTGGGGCAATGCTTTTTGAAAAAGAGCTGCAGTAAATCACGGTATTGTGTTTGTCATCGGCTTTGAGGGACCGCTCCCTTTTGTCTTTGTAGCTTAATTCACCATAAACATCGTCTTCAATAAGGGTGAAGTTGTATTGAATCGATTGCTGGATAAGGCGCTTTCTGGCTTGTGTGTTGAGCGTCGCGCCAATTGGATTTTGATTGTTTGGGGTCACCACACAGGCTTTTATTTGCCATTCTTTTGCGGCTTCTTCCAGTAAATTTAAATCAATACCATGTTGTGCTGAGCAGGGTATTTCTATGGCTTTTAGATTGAGTACTTCGATGATTTGCAACACGCCATGGTAGGCGGGGCTTTCGATGGCAATGGTGTCCCCGGGCTTTGCCACTGCTTGCAAGGACAGCATTAAGGCGTTTTGACAGCCTAGTGTAATGGTTATGTCGTCAGGTTGAAGCTGACAGCCGCTGTCTAACATGCGAATGGCGATCTGGCGGCGAAGGCTTAATGAACCAGGGGTGAATTCATAAGCGGCGCATATTTCGGGCTCTAAACGCATGAGACGCCCCACTGAACGTTGTAATTGACGTATGGGGAGAAACGGGCTTTTGGGAATGGCCGCACCAAATTGAATGATACTTTCATCTTGTGATACGTGTAATAAACGTCTTAATAAGGCGTGTATGGAGCCATCGTTCTGAGTCGGTTCGATTTTTGCAGGTTCATTCTGTTGAAGCTGAGTTTCTTGAACAAAATAGCCTTTTTGCGGGCGCGCTTTTATGACGCCTCGGTCTTCTAGCAAACTATAGGCTTGCAGTACGGTAGCGACGCTAACGTCCATTTGTTTGCTGGATTTTCGCACAGAAGGAATTTTGGCGCCCGGTAAGAAAATCCCCTCATGAACTTGTTGTTCAATTTGGTTGGCAATTTTTTCGTATAAGGGGCAATCCATAAAGCGCGGGTCGAATAGATAAAGAGAAGGGTAATTTACCAGATTGGTGGGTTGAAAGAAATCTATGTGGATTTGGCTACGCTCGATTGTGTGCGTTTGGTGTTTACAGGGTGTCGTGAATTGTAAATAAAGTGTTATGGTATTCCTGTATACTTGGTCAATATTGAACATGTTAGATAATCTAGAGTAGGTTTTTATTAGGGGTCGATTATGTCGTTGTCCGTTATTCAGAGGATTTTATTTGGCTTTGGGATTTTACTACTGCTTTTATTGATGATTGCGGCATCCGGTTTTGTTGGCATCAACAAAATTGAAGATCGTCTGCATGTCGTTACGGGTAAAGTAGCCAGTATTTCTGCCACCAGTAATATATTGAAAGAAGACCTAAGTTTAGCTAATGGTGCTGTTTTGCAATATCTTTTAAGCAAATCACCCGATTCGTTAGAGGATTTGTCTGAGCGCTTTTTACGTTATAAACAAGAGTTCAATGACGTATCTGGCCAATTGTCTGCCCAGCTTCAAAACCTTCCGGAAATGAATCAAGCCTTAGGAAATATCAACACAGAGGTCGCTCGTTTTTTCAGTTACACAGATACCGCCTTCTCTAATCATAAAACCATGCTTGAGTTGCAGGCCTCTGTACCGGATGAAAAGCTAGACTTAAAAGATGCCATTAATTTTACGGCTGAAGATTTAGGCGTGCTGGTGACCGATGGCGATACCTCTGAAATTCAGTTTGCCGCCTCTTATATGCAAAGCCAAATAGAAAGCTTGCAGGTCTCCGTCAATGACTATTTTGATGTGCGTAATTTGGAAAAAATGCAGGCGTTACGCGATAGCATGGCATCGATCATATCCAGTTTGAAGGATAAGCAATCTTATGTGAACGATGACAATATCAATGATTTGGTGAGTGAAATCGAAATCAGTGTGATGTCTGACGAGGGCGTGGTAGCGAAGCAATATCAAACCACTCGCTTGGTACAAGAGTCGGAGTTATTGGCGAAGCAGCTATCTGACAGTATGGATGTGGTAAATACCTCGGCGCAAAAACTATTGTCTGAAGCGGCGCTCATGAGTGAAAACGCCAGAGAAGAGGCGGCAAAAGCCGCGGCATTATCCACGCTTGTGATTGGTGTGGTTTTGATTGTTTCTATTGTGATTGCCGTGCTGGTGGCGCTTTGGGTGAGCCGCAGTATTCGTCTGCCATTAAAAGAAGTTATGCAGGTGTTGGGTAAAATTTCGGATGGCGATTTCACCCAGCGTAGTGCAGTAAAAACAAAGGATGAGTTTGGGGAATTGTCAGCTTGGGTCAACAGTCTCGTTGCTAAGTTGCAAAGTGTTATGATGGAAATTGATCAGGCTTCCAATAAAGTCGCGGATTCTGCCGGTAATAACGTTCGTTTAGCAAGTGATTCAAAACGCTTGATGGTCACTCAAAATGAGCGAACGACTGAAGTGGCATCGTCTATGTCAGAAATGGTGGCCACGGTGGATCAGGTGGCGAAAAGCTCGGAAGTTATTTTGCATCAAATACAGTCAGTAGATCAAAGAGCCAATCAAAACCGAGCCCAGATGGACGCCAGTATCGACAAAATGGAAAGTCTTCTTGAGCAGATAGAAGCGTCTACGACCGTGGTGAATCAGCTGGATGAGCATTCCAAAAGTATTGATCGGATTTTGGATGTCATTCAGGAAATTGCGGAGCAGACTAATTTGTTGGCGCTTAATGCCGCGATAGAGGCGGCACGTGCTGGAGAGCAAGGTCGAGGCTTTGCGGTCGTGGCCGACGAAGTGCGAACTTTGGCAACACGAACGCACAGTTCGACGGAAGAAATACAGCAAGTGATTATCCAATTACAGCAAGGTGTGACCAAAACTGTCAGTAGTATGGAAACCAGCCGTCAAAGTGCCAATTCCAGTGTTGAGGAAGTACGTTCAGTTGGTGTGTCGTTGGCCGAATTGCAAAGTAGCATGGCGGAGATTCGAGATTTAAGTACCCAAATCGCAACGGCCGCGGAAGAGCAATCTGCGGTCGCGCAGGAGATCAAACAGAATGTCTTGGATATATCGGTAATGTCTGAGCAAGCCTCTTTAGGAGCGGATCAGAGTGAGAAAGACAGCAAAGGATTATCAACATTGGCGTCTCATCAAAAAGATTTGCTGAGTCAATTTAAGATTGTTTGATGGTGTTTTTGAGATAGGTTGCGTTAATATTGGGGTATCTTAATTCTCAGGAGATAAAGTCTATGTCGATTCTTGTGGGTGATATGTTGCCTCATGGTACGTTTCAAGTGATGGGAGAAGAAGGCCCTGAAACCGTGGATGTGGCCGAATTCTTTGCGGGTAAAACTGTGTTGATGTTTGCTGTACCGGGCGCCTTTACTCCAACGTGCAGTGCCAGCCATTTACCTGGCTTTGTGGTGCATTATGATGCGTTAAAAGAGAAAGGAATAGATGACATAGTGTGTCTCTCTGTCAATGATGTTTTCGTGATGAACGCTTGGGGCAAAGCGAATAATGCCGAGCATCTTATTATGGCCGCTGATGGTTTGGCTGAATTTACCTGTTCTCTAGGGCTAGAGTTGGACATTTCTGCGGCAAAAATGGGCATTCGTAGTCGTCGTTATGCCATGTTGGTATCAAATGGCATCGTTCAGCAATTGTGGTTAGATAATCCAGGGGAATATAAAGTGAGCTCGGCTGAGTACGTTTTGTCTCAGCTATAAAGCGGTTTGCCAACCTTCCTTAATAGACATAAAAAAACGACGCGGTGTGCGTCGTTTTTTTATGTCCCGTGTTTAGTATTTTACGGTTTTTAGTAGCCGAGTAGCTTAGGTAAAAACGTAACGGTAGTGGGCACAAAAGTAATTAATATTAATACCGCTAGTTCTACTAAAAAGAGCGGCATGATTTGTCGTGAAATAGCCGCAATACCGACATTCGCAATGGAGTTGGAAACGAATAAACAAATTCCCATTGGTGGCGTTATTAGACCAATCATCAGGTTAAAAATCACCACAATACCAAAATGGACAGGGTCTATGCCTAAGCTCATTGCAATAGGATGTAATATCGGTAGCAATATCAGCATGGCGGCGATCCCTTCAAGGAAGAGGCCAACAATGAGCAAGATGACGTTCACTAGGATGAGGAACATCCAAGGGCTTGAAACGTGTTCAAGTACCATTTGGCTGACTGTTTGCGGCACTCTTGAAAAGGTGAGTAGCCAATTGGCAGCGGCAACAACAGCGATGACGATCAAGATCACAGAGGAGTCACGCATGGCTCGAATAAAAATGCGTGGAAGGTCAGACACCTTTAAGCTTTTTAGAATAAACATGCCGGCTAGCAAGGCGTATGCTGCGGCAAAGGCTGCGGCCTCTGTTGGTGTCACTATGCCCGTTAGAATGGATCCAACAATAAAAACTGGCATAAAAAGCGGAATCCACGCATCAACGAAGGCTTTCCAGCGTTCTCCCATGGAGAGTTTTGCTTTGAGTGGTGCGTAATGACCGGCGAAAAAATAAACATAAATAGACAGGCCAACGGCTAGGAAGAGCCCAGGTGTTACCCCTGCAAGAAACAGAGCCGGGACTGATACGCCAGTGGTAATTAAGGCGTAAATGATCACTGGAATGCTGGGCGGAATCATCGGACCGATAACCGACGACGCAGCCGTTAATGCGGCCGCAAAAGAGCGCGGATAGCCTTCTTTTTCCATGGTGGGGATAAACACACGACCCAGTGCGGACGTATCCGCTACGGCAGAGCCAGAGAGTCCCGCAAAGATAACCGATGCCCAGATATTGACATGGGCAAGTCCGGCTTTTAAATGACCAACCAGCGCATTAGCAAAATTAATAATACGACTGGTAATGCCGCTTTCGTTCATCAATTCTCCGGCTAGAACAAACAGCGGGATCGCCAAAATAGAAAACGAGTCCAGTCCGCTAAAAATACGCTGAGCGACTAAACTAATGTTAAAGGGTAAGGTATAAACATGGCCAACAACGCCGAGTAAAATAGCAAAAGCGATAGGGCTACCAATCACTAAAAGAACAATAAGAATCCCGATACCTAACATGATTATTGTCCTTCCGATACGGTTTTAGGTTGGATATATTGAGTCAGTCTGATGAGCGCTGCGAGCACCAAACATACGCCGCCAATGACCATGGCTACTTGAAAGTAATACATTTGAATGCCTGTACCGGGCGCTTCTATCGCGCCGCGTTTCATCATGAATAAATAACCTGAATAGGCAATTACACCACCACTTATTAGCGCGATGATGTCGGAAATAAAGTGCAGTAAATGACGAATTTTGGCGGGCACCATATCCTCTAGAAAGGTAAAGCGAATATGAATGCCTTCTAAGTAGCACAATGCCATGCCAAACATGGTGCCATAGATCATGGCATATTTTGCCACTTCCTCACTCCATTGAATGGGCGAATTAAATAGGTAACGACTCAGGCTACTGACTAACACAACGCCAAAAATAACCAATAGAGAGGAGCCAGTTAAAATAGCGAGAAAATTTTTATAGAGGCGCTTCATGGTGAGCTTTCCGAGTGATGACAAAGGATAGGCAACCAAAAGTCAGTGCTTTTGGTTGCCTGGTTTCAACGTGTAAACACTTATTGCGAGTTGCTAACGACTTGTACCGACATTTGAACACGCTCAATCCATTCTGGCTGCACTTCGCCTTTCAACCAGTTGATAACAGCAGGCTGTGCGACCTCGCGAAACTTAGCCATTTGCTCTGGTGTTGGCGTGGTGATTTGCATGCCGTTTGCCGCAAGCGATTTTAAACCTTTTGCGGAATTGAATTGCTGTACTGCACGTCCTAACACGCCAGCCACCTTGGCTGCACGGTCAATGATGGCACGATCTTCATCACTCAAAGATTGATACACATCTTCATTGATTAATAGGAAGTCTGTGCCGTAAACGTGACCATCTAGGGTTAGGTATTTTTGGAACTCATAGAATTTATTCGCTTCGATAACACTGACAGGGTTTTCCTGACCATCAACGACACCAGTCGTCAGTGCAGAAGGCACTTCAGGCCACGCGATTGGCGTAGGTTCTGCCCCCATAGCTTTTACCATTTCTACGTACAACGGCAAAGTCTGAACGCGAATCTTTAAACCACTCAAATCTTTTGGTTCTGCCACAGGGCGTTTCGAGTTGGTGAAGTTACGGAAGCCCGTTTCACCATAGGCAAGCGTGCGTAGTCCGCTCTCTTTTAAGCAATGCTCGGACAAGGCTTTACCAAATTCACCGTCCAGAACTTCCCATGCCACAGGCGCAGATGGAAAAAGATAAGGAATTTCGAGTACGGCCGCTTCTTTACACACTTTAGCAAAGGCGCCAGATACCATGGCCATACTCAATGTGCCTTCTTGTGCCGATTGTACAAGGTCTGTTTCACCGCCAAGTTGGCTAGAAGGGTAGACATTGACTTCAATGCGGCCACCGGATTCGGCTTCTACAAGGTTTTTGAAGACTTCTGTTGCAGCACCTTTTTTGGACGTTGTCCAATCTTGAGGATCTACATGACCAATGGTTAAGGTTAGATCTGCTGCGCTTACGCTACTGACTGCGCCAGCGGCCAGTAAACCGAGGGTAATTTTTTTTGTTAGATTCATTTTTACGTCTCCAAGCTCGGGATCTGTGTCCCAATCGTATTATTTTTGTATTTTCTACCGGACTTCTCGAGCCGGTAGGCTGTTCGGTATTCGTGATTTAACAGGGTTAAGCGTCTAAATAATATAGGATCATTTCAAAAATACCCTATATTTTTTTCATTGAGACGCACAATTTTTATGCAGCTGCTCTTGTCAAGGTGCTGCTCTTTATATTTTGCTTACGGCGGGTGTTTTAGATCCACTTTGCCAAGCAAGGTAACCAAAATGTCGTAGTTTTTATATTTTTAGAAATGAATTTTTAATACCTCTTATATATCAAAAAGAGCATACGAAAGTTTTTCTAAGCAGGCATTTATAAAAAAAACTATATATATCAAGACCATAATATGGGGTTTTCATCGCTTAACCTGTGTTTTGAAAGAAAACTGCGGAATATAAATATCTTAAACGAGTCGGTATCTGGCCGATGTTGAGAATAGGCTATCTCAAAATGCAATACCCTTTCGGTTAAATTGAAATAGCCAAATTGTCCGAAGATAAAGAATACTCTAAAGTCATTATCTTTAACTGGCTGTACAGATAAGGAAGATGAGCGTGCATGAGGTTGGCGTTTAATCTTCATTTTCACAGCATTAACTCCAATAAAAACAGCGCTTTAAATAAGAATAGAGAGATGTAACATGATTATAGATTGCCATGGACACTATACGACCACGCCACCCGGTGTAGGCGAATACCGCGATAAGCAAAAAGCACAGGTCGCTAAAGATCCGGCTTTTGTGGGTGAAAAGGGTAAAGTCATTGTTTCAGACGACGAAATCCGTGACAGCATCATCAATAACCAACTACGTTTACAACAAGAGCGCGGTACAGATTTAACGATTTTCTCTCCTCGTGCGAGCTGGATGGGGCATCATATTGGTAATGAATACACCAGCCAGTATTGGACAGAACATCAAAATGATTTGATTCGCCGTGTGTGTGATCTTTTTCCCGAGAACTTTGCTCCCGTTGCGCAATTGCCCCAGTCTCCTGGTGTTGACCCAGGTAAATCGGTGGCGGAAATCGTTCGTACCGTGGAAGAAATGGGCTTTATTGGTATCAACCTGAACCCAGATCCAAGTGGTGGTTATTGGCAAGACAAGTCTTTGGCGGATCGTTCTTTCTATCCTATTTATGAAAAAATGTGCGAATACGACATTCCTGCGATGATCCATGTGAGCGCGGCATGTAACGATTGTTTCCACACGACTGGCTCACACTACCTAGGTGCGGATACCACGGGCTTTCAGCAGTTGATGATGTCGGACGTATTTAAAGATTTCCCAGATCTAAAAATCATTATTCCTCATGGCGGTGGCGCCGTGCCTTATCACTGGGGTCGTTTCCGTGGCATGGCACTAGATCAAGGTTTTGATCTTGCTGAGCGTGTTTTGAACAACATCTATTTCGATACCTGTGTTTATCATCAGCGTGGTATTGATCTTCTGTTAGACATCATCCCAACCAAGAACATCTTGTTTGCGTCTGAAATGATCGGTGCGGTACGCGGTGTCGATCCAGAAACGGGCCACTATTTTGATGATACGAAACGTTATATTGACAACAACACCGTGTTATCCGCTGAGCAAAAACAAGCGATCTTTGAAGGGAATGCGCGTCGCGTCTTTTCAAGATTAAAAGCTTAAGTGTATCGATTTTAAGGAAAGCATCATGCGAAATAATGTAGTAGTACAAAATATTGAACGCGCCGACCAAGCTGTCATCGATGGTTTAGCTGAGTGTGGCGTCGCAACGATTCATGAATCTCAAGGTCGTGTTGGTTTATTGGCTCATTACATGCGCCCCATTCAAATGGACAAAACCATTGCCGGATCCGCGATCACGATTTCAGGTGCCGCTGGCGATAACTGGATGATGCACGTGGCGATAGAACAGTGCAAAGCCGGTGATGTGATGGTGTTTGCACCAACGTCTCCTTCAAACCATGGTTTTTTCGGTGATTTGTTGGCGACGTCGGCTCAATCTCGTGGCGTGGTTGGCTTGGTGATTGATGGCGGCGTTCGGGATACTCGCGATCTTCGTCAAATGAACTTCCCTGTGTGGTCAAAAGCAGTGTTTGCTGAAGGCACGATCAAGGAAACGGTGGGCTCCGTAAACGTGCCGATTGTTTGCGCGGATGCCTTGGTGAATCCGGGGGATGTCATTGTCGCAGATGATGACGGCGTGGTGGTTGTTCGTCGTGAAAATGCCGCGGAAGTGTTGGAATTGGCTCGTAAGCGCATGGCCAATGAAGAAGCCAAACGTGTGCGTATGGCCAACGGTGAATTGGGCTTAGATATTTATGAAATGCGCCCTCGCTTAGCAGAAAAAGGCTTGAAATATGTCTAAACAGGCAGGCGTTATAAAAAGTGCGCCTTGTATGTGGATGCGTGGCGGCACCTCTAAAGGCGCGTATTTTTTAGCCGACGATTTACCCATAGATGTGGATGCTCGCGCCGCGTTTTTATTGCGCGTGATGGGCTCGCCAGATGAGCGTCAAATTGACGGCATTGGTGGTGCGGATCCGTTGGCCTCGAAAGTCGCTGTGGTAAAAAAATCGTCTCGTGATGATGCCGATGTGGATTACTTATTTCTGCAGGTCTTTGTTGATCAGGCGATTGTCACCGACGCACAAAACTGCGGCAATATTCTAGCGGGTATTGCGCCGTTCGCCATTGAGCGTGGCTTAGTGGCGGTTCAAGAGGGCGAAACGTCTGTACGTATCTTTATGGAAAACACGGGGCAAATCGCCGTAGCGCGTGTCGCGGTAAAAGATGGCGAAGTGCAATACGAGGGCGATGCCCGTATTGACGGCGTGCCAGGTTTCTCGGCTGCTGTGCCGATCGTGTTCCAAGACACGGCAGGGTCAAGCTGTGGTGCCTTGTTGCCAACAGGCAATGTGGTCGATGTGATTGATGGTGTCGAGGTAACCTGTATCGACAACGGTATGCCTGTGGTGATCATTCGTGCTGTGGACATGGGGATTACGGGGACAGAATCTCGTGAAGAGCTCGAAGCCAATGACGCGTTGCGGGCCAAGCTCGAATCGATTCGCTTGCAAGTTGGTCCCATGATGAACTTAGGGGATGTGAAAGACAAATCCGTGCCTAAAATGACCATGGTAAGCGCAGCCACGAACGGTGGTGCCATCTCGACTCGTACATTTATTCCCCATCGTTGCCATGCTTCGATTGGCGTCTTGGGGGCGGTGAGTGTGGCGACCGCAGCCGTTCTGAAAGGCTCGCCAGCGAATGAAGTGGCGAATTATGAGCCTAGCACTCGCATGACCTTGGATGTTGAACATCCGATTGGGTCGATGACCGTTATTTTAGATCAAGATGAAAACGGCGATGTGGGCTCAGCCGCGATTTTACGCACCGCGAGAAAGTTGTTTGATGGACAAGTATTTGCTCATGACAACGGTCTTTAACTCGCTAGTTTTATGTCATAACGACTGCTTAATTAGAACGAATAATAAAACAGGTATTTGAACATGATGGACAAAGATTATATTCCATTTCATCCAAACCCAAGCAAGCCAACGTTTAAAGCGCCAGCGGGGGCGGTAGATGCGCATTGTCACGTTTTTGGTCCAGCGGATAAATTCCCCTACCATCCAAAACGTAAGTACACACCTTGCGACGCCTCCAAAGAGCAGTTGTTTGCCTTGCGTGATCACCTAGGTTTTTCGCGTAATGTGATTGTGCAGGCCTCTTGTCACAGTACGGATAATTCCGCCTTGATTGATGCGTTAGAGACGGCTGGGGATTTGGCTCGCGGTGTGGCGTTTGTTGATGATTCGATTACGCACGAAGACATCGAAAAAATGCATGCAGTAGGTGTGCGCGGTGTGCGCTTTAACTTTGTGAAACGTCTTGTAGACAGCACTCCAAAAGAAGTGTTTTTTTCGATTGCTGACAAGATTCGTCCTTTCGGTTGGCACATTGTAGTGTACTTTGAAGCGGCAGATCTAGAAGACTTGATTCCGTTCTTGAAAGCGTTGAATACCACGATTGTGGTGGATCATATGGGCACACCCAATGTGGCCAATGGCGTGGATCATCCAGACTTCCAACGTTTTGTTAACTTCATGGCGGACAATGACAATGTATGGTGTAAGGTCAGTTGCCCTGAGCGTTTGACGCAACATGCGCCAGATTATTCTGATGTGTATCCTTTTGCTCGTACCTTGGTCGAGCAATTTTCTGATCGTGTGTTGTGGGGGACCGATTGGCCACATCCAAACATGAAAGTAGAGGCGCCCAATGATGGACATCTTGTGGATGTGATTCCTCATATCGCGCCAACTAAAGAACTACAGCAAGCGTTGTTGGTGGATAACCCAATGCGCCTGTATTGGAACTAATCCAAACTCCGCTGCAAAGTATCAAAATAGAGGTTACCAAGATGGCTAGTAACTATACAGATCGACAGTTCCAAGGGACGTACCTTTTTGACGGCCAGATGGCGAAAAAAGGCTACGGCTTAAACAAAATGTGTTACTCATTTAACGATCAAGTCGCACGTGATGAATTTAATGCGGACCCAGAAGCCTATTGTGAAAAATTCAAACTCACACAAGCGCAAAAAGAAGCGATTCGTAACCGAGATGTTATTGGGCTTTTGCGTGAAGGTGGCAGTATCTACTATTTAGCGAAATTCACCGGATTGTTAAAGCTAAATATGCAGGATATTGGTGGTTTGCAAACGGGCATGACCACGGACGAATTTAAAGCGATGTTAGAAAGAAACGGGCGAGGAGAAGTCTAATGGCAAACATTATTGGTGCAATAACGACGTCTCATATTCCGGCGATTGCCAATGCGATGGCCAACGGATTGGAAGAAACGCCCTATTGGAAACCGTTTTTTGATGGTTATCCGCCAGTGCGTGACTGGTTGAATGAGAAAAAACCGGATGTGATTATTCTTTTTTACAATGATCACGGTTTGGAGTTCTTCATCGACAAAAAACCCACTTTTGCGATGGGCGTTGCGGACGAATATTACAACTCGGATGAAGGCTGGGGGATTCCGACAATTCCACCTGTAACAGGTGAGTCTGATTTGTCTTGGCACATTGCCAACAGCCTTGTCGACGAAGGGTTTGACATGACGATCTGCCAAGAAATGAAGGTCGATCATGGTTTAACCGTACCGTTGAATCTTATGTGGCCGGGGCACAAATACGGTCACGTAAAAGTCATTCCTGTGTGCATTAACTGCGAGCAATACCCAATGCCACAACCTTGGCGTACCTTTGAACTAGGCAAAGCCATTGGCCGAGCGGTTGCATCGTATGAAAAGGATCTTAATGTGGTGGTGTTTGGTACGGGCGGCATGTCTCATCAACTGGATGGTGAACGCGCTGGCTTTATCAACCGTGCTTTTGATCTAGACTGTCTGGATAAGTTGGTTTCTGACCCAGAAGCCTTAACGAAATACACGAACATTGATCTTGTTGAGCAAGGCGGAGCACAAGCTGTTGAGCTGAACATGCTGATAGCAATGCGCGGTACCTTGTTAGGTAAAGTGACTGAACTGCATCGTAATTACCATGCGCCGATTTCGAATACAGGCTCAGGTTTGATGCTGTTAGAGCATGAAATGCCTAAATAAATTGGTGCTCATGTACGATGATAAAAGATCCGCTGCCTTCATTTTTTAGGCTGCGGGTCTTTTCATCCTTCGATTTATATCAGTTTATTTACTGTGTTCGAAACATGCATCGCGCCTTTCAAAATTTCGTCTATGATGCCTGAGGCGTCTTCTATTAATTGAGCGCTTTGTGCTGAATGTTCATTTACCTTGCTCATGCTGGTTTTGGCTTGGCGTGTCAAATTGCTATTCTCTTTCACCATGTCCTCAATTTCGGTGGTCGATTTGCTGGTACGAGAGGCCAGTGTGCGAACCTCATCAGCAACCACCGCGAAGCCCCGGCCATGTTCGCCAGCACGAGCTGCCTCTATCGCCGCGTTTAGAGCCAATAAATTGGTTTGATCCGCTATCGATCCTATGGTGGTGACAATTTTGGCGATTTTTTCTGATTGAACGTTTAATTGTTCTATCAAATTCTCTGCTGTTTGGACTTCGGTGATTATCTGTTTAGATGATGTGGTTGTCTGCTGCAGAATACTCGCACCTTTTTTGGATGCATCAGCTGTTTCTACCGACGTCGTATACGCCACATTTGCGGCGTCTTGTGTTGCTAATCCTGTATTTACTCGTTGAGTAATGTCTGACGCTACCTTTAATATTTTTATAACTTTGCCGGTATCGTCATAAATAGGGTTGTAGCTGGCTTCTAGCCAAACCGTCTTTTTATGCTTATTGATACGCTCAAAGCGACCTGTTTTGAATTCGCCTTGTGCGAGCTCTTGCCAGAACTGAGGGTGCTTCTTATAGAAATCGTCTTTACAAAATTGTCTATGATGTTGTCCAACGATTTCCTTAGTGGACTGAAAGCCCATAGTCGTCAAGAAATTCTGATTGGCTGTGATGATGGTGCCATCTGGCTTAAATTCGATCATAGCATTTGAGCGATTGATTGCATTGTAAACCGCTTGTTGGCTGTCAGCACGATGCTTTGCTTCCGTGACGTCGGAGGCAATTTTCATGATTTTGACGACTTTGCCATCGACTTTAACCGGAAAGTAAGTGGCCTCTATCCACAGGTCCGATCCGTCTTTTCTTTTGCGCAAAAAGGTGCCTTGTTGGCAGCTCCCTGATGCGAGTGTTGGCCAAAATTGTTTATATTCTTGACTAGTAAAAATCGCCTCTGGGCATAGCATAGCGTGGTGTTTGCCTTGGATCTGATCAAGTGAGTAACCCACAGCACTTAGAAATAAGGGATTGGCATCAAGTATGGTGCCATCCGGAAGAAAATAGATGGTGGCACAGAATGCGGTGATGGCTTGAACCAAAGCATCATTTTCTGACGTCTCGGCTTTGTCATGGTTGATATTTTTTTTTCCAAAGAACATGGTGATTTTCTCTTTTTTTTATAACGTTGTCGCACGATCAGTTGGTGGCTCAAGGAGGCATGAAAGTGTCTTTCAATAGATTGGAGGATCATAAATATTCTTTGTGATCTTGTCTGTGGGCAAAGGGTCTTGAAGTGGTAATTTTATGTTACATTGAGGAAAATTATGCCTTATATCAGCGGATTTTTATGCTTTTTTTGACACATAGGTTCGCGGACATTCGGGAGAACATGTATTCAAACTGAGCAATATTTTGTTGAATATAGTCAATAAAAGAACGCATGGTTGGCGTTGGGTGGCGTCCTTGGGGATGGATCAAGCACCAAGAGCGGCGAAGAGGGAAGTCTTTGATGGGGACTTCGACTAGTGTGCCAAGGGTGAGCTCAGACAAAATGCCCAATTTTGGTAAGACCGCGACACCTAGACCCGCAATAACGGCGTGTTTGATGGCGTCATTGGAGCCTATTTCCATGCCTGCTTGCAAGCGAATACGTTGTTTTTGGCAGTGTAATTCGAGTGCTAAGCGACTACCAGAACCCGCTTCTCGAAGCAGTAAATTGTGTTCTAAAAATGCGCTCAATGATATGTCTTCTAGAGTGAGAATAGGGTGGTTTTGTGGTGCGACAGCGATCAATTCATTATTCAAAAAAGGTAGGCTAAACATGGGTTTATCGTTTGGTACCAATCCCATGATGGTTAATTCATCATGACTTTCATTAAGGCGTTCAATCGCAGCGGCACGATTCATAATTTTTACGTTTATCGTCACATTTGGATGCAAGCTGGTATACGCGCCAAGCAAATAAGGCACCACATGTTGTGCTGTGCTCACGGCCACTAAGGTTAATTCACCTGAGATCAGTCCCGTTTCAGCGGATAAGTCTTGCTGAAAACGCTCGATTTCATCAAACATAGCATGAATGCACTGAGCCAAGCGTTTGGCCGTTGCTGTGCTATAAAGCTGACGGCCGACGTATTCAAACAAGGGTTGCTCGAGCGCTTGTTCAAGATGTCGTATTTGATTGCTAACCGCGGGTTGAGTCAGGCCGAGCATGTCGCCAGCTCGACTGTAGCTGTTCAATTCATAGACACTTCTAAAAACTTGTAACTGTCGAAAAGTCAGTCGATTGACTAAACTTTGTACACTCTGAGGCATTGTTATTTTCCCTCTTATATCGCGATTGTACGGTTATCTATCAGGTATAGCTTATAGATAACTCTTGTAATATCAATTTTTACTTTGGTTAGTATTTGAGTAGTCTGAATATTCAGAGGTATTTGTACAAAAGTTGTACTGGCTACGTTGTGCAGTGATCTCTTCAAACAAGAAAGGAGTGACTCATGTTAAAAAAAGTGTTGATTGCTAACCGAGGTGAAATTGCGGTTCGTATCATTCGCGCTTGTGCAGAGGCTGGGATTCGCTCTGTGGCGATTTTTACGGAACCGGATCGATATGCCTTGCATGTCAAACGGGCGGATGAATCTTATTCGTTGGGTGAGGACCCTCTTGCCGGTTATTTAGACCCTTTGCGTTTGGTTAACTTAGCCATAGAGACAGGCTGTGATGCGATTCATCCCGGTTACGGTTTTTTGTCTGAGAACGCGCGCTTTGCCGAGTTATGCGAGCAAAAAGGCGTCGCTTTTATTGGGCCTCATTCTTCTGTTATTCATAAAATGGGTGATAAAACCCAAGCCCGAGACAGTATGCGTGCGGCAGGGATTCCGATCACGCCAGGCTCTGAAGGGAATTTAGCGAACCTTGACGAAGCGTTGAGTTTGGCTGGAAAAATTGGTTATCCAGTGATGATCAAGGCCACCTCTGGTGGTGGCGGTCGAGGTATTCGTCGCTGTGATACGCCAGCAGAATTAACGTCGCAGTACCCTCGCGTTATTTCTGAAGCGACCAAAGCCTTTGGTTCTGCCGAAGTGTTTTTAGAGAAGTGCATTGTGGACCCTTGCCATATTGAGGTGCAAGTATTAGCCGACTCCCAAGGTAATGCTGTGCATTTGTTTGAGCGTGATTGTTCGATACAGCGTCGTAACCAAAAATTGATCGAAATTGCGCCGAGCCCACAGCTTACTCCGGAACAACGTCAGTATATTTGCGATCTTGCAGTGCGAGCCGCCAAAGCGGTGAATTATGTTAACGCGGGTACCGTGGAGTTTCTATTGTCTGGCAACGAAGTGTATTTCATGGAAATGAATACCCGTGTACAGGTTGAACACACGATTACCGAGCAAATCACAGGGGTTGATATTGTCCGTGAGCAGCTTCGTATTGCTGCAGGCTTGCCCCTTAGCTTCCGCCAAGAAGACATTTATTATCGTGGTTATGCGATGCAATTTCGCATTAATGCGGAAGATCCAAAAAACGATTTTTTACCCAGCTTTGGTCGTATTACTCACTACTACGCACCGGGTGGCCCGGGGGTGCGTGTGGATACCGCAATTTATACTGGCTACGAGATTCCGCCTTACTTTGATTCCATGTGTTTGAAGCTGGTGGTGTGGGCGTTGACGTGGGATGAGATGGTCGCACGTGGTCGACGCGCCATTGATGATATGCGTTTGCATGGTATCAAAACCACGGCGAATTATTATCAGCAAATATTGAAGCATCCAGATTTCATCAAGGGGAAATTCAATACTGGGTTCGTGCCAGCGCACCCTGAATTATTAAATTATTCCGTTAGACGCCATCCAAGCGATATTGCCTTGGTGTTGGCAGCCGCTATTGCAGCGCATGTTGGTCGATAATCCGCAGGAGGAAGAAAATGAGTCAAGTTAAACAAACAATACAAGTGACAGATGTCACCTTGCGTGATGCTCACCAATCGCTGATTGCCACTCGTATGCGTACGGAAGACATGTTGCCGATCTGTGAGAAACTCGATCAAGTGGGTTTTTGGTCTTTAGAAGTGTGGGGCGGCGCAACCTTTGATGCTTGCGTACGCTTTTTGAAAGAAGACCCTTGGGAGCGATTGCGTCAATTGCGTGCAGCTTTGCCTAATACTCGTTTGCAAATGCTGCTACGCGGTCAAAACCTGTTGGGTTATCGCCATTATGCCGATGATGTGGTGGAAGCCTTTGTGCAAAAGGCGGCCGATAACGGCATCGATGTGTTCCGTGTGTTCGATGCACTAAATGATCTGCGTAATATTGAAACCGCGATGAAAGCGGTGAAAAAAGCTGGTAAACATGCGCAAGGCACGATTTGTTATACGACCAGTCCTGTGCACACACTCGCCTTGTTTGTTGAGCAAGCCAAAGCGATGCAAGCCATGGGCGCAGACTCTATTGCCATTAAAGACATGGCGGGGTTACTAACGCCTTATGCGACTTATGATCTGGTGAAGGCCATCAAAGCAGCGGTTGATTTACCCTTGGTAGTGCACAGTCACTCCACTTCTGGTTTGGCACCTTTGTGTCAGCTGAAAGCCATTGAGGCGGGGGCAGATCGTATTGATACGGCGATTTCATCCTTTGCCAGCGGCACCAGTCACCCAGCCACTGAAACTCAAGTGGCGGCATTAAAAGATACCGAGTATGACACAGGTTTAGATTTAACCTTGTTGTCAGAGATTGCCGATTACTTCCGCGATGTTCGTAAAAAGTATCATCAATTTGAAAGTGAATTTACGCGCGAAGATGTGTCTGTGCAGATTAACCAAGTCCCGGGCGGCATGATGTCCAACTTGGCGAATCAATTAAAAGAGCAAAATGCTCTAGACAAGATTCGTGAGGTGTTTGCCGAGATTCCTCGTGTGCGTGCAGACTTAGGTTATCCGCCATTGGTGACGCCAACCTCGCAAATTGTGGGGACGCAGGCGGTTTATAATGTATTAGCTGGCCAGCGTTATAAAACCATTACCAATGAAGTAAAACGTTACTTATTGGGAGGTTATGGTCAACCGCCTGCCGCGGTGAATCCAGACGTACAGAAAAAAGCCATAGGGAATGAATCGGTGAACGACGCTCGTCCAGCGGATTCGTTGTCGCCAGAGCTATATAAGCTGCGTAAAGAAATCGGTGAATTAGCGAAGTCGGAAGAGGACGTACTGACCTTTGCTATGTTCCCCGAGTTAGGCCGCGAATTCCTACAGCAACGTGCCGATGGCAGCTTGGTTCCT
Source organism: Marinomonas arctica (assembly GCF_003259225.1). Taxonomy (GTDB): domain Bacteria; phylum Pseudomonadota; class Gammaproteobacteria; order Pseudomonadales; family Marinomonadaceae; genus Marinomonas; species Marinomonas arctica. The sequence goes on along the minus strand of NZ_QHJF01000013.1, from coordinate 133,809 downwards.
GAAGTCTTGTTACCGCCAGAACAAGCAGGTCAAGGCACCGCCGCAGGTGGCTTGGCAACGGAGTTCAAGATTGATGTGCATGGAGAGGTTTACAACGTTGAAATCACTGGCGTGGGGGATTTTGGGGCTGGAAAACGCAAACTGTACTTGTCTTTGGATGGTATGCCAGAAGAAGTGGTATTCGAATCGTTAAACGAATACGTGTCTGACGGCGGTTCTGGTCGATCTCGTGCGACAGCGCCGGGCCATGTCAGTGCGGCCATGCCGGGCAATATCATTGATGTCCTGGTGAAAGAAGGCGACACAGTGACTGCAGGTCAAGCTGTGCTTGTCACGGAAGCGATGAAGATGGAAACCGAAGTGCATGCCAATGTGGCGGGTACGGTAAAAGGGGTTTTCGTTAAAAAAGGCGATCGAGTCACACCGGGCGAAATGTTGATTGAGATTGTGTAAATCGAAGCACGGTGGAGGCTTTTTGAACGGATGATATAAGCAAAAGCCCCTTACTCTTTTTCATACATAAAGAGTAAGGGGCTTTTTGTTAGTTGATTTCTGTTAGAACTCTTCGGTGTCTATTTCGGCCTGTTGCGCTGCTGTATAGCGCGTACCGTGGACGTTATGTTGATTAATCATTTCGTCTAGCAAGCTGACTTGTTTGGCATCCAGCTTTAATTGCGCTGCTTCAAGATTGTCTTTCATATGATTAACCGAACGAGTACCCGGAATAGGGACAATATTTTTGTCTTTTGCGTTAAGCCAAGCCAATGCTAGCTGTGACGGCGTGCAGCCGATGTCTTTCGCAAGGGCAAAGTAGTCGTTTAACAAGGCAAGATTGTTAGGATAATGCTCGGCGTTAAAACGAGGCATGTTGTTGCGAATGTCTTTGGCTTCTAAATCCGCAACGTCTTTTAGTGTGCCCGTTAAAAAGCCACGCGCTAAGGGACTGAAAGCAACAAAAGTAATGCCCAATTTTTTACAAGTGTCTAATACGGCGATTTCTGGGTTACGTGTCCATAAAGAATATTCGGACTGAATCGCGGTAATGGGAAATTCGTTGTGAGCACGGGTTAATGTCTCAGCCGATACTTCGGATAAGCCAACGGCGCCTATTTTGCCTTCTTTTACTAACTCACCCAGCGTTCCTACGCTTTCTTCGATGGGCACATTGAAGTCTAAGCGATGCAAATAATACAAATCGATATGGTCTGTTTGCAGGCGCTTTAGGCTGTCTTCGCATTGTTTGCGAATGTTTTCTGGTCGGCCGTTAATCTCTTTTTTGCCATCGACCATGGCCATGCCGCATTTGCTGGCAAGGAAAAACTCATCACGGCGATCTTTTAGCGCTTTACCGACCAAGAGTTCATTATTTCCGCCGCCATAAAGCGTTGCAGTATCAAAATGGCGATAACCCATTTCAAAGGCTTGATGTAGGGCTTTTATTGCTTGTTCTTCTGCAACCGGTGAACCGTAAGCATGGGATAAATTCATGCAGCCGAGGCCGATGTTTGGATGGGTTAAATGAGGGTGTTTTGACATAACAATATCCTTAATAAAACAGGGAGCCGAAGCTCCCCATTTGAGTTTTGTTGAGTCACTTTAAAGTATTGTCACTTTAGAGCATTACGATTTAGTCTTCTAGACATTGTTCTAAGCGATGTAGGGTTTCCATGGCTTCAATGGCTTGGGTGACACAAGCGTTCGGTGCACGACCTTCCTGAATCGCGGCTATGAACTCACGGTCTTGTAGCTCAATGCCGTTATTTGACACCGCCACACCCGAGAGATCAATCTTGTTCTCGCTGCCGTCAAATAGATCGTCATAACGTGCGATATAAGTACCGTTATCGCAAATATAACGGAAGAAAGTGCCGAATGGACCGTCGTTATTGAAGGACAAAGATAGCGTACAGATTGCGCCATTCGGTACTTTCATGCCAATGCTCATGTCCATGGCAATGCCAAGTTCAGGATGGATTGGGCCTTGTAGCGCTTGAACCTTGCTGGCTGTTTCGCCGGTTTGGTATTGGAATAAATCCACTGTATGGCAAGCATGGTGCCACAGTAGATGGTCGGTCCAAGAGCGTGCTTGGCCAAGGGCGTTTTTGTTTGAACGACGGAAAAAGTAAGTTTGCACGTCCATTTGTTGAACGTTTAATTCGCCCGCCATGATCTTGTTGTGAATCCACTGATGCGAAGGATTGAAACGGCGAGTGTGCCCCGCCATCGCAACTAGGCCAGTTTTCTTTTGTACTTCGACCACTTTGCGAGCGTCTTCGATGTTATCTGCCATGGGGATTTCAGACATAACATGTTTGCCAGCTTCAAGGCATTGGATAGTTTGTGCCGCGTGCATTTGAGTCGGGGTCGCTAGAATAACAGCGTCCACGTCGTCACGAGCCAAACTCTCGGCTAGATCTGTAGTGTAGTGAGGTACGCCGCGTTCTTGCGCGAACGCTTTGATGGCGTCTATTTTGGTGCCAACTACAGAAACAACCTCTGCGCCTTCAATGGCCGCAATGGCGTCCATGTGTTTCATGCCAAAAGCGCCTGATGCACCAGCGATACAAATTCTCATTAGTTGGCTCCTGTTTTTATTAGTGAATAGAATAATGACTCACAAATTTAGCATCCGATAGCCGATGGGGGTAATCCATAAACCGCATTAGCCATTCATTTTTTGCAATCTGGTTTCTTTCAGGGTTAGCGAAAGTGTTCAGATATTTCTCGCAATAAGCTGAGGAAATGGGACTGGGTCACCGTTGGAAGCCAGCTTTTTCGCACACAAAGTCCAATTGGTCGGCGAGTATGTTCCAGTGGAAAGTCGATGACATTGAGTAATTCAATATTAATTTCTCGCTCTACTTGGTGTGCTGAAATCAGGGTCAGGCGGTCACTTTCGATTAATAATTCACGAATCAATATCTGTGAACTGGATTCAACCAACCTAGTGGGTAACGGAATGCCTGCATCATGAAAAATATCTTCGAAGGCTTGCCGAGTAGGAGTACCTTTGGCGGGAACCACCCAAGCAAACTCTGCCAGCTCTTTGGCACTAACAGGGTGTTTGCTCATTAAGGGGTGATTTGTGCGAGCAACAACCGACAAAGGTGGTGCCCATAGCTCTTCTTGGACCACATCGTCAGCGGGGGAAGGGTAGCGTAAGGCTCCTAAAATAATATCGATGTCGCCTTGGCGTAGATGATGTAATAAATCGGCATAAGGGCCTTCGGTTACATTGATATTCACATCAGGATGGCGTTCATTAAATTGCAAAATGGATTTAGGCAGGATGGTCATACGGGCCAAAGGCATACTGCCAATGGTGATGGTACTGACATCTTTGAATTGTAAGGCGTTGATCTCGTAAATGCCTTGGCGTAATTCACTAAAAGCCAGTTTGGTGGCTTTCGCTAAGGTTTGTGCGGCTTTCGTTGCATTTGTACCAAGACTGTTTTTTTCAAATAACACGACCCCAAGTAAGCGCTCTAAATCACGGGCAGCGCGATGAACAGAGGACTGGGAAACCGCCAAATTGCGGCTGGCAATGCTGAAGTTTTGCGCTTCACAGACGGCAATCAAGGCCCGTAGTTGTGTCGTGCTGATCAAGGCCACGAGATTTTTTTGCACACGCTCTTTGGGGGTGTTGTCTTTGACGATTTCGAGTGTGGCGTTTTGGATATGATGGATGGCGCGGCTTACGCGTTTTTGCCATACCTCACCTGATGGCGTGGGATACATACCATCTGAATGGCGCTCAAATAGGGCCGCGCCTAATAGCCCCTCTAGCTTTGCAATGGCTTGTGTAATGGCAGGTTGTGATAAGAAGATGGTTTCAGATGCACGAGTAATACTTTTCAGCTCTGCTACCGCGAGAAAGACACGCAAATGTCGTAGGTTGGGAATTGCGATCTCCATAAGACCTCCTTATTATTTTAACCAGACTATATCAAAAACGAATATCAAATAAATAAAGGATAAGCATTAATTCAATGTTTTTTTCGTGTTTTGATAAAAACGTCACTATTTATATGGATTTAGCGTTCTTTTTTTTAAATAGTGAAAAAGAGATATTACTCTAGGTCTGTGCTGTACTTTTGTTTTCATGTTTACAGCAAACGGCTGTTCACAGTATCGGCGAATTTTATAACGAAGTCGCAAAAAGCGTGGAGGCGATTTGTCTCAGACGGTAGTTTGTTCACAAAAATGCCGTTTCAGTGTTGTCTATTTTGATATAATTTTTCCAATCAAAATACATGTCAAATTGTCATACAACAAATCATGAGTTTTGGTATACGCTTCCTCTATCTCTGATAAAGGAAGCGTTTTTTATCCTTTATGACTCAATTATTAACGTGATGACATTCCTTTTGGGAATACGTTGGAGGCAATTACAATGTTACATTTAGGTCTAATCGGTCAGGCGATTGCCGCTTCTCGATCTCCCTCTTTACACATGATGTTAGGTGAGCTAAAGCAGTTGCCTGTGGATTACCAACTGCAGGTGCCCGAAGATGATAGTGCCGAAGCCTTTAATGCCAAGTTAGCTGAAATTCGTGCTTTGGGGTTTGTTGGTACGAATGTGACGTTTCCTTACAAGCAAATTGCCATCGACAGTGCAGACGAAGTGAACGATGCGGTAAAAAAAGTGGGTGCCAGTAATACCTTGCTATTAAAAGACGGCAAAGTATGTGCATTTAATACCGATTACACGGGATTTATTCGCGGCTATAAGGGGCGAGTGGGCGATTTACCCGCAGGCAAAGTGCTGATGATAGGTGCGGGTGGTGTAGGGCGTGCGATTGGCTTTGCCTTGTTTGAAGTGGGCGCCACAGAAGTGTTGATCACTGATTTGAGTGAACGTAGCGCGCAATCTTTGGTGGATGCTATTAACGACGCAGGTTATAAAGCCCGTGTGGTGGCCAAAGAAGACATTGCTGCGGCCGCGGCGGAAGTGGATGGCTTGGTAAACTGTACGCCTGTTGGTCATTTGAAAAGTCCAGGCATGCCTTTGGCGGCTGAGTTGATTCAGGGACAGAAGTGGGCCTTTGATGCGGTTTACACCCCAATGGATACGGAATTTTTGCTAGAAGCAAATAAGAAGGGCCTGCAGGTTGTGTCTGGTTTTGATTTGTTTTTCTACCAAGGCATCGATGCTTTTGAGATTTTTACCGGACAACAAGTCACGGACGTGAAGCCCGTTTGGGATCAGTTCCGTGAAAAATACGATGTGGTTAGCTCGTTGATTTAGTTCTCGTCATTTCATAAAGTGAACAACCTAAAAAAGGCGCCAAAGGGCGTCTTTTCGTTTGGCTATACATTAGAATGCTTTGCCTCGTGATATAGTGCAGAGGTCTTATAAAACCATAAAAGGCCCTTAGAAATTTCTATGATTAACTCCGATGATCGCAAATTAGTTGGGCAATCTGTCTATGAGCAACTGCGTTCAGACATTGTAACGGGCAAGCTTGCTCCCGGCGAAAAGCTGAAATTAAACGCGTTGCGCTTGCGTTATAGTGCCAGTGTCAACACGCTACGCGAAACCTTAATGCGACTTGTGTCTGATGGTTTTGTGCTGTTTGTCGATCAAAAAGGGTTCTCAGTAAAACCTGTCTCTACCGCTGATTTATGCGAGCTATTAGAGTTACGACAGATGTTAGAGCTGTCGGGGGTGCGTAAATCCATGGCCAATAAAGTGGGTCATATGGAGTGGAAGTCGGCTTTAATCAGTGCGCACTTTCGCTTGAACTGTGTCGAGAAACAGATGATGGAAGACGAGACGAGTCATGTGCAGGCATGGGAAAAAGTCGATCGAGATTTTCATATTACCATGGTGTCCCATTGCGGCTCTCAGCAGCTTATCCGTTACCATGCTTCAGTAATTGAGCTTTATATGCGTTATCAGGTGCTGGCGTTGCACCGCCGCCCCTTTCGTGGACAGGCGTCTATGGAGGAGCATCATCAATTGTTGAAATGCCTTCTAGAAGACGACGTAGAGAATGCAGTATCGATACTGGATTCGCATATTCAAAAAGGCTTAACACTGCCAGATCTCAGCAGTGCAACCTCTGCAACTACAAACAAAAGTAGAGCGTCGGCCTAAGCGGTTTTTATGAGATGAACACGATGACCTCAATAAGGAACTTCTAACATGGCAGCCGTCATTAATATCGTTGCGCCCATTTTTTTTCTGATATTAGTGGGTTTTGTGAGTGTGCGTTTTTCTTTTCTCCCACAAGCTGCCATACCAGGGTTGAGCCGTTTTGTGCTGTACCTTGCTTTGCCTGCGTTAATTTTTATGAAATTGTCCAGCATGGAGATAAGAGAAGTCCTGCATTTTGACTATCTTGCGGTGTATGCAGCGAGCGGCTTAGCGACTTTTTTTATCATTGTGTTGTTGAGCTGGCGACTGCTGAAAAGCGGTCTGGTTGACGCGGGTGTCAGAGGCGTTGGTGCAACCATGTCAAACAGTGCGTTTATTGGTTTTCCTGTCTTATTACAGTTTTTTGATTCGTCTTTGACTCAGGCCTTTGTGATGTCATTGATGGTGGAAAATATTATTTTGCTGCCAGTGTGCTTAATTTTTATCGAAACCATGTTGGGCAAAAGTCAGAACAGCGAGAAAAGTCTTCTTGTTTTTGTGGTGAAACGCATTTCTACGAATCCCTTATTAATTGCCTTAGCCGCTGGCTTAGTTTTTTCCGTGTTTGAGTTGCGTCTGCCCAGTTTTATGGGGCGAGGGCTGGATTTACTGGCTGCTGCGGCTTCATCCGTCGCCTTGATTGTGATTGGTGGTTCTTTGGTTGGTGTGTCCATAAAAGGACAATGGTCTCCCATTTTATTAGTAGCGACGGGTAAGTTGGTCGTATTTCCCGCGCTCGTCACCTTGCTTTTGCTACTGGCGCCGGCCATGCCAAACGATTTAAAGATCGCGGTTATTATTTTTGCTGCTGTCCCTATGTTTAGCTCTTACCCCATTGTCTGTGGCGAGTATGGTGAACGGAGTTTCTGTGCGAGTACGTTATTGATTACCACCGTGTTGTCATTTTTTAGCTTGAGTGTCTTGCTGCGCTTTTTTGTTTGAAAATAGGCTAATGCGATTAATTGAATATTCATGTTGACTTATAGGAGTAATAAAAATGTCTACCATCATGGTATTGAACGGCCCTAATTTAAATTTACTGGGCACTCGTGAGCCTGCTACTTATGGCTATGAAACCCTAGCGGATGTGGAAGTCATGTGCCGTGAGGCTGCACAGACATTGGGTCATGATGTGGAATGCCATCAATCTAATCACGAAGGTGTACTGATTGATCTCATTCATGAAGCGGGCCGTCGCATTAAAGCGGGCGAAGTATTGGGCGTAGTGTTCAATCCCGGTGCTTATACACACACATCTGTTGCGCTCCATGATGCCATAAAAGGTGCAGAGGTGCCTGTTATCGAAGTTCATATCTCCAACGTACACGCCAGAGAAGCCTTCCGTCATCACTCTTATATTTCACCTGCTGCCGCAGGTATTGTCGTGGGTATGGGTGTACAAGGCTATGTATTGGGTATTCAGGGTTTGGTGCACAAGCTTAGTTCAACCCCATCAAAGACAAAATAACGGCGAGTGTAAGGAATGACATCAGTGTGGTAATCAGTAATGTGCTTGCGCACAGAGAACGAAAACCATATTGGCTGCCAATAATCGGATAAATACTCATCATGGGAACGGCCGCAATTAAGATGCCACCGAGCAGAAGGTTGCGGTCCATTTCTGGCATAAAGAGCGCCACGACGGCAATCATTAATGGATGCAGGACGAGTTTGCCTATGGTAACAAAACAAATGTCTTTGGCATTGCCAGTGAGGCTGGTACCGACTAATGAACCGCCCAGTACAATCAGTGCGAGTGTGGCGGATGCGCCGGATAACATGACCAATACTCGATCAATCACCGCGGGCAGCTCTAGGTGAAATGTCGACGCTAATACCCCACCCGTAACGGCTAAAATTAACGGATTTTTGATGAGCCGTTTTAGTACGCCATAGAAGAGATGAGAGGGTTTTAGACCTTGTCCTCTGGACGCACTGACTTCTAGCATGACAAACATCATGGGAAGAACCAGAATGTTCTCGACGATTAGGGACATGGCAAACGCTGCTGTAGGAGGGTTGCTGAACGCCAGTAACATCACTGGATACGCGAAGAATGCCGAGTTTGAACAGGCCATGCCTGCCCCTTTTAACGTACTCTCAATAAGAGAACGTTTCATGACTTTTAAACTAATAAATAGACCAATCAATAGGGTGAGTATGGATCCTATTGCATAAGTGGCAATATAGGCTGGGACAATAACCTCATCAAACTCCATTCGTGCCAAAGTACTGAAAATTAAAGCGGGAAGCGTGAAATACATGACGATTTTTGCCATGCCAGCTATGGTGTCACCAGGAACCAACTTAACGCGAACCGCCAAGTATCCCAATATGATCATGATAAAAATGGGCGTTGTGATGGCGATAATGGTCAGCATCTAGGAGTCCTGTCTTAGCACCTTAATTTAGCCACTTAAACGACAGGGCTGTCTTTATGGTGATGATCAATGTGTTTGTAATAGCTGTCTAACGTTTGTGCGGTATCTCGGATGGCGTTCATAAACAGCTTTAGTGCTAGTGACGGAACCGAGTCTGCACGGGTTGTCAGGCCAACCGCTCCTAGCGTTTCTTTTGTGTCGATAGGCAATTCATCCAGTTCACCATCAGAAATTTCTCGAGCCACAACACCGCGTGAAATGATCCACACCGCATCGTTATTGCGAATAAATTCTTTGCCAAACGAATCCGACACTGTGTCGATTCGATCCGTTAGCGTGCTGACGCCTTGGGACAATAAAAAACGATCTACATAGGGCGCAGTGATGGAGCCTTTTGGCGGGTAGAGCACCGTGTAATTGGCAATATCGCTGATTTGGAAGTTTTCTTTTGTTAGCAATGGATGATTAGGTCGAACGGTAAACGTGACCTGCTCCGAGTACAAATGCTGAAATGATAAGCCTGACATGGCTTCTGGAACGCCTAAGCGTCCAACGACTAAGTCCAATTCGCCAACACGCAACTGGCTCATTAATAAAGCGTTTGGGCCGGAAACCAAATGCAATCGCACATCAAGACCGCCTGTGCGAAAACGTTTAACGGACTCTGGCAGAATGCTGGTCGCAACGGTCGGTAACACACCAATGCTGATACGACTGATGCCTTTTTGCTGTGCTTGGGCTACTCGTTCAGTGCCTTCACGTAATGCGGCCACACTGGTGCTAGCGTGTTCTAGAAAGACTTTTCCAAACGGTGTGAGCTCTACGCCTTTTTTACTGCGTTCTAAAAGTCTGACGCCCAGAATGTCTTCTAGTTCTTTGAGTTTTTTTGACACAGCTGGCTGGGTAAGAGCCAACACATCAGCGGCACGAACAACACTACCTTGACGAGTGACTTCTAAAAAACATTGAAGGTGGCGATATTTAATACGGTTTTCTAGCATAAAAAGTCTCCCATCGTACACGCATGGTCTCTGTCGCTGCTAACTGGCTATTGGGTCGTCAGCTACTGAAAAAAAGAAACACTAAGGAATCAGGCTCGTTACAAGCGCTAATAAGGGAATAATTTTCCTATATTACACTCCTAAGTTGCGCTCTTGAAAAGGGGTTATGTATTCCTTTTTCGATATATTTTTGGCACTTTATTTCATTCTTAATAGGGCGCTCAATACAAAAATCTTGTGCTAGCATCAAGCATAATAATGATAGAAGTAGAAAACATATTTGCTTTTCACATATCGTTTTCGTTATGAAATGTTGACAGTCAGGGCGTAAGAATGAAAACAGCACTCGCAACCGTTACCTTATCTGGCACGCTGAGAGAAAAGTTCGAAGCGGCGGCAAAAGCCGGTTTTCAAGGTGTAGAAATCTTCGAAAATGACTTAACTCAGTTTGATGGCTCGCCAAGAGATGTGCGTCGTATGGCGCAAGATCTTGGTTTGGAGATTATCGCTTTGCAGCCATTCCGTGATATGGAAGGTATGCCTGAGCCAATGCGTTCGCAGAAAGTCAAAATGTTGCAGCACAAAATGGATGTTGCTCACGAGTTGGGTACGAATCGTTTGTTGTTTTGCAGTAATGTGCAGCCTTATTCTTCTGCGGATCGTGATGTGTGCGCGGCGGACTTGTTTGCTTTGGCTGAAATAGCCAAAAAAGAAGGCATCATGCTGGGGTATGAAGCCCTAGCTTGGGGTTACCACATTGCCGATTATCATGACGCATGGGATTTGGTGAAACGTGTTGACCATCCGAATCTAGGTATTATTTTAGATACCTTTCACATGTTTTCCCGTGGTAACACCTTAGATGTTCTGCGTGATGACATTCCGCTAAACAAGATTGCGCTGGTGCAAGTGGCCGATGCGCCCAGTTTACAAATGGATGTGTTGCAATACAGCCGACATTTCCGTTGCTTCCCTGGCCAAGGCGATATGCCAGTGGTCGAGTTTTTACAAGTTTTGAAAGACAAAGGCTTTAATGACTACTTGTCCCATGAGATTTTCAATGACGAATTCCGTTCTTCTTCGCCATTAGAAAAGGCCATTGATGGTATGCGTTCTTTGATTTGGCTTGATGACCAAACGGTGAGCAAGCGTGAAGAAAAAACCGCTCCGATTGTGGCGCCACAAGTTAGCGATGTTGAGTTTATTGAATTTGCCATTGAAGGGGAAAGCGGCGCGGCGTTAACCAATACCTTGGCTCAGTTGGGTTTTCATGAAACCCATAAACACCGTTCTAAAAACGTCAGCTTGATGCGTCAGGGTAATATTAACCTGATCCTCAACCGCGAGCCGAAAAGCCAAGCCCACGAGCATTTCCAGAAACACGGTGTGTCCGTTTGTGCGATGGCGTTTGCCTCGGAAAATGTTAAAGCCACTTTGTCTTTGGCTGAACGCTATCGTGTCGAGCGTTTTGATAATCAGGCCGGTCCAGGTGAATTGAATATCCCTGCACTTCGCGGTATTGGCGATAGCTTGGTGTATCTCGTTTCAGCCGACGCCGCTGTACGTTTTTTCGAGGTGGATTTCAAACCGATTCAAGGTATTCAGGGCGAAACGGGGGTTGGCTTAACACGTTTCGATCATATCGGCCAAACGGTTTCCAATACGGATTTTCTGTCGGCGTCTTTCTTCTATAAATCGGTATTTGGTTTCGATATCGATGCCAGCCAAGATTTGCCGGATATTCACGGATTAGTCGTAAGCCGAACCGCTCTTAGCAAAGACAAGCGTGTGCGTATTCCATTGAATATGACCAACGCACGCGGTGCCTCTGCACAGCGTTTTATCCAGAAGTCTAAAGGCTCTGGGGTGCACCAAATTGCGTTTGCGTGTGATGATATTTTTGCCGCAGCAAAAAACATTGATAGTGAGAAGCAGCTGCCGATTCCTCAGAATTATTATCGTGACATCGAAGCGCGCTTTGGTTTGTCGCCAGACCTGATTAAGAAATTGCAGTCACATAATATTATGTACGATAAAAATGACGAAGGTGAATTCTTTCATTTCTATACGGAAGAAGTACATGGCGTCTTTTTTGAAGTGGTACAACGTGTGGGTGGTTACAGTCGCTACGGCGAAGCGAATGCGTTTGTTCGTCTTGCCTCACAGGCGCGCCAAGAGAAAAAATAAGTCATTGTCATTGCGGGGAATGATTTGTTTTAGGCGTATCCTTTTGTGAGGAAATTATGCCGGAGGAAGGAAACTTCCTCCGGTTTTTTTTCGTCCAAACCCCAGCACTAGAGACTGTTTATTATTTGGTGGTTACTTGAAACTGACCAACCAGTGAGTTGAGCTTCAAGGCGGATAACCCAACACGGGATGAACGTCTTTGAAGTGCCGCGATTGAGCGACGCATTTGCTCTGTTGCCGCGCCCATTTCATGGACGGTTTTTGCGTTTGTCTGGTTGCTTTCATTCAATAACAAAATGGCTTCAAACATGGTGTCGACTAGGTCGTACAAAGCGCTGTCGCTGATATTGCTTTGCTCATTCGCGATGAGATTTTTATCGACGTTTTCGGCGCCTTTTTCCATAAAGGTCACCGCACTGCGTGTTTCTTCCTGAATACCTTCTAGCATGGTTTGTATCTCTTCTGCTGCTGAAGCGGTTTTAGAGGCCAAGCTACGAACTTCGTCGGCTACGACTGAAAATCCTCTTCCATGTTCACCGGCTCTAGCGGCTTCTATGGCAGCGTTTAAGGCCAATAAGTTGGTCTGATTGGTGATATCAGAAATGGTGGTAATGATACCGGCTACTTCATTGGTTTTTTGATCCAATGATTTGACCGACTCCGCTGTGGCTCTTACGACATCGCGTATTTCTTGTGTGCCAGCTTTGGCGGCTTTTAGGCGAGATTGTGTTTCTGCGGCGACTTGATCCATGGCTTGTTTCAAATCATTTGCCGTTTGAGACGCACTGTGCACTTCGTCTATTTGTTGCTGAAACACGCTCAGCATGTTTTCAACGGTGGACTCAAGATAATGAGACGCTTGGCTGGCTTCTTCATTGGTGCGAATCATAAATTCATTAGATTTTTTGACGTTATTGCTGGCCGAAATGACTTGTCCCATGGTGTTGTCGAGGTTGTCAATAAAACTGTTCATCCAGCGTCCCATGTCACCAGTTTCGTCGTTGGCTAGATCGTCATCCAGACGCTGTTTTAGGTTGCCTTCTCCTTCGGCAATGGTTTGAATGACTTCCGTCATTTGGCTCATGCTACGGCTAATTTTTTTAGTGCTGAAACGATGAAAGAGGATGCCTGCTAGGCCTAAACTGGCAAAGGCGATCAAGCTCGTTGGCAGAAGGGATAAGTCGGTGTAAACCTGCAGTAAACTACTGATGACAAGCGGCACACTGGAGGCTAGCAAGTAGCTTCTCATCAGTTTTAAGTTGATGGAGCGTCGACGATAGACTTCTTCTAAGTCGCCCTCACACATCATGCCCCATGTATCTGGGCTGCCTTTCAGCTGAAAAGTCACCCCTTTGCCGATAACAGGAATGTGTCGGTAGTCGGAATAGCCGGGGTAAGTCACAAAAAGGTTTTGACCCTTCTTAATCGTTTCTCGCACACCGGGGTGCAACTCTTTAGTGGCAGGATCGGTAAAACGAATTTCAAACTCAGTCTGCTTTTGAACCTTGACGACGCCAAATTTTGTATTGATACCACCCTTTAGGTTTTCGCCATGACTGAAGGCATTGTCTTCAAAGCGGGAACGGGACAGAGCGGTGCCGGGGAGTATGGAAGGATCGAACTCTGACTTCACCATAAACAAATAGTTGTCGCCAGATTCCTTATAAATGTGTCCCGCTTCGCGTTGGATAAGATCACCGATAACGTCATTGGGAATACGGGCACAGACAGCACCTACGCTAATACCATTTTGTTTAATGGGGAGATAAAACATTAGAGTGACCGCATCGTGAAATTTTGAGCTGGATGCGCCAATTGTTAAGGTATTTTGGTCTATATAAGGGCCATGTATAAATGGCGCAAGCAAGCCTGCTGACACGGCTTTTGCTGGTAAATCGATTTTGCTTACACGGCTTTGGGTGGTCGATTTTAGCACCTGTCCTTGCGCATCGATAACAAAATATTCAGAGACATCAGGGACGATATTTAAACGTTCTTCTAGTGTTTCTTGTTCGACAATTGGGAAGGTTGGAGAAACGATTTCCAGTAAGACGTCTAACTGAGACCACTGAGTATTCACCCAAGTGTTGAGCAGTTTCACTCTGGTGCTGGCAATATTCTCGAAGGTTTTTTCTATGTTTGGGTAGGTGTCTTTATTTAAATAACACGACCAAAAAAGTGAAAACCGCCCAGTGTTGCCAAACCAAGGTAACCATCGGCGTTCTTTTGCTGAAAGTAACATCTGATTGCTTTTTAAACTCATCTCTTTACTGCTCCATTGCATTAAGCACTACGTCGTTGCAGATGCTTAGGGGTGTGCTGAAAGAGCAATTTTTTTGCCATTGTTTCTTCAATGTAAAACTTTAGTTTGATATTCTGCGAACAGATAAAAGTGCATTGGTATTCCACTGGATACGTTTTAAAAAGCAGTGAATTATTAAAAGAGCTGTCTTTTTATATTGCACCATAATGGTTTTTTTCGCTCATTTTGCTTTATGATAGGGCGCTTTCGTCGATATTTAGAAACAGTTTGTCGTTTTTAGGTAAGCAGATAATGTTAAAAACAAATTTAGCGACATAGGTAAGAGGATAATCTACCCCTCAACCCTGTTATGGCATTAAATAACGGGGTTGAGGGGGGAGCTGTTGCCTGTGTAATCTGTACTTAGGTGGTTTCGTGAAAGAGCTTTCGTTTTAGCCAGCGTGTCCAAAGAGGTGACTGGGTAAAGAGGATTAATACAATCACACTAAAGAGCACGGTGGAAAGTGGGCTATGAAATAAGTTGATAAACAAATCACTGATACTGCCACGCTCTGACAAAATGGCACGACGCCAATTTTCATCGGTTAGTGAGCTTAGTATTACCCCTAAAATCACAGGCCCAACAGGGAAGCCATAGAGACGCATAAAGTAACCAAACACACCAAAAGCCAGCATCCACCAAATGTCGGTAATGGCATTGTTGATCGCATACGCACCGACGATCGACAGAAGGAAAATGAGTGGGATTAAGATGCCTTTTGGACATTCGACGATTTTCGAGAACAGTTTGATGCCGGTTAAACCAAAAATCAGTACGAAAATATTGGCTAAGGTTAAATTGCCAACGGTAAACCAAAACATATGAGGTTGTTCGATGAGCAATAAAGGACCTGGGTTTAAACCATGAATAAACAAGGCGCCAATAAATACTGCGGTTACCGCGTCTCCGGGAATGCCTAGGGTCAGCATTGGTATATAAGCACCACCAACAGCCGCGTTATTGGCCGCTTCTGGGGCGATTAAACCTTCTTTAGCGCCTTCACCAAAGGGGACTTTGGGATTCTTGGTAACGCGTTTCGCATGGTCATAAGCCATCAGCGCAGCAATGTCGCCACCGGTTCCTGGTAACGCCCCTACAATCACGCCAATAAAAGAGGTTTGCAGGCTAAGAGGCATGTATTTTTTAATGTCTGACCACTTAGGGATAACGCGAGAGATTTTTTGTTTGATGACGGCCTTATTCATGTGGTGTAACTGATGCAAGGCTTCTGAGATACCAAACATACCAATCATCACCGCGACGGGATTGATGCCATCCCAAAGTTCAACAACACCAAAGGTAAAACGCTCTTCTGCTGTCATTGGATCGAGTCCAACGGTACCAATTAAGAGCCCTAACGCACCAGCAAAAATCCCTCTTGCTAGACTGCCACCCGATAAAGAACCTACCAGCATAATGCCTAAAATCCCCAGCATCATATAATCACGAGGCTGGAATGTGATGGCAAATTCGCTCACAGTGGGTGCCGCAAGCGCTAAGACGATAATGCCAACAAAGCCACCAACGACAGACATGACTGTCGATAAGCCGATCGCCTCTCCAGCAAGCCCTTTTTTAGCTAAAGGGTAGCCGTCTAATGCCGTCGCAATGGCCGAGGGCGCTCCAGGGATGTTTAATAAAATAGCGGTGCGAGAGCCACCGTAAACACCGCCCATATAAACACCGACCATTAAGCAAAGTGCGTAATTGACGTCCCATGCAAAGGTGAACGAAATCAGAATCGAGACGGCCATGGTCACGGACAGACCTGGGATGGCCCCGACATAAATCCCTAAAAACGTGCCTAGTGCGGTTAAGCCTAGTAACTCTGGTGATAGCCAAGACATGGCAAAATAATGTAACGCATCCATAAAGTGACTAGCTCCACAAAGATTTTATTGAGGATAAAATTTCGCGTTCGGGTACGATGCCTTCAGGAAGCACGACTTGGAAAATTAAGCGAAAAATAATGTACACGACAATTAAGGCCAGCAAGCTTATTGTGAGTGTAGTGAGGACGCTGCGTCGATATAAAAACTGGATAGAAACGAACAGAAAGGCAAAGCTGGAAAGAACAAAGCCTAGGCTTTCCAAAACGACGGAATAAATCAAAATTAACGCCATAATAACGGCAACAATAGGCGGAAAACAGTGATACACGAAGCGAACGTTTTCGGCCGCAGGTAACTTTAGCGTATTCAAAAAGGTCACACAGGAAGCCAAGACCATGGTGGCCGAGGCCGCCAGTGGAAATGCACCTGGTGAGCTGAACGAACTGAACCCTGAAATGGCATAAGATTGCCAAAACAGATAAACACTGCCCATAACCATTAGAAGGCAAAAAATTCGCTCTCCTGGTTTACGGGTTTTTATAAAAGGGGACTGGCTGGACATGGTAACTCCAGATAAAGCAAGGAAACAAGACGCGTTTACTCCATGTAAGCCGCGTCTTGAGGTTAGGTTATTTGTTATGGTTTGCGAATACCAAACTCTTCTGGTGAAAATTTACTAAAGCCTGCATCGTGTACTAACCAAGAAGAGGTTGAACGGTAAGCTTCAAGGAAGTAATTGGCTTCATCACCGGAAATATTCATGATGGTGAAACCACGTTTTTGCATAAGATCCACAAAGTCGCTATTAAACGCGGCCTTTTGAAACGCGGCTTGTAATTTCTCTACCGCTTCATCCGATGTGCCTTTTTTCACGAACACACCAAAGAAAGGACCCCATGGCAAGTAAGACTTCATACCTGGTAAGGTATCGGTGATAGGCGCAAGATCCGGTAACAGCTTGCTAGATTCTACATCGACTAGACTGATGGCTTTCATTCGTCCCGCCTTAATTTGTTCGATAGTCGCACCGAGTACAGCAGGCATGACGTCAATCGCACCACCTTGAAGTGCTGTTAGCGCTGGGCCATCACCATTATAAGGAATACTGATGTAATCCAGTTTGACTTGAGAGTCCAACATCGCTGTCACAATCGAGGTTAATCCGCCAGGACCTGTAGAACCGAATTTCACTTCACCTGGATGCGCTTTGGTGTAATCAATAAGCTCTTGCATGTTGTTAAAAGGCGCATCGTTATTTGCGACGATAATTGGCGTCCCACGAGCCAACACATTGATCGCAATCATATCGCTGTAGTCGATGTCAGATAGTCCTAAAATTTTATACATCTGTGGGTTTTCTGCCCCCATTAACAGTGTATAACCGTCGGCGTTTTTCGCATCAACGAACTTGGTTGCTATGGCACCAACACCACCTGTTTTATTGGTCAGGATGATACTGGTTCCAAGTTCTTTTTCGACATGAGGAGTGATAGAGCGCATTACGGTATCAGTTGAACCGCCCGCGCCCCATTGGATGATGCCTTGAATGTCTTTCGTTGGATAATCCGCGAAGCTTAGGCTGGAAGAAAGGGAAAGTGCTGCTAGTAACGCAATCGTTGTTTTTTTCATTATTGGCCTCTTTGGTGTTCATTGTTAAATGAACTTGGCTTGGTTTTGTTATTATTAGTGATCGATACCAGTTCTGTGTTTCAACTGGTATTTTGGAACCACTGTAACCTTAGCCTATGGGTTATTGTTTATAAAGATGCTATCTATTCCATATTTTACCCATTTTGTGATCTTTTAGTTATAGATAGGGACGTTAAAATTACGATTTTTGGCCTATTTGAAAGAAAAAACGTGATCTTTGGTCGCTCCATTCATATTCATCGTTTGATATCAATGGAGCGAGGGGGAGGGTAATTACAACTTACTTAAAAACGCCTCACGAGTTAAATTGACAGGTTGGTGGTTTTTTACCACCACATTGTCTTCAATACGAATGCCGCCGTAAGGTAAAAAATGCTCTATACGTGCCATATCACAACCATGCTGTGGTATGTCTGCTTGCATTTTTTCGAGTAGCATTGGAATGAAATACAAGCCAGGTTCAATGGTGATGACCATGTTTTCTGCTAAGGTTCGCGTGAGGCGTAAAAAAGGAGCCTGTTCATCAGGCATGCTTAATGTCCCCAGTTTGTCTATTTGATGGCCGCCCACATCGTGAACCTGTAAGCCAAGTAAGTGCCCTAAACCATGAGGAAAGAAAACTTGCGGAATACGTTTGCTTAACTGCTCCTCCACATTTAAGGCACATATTTTGTGCTCACGCAGTAAAGTGGCAATGCCGATCAGTGTTTGCTGATGTAAATCTCGGAAGTTAACACCAGACAAGGCACTGTGGCAAAGCGTCTGTTCCATGGTGTCTAGGTCTTGGATCAAAGCGTTAAAGTCATCATCATGGCGCGCAAAGGTACGAGTAATATCACTGGCATAACCATGCTCGTTAGCGCCAGCATCAATCAATAGTGTACGGGAATTGCCCAACGGCTCTATGGATTTATGCTCGTAATGCAGCACGGCAGCGTGTTCATTTAAGCCGACAATGCCAGGATAAGGTTCTTGAAAAGCACTTTGCTGACTGGCTTTTAAAAAGGCGAGATGAATGTCTAATTCGCTCATTCCGGCAAGAAACGCTTCTTTTGCCGCGAGATGCCCAGCCGCACCGCGAAGGCTTGCCTGACGCATAGTGTGGATTTCGAAGTCCGTTTTAACGGCTTTAGCAAAATCTACATAGGCTTTTAAGCCTTCACAAGACACAGCAAATGCCATAGGTTGAGGGCCAAGCCAAGCGGTTTTCTTGGGTAGATCGCCGAACCATTTGTCTGTTTTTTTCGCTGTAATAATGTTCCAATTTTGCTGCCAATCGCCACTAGGGACTGGGTTTGGTGCGTGCCAGAAATCGTCACGAATAGGCCAAACCAAAATCGGTTTTTCACCTGTTCTTAGCACGATATAGGTTTCTGCGCCTAAGCTAAAAGGTAGCCACTGTTGCGCGCCAGAATAGACGTGAAATGGGTGAGTGTGATCGTCCTGAAAGTAATAACTTTTTTCCCCTGACGCTAAAACAATGGCATCAAGGCCAAAATGTGCCATGGCGTTTTCGTAACGATCTACGAGGATGGCGAGGTGTGCTTGATAGAGTGTCGTCATAAAAAAGACTCTTGTTCATTGGGCTAGAACGCCGATCTGTGTCCATTTCGTCTGCGTTGTGTTTTTCAGGGGGATGAAGCGCATTAGCATACGCTAAAAGGCATAATGTTTTGTACTGCTATTGCTTGTTGGCGATGAATTTATGGAAGAGAAAAATGCCACCTTTGAAGGTGATAAATGCACACAGTACAGACACAAAAGCCAGCAACAGATCATTCTCAATAACGAAAAAATGCTTAAAAGTATAGAAGTACACTATGGTTAGAATAATTCGCACAAGACTGTCAACAAGCGACATGACTTTGGGAGATTCGAGCATGAACGGGTTCCTTTTTTACAATTGAGACCAGACTGTCCCATAAAATAGCAATGAAGCCAATTATTTAATGGGTAGGCAAACGAGTGTGACGTAGTCCTTGGCGTTTTCTGTATGGGTCGGACCAACTTCGAAGACTTCGACGCCATAACGATGGCGGTTGAGTGTTAAATGGTGCAGTCGCATAAAATTGAACAAGACATGCCACGCCAACGATAAATTCTGGTAGCTGCCGTAATAGCGTAGTTGTAAATAATAGCCACGCAGAACGATACGTTCCGGGTAGAGTTCACAAGGCACTAAATTTTGTACAGGAATGCCTAAGCGCCCAGAAAAATAGTGATGAGTAATATCGGCTTTTTTATAGAGCGCAAAACTGGGACCCGCTGGTGGGTTTTCTGGGCCAAGTTGGGTCAGTAAATCATGAAACCCCTGATCCATCTTCTGTGACATGGGTTGATTACTGACCACAAAGGGGCGTGTTACGGCGTCCACATTATCCAATCTTGCCTTAGCAAGCCACTCAAAGTGAGGTTCATGGTATTCATGATCTGGCGTGGTGTTATATTTGCTCAAGTAGGTTAAGACTTTTAACAGTGCTAACTCCGCGTCTTTATTGGCACGAAGGCTGTAGTTTTTTTGCTTCCAGCGACGAAAAAAAGGCAATTTGCCCGTGACCTGAATCGTTATGAGTGTGCGTTCTTTTTGTTTGGTAAGGTCAATATTAAAGTGTACATCATTGGGGTAAAACGCAGGGGCTTCTAACAATGTATGAAAGTAATGAGCCCCTGAACGAGCGGGCTCTAATGTCATGTGTCCGTCTTTGATGAGTTTCCCCTGCCACACTAAACAACTGGGAAAAACCGAATGAATGCCTGAGTTTAAATATTCATAATCAACATGGGCATCGGGTTCATAAATGAGCCAAGGTAGCCAGCTTTGCCAATGAGTAAGGTCGCTCAAATCTTCTGCAAGTTTATCAATAGGCGCATCAATTACCGCATTGCGTCGACCAAAAAAACGACCGTTAAACAAAATGAAATAAGCCAGCAATAGGATGCTTGCAAATGTGATTAGCAACAATATGACAACCATATTTGTCTCACTCTTGAAGTTATGATGTGTTCATAAACGTGTTTATTAACCAATTGTGGCAAACTTGATGGCCAGAATCTTGCTTTTCACAGCATAGTGTTTAATGTCACTCTTTGGCAAGTGAGTGTTTTTTGAGTCAATAATATTCATGGTGGGAATGGTTAGTATGAAATCGACACTAGTGTGGGATTGGCCAGTGCGAATTAGCCACTGGTTAATGGTGTTTTTATTTACCGGTTTGATCATTACTGGCAAATCTGACGCAGACTACGTTCAATATCATTTTTACATGGGCTATGGTTTGTCTGCGGTGATCATTGCTCGTGTGCTGTATGGCTTTTATGGATCGTATTACGCACGTTTTCGCCAGTTTGTTAAAGGGCCAAAAGTTGCTTTTCGCTTTGCTGTGTCCTTGTTATCAGGTCGGCCTAAAAAATACCTAGGACACAACCCGGTTGGAGCGTTAATGGTCATTGTTTTACTTTTTGCGCTTTCAGTGCAATGGGGAACGGGGCTGTTTACCAGCGATGACATTTTTTGGTTTGGGCCTTTTTACTCATATATTCCAGAAGACTGGGCAAGTGAGTTGGCGTCTATTCATCGCTTTTTACCCAATGTACTATTGGGTTTAGTGGCAGTCCATGTACTCGCTGTGCTTTATCACGAGTTGTGTCTAAAAGAGCGACTGATCGAGGCCATGATTCATGGGCGTAAAAAACACCCAGCTCCGACTTCTATTGCTGTAAAAACCCCACGTTGGGGTGTGGTTTTTTCTTTGCTAATGGGGCTTGCTTGGTTGGCGGCACTTTTCATGATGCCAATTTAAATAAGCCGCGTTTAAAATGTATAGACAGGTGCTTTGTTTGTTATGATGGCCTGCAGTATAAATTTTTAACACATATGAATAGATGGAACCCTCAGTGTCTGAAATAACCAGCCCTAACCTAGCCAATTTGTTTGATGATTTACCGGATGCCCCACAGCCCATTTACGCTAAATTAAAACAGGCGATTTCATTGAAAATCACCTCTGGTCAGTGGCAAGTTAACCAGCGTATACCGTCTGAGTCTGAAGTGGTGAAAGCATTGGGCGTCAGTCGTATGACGGTGAATCGTGCTTTGCGCGAGCTCACCGCAGAAGGTTTTTTGGTGCGCCATCAGGGCTTAGGCACCTTCGTGGCGGAGAAAAAAGCCCATTCGGCACTGTTTGAGGTTCATAACATCGCAGAAGAAGTGGCGGCCCGTGGTCATAAACATCGCTCAGAGTTATTGGTATTAGAGTCCGCGAAAGCCACGGTAGAAGAAGCCATGACACTGGGGGTTCGTACTAACCATGGAATTTTTCGTTCTGTGGTGTTGCACTTTGAAAACGACTTACCTATTCAAATAGAAGAACGCATAGTGAATGCCAATCTTGCTCCTGACTATGATAAACAGGATTTTTCTCTGCATACCTCCTATGAATATTTAATGAGTGTTGCCCCCATGACAGAGGGCGAGCATTTGGTAGAAGCGATATTGCCTAGCCCGATAGAGTGCGAGCGTTTGCGTATTAAAGCATCAGAACCCTGCTTACAAATCAAACGTCGCACTTGGGCGGGTGATGACATCGTTACCGCCGCGCGTTTACTTCACCCCGGCTCGCGCTTTCAACTGTTTGGGCATTTTGGTCGCTAGTGTGCTCGTTTTTTTGGTGCAGGAGGCCTTTTATTACAAGAAATTTGTATAAAAAGGCCTATATCAATTGGAGGATCTAACTATTTCTGTATCAGTTTACTTAGATGTGTCTATGTAGTAGAGATGATTACAGCGGTAAATATTCGCCATCTTCAGGGATGAATACCTGTCCCGCAACTTTTTCTTCTTGTACGAATGTTCTTAATTCGTTACGAGACAGTGCCGCATGATTGACCGTATCCATATGTACAGCAATAATTTTAGCTTCAGGTGCATGTTCAATGGCTCGAAGCGTGTCTTGTTTACCCATGATAATAGCACCTTCAACGCCGTCTAAACGAGCATCACCCGTGTTAAGAACAACAGCTTCAGGTTTAAATTTGTTGAGTGTGTTTTCTACTTCGTCACGCCAAATTGTATCACCTACAAAATATACAGTATTGTAGTTATCTGCTTGTAATACGACCCCCATAGCTTCTCCTAACGTTTTGGCTAATGTTGGGATTGCGTACATTTCATCCGTTCCATGTTGTCCACCTGCTTTGGTTAAACTAACGCCATTAAATGTAGTTGCTTTAACGCCAAGCACGCGCACATCTTTGAACCCCTGAGAGCGAATCATGCTTGCATCTTCTTCATTTTGAACAAATAAAGTAAGCGTTTTAGGTAGTAAACTTTGGGCGGCATCGTCCCAATGGTCAAGGTGAGTGTGAGTGATGATGACGGCATCCACATTATCAATAACAGCTTCAGCAGAAATTGGTAAATCAGTCATTGGTATACGTATTTCACTACGGTAAGTACCAGCAAAACCTGGATAAGCATCTTTCTTTGCCAGCATGGGGTCGATTAAAAATGTTGTATCACCATAAGTAATTTTAGAGGTAGCATTTCGAATATGCTGAAATTGAATCTGCTGGAATTCCTTGTTAATAGTAGGTGTTGATTCGGCAAATGTGTTTGCAGTGTTGATAAAAGTCGCTAGGCCTAGCGCGAGTACGGTGGAAATAGATTTGAATCGCATAGTAGATCTCTTTGGTAGTTGATTAATATGAGTCATTATTATCAATACTTATCTATATGAATATTGACCCAAATGACAAAAAACGAAAAAATTGGGCCAAATAATGTGTAACTGTAAAATATGAGAATTCAGCCTATGAAAATTCCAAAGGTAGCTATCGTTCTGTATAGACAGTTCAGTGCTTTTCATATCGCTGCTCCGCAGGCTGTTTTTTCTGTGGCACCAGATGGCAAGCCTATTTTTGACTTGAAAGTAGTATCAATTGATGGTGAATTAGAGCATGCGGAAAATCGTATGACGATACGACCTGATGGCGGGCTGGAGCTATTAGATATAGCCGATATAGTCATTATTCCTGGTTGGCATGAGTTAGACAGTCCGCCTGCACTCAACTTAACGAATGCATTAATCCGAGCCCATGAAAGAGGGGCAATGGTAGTAGGACTTTGTTATGGCGCTTATGCATTAGCCTACTCAGGGCTATTGGATGGAAAGGAGGCAGCGACACATTGGATGGCCGAGGATGATTTTACAAACCGGTTTCCAAATATAAAGCTAAATACAAATGCACTTTATGTTGAAAGTGACCGTTTAGTCACTTCTGCGGGTACGGCTGCGGCTTTAGATTGTTGTTTGTATATCGTAAGGTCCGTATATGGCACAAAAATAGCGAATGGAGTTGCTCGTGTTTTAGTGGTCCCTCCACATAGAGAAGGAGGTCAGGCACAATTTATTGCACAACCAATCCCTAAATCCACTCAAGATGTAGAAATTAATCGATTACTGGATAACTTACGTGAAAACCTCGACAAGCAATATTCCATTGCCGATTTAGCTGAAAATTTATGTATGAGTCGTCGTACCTTTACTCGGCATTTCAATAAAGCTACTGGCATGTCATTTGGCAAATGGTTTGTTTATGCACGCCTACAGCGAAGCCTTGAGCTGCTTGAAAGTACAACACTGTCTATCGATAAAATAGCTGAAATTGTAGGTTTTCAAACATCAACTTCCTTCTATCGATAAAATAGCTGAAATTGTAGGTTTTCAAACATCAACTTCCTTCCGTCAGCACTTTAATCGGCGCTTTCAAGTTAGTCCAAGCTCTTGGCGTAAAACGTTTGCGGGAAGTTAATTAGGTTCAATAAGTGAACCAAGATTAAATGCCCCTATAACCTTTCTTTATAATTTATTGCGTTGGATCAGTTGGTCCGGGACAGCTTCCCCCCACTTCCCCATTGCTTCTAAAACATCTCGCAGATTTTCACCTAAAGTAGTTAACTCATACACCACTCGAGGCGGTGTTTCTGCATACGCTGTGCGTGTAACAAGTCCGTTAGCTTCAAATTGCTTTAGTCGGTGGGTAAGAGTATGTGCACTAATACCATCTAACTTATTTTTAAGTTCAGTAAATCGCAATGGGCCATGCAATAGCTCTCGAATGATTAACGTTGCCCATGGACCATCCATAAGTATTAGAAAACGCGCTACACCGCAACAAGGTGTTTCTCTGTTATTCATATATTTCTCTTTTTTGTAACTTTTTCTAATAGTGCATTTGACGTAACTGAACTTATTTTAGCACTATCATTACTCTGTTTTAATAACCAAGATGGAATACGCATGAAATATATTATTAATGGCGCAACAGGCGCTCAAGGTGCACCGCTTTATAATAAATTAATTGAGCAAGGGAAGAATGCTATTGCAGCTGTTCGTGATCCTAGCTCTTTAAAAGGGGCTCCAGCAGTTGCTTTGGATTTAGCTTCATTGGACTCACTTGTTTCTGCTTATACTGGTGCTGATGGAGTATTTATACATCTACCAATAGGCCCTGAGCCAATGCGCAATGAATTTGCACATAACATAGCAAAAGCAATTGATAAAGCTAAGCCTGCGCGGGTAGTTGTTTCAACTAGTGGATGGCCGTTAGGGATTCCTGACGATAAAAGCGCATTACCTACTTTGATTAACGAGCTTGAGAAAACAGGAATATCCTTAGCAATTATCGCGCCGCAGCTCTATCTTGAAAATTTATTGTTGCCAATGGTGATTGGACCAGTAAAAGATGAGCATAAGCTTCCTTATCCATTACGTAGTGACTATCCAGTTTCTTGGTGCTCTCATCTTGATATAGCTGATGTTGCAGCAGCACTTCTTCTTGATTCCTCTGTGACAGGAGTTGTTGAAGTTGGCCAACTGCCAGCCATCACGGGTAATGAATTAGCAAATGCCTTTGCTAAGCATTTTGGTCATGATGTTAACTTTGAAAGCCTAGCTCCTGAAGAGTTTGGTATTAAATTAGCGGTTCTGTTTGGGGAAGGTGCTGCCGCAGAGGTTGTTGAAGGGTATAAGGCAAAAGCACTGACTCAAGATTCAGCAATCCAACAAGCGATTAGCGCACAAGTATTGCTAGGAATTACACCACGTACTGTTGGACAGTGGCTAACGGATATGAATGTTTGAGTTCTTTTGTGGATCCCATCAAATTAAATGAAGGGTTGTTGAGATCTAGTTTAAATTAAGATAAATAACAGAGCGCTCTAAACTGTTTGGGCACTTTGGACGCTAGTCTAACGCTGTTATACCGATCAAAACGCCACGGCCTAGGATTAATGTGGCCTTGGCGTTTTGCGAGAAGATCACCATGCCGTGAGCCTTGATGGTGACCGCATCAGCACCATGTATATCCAGTACGGCCTCTTCACAGGCGTAGAAACCACTGAACAAGGTGTCGCTATCTGACAGCAAGAGCGAGCAGGGGGCGGCGCATGCTTTCACCTTGGCTTGGGTATCGCTTTCTCGCACCATGATATTCAGGTCTTCGATCTTGCCATTTTTCAAGGTAGCGTGAGTCTTATCACCGCCAGAAAAGCGTGCTATATCCAACACATTATTCAAAACATGAGTGTGGCGGTTGTGCGTGTCTGTGTTTGTGTCAGTGTGTTCGAGTGTCATGCCTTCACCAGATAACAACACCAAGGTGCGATGCAAGCCGCTGAAGTCGGAAAACATGCCATCTTCAACAACCGATGCCTGACTAATGCGAAAACGCAGGCCGCTTTCATCGTCATGACGTTGAATCTCTAGGGTTTCCCCAAGGCCGTTTTTCCACGGCATTCGTTGGTATTGTGATTGCTCGATGATGATGAAGTTAGGCATGGTACATGGCCTTTTTAATGACTTGAGTAAAGGCCAAACGGCTGCTTTCTTCTTGCTGGTGGTGGAAGTCTTTTATGATGTGTTTGCCCGCGACAAAAACGTCTTTTACAAGGTTTTCATTGGTGGCAAATAGCCAACGGTTGAGTAGGTCTTTGGCTTCGCTGGCGGCGATGAAAGGATGAGACTCGTCCAGCACCATAAAGTCAGCGCGGTTACCTTGGCTTAATCCCAATGATACGCCGCAGGCTTGATTTCCACCTAATAAGGCTTGTTGGTAAAGGTTGTCACCCACGCTGGTTTGGTCCGCACGGTATAGGCGGTTGCGTTGTTGATCACGCAGACGCTGCCCGTATTCATAGGTACGTAATTCTTCGACAATCGATAAGCTCACATGGCTATCTGAACCTATGCCCCAGCGGCCGTTGTCTTGTTCGAAGGCGACGCCTGGGAAAATACCATCGCCAAGATTGGCTTCAGTCGTGGGGCATAATCCTGCAATGGCTTGGCTGGTGGCAATGGCTTGGCGTTCAGCGTCTGTTAAATGGGTGGCGTGAACCAAACACCAGCGTTCATTCAAACCGATTTCATTATGCAGCCATTCCACAGGGCGTTGGCCGCTGAAGGCGAGACTGTCTTGTACTTCCTTTTGTTGCTCGGCGATATGGATGTGTATCGGAACCTCTTGTTTTAAGGCAGACAGCACAGTTTCAATTTGTGGTTTGGTCACTGCGCGCAGAGAGTGAAAACAAATGCCCAATTTATGGCGAGCGTGATTGGCTAGCGCTTTATCGCAGGCTTGGTGTAATGCCAAATAAGAATCGGTGGAGTTGATAAAGCGTGCTTGTCCGGCGCTCGGTGCTTGTCCGCCAAAACCAGAGTGAGAATACAGCACGGGTAGCAAAGTTAAGCCCATTCCAGATTCGTCTGCTGCAGCGATGATCTGATTCGACATTTCTCCGAGCTGATTGTAATGCTTGCCGCCAACATCGTGATGCAAGTAGTGAAATTCCCCCACTTGTGTGTAACCCGCTTTTAGCATGTCGATATACAGCTGCTTAGCGATGATGTGTGCGTCATCGGGCGTCAGCTTTTGTACGATTTTGTACATTAAATCGCGCCAACTCCAAAAACTGTCATTGGGATTTAAACTGACTTCCGCAGCACCGGCCATCACTCGCTGAAAGGCATGGGAGTGAACATTTGCTAGGGTCGGCAAGACGGGGCCAGATAATACATGGCAGTCTGTTGTTGGTGAACTGTCTGCTTCAAAAGAGTGAAATTGACCATTTTTAACAGAGAAAAGCACACCTTTCGCCCAGCCTGAAGAGAGCAAAGCGCGCTGCGCAAAATAGTATTGAGTGCTATCGCAATGAGTTGAGTATTGGCTAGTCACAAGTCATTTCCTAATGAAGATGGGTATTTCGAGTGTAATAGAAAATATAATGTATATACAAGTTTGTTTTTAATACGTTTCTTTTTCTTCTGATAATGCACTTATGTAGTGCTTGTTTGTTAAGGTTTTTTTGCTTTTCACAACGAGCTCTTTGTCTTTTTTAATCTGAATTTGCTGGATTTATTTTAAAAAATGGCTTGCATCTAGAAAAATTAGATTTTATCTTTAAGTTAATTGTATATACATGTTCGTTAAATCTTACTTTTAATCAGAATCAAAAGACATTCTTTGATAGGTGAAAAAATGACTAAGCAAACACTCGCTCAGAAACGCTACCGCGCTGGTGTGGTAAAAGCCGCCACAGGAACGACTCTTACCGCCAAATCTTGGTTCACGGAAGCGCCCATGCGTATGCTGATGAATAATCTCGATCCTGATGTAGCGGAAAACCCAGAAGAATTGGTGGTTTACGGTGGTATCGGTCGTGCGGCGCGTGACTGGGAATGTTATGACAAAATTGTTGAATCTCTAAAAGAACTAGAAGAAGACGAAACCTTATTAGTGCAATCTGGCAAGCCCGTGGGCGTGTTCAAAACCCACAGCAACGCGCCGCGCGTATTGATTGCTAACTCAAACCTAGTGCCACATTGGGCGAACTGGGAACACTTCAATGAGTTAGACGCGAAAGGCTTGGCCATGTACGGCCAGATGACGGCGGGTTCTTGGATCTACATTGGTAGCCAAGGCATAGTGCAAGGTACTTATGAAACCTTCGTTGAAGCAGGTCGTCAGCATTACGATGGTAACTTAACGGGTCGTTGGGTATTAACCGCTGGCCTTGGTGGTATGGGCGGTGCTCAGCCACTGGCGGCAACCTTAGCGGGTGCGTGTTCGTTGAATATCGAATGTCAGCAAAGCCGCATTGATTTCCGTCTACGTACTCGCTATGTGGATGAGCAAGCGACTGACCTAGACGATGCCATGGCGCGCATCAAAAAATACACAGCGGAAGGAAAAGCGATGTCTATCGCGCTTTGCGGTAATGCGGCAGACATTCTGCCAGAAATGGTAAAACGTGGTATTCGCCCAGATATGGTGACCGACCAAACATCGGCTCACGATCCATTAAATGGTTATTTGCCATTGGGCATGAGTTGGGAAGAGTACCGCGAAAAAGCACAAACTCAACCAAAAGATGTTGTCACAGCCGCTAAGCAGTCTATGGCAAAACATGTTCAAGCCATGTTGGATTTCCAGAAAATGGGCATTCCGACCTTTGACTATGGCAACAACATTCGTCAAATGGCATTGGAAGTAGGCATTGAAGATGCGTTTGATTTCCCAGGCTTCGTTCCCGCTTATATTCGTCCTTTGTTCTGCCGTGGTATCGGGCCTTTCCGCTGGGCGGCTTTGTCTGGCGATCCAGAAGATATTTATAAAACCGATGCCAAAGTAAAAGAATTGATCGCGGATGATGCGCATTTACACCGCTGGTTAGACATGGCCCGTGAGCGTATTCAGTTCCAAGGTTTGCCAGCGCGTATTTGTTGGGTCGGTCTTGGTCAACGTGCCAAACTTGGCCTAGCTTTTAATGAAATGGTTCGCAGCGGTGAGTTGTCGGCGCCAATCGTTATCGGCCGTGATCATTTGGATTCGGGTTCTGTATCCAGCCCGAACCGTGAAACTGAAGGCATGAAGGATGGCTCTGACGCCGTATCGGATTGGCCATTATTGAATGCTTTGTTAAATACCGCATCAGGCGCGACGTGGGTATCTTTGCACCACGGCGGCGGCGTTGGCATGGGTTTTTCACAACATTCTGGTATGGTCATTGTGTGCGATGGTAGTGATGATGCGGCAGCACGTATTGCACGTGTTCTGCATAATGATCCCGCCACAGGCGTGATGCGCCACGCGGATGCGGGTTACGATATTGCTATCGATTGCGCGAAAGAGCAGGGGCTAAATTTACCTATGATCACTGGCGCCCAAGCAAAATAATTCGTTGTTAATTTTCAATGCCTTGTTTTGATTGGAAGTTTGTAGGCCGGATGAGGGAGGTACGACCGTTATCCGGTGTTGTGATTTGAGAATAAAAAATTGAGGAACACCATGTTTGAATTAACCATAAAACCCGGTCAATTGACGCTGAATGAATTGCGCCAAATCAGTCGTCGTCACGTTAAATTGACGTTAGACGAGAGCGCTTTCCCTGCGATTCACGCCAGCACCCAAGTGGTCAACGATGTGATTGCCCAAAACCGTACTGTCTACGGTATTAACACAGGCTTTGGTTTGTTGGCGAATACGCGTATTGCGCCAGAAGATTTGGAAGAGTTGCAGCGCAGTATTGTCTTGTCGCACGCGGCGGGTATTGGTCAGTTGATGGAAGACAAAACTGTCAAACTGATCATGGCTTTGAAAGTAAACAGCCTGGCGCGTGGTTTCTCGGGCATTCGTTTGGAAGTGATTCAAGCACTGCTTACTTTGATTAACAAAGAAGTTTACCCCTGCATTCCGAAAAAAGGCTCTGTGGGTGCATCTGGCGATTTAGCGCCTTTGGCTCACATGAGCACCGTTTTGCTGGGTGAGGGCAAAGCCCGTTACCGTGGCGAAGTGATTTCAGGTCGTGCGGCCTTGTCTATCGCTGGATTAGAGCCGATCACCTTGGCACCAAAAGAAGGTTTGGCATTATTAAATGGTACGCAAGCTTCCACCGCTTTTGCTCTTGAAGGTTTGTTTGAAGCAGAAGATTTGTTCGCTTCCGCCGTTGTATGTGGTTCCTTGTCAGTCGAAGCGGCATTAGGCAGCCGCAGTCCATTTGATGCGCGCATTCATGAAGTGCGTGGTCATCAAACACAAATTGATACGGCAGCGGCTTATCGTCATCTTTTAGGCGAAACGTCTGAGCTGGGCGACTCTCACCAAGGCTGTGAAAAAGTTCAAGATCCGTATTCATTACGTTGTCAGCCGCAAGTCATGGGCGCCTGTTTGGAGCAAATCCGCAGCACGGCGAAAGTCTTGTGTGTGGAAGCCAACTCGGTATCGGACAATCCATTGGTGTTTGCGGAAGAAGGCGACATCATTTCTGGTGGTAACTTCCATGCCGAACCCGTTGCTATGGCAGCGGATAATTTAGCCTTGGCGATTGCTGAAATCGGCAGTTTGTCTGAGCGTCGTATGGCGTTGTTGATCGACAGCAATCTCAGTAAATTACCGCCATTCTTGGTGGATAACGGCGGTGTCAACTCTGGTTTCATGATTGCTCAAGTAACGGCTGCTGCACTAGCGAGTGAAAACAAAAGCTACGCGCATCCTGCGTCGGTAGACAGTTTGCCAACCTCGGCGAACCAAGAAGACCATGTTTCTATGGCAACGTTCGCGGCCCGTCGTTTGAAAGACATGGCGGAAAATACACGCGGTATTTTGGCGGTTGAGATTTTGTCTGCGGTACAAGGCTTGGACTTCCGCGCACCATTGAAATCCAGCAAACGTCTAGAAAACGCTCGTGCGACATTGCGCGCTCGTGTGCCTTTCTATGACAAAGATCGTTACTTTGCGACCGACATTGAGAAAGCCAACGACCTGTTATTAGAAGCCGTGCATAACGAGACCATGCCTGTCGGTTTACTACCAAGTCTGGCTGTGTAAGTAATTTAGACCCAATACCAAAAGCAGTTCTTTGTGAACTGCTTTTTTGTTTTGGCAGTGATGCGGTGACAGCAATAACCGTTTTAGAATGTGAGTGAAAAAGAGGGGCTATGGAGCACAAGATGACACGCGATTCTTTGATAACGTTAGACAGCGTATGGCGCGGTGCGCATGTCGCTACTATGAAAGGTGGCCAATATAGCATCATTGAAAACGCCGCCATTGGTGTTCGTGGTGGACGTATTGTTTGGATCGGCAAAGCGCACGATTTACCCGCATACCAGACGCAACACGAGCATGATTTGGGTGGTGGTTGGATTACGCCCGGTTTAATCGATTGCCATACGCACCTAGTGTTTGGTGGTAATCGAGCTGGGGAGTTTGAACAACGCTTAAATGGCGTGAGCTATCAAGACATCGCTAAGCAGGGTGGTGGCATTGCGTCGTCTGTAAGAGCCACCCGCGAGGCGAGCGAAGCTGAGTTGGTTGCCAGTGCATTACGTCGTTTAAAAAGCTTAATGGCCGATGGCGTGACCACGGTAGAGATTAAATCGGGTTATGGTTTGTCCCTCGATTCAGAGCTGAAAATGTTACGCGTCGCCGGAAAACTAGGTGATGAGTGGCCTGTGACCATTAAACGAACCTGTTTGGCGGCCCATGCGATGCCGCCAGAGTTCGACGATAAAGACGCTTATATTGATTACCTCTGCGAGAAGGTATTGCCGAAAGTCGCCCAACTTGGCATGGCCGATGCGGTAGACGCTTTTTGTGAAGGCATCGCCTTTAGTACCGAGCAAGTGGCGCGTTATTTTAGAACCGCTGAGTCATTAGGCTTGCCAGTAAAAATCCATGCTGAGCAGTTGTCTTCCTTAGGGGGCACCGCTATGGCCTCGTCGTTCAAGGCATTGTCGGCGGATCATATCGAATTTATTGAAGAATCAGACGTAAAAGCCATGGCCGAATCGGGAACGGTTGCCGTATTGTTACCGGGGGCGTTTTTCACCCTAAAAGAGACACAGCGTCCACCGATTGCTTTGTTACGTCAATATGGTGTGCCCATGGCGATTGCCACGGATGCGAACCCAGGCACCTCTCCTGCGTTATCGCTTCGTCTAATGATGAACATGGCATGCACCCTGTTTGCGCTGACGCCTGAAGAAGCCCTTGCTGGCGCGACAATTCATGCGGCAAAAGCATTGGGAATGGCGGATTCTCATGGTAGTTTAGAAATTGGGAAAGTCGCTGATTTTGTCTGCTGGCAGGTAGACAGCCCCGGTGAGCTCAGTTATTGGTTGGGCGGTGATCTTGTGAAAACCAGGGTCTACGAGGGCAAACAATCTGACGGTAAAAATAGCCAAGGTAGCAATAGGCTAGGTAAAAATAGCCAAGGGGAACCAGCATAATGACAACACACGCTTCATTAACCGTACCGGCCTTTGACTTTGTGCAAGGGGATTCGCCCTTACTGGTCAGCATGCCACATTCGGGTTTGAACCTGACGGCAGAGGCGCAAGCGGGTTTAACAGATCAAGCCAAAAAATTGCCCGATACGGATTGGTTTATCCCTGAACTGTATGGTTTTTTGGCGTCATTAGGTGTCGGCTTTATCAAAGCGAATTATTCTCGCTATGTGATCGATCTTAACCGTCCATATGATGATAAACCGCTTTATGCGACCAAAACTACGGGTCTGTTCCCAGACATTTTATTCGAAGACAGTCCAGTTTTTGTCGAAGGTAAAGCACCAAGTGATGAACACAAAGCCTTTTGCAAAGAACAGATCTGGAGGCCTTATCACAATACGATTGAACAAGAGCTGGCGCGTTTAAAAGCTAAATTTGGCTATGCTATTCTGTTTGACGCCCACAGCATCGCCGCCGAAGTGCCTATGTTATTTGACGGCACACTGCCAGACTTCAACTGGGGTACCAACGAAGGTAAGGCGTGTCATGAAGCCTTAGCCAATGCCGTCACGCAAATATTGCGACCAAACTATACACAAGTGCTCAATGGGCGTTTTAAAGGCGGCTATATCACGCGCTATTTTGGCCAGCCAGAAGAAGGCATTCACGCCATCCAGCTCGAACTTTCCCAAGCTACGTACCTTAATGACGAGCTGGCAAAACAGTCAGAATATCAACTGGATGAACAGAAACAGCCATTGATCACACAACAGCTGAAAGACGTGATTGAAGCCTGTCTATACGTTCGATTTTAGTTTCAACTTTTTATAGTTCAAGAATCCCCATGTTGTGAAAACAGCATGGGGATTTTTTTGTAATATCATTCTATCTAGAATGATTTATCCTGACATAAATGTATCTTTAGGGCTTTATTTATATGCTCTAGAATAAAGTCACTTTGATCTAAATATGTCAGGATAATTTTGTGTCAGTTGCCGCTTTAGTTAATAATAAACGTGATCGAATGAAACGGGGAGTTCCTTTTCAATAGAGAATTTTTATTCTCTAGTATCTGTGTCAGCTGTCCAAAAGACGATGAGTCGGCGTATCGATTGGGTATGCAAACACAAGCCCCTATCAAAGTGATCTATTGGGCGAATGGAGCGAGCAGAGAATTTAGTATTGGTAATGAACTCATCACGGTGAAACATGTTTGCGAAAGTAAGCTTCGTTGGGCGAATCAGCCTATAGGGCGTTTTTATCGTAGTTTATTGTCATTGTCGCCGGAATTTACGCCTGTATCGTCTCTTCAGCAGGCTGCAAAAAGGTTCGGTTTGTCGGATCTGGAAACAAAAAAATTCTTAGATAAGCTTCAAACTGAACCTATGTTAAAAGAATGGAAACCAAAATTAATAGAGCTAAGGAGTAGCTTGTTTGAATGTTCTGGAACTTTAAGACATTGAAATTAGTAGCTACTTATCCGATATTGAAGGCTTTGAGTCTCTCGGCCTGCCTAAAGCTAAGGTTATGGCCTATCAGCAATACTCCATACTTTGGGAAAAACTAACTGCCCTACATCAGTTTTCCACTCAAACAAAAGAACCGAATCTAGATCGTTTAGCGCGGCATTGGTATGATGTGAATTGTCTTATCAATACTTCTTTGCCGATCCTTTTACGACATCCCACTGGACCAGCAGGAGCCTGACTTAAAAATGTTCACACGTACTATTTTTAATCACCCGTTTTATTCATTTCTATCTTTTGTCGCTCTTTTCATGTCTAAACTGCTATAAAGACACATCCAAAGGAAGAGGGTAAACAAGTGCTTAAGCAACTCGGTAAAATAAACGGTTATTACCTCGCCATTGTGTTGGCGATTGTTTTTTCGTGGTGGGGCTTGCTCGACAGTAAAGCATCTGACTATGTCTCTTCTTCCTTAGTGCAGGCGTTAAGTGCGTTTGGTTTGGCGAAATTGTTTAACGCCACTGTTTCTGTGCTGCAAAGCATCCAAATCAGTGTGTTTGTCAGTTCTGTGACTATTGGTGAGTTATTAGACCCATTTAACGATATGGTGGAAGATTTTTCTGGTGTGATGAAGGTGGCGGTGTCGTCGCTTATTTTTCAAAGCATTTTGCTCAAAATCACCTCTACTGTGTATTTTAAAGTCTTTGCTACCTTGTCGGGTTTGCTGTTTGGCTACTTATATTGGTGCAAAAGCCGTTTTGCCGAAGTGGCGTATAAAGTCTTTGTTACTGCCGTGGGCGCGAAGTTTTTATTGGTACTGGTGGTGTTACTGTCAGCGCTGGTTGATGCATCGTTTTTAAACGATGAAAAGACGCAAACCATGGATAAAATCCAAGTTCATTCTGAAGATATGAACGAAGTAACAACAGGTTTAGGCGTCGCAGCGGATCTCAAGCAATCCCTCGATAAAGACAAACAAACGCTTCAAATCAAACTAGATGAAGAGCAACAAACCTTGTCGAAACAGGATGAGCGATTGGTTGAATTAAACGCTCAGAATGAGTCCCTTAATCGTCAAATATCGGCACGTAAAGATACGTTATCAGCCTTAGATATTTTGTTTAATAACGATGAAATACTAGCTGATCTGCGAACACAGCAAAGCGCTCTGAGCGATGATCGCCAGCGTACGGAACAAAACATCAAGACCTCGCAAAATAAGATCAATGCCTTGCAGCAATCCATTACTGATCTAGGCAATCTTACCTTAGAAGACCAAGGTTTTTTCTCATCCATTAAACAAAGCGCTTTTGGGCTGAGTCATTTTAAAGACAAGATCAGCGAGTACGTGGGCACGCTCAATGACCTCGTCAACGATTTCCTTACCTTACTGGCATTATTTGCTTTTAACACTGTCTTTATTCCAGTGTTGTTTCTTTATTTAGGAGCAAAAGGCTTTACATTGATTTGGCAAATGAAACCGTCTGACCTGATAGAGCGAGCTAAAAAAAGCGTAAAAGAGAGCCTATAAAACGTTGCTATTTATGTTTTCTATTTACGCTTTAACCAGCCTTTCGCTGCGTCAGTGATGGCAACCAGCGCTGGGTTGGAGAGACGTTGTTCGGTGGCAATGGCGAAGAACTGCTCGCGTATTTCTTCGCTGCTGCCGATGATCTCCACCTGAAACTGCTTTGCCACCTCGCTCGCAATGGCCGATGGCACGATAAACACGCCCGCACCTGCTTGACCAAAGGTTTTCATTAACGCTCGGTCATCAAATTCGCCCATGATTTTCGGATGGATATGGTGTTTTTCTAGCCATTGTAAGAGTTGAATTTGTATCAAAGATTGATCACTTGGGATCAAAAATGGTGCGCCGATTAAACTCTTGGGAAAATCTGCTTCACCTTGTTCGATTAGCTTTGGTGCCGCCATAAAAGACGTACCACATTCGCCCAAAAAGTGATTAAATCCTCGCACGCTCAAATGTGCTGGAATCGGACCGTCGGCAATAATAAGATCCAATTTATGCAACGCCAACTCGCCCAATAAATCCTCTAAACTGTTTTCTTTGCAGACAAGTCGTACCGGATCTTCTAACGCCATAGCCGGCGCCAATAGACGATAAGCGATGGATTTTGGTATCGAATCCGCAATGCCGACGCGCAGTAATTGTGTTCTATCGGTCGATGCGATGCGCACAGATTGTTCCAGTTCGCTGCCTAAGGAAAATATCTCATCGGCGTAACTCAGTACCATATGACCCGTACTGGTCAACGCCAGGTTGCGACCCACCTTGCTAAATAGATCTTTACCCAGTTGCTCTTCTAGCAGACTTATCTGCCCGCTGATGGTTTGCGGTGTAATGTGCAAATGTTCGCTGGCTTTTGTAATGCTGCCTTGCTTCGCCACCATCCAAAAATAATGCAAATGTTTGAAATTGATCATATTTTACCAACAGTTCGAGAAAAACTAATTATTGACATTAATAATTCGATTATATCTTACGAGTTTTTGTGAGTAACGTGAAGTTTCCAACATAACTTACTCATTCATGAGTGAAGGAGAACAAGATGAGAATCAAAGTCCAAGCACGTCGTCTAGCGCTGACCAAAAGTTTAAAAGCGTATGTGAAACGTCGTCTTAATTTTGCCTTGAATTCCCGTTATGACAATATTCAACGAGTGACCGTGACGCTTACCGATGTCAACGGTCCGAAAGGTGGTGAAGACAAACACTGCCAAGTTCTGGTCAAACTCAATGGCCAAAAAGAAGTGGTAATAAGCGAGCAACAAGCCGATTTGTATTCGGCCATAGACAGCGCTGCTAGCCGTACAAGCCGAACGGTGACACGACGCATTGAACGACTACAACACAAAGCCACGCGATTAAAAGCTGCGTTTCATAAGATGAGACCGCAGAAGAAAATGCCGCGAGACATTTATGAAGAATACGAAAATGAATACGGCTACTACCAACATGCTTGAGTAACAATCTCGATTCCCTGAACTGATAAGTAACAACCGCTTTAGGCGAACCAATTAATCGGTTCGCCTTTTTTTGATTTGAATTGGCGGTGTCAAAGGCGTTATGGAGAGCAGGGCTCATTATGTCTGATTCGTCATTCCTGATTCATTAATGTTTGCCTCGTTGTGAGTGGGAAGCAATCCTTTGGCAATCTCCATAGCAGCATCTGTTGACGATGCCAAAATCAAAGGGTAGCCCCAGAATTTGGCAAAAACTTCCGAGAATGCTTTGAATCCCAAACGTTTGGCTGTGTTGGGTTCTATTAGAATCATGGCGATAACTAACTTGCGAAGCTCTGCCTTGTTTTTTTTCATCCACAGTGATGTGCGTTTCTTTTCTTCCTTAGAGTGGTCGTGATCACCTGTCGGAGCCGAGTCGCTCAAAAGCACAAAGGGTTCTCCTCGTTTCAAGTTTGCTTCGAATTCATCGAAATCTTTTTGCGAGTCTTGCCCAGGTTCGTGTGCAAGACTTATCCAAACAAAAGGAAATTGCGAACTATTCATTGACATAATGTACTCCTATTTTGTTAACGCCCGCCAAGTAGCGACGATGGCACATACACCAGGAAGTGTGATGAAAAACAGTGCTGAGAATGCAACGTGAGCGCCATCTCGGATCCCATCAAAGATACCTCCAAGAGTGTTTAGCGCGACAAGAAGTCCTCCGATAATGAGAGCCAACCATTGCGCTTTCGTGGTTCCAATTAAGGTCATTAGAACCGTTACGATCCAAATGCCATAGTATGCGGAAAACATCCATAACGTATTGGTATCAAAGGTGATTGCTGGGCCCTGACCTTTCGCAATAACATAGTCATTGAGGAAGAAAAATAACTGCAGTGTCACAAAAAGTACCGCACCGACAGCCGTTGTTAGCCAAAATAACGTGATTCTGTTTGCTTCATTATTCATCTTAATACCTTTCATAGTAGTGGGTTGGGGTTAAAATTTTGCAGTCATTCCCAGCCAATAGCGGCGGCCGTCGTCGACAAATCCATATTCGTTGTAGTCAATTTTTTGGTTTGCAAGGTTATAAATTGCAGCGCGAAGACTGAGAGTTTGATTGATATTGTAGCTAGCGCCGATATCGAATGTAGTGAATGCAGGCGATTCGACGGGGGATAGTAAGGCGGCTGTGCCACCAACGTTATCACTGTCTTTACCGCGATAAGCTAAGCGAGCCCAAGAGGTAAACTCTGCTGTTGGCTTATAATTTAGCGTACTCGTTAGCTGGTGGCGTGGTAGTTTGTTTAAGGGCTTTCCCTCATAACTACCAGATTCTTGTCTGGAGTAAGTGAAGGTGTAGCTGTTATCCAAGGTTATGTTCGATGACAGAGGAAGTCCTAAGCTCGCTTCAACGCCGCGAGTGATGGCCTTATCTACATTTGCGTAAGTGAGAGCGTTCGTGCCTCTTGATGGTGGACAATCACTACCACAAGCAACGGTGGTTATCTTGTCCTCAAATTTGTTGTTGAATAAAGTCAATCCGCCAGTCACTCCATTGTTACTGTACAGAATGCCGATTTCCTGACTAAGCGATTTTTCTGGCTTTAAGTCGTCATTACCATAGATGTTACCGAGGCCGCTGGCTGATGCGTAGCCACTGGCTACTTTTGTCATGTCAGGTGATTTGAAGCCTGAAGTCACACCTCCTTTTAATGTCCATTGTGGAGTGATTCCCCAAACACCATAAACACGAGGGCTCCAATGATGACCGTAACGGTTATCGTCGTCGAGACGAGCACCTGCGGTTAATGTAAAAGTGTCCGTCAAATACCAATCATCTTCTGCAAATAGGGAATTCTGCTTACGGGTAATATCATATTGATTTGTCACACGATTCGAAAAGCTGTCGTGTAGCGTATTATGTCGACTGCCACCACCTACGGTGACAAGATGTTCTTCCAGTGGCATCGCCAAGGAGGTACGAAATTCGGTATTTTTTAAGCGAATATCTTGTGAGGAAACATTGAAAGTTTCCTGCTGAACATAGGTTTCTGATGTTCCTAGCATCC
The DNA here is from genome assembly GCF_003259225.1 of Marinomonas arctica. Taxonomy (GTDB): domain Bacteria; phylum Pseudomonadota; class Gammaproteobacteria; order Pseudomonadales; family Marinomonadaceae; genus Marinomonas; species Marinomonas arctica. The sequence continues at coordinate 94,526 of NZ_QHJF01000013.1, read as the reverse complement.
AACGTCCTGTATGTGATAGCGAGAAGCGATCAACATCTACCTTTTTGTCATAGGGTGTGGCGCAACCGTAATAGGAATAGGTAGCGCAGTTTGGGTCGATACTTTTGCCCAGTTCTTGTTCAACATGCTGCTCTGTGTGATTTGCTGCAAAAATGATGTCGTGGTCTGGTGTTGGAGTCAGTGCGAATTTTGCGGTGATGTTGTTGCGTGTGCTATCACGATATCCATTGTAGATATTATCTTCGTCGCGCTTAGAATACTGACCATAGAGCTGCAAGCCGAGCAAATCTTGCTTGATTGGACCTGTTAGAAAAAAACTGCCCTGATTTGCGTCTCCAGATTTGGAATTCTCCTGCAATAATGAGTCTGTACTCACTTCGCCGCCCCATTCTTTGGCAACCTTACGAGTGATAACATTGATAACTCCCCCCATTGCATCGGCACCGTATAATGAAGACATAGGTCCACGTACTATCTCGATACGTTCAATGGCTGAAATGGGTGGTGTCCAAGCGTTCATCTGGCCCAGACCGTCAGAAAGACGACTTGTTTCTCGAGAATCCGTACGCTTACCATCGATCAGTATCAGCGTGTAAGCAGATCCCATTCCTCGAATACTAATTTCCTTGCGATCATTGCCGCCAGTAGTGGTTAATCCTGGAACAGAAGAAAGAGCGTCCGCCAAATCACGGTAAGGTTTACTTTCGAGTTCTTCGCGGGTAATAACGCTAATTGAAGCGGGCGCATCATTAACATCTTGTGCAACGCCACCTGGTGATGCTGTAACAACAATACCAGTTAGTTGAACGGCTGTATTTTGAGCTTCTTGAGTGGTTGATTCATTTGCAAACGCATTCTGTGTGCTAATAGATGTACCTGCGGCAATTGCGACACCAAGTGATACACACCGTCCGAGATGTATGACGTTGTAATACCCAGAATTTTTTAAAGGCGGCGCTATTGTTGGTGAGATTGGTCGAATGCTTGGTGCTAGAGGGAAAAGGTGACATTTCATTAAATAAGACTCATTTTCATTTGTGATGAGTCATTTAACACCACATAGATTCATGGCGGATAGCGAATATTGGCCAAATTATTGTTCAATTCGGCCAATTTCTGGGGGGGGGGTATTTGACTAGCCGTAATACGAGATACCTTAACTTTCCCGCTTAAATTCCGTCATGATATTAACGTCGCTTGTGTTCTATTGAATAATTTAACTATAGTTGTTTGCAATTGGGCCAGATATCTGACTAGACATGTTGTACCTACTATTATGATTATTAAAACTGATTTGACTGCTAGTAAGACGATAGACGTGGACAGTGTGCAGCGTCATGTTGTTGCATTGAGTGCGACAGCGATCACCAAAGACTGGGAGCATGAGCAACACCAACATCGTAAAGCGCAATTGATTTATTCTGTTCGTGGCACTATTCGCTGTGAAATTGAAGATGGCGTTTGGATTGTCCCGCCACAGTGCGCGGTATGGATTCCTGGAGACGTATTGCATTCGGCTAAGGGGTCTGGTGAATGTTATTGTTTGTTTGTAGAACCTGACGCTGTCGATAACCTTCCTAAAACCTGTTGCACCATTTCTGTGTCTCCTCTGTTACGTGAACTGCTTATAAGAGCGACAATTATTCCAGAGCTGTATGTTTTGGGAGGGAGTGAAGAACGATTAATTGCTACTTTACTCGATGAATTAACCATGGCTCCGGTGGAGGATTTTTATTTGCCGATGCCGAGAGACTCTAGACTACGTCGACTGGTCGAGATGTTATTAGCCGATCCGGCAGAAAAAACCGCCAAAGGCAGTTGGGCTTCTCGCATCGGTATGAGTGAGAGAAGCATGAGCCGATATATGTCCTCAGAAGTCGGAATGAGTTTTGGACGCTGGCGTCGACAGCTTCATGTAATGATTGCTCTTCAGCGTCTGAGCAAAGGCGAAAGCGTGCAAATGGTGGCGCTGGAATTAGGTTACGAGAATGCCAGTGGTTTTGTCACCATGTTCCGTAAGGTGGTTGGTAAGCCACCAGCGAGATACCTTTTCGAACGGACAACAGCATTAGAAACGGCCGGTGTGCCTACGATAATCCTTCCAGATCACAACGACATTTAGTTATTAAAAAGACCCTATTAACAAACATGCTTGAGTAACAATCTCGATTCCCTGAACTGATAAGTAACAACCGCTTTAGGCGAACCAATTAATCGGTTCGCCTTTTTTATTCTGCAGAGCAGGGCATTCCATTAGGCTCACAAGGTGACTGCTGAGACATACCGACAAAAAAACGCTGTTTTTAACGAAAGTCCAATGAGCTTTTGTCCATATGTGGCAAAATAACGGGTAGTTGATAAGAATGTATTCCCTACCAATCTAATACCGGAGGCCTCTAATGTGGGTGTTTAACTGTACGAAAGCAGCGACGGAGTGTTTTACTGCCACGGTGAAAGGCGAAAAACGCACCTGTGTCGCAACGCCACCGCACAAAACCATTGCTGAATCCATTGAACAGGCCAAAGAGGGGGTGGTGTTTCCTGATCGGTTAGGGCTAACCGACGCATACGACACAGAGTGGCATTGGTTGGTACACTGTATCTCGGTGAAACGGCAAAAATACTTGCTGGTAATGGATTACAATACACGTTATTGCATGACCATGTTAGCGCCAAAAAAAGGAGACGTAGCCAGCTTTTTAAACGATTTTGAAGGGCATTTATACCTGAATGTTATGGGCATTACCGCCCCGCATAATATGAACGTGGAAGAGATTGCGGAATCCTTAGACGCGTGCCATCGACGAGGTAACAATGCGTTATTTTATCAACGCAATGATCGCAGCGCGCAAGCTCATATCAATGATGTGTCTTGGCATTTGCAGCGTCATTGTTACGAAGACTTCATGCTCGAAGAGGAAGAGGACTTACTCGACTTCAACCTTTATACTGGCGAAATCCTCCGTCATGCGAAAGGCCAAAAAGATTATTTTTATCCTGTTCAAGCTTTTTTACTGCAATGGCTCAACGCCTATTCTTCTGATCCAGAAAAAACCATCACACCGAACTTGTTGGAAGTGAAAAATTACTTTCAACGCTTCTCGTTAGACAATATGGTAGAAGACTTGGATGACGACGCCGCCGACGCCGCCCTTGACGAATTGCTCAAATCCTTGCCAGTTGGTGTTGCGCATTTGGGGGAAGGTGAACGGAATCAAAAAAATGCCAAAACAAAAAACGCCAAACCCAGCCCTGAGAAGAACAAAGACGTTAAGCAAAAAGACATTAAACACAAAGACAATGTCATCGACTTCTCTGTGTATCAGAAGAAGCGTTAAATCGACTAATTTGTTTGCTATATAGTAAACTTTTAATGTTTAGACTATATTGTTTGCTATATAGTAAACTTTTGCATGTCAGTAAGGGTGTTGGATAGCAGAATGGCAAATCGAGAAGAAATCGGCGAGAAAATTTGTGCCGCACGCAAAGCGCTGAAAAAAACGCAAAAGCAGATCGCAGAGCAGACAGGTATACATAAATCGACCTTGTCCTTGATCGAAAATGGCCACTTCACTGGGTCGTTAGATATTCTGCAACGTTACCTAGATGCGGTTGGTTTAACACTGGATGTGACGCCTAAAAAGCATCGATTACCCCAATGGGATGAAATAGAAACCCTATTTTCGGAGGATGACTGATGTCTGCTGAAACGTCTTCTTATTCTGCTTTTTATGCTGTTAGTTTCGGACCACAAGAGTCTCTCACAATCAACTGAGATTCAATTCTATGATGTGTTGCTGCAGTGTTGCCGTTTAGCTGTTCTAGCAGCATGGCCACCGATTTCTGACCATGTTCTTCTGGGAAGGTTTTTATGGTGGTGAGACGAATAGGAGCATAATTAGCCAGTGGAATGTCATCATAACCGACAATAGCGACGTCTTCAGGTACTTTTAATCCCTTGTCTGACAGTGCTTTTATTACCCCAAAGGCAACCGTATCGTTACCAACAAAAATCGCGCTAAAGGAGGTGTTTTTCTGCAATAAGCGCAGACAGGCTTGGTATCCACTGTCGGCACTTAAATTGGCAAATTCTTTGACTGCGTACTGCTCCAGACCGGCTTCTTCTAGAGCACTTAACCAGCCTCTTTCTCGAGAATGCACACTGGCAAAGGTGGAGGATGCAAATCCAATATGAGCTATTTTTTTATGGCCGAGTTGAATTAGGTGATTGACGGCCAGTTTCGCATTAACAAAGTTATTACTCCCTGTCGTGCTGAATTCGTATCCCGTTGCAATGCTGCGTGATGGACTGCCAAAGGCAACAAGAGGCATAAATAAACGATTGATTTCAGAGAGCTCTCGATAATCACCTTCTCTGGGGTTTACGACGATCAAACCATCTACGCGACCACTTTTAGCCAATCTTCGATAGTTCTGTGACGCTTCGCCATCGGTAGACTCGATTAATAGTTTCATATTTTGTGCACGAGATTCTTCCGCTACAGAAGCGACAACACGAGCTAAGAAGGCATCCACATAAAGATGTTGAATGTCAGGTAGCACGAGTCCTATGGTGGCTGACGAGCCAGAAGCAAGAGATTGTGCTGCCGCATTAGGTTCATAACCCAGTTCTGCTGCCGCATTGAGCACTTTGGTGCGAGTTGCTTCACTGATGCCAGATTTTTTAACATTGTTCAATACAAAGGATACGGTGGTTCGAGAGACGCCTGCAAGTCTAGCCACCTCGATACTGGTTGGTTTCATATCGGTATCCTAAATAAGCGCCACTCAATGCTTATTATTTTTGAGTAAAGAGTGGCGCAAAAGTTACAGTAAGGTTAATGGTAAAAATAGTCGGGTAGGTAGTCCCGATGTGCTTCCATCAATTCATCCACCATAGCACGTATTTGTTTTATATCGAGCACGGAACTGGTGTGAGGATCTAACATGGCAGCATGATAAATGTGATCTCTATTCTGCTCTAAAACGGCGTTTACCACCATTTCTTGTACGCCCACATTGGTTCGCATTAGGGCGGCAAGTTGAACAGGTAAACGGCCAACACGAGTTGGAGTAACGCCATTATGATCGACTAAGCAAGCGAGTTCAACGGCGCAACCCTCGGGTAAGTTATCAATGAGCTTATCATTGATAACGTTGCCATAGATTACGCTCGGCTCCCCCGTCACCATGGAATTGATAATCGTACTACCGTATTCAACGGAACGTTTGATTTCGGATAAGCCAGAAAGCATGTGCGCTGCATTGTCAATTTCTCGTGACATCACCTTGATATTTTTTGCTTTCAGCTGATCTTTCAGCATCGCTGTGGATTGTGATCCTGGGTGACGTAATTCTTCTTCGATAAAAGGCCACGCTACCTCATAGACTTGGCATCGGCCTGGGTATTCGTCGAGTGGAATATGAAAGTCAGTAAGCAAATCTTCACGTCCGGGTTTGATAAACCATGGCACATATTCGGCAAAGTGTTCACTGGATTCTGTCGGGAAATAGCCGAATTGTTGCATCACCTCATAGCGAACACGGTTCCAGTCTGGCATTGTATTGTGCTTGGCCAGCTCTTTTAATTTGGGGTATAGATCTTCACCCTTGTGCTCTAATTTTGTATAGAACGCCATATGGTTAATGCCAGCACACTGAAACGCTATGTCATTCACTGGAATGCCAAGATCTTGAGACAGTTCATATGCTGTGTGCTGTACGCTGTGACATAAGCCAACGGTTTTGACTTTGTCGCTTGCTTTGTTTAAAGCCCAAGTAATCATTGCCATTGGGTTTACATAGTTGAGATGGATGACCTTATCACTACTGACTTCTTCCATATCTTTTATCATCTCTAACATGACTGGGATCGTGCGCAGTCCTCGCATGATGCCGCCGATGCCCAGTGTATCGCCAATCGTCTGTTCAAGACCGTATTTTTTGGGGATATCAAAGTCGCGCACTGTCGCTGGTTTGTAGCCACCCACTTGAATGGTGCTCAGGACAAAATCGGCGTCTTTTAAGGCAATGCGACGATTTTTTTCGGTACTAACGTCGGGTTTAATATCAAGCATATCAGCCAATCTATGTGCTACGGCTAAAGAGAGATCCAAGCGATGCTCGTCAATGTCATGCAACACAATTTTGGCATGTTTAAGGGCTGGCAAAGACCAGATGTCGCCCAATAGGTTTCGAGTAAAAACGGTACTACCCGCTCCAATAAGTACAATTTTAGGAGAAAGCATTATGTCTATCCTTTAGTCAGTGGCCATTCACGTAAAAAGAGTTTGGCCAGATTAATTGTTGTTATTTGCTGTAACGGAGAACTTTTTTGTTGGCATCTGAAAGGGCTTCTTGTGCACTTTCTTTGCCGAGTAAAATTGATTGAATGGCGCTTTCCATCGTGCTATCGATACGTGCACCATTTTTAGCAATCGGAGGAAGATAGGTTTCAGATTGCGACATGGTCAGAAAGGCTGAGGAGTCGATATTGCGTTGCATTTGGGCGCCAACGGCTTTTTCCGCCATGCCTTTAATGGCAGGAAAGACCACACCTTTTGATGCGACTACGCTTTGGCAATCGGCAGAACCTAAATATTTCACCCATTGCCATGCTTCTTCTTTGTGCTGAGAGCCGCTCCAAATCGAATCGGCAAGGCCGTTAAACATGGTGGCGCGTTTACCTGATGGGCCTTTAGGCAGAGGCACCCAGTGATACTTACTTTTCACATTGTTATCGAAGTAGGTAATCATCCATGAACCCTGAGGAATAATGGCGGCTTTACCTGCGATAAACATGGAATCCGATCCAAGAGACTGAGTGTTTTTAAAATCAGCAGAAAGGCCTTGTTTAGCCAGCCCAGTAATATAATCTAGTGTATCTGCAAGGGATTTATCATCGTAATAGAATTGGCTTCCCCATGGTTTGTCTTGAAATTTAAAGCCATTTGAAGCAGCAAAATGACTCCATTCTGTTTGTCCTAACATGCCGCCAGCACCAGGATTCTGGTAGCCATAAACCGCCACATTATTGGGATCAAATTTATCTGAGGTTGCGTTGTTGCCATTTTTATCCAGTGTCAGTTTGCGAACAATTTGTTCGAAACTGCCACCGTCTTGCGGGTTCCACGTCATGAAATTAAGCTCGTCTAAGGTCACCCCCGCTTTTTCGGCCATGTCCATGTTGACGATCATTGCAATGGTGTCCCAGTCTTTGGGTAAGCCAAATTGTTTGCCGTCTTTGCCCCACACTTCGTAAAGGCCGTCTGTGTAGATACTGGGATCCAGTTTGTCACGCTCGATATAGCTCGATAGGTCCACAAGCTGGTTGTTTTTCACAAACTCAGGGTACTTTGCCAAATGATCTGTGAACACATCGGGCGCAGTACCAGAAACAAAGCCAGTAGAGAGAGCCGTCCAATAATCATCCCAACCCGATTGGGTGATTTTGACACTGATGTTTGGGTGCTTCGCGCTAAAATCCGTGGCGCACTGTTGGTAAGCTGGGAGCTGATTGGAATCCCAAAGTACATATTTTATTTCTACCGCGTGGGCGGCACTTGCACTGACGGCAATGGCCAGAGAAGTGAATGTAAGGCGTTGTATTTTCATGGTATATCTCCTTTGTTATTTTTATTTACCGCCAGTGAACTGGACAGATTCGACGATACGACGACCAAAAAAGAACAACATGATGATGGTCGGAATAGTGGCAACAACGGTGGCTGCCATTAAACCGCCCCAATCAGGTTGACCTTGAGGGGTTTGAGATTTAAATGACTGCAGGGCAACGGGTAAGGTTTTCATGCTGTCATCGGTAGCAATAAGAAAAGGCCAGAGAAACTCATTCCACATATTGATGGTGGTTAAGGTGGCGACCGTCATCAATGGTGCCCAACTAAGTGGTAGGGCAATTTTGAAAAAAATCATGAAAGAATTTGCGCCATCAAGCTGAGCCGCCTCTTCAATATCTTTGGGTAAAGAAATAAAGAACTGTCGCAAAAAGAATACGGCGAAACCGTGCATTAAGAAGAAGGGAGCCACCATGCCCAGCATGGAATTCAGTAAACCTAAATCTCTCATTAAAACGAAATTTGGGATCAAGGTAACCACACTGGGGATCATCATTGAGGCAACGAAGGCACCAAAAAGTAATTTGCTGCCATAAAAGGGAATACGAGCAAAAGCGTAAGCCGCTAATGCGCAGTTAAAGGTTTGTACAATGACAATAATGCCCGTAAAAATGACCGAATTAATCATTGATGTTGTGATGTTTATATTCGCACCGGAACCACCAGCGGCAATGGATTCCTCTGTACTCAATAGGCCAAAAATCTTCTTGTAATTAGACAACGTAGGATTGTCAGGCAAGAGCTGTGTCGATGTCGTATAAAGCTCTCCCGCTGGGACAAATGATGTCTTTGCAACAAACAATAATGGAAAGAGGGTCACCACCAACATGGTGATTAAGACCAACCAAGCGACGCAACGTGCAGGGGTCATTTTTTTAATTAAGATCACTTTCGGAAGCCCTCATAATGTGCATTTGAAGAAGAGTGTAAGCCAACATAATCATGCATAAGGTGACTGACATTGCGGAGGCATAGCCCATTTTGTAAAAGCTAAAAGCGTTTTGAACGATGTAATAGACAATGACTCGAGTGGAATCGAGAGGGCCACCTGCCGTGGTGACGGCAATGGTGTCGAAGATTTGAAATGACCCTGTTACACTGGTGACTAAGACAAACACCATCACTGGCCTTAACAGAGGCAAGGTGATTTTGCGGAACATTTGAAATTCCGTGACCCCTTCTAAAGACGCTGACTCATAGAGGTATTTAGGAATTGTTTGTAGACCCGCTAAAAAGAGCATGGCGCATAATCCCATATGGCGCCAAATGTTAATGGCTGCTACTGACACCAGCGCTTGATCAGGGTCACCAAGATAGGCTTGAGGCGTTAAACCAAAGAACGAAACTAGACTGTTCACAATGCCTAGAATCGGATCTAACATCCACAGCCAGACTAACGCTACCAATACATTGGAGAGTAAATACGGCAGCAAGATAGCGGCTTTGACAAAAAGCGATTTGGTTAAACGATCCATGGCGACCGCTAAAAACAACCCCAGCATGACTTGTAAAGGAATATTAAGCAGCACATAGTAAGCGGAGAGTTTTAAACCATTCCAAAACTGATCGTCCTCGAGCATGTCGACATAGTTGTCGAGCCCAACATAATATGGCTCACTCAGTAAGTTCCAGTCGGTGAAACTTATGCCAACAGCCCGACCAGCAGGCCATGCGTAAAAAAGCAAAAAGCCAATCAAAGCAGGAAAAATAAACAGATACCCAAAGAGTGAATTCTTCATTTTGCGCGACATAAATGGCATGGTTATTCCTTCTTATTTTTATAGAACTAACGCGCGTTAGTTGTTTGGTTTAAAAAATTTGCTACCAATTAACGATCTAATAAATACTAAACTAACGCGTGTTAGTAAAGGGTTATTTTTATACGTCTATCGATTTGGTAGAACGCGTTCGATCAATGTTTTGCCTGCTTGGTCGAATAAGTAACAATCGCTCTGTTTGATTCCCACGCTTAAAACATCACCAGAGGTAAGTACATTCTCACCAGATACTTCAATCGTCATATTGTTGTTTTCAAAGCGGCTATAAAGGTAACTGATGCCACCTAGATGTTCCGCGACATCAACTGTGATATCAAAATGAAAGCCATCTTCTTGCTTTGCTAAGTGGATGTGTTCTGGACGGAACCCTAGGGTTACAGGGTCTCCAATAGAAAGTTTATCTGATTGAATTTTAAAGAGTATTTTTTGTCCATTAAAAGCAACTATAACCGAATTGTCAGCTTCAATATCACTGATCAGTGCGGGTAAAAAATTCATTTTGGGAGAGCCGATAAAACCGGCGACGAACATATTGTTGGGATTATGATATAGCTCCATAGGAGAGCCGACCTGTTCAATATGACCCGCTCGTAGAACAACGATTTTATCCGCCAATGTCATGGCTTCCACCTGATCATGGGTAACATAAATCATAGTCGCTTTGAGTTTCTTATGAAGTTGGGCTATCTGTATGCGCATATCAACACGTAGCTCAGCGTCTAAGTTGGAAAGCGGCTCATCGAATAAAAAGACATCAGGTTCACGTACGATGGCTCGACCAATTGCCACACGCTGTCGTTGACCACCAGACAGTTGTCTTGGCTTGCGATCAAGCAGTTCATCAAGTTGCAGAATGTGACTGGCTTTGGTGATTCGTGTGTGAATGTTTTCTTTTGATTCGCCACGCATTTCCATGCCAAAACTCATATTTTCTCTGACGCTCATATGCGGATAGAGGGCATAAGATTGAAATACCATGGCGACGCCTCGATTAGCTGGCGCGATGTTATTCATGTTTTTATCGCCGATTTCAATAACGCCTTCCGTTATTTCCTCAAGACCGGCAATTAAGCGTAGTAAGGTAGATTTACCGCAGCCGGAAGGGCCGACAAAAACCACAAATTCTCCGTCACACAGTTCAAGATTGACACTGTGTATAGTCTCTAGCTTATCAAAACGTTTGGTCACGTTTTTTAGGGTTATATTTGCCATATTTTGCTATTTCCTATCTTGTTTTTATAATGGAACGTGGTTCCATTATTTTACCCAATTAGGACTAAGTCAAGTGTGGTTTCGCAAACTATCGATTATTGATATTGAATAGGTAGGCTAAATATGGCTTTATTTGCGAAAAAGTCGTTGATCTTCATAAGATAAATAACACAGCACTAAGGCGAAATAGGCTTAGCCGCTCTGCTATGTTTGGGCAATCCCACTGAAATGAGCGCGGTTAAACCGATAAATCCTGTGGAAAACCAAAGGCAGGTAGCCAGTCCATGCTCTTGGTAAAGCCATCCTGAGAGCACGGTGCCAATGAGTCGGCCCATGGAGTTTGCCATGTAGTAGAAACCCACGTCGAGAGAAACGCCATCTTCCCCTGCATAACTGACAATCAAATAGCTATGTAAAGATGAGTTCACCGCAAAGATAGCGCCAAAGGCGAGCAAGCCGACAATAACCGCGAATTCCACCTGCCAGTTATAATCCAAAGCAAGAGCGATAAAAATAGGCGTGACTCCCAGCGCCAGTGCCCAACCCAAAGCGTGTCGCCCATCGGGCAATTTGCCTTGTGACTTACCTGTTAGCAAAGGCGCAAAACTTTGCACAATGCCATAGGCAATGACCCACAGGGCTAAAAATCCCCCTACATACCAATGATCCCAGCCAAAGGTGCTGGCTAAAAACACAGGTAGCGCCACTACAAACCATACGTCTCGTGCGCCAAATAAAAATAGCCGTGCAGCGGATAAATAGTTAACCGCTTTGCTTTTTGAGAAAATGTCGGTGAATTTAGGTTTGTTTTTCGCCTTGCCAAGGTCTTTTTTTAGGCTAATCAAGCTGGCGATCCACACCAACGTCAGCATAGCCGCCATGAGCAAAATAGCGCCTTGGAATCCTAATAGACTAAGCAGTGCGCCCCCCAAAAAGAAGCCAACGCCTTTTAAAGCATTTTTAGACCCAGTGAGAATGGCGATCCATTTGTACAGCTGTCCCTGAGCGTCATTGGGCACCAGCAATTTGATCGAGCTTTTGGCGCTCATTTTATTCAAATCTTTTGCAATGCCCGATAAAGCTTGTGCTCCCATAACCCAAGGCACGGTGAGTAAACTGGCCGGAACCAGCAACATGGCGAGGGCGATGATTTGCATAAACAGCCCCACATTCATGGTGCGATTTAAGCCAAGCCGGGCACCAAGCCAACCTCCGACAAGATTGGTAACAACCCCAAAGATTTCATAAAAGACAAACAACATAGCAATGTCAAATGGGCTGTAACCTAGCCCATAGAAATACAACACCACCAACATGCGCAAGGCGCCATCGGTTAGGGTAAAAGCCCAGTAATTACCCGTAACGACCAGGTATTGACGAATGTCTGGAGAAAGCAGCGCAAGGCTTAACATGTTGGATTATTCCTGATCAGCAAGGCCAACCATACGCATCAACTCCGCGGTGCGATTGGCGTAGCCCCATTCATTGTCGTACCAAGCATACAGCTTTACCTGAGTGCCATTGATTACCATGGTGGACAAGGCATCGATAATGCTGGAGCGTGGATCGGTTTTATAATCCACGGACACCAGCGGACGTTCTTCGTACCCTAAAATGTCTTTTAATTCGGTTTCCGATGCAGTTTTTAACAGTTGATTGACTTCTTCTACCGTGGTCTCACGTTCCACTTCAAACACACAGTCGGTTAACGACGCATTGGCCAAAGGAATGCGCACCGCATGACCGTTTAACTTGCCTGTTAGCTTAGGGAAAATATGCGTAATGGCCGTTGCAGAGCCCGTCGTGGTTGGAATCAAACTCATGCCACAGGCTCGGGCACGGCGCAAATCTTTGTGGGGTGCATCAAGAATGGTTTGCGTATTGGTAATATCGTGAATGGTGGTCATCGAGCCATGTTTGATGCCCAGTGTTTCATGGATGACTTTTACCACAGGCGCCAAACAGTTTGTGGTGCAAGACGCCGCCGTCACAATGGTATGTTGGGTTTTATCGTACAAATGCTGGTTAACCCCCATGACCACATTCAGTACACCGTCTTCTTTTACGGGGGCAGTCACCACAACACGTTTCACACCTTGGTCAAGATAAGCTTGCAGTAGGGCTTTGCTTTTCATTTTGCCACTGGCTTCGATTACCACATCACAGCCAGACCAGTCGGTTTCTGCGATGGTTTTGTTTTGTGTGCAGACGAGGCGTTGGCCATTCACTATCATCACATTGTCTTCCGCGTGAGCTTGGTGATGCCAGCGTCCATGAACTGAGTCGAAAGTGATCAGATGCGCCAATGTTGCGGCATCGCCAGCGGGATCATTGATTTGTACAAACTCCACGTCATCCCAATCGAATGCCGCTCGAAAAGACAAACGTCCCATTCGACCAAAACCGTTAATACCGACCTTAATTGTCATAACAACCTCAAATAGAATGCAGTAACCAATGAAAAGAATGAGCCATCAAAACAGTAGGCTTATCAGCCATAAATTAGCCAAACCAATGCCGAGTGCGATTCGCAAACCACACTAAACTAAGCATCACAGGCACTTCCACTAACACACCCACCACGGTGGCAAGTGCCGCACCAGAATGCAGGCCAAACAATGCAATCGCGACCGCGACCGCCAATTCAAAGAAGTTTGACGTGCCAATCATGCAAGCTGGCGCCGCAATATTGTGCGGCAGCTTCATTTGCTTGGCTAAAAAATACGCAATGGCAAAGATGCCATAGGTTTGAATCAATAGGGGAATGGCAATCAGCACAATCGCTTGAGGATTAGACAGGATCGTGTCTGACTGAAGGCCAAACAACAGCACGACGGTGGCCAGTAAACCAATAACAGACCAAGGTTTCATCGTAGAAAGAAAATGCTGCAGTTTTTGGGTGTTTTGACTTTTCTCTAGTGTCTGGCGAGTGAGAACGCCTGCAATGAGCGGAATTAAAACGTACAACACCACTGACAACAGCAGCGTATTCCAAGGCACAGTGATGTCCGTCATGCCCAATAAAAATCCGGCGATAGGCGCAAAAGCAAAGATCATGATCAGATCATTAACCGACACCTGTACCAGAGTATAAGTGGCATCGCCCTTCGTCATTTGACTCCAAACAAACACCATGGCGGTACAAGGCGCAACGCCCAGCAAGATCATCCCAGCAATGTATTCTGATGCCGTTTGCGGATCGACCCAGTCTGCAAACAAGACTTTAAAAAACAACCAGCCCAAAAAAGCCATGGTAAAGGGTTTGATTAACCAATTAATGACCAAGGTTAACACCAGCCCTTTGGGCTTCTTGCCCACGTCTTTTATCGATGAAAAATCGATTTGTACCATCATCGGATAGATCATTAACCAAATCAGTACCGCAATGACAAAATTGACCTGTGCGTACTCAAATTGCGCGATAAGAGAAAAATAGTTAGGAAAAAGGCGACCAGCCACAATGCCGACAACAATAGCAAGGCCAACCCAAACCGATAAATAACGCTCAAACACACCCACTTTTTAACTTCCTTATGTTGTCTAAAGACTATGCGCAGCAAGCAACGGCACGGTCTGGTCGATCACCCATGGATTGCAATTGTTGTTGATTGATAACAAGAAAATCTTCGTTCTGAGTGGCGGTTTCGGATAGAACGGACAAGGCCCACTCAGGCAGTGTTTTATTAATACTATAAAACACCCATTGACCCTGACGACGGTCTGTTAATAAACCACACTGGCGTAATTGGGCCAGATGACGAGAAATTTTAGGCTGACTTTCGTCAAGTGCCTTCATCAACTCACAGACGCATAATTCCTTTTCTAAATGAATGAGTAACATGCAGCGTAAGCGCGTTTCGTCAGCAAGACACTTGTAAAATTGTATAGGGTTCAAAGGATGCTCCTCATGCTACTGGGTCATAAGACGGTCTAAGTCTTATGATATTGGCAATGTTAATACATGTGTTTTTTAAAATATATGAAAATTAATATATATGAAAAAAAATATAAGATGAGTATTTTCTGTCATCTTTCTGTCATGTACATCTTTCATTATGGGTTTATTCAATTTTAAACAATCCATTTGAGAGGGTACTACTATGAACAAAAGCAAACTTCTTATTGCCATGTTGCTAGGCGCTTCTTTGACCGCTTGCGCCACTACGGCGACAGAATCGTCTATGGCGTCAACATACGACATTGATGGCTTCAAAACAGAAATTGAAGACGGTCGCCTTTGGGTATTTGAAGCAGGCTCTGAGGATCTAGCATTCTTTAAAGAGCATGGCGAGCCAGCAAAACAATTTACCAGCATTGGTACGGGTCCAAACGGCATGACGGTTAAAGCGGCCAGCCAAGAGGCTCTAGACAAATATCTAGCGGCTATGTCTGGTGGTTCTGAGTTTGACATCCAAGGTTTTAAAACCAAGATAGAAGATGGTCGTCTATGGGTATTTGAAGCGGGCTCTGAAGATTTGGCTTTCTTTGAACAGCACGGTGAACCCGCTAAACAGTTTACCAGCATTGGTACCGGCCCAAATGGCATGACAGTGAAAGCGGCCAGCCAAGAAGCGTTGGATAAATACCTATCTAGCTACAAAAAATAAGCCAGTATCGGCCGCTTCTAAAAAGCCAATAGCCGATATCTAAAATAAACGCCCCAACAGAACAAGGTAGTTTTGTTGGGGCGTTTTTGTTTCTGAATGTCACGCCGTTGACGATGGTTTTGTCGGTCGATAGACGCCATGGAGTAACAATCTCAATATGCCTGAGTTTATGTTGTTTTCGGTTAATTTTTTCCTGACAATCTTTATTTTAAATGCCTCTGAAATGCCAACAAATCATCGACTTACCGTGTTTAGTGAAAAATTGTCATTTTTTTTGTGACAATCTGGGTTGTGACGTTTTTCGTAACAGGGTCTAATAGGCCAAATCCTTAATTCATTCATTATTTTAAGACGCCAATACAAGGACGCTTCATGACTCAGGACATCGTAATTCTGGCCGCCGGAAAGGGCAGCCGAATGAAATCCGCTTTTTCTAAGGTATTGCATAAAGTCGGTGGTAAAGCCATGGTGAGACGAGTGCTAACCACGGCTAGCACCCTTCCAGAATCCAAATTGCATCTTGTTGTAGGACATCAAGGCGAGCAAGTCGAAGCGAATTGTCAGGATTTTTCAGCCAATATTGTTTGGCAAGATAATCCGCAAGGTACAGGCGACGCGCTACGTCGTGTTGCGCCTTATCTGCAAGCCGATGGCGCCACATTAACCTTATACGGTGATGTTCCTCTGATTCGAGCTTCGACATTGGCAAAGATGACCGCGTTATCGACGCCAAATACCTTGGTTTTATTGACCATTGCTCTTGATAATCCAACCGGTTACGGCCGTATCGTGCGTGATGCTCAGGGTAAAGTGACCGCCATTGTGGAGCAAAAAGACGCCTCACCAAGTCAGCTTGCTATCACCGAAGTGAACACGGGGATTTTATTGGCACCCAATAACCATCTGCAGACTTGGCTTGCGGCGCTAACCAACAACAACGCCCAAGGTGAGTATTACCTGACCGATGTGATTGCCATGGCCGCTCGTGACGGTGTGGATATCGTCACAGTGAATCCTGACAACGCAGCGGAAGTGGCGGGCGTCAACGACCGAGTACAATTGGCTGCATTAGAAAGAGAGCTGCAGCATCAGCAGGCCATCCATCTGATGCAAAACGGCGCCACCTTATTAGACCCATCTCGCATTGATGTGCGCGGTGAATTGACCACAGGCCATGACGTTGTGATAGACGTAAACTGTGTGTTCGAAGGCAAAGTGGTATTGGGCAATGGCGTTGAAATTGGCCCTAACTGCCACTTAAAAGACTGCATCATTGGCGATAACACCGTCATTAAAAGCCATACTTTAATAGACGATAGCCAAGTGGGTGAGTCTTGTGACATTGGGCCTTTTGCGCGTTTGCGTCCTGGCACACAGTTATCGAACAAAGCCAAAATCGGCAATTTTGTTGAAACCAAAAAAGCACGAATTGGCGAAGGCAGTAAGGTCAATCATTTGAGTTACATTGGCGATACCGACATGGGTGCCAATGTAAACGTAGGTGCCGGAACGATTACGTGCAATTACGATGGCGTGAATAAACATCTTACACAGGTCGCCGACAACGTATTTATCGGCTCAAATACTTCGCTTGTTGCCCCGGTACAAATCGCCGAGGGCGCGACGATCGCGGCGGGTTCGACCATCACCAAACAAGTCGGTGAGAAGCAACTTGCGTTTGCCAGAGCGCGACAAACCAACAAAGACAATTGGCCTCGACCCGTTAAAAAGTAACGACTCTTGAAAAAGTGAAAGTGAAAAGGGGTCAGATCCCTCAACCGACACGATTTTTCGAATTGAATAACTCTTTATTTTTTTAAGGGATCTGACCCTTTTAGTAGACTCAAAAAAGGACTCTCACATGTGTGGAATAGTTGGCGCCATAGCACGCCGTAATGTATCAAAAATTCTTATCGAAGGACTTAGCCGCTTAGAGTACCGTGGTTATGATTCTTCTGGTGTGGCAATTAACAACGAAGAAGGGGTGTATTCACACCGTGCCGTGGGCAAAGTGCAGGCACTAAAAGACAAGTTTGAAGTGCAACCCCTCGATGGCAAAATGGGGATCGCGCATACTCGCTGGGCGACCCATGGTAAACCGACAGAAGCCAATGCTCACCCGCATTTTTCTGGCGATGATCTTGCTTTGGTGCACAACGGCATCATTGAAAATCATGAACCCTTGCGCCGCGAATTGAAAGAAAAAGGCTATGAATTCAGATCCGAAACGGATACCGAAGTCATCGTCCACCTCATTCACGATGCGATGAAAACACAGCCGGACTTATTAAAAGCCGTGCAAACCACATTAACCAAATTACATGGTGCCTTTGCGATTGGCGTGGTACAAAAAGACGACAATGAACGTTTCATCGCGGCTCGTAAAGGCAGTCCGTTGGTGGTTGGTGTGGGGATCGAAGAAAACTTCGTCGCTTCCGATCAATTGGCCTTATTGCACGTGACCGACCAGTTTATCTTCCTAGAAGAAGGGGATGTGGTTGAAGTCAGCCGCGATAGTGTGTCTATTTATGATGCCAATGGTGACTTGCAAGAGCGTCCAATCAGTGTGTTCAACCACAACATTGATGCCACGGACAAAGGCGAATTTCGCCACTACATGATGAAAGAAATCTACGAACAGCCGAAAGTCATTAGCGCTTGTTTGGAAGGCCGCATCAGCGAAAGCAAAGTGCTAACGAGCTGTTTTGGTGCCGACTCTGCTTTCTTAAAAGAAGTGGAAAATGTTCACATCGTTGCCTGTGGTACCAGTTATCACGCCGGTATGGTGGCAAAATATTGGATCGAAGACCTAGCGGGCATACCGTGCAGCGTCGAAGTGGCCAGTGAATACCGTTATCGTAAAGTGGCCGTACCAAAGAAAACCTTGTTTTTGA
This sequence comes from Marinomonas arctica, assembly GCF_003259225.1. Lineage (GTDB taxonomy): Bacteria > Pseudomonadota > Gammaproteobacteria > Pseudomonadales > Marinomonadaceae > Marinomonas > Marinomonas arctica. The sequence continues at coordinate 76,401 of NZ_QHJF01000013.1, read as the reverse complement.
CCCTGTCGCAATCGGGTGAAACCGCCGATACGTTAGCCGCGTTGCGCATGGCAAAAGAGTTGGGTTATCTAACGACATTGGCGATCTGTAACGTGCCATCCAGCACCTTGGTGCGCGAGTCTGCCTTGACTCTTCTTACCAATGCGGGCCCAGAAATTGGTGTGGCGTCCACCAAAGCCTTTACCACTCAACTGACCGCGTTGCTGATCACCAGCGTTGCCATTGCTGTGGAAAATGGCTTGTCTGCTGAAAAAGAGAAAGAGCTGGTGCAAGCCTTACGCTCATTGCCTGCTCACGTGAACGCAGCACTATTGCAAGACGCTCACATTAAGGAAGTGGCTGATCGCTTTGCCAACAAACACAATGCTTTGTTCTTAGGCCGCGGCACCATGTACCCTATTGCGTTAGAGGGCTCATTAAAACTCAAAGAAATCTCTTATATCCACGCAGAAGCTTACCCTGCGGGTGAACTCAAGCACGGCCCATTGGCTTTGGTTGATGAAGACATGCCAATTATTGCCCTCGTACCTCACAACGACATGCTAGACAAACTTAAGTCTAACTTGCAAGAAGTGGCAGCCCGCGGTGGTGAATTGTATGTCTTTGCAGATAAAGACACGGACCTACATAACGAAGACAATATTATTTTCACCGAAGTGCCAAAGGTCGATAGCATTTTAGAGCCTATCGTTCATACCATACCGTTACAGTTATTGTCTTATCACGTTGCTGTGGTGAAAGGTACAGACGTAGACCAACCGCGTAACCTAGCGAAATCCGTTACGGTGGAATAAGGTTTGGTTTTGTATTATCGGCTTTTGACGGCCTAAAGGCCGACCTACACGTGATTGGTTTTATGTAGGTCGTGCTTTAGCGCGTCAAGGTTTTGGTCTGGTGTAATCGGCTTTTGACGGCCTACAAGTGATTGGTTTTATGTAGGTCGTACTTTAGCGCGTCAAGGTTTTGATCTTTGTATCATTGGTCTTTATATAGTTTCAAGAAAACAATTTGCGTCATTCCCTCCTAGAATCATCAAACATACACCATACTAAAATCTGCTCACTGAGATATATCTTCTAGGTTTTTTTATAATGAAAGTCTGTAGAGACCCTTAAAAGGCGAGCTGTTCTGAAAATCTACTTAAATTTAGGTTTAGTTAGCGGTTTTTTAGCGAAAAAAATGGTCTTCGTGCTAGGTAATGGTATAAGTGAAGGCGTTAATTCAGCAATGCCCTTTGGACAAGTTTAAGCAGGTTTATTATGCAGTGGTTTCAGTCAAGGCTAATTTTTCGCGTGTTTATTACCACTTTTTTACCAACATTGCTGTTGGTGTTGGCGTTTCTTCCCGTCTATCAAACTAGCCAGCAAACGTCGATTGCCAATCAACAGGTGGCAGAGTCTTATTCCATCATGGCCGATTTGAATCAGTTGACGCAATTTATTGTCGATGCGCAAACGGCGGTGCGTGGTTATTTGCTCACTGGCGACGACAGCTTTCTAGAGCCCTATTACCAAAGTTTGTCAGCGGTACGCGCTTTGCAGCAAAAAATGCTCAATGGCCCTGAGTTAACAGATCAGCACAGAACAATATTGACCGCCGTTATCGCTGGGTTTGCCGAGTGGCAAAATACAGTGGCGAAAGCGCAAATTACGACATTCAGAGCCAATCGAAGTAATCAGCAAGCGTCTTTTGCCGATGAAGGTAAGCAGAAAATTGATGTTCTAAAAACCTTGGTAGATGATCTCATCTCGGTAGAATATTCACGGCTAAAACAACGTCAGCAACAAAGTGATGACGCCGCAGACGACGCACGTTCTTTTTTGATGGCGAGCATGTTTTTTAGTTTAGCGTTGGCGTTTGTGTTTGCCAGTTTTACGGCTTTTTATACCGCCAACTCTTTAAATCAAATTACTCAGGTTGCCAGAGCCTTTGCGGCAGGGGATTTAAAGCAAAGAGCAAACACCAAGGGAAGAGACGAATTTAATATACTGGGTACCGTTTTTAACCAACTCGCTGAACAGTTGCAACAAATGATGCAGTTGGAAAAACAACAGACGCAACAGCTGCATTTGCAAGTGGAAAAATTGGTAAAAGCCAGAATCGAAGACGCACGTCAATTGAAGCTGGTGGGCGAATTGTTGCAAAGCTGTCAAAACGAAGCCGAAGCCGCCGATGTGGTACGCATTAGCTGTCAGAAAATCTTTAACGGCAGTAGTGGCGCGCTTTTTTTATCCGCTGACGACGGTTTTGAGCAGGCATCTGGCTGGGGAACACAGTGCTATGAAGCGCATTTCGAACATGATAGCTGTTGGGCCGTGCGTCGAGCCAAATCGCATTTTTATGAGAGTAATGATACCGCACTGCAGTGCGATCATCTACATGACCACGCTGAGCCGGTTTTGTGTATTCCTTTGTTGGCAAGGGGCGATCTTGTCGGCGTGCTCAGTATAGAACCTTGTCTTGATTTTCAGTCAGCAGCAAGCTGGTTAGAGGAAAATCAAGAAGGTGCCGCGAACCTCGCTGAGCAATTAGCGTTAGCGCTGATGAACATTAAACTCCGAGACTCCCTGCAAGAGCAAAGCTTGAGGGACGCATTAACCGGGCTTTATAACAGAAGGCAGATGGACATAAGTTTTGAGGAAGCATTTGAAGAGGCAGAAGAGCAATCTTCGCCACTGTCTGTTTTATTAGTCGACATCGACCATTTCAAAAAATTGAACGATGTACATGGGCATGCTGTTGGAGATGAAGCACTCAAACTCTTGGCGGATTTACTCGAAGATATGTTCAGAGGTACGGACGTAGCCTGTCGTTTTGGAGGGGAGGAGTTTGTTGTCTTATTGCCTGGAGCCGATTTAGCAAGCGCAGTAAAAAGAGCTGAAGAGCTTAGAGAGCGTTGCCAAGCCATGACGTTGTTTACGGATGGCAAGCCCTTACACTTTACCCTATCGATCGGTGTAGCCGCTTTAGCGGCTGAAATAGGCCAGCCAGATGAATTGCTTAAGCGTGCAGACGATGCTTTGTACAAAGCAAAAAATCAAGGGCGTAACAGGGTTGAAACAGCGGACTTAATGGACAGTTAGTGTCATTCGCAACGGAGTTTCATGGACATTCGCCTGATTCGTAACCTCTTGTAAAGCGACATAGAGTTGTGTTGATGCTTAATCTATAATTCGCGGGTCATTGGCCTCTATCACTGGAAGGGCTTACTATGCATCAGACTACCAGCACAGAAAACGAAGTTGCACGGCTCAGAGCGTTACAAGAATTAGGACTTCTTGACATGCCTGATGATGATCGTTTTGACCGCATTACCCGCCTAGCTAAAGTCATATTTGATACCCCTATTGTGTTTATCAGTTTTGTGGGCAAGGATCAGCAGCTTCTGAAGTCCAGCATTGGGACCGATATTACCAATACACCAAGAAGCATTTCGTTTTGTCATCACGCCATTGAACAAGATAAATTGATGATTGTTGAAGATGCCTTGCTAGATGAGCGCTTTCAAGACAATCCTTTAGTAATTGGCGACCCTCACATACGTTTCTATGCCGGTGCGGTACTTAGATCCTACGATCAATATCCAATAGGTACACTGTGTATTATTGATACCAAACCACGTCAATTATCAGAGCACGAACAGACACTGTTATTGGATTTGGCGCAAGGTGCACAAAACGAACTTCATCTTCATTTTATGCACGCTCTACAGCAAGAAAATCAGCGCTTATCTTGGATAAGTGGACAAATCTCTAATGGGGTTTTATACACTGATGTTAATAAGCGCATAGTGTGGTGCAACGAAGGGTTTAGTCGATTATCTGGCTATCGTCTCGATGAATTAAAAGGTAAGAAGCCAAGCGAAATATTGCAAGGGCCAGAAACCTCTCAAAAAACCATTCAAAAACTCAAGCGCCAAATAGACAAAGAATGGCCTTTTGAAGCGGATATTCTGAATTACAATAAAAGTGGTAAAGCCTATTGGGTTCATATATATGGTGTGCCTTTAAGAAGCAGTACAGGGGATATTTATGGTTATATCGCCATACAGCGTGATGTAACCGCAAAAATGAACAGCTACTTAGAATTAAAAAAATTAGCTTATGTAGATGAATTAACAGGCTTAGCAAATCGAAGGTATTTGGATGAGCGTCTAGAGCAACTGACAGCGTCTGTTTCTATTAATACGCAGTTAGCGCTTTTTATTATAGACCTCAATGGTTTTAAAAGAATCAATGATACCTTTGGGCACCTCGCAGGTGATGAAGTCTTGGCAGAAGTTGCCTCTCGACTCATCAACGTCACCAAGCAAGAAGACATCCTTTCTCGATTAGGAGGAGATGAATTCGCCATTGTTATCAATGGCATCACTCAGTACGAAATAACGCGAACGTGTGAACGTTTACTAAAGCTGTGTTTAGAACCTATCTTATTAGAAACGGGCGATGAAGTCGCGTTTGGTATGAGCATCGGTGTGGCGCGTTATCCAGACGATGCAAACACAGTAAAAATGCTGTTTCAACTGGCAGATCAGGCGATGTATCAAGCGAAACAGAATCAAACCGGCGCGTCTATTCATACCGCATTGGATGAATAAACACATCATCTTTATTCTTTTTATTCCGTAGGAAATAGCTTGCAGATATATGAAAGTATATGAGCATCAATAACCTATTATTGATAAGAGAAGGGTGATATGTATTTGATTTGTTTACGTGTTTTTTTGTCATTTTTTGTATTTTAATTTAATAACCGATATGTGAAATATTATTTTCATTTATAATTGATAGGCGTTTAATACATGCTGGAACATTATGATTCTAGTATGTATATCATGAAGAAATAGGTTGTTCGATGGTTCTCATTGATAGTAATAACCAGGATGCAAAAGGAAGGGAGGATCTATTTATTTTGTCTTATTGATAACAGTAGGTTATTTAAAAAACAAAATAGATTACTTAAAGATGAGTCGTTCTTAAGTAGGCTAGCATCATAGCAAACGACGAAACGGGTACAGGGGAAAGAAATGATCAGAGATATGAAGATTGGTGTGCGCTCCGCCGTCGCCTTTGGGATTTTAGGTGTCATCACCTTTTTGTTAGGTGTGTTTTCTATTATGCAGCTAGCGAAAATAAACGAAGTGACAGATATTTTGAGTTTGCATAGAATTCCGGCTTTGTCCACCGCGACAGAGTTGAGACGCGATATATTGCGCAGCCAAATATTGATTGCGGAACTGTCTGATGCACAGAATCAGCAAGAACGTGATGACGTTAAAAGACAAATGGATGCCATCGTTAAGGAATACGATGAGTCAGAGAAAATTATGTACACGCTAGCTCGTAGTCCAGAAGCAAAAGCGATATTGGATAGTGTTGCAAAATTGCACGATTCTTTTTCTTCTACCCTACCACAGCTATACACACTTTCTAATGAACAAAAGGTTATGGAAGCATTAGCTTATCGACGTAATATCGTGACACCCGCCGCTGAAGTGTTAACGACAGAAGTGGATAAACTGGGGCAGTTTCAGTTGGCGCGTGCGAGTCAAGTTAATGATCAAGCCACACAAACTTATACCAACTCCAGAAGTGCGTTGATTTCGGGCATTATTGTCACCCTAATTGTGTTAAGTGCACTTGCGTATTTCTACAGTCGCAGTTTGACACAGCCTCTTAGCTACGCAGTGGCGGTGGCTAAGCGTGTTGCAAATGGCGACTTGACCGAGCAAATCACAGATAACCACAATGATGAAGCCGCAGATATGCTTAGGGCGTTAGCAGCGATGCAAACACAACTGAGACAAACACTCACGTTAATCAGCGATTCATCTCAGCAGCTTGCGGCTACGTCCGAAGAATTAAGTGTGGTGACCAATCAGTCTTCTCAAACCATGTCTCAACAGAGTAATCAGTTAGAACAAGCCGCGGCCGCGGTGAATCAATTGACCGCTGCGATTGAAGAAGTGGCTCGCAGCGCCAGCTCGACCAGTGATAACGCTGAAGTAGCGGATGAAAAGGCACAGTTAGGCCAAGCTAAAATCAATGAAACCATTAAAACAGTGGAATTGTTAACCACAGACATTCAGCATTCGGCTAATGGCGTAACCACGTTAGCGGGCAATGTTAAAAACATAGTTTCTGTTTTGGATGTGATTCGAGCCATTGCAGACCAAACGAATTTGCTCGCTCTAAACGCAGCCATTGAAGCCGCGCGTGCGGGTGAAAGTGGTAGAGGTTTTGCCGTTGTGGCCGATGAGGTCAGAGCGCTTGCGCATCGTACGCAAGAGTCCACCAAAGAAATTGAAAAAATGATTCAATTGATTCAGTCCGAAACCGATCAAGCGGTTACGAATATGACCAACAGCAATCAGCGTGCTGAATCTACGTTACTGATGGCAAATGACGCAGGTCAGGCATTCAATGAAATAACCCGTTTGATTGGTCAGATTAGCGATCAAAACGTCACCGTTGCCAGTGCCGCAGAAGAGCAAACCAGCGTAGCAAGGGAAGTCGATAAGAACTTAATCCATATCCTTGACCTGTCAGCGCAAACTGCAGAAGGGGCGAATCAAACCAGCGCGTCGAGTCTGGATCTATCACGACTCGCTGAGCAATTGAATAATCTGGTTTTAAAATTTAGGCTTTAAAAAAGAGAGATGTGTTTCATATTGGAGCACGTTTAAGTTGTTTCTAATGTTGAATGGTAGATGGATGAACTGGACAAGATGGACAGGTCAACATAGAAGGCGTTAGCGTCAGAAACACAGAACAAAGCCCGATGCGACGAAAACTTTTTCTAGACGTATCGGGCTTTTTATTTGTTAAACCGCTTAGAGGGAGCGGTGATCGAATAATGTGACAAGCAAAATCTTGGCAGAGGTTTTACTCGCTGTCTTGATTTTGCAGGGCGACATAGAAATCCTCTAGCGTAACGGGTTTTGATAAAAAATACCCTTGTGCTGAGTCACAGTTGATCGCCCTAAGGGTATTAAGCGTATTTTTATCCTCGACCCCTTCTGCCACAGTGGTTAGTCCAAGTGTTTTTGCCAACACCACAATGCCTTTTACTAGGCTATAGTTCTTTAAGCTGTAATTGTCTGCAGATTCATCGAGCTGCCTGACAAAGGATTGGTCAATTTTTAATGTAGCGGCTTTGAAGCGACTTAAATAATGTAAGTTAGAATACCCCGTCCCGAAATCATCAATCGCAAAGCTGATCCCTTTCTCATTAAGGGTTTCGATTTGCGAATCGATCGCCTGTTGATCTTGCATCAACATGGACTCCGTAATTTCTAATTCTAAATACTGAGGCGACAAGCCTGACGCCGCCAAAATACCAAACACATGTTCTGGCAACATACCGCTGCTTAATTGTGCGGCTGATAAGTTCACTGAAACGGGAATATCGTAGCCTTTTTCTAGCCAATGTTTGCAATCCTTACAGGCTTGTTTTAGTACAAACAGGCCAAGATCATCGATTAAACCGTTTTCTTCCGCTAAGGGAATAAACACCGCCGGACTCACCCAACCAAACTCTTTGGATTGCCAGCGAGCGAGGGCTTCCACACCATTAATCGCCAAGGACGCCAGATCGTATTTAGGCTGATAGGCTAAAAAAAGTTCGTTACGATCAATCGCTGAGCGCAACGATTGGATCATTTCTAATTTTTTACGATGTTCATCTTGCCACTGTGGTTGGTAAAGTAGAGCTGCATTTTTACGGCTGAGTTTTGATCGGTACATGGCTTGATCAGCAAGCCGACAAAGCTCATTAAAATTCGAGCCATGAGCGGGGAAATGTGACACTCCAATGGAAGCAGAGACTTTAAAGGTATGTAATTCTATTTGTATTTCTTGAGCGATTGTTTCGAGAAATAATTCGTAACGCTGTCTGCAATCGGCACTATTTGAATAAAGGAGTACCAAAACAAATTCATCACCTCCAAATCGACAGCAAATCTCACCAGGCTTTAGCAATGCATTTAAGCGATCAGCCAAAATCTGCAGTGTGATATCGCCATAATGATGCCCATAGGCGTCATTAATGGGTTTAAAGTTATCAAGATCGATAAACACAACAGACAGCTGTTTCTCTGTCTTGGCAAGCGTATTAAAGGTTTGTTCGGCATTGGTACGATTAGATAAACCAGTTAGTGGGTCTAATGTCGCAATTCGTCGAACTTCTTTTTGAGATTTCCTAGATGCTTGATTTTCGCTCCATAAATCGTACAGCAATGAACGAAAATCTTTAGCAATAAACCAAGCGCTAAAACTGGCAATAAAAAGGCATAAGTTGATCACCACAATAGAGACATTACTGACTTTTGGTGCTGGATTAGGCCAATAGCCCAGACGAATAGCAAGCAAGAGTAGAGAGCAGTAAAGGCTGATAAATACGGCCAAACATAGGAAAGTGAGTTTTGAGCAAAAAAGTGCCGCATACACCAAAATAATGGCATAACACATGACAATAGGGCTATAAATAGCGTTATTATTAGTAATGAGAGCACTTATTTGCAGCGTGATTAACCACAGAAAGCAAGCCACAGCCAGCTTGTTGTTGGGGCGCGAATGGATAAGCCAAAAGATAGCGCACATCCCAACCGCCGAGCAAAGTAGGATGATTTGTGCCATGGGACCAGCAAAAGTCGATCCAACAAGAGAGCCGACAAAAAATACCGAGATCACCTTTATAAAGTGTTTTCTTTGTCTTTGAGCAAGTTCTGCTGGCTTATAAAGCATGACTACTCCTGTTAAATAGTAATTGTTATTAAACAACTGAGTGTGAAGTATTTTAAGTAATCAGAACGCCAGTGCCAATATTCACAAATGACAGATAGAGGTCTTCTGGCGCAACAGAATATAATAATGACAACCACCATTGTGATGCGACCTTTTACCTGTTGATGAGAGAGATAGCAAGAGGGAATGGTTTATGCGGAGAAACTTTGATGAAACCAACCATCAAATTGGCAGTGTATCCATGTTGATAAAAGCCGCAGGCTACGAATGTCATGCCGGATTAGGGGCGTGACTCCCTCATCCAGCGTATTTCTTGATGACATCAGATTGTGTCGACAACGAATATCATGCTCTATAAAAAACAGCGTGACGGTCTTTTATAAGCTCGCCAAATACACCGCCGGGGAACCGTTTACATCGGAGCTGTAAAGTACCGACTTATTGTCTGGCGTAAACGATGGGTGAGGATGATTGATTTGACGATCGCCATTCAAGACGGTCCAGCTGGTGTTGTGTTCGGCAATGGCACGAATATCGCCTGTATTGAGATTGAGCAGGTACAGGTTGGGATCGTTTTGTATCGTGTGTCCATCATGATCGGATACGTCAACTGGCGTACCTGAGCCGTCTCCCACGACCAAACTACCGTCATGGTTACTCATCAAATGACTGCAGGCGGGCATCTCCGCTTCGACTTTAAAAGCCAGCGTTTGCGCATCGACGGAGCAAAGTTGGCGTTTATCCATATGTGGTCGATAAGACACAAACATCATCTTTGAGCCATCTGGTACGAAAAACTCATGGGTGCAGGACTCATCGTCATCTTGCTCATGGACTTTGCGCATGTTGTCGCCACTTTCGTCAATCATCCACATGCGTGTTGCCACTAAATCGTGGGGACCTTCATGGCAAAACGCAATGGTGTTGTCGTCATTTGGCCGATACAGCGGATGCCCAAGCCAAATGTTTTCTTCAAAGATCGTGGTGCGTTGGCCAGTGTTAAGATCGATTGAGATCAAACGGCAACGTGGCTTTTGGTGATAAAACTGGGCAAATTTTTCCCAACTGTCCAAACTCATGTAATCTGTATCTTTGATTTCAATCGCAACCACTTTCGTACAATCTGAATTGGGTACCCAAGTGCCGTAGCCAACCCAGCCATTAGCCACCTCATACAACACATTATGTTCTTGGGTTTTAAGATCAACACGAATGAGCTGCTTGTTATTTTTCACAAAGATCAGCGCGTCATCTTGTGTGGTAAGAAAGCCACCAAAGACATTATCGCCTTTGCCTTCAGTAAGTTGTATGGCGCTTTCATTTTGTAAATCTAAAAGATGGTAGTTTCTGTTTGTGTCGAAATTAGCCGAGATAAGCAGTTTATTGCCATCTTCAGTGAAGCATTTTTGGTAAAAATAGTTGCGGTGGCAGACGCTACCGTTCGGTGTTAACTGAGTAACAATGGTGCCAGTGCTGGCATCAACAGTGCGCTGAAATGCCAAAGGTGTGATCTGTCCAAGTGACATAATATCCTCTCTTATTTTTGTTAGTACGGTATTGCCTGTGCTGCTCATGTCGTATCAGCGGGGGCTTTTTTTATTTATCAGGACTGCTTTTATTGACGACTGCATATCTTGCGTCCCATTCCCCTCCACAAGACCTAAAAGATAGCATTTAAAAAATAATAAAAAAATAAAAATGAAAAGCTGTTTTAAAAAAATAAATTTACCGTTGTTATTTTTTTATTCTTCTTCTACTATGTTTTGACAACATCCAATAAAAACAACAATCAGAGTTGCACACTATGTATGAAAATCATCGCTTAGGGTTGCTGTACATCAGTCCGTATATCATCGGCTTACTGCTGTTTACAGCCTTTCCTTTTTTGTCATCCTTGATCATCAGTTTCACCAACTACGATCTCATTAATCCACCGGAATACGTTGGCTTAGATAATTATCGTTACATGATGGATGACGATACCTTCTACCAATCTATGGGGGTCACGTTTGCGTATGTGTTTCTGACCATTCCGCTAAAACTTGCCTTTGCACTCTTCATTGCCTTTGTTCTGAACTTTAAGTTGCGTGGTATCAAATTCTTCCGCACCGCTTATTACATTCCTTCTATTTTGGGAAGCAGTGTGGCGATCGCCGTGTTATGGCGGGCGATATTTTCCCTTGATGGCTTGCTCAATAATTTTTTAGGGATTTTTGGCGTCGAAGCGATTTCTTGGTTGGGGGAGCCGGTGTTTGCCATGTTCTCTGTGACCTTGTTACGAGTATGGCAATTTGGTTCAGCGATGGTCATCTTCCTGGCGGCGCTACAGAGCGTACCGCAATCTCAGTATGAAGCGGCATTGATAGATGGCGCGTCTAAATGGCAGATGTTTACTAAGATTACCGTGCCTCTTATTACTCCGGTTATTTTCTTTAACTTCATCATGCAGACCACTCAGGCGTTCCAAGAGTTTACCGCGCCTTACGTGATTACTGGTGGTGGCCCAGCAAAATCGACGTATTTGTTCTCACTTTATATCTATGAAACAGCGTTTAAGTATTTCGATCTTGGTTATGGCAGCGCGCTTGCTTGGGTGTTGTTTTTAGCTGTGGCGGTTTTTACGGCGATTTCATTCAAATCATCTAAGTACTGGGTGTTCTACTCAGGTGATAAGGGCGGTAAGTGATGATGAATAAAGTATTCCCAAATAAAGCAGCCTTGTCTGCTGACTTAAAGAACAATCCAATGCTCAGAGCAGAAATTCGTAAGCAACGAGTAGGAGCGACTATTCGCTACATCATCTTGCTGTTCTTTGGGTTGGTGATGTTGTACCCGTTATTTTGGATGTTCTCAGCGGCGTTTAAACCCAACCATGAAATCTTTAGTTCGTTGAGTTTATGGCCGAAAGAATTTTCCCTAGATGGTTTTATCAATGGGTGGAATACCGGCACGGAATATACCTTTGGTCGATTCTTTCTGAATACCTTGTATTACGTGGTGCCGAAAGTGATTTTGACGGTGATCTCATCGGTGATTGTCGCCTATGGTTTTGCTCGTTTTGAGATTCCCTTTAAGAAATTTTGGTTTGTCACCTTGGTGGCCACTATTTTACTGCCTACGTCTGTATTGCTGATCCCTCAATACTTAATGTTTCGTGAAATGGGTATGTTAGATAGTTATTTGCCCTTGTACTTGCCAATGGCCTTTGCCACACAAGGCTTCTTTGTCTTTATGTTGATTCAGTTCCTACGTGGTTTGCCAACGGACATGGAAGAAGCGGCACAAATCGATGGTTGCAACTCTTATCAGCTGCTTTGGTACATAGTCGTGCCCATGCTGAAACCCGCCATTATTTCTGTCGCACTGTTCCAGTTTATGTGGTCAGTAAACGATTTCTTGGGGCCACTTATTTATATTTCCAGCGTGGAAAAATACCCCATCGCTTTGGCGCTCAAATTATCCATTGATGTCACCGAAGGCACTCAATGGAATGAAATATTAGCCATGGCATCCATTGCCATTGTTCCGTCCATTGTTGTTTTCCTAATCGCACAGAATTACTTCGTAGAAGGTATTTCGTCTGGCGGCGTTAAAGGGTAGGTGAATCGTATGTCTAAAGTTGTCTTTGAAAATTTGACCAAGGTGTATTCGAACGGGTTTAAAGCCGTTCATGGGATTAACCTAGAAATTGAAGATGGTGAATTTCTCGTTGTCATCGGGCCTTCTGGTTGTGCGAAATCAACGACCTTACGTATGTTGGCGGGATTGGAGTCCATTACTGGCGGCTCGATCAGCATTGGCGGAAAAGTCGTAAATGGTTTGCCACCCAAAGATCGCGGTATTGCCATGGTATTTCAAAACTACGCTCTGTATCCCCATATGAGTGTGCGGGAAAACCTCGGCTTTGGTTTGAAATTAGCAAAAGTCAGTAAGGCGGATATTGAGAAACAAGTGAATGAAGCTGCTGAGCTGCTTGAGCTTACGCCTTTGCTAGATCGCTTGCCGCGTCAGCTTTCTGGCGGCCAAGCGCAGCGCGTTGCGGTCGGTCGTGCCATTGTCAAACGCCCTCAAGTCTTCTTGTTCGATGAGCCTTTATCTAATCTGGATGCCAAGTTACGCGCATCTATGCGGGTGCGTATCTCAGATCTGCATAAAACCCTGAAAAAAACCAACCGCTCGGCCACCAGTGTCTATGTCACCCACGATCAGACCGAAGCCATGACCATGGGCGACCGTATTTGCGTGATGAAAGACGGACACATCATGCAAGTAGATACGCCAGCCAACCTTTATAAGTACCCAAAAAACTTGTTCGTTGCCGGATTCATTGGCGCGCCAGAAATGAACATGGTTGAGACCCGTTTAGATCGTACGGGTGAGGGTAAGTGCCACTTAGCCTTGTCGTCTCAGATGTTGGGTTTGCCAGATGAAAAACTGCAGAAAGTCTTAACCAACTTCACCGAAGACGTGGTGTTTGGCATTCGCCCTGAATTCATCAAATTAGCCGATGACAATTCACCACGGGATGAACTTATCAAAGGCACGATTGTGCGTATGGAAAACATGGGCGCAGAGTTTTATGTCCACTTTACCGTAGAAGACAGAGAACTTTGTACACGGATACCTGCGGATGTGGTCGAAGCCAAATTATTAGACGCCATTGGCAAAGAACACCTTTTCCATTTTGAAATGAACAACGGTCATATTTTTAGCAAAGCAACCGAGATAAACATCTCGCTGTAAAAGACAGCCACACACGAAAAAATTGTATCGCAAATAAAAAAGCCAACGAGGAAAAGCAGCATGAAAATAAGAACAATCGCTCTGTTCGTCGGATTAGCGTCCGCAGGTTCCATGATGAGCATCAATGCCAGCGCAGAAGAACTGCGCATGTCATGGTGGGGAGGGAACTCCCGACACACAGCAACCAACGAGGCTGTTAAAGAGTTCGAAAAAGTGCATCCAGAGATTTCTGTTAAAACAGAATACACCGGCTGGGGTGGTCATTTAGAACGATTAACCACCCAGATAGCGGGTAATACCGAGCCAGATGTGATGCAAACCAACTGGAATTGGATGCCAATTTTCTCCGCGCGAGGGGATGGTTTTAAAGACTTGCGTGAATACAGTAATGTGCTGGACCTATCTCAGTTTGATCAGTCGGCCCTTGAGGCAGGCACTAATAATGGCAAGTTAAACGGTATTCCTGTTTCCATGACTGCACGAGTCTTTTATTACAACAAAGACACTTGGGCAAAAGCCGGATTGCCTTATCCCGTTACTTGGGATGATTTGATGAAAGCGGGACCTGTTTTTAAAGAAAAATTGGGAGATGAATACTTTCCTCTCATGTTAGAAGGCCGTGACATTATTGCCATGAACCGTTCTTTTATGGTGCAAAAATACGGCATCCCGATGATCGATGAAGCGAAGAAAAAGTTCGCTTACAGCGATGAACAAATGCTCGAATTTTTCAAAATGTACGAAGACATGGTCAACAACCATGTTACCCCCAGCAGTAAATACGTGGCGAGTTTCGGTAAAGCCAACCTGTACGAGCATAAACCTTGGATTAATGGGGAATGGGCAGGTGTGTATATGTGGAACTCTGCCATCAACAAATACAACGACAATTTAAGACCACCACAGTCAATGGAATTGGGCTTTTACCTAATGCAAAAAGGCGCCGATGACGCAGGTCTGTTCTACAAACCTGCACTGATGCTCTCTATCGGCAAAAACAGCCAAAACCCGGAAGATGCTGCGAAGTTGATTAACTTCCTATTAAACGAGCCAGAAGGCTACAACGCAATGGGCTTGGCTCGTGGTGTGCCATTGAGTCTGGCTGCCCGTCGTGCCTTATCACTGGATGGTACCATCAAAGACGATGATTTATCGGTCGCTGGTTTGGCTCAAATCGACGATTTGCCAAAAAAACTGATCACCTCACCGCATTTTGAGAATCCGAAATTACTGGGGTTATTTGAAGAGATGATCGAAAAGATGGACCAAGGATCGATGACGGTCGAACAAGCGGCAAAGGAATTCATGTCTCAGGGAAATCGCATTTTGCGTAGAGCGATTAAATAAGCATAGCGTTGTAAACCCTAGGAAAGAGGCATGACACACAATTGACTTTTGTAGGTCGCGGCTTTAGCCCGACAAGACGTAATTTGTTGTAGTGAGTTTTTTGTCGGCCTAAAGACACGACCTATATTGTCCAAAATTTAATAAAGATGAGGAAACACTATGTTCGACCTGACAGGAAAAGTAGCCATTGTGACAGGATGTAATACCGGCCTTGGGCAAGGAATGGCATTAGCATTGGCAAAAGCAGGCGCTGATGTGGTGGGTGTTAATCGTGACAATCCAACACAAACCATCGAACTCATGGCAAAAACAGGCCGTCAATTTCACAGCGTTATTGCCGACATGAGCAAAATGGACAGCGTTGATTATGTGATCAAAGAGGCGGTTTCAGCGTTTGGGAAAGTCGATATTCTTGTGAATAACGCAGGAATCATTCGTCGCAATGATGCGCTGGATTTCACCGAAAAAGATTGGGACGATGTAATGGACTTAAATATTAAAGCGGTCTTTTTTATGTCTCAAGGCTTTGCCAGACAAGTCATCACCCAAGGCACTTCAGGCAACATTATCAATATTGCCTCTATGTTGTCTTACCAAGGTGGCATTCGAGTACCATCTTACACAGCATCAAAAAGTGGCGTAATGGGCGTGACTCGCTTATTGGCTAACGAATGGGCAAAACATGGCATTAACGTCAATGCTATCGCTCCTGGTTACATGGCGACGGACAACACAGCGGCGTTACGCGCCGATGAAGATCGTTCAAGTGAAATCTTAAGTCGTATCCCTGCGGGTCGTTGGGGAACGCCTGGAGACATGGCCGGACCCATTGTGTTCTTAGCATCGGAGGCATCGCGTTATGTAAATGGCTATACCATTGCGGTAGACGGAGGCTGGCTAGCGCGATAACTTGCCTATTTTCAAGTCGTGCGGACAGTTTGCGGACAATGGTGTAAGCCATAACAGATGTCCGCACCCGTCATGTCTGACGTTTTTTGATAGGTGAGAGTGACTAATACGGTTTCATTTTGTAATCTTGGCTGTAACAACTATAAAATTGCATTACAATTGCAAAATCCTATTTCAAAAAAAATGAAACTAATATGACAAACGAAGAGAACAATCAACAAATCGAACCTGTATCCTCGGTCATGAAAGTGTTTGCGATATTAAACGCGATGGCAGAACACAAATCCGTCGGCGTAACAGAGTTATCGCAAACCGTTATGACATCAAAAAGTACCGTCTATCGGTTTTTACAAACCATGAAGATGCTCGGCTTCGTCTCCCAAGAAGGCGACGATGACCGTTATTCACTAACGTTAAAACTGTTTGAAGTTAGCTCAAAAGCACTGGAACATGTAGATCTTGTGTCCTTAACGGAACCCTACATGGCGAGCATTGCCGAGCAAACCAAAGAAGCATTACACCTTGGTATTCGTGACGGTGATGGCATCATCTACATCTATAAAGTAGACGCACAATACAATCTGCGCATGCAATCTCGTATTGGTGGTCGTAACCCGCTTTACTCCACTGCCATTGGTAAAGTGTTACTGGCGGAACGCCCAGAAAGCTATATTCGCGACGTTTTTAAAGACACGCAATTTGTACCTTCTACGGAAAAGACACACCGTACCATAGACGCCTTGTTAGAAGAGCTCCAGCAAGTCAAAGTACAAGGCTATGGCGTTGACAATGAAGAGCAAGAAGAAGGTCTACGCTGCATAGGTAGCCCTATTTATGATCGTCTAGGCAATGTTATTGCAGGGCTAAGTTTGTCTTTCCCAACCCTACGTTACACGCCAGAGAAGTTTGAAAAGTACGTTAGCCTATTGCAAGAAGCAACGAGCAAAATATCGGAAAAACTCGGTCACACTAAATAGTATGACCTTAGTCTCTTTAAAAGCTGGCCTCATTATGACGCCAGCTTTTTTTTTGGGCTCTTGATTGGGTTTATCATCGCTGCATGTGGATTGTAGAAAATTAACTGTATAGCTATAAAAATAAATGAAACAGCTTTTCATAAAAGATTGAATAATGTTTTATCACTGCTATAGTAGAGAGGTCTAAAACAAAAATACAAAGAGTTGTCCTATGTTTGTTTACAATAACGAAGTTCCTCTGGAAGACCTTGGTGCAGGTGTATCTCGCAAAATCATGGCCTATTCAGATAACATCATGACAGTGGAAGTGCACTTTGAAAAAGACGCCATTGGTCCACTGCATAGCCATCCTCATGAACAATTGACCTATGTTTTGTCGGGTAAATTTGAATTCACTATCGGCGATGAAACCAAAATCGTTGGCCCAGGCGACACTCTGTACAAAAAACCAAACGTCCTGCACGGCTGCCGTTGTTTAGAACCCGGCACACTGCTCGACAACTTCACCCCCGTACGTAAAGACTTTTTATGAACAAGCGTCCTGCCACAAGGACCTAATCACACCACTCAGGAGAAAATAATGAAAATTGCACTGATGATGGAAAACAGCCAAGCGGGCAAAAACGCGACCATCCTGGCACAACTCAACGCCGTTGCAGGCCCCTTAAACCATGACGTTTTTAACGTGGGCATGAGCGATGAAAACGATCACCACCTAACCTACATTCACCTAGGCATCATGGCGAGCCTATTATTGAACTCAAAAGCCGTCGACTTCGTGGTTTCTGGCTGCGGTACAGGACAAGGTGCCATGATGTCGCTAAACGCTCATCCAGGCGTGATATGTGGCTACTGCCTAGAACCTTCCGACGCCTTCTTGTTTAACCAAATTAACAATGGCAACGCCATCGCCATGGCCTTTGCCAAAGGCTTCGGCTGGGCCGCTGAACTCAACGCACGTTACATCTTCGAAAAAGCCTTCACCGGCCCCCGTGGCGAAGGCTACCCAGTCGAGCGTAAAGAACCACAAGTCAAAAACGCCGGCATTCTCAACCAAATCAAAGCCGCCACCATGAAAGACAACTACTTGGATGGCCTAAAAGCCATGGACCAAGACTTAGTGAAAACCGCCGTATCCGGCGAACGCTTCCAGCAATGCTTCTTCGACAACAACCAAAACTCAGATATCGAAGCCTACGTGCGTTCTTTGTTATAAATTTAAAGGCTCAATCTGGTCTCAACAACCAGATGGATTCTTGAGGGGATTGGTAGGTCTAATGTTAAAAAACCTCTATGGATTTCCATAGAGGTTTTTTAGTGTTTGGTAAAGCAACTTTTTATTTAGCAGAAATGGCTTTATCCACAGAGAAAGCACCCGCACCGCTGAACACCAAAGAAACCGCAACAATCAATAGGGTCAGCGCGTATTCATAACCGTTGTTTGCCATGAACAAGCCATTTGAAAAATGCACAGAGAAAATGGCTATAAGCATAGTAAAAGCAACCACCGCGGCTGCTGGGCGAACCAGTAAACCGATAACGAGCGCCAAGCCGCCAAAGAATTCTGCGCTACCGGCTAAAAGTGCCATCAAGTAACCCGGCTCTAAACCGATAGAGGCCATCCATTGTCCAGTGCCTTCCAAACCGTAACCGCCAAAAGACCCAAACAATTTTTGCGCGCCATGTGCCATTAGGATTAAACCCACTGGAATACGCAGAATAGTGCTAGCGACGCCAGACGTTGTGTTAGTCATTTTTTGAATGAAAGATGCCATATTTATTTACCTCGGTGTGAGTGATGCTCTGTTTAAGTTGTGTGTACTATATATAAAAAAAAGAAATAGAGTAACGGAGCTTTTTGAGGTAATTGATCAAAAAAATTGAACATTCACTGAAATGCTGCCTCGGATGCGCTTTTTATTGGTAAATCTCCCTATTTGGTTTAGTTATAAGCAAAAAAGTAGCAGAACTTTCCGTGGTTAGAATGGTAGCGTGTTGATACCTTTCAATAACAATAAGCAGGATAAAACATGTCTCAAACTTTAACAGGGAAAGTCGCTGTCGTGACGGGGGGCGCATCGGGAATTGGTCTTGCCAGTGCCGAAGCCATGATGGCCGAAGGCGCCCAGGTAGTTATTGTTGACCGAGATGAGTCGGCACTAAAGGCGTTGCAAGACAAACATGGCAGTGCGGTTGTGACCTTAGTGGTGGATTTATTGGATCCTGCCGCGTGCGCTGCCTTGATACCAAACATTTTAGCAAAAACCAACGTCATTGATATTTTTCACGCCAATGCGGGCTTGTATGTGGGCGGAGATCTCGTTGATGCCGAAAACGATGCGATAGATCGGATGCTCAATTTAAACATTAACGTGGTGATGAAAAATGTCCGTGATGTTTTGCCGCATATGATGGAACGAGGCGTGGGCGATATATTAGTCACCAGCTCTTTGGCGGGGCACTATCCGACGCCTTGGGAACCGGTTTATGCGTCATCGAAATGGGCGATGAATTGCTTCGTGCAAACCGTACGTCGTCAAGTGGGTCAACATGGTATTCGTGTTGGCTCGGTATCGCCTGGTCCAGTGATCACGTCTTTATTATCTGATTGGCCAGCAGAGAAACTTGCGGAGGCGAAAGCGAAAGGCAGCTTGATGGATGCCAGCGATGTAGCAGAGGCGTTAATCTTTATGCTCACGCGTCCTCGTCATGTGACGATTCGGGATGTGGTGATGTTGCCGTCGCAATTTGACCTATAACTCGCCATTCGGCTTATGAAACTGATCTAAAAGAAAAAGGGAATGGTCGTCTAACCATTCCCTTTTGCGTTTCTACTAAATCTTATCGTCGGAAAACGTTACAGCTTAACGATCAATTTGCCGGTATTTTTCCCTTCAAATAACAGGTTAATGCCCGTGGTGGCGCTTTCAAGACCTTCAATTACATGGGCACGATATTTTAATTCGCCTTTTCCTAACATAGCACCCAGTGCTTGGCCGTATTCAGGGATGCGATGGAAATGATCCGGCATGGTGAAGCCTTGAATAGACAAGCGGCGTTTGATGATGCCAACCCAGCTTGGCCCAGGGGAGGGTTCAGCGGTTTGGTAGTCAGCAATCAGGCCGCAGACGGCAATACGTCCATGGGCGTTCATGCGTTCAAAAATGGGCCCTTGTGCCGCGCCACCGGTGTTTTCAAAGAAAAGATCAATGCCATTTGGCGTGGTTTGGGTCAGTTGTTCGACAAAATCTGCGTCTTTGTAGTTCAGGGCGTGATCAAAGCCCAGCTCTTTGGTCAACCATTGGCATTTTTCATCTGTGCCTGCGACACCAACCACGGTTAAACCGAGGTTTTTCGCCATTTGACCCACAAGAGAACCGACAGATCCTGCTGCGGCAGTGACGATCAGCGTTTGCCCCGCTTCTGGTTTAAGCACTTCAAACACACCGTGATAGGCGGTAATGCCGGGTAGAGCAATAACAGATAAAATCGCTTCGGCAGGCAATTCTTTTGGAATGACGTTTAAACCATTGCCATCACTAATGGCATATTCTGTTAACCCCATTAGCCCCATGACACGAGCACCAACGGGGAATTTTTCATTATTGGATGCAACCACTTCACCTATGCCACTGGCGCGCATGGTATCGCCTAATTTTACCGGTGGAATGTAGCTGTTTTCATCTGGGCTCATCCAACCACGCATAGCCGGATCTAACGAAAGGTGAGAAAGCTTTACCAAGACTTCGCCTTCTGCTGGGCTTGGGATATCTTGAGTAACAATGTTGAAGACATCTGCAGTGATTTCTAATTCAGGACGCTTTATCAGTTTTACGGAACGGTAAGACATAGCAAATATTCCTCTTAATGTTTCTCTTAATAGTTACATAGAGAGTTTGGGCTGTTTTTATTGATCTAAAGGTTAGGATTGAAGGAGTAAATGTGCAATTGTTCCAATCTTGTTAAGTCTTTGCTTTTATCAAACGGTTGATTATGTCGCATAAGCTGATTAATTGTTGATAAGTGCTGTGTTTATCCTCGGTATTATCGAGCGGCCAACCGCAGTTTAGGCGAAAGCAATCATGGTAGAAGTCATGGGTGCTGAAGCACGCGCCGCTGCGGATGTCGATGCCCTGTTTATTGGCTTCTTTTTCAAGCTGTACCGCATTTAGGCTGGGGATTTGCACCCACAGCACGATCCCGCCTTGTGGGGTGCTGATTTTGGCTTGTTCAGGTAAATGCTCGATCAAACATTGCTGATAAAGGTGGATGTGTTGGTTCAATACCGTACGAATTTTATTCACATGAGAGCGATATTCACCGGTGTTAATAAACTCTGCCATACAAGATTGTATTAGTCCGTTCACACCAAAGCTGGTTAAGGCGTGTTGTTTGATATAAGGCGTTAAATATCGTCCCGGAACACACCAACCAAGTCGCAGTCCTGCCGCTAAGGTTTTTGAAAAAGACCCGCACCAAATCACATAACCTTCCTTGTCCCAATATTTGGCGGGTAGTGTGTGTTGTTTCTGATGGCTTAACTCGAAATACACGTCGTCCTCTATCATCGGCGTGTTGTATTGTGCAGCGAGTCTGGCTAAAGCTTGTTTTTGCTCAACGGGCAGCGTCATGCCGGTTGGGTTCATATTCGAGGTGCTAAACAGAGAGGCTTTAATTAATCCTTGTTGCATTAAGGTTTCTAGATGGTCCAAATCCAAGCCTTTATCACTAACGGGGATTTCAATCACTTTGCGAGATAGGGCGCTGAGCAAATCGAGCAAGCCACTAAAACAGGGCGAACTAATGGCAATGGTGTCACCTTCTTTGGTCACGCTTTCTATCGCCAGTCTTACCGCATCGATACAGCCATTGGTAATGACAAAGTCTGCGGCTGAAAAGGCGAGATTGTGATGACGAAAATGCTCGGCTAGCGCACTTCTTAACCCTTTATCACCTTGTGTCTCTGGATATTGAAACAGATGTTTTTCGGCTCTTTGGGTGACACGTTTAATGCTGCGTTGCAGTGCGATGCTTGGTTGTAATTCTGGCGCAATCATCGAGGTACCGAGCGGACTAAAAAGCGCCGAGGCAGGGTTATAGCCATTTAACGGCGCAAAGCGTTTTGGGTCCCGTTGTTCAATACTTTTGATGTCTAGACTGGGGAATGTCGTGGCTTCGAGTTGATTGGCAACAAAATAACCAGACTGAGGCTGCGCATAAATCCAACCCGTTTGTTGCAGGTAATCATAGGCTTTAGTCGCTGTCGTCATGCTGATTTGATGCTGCTTTGCCATGGTTCGTAACGCTGGCAAACGGCTTCCCGCAGGCAGTCTTTGTGCTTGTATGTCGTCGATATAATGCTGAGCAAGGGTTTCGTAAAGCGCCATAACCTCTCCAAAAGTGTTTCATCTCTCTAGATTGTACTCTTATTTTTATCAAAAATTGAATCTGTGTTCTTTTTGGTTTTCTAGTGATACTAGCGGCAATGTTGAGTCAGTGTGGTGCTTCTTCTCGAAACTAGCGCCTACCTCAAGAATCACCACACTGACTCAACATGAAACACCGTGTTTCTTTTCGAAACTAGCGCCTACCTCATCGAAACACGGTGTTTATTGGAATGTTGCGACATGCATAATTTACTAGAAAATTTAGGAACGAATGATGAAACTACGAGACTTCGGCTTATTGTTTGCCTTGATGGCGCTATGGGGATTGAACTTCAGTGTGATTAAGCTGGGGGTGAGCAGCGTTCATCCTTTGATATTAACCGCATTGCGCTTTAGTTTTGCGGTGTTTCCTTTGATCTTTTTTATTAAGAAGCCAGATGTGCCGTGGCGTTATTTGATCGCTTACGGCTTGTCGTTTGGTGTCGGTGTGTGGGGATTAACGACGTTATCCATTGGTGCTGGCGTTTCGGCGGGCATGGCGTCTTTGCTGTTGGATATGAGTGTGGTCAGTAGTTTGCTGGTGGGGTGGCTGTGCTTAAACGAAACCATGACGCGTAACAAATTGCTTGGCGCTGGATTGGCTTTGCTTGGGCTTATATTGATCATGTACTCCGAAGGTGGATCGGTGACTGGCAAGGGGCTAGTCTTAGTATTAATGGCGTCTGTGTTTTGGAGTATTAATGGCTTGATTGTAAAACGCGCAAACACCAAATCGATTTTTGCATTTAATATCTGGGGAATGGTGTTTGCACCTTTGCCTTTATTGTTGCTGGCGGTTATGTTGGAAGGGACGCAGGTTATTACTGAGCTACCGAATCAATTAACCCAATGGACGCTGTTTTCTGCTTTGTTTCAAGCTTACCCGACGACATTATTGGGCTACTGGTTTTGGAATAAGATGATCATGAAATACTCAGTATCCAGTGTTGCACCAATGACCTTGCTGGTCCCTGTGTTCGGTATTTTAGGAGGTTATTGGTTTTACGATGAAGCAATACAAACGAGTCAAATCATCGCCGCCGTGCTGATTTTATTGGGGTTGTTTGTGGGGCAAATGGCCTTGCCGAGATTTTTATCTGTTAAGCAATATAAGGGAGTTTAATGATGCAAGAAATTAATTATGGTTTGATTTTGATTGCGGCGTTAGTTGCGACGGCAAGTCCTGGGCCTGCAACCTTGGCGATTGCTGGAACATCCATGAATTCTGGTCGACGTAATGGAATTGCTATGGCGTTTGGGATTCTCACAGGGTCTTTTATATGGTCGTTTTCGGCGGCGTTTGGCATGGCCGCTTTGATGTACGCCAATGCTTGGTTGTTTGACTTATTTCGTTATTTTGGCGCCGCCTATTTATTGTTTTTAGCATACAAGTCTTTTAAGTCTGCTTTGTCTCATAAAGAATTAGTGCTGGAAAATACGGCTTCACTTTCGGTGAAGAATGACTATTTACGTGGTTTGGCGATTCACTTAACCAACCCTAAAGTCATCTTGTTTTTTGGTGCACTATATTCAATGGGCGTGCCTAGTACCGTCGGTATAGACGGTCTATTGTCTATTATTTTTTTAGTGGGTATACAGAGTGCGTGTCTTTTCTTTGGCTACGCTATGCTGTTTTCCAACCCAAGCATTCGTCAAGGGTATTTCAAAATGAAACGCGGCTTTGATGTCACCTTCGCGCTGATGTTTGGCGCAGCGGGCATTAAAATATTGTTGAGTAAGTTGGCTCCCTAACTCGTTTTACAATTGGTCTAATGCCGTTCCGATGCGTTGGATCAATCTCCTTACCTCTGGCAGGTAGCGGTCTTCATGATGAGTCACCAACCATTGTTCATGGCTTAATTCTTCAACAATATTTCCAACGCGCTGCAATTGTGACTGAGCGTCACCAATAAAGGTGGGAAGCAGCGCGATGCCTTTGCTTTCAAGAGCCAAATCAAGGCTGTTCCTTGGGGTGTTAACTTCACAGACAATACCGTTGCTACTAATATTGTTGTGAATCCAGCGTGCTGATGGCGTATCAGCCATTACCTTTATATAAAAGTCTGGCGCACTTTTTGTTGCATAAGGCGCGAACTCAACACGGGCTAATTTACGGCATACCAGAGAGTCTTCCTTTGGTCGTTGATTACGGATTCCTATCACTATCTCGCGGTGTGATATGTCGAGTACTTTTTCTGCAGAAACAAAGCGTAGTAGGATGTCTGGCGGTGAACCTGCGAGCATGTCTAGATTCTTAATCAATGAAAGCGTCGTCCAAGTGCCCGCAGAGATTTTAACCAAGGGGCGAGCACTTTGGCTGGTTGGCGTTGTTTGGCGGTGAATCTGATGTTCAACCAAAGTTAGCTCGTCTAATAAAGCTTTGCCTTCTGGTGTTAATTCATAGCCTCGATCATGCCTAATGAACAATTCACGTTCCATGCTCCGCTCTAGCTCATACATTCTTCTGCCCAATGTTGCTGGGCTCCGCTGAGTCGATTTCGCCGCAGCGGAAAGACCACCTTCTCGTGCCACAGCAAGGAAGAGTTTAAGGTCATTCCAGTCTATGTTCTTTTCATTCATGAAAATTCCTTTTCTTTCTGTTTTATTGATGAAAAGAAAATATCTCGTACCCTATGAGTGGGTCAATAACTAACAAGCCAATTGCTGATAAGAAAATTCACCAAGAGGTTAAATGACATAATATTCAATAGCGATAAGGGGGTATGGATATGGAAAACGAAATGGGTAGGGATAAGCCAGAAAAAAAGTATAATGGGGTTAGTCATATACCGTTTTCTCACGCCTCACCATCGATTAAACAACGTGAAGAACAAGCTTTTTATGAGGCCAACAGTGCTGATAGCAGTTTTGTATTTCATAAAATTTTGGGCAGCATTAAGGTGATTTGGAAGACGTTGAAGCGTAAAATTTTTCACTAGCATAGACTGGAATATTTAGGGCTACACGTTAGGTGTTCTGGGCATCTGTGAAAATTAAGAAAGTAGACATCAATGAGGTCAATGTATGCGTTATAACCCCCCCTTTACCATTACTTCTGATATTCTTAATTTGGTCGCTCAAATCAGTGAAAAAATGGGCGTACTTAATGCCAGTGTATTACATTCTTCGCCACAATTACGCAAGCAAAACCGTATTAAAACCATAACAGGTACATTGGCAATTGAAGGCAATACTTTAACCGAAGAGCAGGTCACGGCAATTGTAGATGGTCGCCGGGTGTTGGGTAATGTGCGTGAATTGGCTGAGGTAAAAGGTGCGATTCAAGCTTATGATGCTCTGCCAATGTTTCAACCTGACAATATCGATGATTTACTCATTGCTCATGGTTTGATGATGTCAGATATTTTGGTAAACGCTGGCACGTTTCGTAATAAGGCGGTAGGTATTCATAAAGGGGGTGTGGTGCATCATATAGCCCCACCTGCGCATCAGGTATCGGGTTTGATGGCTGATTTAACCCAGTGGTTAAAACAAGCAAAAGATCATCCGTTAATAACAAGCTGTGTGTTTCATTATGAATTTGAATTTATCCATCCTTTTAGTGATGGTAATGGGCGTATGGGGCGCTTATGGCAAACCTTAATTTTATCCCAATGGCATCCACTGTTTTTGTCGTTACCGCTGGAAAGTGTCATCAAAGACAATCAACAACAATATTACCAAGCGCTTGAACAAGCTGATCAACAAGCGGATAGCACGCCGTTTATTCATTTTATGCTGTCAGTCATTGCTCAAACTTTAGCGCAAAACGCCCCTGTAAGCGCCCCTGTAAACGCCCCTGTAAATATGGCCGAGTGTAAAACGCCTGATGCGATCATCATGTTAATCCAGAAAAATCCAGCGATTACACGTCAACAAATAGCCAATATTGTTGCTAAAGATGTGCGTACTATTAGCAGAGCGATTGCTAAATTGCAGCAAGTGGGTAAGTTAAAAAGGATCGGTTCCGATAAAGCGGGTTATTGGGAGATTCAATAGTCAGCATTAAAGAGCTCACTCTATTTCCCCTTGTTTTGTCTTCTCGTGCAAAGACTTCGCTGTATTTGTTATGATGCACTTTATTTTTCAGAGTGTTTGCTATGTACGATGCTTCTTTGTGGCAACCCAGTGCGGATCTTTCTATCTTGCAAAAACGCGCGCAGTTACTGAAAGCCATTCGCGCTTTTTTTGATGCGCGTGAGGTGATGGAGGTGGACACTCAATGTTTGTCACTGGGTAGTATCACTGATCCACATATTGAAGTGTTAACCAGCAAGACACGCTCCCAAGGCCAAGACCTTACTTATTACCTGCAAACTTCCCCAGAGTTCGCTATGAAACGCTTACTTTGCGCGGGCTCTGGTTCTATTTATCAGTTGGGTAAAGTATTCAGAGCTGAGGAAATCGGCCGCCGCCACAGCATCGAATTTACTATGTTGGAATGGTATCGAGTCGGTTTTGATCATTGGCAGTTGATGGATGAGATCCAAGATCTGCTGTCGGTGTTATTGGACGATGCATCGTTAACGTGTGAACGACTCAGCTATCAAATGGCGTTTTTACGTCACACGGGATTGGATCCTTTCACCGCGACATTGCTCCAGTTACAAACATGCGCTCATGAGCATACGGAATACGGTTTGCAAGAAGAGGATCGCGATACCCTGCTTGAGTTGCTTTTCTCCAGTGTGGTGGAACCCGCTATTGGTAAATATGTCCCTTGTTTTATTCACAGTTATCCTGCTTCTCAGGCGGCGCTGGCTAAAACGCATTTGGATGAAAAAGGCCAGCAAGTCGCGGCCCGTTTTGAGTTGTATTGGCAAGGCATGGAACTGGCAAATGGCTACCATGAATTGACCGATGCCAAAGAGCAAGCAAAACGCTTTGCCGAAGATAAAGCAACACGTCAGGCAATGCGTTTGGCGAACCGACAATTTGACGAACGCTTAATAATCGCGTTAGAAAACGGTTTGCCGGATTGTGCGGGCGTGGCATTAGGCGTAGATCGTTTGTTGATGTTACTGTGCCATAAACACCATATTGCTGAGGTGTTGCCCTTTGCCCATGCTAGGGCTTAATAATGCAGGCACAAAGCGAATTTGATGATAATAAAAATAGGCTTGTTAAGTGAACACATTGAAAGAAAAGTACGGTTTGGATATGAGGTGGTTGTTGTCCTCAAAACAACTTGTTTGGCTCTATGTGTGTGCTTTTCTCGTTGTGGTTCTGCTGATTTGGAAAGGTGGTGAGGCTTTACGGAATCAGCAGATCAAAGCATTACGAATAGACTCTTTTGAACAACTCAATCAGCTTGCGAGTGTGCTGGAAAGTGCCATTGCCAAGTATCAGCATATGCCGACCCTATTGGCCTCGAACGATAGGGTGAAAAAGGCACTACGAGATGGCCTAGAATCGGATATTAATCAGTTAAATCGCGAACTGGAACAGATTAATCGCATCACAGAAGCGTCGGACAGCTATATTTTAAACACTGATGGCTTAACCATTGCGGCATCGAATTACCGAGAGGACGCCAGTTTTGTCGGCGGAAATTTTTCTTTTCGACCCTACTATAAAGACGCTATCCAAGGTAAGCCTGGGCGCTATTATGCGCTTGGTACCACCTCTAACCGTCGTGGTTATTACTTTTCCTACCCTGTTTATGAAGGCAGTTCGATCATTGGTATTGCTGTCGTCAAAGTGGATTTAACGCAGTTTGAAAAACGCTTTGCTAATCAAAATTATGAGTTTCTTTTATTAGACCCCGATAACATAGTGTTTAGTAGTTCTCGACCAAATTGGTTGTATCGAGTGCTGGGCGAATTGTCTCACACTGAGCTACAGCGTATTGCTGAATCCCAACGTTATTTTGGTCAGTCGATTGAAAAGTTAGCGATTGTTTATCAAAAGCCGTTTGATGAAAAATCGCAGATTGTTGATGTATTAGAAAATAGCGCAACCAATGGTGTAGAAGAGCTACAGCGGTTATCGTTTTTACGAATGAGCCGTCCGATTCGATTACTGGATTTTCAGATTTCCATTCTGGCACCATTAAGAATCATCAATGAAGAAATCTCACTCTGGCGAGCGATTTTTGCTGGTGGCGCAACCATCACTGCGTTGCTATTTGGTTTGGCTGTATTGCGCAGACGAATGCTCAGGGAGCGCTCTGACGCCAATGAAATGACACGGCATAATCAGGCCTATATTCGTGAAGTGATTCAAAATACACAAGCGGGTTTGGTGACCTTGGACGAACATCACAAAATAGAATCTTTTAATCCGGCGGTAGAAAGGTTGGTAGGGCGCCCATTAGCACCGCTAGTTGGACAGCCATTAGGTGTGTTGTTCCAACCTGATGAGCAAGACTCTACTGCGTTATCTTCCCACGCGGATTTTTGGGGGGCGGCCAATGATTTGGGTATCAAAGTGCTAACTAGAGAAGGGCATTTATGCTATTCCGATCAAGCGGTTCCCGTTGAAATGACTTTGTGTAAGATGCAACTGCCAAATCGGTTGAGTTATTTGGTCACGTTTCATGATATGACCGAGCGTAAACGGTACGAGCAAGACATTACCCAAGCGCGAATAGAATTAGAAGAGCGTGTAAAAGAGCGTACTGTTGAATTAGAGGGCGCCAATACTCGATTGCGCCATGAGATAGAAGAGCATAAAGGCACGCAACGGGAGCTGATTCAAACCGCGAAATTAGCGGTATTAGGACAATTAAGTGCTGGGTTAAACCATGAGCTGAATCAGCCGTTAACCGCGATTCGAGCTTTTGCGGGGAATGGCTTAAAATTTTTGGATCGTGGGCAGTACGAACAAGCCCATACGAATTTGCAGCACATTAGTCAATTGGGTCACCACATGGGGGATATTATCGCGCGCTTTAAAGTCTTTGCGCGTAAAGGCGATGTTCACCAAGGACCGATTGCCGTGCAAACCGCGATCATGGGGGCATTGAAAATCATGGGGCCACGTTACAAAGAAGTGGGTATTGAGCTGCAGGTGACAGAAGATCAGGGCTTTATTGTCAATGGCGATATGGTCTTTTTGGAACAAGTGCTGGTGAATTTACTCGCCAACGCTGCGGATGCGATTTTAGAGGCATCAGATAATCTAAAATGTGTTTGTATTGAGCAAACCTGCGAGGAAAATCAAGTCGTGATCTGCGTTAAAGACTCTGGTAATGGGCTGAGTGAAGAGGCGATTCGTCATTTATTTGAGCCCTTTTTTACCTCTAAGTCGCTCGGTCTGGGATTAGGTTTGGGGTTGTCGATTAGTCAGCGTATCGTTGAAGCAATGGGTGGGCAAATTAGTGCAAAAAATCGAGACTCTGGCGGTGCAGAATTTTGTGTTAGGCTACCGCGTTTTAATCACCAGTTATCCTAGTCTCTATGTTGAGAGTCTAAAGAGGAATTCTAATGCCGGACAGCAAGCAAGTAATATTAATTGATGATGAGCAAGCGGTTCGCATGGCCATTTCTCAGACATTGCAGCTTGAAGATTTTCAGGTCATGGAGTTTGCATCGGCACAAGGTGTGATTGAAAAACTGTCTTTAGACTGGTCTGGGGTGATTGTTAGCGATATTAACCTGCCGGGTAAAAGTGGTTTGGAGTTGTTCGAAGACGTTAAAAAAATTGATGCCGAGATTCCGTTTATTTTGATCACGGGTCACGGTGATATTAGCATGGCGGTGAGTGCTATTCGTGATGGTGCCTATGATTTTATTGAAAAGCCCTTTTCCAATGAAGATTTCCTTGAGGTGGTGCGTCGCGCTTCAGAAAAACGTCGCCTCACCTTAGAAAACCGTAATTTACGTTTAGAATTGGTGGCGCAAAATGCCCCCGGTCCACGGATTATCGGCAATACACCGGGAATACATCGCTTGCGTCAGGCTTTATTGCATGTCGCTGATACCGGAGCGGATATTCTGATTCAGGGGGAAACGGGTACAGGTAAAGAGTTGGTGGCACGTTATATTCATGAACACAGCTCTCGCCGAGGTCGTACATTCGTGGCGATTAACTGTGGTGCGGTCCCCGACTCTATTATGGAATCTGAACTCTTTGGTCATGAGAAAGGTGCCTTTACCGATGCTAAAGCCCAACGTATTGGTAAACTGGAGCATGCCAATGGCGGCACGCTTTTCTTAGATGAAATTGAAAGCATGCCCATGTCCATGCAAATTCGCTTATTGCGAGTGTTGGAAGAACGGCGCTTAGAACGTTTGGGTTCTAATACCTCAATTGATCTGGATCTGCGTATTCTGGCGGCCACCAAAGTGGACTTGAAACAACTCAGCGAAGGCGGCACTTTTCGTGAGGATTTGTACTATCGGCTCAACGTCGTGCGTGTTGATATTCCGCCGCTACGAGAACGAAAAGACGATATCTCTCTGCTTTGGCAGCACTTTTGTTTGGTAGCGATTGCGCAATATAAGCGTGAGTCGGAACCGCTCTCTGCCGCCCGTATGCACAGTTTGTTAAGTTATGATTGGCCGGGAAATGTGCGGGAGTTACGCAATCTTGCTGAGCGTTATGTGTTGATGGGAGAGGCGGGTTCATTTGAGTTTGATCAAATTATCATTAATGAGAATAATCCAGGCGTGATGACGCTTCCCGAGCAGTTAGAACGTTTTGAGAAAACCCTGTTAGAGCAAGAGTTGCTTCGTCAAAAAGGTTCCATCAAAGACACCATGGACGCACTTGGACTACCGCGAAAAACCCTCTACGATAAAATGCGAAAATACGGTTTAGATAAGGATATTTATAAACAGTAATAGACGCTCTTGTATAGTCGCTATTACCAACACTAATGGGCTTGATGATATTTCTAAGGCCCTTTCTATTCTTGTTGTTATTTCTGGATTACTCTCTTTTTTTTGAAACCGCAGGTGACCTCTTTGGTGCGTGGTTACCTTTATCCGTATGATAATGGGAGCAGGGATTGCTCTTATGCGATTAAAGCCTATGCCAGAGCGTTACTTTCATGGCGTTTTTATATAGTGTTAACACTGGCATTAAGACTGATTTGGCAGTCGATCGTTTTGCTTACGGCGTAACTTCAACGCGATTTGCAAAGGAAGGTAATTATGAGAGAGCGACTCCAAAACTTGGGCCGAGTTAAGCTAGTTGGTGCTATTACTCTTGCTGCTGTGGTTCTGGCAGTGTTAGCAAACTTATTTATATCTTGGCTTTTTGATTTTCAAACGACTTGGTTTGAAGATGTGTTTCGTGCTGCTGTTATTCCTATTTTTTTGGCACCTTTATTGTCTTGGTATTTAGTGGGGATGTTTTATCTGCTGGATTCGTTAGAAAAGGATATGAGTGTATTAGCGAGAATTGACAGTTTAACGTTGCTTTCTAATCGTCGATATTTTTATCAACAAACCAGTGACTGGTTAGCCACTGAGTCTAATCGAAGCAGGGTATATGCTTTTTTTATTCTCGACTTGGATTTTTTTAAAGGTATTAATGATCAGCATGGCCATCTCTGTGGAGACAAAATGCTTGAGCGATTTGGTGTTGTCTTGCAAGAAATAGCACCAAGTCCGAATATTGTTGGTCGTCTTGGTGGTGAGGAGTTTGCTGTGTTTCTCCCAAACGCGAGCCAACAAGAAGCAGAAAATTTAGCGGTTCGCATTTGTCAAACCATGAGGTGTTCAGTAATCGAGTGGGATGGTGAAAAGGTATCCTGTTCCGTTAGTATTGGTGTTTCTATTAACATGAACGGTCAAAAAAGTACTATTGAAAATGCCTTTAAGTACGCAGATCTCGCCCTGTATGAAGCCAAAAAATCAGGGCGAGACTGTTACCGCGTTTACCTTTCTTAGAAAAAGATTCTAATCTCCTAATACCAAGCCTTCCCGTCTTGGGTCGGCGCCGCCGAATAAGGCTTTATCTTCGATAACGATACCCTGTACACCTGAGTTTAGATCTTGTATCGACACCTTAAAGCCCATATCCGTGAGGGATTTTTCTAGGGCGGTAGCTTGGGTGCCTTTTTCAAGATTGAAGGTGCCAAATTGATTGAGTACATTTGGTAATGTAATGGCATCTTGTATGTCCATATCCCATTCAAGGTGTGCGATCAGCGTTTTAGCCACGTAACCAATAATACGAGAACCACCGGGAGAGCCGACTACTAAGTAAGGCTTATCATCTTTCATGACTATGGTTGGTGACATGGAAGAACGAGGGCGCTTGCCTGGCTCTAAGCGATTGGCAATGGGGTAGCCATCTTGATAGGTTTTAAAAGAAAAATCGGTCAATTCGTTGTTTAGCAAAAAACCATTGGCCATCAAATGGGAGCCAAAACCGTTTTCAATGGTGGTGGTGACGGAGACCGCGTTGCCTTCTTTGTCGACGATGGAGATATGACTGGTTGAAGGCAGCTCAAGCGATATGTCGTCTGCTTGTTTGATAGGGTGTCGCCATTCAGGCTCCCCAGCTGACACAGAGGTTAAGGCTTTTCCTGGAGTGATTAACTTGGCTCGTTCAACTAGATAGTCTTTATCCAGTAAACCTTGTGGCATAGGGACAAAGTCCGTATCAGCTATGTAACGGCCACGATCGGCAAAGGCAAGACGAGAAGCATCGCCAATAATCTGCCACGCTTCAGGCGAATTGGCCCCTAATTTAGCAAGATCAAATTGTTCGGTCATCCCCAATATTTGTCCAACCGTTAAGGCACCAGAACTCGGTGGTCCCATGCCACAAATGTCGTATTCCTTATAAGGCAAGCACACAGGGGCGCGTTCTTTGATGCGGTAGCTGGCAAAATCTTTTTCCGATAGTACACCTGGATTGTCGAGTGCACCGCGTACCTTAGAGATAATGTTTTGAGCAATTTGTCCATTATAAAACTCATCGGCACCATAGGTGGCTAAGGTCCGTAAAGTTGTATAGTACTGGGTGTTTTGTAAACGGCTACCGGCTTCGACAGGTGTATCATCGAGATTAAAAAAATACGCTTTGGTTTCAGGATAGCGTGATAGGCGTTCGGCACTTTCTTTGATGGCACCAGCCAAGCGTGGTGAGACAATAAAGCCTTCTTGAGCGAGTTTTTCCGCTGGCGCCAGAAGGTCAGCCCATGGCATTCTTCCATAGCGAGTGTGAAGCTCTCCCATCAGTTTGACTGTACCTGGCGTGCCGACAGAACGACCACCGACAACCGCGTCGTAGAAGGCAAGTGGCTCACCGTTTTCATCTTGAAACAGTTCTGGAGTCGCTTCTTGTGGCGCGGTTTCTCGGCCATCAAAGGTGGTGAGTTTTTTATTAACGGCGTCGTAATACACCACGAAAGCGCCACCGCCTAAACCCGAAGATTGTGGTTCGACTAACCCCAGTACCATTTGTACGGCAACCAGTGCGTCGATGGCAGAGCCTCCTGCTTTTAGCACGTCGTAACCCGCTTTGCTGGCCTCTGGGTTAGCTGTGGCGACCATGAAATCCTTTGCTTGCACGAGCGTCTTTTGTTGAACGCCACTCGCCCCTTCTGGGGCGACTGCATCGGCAGCTTGTCCCGCTGCTAATGCCATTTGTCCGGTAGCGAATAAACTCAGTAAACAGAAATGGGGTAACCAGCGTTTTCTAGGCGTCATAAAAATCCTTATTGATGCAAACATAAATCGTTCACACCATCAAAACAAAAAAACGCCGCTGAGTGAAGTGCTATAAATGCTATGAAGTTGTAAAAAGTGAAGCCATCTCACTTATCATACTATGACTTGCTGCGTTCGATTTCTCTCATTAAGGCACGATAACGTTCGCAGCCATTATGAAGGTGCTTGCGTATTGCTTGCTGTGCGGCCTTGGTATCACGTGCCACGATGGCATCAAGAATGGCTTTATGCTCATTGTTTAGGGTTATTTCCATGGCTGGGTCACGTGGCAGCCCCGCTTCTTCTCTTAATCTAGCACGGGGTATGGTGCGTTTTCCTAACAGCTCTAGAAAGTCGATAAAATGTTGGTTGTTGGTCGCTCTGGCGATCGCAAGATGGAACTCAAAATCCTCTTGTTCTGCGATTTCACCATTTTGAGCTTTTTTCTCATAGGCATCATAGCAACGGTAAAGATCCGCTTCTTGGGCAAGGGAACAACGAGCCACCGCTAATGCAACCGCTTCTACTTCCACAGCAGTCCTGAGTTCTAGAGACTCTATGGTATCCGTAAGGGTCTGGGTACTTTTTTGCAGCAACAGGGTAAGGGCTGCCTTAGGTTGTGCAATAAAGACGCCAATGCCTTGTTTTGCTTCAACTAAGCCCTCTGCTTTCAATGTCGCGATCGCCTCACGAAGGACGGTACGACTGACATTAAACTCAACCATTAGATTTGGTTCGGTGGGTAATTTATCCCCTACTTTCATGCCTTGGGTATGAATGCGACGACGAATTTTTTCAGCCGTTTGTTGCGGTAAGCTTGTTTTGTTTTTTTTGATCGGTGGCATGTTTTGAAGACTCAGTGTCAGTGTTCTGCTGTAGGGCTGAAATTAGGTTGTTGTTAATGTATCACATGCCTTGATGTTGGCTTAATAGGTGATTGCCATGGTTGAGTGAAAAATAGTCTAAAATTCATAGTATGACTGTTGTTTCTTTGATAGCCATTGTGTTACAAATAAATTTGTTAAGTTTATGCGTTTTTTTTGAAAAGCTGTTTCTTAACTATTTGATGGGAAAAATTAAACGTTAGCACTTGGAGATATAACAATGATAATAAAGCTTCACTCTAAAACACTCAGAACGACCTTAGCACTTGTTACTGCTGTTTCTTCTGTCACTTTTTCCGCTCTGGCTCAGGCAGAATGGAAAGGCTGGAATATCCACAACGCCGATTACCCTGTTACGGTAGCCATGGAATCCTTCATCAAAGAAGCCAATAAAGTGACAGATGGTCGTGTTAGTGGTCGTGTCTACAACGGCGGTGTACTAGGAAGTCAGTCTGATTCTATTCAAATGTTGCAAGTTGGCGCGATCCAATTTGCGGGCTTTAACTTAGGGCCAATGGGGGAAGCGGTACCTGAGGTTAACGTGGTGTCTTTGCCCTTCATTTTCAAAAATTTGGATCATATGCATCGTGTCATGGATGGCCCCGTTGGCGATCAATTGAGTGAGGCGATGGCGAAACAAGGCATTATATCTTTGGCCTGGTACGACGGTGGTGCTCGGTCTTTCTACAACACATCTAAGCCGATACAAACGCCAGCGGATATGAAAGGCGAAAAATTCCGTGTTATGAACAATGAATTATATGTTGGCATGGTAGAAGCTTTAGGTGGCAACGCAACCCCTATGGCCTATTCAGAAGTCTATCAATCTTTGAAAACTGGTGTGGTCGATGGTGCTGAAAATAACTGGCCATCGTATGACACGAGTAACCATTTTGAAGTGGCGCCTTATTATTCATTAACCGAGCATTTAATTTTGCCTGAGTGTTTGTGTGTCAACGTAAAAACATGGAATAGTTTGTCTGAAGCCGATCAAGTCGCTGTGAAAAAAGCAGCACGTGACAGTTCCGTATTACAACGTAAGTTATGGGCGGAAGGCGATGCTGAAAGCCGTAAAAAAGTTTTAGCCTCAGGGGTTAAGTTCAACGAAATCCAAGACAAATCTGCTTTCCAAGATGCAATGAAACCCGTTTATGCTAAAGCGGTAAAAGACAATCCCACTCTCAAGAGCTTCATCGAGCAAATTCAAAATACACAGTAATGGCGATTAAAGGCGTGTAAGGCTGACCTTATACGCCTTGCGTTTCTCTTGGCGAAGCTTATTTGATGATGGTCTATCGATAAGCTTTGTTTGATGATTTTGACAGAATGAGTAGCTCTATGGATTCTTTTCACTCTAAACAGATTCCTATCAAAACCTTTTTAGATGCGCTTGCTTACCTTGCTATGGCATTGTCTGGAGTGTTTTTGGTCGTGCTTGTTGCCTCTTTTGGCTGGTTGGTATTTGGTCGTTATGTGTTGAATGATACGCCGACTTGGGTAGAACAAATGGCTTTATTGTTGGTGACGAATATCACCTTTTTGGCCGCCGCTGTTGGTATACATGAACGTACCCATCTAAGTGTTGATATCTTGTCATTGTGTGTGCCAAAGCGGTTTAACCAGATCATTAATGTTGTGATTGATCTAACGTTACTGGCTTTTGGTGTGGCGATGTTGGTATATGGCAAAGCCTTAGTCGATTTTGCTTGGCTGCGAACAATTTCTCTATTGGGTATATCGGATGGCGTTCGCTATTTCCCCGTGGTTGCTTGTGGTGTGTTGATGTCGTTGTTTTCTGGTTATCGGGTCGTAATGGGTGTGATGGCGTTATTTATTGTAGAACCTGAGTCTGAAGCGACTGATTCACTTTCTTCACGCGTAAAAGGGGATCAGTAACATGGGATTGGCGATTTTATTAGGTTTGTTTGCATTACTCACTTTCATTGGTGTTCCTGTGGCGTTTGCTTTGGGGATGGCAGCCATTTCGGCTTTTTGGTATGAAGGTTTGCCTTTGATGATTGGCTTTCAGCGTATTGTCGCGGGCACTTCAACGTTTTCTCTTCTCGCAATTCCTTTTTTTATTTTTGCTGGTGAACTGATGTTACATGGCGGTATCGCCGCACGGTTAATCCGTCTTGCTTCGTCTGCAGTGGGTTGGATGCGTGGTGGTTTAGGTCAGGTAAATGTGTTTTCTAGCATGTTATTTGGGGGGATTTCCGGATCGGCGGTTGCGGATGTTTCGGCATTAGGCTCCTTGTTAATTCCTGTGATGAAAGAGAAAGGCTACGATGATGATTATGCCGTCAACGTAACGGTGACGTCCTCCATTGCCGGTATCATGATTCCACCTAGTCACAATATGATCTTGTACGTTGTGGCAGCGGGTGGTGGTATTTCTGTCGCCAGTTTATTTATGGCGGGAGTGGTACCTGGCATTCTTATGTGTTTATTCTTGGGATTAGTGGCGCGTTGGATTGCGATTCGAAAGCATTTTCCGACGGAGACGTTTCCCGGATTTAAAATGGTATTTTTAGCCTTTTTGGCCTCTGTTCCGGGATTGATTACCGCTGTGATTGTTGTCGGTGGTGCGCTATCTGGTGTGTTTACAGTGACGGAGTCGGGTGCTATTGGTGCAATATACGCCATCATCATCACAGGGTTAGTGTACCGTTCTTTAAGTCTAAAAGACTTTTGGATTGCGGTGATACGTTCTGTTCGAACCACAGGTTTAGTGATGATCTTAGTGGGTTGTGCGTCTGCATTTGGTTACATGTTAGCCCTATACGAAGTGCCAAGAGTATTAGCTGAGACTTTAACATCCATTTCTGATAACCCCATTGTTATTTTACTAATGATGAATCTAATCTTGCTTCTGTTGGGCATGATTATGGACATGGCTGCGTTAATTCTTATCTGTACACCTATCTTCCTTCCTGTGGCAATTGGTCTAGGCATGGATCCGATCCATTTTGGCGTAATGCTGATGATGAATTTAGGGTTGGGACTCTGTACGCCTCCGGTTGGTGGGTGTCTGTTTGTAGGCTGCGCTATAGGTGGTGTGTCGATTCAAAAAGCAGTGAAAAGTATTTGGCCATTTTATTTGGCGATTTTAGCCGCGCTGATGTTGGTAACATTTGTTCCAGCGGTATCAATGACTCTGCCTAATTGGATCAATGGTCTTTAAAGCTCAAAGTGCTAAGGAGTAATAAATGAAACGTATTTTATTAACTGGCGCAGCGGGTACGCTTGGCTCAGCGATGAGAAAAGCGCTAGTGGGCTGGGTCGATGAACTGGTGTTATCAGATATAGTGCCAATCACAGAGCTAAACAAAGGTGAGTCTTTTGTTAAATGTGATCTGGGGGATTTTGCGTCCGTTGTAGCGCTTGTTAAAGGCTGCGATGGCATTATTCATCTAGGTGGTGTGTCTGTCGAAGGAAGCTTTGAAAACATCATGAATGGTAATCTAAAGGGAGGTTATCATATCTACGAAGCGGCACGCCAACAGTCGGTGAAGCGCATTGTTTTTGCGAGTTCAAACCATCTTACAGGCTTCCATTCTCGTGAAGAGCGGTTAGATGATAAAAGTCCAATGCGGCCAGACAGTTTATACGGTGTGTCAAAAGGTTTTGGTGAATTAGTTGCCCAATATTATTTTGATAAATTTGGTATTGAGTCTGCTTTGATTCGAATTGGCAGTTGTCTGCCTAAACCGGTTAATCGTCGTATGCTAGCCACTTGGCTAAGTGAAAGGGATTTGGCGAATTTGATTAAAAGAGTGTTTGTAGTCAATCGCTTAGGTTGCACCATGATGTATGGCGCTTCGAATAATCCATGGTCATGGTGGGATAATAGTCACGCTAATTTTATTGGGTGGCAACCACAGGATTCCTCTGCCGAGTTTGAAGAAGAAGTGCTGCGCAATGATCCGCTATTACGTTCAGATGATCCTGTGTTGCTTTATCAAGGTGGCGTTTTTGCGACGGCCGGTCATTTTGAGGATAAATGATTCATACGCTTAGGTGTTTTTTGATTCATAACGTAAGCTTTTCCCTCTTAAGATAAGTCACTTAACGGTTGATAAAAGAATGATCGGCGTTAAGTGGCTACCATATCCTTTCTCAGTGCTTCTAATCCGATGCAAAAAAAAACGCCCCGAAGGGCGCTAAACTGTATAAACTTTTTGCGTACAGTAGGGCGTACGCTGAGAAGATCAGAGAGGGTTACTGAATGATCTCTGGTCCCATTATGCTGTATGGAAGAGCGGTAGACAGTGCTGGAATGTAAGTGACCATTACCAAGAACACCATCAATACCAACACGAACGGCATCGCGGCTTTTACTACGCGAGCTAAACTCATGCCAGTGATACTCGAGGTCACAAATAGGTTTAGACCAATAGGTGGCGTGATCATACCGATTTCCATGTTTACCACCATGATGATACCTAGATGAATAGGGTCGACACCTAGCTCCATCGCAATAGGGAACACGATAGGGGCAACGATAACCAATAGGCCTGACGGCTCCATGAACTGACCACCAATTAACAACAAGATGTTAACGGCGATCAGGAAGGTAAACCAGTTAAAGCCAACGTCGAGCATCCACTCAGTGATGGCTTGTGGAATACGTTCTGCCGATAAGGTATGAGCAAACAGCAAAGCGTTAGCGATGATAAACATCAGCATCACAGTTGTTTTTGTGCCTTCAAGCATCACTTTACGAGATTCTTCACCAAACAAAGAAGGGAAAAAACCACGCAGCATCATAGACAAGTTACGTCCCCAGATTGGCGTTCCAGCGGCCAAACAAGCACCGACCGATTCTTCCAATTTGCTTGAGCGTTTATAAACGTAAAAAATGGCGATGATCACGGACATAATAGCGCCCCACAATGCACGATCACCACCTGTAACGGTTTCACTGCTTGCGAACGCGAAGAAAGACATGATTTCCCACACTAGGAAGAAGGATACACCGTAAACCATGCCGTTAAAGCCAACACGTGCGTGAGGCGCGTCTTCGTCATTCGTCCATGTTTTGCCTTTCAGTGGTCCCATGTCGCGATAAACAAACAAAGCGATAAACATGGAGTAAACGGCAGCCACAACAGCCGCTTCTGTTGGTGTAAAGACACCACCGTAGATACCACCCATGATAATGACGACTAGGAACAAGCCCCAACCCGCTTCTTTACCACCTTTCACAATGTGACTGAAGCCTTTCCATTCTTCTGCGGGTAGGTTTTTGATGCGAGCGACAACATAAATAGCCAACATCAACATACCGCCTGCGATTAGGCCAGGAATCACCCCTGCTAAGAACATACGTCCAACAGAAACGTTAACAGACGCCGCATAGACCACCATCACGATAGAAGGCGGAATCAAAATCCCCAATGTACCCGCGTTGGCAATAATACCGGCGGCAAAGTCTTTTGAGTAACCCACCTGCACCATGCCAGCGATGGCAATGGTACCAATGGCAACCACTGTGGCTGGAGAAGAACCAGACAAGGCCGCGAACATCATACAAGCCAATACCGACGCCATGGCTAAACCACCGCGGAAGTGACCGACACTGGCGATTGCAAAGTTGATGAGTCGCTTAGCCACGCCCCCCGTCGACATATAAGACGAGGCAATGATGAAAAACGGGATAGCCAACAAGGTATAATGTTGACCAACCCCAAACAGAGATATGGCGACAGATGACAGAGAATCATGTGAGAAAAAAGTAATGAACAATATGGACGATAAGCCCAAAGATATACCAACCGGCAAGCCGATAAACAGCAGGACGATTACCAATAAAAAGAGAATAAGTGATTCCACAATGAAGCTCCCGCGTTAGTCTTTCAAGACGTTTTGGTTTTCTTTAACAAGATCTTGCGCCTCATGGCCGCTGATCAGCATGCTGCGCTTATCACGAGCAATATCGATAAACGCTTGTAAAGAACGATAGGAAAGTAACGCTAAACTAATAGGCAGAACTACCAGTACGAGCCAGCGATGCACGCGAGGACGTAAACCAAACAACTCTTGCACAAATTCTGGGTAGCGTAGCTCATCTGAACCTATGCCAATTTTGAACATTTTCAACCAGTATTCGATAGCGCCACCGCTGACATTGACACCTAGCATCGCCAACCAAGTTGAATCGAGAAGCAGTAGTCCATATAGCATCGCCGCCGCGGCACCGATTAAAGACAAAACTTTTGCTGTGCGCTTAGGAACAGCATTCAGCACAATGTCGACACCAAGGTGAAGGTTGGTTTTGATGCCGTAACTCATGCCCAGCAGAATAAGCCAAGAGAAAGCCACCATGTTAAATTCTAGCGCTGCATCCCAGCCGGTATTAAACCCATAACGAGCGATGACCTGACCAAAAGAGACCGCCATAATCGACGAAATCACTAGGATCAAAAGGTTTTCTTCTGCTCGTTCCATGACTTTGGGGAAGCGTTTTTCTAATGCCCAAAGGATAAGTATAAAAATAAGTAGATAAAGGTGCGGCCAATATGCCATGGGGGTCTCCTAGTATTAAGTGGACCGGTATAAAATAATAAGTAGTGTGTTGGTGTACTTTGCGTCAGCGTTGGCCAGCGATTGGTATCAAAAAGTACGCCACACAACCACAAAAGCTGACCCGTTAGGGTCAGCTGGATTGCTGGATAAAAAGTGATTATGCGCCGGCAGCAGCGTCAATCAGATCTTTACCAATGTAGCTTTCAAATTGTTGCCACACAGGCTTCATCGTGTTTACCCACTCTTGGCGTTGCTCAGGCGTTAAGTAGTTAATTTTACCGCCAGCTTTGATGATGTTGTCGCGATTTTCTTCTTCTGCCGCTTTCACACTTAAGTTGGCTTCTTGAGTGACTTCATCAGCAATCTGTATGAATTGAGCACGATCTTCAGGAGACAGGCTCTTCATGAATTCAGACGACGTCATGAACAAGTAAGCCAACAACTGATGGTTTGTGTCGGTTGTACTGTCTTGTACTTCGTAGAATTTTTGTGTGTAAATATTTGACCAAGTGTTTTCTTGACCGTCTACAACGCCTGTTTGTAGAGCGCCGTATACCTCAGAAAATGCCATCGCTTGTGGTGACGCGCCCATGGCTTCAATCATTTGCTTCGCAACATCAGAGGTTTGTACACGGAATTTCATGCCTTTCGCGTCACTAGGAACCAAAAGAGGTTTTTTGGCAGAAAAATATTTCATACCAGACATCCAGTAACCTAAACCAACGAAGCCCGCGTACTCATCCATTTCCAGTAACAGTTTTTTACCTTCTGGTGTCTTACTAAAACGGATGGCATGGTCCATGTCTTTAAAGATAAAAGGAAGATCGAATACACCGTATTTGTCAGTATAAGAACCGAATTTAGAAAGAGAAGGGGCAAGCAGTTGTACGTCGCCTAATAAGAGGGCTTCCAGTTCTTTTGAGTCACCAAATAGTGTGGAGTTAGGGAAAACCTCTACACACAATTTGCCGTTCATTTCTTTGTTTACGCGGTCTGCGAAGTTATTTGCTGCCACCACTTTAGGGTGCGTTGTGCCACCAGTTACATGGCTGAATTTTACAACACGTTCACCTGGATCGCAGTTTGCAATTGCAGTACTCGCAGAAAGTGCAAGTGCCAAAGAGGTAAGAGCAAGGCTGATTTTTTTCATTGTTATAAGACTCCAAAAACTGAATTATTATTGTTTACCTGGTTTTTAGCCTGAAGTGCATCTCGCTTTTAACGTAAGAAACAGGCAGAGCAAAACAGGCGATGCTTAACCATACTCTTTACACAATCTATGCCAAGTCTTTAACTTTTTTATAGACTTTTGATTAATAAGGATTTTTTGTTTGTTTTCAGTTTTTTAAATTATTCAGAGATTATCGAATAGGGGGAATTGCACACATGATAGAAAATGAAATGGG
The DNA here is from genome assembly GCF_003259225.1 of Marinomonas arctica. Lineage (GTDB taxonomy): Bacteria > Pseudomonadota > Gammaproteobacteria > Pseudomonadales > Marinomonadaceae > Marinomonas > Marinomonas arctica. Next base: position 33,828 of record NZ_QHJF01000013.1, on the reverse strand, counting down.
TGGAATGCCGCCCATTTTTATAGGGCTTTCTTTTGTAAAAGGCTTTTGAAGCTTTGGTGCATGGCTTTTTTACCTGATAATTGCGCATTTTGCAGCGTCTGTTTGACCTCACGGCCTAACGCCACTTCGAGAGCCAGTTTTTCGATTGGGTTATTAGGGCTGAGTAAGCCTTTCAGGGTGAGAGACAGCATTGCTTTGAGAAAAATGGCACGAATGCTATCGAACGGGCGATGGTGTTCGACAAATAGCACAATATCGTGTAAATCCTGTTTTGATAGTTGGGCTAAAGCGGGCAGGTTTGCTCTTGGGTCATGTTTGTGTCCCAACATAAGCATGACTAAATCGGTTGATAGGTCGGAATATTGCAGCAATAAGTTCAGTAAAAAGTGTTCAATGAAGCGAGTCCGCCATGCACTGGCTAGCTTATAGGCCTGTTCTGTTATTGGCTTTACCATCATCAAAGAATAGCTACCACTGGCTTGGTCTTTGGTGGTACCCAATCTAACCGGAACGTAGCCATTTTTTAACCAAAAAGATACGACATCAGGAGTCGCTGCAAAACTGCTGCATAGAAAGTCGCAACGATCCTTGGCAAGGCTTTCTATATGCGTAAGTAGTTTACTTGCCGAGCCTTTATTTTGTTGGCTTTGTATGGTCGCAATTCGGCTAATGCGCCAGTAACAGTACTGTCCAGCGTCCTCAATGCCTTCGTGAGCAAGCAGGGATTGCGGTACTAAATGGCCTCTCGGTCGACGTTTTCCTTGCATGACTTCTTGGCTAAGTGCGGCTGGTAAATCCCCTTCTTCGGTAATAATGGCAACACTTTGGACTTGGTCTTTATCGAGCAAAAGGTAAGTTGACACAGAAGGGTCGTCTAATATCCAGCGCAGGTTATCGGGTGATGTTTGATAGTGAGCGCTTACCAGTAGGTTAAAGGTATCAGCGAGCCTGTCTGAGTGCGTTAACCAATTTTCACCAGTGAGGCGTTTGAATTCTGTTGCTGGTTTGGTTGTGTTTTCATCAATACTATCGATAGTGTGTGAGTCGGTAGCGGCTAGAAAAAAGCAATCATTGATCCAATTTTCCAGTGGGTCATTTCCCCCCCATCGAATGGGTTGATTTAATGTGAGCTCCTGTAGCGCTATGCTTTGCGTGGTTTTTTGCGCGGATAAGTCACGACAAAACCGTATGCCAAAGCCTTTGCCAGCGCCTTCATAGCCATAATCTGTGGTGCTAAAAAGACAATGTTTGGCTTTTTCATTTAAGGCCATGAGCATAGGTAAAGGAATCATGGCTGCTTCGTCGATAAAGAGAAAATCCCACTCATTAGGGTCATTGATGAGGGCATCAGGCGCGAAAAAAGGCAGTTCATACTCTATGCCGATTTGGCTCAGAGTGCTTTCGAAACGAGATCGCAGAGAGAGGATCGCATCTTGGTTCGGCGCGGTAATGGCTACACGTTTGCCACGTCCTAACAGCTTGGCTAAGCTGTCGCCTAATAAGGTCGATTTTCCTCGACCTCGGGGGGCAATTAATACATAGGATTTGGCCAGTTCTGCCAATAAACACGACTGAGCTTCCGCTTGTTCTTGGGTTAGCGGCGCGTTAGGTTCTATTGGTTTTAAAGCCGGTAACGGGTTTACGCTATGTTTTTTGTTCTTGCCAGAGAGTAATAGTGTAAAAGGTGATGTCGCGTCTTGTAATTTATTCAGCAGGTAATGCTTAAAATACGATGTGACTTGTTCTGGTTCAAAAGGCCAAGGTAAATATCTCGCCAAGTCTTGATCTGCCATTGATAACCACTCGTCATCAGGCAGTGCAATGGCAAAGAGGCCATTGCCTCGAACCGTACCAGACAAAATAGCCAATGCACTCGCCGATACACCTTGATTCAAATCCACCAAAATAGCCTCATGACTGCGACCAAGCTGCTGACGAGCTTGTTTAAAAGAGCAGGTTATAAAAGGCGTGGTAGAAGACAGGAGTGCCGTGTCGTACTGGCTAACATCATACGCCGCGATCAAGGGGGTAGAAAAATTTTTACTAAGAGTCAGAAAGCCAGACAACACCTCGTTGGGCGAGCCTTTTAAGAGAAAACAATGGCGATGGTGGTCAGACATATCAATAAAATTTCCTTGTGGTCGCATTATCATACTGTGACCACAAGGCAGAGCCAATGAATGTTTGCTGGATAAATACGCTTACGCGATGACAAATAAATCCATGAAGCGATTTACTGCAGTGTTTTCAAGGGCTTTTTGATCTTTGCAAAGGGCAAAAATGTTCTGGCATTGATGGCTTGGAAAACGCGTTGCCAAGTTGTTTTTAAACTTCTGTTCAAGCAGAGGGATGCCTTCTTCACGACGACGACGGTGTCCGACTGGGTATTCCACCACCACTTCTTCGGTGCTACTGCCATCTTTAAAGAACACCTGAATGGCATTGGCAATCGAACGTTTATCGGCTTCTAGATATTCGGCTGTGAAGCGTTTATCTTCGACGATTTCCATTTTGTTACGCAGTTCATCGATGATGGGATTAGCCGCATGAAAGTCATCCTCGTAATGTTCAGCGATCAAATTACCAAAGGCCAGCGGCACAGCGGCCATGTATTGCAAGCAATGATCGCGGTCGGCGGCATTCGCCAAAGGACCGGATTTGGAAATAATACGAATCGCCGATTCATGGGTACGAATAACGATCTTGTCGATGTCGGCTAAACGGTCTTTCACCAAAGGATGCAAGGTCACCGCGGCTTCGGCTGCCGTTTGGGCATGGAACTCGGCTGGGAACGAGATTTTAAACAAGACGTTTTCCATCACATAAGTGCCGTAATCTTGCGAGAAAGAAAACTGACGTTTGTCATTCGGCTTAATGGCTTGGTCTTTGTTGGTTTTTGAGAAAGACACGTCATAAAAGCCCCATTGATCAGCCGTTAGTACACCAGGTATGCCCATTTCACCTCGCATCGACATGTCCGCTAAGCGCACCGCGCGGGACGTGGCATCGCCCGCTGCCCAAGATTTACGTGAGCCAGCGTTTGGCGCATGACGATAAGTACGTAAAGCCGAGCCATCGACCCAAGCTTGCGAAATCGCCGCCATGATTTGCTCCCTGTCGCCGCCCATCATCTTGGTAACGACCGCAACCGACGCCACCCGTACTAAAAGAACGTGACATAAACCCACACGGTTGAACGAGTTTTCTAGGGCAATAACACCTTGTATTTCATGAGCCATGACCATGGCTTCTAGCACTTCGCGCATGGTCATTGGGCTGTCGCCCTTTGATAGTCGAACCTGTGAAAGATGATCCGCGACCGCCAAAATGCCACCTAAGTTATCGGAAGGATGTCCCCATTCTGCCGCCAACCAGGTATCGTTGTAATCCAACCAGCGAATGATACAACCAATGTCCCAGGCGGCTTTAACGGGGTCGAGCGATAAAGACGTGCCCGGAACGCGAGCACCATTGGGTACCACTGTGCCTTGTACGATGGGGCCAAGGTGTTTAGTGCATTCTGGGAAGCGTAGGGCGAGTAAGCCGCAGCCGAGCGTATCCATTAAACAGTTACGAGCTGTGTCGAGGGCTTCTTGGCTTTCTACTTTAAAGTTCAGTACATAATCCGCGATGTCTTGGATGACTTGGTCGTAATCTGGGCGGTTGTTTAGGTCTACGTTGTTGCTCATTTCTTTTCCTTAATCGTTAAATTTTAATGCTGATGTTGGCTCAATGGCGGTCGTCAATATCCACCCATTCAGAATGATCTGGTCCAATATAATCGGCGCTGGGTCGAATAATGCGGTTGTTAGCACGCTGCTCCATCACGTGGGCGGCCCAGCCAGTCACGCGGGAGCAAACGAAAATCGGCGTAAATAATTTTGTTGGAATGCCCATAAAGCGATAGGCGCTGGCGTGGAAAAAATCGGCGTTACAGAAGAGTTTTTTCTCGCGCCACATCACGGCTTCGCAACGTTCTGACACAGCATATAAATGGTCGTCGCCGACGTCTTCGCTGAGCTTTTTGGCCCACTTTTTAATGATGTCATTGCGTGGATCGCGCTCACTGTAAATAGCGTGCCCAAAGCCCATGACTTTTTCTTTATTGGCGAGCTTTTGCATCAAGGCCGCTTCGGCATCGTCTGGGGTTTTCCATGGTTCGATCATGTCCATTGCCGCTTCATTGGCGCCACCATGAAGTGGGCCGCGTAAGCTACCAATACCGCCAGTGACGCAAGAATACATATCAGACAAGGTGGAAGCACAAACGCGGGCGGTAAAGGTGGACGCGTTGAATTCGTGCTCTGCGTACAAGATCAAAGACGCATTCATCACTTGCGTATGAAGAGCGCTTGGCTCTTTGTCATGCAGCATGGTGAGGAAATGACCAGCCAAAGAAGGTACGTTGGCATTGTGTGTATTAACGCGCACGCCATCGTGGGTGAATCGATACCAATAAACGACCATAGCCGGCAGCGTCGCGACCAATCGATCCGCGGTATGCAGCGCTAGAGAAGGTTGCTTTTCAAACGGCAGCTCGGGCTCTAGATTGCCTAAAAAGGAGCAGCCAGTGCGCATCACATCCATTGGGTGTGCACTGGCTGGGATAAGTTCTAAGACCGCTTTTAGCTCTTCTGGTAAACACCGCAAACTCATCAATCTTTGTTGGTAATCATGCAGCTGAGTGCGGTTAGGTAACGTACCGTACAGTAGGAGATAAGCGACTTCTTCAAAGCTCGCTTTGTCAGCTAAGACATCAATGTCGTAGCCGCGATAGGTTAATCCGGAGGCCGCTTTGCCAACGGTACAGAGTGCGGTTTCGCCTGCGCTTTGACCACGTAGGCCGGCGCCAGAAAGTACTTTAGCCATTTTTATACTCCTTTCATTTATTGTTATTTCTTGGAGAAAAGTGCGTCTAATTTGTCTTCGTATTCATGGTAGTTGAGAAACTCATAAAGCTCATTACGGGTTTGCATACTGTCGACCACATTGCGCTGGTGACCGTCATGTAATAAATGTTGGTACACGTTAAGCGCGGCTTTGTTCATAGCGCGAAACGCACTGAGTGGATAAAGCACCAAATCTACGCCAGCACTGGCTAATTCTTCTTTGCTGAACAGTGGCGTTGCGCCAAATTCGGTGATGTTTGCCAAGACTGGTACTTTTACGGCAGCGACAAATTCTTTGTATTGGTCCAAGGTGATCATGGCTTCTGGGAAGATCATATCGGCACCGGCTTCAACACAAGCAATGGCTCGCTCGATGGCCGATTCCATGCCTTCCACCGCCAAGGCATCAGTGCGCGCCATGATGACAAAGTTGCTATCCACACGAGCGTCTACGCAGGCTTTCACGCGATCGACCATTTCGTCTTGGCTGACAATCGCTTTGTTGGGGCGGTGACCACAGCGCTTTTGCTGAACTTGATCTTCAATATGCACCGCCGCCGCGCCCGCTTTTTCCATTTGTTGAATGGTTCTGGTGATGTTAAAAGCGCCACCAAAGCCAGTATCGATATCGACTAATAAGGGCAAGTTTGACGCGGAAGTAATGCGACGAACGTCCTCTAAGACATCGTGTAAATCTGTCATGCCAAGATCTGGCAAGCCATAAGAAGCGTTCGCAACCCCGCCGCCTGATAAGTAAATGGCATGATGTCCCGTTTGTTCTGCCATCATGGCGCAATAGGCATTTACGGCTCCTACCACTTGCAAAGGTGATTGGGTGGCAACCGCGTGTCTAAAACGGGCCCCGGCTGAAAGTCTTGTCATGCTTGTCTCCTCTTATTTTTGTTAATGTTTGGCTAACGTGAGGCAGCCGATGCCGCTTGGTGCATCGCTTGTTCGAGTAATTTACTGGCGCGGCTAATGTGGCGACGCATCAATAGTTCCGCAAGATCGCCTTCGTGATTGGCAATCGCGTCGAGAATGGCTTTGTGCTCGCGCAATGCTTGGCGTGGATCACTGCGTTGATCCGACGTATGACGGCGATACATACGAATCACCGCATACAGTTCTTCTGTTAATAAACGAATCAGCTTGGCGTTGCCGCTGGCGTGGATGATGCGTAGGTGGAAGTCATCATTGCCGCCTTGTTGCACGTAGTGTTCGTCTTGGTTGGCATCAAGGTGGGCTTGGTGTTTATCGAGTAATGCGTACAGATTGTTTATTTCATCCGCTGGCATCGTGGTGGCCGCCAATCGTGCCGCCATGCCTTCTAACGCCTCGCGCATGGTGAAGGTATCCAGCATGTCTTGTGTATTCAGTTGGATAACACGAGCACCCACATTGGCGGTGCGTGTTACTAGACCAAGCCCTTCTAATTTTACAATGGCTTCTCTGAGCGGGCCGCGAGAAATGCCATATTGCTTGGCAAGTTCTGGTTCTGAGATTTTGCTGCCTTGGGGAATGTGACCCTGCACTATGGCATTGGTGAGTTGCTGAGCGATGTCTTCAGACAGGGTGGCGGACTTGATAGAAATAAGGTTGTTCATAAAAGACAAATCGCTTTATTGTTGACAATGTGTCTATTTATAGTGGGTTGTTTGGGTTTTATCAAGTTATATTGTCGACAATTTGTTGTTTTTTCTCTTATCCTTTGGTCGTATGTCGCTTCTTTTTAATCTGTGTCATAGGTTGCTAACGTGATGTTTATTAAGCATTTTTAGGTATTTCTTAATGGTATGCTGGGCGGGAGATAAAAAGCTGCTAGAGTTTAGTTGTCGACATAACTGTTGATTTATCGGAAAAACAGATAGGGGAAAACCATGAAAAAAATTAAAAATGAAGCCGCGTTAAGTAAAAAAGCCATCCAAGTGGGTGAGAACTACGCGTTGAAACGTGGTTACAATGGCTTTTCCGCGACCATGTCAGCGAATGAAAAAACCGAGGCCATTTATCGTTTACTGGTACTGGATAAGTTGATCGTAGGCTTGCCTGCTGACAAAGAGGATCTGCCTAGTATGAAGCATAAACTGGCGTTGTGGATTCAAAAGCATTTACCAAAAGATGATCCATTACTTAAGTAGATTTTTTATTCAGCGAGGCTTTATTTTAAATATGTTATAACATATCATTTTATTGTTTATAACATTGGAGAATAGAGCCGTGAGTTTGAGTTTACAGAAGATCCCACAATCGGTTGATTTAAAAGACGCTGTGTTAACACTTATTGATGGTGGGTCTGTAAATGAAAATGCGACCGCCAAAACACCAAGCTTATTTGGCGTGGTGAAATCGATTCATCAAGACGTACTGGCAGACATTTATCAAAACAATATCAGTATGGCGATATGGCAGCGTCAACTCGGTATTTTATCGCGGTATGCGCAGTCAGTATTAATATTAGCTCCTAATTTAACGCTTAAACTTCAGGGCGATTCCCAGTATATGGTCGCCTTGATGGCACGGCTTTTACCGGACGCACCAGGTAAAAAGGAATTTATAGAGGACGTGTCATTATTGACCGACATGTTTGCTTGTTTGTTTGATCTCAAAGAAGTGGGGCTGCGTTTGAGTGTGCTGTCTAGCGCGATGTGTCCGCGTTTCCATGTAGACAAAATCCCTTGTCGTCTTGTGTCAACTTATATTGGTGCGGGCAGTGAATGGTTGCACGATGCTCATGTGGTCAGAGACCAATTAGGTCGTGGTGGTCATATTAAAGACTATAACAGCGGGTTACACGAGCAGGGTCGTATTAATCAGTTAAACGTGGGGGATGTCGCGGTAATGAAAGGAGACGAGTGGCCAACGTCTTTAGGGCGCGGAGTCGTACATCGTTCACCTTCAGCAAGCGCTGAAGATAAACGACTGTTTTTAAGTTTGGATATAATTTGACTTCACCACTCAATAGTTTGGTTATTCCAGTCAAGATACGCGGCTTTGTTGTCCATTGTTATGCCTTCCATAATAGACAACAACTGCGTAGCGACAAACTCCGCTGTAAAAAGTTTGTCTTGCGGGACAGCGCGCTGAAAGGGTTTGGATAGCGGCGTGTCTGTTGTGCCTGGATGAAAAGCGATTAGCTTAACATTCTTAGCTCTTCTGGCGTATTCCACGGAACTGGTTTGAATTAACATGTTAAGAGCCGCTTTTGAGGCTCGATAACTGTACCAGCCACCAGTTTTATTATCTGAGATGCTGCCTATTCGGGCGCTAAATAGGGCCACTTGGGTTGGTTGTTCCCCTTGTATAATAGGCAGTAGTTTACTTAGCCAAAGCATAGGAATGACAGTGTTTACATGAAAAACCGCTTCCAGTTGCGATGCACTAATTTCTTCTAATTTTCTTTCTGGCATTATGCTTTCGTCATGCAGCATGCCATTACAGATCAATACTTTAGTGATTTTCCCCGCATAGAGTGCCAAGCGTTTGCAGATTTGATGAATACTCTCTTCACTATAATCAGATTCCAGCCATAACGCTTTCGATTCGGTTGAAATTTTGGGCAAAGAGCGACTAACGGCAAACACACCAAGGCAATTCGGGTCGGCTTCAAATTTCTGTATGGTTGCCTGAGCGATGACGCTGCCTGCACCAATGACAAGGGCATAAAATGAGGACATGCTGAGCTTCCTAATGAGAGGTCAAAGTAGATGACTCAAAGGTCACAATGATTTTTTTGACAGGGTTCGCAGCGAGGTTTTCCCGTCACAAAAGAAGATATCTGATGACGGTAACGGGCAAAAAAATGATAACCCCAATCCGCAAAAATACGTATCACAGGCCAGCGTAGCGTTTGCATCCATTTGTGTTTACCCACTAATTTCCACGCTAGGCAGGTGACATCTAACCCTTTGATTATTTGTCCGTTTTCCAGTTGACCATGGAGTAATTTATCGGCTGCAACAGGGTCTATATGTGGAAATCTTTCTTGAAAATTGCTGGCATGAATGTCTTCAAGCTGAAGTTTTTTATGGGTATCTAAAGACCGAAGTGTGTCCATTTCTGCTGTGCAAAGCGGACAATAGCCATCGTAAAAAATTGTTAACATATTTAACCACCCTATGCTTTGTATAAGCACTATACGCAGCAAATAGGGTGTTAGATCAGTTTTTCAATATTGGTCGTGACTAGTAATGCGGGTATAAAACAAGTAGGTGCATGATACACACCACTGAGGTGAGGCTAAAATGCATAGATAGATAAGGCTTGTGGGCATTAGACGGCTTGAGCCAACGTGCCTCAACCCAGTAGATGCTGACAAACCCAAGCAATAACAACACCACAGACAGTTCTGGGGTGTTCATCAATAAGGATCCCCACGCTGTGAGTAGCAGAAGATTGCAGCAAATTAACAGTTTTCTGCCGTGCAGATTTTCGGGAAGTTCGATTACACGCCCCCAAATAATGCCGCTGAGCAAGCTGAGTACAACAGCGCCATAAGTGGCGAAAAGTGTGACGCCAGCTTTACCAAACAAAGGCGTATTTGCGAGACTAAAATAGGTCGCTAACACAAAAGGAAGTATGCTCAACGTAGCAACTGTCATCACTACGGGCTTATAAGAACGCATGTCTGTACCTAACTAAAAGAAGAATATGTAAACAATACGGATTATCTAACAAAATGGACTTTAAAACAGTAATTAATTTCCTTGTTTTGTCCTATTTTCTGGCATAAAAGTGTAAATGTTTGTCTACTCTTTGAATGGTAAAAAGTGATTGTTCCCTTGTTTTGTGTCAGCGAAGACTTATTCCTCCCTTGCATGGAATCGCCATTGAGCAGAATACGGTCAAAGAGTACAATGGACGGCTATTATGTCTTGAACGTGGTGCCACATTGGTATTCATGTCCTTATTAAACAAATTTGCTTAAGGTGTGTTTAGAAATGCCAGCTAAAACAATGGATGAACTCGTCTCCCTGTGTAAACGTCGCGGATTTATTTTCCAAGGCAGTGAAATCTACGGTGGTATGCAAGGTGCTTACGATTACGGTCCGCTAGGTATTGAGTTGAAAAACAACCTAAAAGCCGCTTGGTGGCGTTCAATGGTGTATGAGCGCGATGATGTTGAAGGCTTAGATGCGGCGATCATCCAAAACAAACATGTTTACAAATATTCTGGTCACGAAGATACCTTTACAGATCCAATGGTCGATTGCCACGAGTGTAAGTCTCGTATGCGCGCCGATCATATGAAAGACATCAAGGTGTGTGACAATTGTGGCTCCACCAATGTGACCCCACCACGTGATTTTAACCTGATGTTTAAAACCAACGTTGGCCCAATGGTGAACGAAGAGTCTTACACTTATCTTCGCCCAGAAACCGCTCAAGGTATTTTCACCAACTTTAAAAACGTGGTGGACTCAACTTCTCGTACCTTACCATTTGGGATCGCGCAGATTGGTAAATCATTCCGTAACGAAATCACACCGCGTAACTTCATTTTCCGCGTTCGTGAATTTGAACAAATGGAATTGGAATTCTTCTGTAAGCCAGGTGAAGATGAAAAATGGCATGAATTCTGGGTTAATGCTCGTAAACAGTGGTGGTTGGATCAAGGCCTGACAGAAGAGAATATCCAGTTTGAGTATGTGACGGGTGATGATCTAGCGCATTATTCTAAATCGACTGTGGATATTTTGTACAAGTTTCCACATGGTTTTGAAGAGCTAGAAGGCGTTGCCAACCGTACTGATTACGATCTAGGTTCACACACTAAAGCACAAGAAGAGTTTGGTTTGTCTGCCAAGGTTAAGAAAAACGAGCATTCAACGGCTAAGTTGGCGATTCGTGATCTAGATGAAAACAAATGGGAAGTGCCTTTCTGTATCGAGCCTTCTGCCGGTTTAGACCGCGGTTTATTGGCTGTGATGACAGAAGCTTACACAGAAGAAGAGCTACCAAACGGCACATCTCGTACAGTACTTAAGTTCAAGCCACATTTAGCGCCGATTAAAGTCGCTATCATGCCGCTTAAAAAGAATAAGCCAGAAATCGTTGAGCTTGCTAAAGAATTGAAAAACAAGCTGCAGAAATTGGGGCTTGGTCGTATTCTTTATGAAAACACGGGTAACGTAGGTAAGGGCTACCGTCGTCATGACGAAGTAGGCACGCCAATCTGTGTGACGGTTGATTTCGATTCTATTGAGAAAGAAGGCGCACCAGTGACCGTTCGTGATCGTGACACAATGGAGCAAATCGTTGTTAACGCAGCGGACTTGCCAGCGTACGTGATTAACTATTTCATCAATCAAAACTAAATTTTTATTGATGGACTAAAAACCACGCCTCTTGTTTGAGAGTCGTGGTTTTTTTATATCTGTGATGTGGCTTTTGCCAAAATACAAACAAAAAAAGACCGCTAAAAAAGCGGTCTTTGTGTGCAAATAAGCACTAAGGGAAAAAGTTTTACAGTATTTGGCGCTTAAAAACGGCTGGTCAACCCCATGTAATAAACACGAGGGTTGCCATCGCCATGGTCATCACCTGTTCTAACGATAGTGCCAGTTAGATTTTCAACGCCAGCTCGCAAGCTAACACTCTTATTGACCTGGAACGTCGTGCCTACATCCAGTGTGGTGTAGGCTTTCGCAAAGCGTATTTCGTCTTCTGTGTTGTAGGCTTGCTTGCCTAAATATTGTACTTTTGTAAAGGTGTTCCATTGTTCATTGACATCCCAGTATAGGCCAACATTGGCTGTCACTTCTGGAACCAGCAATAACGGCTCATTATTGTCTTTCCTTTCTGACTCAATCATGTAGGTTAAGTTGCTTTTTAGGTTAACTGTGCTTACGATCGGTGCGGTAAAGGTCGTTTCAATACCACTGGTTTTAGCTGCCCCAACGTTACGTTGGATGGTGTACCACTGACCATCAATGATTCCGTATAAATTATTTTGGATTAGGTCTTCAATGTCGGTATAAAAATAAGTCGCATCAAATTGGTAGCCAGCATTTTCAAAGATAAAGCCGACTTCGTAATTGGTGCTAACCTCAGGCTCTAGGTCAGGGTTACCTAACATAGTACAGCCACCACCAGTGTAGCCTAACGCAACTAATGAGGTGCAACCGTTGCCCCGTGAGAACGTTCCAGAACTAGGTGATCGCTCAAGTAGCGTCGGTGCTCTAAAGCCTTGCGAGATACCACCTTTGATCGTCCAAATATGGGAAGGGTGATAGACCAAATAGGCTCTAGGGCTTAGGTGGGCATCAAAGCCGTCTGTTTTATCTAAACGTGCCCCTAATGTTAGCGTTAAATTATCTTTCAAATATAATTGATCTTCCGCAAACAGTGAGCCAGACCAGCCGTCTGGGTTTAGTTCAGGCGTAATTGAATTACCATCTTTGTCTTCGCTTAGGTTGCCAATAATAGAGCGATTATAGATATCTTCGGTTTTGTATTGCAGGCCAAGGGTCAAGTCCTGATCCACGCCTAACGACATTGGGATATTGGTTTTTGCGTCAAGTACGGTTTCGTTGGCTTCAGAATCTCCCGTGCTATATCCACCACGTCCATTTGGTAATGCTTGGTCATTATTGTTGTATTGATTGTGGTACAAGTTGATCGTGTTTTTAACGTTTCCTAAATACCCTTCATAACCAATACCGTAGCCACGATGTTCTAGTTCACCGACACGATATTGTTCGTACTCCGCATTTGGCGCTGAGTCTGACTTTTGTAAGCCATAGTTAAAGTCAAACTTTAGTGTGTGGTTTTTGTTTACTTCCCAATTTAAGGCAGTATTTACACTATTGTTGTCGAAACCAGAGCTCCCGCGCGCATTAGTATCGGCATCACGCTCCGTTTTATTTAACCCAATTTTTAGCCCTACACTGTCGCTTAGTGGCCCCGCAATATTTGCTCCTACCTGAGTGGTGTCACCGAACGAACCACTGTCTGGCTTTTGATAGTTTGTAGAGACTGATCCCCCCCATTTTGCTGGGATTTTGCGAGTAATGATGTTTACAACACCGCCCATCGCCTCTGAACCATACAGAGTAGACATAGGCCCACGAATAATTTCTATGCGTTCTATCATTTCAGTGGAAATCCAATCCAGATCTTGTCCTACAAGGTTTGCTCGGTACCCTGTTAATGACGATCCGCCCACACGTTTACCATCAACCATAATTAAAGTGTATTGGCTTGGCATGCCGCGAAACGAAATTTTAGAACCCGCTCCAGCATTCGTGTAGCCACCTGAAGCACCAGGTAGTTCACCGAGTAGTTCAGACAGACTTGTGGTTGGTGTTCTTTCTATGTCTTCACGAGTAATAACACTGATAGAGGCTGGAGCATCCTTTATATCAATATCATTTCCTGATGCTGTCACAACTAGCTGATCTAAGTTGATTGAATCTTCTGTAAGCGTGTCTTCCGCAAGCAATATGGAAGAATGAGCGGCGGCGCTAATTAGAGTGGCTAAGGCCGTAAGCTTATAATGACGAGGTGAAGGGATCATTGTGAACATTTTCTCCTTGGTTATGGTCGAACTTATTTCGTATCATATTGTCAGTAAATTGTAGTGAGAATCCTTATCATTTGTATTATCTAGTAATATTGCTTTTTTGTGGTGGTACGTATTGTTCCTCTTTTTGCAACATGGCAGGTTTGATAAGACGTGATATATCCCGTGGACAAAATAAGGCGTGTTAACAATGAGATTTAATGGGCTTCAGTGGTTACATCAGGTAGAAGGTCAGGAGAGTATGAATGTACGATCTTAATGAAGTGAAGACCTTTGTGTCTGTCATGGAAACGGGCAGTTTAAAAGACAGTGCTCATAAGCTTGGGGTATCAAAATCCACTTTGAGTCGCCGGATTAGTAATTTAGAAAATGCCTTAAATCAACCCTTATTACGTCGCCAAGCGAATCGGCTTATCGCCAATGAGGCGGGGCTTAAATTTTTGCCTTTTGCTCGAAAAATGCTCAATGTGGCCGATGAAGGCCATAAAGCAGTGGAAGAGTTAAAAGAGGAAGTTAGTGGGTCGTTAGTCGTTTATGTACACACCACGCTAGTACGAGGCTGGTTTTCAGCATTGATGTTTGATTTCTTGGAGGAATTCCCACAGGTTAATATAGATGTTCGTACAGGTAATCAGTTATCCCAAGAGATAAAAAGTAACGACGTGTGTGTGTGGGTTGGTGAACCTGCTAACGATCAATTACGTTCTGAACGGATTGGACAGTTAAGTCAAGGCTTGTATGCCAGTGCCGATTATTTAGAACGAACTGGAAGGCTGAGTCATCCGAGCGAGCTGAGTCAATACGCTTGGATCGACACACTAAAAAGTGAGCAAAATAGCATCGTGTTGGAGCATGAGACGCAAGGCGATGTATCTTTTGATTTGCCTAAGTCACGACTGACCGTGGATCAATATATATTGCATGCCGAAGCCGTCATTCGAGGCAAAGGCGTCGGTCTACTGCCACATTATTTTGCTGAAAAGCATTTGGCCCGCCACCCTGAAGTATTTGTGTCCTGCTTGCCGGAATGGAAAGGCAAGTCACAGCCCGTTTACCTACAATACCCTTTCGGTCATTTACCAAGGAAAATGCACGCTTTGATTCAGTATCTAAGAGACGAAGCCAAAGCGTTTTATTGATTCTAAGGTCTCTATCTTGTTATTACTCAGACTTCCACCAAGGTGTTAGTGGTGGAAGTGTGTTGATCGAAAAAATGTGCCCAAACTGAGGTGTGCTCAATACCACATTTCGGTTTGCAGACTCAGTCACCACGCGATCAAATGGATCATGCCAAGTGTGGAATGCGAGGTCGAACGTGCCATTATGAATGGGCATCATAACCTTTCCTTTCAGATCGATATGCGCTTGAACGCTTTCTTCTGGTTTCATATGGATGTCAGCCCAGTCTGCATCGTACGCACCGGTTTCTATCATGGTGAGGTCAAAGGGGCCGTATTTGTCTCCTGTTTCCTTAAAGCCCTGAAAATAGCCAGAGTCACCGCTAAAGAAAATACTTTCTTGCGCTGTTTTAATTACCCAAGCGCCCCATAAAGTCGCATTACCATCGCCCATGCCACGCCCAGAGAAATGCTGAGTTGGTGTGAAGGCGACCAATCCTTGGCTGGTTTGCAGCTCTTGCCACCAATCAAACGTGGTGATTGTGTCGGCCTGAACGCCCCAAGCAATGAGATCACCATCCACGCCTTTTGGTACTAAAAACTGTTGTGTTTTTGTGCGTAAAATCTTGATGCTTGCCTTATCTAGATGATCGTAATGGTTGTGAGAAATCAATACTTTATCGATAGGCGGTAAGTCTTCTAAACTAATGGGAGGCTGGTGGAATCGTTTGGGACCGGCAAACGGAAAGGGGGATGCTCGATCTGAGAAAACAGGGTCGATTAGCCAGTATTCACCATACACCTTTAACAAAATAGAAGAGTGTCCAAGCTTAACCAGGTGTAAGGTGTTATTGCTCAGTGCGTCTAAATCGGCACGACTTATGCGGCTAACTGGAATGTTGATATCTGGCGTCGTATCCACTTTCTTTTCCGTGAAAAAACGCACCCATAGGGCAGCAGTATCGCTAAACGTCATGGGCTGACGCGGTGCTGTATTATGAAATTTAGCGTCTTTATAAGGCGCAGAAGTGACCTCCGTAATAGGAGGCACCTTTGATTTAATGTTTAGGTTAACGATGTAAATCGCCAGAGCGAGTGCAACAATTAAGGCAACAAAGAGTTTGACCACAAACATAGATAATCACTTTTAGGTTAGATAGCAGCTTATAATTTGGGCTAATGGATAAAACACAATCATAGAATTGTGTTAATAATAAGCAAGTGTCCAGACTTCAGATCTGTATGGTAGTTGAGTAAACTGAGCCAAACGTTTGATTAAGGTAGAAAGGAGCCAACGTGATTCACATTGAAAAAATGACGACTCGGCACTTAGCTGATGTTCTATTGCTAAGCGTTGCAGACGAACAGCAGCGGTTTGTTGGCAGTATCGAGGAAATATTAAAAAGCGCTAATGCGCAAATTCGTCCTCATGTGATTTTTGTAGAAGGTATCGTTGTTGGCTTTTTTTTAATTGATACCATTTATGCAAAACACTTTGATTTTGCTAAAAAACACAGTCTAGGACTGCGTAGTTTTTTTATCAGTAAAGAGTTCCAAGGCAGAGGCTTCGCCAAGCAAGCCATCTTGGCATTGCCCCATTATCTGAAAGAAACATTTCCAACGCATTCGATTATTTATTTAACCGTAAACTGCCAAAACCCCGTTGCTAAAGAACTTTATTTAAAGGGCGGCTTTGAAGATACCAACAACCTGTACCATGGTGGGCCAGCGGGCCCACAGCATATTTTGATGAAAGCGATTGAACCCAGCATTGGAGCTGAAAACGAATGAAAAACATGCCCATACAACCTATTTCGCAAATTATGTGGGATGACATACGCCAGATTCAAGCCGAAGCTTACTCAGAAATCGAACCTGAAAGCCTAGAAGTATTACAGAGTAAATGGCAACAATCGCCAGCGTGTTGTTTTGCTTACCTTGACGAAAAAAGAGAGCTGGAAGAGCAAAATGGGCCAGAAGATAAAGAAGAAGCACAAGGCATATTGGGATACTTATTGGCTCATGCTTGGCACAGTGAAACGCCGCCCAAACTCTATCAAACCTTACCGGAAGGCAGCCATGGTTCTATCTTATTTTTGCATGACTTAGCCTTGTCAAAACGGGCTGCAGGCAGAGGAGTTGGCTCTCAAATGGTCAAGCATTTATTGGAAACCGCTACCCTATTAGGGTTTAACAGCGTTTTACTGGTTTCCGTGCAAGACTCAGTGGCGTTTTGGCAGAAGCATGGTTTTAATGAAGTAACGAGTCAACAGGCCAGCGACAGCTACGGTGAAGACGCCAAAATCATGAGGAGACGGGTGCCTTGAAAAAGGAGTTTGCCACCAAGCCTCTCTTGCTAAAACCAAGGCCAACCGCCATATTTTTATATTGTATGTCATCTATTTAAGTCGAGGCATTATCGATATCAAATTACATTTGAGGTACGTCCACCTTACACATTGGATGAGCTATTTCAATCAATCCCTTTAAGGCTTGCTTAGCACGGTCGTCACCATGCACCAAGTGCACTTTTCCGGGGCGCACTCGCATGCCTTTTATAAAATCCAATAAATCCTGTTGCCCCGCGTTCACACGGCGTTTCGCTTCCACATCTCAGTAGGGTTCAAGAGATCGATAAACACGAGTAAAACGACTGGCGAGAGGGGAGTCGATAATAATATCAATATCCTCCCAATTTAGTGACATGCCAGATCGATGTGCACATGGGGCACCACCAAAGCCCGCACCACTGACACATCAAATTCGATCTCCAAACGATTCGAATTCGCCCCAGCACCAGACGTCTCGGCCCCCTGAAACAAACCGCAATCCACCAGAACTGAGTTATCACCATCCA
This sequence comes from Marinomonas arctica, assembly GCF_003259225.1. Classification (GTDB taxonomy): domain Bacteria; phylum Pseudomonadota; class Gammaproteobacteria; order Pseudomonadales; family Marinomonadaceae; genus Marinomonas; species Marinomonas arctica. The sequence goes on along the minus strand of NZ_QHJF01000013.1, from coordinate 16,443 downwards.
CAAACAACTCATGGCAAGACCCAGTCACACTCTGCACCGCACCATGATGCTTAATATCCAACATGTAAATCCCTCTGCAACAGACAAAAAATAGCCTTACCTCACAACAACCGTCTCTTTCCCTTAAAAACCCAATGGGAGGGGCAGACCTGAACTGTCATCTATGTCTAATTTGTGGTGGATTTTACAATACGGTGACGACGTCTTCTAAGGCGAGGCGAGATTTTGGTAATGTCGCGTTGTAGTCTTCGTCTTTGTGGTGATAACCGATCGCGAGTGCTACGTCGCATTGGTAACCCACGAGCTCATTATGAAATAGCTCGCCAATCAATTCGGCATCTACACCTTCCATTGGGGTCGAGTCGATGTTGAGACGTGCCAATGTGTGCATTAGGTTACCTAGAGCGATGTAAGCTTGCGCTTTGGTCCATTGTGCTGTGCTGCCGTTTTCTTCTGTGTTGAGTTCGGCAAAAGCGAAGCTACCAAATGCTTGCTCTCTGTTTTCTGGCTTTGTACGGCCATCCATAATGCCTTTGTCAACGACTTTTGCGTAGTCCTCGCGTTTGTAGTGGGTTTTGTGTGCAAACAGTACAATGTGTGACGCGCTTTTAGCATGTTTTTGGTTGAACTGGAATTTGTTCGCAAAAGTATCATGGAAGCGTTGTTTGGCGGCATCACTCTCAATCACGATGAACTTCCATGGTTGTGAGTTAATGGAAGAAGGTGATAAGCGCAGTGCTTCGTAGATGATTTCTAGATCTGCTTGGGGAATGCGTTTTGCGGCATCGTAGTGTTTTGCTGTGTAGCGTTTTTCCAGGTCGGTAATAATTGGGTGTGCCATTTTTTGTTTCCATCATTAGGGTGATGACTCACGCGTGGCGAGTCTTGATGACACTATGGTAACGAGACTTTATTAAATGAAAAATAGGGTTTTTATTGAGTTATTATCAAAATATATTTGATAATAACTCCATCATTTTTTCTTTAAGGGTTAAGCTATGCAGCTGGAAGATCTTCGTGTTGTGCTAAAAGTAGCGGAGTTTCGCAATATCACGGCAGCAGCGACTCATCTAGATATGCAGATGGCCACGGCCAGTGCGGCGGTTAAGCGAGTGGAAGCGTCACTCGGTGTCGAGCTATTCGTCCGTACGACGCGTCATTTACGTCTTTCTAGTGCGGGCGAGCGTTATTTACCACAGTGTACGGCGGCGCTGGCTTTGTTAGAGCAAGCCAAGCAGACGATACACAATGATTTGGACATTATTAGCGGGGAAATCCGTTTGGCGGTGTCGTCTGATTTAGGTCGAAATGTGGCGATCCCTTGGGTTGATGCGTTCATGACACAGCATCCTAAAGTGACTTTGCGGGTGCATGTTAGTGACAGCAACATTGACTTTTATCGTGATGCGCTGGATATCGCATTGCGTTACGGCCCGCCAGCTGATTCCAATTTATACGGTTTTAAAATCTGCAATGTGCCACGCTTGCTGGTGGCCAGTCCCAGTTACCTTGAAGCTCAAGGTGTGCCTGAACACCCTAAAGAGTTGCTGCAACATCAGGGGTTGTTTTATCAGTTGCAGAATATACTCAATGATACTTGGCACTTCTCGTGTAAAGCGTCAGGGACGGAACGATCTTACAAAATTAAGCCCAAAGCCTATTGTGCGGCGAACGATGGGGATCTGGTACGGCGTTGGTGCGTGGCTGGAAAAGGGGTGGCGATAAAGTCGTCGCTGGATATTGCTAACGACCTGCTGGCAGGGCGTTTAGTACCACTTCTGCTGAATTATAGCATTCCCTCCGGTGAACTGTGGCTGGTTTGCCCTAGTCGTCAATCTATTACCCCAACCGTAAGGCTATTGCGTGATATGTTTCGTGAACGAACCGAGGGACTATTAAAACAGTTGGTCGACAGGAGGTTTGTCACAGAGGCTGTTTTGGCGGATTAGCGTTTTATTTAAATATTATGGTCTCTTGCTGCGTCACGTCATTTCATTGCTATAGTGATGAGAGTAAATTATTTTTCCTTTGCAATGCTGTCGAGGTAGGGATATGGCGGAGTTTCTTGTGTTGGGTGCTGGCATGGTGGGTGTGAGCAGTGCTTTGGCGCTACAGGCTCGTGGTCATCAGGTAACCATTGTGGATCGCATAGGCGCAGGGCTGGAAACTAGTTACGGCAATGCCGGGATGATTCAAGTCGAGGCGGCGGAGCCTTATGCGTTACCAAGGGACATGGTGACACTGCTTAAATACGCCTTCGAGATCAGTAATGATGTGACTTGGACATTGTCTGGAGCCTTACAAATGGCGCCTGCCTTGTGGTCGTATTTTCGTCATTCATCGTTAGAAAAGCACGCTAAGATTTCTCACATTCATTCGCAATTAACCTTTCGCTCTACGGCGGATCATGAGCCTTTAATTCGTGACTCGGAATCTGAGCACTTGATTAGCCATTGTGGTCTTGTGATGCTGCATCGTGATGAACGTGAATTTGAAAAAGCCGTGAAGAAAGCCGAATTTTTGCGGCAAGAATATGGTGTTACTGCCGATATTTTTGACGGTAAGAGTTATCAGCAAAAAGAACCGGCTCTGAAGAAGGCACCAGCTGGGGCCGTGCATTATACGCAAAGTTGGAGCTGTACTTCGCCGGGAGGTTTGACCAAGGCGTATTGTGATTTGTTTGTTAAACGTGGTGGACGATTTGTGACAGGCGATGCCAGTACCTTGCAGCATGGTGTGTCGAGTTGGAAAATTCTAACGCGTGATGGCGAGTTAACCGCTGGGCAAGTGGTGGTGGCGCTTGGACCTTGGTCGCCAGAGCTATTGAAACGCTTCGGTTACCGCATTCCTATGGTTTACAAGCGAGGTTATCATGGGCATTTTCATGCCCCTAACACGCTCCAACGTCCATTTTTAGATGTGGCAAATGGGGTTTTAGCCGCGCCAATGTGCCAAGGGCTCAGAGTCACAACGGGGGCGGCGTTGGTGCCTATGAAGGCTGCGAAAAACATTAAGCAGCTTGAGCGTGGAGCCACTGCGTTAAATGAGATGATCGATTTAGGGAAAAAAGTAGACGAACCACAATGGTCGGGTACGCGTCCTTGCATGCCAGATATGTTGCCTTTAGTAGGGGCTGCCCCCAATCATAAAGGTTTGTGGTTTCATTTTGGTCATGGGCATCAGGGCTTTACGCTTGGGCCAACGACTGCGGCGTTATTGGTGCAGGCGATGGACGGTGAAAGCCATCCTTTATTAGAGGCGCTTTCACCTGCCAAACGCTTAATGCGATAAGCCGGTTAGCGTTTTAAGAAACCGCGCGCTTGCAAAAAGTCGAGCATGTGTTCGCGCTTTTTCCTTTGAACTGCAGCCGCGGTTTGCTCAGACCAGTTGCTGTTTTTCTGATTGTCGCCACGACTTTGGTAGTAGGCTTGCATTTGTGCATCGTAGGCGTTGACATCGTCGGCGCAGCGGTGGCTGTCGTAGCTGTCTTTGTGCAATATAACATCGACGGGCAGACGGGGTTTTAAGTCGGGCTGGGCGTCAGGATAACCTAAGCAAAGGCCAAAGATGGGATACACTTGATTTGGCAGGTTTAACAGCTCGGCGACTTGCTCAGGATCGTTACGAATGCCACCAATAAACACAGCCCCTAGACCGACCGACTCCGCGCCTAGCATTAGGTTTTGCGCAAAAAACGTGGCGTCTGTTGTGGCTGCAATGAAGTGTTCGGTATTGCCTTCTAATGCGCCCAAGCCTTGTTTTAAGCTGCAATATTCAACGCGAGTCAGGTCCGCGCAAATAACGAAAAATTCCGCTGCCGATTCGACCCATTTTTGTCCGCCCGCCAAGGTAGCAATTTTTTGGCGATTTTCTGGGTTGCTCACTTGGACAAGGGAGTAGGCCTGAATAAAGCTTGAAGACGCAGCGCCTTGGGCACTTTGGATCAGTTGTTTTATTAGGGATTCATCAATCGTTTTATCTGTGTATTGACGAATGGATTTGTGATTTGACTGTGCTTGAAGAATCGGGTTCATAATTCACAACTTTTATTAATGAGATGCACAAATACTAGAGGCTTAGTGGTGATGGGTCAAAGAGCTTCAGGTTAAGAAATAAGCATAAACAAAGGAAAGACCTAACCGCTGGGCTAAGTCTTTCCCTTAAGGGAAACGTCTGTTTTAGAAACGGTATTCAGCACCCACACTGGCTTGTTTGAAGTCGGTGTCGAAGGAAGAGTCGGAATTGACGTTATCGGCATTCAAGTCGACGTCGTACCAGGTGTATTGTGCGTTTACGAGCAAGTTTTCCGTTACTTTGAAGTTCACACCGGCCCCGGCGAACAAGCTTCTGTCGTCTGAGCTGCCTTTTACTGAGGCAATATTGTAGTCGGTGTCATGCCAAAGTTGACCCGCTTTGGCAAACAGTTCAACCGTCTGGGTGATCGGAATGGTCCCTTTCAAAGCCGCTGTATAACCTGTTGTTTCGGCGTTAGCGGCGCTGCCACCGTATTTACCAAAGTCAATGTAGCTGCCTTCTAGCGCAAGGAATGAATTAAAACGATAGCCGACAATTCCCTGTACTACATCGTTGTTGTCATCAAAGTCGTCGTCGCTTTCCACTTTAAGGTAACCGTAGTTACCACCAACATAAAGGCCGCTGTTGTTGTTAGCCATGTTTTCAGCTTTTGCTACGCCACTGAGAGAAGCTAAAGCGATGCTACCTGCTATTACGGGAATGAACTTTTTCATTTTATAACTCCTTTTAGTTACTTTTTGAGAACTTCGTGAGTTGCGCTATTAATGTGGCGTATGACGAGATCGAAGGCTAGGTTTTCGCGTTCAGTTACCTATTTGCTTCATTTTCTATGCGGTAAACCTAGGTAAGAAACACTTTGCTGATACTTGCGAGGGCCGTTTTTCGTTTTATAAAAGAGGCTAAGCGGCTTTAAATAAAAAAAGATGCCTGTCGTTTGGCATCTTTTTCGTGGAATACAACGCATTGAAAGGGCTCGAGTGTGTCGCTTTAATGGTACTGGTGACTGGCCACTTCGCCCCATAAGCGTTCAATACGGTTGTCGCGTCCGCAGCTGGCGCGGTAGTACGCATAACGGATCGGGTTTTTGGTGTAGTAGCTTTGGTGATATTCCTCTGCAGGGTAAAAGGTTTTTGCAGGAAGAATCTGTGTCACAACATCGTCTTTGAACGGTTTGGTTTTTTTAACATTGGCGAGTGAGGCTTCAAAAACCGCTTTTTGTTGGTCGTTCTGATAAAACATCGCGGTTTTGTAAGGTGCTCCTTTGTCACAGAACTGGCCTTCTGCGTCGGTGGGATCTATGGTTTTCCAATAATAATTGGCAAGGGTGTTGAGCGAGACAATGTCATCATCAAAATAAATAACCACGGCCTCAAAGTGTCCAGTGTCACCTGCAGATACTTGCTTGTAGGTTGGGTTTTCAGTGTGGCCGCCTGTGTAGCCGGAAACCACATCACTGACACCTTGTACTAATTCAAAGTCGGACTCCACACACCAAAAGCATCCGCCAGCAACCACCATGGTTTGTGGCGCAGCGTGCAGCATGCTACTTAAGCTGGCAGCGCCACCAAAAACCAGCAACCCTAAGGTGCGAGTGAGCGTATTTTTCATTGTCATTTTGAAAGCCCTCTGCTTGTTCAAAAATAGTCAGGCGACTATTTTGTTGATTGGTTTCTTTGACGCGCCAAGAAGCATTTTTCTTACAGTTTGTGCTGACTAATTGTCATGATGCTCTATTCTTCCTATTTAATCGCCTATTTTTTAGCCATTTTCATGGCACACTGTGCTTATTCATTGGTTCGTCTAGTGTGGTTTCTTTATATATGCTGAGCATATTAAAGACATCTGAATAATCAATTAAACAAATATAGGCTTGTCTTATAGTATGCCTATCAATCGTTAATGTTTCTTTAAATTTGAATGGGGTCGTTATGAGCGCATTTGTTACGGAACGTGTTTTGAGCGTTCACCACTGGAATGACAGTTTATTCAGCTTCAAGACCACGCGTAATCCGAGTTTACGTTTTGATAATGGTCAGTTTGTGATGATTGGCTTGGAAACCGAGACTCGGCCTTTGATGCGTGCTTACAGTATTGCCAGCCCAAATTATGAAGAACATTTAGAGTTTTTCAGTATTAAAGTGCCTAATGGTCCACTTACCTCGCGTTTACAGCATCTACAGGTTGGTGATGACATCTTGGTGAGCCGTAAACCGACTGGTACCTTGGTGACGCGGGATTTGCTGCCAGGAAAACATCTTTATTTGTTATCAACGGGAACTGGCTTGGCGCCATTTCTCAGTGTGATTCAAGATTTTGACGCCTATGAGCAATACGAAAAAATTGTTTTGGTTCACGGGGTTCGTCATATTAATGAATTAGCCTATGCGGATTTTATTGAGAAAGTATTGCCTGAGAATGAATTTTTTGGTGATCAAGTTCGTGACAAACTGATTTATTATCCGACCGTGACACGTGAGCCGTTTCGCAATCAAGGTCGCCTGACCGATTTGATTCGCAGTGGGAAATTGGCCGAAGACATTGGATTACCGCAACTTAGCCCCATGAATGACAGAGTGATGATTTGTGGTAGCCCCAGTATGCTAAAAGACACGTCAGCGCTGCTTGATGAGCTGGGCTTTAACGAGTCGCCAAAAATCGGTGTGCCTGGGGATTATGTTATTGAGCGAGCGTTTGTCGAACATTAGTCGCGAGGGTTATGCTTTCGTTGATGAATATATTTAGGAGATGTTATGAGTTCTAGCCAAGATTACCTTCCTCCCAAGGTGTGGACATGGAATACCGAAAACGGTGGTAAGTTTGCCAGTACCAACCGTCCTGTTGCGGGTGCCACACATGAAAAAGTCTTGCCTGTTGGTAAGCATTCACTGCAGCTTCATTCCCTTGGTACGCCAAATGGTCAAAAAGTGACCATCATGCTGGAAGAGTTGTTGGCATTGGGCATCGATGCGGCTGAATACGATGCGTATTTGATTAACATTGGTGAAGGCGACCAGTTTGGTTCTGGGTTTGTTGAAGTGAATCCTAACTCTAAAATCCCCGCCTTGATGGACCATTCGACGACGCCACCAACGCGTGTGTTTGAGTCGGGTTCTATTTTGCAGTATTTGGCCGAAAAGTTTGATGCCTTGGTGCCAAAAGATCTGGTCTCTAAGACGGAATGCCGTAACTGGTTATTTTGGCAAATGGGATCGGCGCCTTATTTAGGTGGTGGTTTTGGGCATTTTTATGCCTACGCGCCAACGAAAATGCAGTACCCAATTGACCGTTTTACCATGGAAACTAAGCGTCAGTTAGATGTACTGGACAAGCATTTGGCGGATCATACCTACATGGCGGGTGACGAGTATTCTATTGCAGATATCGCTATTTGGCCTTGGTATGGCAATTTGGTACTGGGGAATTTGTACGACGCGGCTGAGTTTCTTGATGTAGCCAGTTATACCAATGTACTGCGTTGGGCAAAAGCGATTGAGCAGCGCCCTGCTGTGCAACGAGGTCGCATCGTTAATCGGACATGGGGAGAGGTTTCCCTTGCTGAGCGTCATGATGCATCCGATTTTGATGGGCTTATTGAATAAAAAATAACGCGTTAGTAGAGCGCTTCTCGATAAGTGAAAGAGACAAGTTGATTAAATGACTTGTCTCTTTTTTTATAGTCGTACAAAACATGTGCTCAAAAAATAAACCGTTATTTGCGTCTATTCTGCGGTTTGTCACCGTTTTGTAAGGTGGGAATATGTTAGAGTAGTGACTTACGAAATCTGTTGGCCAGCATGATGCTGCAACCTACTCTTTGTTTGTGTCTATGTATGAGGCGATGTATGCCTTCTTTTTTTGCAGCGGCGAGATAAAAGAGAACAGCTCTACGTCCCTTTTAGAGAGCTTTATAATGCAAAATTTAACGCAAGATGGACAAAATCTCGTTCATTCCCTTTCCCGTCGTTACAACCTAAGTTTTGATGCTGTGATGCACATGCTGATTGCTGTCAATAATGGCAATGGTTCTATGGCGCAGTTTAATTGCCCTGAGCTCGGTGGCGGTGGCCAGTGGATGCGTGGTGGTATGACCATGGTCGGCGACATGTTTAATTATGGTTTGAAATCGATGGTGGATAACCTGTGTAACGAGCTTGCCAACGGCTTGGCGAGCATGCAAGTCTTTATGCCTTTACCCAAAGGCTCACTCTCAAGCAATCAATGGTGGCCTGGTGATCTTGGTCAGCCGTTTAGCAGTGGTGCGCAAAATAGCACACGTTACGCGATTTTCCCGAATCGTTTGGCGGTGGAAGTCAATGGTCAGGTGACTGTGTATGACACCTTGGACAATAATATTGGCGGTATTAGCCAGCAGCAGGGCGGTAATTCGTCACTGACGTTTTCCAGCCAATACGGCACCATTCTCGTCAGCTCTTTACCTGTTGTGTCTGGCGGAAGTTCTGCTTCTTCTCCTATGCCTGCACCACACAATAACTTTGTTGAACCGCCTGCGCCTACGGTGTTTACGCCAGCTCCGGCAATACAAGCCCCTCAGAATTTGACTAATGCATCGTCTGTTGATGAAGTGATTCAGCTGATCGAGAAGTTGGCGAAATTACGAGATATGGGCGCGATTTCGGATAATGAATACAATTCAAAAAAGACCGATCTACTGAATCGAATTTGATGTAAAGACACGTTATAGCATGTCATCTATTGAGAAGAGGTTGTGAATCAATCTCTTTTTTTTGGGTGATAAATATTACATCGTTAATTTGTTTTTGATGAAATTTAAGAATGCCTCAATGCGTGAAGCCAGAGTGGAGTGTTTGTAATAGACCGCTTGGACTTGCTCCCTTGGATTAGGGCTATCGATAAGCCCTGGTAGCAGCGAAACCAAGTGGCCTGATTGAATGTCTTTGCTGATCATGAAATGAGAGAGCAAAGCGATGCCATTGCCTTCGAGACAAAGTTGTCGAACGGTTTCACCACTGCTGGCCTTTATGTTCACCGAAAGTTGAATTGTTGGGGTAGTGGGCAGTTTATTGAGATTGGCCGTGTCGGAAAAGCCGATAATGGTATGTGAGGTAAGTGCGTCAACTGTGGTTGGGGTGCCGTGTAGTGCCAAATAATCCGGTGCTGCAACTAGATGGAGTGGACTCCTACCTAACAAGGTTGCATGCAATCCCGAGTCGCTCAATCCGCCAATGCGAATAGCAAGGTCTGTTCGTTTTTCTATTAAATCAATAATGTTGTCATTTGATACCAACTCTAGCTCGATATCTGGATAAGCGGTACGAAAAGGCTTCACGAGTGGAACCAATTGGTGAAGTACGAAGGGGCTAGCGGCATCCACGCGCAATCGTCCACTAGGGCGAGTTTTCTGAGCTGTGAGGGCAAACTCTGCACCCGCAATTTGCTCCATTGCGCTGCGAATCGCGATGATAAACTGCTCGCCTTCCTGGGTTAGGCTGACTTTTCGAGTCGTACGGGTAAATAAGCTGCAGGCGTGCTCTTGTTCAAGACGAGCAATCGCGCGCGAGACTTTTGCCACTTGAATGTCTAGTGCATTGGCAGCGGCTGAGAAACCGCCATGATCAGCGACTGCAAGCAATATTTCTAAGTCTTCCGTTTTAGATCGAATGCCATTCATTGAGTATTCCATCGTATTATTGTTGCTGTTTTTGATAAAGTGATTTGTCATTAATGCTATTTTTGTGAATATTAGCAAGCTTCATACTCCACTCCAACAAAACATGAGATGTTTTTTAATAAAGTATCTCTTCAACTTAGGAGTGCATAATCATGCCACTTGCTCTTTGGGCGCTGACACTCAGTGCCTTTGCTATTGGAACCACGGAATTTGTTATTGTTGGGTTGATTCCAACCATTGCCAATGATTTGTCTGTGTCTTTACCTAGTGCTGGCTTATTGGTCAGTCTTTACGCGTTAGGTGTCGCGGTTGGCGCGCCAGTGCTAACGGCTTTGACTGGGAAGTTGAACCGTAAATGGTTGCTGATCGGATTAATGAGTGTGTTTATTGTCGGCAATATGTTGGCGTGGGCGGCACCAGGCTATCACTCGCTCATTGTGGCGCGGATCTTAACCGGTTTGGCTCACGGTGTATTTTTCTCCATAGGGTCAACGATTGCGACTCGTTTGGTACCGAAAGAAAAAGAGGCCAGTGCTATTGCTTTGATGTTCACAGGTTTAACCGTTGCGCTTGTCACTGGTGTACCGTTAGGTACTTGGATTGGTCAGCATTTTGGCTGGCGTGCGACTTTTTTAGTGGTATCGGCATTAGGCTTAGTCGCTATGATCGGTAGTGCGCTCTTGGTTCCCAATAATCTTAAGCAATCACCGAGTGCGAGTTTAGTAAAACAGCTGTCAGTCTTAACCAAACCGCGTTTGCTTTTAGTATACGCCATGACAGCTGTGGGTTATGGCGGGACGTTTGTTGCCTTTACTTTTCTTGCTTCTATTCTTGAGTCTGTGAGTGGTTTTCCATCTTCTGCTATTGGTTTGATCATGTTGGTGTATGGTGTTTCAGTCGCATTTGGCAATATTTGGGGCGGCAAAATGGCTGACAACATTGGTCCAATTCGTGCTTTATCGTACATCTTCTTGGCCTTGTCGGCGGTGCTTTTGCTATTTTACTTTACTGCGCCATATCCTTGGTTCGCTTTGGTAACGGTACTACTTTGGGGGGCTTTTGCTTTTGGCAATGTGCCAGGTTTGCAAGTCTATGTGGTGCAAATCGCGGAGCGAGAAACGCCACATGCGGTAGACGTGGCTTCTGGTTTAAACATCGCAGCGTTTAATGTCGGCATTGCGTTTGGGGCGCTTGTTGGCGGTCATATTGTTGATCAATATCGTCTTGTTGATACGGCTTGGGTTGGTGCCGTGATTGTTTTGATGGCATTGGCTCTAACACGTTTTAGTGGCTATTTAGATAAAAAAGATCGCTTTACTGCTCAATTAAATAACGTTTAACAGGAATGGAAAAAATATTATGAAAAATACCAGCTTTACGATGGGAATGGGCACTTTTCGACTACAAGGCCAAGTCGCTTACGACTCGGTAAAAATGGCGTTAGAAGAAGGTTATCGCCATATTGATACCGCACAAATCTACGGTAATGAGGCCGAGGTGGGGCAAGCCATTGCAGACAGCGATATTTCACGAGATGAACTGTTCATCACGACAAAAGTGTGGTTCGAAGCCTTTAGCGAGGATAAATTCATTGATAGTGTTAAAGATAGCCTTACGAAGTTAAAAACCGATTATGTGGATTTACTCTTGATTCATTGGCCGTCACCGAAAGATGAAATTGATATGGCGGTGTATCTAAATGAATTGAAGAAATCGAAAGAGATGGGTTTGGCACGTGAAATTGGTATCTCTAATTTTACCATTGCGCAAACAAAAAAAGCGATTGAGATCCTTGGTGTGGACAATATATATACCAATCAGATTGAAGTTCATCCTTATCTGCAAAACATTAAATTAGTGGACTTTTGTCAGGCCAACAAGATTACCGTGACAGGCTACATGCCATTTGCTTATGGCAAAGTGCTGGTCGATGATGTGCTAAACAGCATGGCTGAGAAGCATCAGATTAGTCCAGCACAATTGGTGATTCAGTGGCTTGCTCAGCGTGCTATAGTGACCATTCCATCATCTACTAAGCGTCATAATTTAGTGTCTAATCTTAAAGAAACTGGTGTTAGATTAAGCAAAGATGAAATGGCGGACATTGCGGAACTGGATTGTAATGACCGACAGGCTAATCCTGATTTCGCTCCCCTATGGGACACCTCTCGTTAGTGTTTCAGTCTAGTGATAAAAGCCCACTGATGGGCTTTTATCACGTTTTTCTTCTGTCATTATCCATCAGCAAGCGTTTGATTCGCTTTGTACTCGTCTAGGTTTAGCTCAAAAATTAGAGAGTCTGAGTCCTGTTTGATGCTACGTTCTTTTTTACCAAGATGACGAATTGTAGTGGCATGAAACCAGAATCGTGTGCTTATACCGCTCTTTATAGATCCATTTTCTGTATATTTGCGTATGTATAGGTTAGACAAGTAAGCTGATCAAACGTCTGTTTTTATGTATTTCTTCACTATAAAGCGAGAGAACCCCCCCTCATAAGAAGCAAATATCCTGTTGAAGAAGCCACCTAAGACAAACATCTACCCCTTCTAAAGGGTTGGAGAATAAAGATAGATTCACTATCAAGTCATCTCAGTGACGAGCTGACTCACCTAGAATTGACTCGTTCGATGATCAGCCTGAACCCGTAGTGGCATCAGCTAAAATATCATCAATGTATACGGATACTGATATGCTAAGTAATGCAATCGAGCGCGAGCTTGACCCAATCGATGCGGTTATCACTTGGGTCGATGGGAATGCTGCGAAACATCAACAAAAAAGACAAAAATATATGGCACTGGAGTCTTTGCCACTTCACGAAAATGCGTCTAATCCACATCGTTGGATGTGTAACGATGAGATTCTGTTCTGCATTCAATCCATTGAAAACCACGCGCCATGGATAAACAAAATTTGGGTGGTTGTGGATGAAGATGGCCCTGATTTATCCAGTCTCTCAGAAAGCATTAGAGCTAAAGTGCATCTTGCCTATCATTCGCAAATTTTTGATGGCTTTGCACAGGTTTTGCCGACTTTCAATTCCTTGGCGATTGAGAGCATGCTCTGGCGGATAGAAGGGCTGAGCGAGCGATTTATGTACTTCAATGACGATGTTTTCTTGACGGCACCTTTAAGTCCTGCAGATGTTTTTGATGGCCTTACTCCTGTTCTGCGAGGCAAATGGGTTGATTATAGCGGCGTGCTTGGTTGCGCTGAAATGCGAGAAGACCCCGCGAAATTTCATTGTTTTATGCAGATCAATGCGGCGCAAATCATAGGATATCCTGCTACAAAACTGTTTTCTGCGGCGCATGTTGTGCATCCCTTTCGGCGTTCAAAGATGGCCGAATTGTTTGCCCGTTATCCTGATGACTTTTTCAATAACATAACGTATCGATTTCGCAACTTGGCGCAATTTCTCCCGCAGGGGTTACACAACCATGCTTGTATCCATGACCAAGAAGCCAAAATCAGCCTGGTAGATGATCATCTTCATATTTCAAGCGGGCAGGGGAAAGGGCAACCAGCCAGCGACACGCTAGCCTTGCTTAGCAGAGCGACAGATCCTGATATCAAGTTTTTATGTGTGAATGATCTCCCTCAATTGGTAGAAATCATCCCAAATGCCGCTGAATGGGTGACGCAGGCAATAGGTGGCTTTTCTGAGCTCGCTGAACATACAACTCTTGATACATTGTGTTTGCCACCAAAAGCTGCAGCGATAGAGTCAGTCGCGTAAGGGTAGAAAATAAAAAGCCAACAATTCCATGATTGTTGGCTTTTGTTATCTGATACTCATCGAAAGATAGGTTAGTACTGAGAGTCTTTTAACACTCGTTCGCCATAGATGCCATTTTTTGGAATCGGTGTGTAGCTAGAGTTGGCCGCGCGCATGACTCGAATTCCCTCGGCACCCGCGTCACGGGCAGAAATAATGTCGCCATCTGCATCGCCGTAATACACTTTGATGCCATTCTCTTTGATGTACTTGGTTTTTGTGTATTCCGTACGACTCGATCCTGCAAAAATGACATCGTGCATATCTTTGATATCAAACGTCTTTTTTAGATATTCTGTCGTGAAATTACAATCAGAACCAGTGCGACCTGTGATGAAATAAATACTATCACCACGTTCTTGGTGCATGGCAATTAACTCTTTAGCAATGTTCTTAGGCATGCTGAAGGCGTCCCAGCCACAGTTTGCTTTGTCCCAGAAGTCTTGATTCGTTAGGTAAGAATAACCATTTGGCGAGAACTCTTGCTGGCCACGATAAAAAACCGGCGTGCTAAACAGGGTCGTATCATCGATATCAAAGCCCACCGCAAACGGCGCTTTGCCTTGCAGCTCTTGCTGAATGTCCGCAACAGAGATCATGGTCACATCTGATGGCATACCCGCCGTGGTCATATCAATGGTGGAATAACCTTTATGAGTGCCTGGTGTTTTTGGATCTGCGTGAGCAGAGAGACTGGCGATACAAGCCAGCGCAAGTGTTATCGAGCGTAGAGTATAATTCACAATGTTTCCTATAGGTTTCATTATTGATGGTTTGTTTATCTTATCCCTAAAAAATAAGATTTTCTATCAACTTGGTTTGGTTTGGTTTGATTGGAGGGCAGAGCAAATACTTTATCTAGAGCTAGTTAATAAACTTCTGCTTGATAAGTGATCAAATGGAAATTAAAATGATCTTTTAATAGGTCGATTAAAGGTGCTTTTAAATGACTTCTAGAATCCTTTCCGACGTGGCTGCAAGCATTACTGAGTTTAAAGCCAACCCGATGAAAGTCGCTGCAAGCGCACATGGTAAAGCGGTTGCAGTATTAAATCGCAATGAACCTGCGTTTTACTGTGTCCCTGCTGAAGCTTATGAAGCCTTAATGGATAAATTGGAAGATATGGAACTGATCTCACTCGCGAAGGAACGCGTCAATGAAGAAAGTATCTCAGTCAGCATCGCTGACTTATAAACTCGAATTCAAAAAGAGCGCCTTGAAGGAGTGGCGAAAACTTGGTGCTACGCTGCAACAGCAATTTAAGAAAAAACTGATCGAACGTTTAGATCATCCACATGTTCCTGCTTCAAAGCTTTCAGGGGCTGACAACCTTTACAAAATCAAATTACGCCAATCAGGTTATCGCCTTGTCTACGAAGTACAAGACGATGTCGTTATTGTCACTGTGTTGGCAGTAGGAAAGCGGGAGCGTAATGAGGTTTATAAAAATGCTATTAAACGGGTTTAGATAGCGTAGTCGTGCGTGATTAGCTACTTTCTGTTGTTTTATCGATCATATCAATTCCTGGAAGGACGAAGGGCTCAATACCTAGGATCATGGTGGTGTTTTTTAAGCTAAGGTTTGCCAGCTCAATTACCAATGGCGTTATTTTGTAGTCTGTTAGATATGCCTCTTCCTTCTCAGTTAAATCATCACTTTCTTTATTACTCAGTTTTTTTAATTTTTGCCGCTTTTGTATGTCATCAAGATTGTTCAGGTATTCAAAAGCAAACAGCGTCACCATCATGGGAAAGGCATGTTCACTTCCTGCTTCTTCGGTTGTTACTTCTACTGGCTCTTTATCCTCTCCGGAGTAAAAATTACGAAGTAGATTAAAACTGTTATTCAAACGTTTTATCTGACGAGGGTTAGATAACTCGAAATGCTTAAGCCAATAAGTGAAGGCACGTTTTTGTGGCTCGGTGAGTTGCTCTATTTGTTTAATATCTTTTGTGGGAGCTACTGTTTCGTTTTTTTCAATGGGAGAGTCTGTTTCCGACGTTTCTGTGTTGGTTTTTTCAGTATTCTGTCTAATGACGTTTCCTTCTTTTTAGTCTTTGCTTCTTGACCAATACCATCTGTCTGGTTTGCTTCATCTGTGTTGTTGGTGTTGTTTTTAATAAAGCTACTATCCTCTTGAAGTAAGGTGCCTGCTTTTTTGGCTAGCGCTTTACTTTCGGGTGAGCTGGTTTCATCCCAAAGGTTAGCTAGGTAACTAGCTACAGATGCTTCATCTGGCTCAGTGAGCACAATAGGAAGGTGGATAATTTTCGCCAAATAGTCACGAGCGATCAGCCTTGGGTCTTCAATATGATGTTGTGTGGCGAGTTCTTTATAATTAAGTGCTAATGCCGCTAAGGCAATCCGTTGGTCTACGGCGATCACTACGATCACATTGTCCAAGTCCAATACCATGCGCACCGCTTCAAGCACTTTGACAATCCCTTTGTGTCCACAACGGTCTAAATCATCCACCACATAGAGTAAGCGTTTTTCATTACCCAAACGTACCTTGGTGAGTTTTTTAATATGCTCGCGCATCACAGGAATCGTGCCTAAGTGTTTGCCATAATCCGGTAACTTCAAATAGGTTAAAAGCTCTTTTGCTAGTGGTCCTGCAAACACTTCTTTGGTTTTTTTGAATGTAGGTATCAAAAACGCACCAACCCAAGCATAAGGTAAAATGGATGCGACACCGTTTCCTAATGGTTGAACCAGGCTTGTAAAAGCGCCTTTTAGCGAATCGGGCACCCATAAAGGAGCAAGGGAGGCTGCAAACAGTGACAAGGGGATGAGCACTTTGAAGCCATGTAAGCTCAATGCGAACCGAGCTGTCAACAAGACTTTTCTCAAAGGCCAACTTGCTTTTTCCCAATAAACAGGTTTAGGTTCTGGGCTAGATAGCGCTTTGATCATTTCTTGGGCGATACCGGCTTGTAGGTTGTCCGTATGTTCGTATTCCCAAGCATTAAACT
>NZ_QHJF01000012.1 GCF_003259225.1 Marinomonas arctica | reverse complement strand
CCGGCTTGTAGGTTGTCCGTATGTTCGTATTCCCAAGCATTAAACTCGGCGAATAAAAAATCTGGTTCGCCTTTTTGTTTTTTCGTTTTCAGAGCTGTTCTAAGCAGCTCGACAAAGGAAGTTTTGCCAACGCCCCAATGGCCTAATAAACCAATAGTTTGGTGGTGATGATTGTTTTGGTCTTGCAGTAAAGTCGCTAAGGTATTCACTAGATGTTGACGGTTGAGCTTATCTTCTGCCGCATATTGATGACTGCTGTGGCGGTTGCCTGCAATGGTTTCAATGCCATATTTTGTTTCTTCGGGTTCTGTTTCAGAATTTGGTTCATTTTTTCTTTTATAAAATAGCTCGTCGTCTTTCCCATAAAATGGTTCATCATCTTTACCATAGAAGAGCTTATTATTTTCTGTTTCGTCAATGCCCTTATTGGAAAAATACTCTTCCAGCTGATTGAGTGCGTTATCTATGGCTTTCTTATCTGGTTTGCCATCAAAAATTCCTTTATAGATAGGCCAAATGTTATTTAGAGTACTAGACGTAAGGCGCTTATCTTGTTCTGACGATAGCTGGTTTAATGCATCCGGAAGATGCTTTTCTAACCAATTTATGTAATCTGAGTTGGGCTTTTGCCATAGAGGTAAACCCGTTAACGTAATTACTTCGCCAGCCTCTAATATTGCCAAATCTAATTCTAATTCCGCTTTTATATCTGGAAAAGGGACCGCTTGGAAAGTTACATGGTCTGTAGAAAGCGGACTAGCACTATATGCAGCAGAATATGCATGGTAAATAGAATAGTAAGGATTAGATTCGGCAATAAAAAGGACGGACTCTATAGTGGACTCAATAATAGGGTGTGCTTTTTGAGTTGCTTCAGCAGCTTTTTTGATGAGGGACAAATTTTCTCTGTTATTGTTATAGCTGAGTAATACTCGCCAAATCGCTAGGATGTGTTTGCTTCTGTGTTCTGGCCAATAATTAAAAAAATGTTTTCGATTTTCCGTGTATGTCAGTAAAGGAAAGACTCGTAATGCACAACGAATAGAAAGAGCTACTACAACGTTTTGATCTAGTCTCTCCAATCTAGCTCTTAATTCACTTCTATATTCAGGAGTAAAAGGTGGATTTCTTTGCACAGCAATGTCCTTTTGCGACAGTTTTTGTAGGCTCGTTAACCTAATATATCAGCTTTTGAAAACAAGTGTGACGCTTCATGTGAGGTAGGCGGCAGTTTCGAAAATGAAGCGTCACACGGTTTTTCTGTCTAAGGCAGTGAGACAACTAAAAAACTAGTTCTTCTTCAACCTCAAGTAGTTGTCTATCCCTTTGATCTGGTCTTCCGCGTGGTGGTTAACGTAGAGGACGGTGGTTTCTGATCCTTGGCAGATTTTCTCAATTAGAGCTAAGACAAGTTGGCGGTTCATGTCGTCTAGTCCGAGGCAGGGCTCGTCTAGAATCAAGAGTGGTGGGTGTTTGACCATAGCGCGGGCGATGAGTAATAAGCGCTGGTCTCCATAGGATAGTTTGTTAAAGGGTTGGTCGGCGCGGTCTGTCATGCCGAGCAGTGCAAGCCATTGGTCGGCGATTTTCTTCTGGTTATCGGAGGATTTGGTGTACATGCCGATGCTGTCGTAGAAGCCAGAAATTATGACGTTTTTGCAGCTGGTGCTGACGCGGTATTCCCATTGCAAGGATGTGGAAACATAGCCGATAAATTGTTTGATCTGCCAGATGCTTTCGCCCTTTCCACGTTGGAAGCCAAAGACGAAAATGTCGTTGGTGTAGCATTGCGGGTGATCGCCGGTGATCAATGACAATACGCCGGTTTTGCCGCTGCCGTTGGGGCCACTGAGTTGCCAGTGCTGGCCGCGTTCAATGGTCCAATCCAGTTTATCGACAATGATGGTATCGCCGTATTTAATGGTGGCTTGGTTGAGTATCACCAGTGGCTGGCTTGGGTCGAGTGCGGGCAGTTTATTGACTGGATCTGCCTCAGGAATGTCTAGATCCGTGGTTTTCAAATGCAGTAGTTGATACAGCTCGTTGAAGGCATTTTCGTCGCTTTTGTCTACCGTCAGTGCCAAACGTCCTTGATCGTCTTTCTTTTTATCCAGCAGCGCAATATGAGTAATAAAGTCAGGCATTTCATCGAAGCGGTTTAGCACCATGATCATAGGGGTAGTGTCTATGATGGAAGCAAGGTGAGCTTGCAGCATGGCAAGGGTGTCGACGTCTAAACCATCAAAGGGTTCGTCTAATATCAGCAAGTCAGGCTTGTTCGCCAACGCGCGAATTAACATGACTTTGCGGGTTTCGCCGGTAGATAGTTTGCGAAAGGCGCGGTCCAACAGTGGATAAATACCGAATTTTTCCACTAGTTCCTGTGCAAGATCTGGATCGGCGCAATAATCAAAGATCATTTCTCGTACTGGCGTGCCAAGGGAAATCACGTCCATGATGTCGGCGTCGTCTTTTTTTAGTTCTTTAGCAATCAGCTCCGCTTGGGCTTCAAAAGACACCAATCCCACGTTTTTTGGAAGGCCAGTGACGGTGCCGCGTTCAATGTCGCCAACTCCCGCTAATACAGCGGCTAAAGCCGATTTTCCAGCACCATTGGTGCCAGTAATCACCCAATGTTGGTTGGGTTCAATGGTCCAGTCAATCTCGCTTAGGGTAAAGCGATCATCAAAGTTCACCGTTACTTTTTCGAAGAGAATATTGTCTAAGCGGAGGCTGTCCATGGTATTTCCTAATGTTTTGTTTAGAACCAGCGGAGACAAAAAAGCCGAGTTTTGAAACTCGGCTTTTAACAAAGTATTGGCGAGCGCAATAATCGTATTAAACGATTTTTTTCATGTCCGCCATGTGACCACGTAGCACCGCACCTACTGCTTCAACTGGGTGAGAGCGTAGCGCTGTGTTTACTTCAATCAAGCGTTTGTTGTCTACGCCATTGTCTTCTACAGAAAGACCTTTACCGATCACGTCAGTTTTGATGCCTTTCATGAAGTCTGCCAACAGTGGTACACACGCGTGGTTGTATAGGTAGCAACCGTATTCCGCAGTATCAGAGATGGTCGCGTTCATTTCGTACAATTTCTTACGAGCGATGGTGTTCGCGATCAATGGTGTTTCGTGTAGCGACTCATAGTAAGCCGATTCTGCAACAATGCCCGCTGCTGTCATGGTTTCGAAAGCAAGCTCAACGCCCGCTTTAACCATGGCCACCATCAAGATACCGTTGTCGAAAAATTCTTGTTCAGAAATTTTCACATTGCCAGCTGGTGTTTTCTCAAAGTTAGTTTCAGCGGTTTCTGCACGCCATTTCAGCAAGTTAACGTCGTCGTTGGCCCAGTCTTCCATCATAGTTTGAGAGAAGTGACCGCTGATAATATCGTCTTGGTGCTTGTTGTACAAAGGACGCATGATCACTTTTAGCTCTTCAGAAAGATCGAACGCTTTGATCTTAGCTGGGTTAGAAAGACGATCTAGCATGTTGGTCACGCCGCCGTATTTCAATGCTTCGGTGATGGTTTCCCAACCGTATTGGATCAAGCGAGACGCGTAACCTGGGTCGATGCCTTCTTCAACCATTTTGTCGAAGCAAAGGATAGAACCTGTTTGCAACATACCACAAAGGATAGTTTGCTCACCCATAAGGTCAGATTTTACTTCCGCGATGAAAGAAGACATTAGAACGCCTGCTTTGTGACCGCCCGTACCCACAGCGTAGGCTTTTGCTAGCGCAAGACCTTCGCCTTTAGGATCGTTGTCTTCGTGAACCGCGATCAATGTAGGAACACCGAAACCACGAACGTATTCAGCGCGAACTTCAGAACCTGGGCACTTAGGAGCAACCATGATGACGGTCAAGTCTTTACGGATTTTCATGCCTTCTTCTACGATGTTGAAACCGTGAGAGTAAGATAGACAAGCGCCTTCTTTCATTAAAGGCATAACCGCCGTAACAACCGGTGTGTGTTGCTTATCAGGTGTTAGGTTTAAAACTACGTCTGCGGTTGGGATCAACTCTTCGTAAGTGCCAACAACAAAGCCGTTTTCTGTGGCGTTTTTCCAAGATTGGCGTTTTTGAGCAATGGCTTCTGGGCGCAATGCGTAAGACACATCTAGACCCGAGTCGCGTAGGTTCAAGCCTTGGTTAAGACCTTGTGCACCACAACCGATAACCACCATTTTTTTGCCTTTAAGCGCTTCTACGCCGTCTGCAAATTCAGAGCTGTTCATGAAGCGACATTTTGCTAGTTCTGCTAGTTGTTCACGTAGCGGCAAAGTATTGAAGTAGTTAGCCATGTTACACATCCTATAAGATAAATTACGGTATCTGCGATAAAAACACGCCGATATTAAAAATGGATTACACAGTCGCCAAGCCATGCTTTTCATGACGTCCTGCGAATAGGACTAATCTAACCCAGTAGAACCTTTTCGTAAATTGATATATTCGCAATACAGTGTCCCATTTTTTGCAAACATGTTTTATGATGATTGCACAGTCATTGTATGAAGGTTTCAGGATGAATATTAAGACACTTAAACAATTTCTTGCTTTGGCGGAAACATTGAATTTTGGACGTGCTAGCGACGAATGCCATATTAGTATTTCTGCCCTGTCGCGTAACATTCGACACTTAGAAGATGAGTTAGGCGTCGCGCTGTTTAATCGCGATAATCGGACGGTGGTCTTGACCAAAGAAGGGCAGACCTTCCTTAAATACGCCCGGGATACCAGTCGGCAATGGAACTTGATTCGCCACGAACTGACGGATAATTCCGATCAACTTAGTGGCGAAATCAGTCTTTATGGTTCGGTCACAGCCAGTTACAGTTTTTTGTATGAATTACTGCGTCGCTTTCGTATTGCGTATCCAGCGATTGAAATTAAACTGCGCACCGGTGATCCAGAACACGCTATTGCGCATATTTTGGATGGCAAAGAAGACATTACGATAGCCGCGAGGCCAGCGAACTTACCCCGTGGTTTAGCGTTTAAACCGATCGCTATTTCGCCTTTGCTATTTATTGCGCCACTTGAACAGCAAGTGCCAAATGTGCCGACTCACACACCCATTACAACGCAGGAGTGGGCAACCATTCCGATGATTTTGTCTGAAAGTGGTGTGTCTCGCACCCGTGTGGATGAATGGTTTCGCCAACATGACATTGCGCCACGTATCTACGCACAAGTCACCGGTAACGAAGCCATCGTGAGTATGGTGAGTTTGGGTTTTGGTATCGGTGTGGTGCCAAAGATTGTATTGGATAACAGCCCATTGGTGGACCGGATTAAAGTGCTGGATGTGAAGCCAGAGTTGGAGCCTTACGATATCGGCTTGTTTACACTGAAGAAAAGCCTAAAGAATCCACTGGTCGACGCGTTTTGGAATTTGATGAAAGAAGGGGCGTGATCACGCCCCTTCTTTTTAGCTAGGACTGTGGAAGGTTGAACTTATTTCCAACCACCTTGGTCCATTAACTTAACTGCTTGACGATTGTTTTCACCCAACACACTCAAAGACACTTGATCGGCTTTGAATTCACCAAATACGGCTAGGTTTTTCGGTGGCGCGATACCTTCAACAACAGGGTATTCGTTGTTCACTTCGGCATACCATGCTTGGCTTTGTTGGTTGGTTAAAAATTCCACCAGTTTGGTGGCGTTTTCTTTGTTTTTCGCAGAAGCGGTCATACCGATACCGCTGACATTGACGTGAACACCACGCTCATCGGCGCCTTGGTTTGGCCAGAACATAACCAGTTTGTTGTAGACGTCGCGTTCTTCTTGCTTATCGCTTTGGCCTAAACGTCCAAAGTAGTAAGTATTGGCAATGGCAATGTCACACACGCCAGCGGCCGCGGCTTTAATCTGATCTGTATCACCGCCTGCTGGTGGACGAGCAAAGTTCGCCACTAAGCCTTTGATCCATTCCAAAGTTTTGGCTTCGCCATGCGCGTCGATCATTGAGGCAACCAAAGATTGGTTATAGATATTGCCAGAAGAGCGAATGCAGATTTTGCCTTTCCATTTTGGATCAGCTAGATCTTCATAGGTAGAAAGCTCGGCTGGATTAACGGTTTCTGGGTTGTATAAAAATACGCGGGCGCGCTGTGATAGACCATACCAGTAGCCATCACGATCTTGTAAGTGGCTTGGCACAACGTCTTTAAGCTTGTCTGTTTCAAATGCTTGCAGTACGCCAGCGTCTTTTGCACGGTACAAACGGCCTGCGTCAACGGTAATAAATACGTCCGCTGGGCTCGCGCTGCCTTCGGATTGCAAGCGGCTCAATAGAGCATCGGCGTCGCCTGTGATCAGGTTGACTTTGACGTCATTTTCCTTGGAGAAATTGTCTAACAGCGGTGCGATTAGAGCTTCAGCACGTGCTGAGTAAACGTTCACTTCGCCAGCCGCATGAGCGGATAAACTGCTCAAAGACAGTACAGATGTGCCCACAACGGCGAGCAATGAAGAGGCTTTGCGGATTGAGGCCGCTACGGTCGTTTTTACTAACTGGGTCATTATTTTTTCCTTTTTATGTGAACAGTGTGCATTTGAGCTATTCTACATATAAATTGACAAATAATAATGGGAATAGTTCCTGTTCTTGTTATTTTTTGTCAACTTTTCAGGGTTTTTACTCAAACAACAGTTAATGCTGTTGGAAATGAGGTAAGGCCTCTCACTGCTAGAATGGTGTATCCTTAGATTATAGGGCTAGAGACCTTGTTAAGTGTTAGAGTTTAAAGAAGCTAAGCTGTTGTTGGACATTGACGCTACTGGCCGCCATTTCTCGTCCAGAATTTTGAGCTATGTCCGCGTTGTGCTGGGTTAAGTCTTTGACGGCGTGCACTTTTTTGCTGATATCTTCACAGACGAGGGTTTGCTCTTCGGCAGAGGAGGCAATAAGTCTTGTTTGATCAGAGACGTTCTTGATGCTATGGAGAATATTGCCTGTGAGGGCATTGGTTTTCTCTACCTGGCTGCGCGAAGATTCTGCTAAGGTCATGGAGGTTTCCATGCTATTGACCGCTTTAGTACTGGCGGCATTGAGTTGTACTAGCAGTTTTTCTATTTCTCCTACACTTTCTTGCGAGCGCTGAGCTAAGTTTCTCACTTCATCCGCCACCACGGCAAATCCCCGTCCCTGTTCACCCGCTCTCGCCGCTTCAATGGCTGCGTTAAGAGCGAGTAAATTGGTTTGTTCGGCAATGGCGTGAATGACATCGAGTATGGTTTCAATATTGCTTGTTTCACTTCGCAGTGCCGTGACCATGGTGCCTGTATCCTTTAGTGAAGCAACGAGCTGGTTGATGGCCTCTAATGTACCATTGGCAGTAGACAAGCTGTTTTGTGCCACTGAGCGTATTTCATCGGTCGCTTGTGCAGAGTGTTGGGTATTTTGAGATATTGTACGGTTATTGGCTGACATCTGGTCTAGGGCAACGGCGACTTGGGCCGTATTTTCCATAATTCTAATGGAGTATTCGCCTACTTCTCTATTTGCGTCTAGTACGTCTTGGCTGTTTTTGTTTACTGTATCAACCGATTTTAAAACGCCCGACAGGACAGAGCGTAAATTCTTCGCAGAAGTATTAATGGCGTGTCCAAGTTCGGCGATCTCGTCTTTTCCTGATAAGTGTACAGGCTTATTAAGGTAGCCTTCTGCCATATCTTGGGCCGCATTACGTACTGTTAAAATGCCTCGAACTATGTTGTTTGATATCAAGTAACTAAGGACAATGGAAATGATGAGTGCCACTATAATGGAGGCCCAGAAGTTCATTTCGATTTCTGCAATCAGGCGTTCTGTCTGTTGTTTTGCCTGTATGACGTCCGCATTTGTTTTGTCTGTGAGTGTGGCGAAGTAGGCCATCAAGTCATTATATGAGGCGATGAAAGCAGAAAATACCGGAAAAGGCGCTTTGTTATCCGCTGAGTTTTCCATAGCGCTGACAAAGGTTTTTGTCTTGCTTTGAAAATCATTGACGAGAGTTAGCAGTGTAGCGGACTCGTCAGACTGCTTAGACAAGCCCTTATTAAGTTCATTTATCAAGGATGGTGTTGTGTTGTAGCTCTTTGATATAGCTTCAAGGTAACCAGGAATTTGTTGATCAAGTGATAATAGATAAGCAATCTGTAAGCCTCGCACATTAAGAATGATATTAATTTGTGCTTCTTTAACTCGTTCTAGGTTGAGTGAGACATTGTGGTTTTCTTCATAGAATCGGTCAAAGCGGTTTGCTAATTCTGTACTTTTTGCTTTTATTAAACTGAGTGCGACTAAAAATATAATGATGATAGATAAAATAAGCGTAATGAATTTTGCTTTAACGGATAGATTGTTCATGTCGGTTCCTTCAACGTAGATTTTTTGCGTTTTTGTGGGCTTGTTGAATCATTTTGGTGCATATTTTGTATGGTATTTCTTATGAAAAATCAAAGTAATTCTTATTTATGAGTGATTATTTCGTAAGGTGTAAGAGCTTGTTTGGTGTTTTGGGATTGAGCAGGGTAAGAATTGTTGTAACTGTCAATAAACATTCATATTTCACTATTCCGTTATGGTCAAAAAAGTGGACAATAATGCAATTACTTCTCGCTCATCTTCCTGCAGGTTATCATGACTTCTATCCCACTTTCTGAGGAAACGGTTTCTCGCCGTGTCCAGTACTTGCGCGTTTTTGTGCTTGGCTTCAGTGCGTTTATCTTTAATACCACAGAATTTGTTCCGGTCGGATTATTGTCCGACATTGCGCAAAGCTTTTCGATTGCGCCGGCTCAGGTGGGCTGGATGCTGACGATTTATGCTTGGATTGTGGCGCTGATGTCTTTGCCCATGATGCTGCTGACGCGTAAAGTTGAGCGCAAAGTTTTGCTAATGTGGTTATTTGGCTTGTTTGTGGTTAGCCATATCTTATCTGTTGTGGCGTGGAATTTCACGGTTCTTTTGGTCAGCCGTATTGGTATTGCGTTTGCCCACGCGGTGTTTTGGTCGATTACCGCGTCTATTGCTATTCGAGTGGCACCACAAGGCAAACACACGTTTGCTTTGAGTGTCTTGGCGACCGGAACGGGGCTGGCCATGGTGCTGGGTGTGCCTGCGGGACGGATTATCGGCCAGCTTTTGGATTGGCGTACGACGTTTGCGGTGATTGCGGTGATTGCCCTATTGATTATGTTAGCGATGTATCGGTTGCTGCCGAGTTTGCCAAGTTTGTTCTCAGGGTCTCTTAGTAAGGTGCCTGAGGTATTGAGTAATCGTATTTTGCTGGCGATGTACTTTTTTACCTTTATGATTTTTTCCGCCCATTATACCGCTTACAGTTACATTGAGCCTTTTTTAAAAGATATCGGTGCTATCAGTGGCAGTTTCACTACCTTAATTCTACTCTTGTTCGGTATGGCAGGCATTGTTGGTAGCGTATTGTTCAGTTATTTTGGTGATAAATCGAATACCTTGATGCTGTTGACGAGTGTGACGCTGGCGTCAATGTGTATGAGTGTTTTGTATTTTGTTGCGCCAAGTGACTCCTTGCTGATTGGTTGTATCCTGTTGTGGGGCGCTTCTATCATGATTATTGGCTTAAGTATGCAAATACGAGTGTTAAAAGTCGATAACAGCGCCGCCGATATTATTATGTCTTTGTATTCCGGTATCATTAATTTAGGCATCGGTGCGGGGGCCTTGGTTGGTGGTCAAGCTATTCATTATATCGGCTTAGAAAGTGTTGGTTTTACTGGGGCATTGTTGGGTGTCGGTGCTCTTGTGGTGCTTATCATGCTGTTAAAACGTACAACAAAACCGAACGCTCCCGTTGTCGAATAGAGGGCAGCCAGTATCCTGATTAAGGGGCTGGTGTTAAGCGCATCGAGTGTGGGCGTTTTGTTTTGATCTTAGCGAATAAGAATGTCTTATGTTTCATTGGTTAACGGTTTCTACAACACGAAAAATCAGCAGTCTTTCTTTTGTTCTTCTGTCATTTTTGTTCGTGGTTATTATTTATTCAAACTATCAGACGCAAAAAATCTACGGAGAAATGCAAGAAGTTGCAGAAATTGATATTCCGTTGTCTGAGGTGATTGCGGATATTGAAATACTGCAACTGAAGCAGCATTTATTAATGGAGAAGATTCGCTTACAGGGCGAGGCTTTTTTTACCAACGATAGGGTGCGACAAGAAAGTGTGAAAGGTTTTGATGCCTTTAGCCAACGTCTGTCTTCTCAGCTTGATAAGAGCATTAGTATCCTTCATTCCGGCATGACACTGGGTAGCATTCGCATCAATGTGGCCGACCATCAAGCTTTAATTCAACAGATAAAGGCGTTGCATAGTCATAGAATAGGCTTTGAAGTTTTGTTTGCTGATTTTGTAGGCAAAGGAGAGGCACATTATGCGGTGTCTTGGGATGAACTGGAAAAGCAGGATGATTTATTGGATGCAGAGGCTGAGAAGCTGCTTGTGAATATTGAGCAGCTCACCATGAAAGTCGCCGCGACGGTAGAAAAGCAAGAGCGCGATTTTATGATTGTGAATGCCATGCTGGGGATGTCTGCCTTCGCCATTGGCGGTTATTTGACGCTGTACACGATTTTGTCTTTTCGTCGTAAAGTGGGGTCATTGCGTGGTCAAATTGAATCATTGCATCGTTCTATGTCTCCCGACGCTCATGATGAATCATTTCGTTATCATGGCAAAGATGAATTAGACGAACTTGAGAAAGATCTGAAGATACTCATGGCGCGCTTTTCCTTGGAAAAGGACAACCGTGATGAGGTAGAAACGCAGCTTATTGAGCTGGCGACACGAGACAAGCTGACTGGGGCGTTTAATCGCCATAAATGGGATGAGCAGATTAAAGCCGAATTGGCACTGGCGAACCGAGGTCATCATTTTAGTTTGATCTTACTGGACGTTGACCACTTTAAGAAAATCAACGACAGCT
>NZ_QHJF01000115.1 GCF_003259225.1 Marinomonas arctica | reverse complement strand
CTGACAATTCAATCTCCATTGATAAGCGAACCTATACAGCTTTATCGGATGCAGTATCCTCCGTTAAAGAAGGCGCCAGATTAAGCCTAACGGCAATTGGTAGAAAACTAGGAGAAGACGCTAACGTCATTGAAAAATATTGCATTAAACGAGTTGATCGACTGTTAGGAAACATCCAATTACACCAATGCCGAAATCAATTTTATAAGACCCTTGCCTCTCACTTTTCTTCACAAGAGTTCTTGCCCATCATTGTTGATTGGTCAAGTGTTTATGATTTTAGCTTTGTTTTACTGCGCGC
>NZ_QHJF01000114.1 GCF_003259225.1 Marinomonas arctica | reverse complement strand
CTGCACGGTGTCCGGCGCGACGGTGCGGAAGAAGTAGTCGGAAAGGCCGGAGAAGCTGGCCGAGGTGGCGCCCATCGATAGCATCGGAACGTTCTGTGAGGTGATGGACTTGTAGGTGTTCTTAACCACGGAACTGGAGGCCGGGCCGATGATGAACGACGGGTTCTTGCTGAGGACGGATTGGGCGGCGGAGGTGTTCTGGTCGGCGTGGTCCGCGTCGGAGGTGTCGGCGTCGACGGTGGTGATCTTGTTGCCGAGCACGCCACCAGCATCGTTGATGTCCTTGACCGCGAGCTTTTCGG
>NZ_QHJF01000113.1 GCF_003259225.1 Marinomonas arctica | reverse complement strand
GGCGTGTATAGTTGTCTTTATGTTCCTCGTTTTCTTCCTGCTTAGCCGAAGATATGGTCAGGAGATTGCCGTCGAGTGTGACCTTGAAATCGTCTTTGGCCATACCGGGGGCAGCGACCTCCACTTCGAAAGTGTCTCCGTTTTCCTTAATGTTGACTGCAGGAACAGTGGTACTTGTTGATGAATAGTTTTTGTTGTCCCAGTTTAAAAGCTCACGGTTAAAATTATCAAACATGGGCGAAAAAAGTGAAAAATTGTTCCAGTTTCTTTTTGCAAGTTTCATAGTAACCTCCTTTTAATGAAGTA
>NZ_QHJF01000112.1 GCF_003259225.1 Marinomonas arctica | reverse complement strand
AAGCAAAACGCCGTGTGAAGGCGGGGCGGCATCCGTTGAGTTTTGAACAGGTGACGACGATAGACGATCACGACACTCATCTGCAAACCGTGTCTTACCTGCAACGTCAAACCCGCCCTGCCATTGTAATTGCCGCGTCGGGCATGTGCGCCGGTGGGCGTATTGTGAATTATTTGAAGGCGTTATTGAGCGATGAACGTAACGACGTGCTGTTTGTGGGTTATCAGGCCGCGGGTACGCCAGGACGGGATATTTTGCGTTATCACGATAAAACCAATGGCTATGTGATGTTCGATGGCGAGCGTT
>NZ_QHJF01000111.1 GCF_003259225.1 Marinomonas arctica | reverse complement strand
AAGCAAAACGCCGTGTGAAGGCGGGGCGGCATCCGTTGAGTTTTGAACAGGTGACGACGATAGACGACCACGACACTCATCTGCAAACCGTGTCTTACCTGCAACGTCAAACCCGCCCAGCCATTGTGATTGCCGCGTCGGGCATGTGCGCCGGTGGGCGTATTGTGAATTATTTGAAGGCGTTATTGGGCGATGAACGTAACGACGTGCTGTTTGTGGGTTATCAGGCCGCAGGTACACCAGGACGGGATATTTTGCGTTATCACGATAAAACCAATGGCTATGTGATGTTCGATGGCGAGCGTT
>NZ_QHJF01000110.1 GCF_003259225.1 Marinomonas arctica | reverse complement strand
AAGTCTTGGTAATCGGTCACACCACTACTAATGGTAAAATGCGGAATGTGGTCTATTTTCAAAGTGGCGATGCTCTTACGCAATTGTTCCGCCAGCGTCGCCGCATCGGCCAAACGAGTGTCTTTTAACAAGATAGCAAACTCTTCGCCCCCCACCCGGCACAATACATCGGTTTCTCTGAGCCGTTTTCGTAAGGTAGTCACCAGCAACTTCAGCACGTTATCCCCGACATCATGGCCGTAGCTGTCGTTGATTTTCTTAAAGTGGTCAACGTCCAGTAAGATCAAACTAAAATGATGACCTCGGTT
>NZ_QHJF01000109.1 GCF_003259225.1 Marinomonas arctica | reverse complement strand
CGCGCCTGTAGAGGGTGTGTGGCAATGTAACTTGACCGATGAAGAAGTAAGCCTAAAAAAAGGTGAACGGTTACCCTCTAAAACGGAAAATGAAAATGAGCATAAGCTCTTTTGGGTGAGCGAATAACAGCGCCTTTAAACCTGTCTTGTGTACTTAATCACCTTGTAAAGCCAGTCCTTTCATTGGATTGGCTTTTTATTACCTGACACAAAACCAAAATCGTGTGTCACAGGCTTTTTAACAAGGAAAAGTCACCAAGGGGAAGGCTTCAACGGCTCTTTACAAGGAACGGTTTCGAAGACCAAGTCGACAA
>NZ_QHJF01000108.1 GCF_003259225.1 Marinomonas arctica | reverse complement strand
GTCCAGAAGCGCTCTACGACCAGTTCTACATACTTAGTTCTGTCTTTTGATTTAACCGCAACGACGCGGACGAACACGCTGCGTTACGGCGATTCACTAAATTTTCGATCTCGGCGTCGTGACGCCACCAAGACTTATCTGACGTATATGACCTCTCGCGGTATTGCTACCCTAACCCGTCAGCGAATTAGTGAGAGGACGGCGGCCCTTAGGCTGCCAGTGCGAACGTATCGTCGTTTGCAGTTACGTTTTTCCCATTGATTAACGAGGTGACGGGTCCTCGGTATGCCCTGACCGCTTCACAACCCCTGTCGAAACCAGG
>NZ_QHJF01000011.1 GCF_003259225.1 Marinomonas arctica | reverse complement strand
AGCTGTGGCAGAAGAGTGAATGAGGTGGGGCAAAACTGTTCAAAATATGTTCACGCTCTCGCCCTGACTCATTATCTCGTTGTTATAAGAAAGCCAACCATTCACCACGCCGTATTCTTGATCCTGTAAAAACAAGGATAATTCAATACCCTGCTCTTTATCTGACCACACGCCGTTAATCGGATTCGCAATTGGCACTTTAGGTTGAGCCAGGAAAGCGATATTTTTTGTTGATGGTCGGTGCAAACTGGATTGCTTAGTGAATATAAGCTTGTCAATATAATCGCCTGGGGAAAAGCCTTGGAAGCTTGTCGTGGTTACCAAAGAATTAATGACCGTCATATGGCCATTGTTATCAAGCTGACCGCAATAGGTAGATACCCAATGTGAACCATCATCCGGTTCTTCGCCGCCAATGGAGCGCCAATAAATAGACAACACAAGCGGCTGCCCAACATCGCTCGTTGGATCACTTGGAGAACAATGTCCGATCACCAAATACGTGCCTGTTGACCCCGTATGAGAACGATATTCACCAAAAATGAACCCCTCTTCATCAACGTCTAACACCATAGTGGAGCCATAACTGTTTTCCCATGTTCCATTCAATACCAATGCCATTGCTTTCTCCTTACGCTAATAGTGAAAAATTCGTGCCGGTTTACTTTGCGTTGTCGTAATGACTTTAGGCCCAGTAGATTTGTTAAAAACCCACATACCGACAGGAAGCAAGGAGACGTTGCCCGCCGCTTCCACCACATTAAATTCATACACGGTATAAAGATAATCCATGAGTACTGAGCCAACTAAAGCAATGTAATCAGCGCCCTCCATTGGCTGGAATTGCGTGACCACTTTGCCCTTTTGCTGGCCTGCTTCAATCAGGACATCATACATTTCTGAGGTCACCACTAATTTACCAACTTCACCCAAATCCGTTTGACCAATCTCAATAATGAGGTTGTCTTTGGTATGAGAAGCAAGATTATAAAGCCTTGTCATGACATCAAAGTCTCCTTTAAATTGAGAAGACCCAGAGTCTAGTGCCAAAAAATAAGGTGGATTAGTCGTGGACTCTGGAGCAATAATTTGTGTTTCCCCCAAAGCAAGAGAGTTTATTTTACTGGTCCATAGATAGGGCACACTGTATTTGTCCCATGGCAAAAATACATATTCTCTACTGTTTCGATAATCTTGATTTAATTGTCCAAATTCAACCTGCCCATGCCCCTCATCCATGTCGGTTAAAAATGCCACATAGGGGCACTTAGCACTAACGACCCCTTGCTCAACCAGACTTTGGAAAAAATGAAATGACGTCGGCTCACTCGTCTGTTGTGTCACTATCCCGCGGTAAGAAAAAGCAGCAAAAGGCGCATCCGATACTTCTGTTGTACTGGGAATGCCAATACCACCGTCCCAATCTAACTCATAAAACTGCACACCTTCATAGGCTTGCGCTAAATACAGGTCGGAGATCAAAGATATCGGCCCACTATCGATTTGCCCCAGTGCATCAGGCGTTAACGTCAATATGTCTTTGCCTGTTTTAACCGCCATGCTGCCCCACGGGCCAAAGTCCACTGCAATCGTCTGTTGATCTACCCATGAGAAGCTGGACGATAATTGATAAACAAATTGTTGATCGCCATAATGATGACAAGTATCGGCTTTGCACAGACTTGAGGTAACCCACATAAAGTTACTGCCCGTATCAAAGGCGAACTTCAACGCTTGCGCGGGGGTGCCAACCCCAACATACGCATACCAAGGTGACGCACCATTATTCTGAAAAGGACCACGGTCGAGCGAGATGGAAAGGCCTGTTGCGTTATCATTTACTAATACGGATTTTTTCATATTTTCCCCAATGAGCACGTGTATACTCAGCTTGTCTTACAACAAAAACAGAACTAAAAAATCTCCTAAAACAACACTGTAAAATAAAAAACCTTTCATTCACTTATACTTGATCTAAAGATTTAATGACATATGAAAAACAAACAGAAAAGTCCTATGTGTCGCCCAGCTCTTCGTGTTGGCATTGTTTTGATAGGGTTAACCACCATAAGCCTAGCCCATAGCAGCGATTTGATCGCCTTTGGAAAGGAATGTTTAGCAAAAGAGGAACGTTTGAAAACCGCTAAAGACGAACTCGATGCCCTATCCTTGAGTGCAAATAGAACACAGGGGCAAACTCATCATGCAAGAAATGATATAGATCTTTATCAAGAGGAAAAAGCAGAGCTAGAAGCCATCATAGCAGACTGCGCAGCCACCAATCCCAATAGTGCTTACTGCCATCAGATACGCTATCAATACAACGAAATTAGCTATTTAATACAACGAGCAAAGGTAGACGCATTAGAAGAAGGTAAGGATGATAATAGCGCTTTCATCGATCTTGAACTCACGAAAGCCGATTTTAATCAGCAACATGAAGCCTTTATCGCCTACTGCCGAAATTCTGACGCCCATTATGCTCTTCTTCAAAATCCTACAGCATACGCCGCTGTCTGCTCGAACGCAAACGCGAAGCGATCTATTACTTGCTCATTATTTTGAATGCGTGACCATAATCAACTTATCCATTGGAAACCCCAAAGCTTGGGCTTGCGCTAACAATCGATTTTTAACCGCCGCCGGCATAGTCGGCGTGCGTGACAATAACCAAAAATAGTCTCGGCTTGGACCTGAAATCATGGCGTATTGATAGTCTTTTTTATCCAACTCAAAAATGACATATGCGCCGTAAAAGGGGCCAAAAAACGACACTTTCAAATGACCCACATCGGAAGAATTAACAAAATACGCACGGCCTTCCGCTTCTCGCCACTCTTTATCCTCTGCAGAATAGCCACGATTCAACACCGCAACACCGCCATCCTCGCGCATGGAATAGCTTGCCGTTACGTTAGATAAGCCCTCTTCAAAAGCATGGTCTTGGCGCACGATTTCATACCAAGTCCCTAGGTAACGTTCAACTTGAAACTGTGTCACAGGATCGATGTCCTTCGGTGCACTAGTACAACCCGCCAACAGAAACATCATTCCCCAAACAAACCACTTCATACCCATACCTTTAAACAGAATCTAAAACGGTGCGATCGTTATTACCATCACACAAATGTCATACTTTTATCGCAGTCTATTAAAATCGCCCCCAAAACGGTTTATGAGGGAAAACACGCCTTGTTTAGTAATAGACTAATTCGCCCTTGGCATCGAGGACAATACAGTAATCGCCAAAATAAATCTCTTGTCGTCAACTTAACCAGCACTCACCCCATAACTAAAATTGACACCAGATATCTGTCTTTTTCAATCGATATCTCGGTCTTAGCAGGAGGATTTTGGTGGGAAGGCAGCACAGGCACACAGCAAGGATTAGGAACCCAACGTGTCGCCCCTCTGGACTTGAATCAGTCTAAATTAGATTTGCTCGTGGATGCCCTCGGACCCGCCTACGTTCGAGTTGGTGGATCGGAAGCGGACAAGGTGGAATATTTTACCAGCCAAAAACCTCTTTATGAAAAGCAACATGATGGCCTATTACTTAGCCAAACCATGTGGGATAACCTTCATCATTTTTGCCAACGCCATGATTTAGCCCTGATATTCACGCTAAAGTACGGTCTTTTTGAACGCCGTAAACAAGGGCGTTGGGACGCAACAGAGGTCATTGATCTATTAAAATACAGCCAAGCTCACCAACAACAGATCGACATTTGCGAACTGGGCAATGAGCTCAATGCCTATTGGGCATTTCATGGTTTCACCTCACAGCCAAGCGCAAAAAACCTAGCGAAAGATTACGATACCTTCATTCAATGTGTGCGACAGCACAGTCCAAACAGCAAAATATCCGGCCCAGGCAGTGCCTTTTGGCCGAGAATTGGAGAGGCCATCAAACCCTTAAGTAACCTCTCCGCTCCTTTTTTAGAATATCTAACAGAAACCCTTGATATCGTTGATTGGCATTATTATCCATTCCAAAGCAGCCGGTCACCGGTCAAGACCCGCGCTGCCACGGTCAATAATATTCTGTCACCCAACTCTCTCATGGACTATGAAAAATACTCTCGACAATTAGAACAATTGCGCAATAAGTATCAACCAAGCGCGCAACTCTGGACCGGGGAAACGGGTTCTGCTCAATGTGGTGGACAAGCCAAGCTATCCGATCGTTTTGTGTCTTCTTTTTGGTGGGCAGATCAATTGGGAAGAGGGGCAAAAATCGGGCAAAAAGTCATGGTAAGACAAAGCCTCATTGGTGGTGACTACGCTCTTATCAATCGGCAGACCTTGAAACCCAATCCAGACTATTGGATTAGCTGGTTATGGGGAAAGCTTATGGGAGAAGACGTTTTCGACGTGCAAAGCAACGATCCCTTTGTGCAAATCTATTGCCATAGCGCAAAAAAAGAAGGCAAATGCACCCTCCTCATCATCAACATGTCTGCTCAGCCCAAAATCCTTCACTGCAACGGCTTTGGTTCAAAAAAGAAGCGCTTTGAAATCACCGCCGATTCGCTGACATCAAAAAAAATCCGTATTAACGGCATTAGACCTAAATTTAAAAATGGCAAAGTAAAATTGAGCGACTTCCCTAAACTGTCTAAGCTCAACCTCGTTAGCCCTTACAGCATTAATTTTTGGTGTTTTACGGTGTAATAAATGTATCTTCTATTAAAAAGAAAGAATGATTCTTAAATACACCTTAAATCTTAATAAAGTTCTTGATAATTTCTAACCTATCAGTAAGATGCCAAACAAAAATCATTCTCAATAAAAGGATACGGTTGATGGCTCTACGTTCGCTGCTTACATTGGTGTTAGGCATAGCTACTTTTGCAGGTTCACTGGAAGCAAAAGTAACGGTTATTAATGATGTATTAGATAGGCAAGTGGAGGTAGACCTACCCGCCAAACGCGTTATATTAGGTTTTTACGCTGAAGATTATATGGCAATTGGCACAGAAAAAGCCTTTGATAATGTGGTTGGTCTGTCACGAGACACATGGGAAGGATGGCGCCCTGCCAGTTGGAATCTTTACACGGAGTATCGTCCATCTTTAAAAGATATACCTGACATAGGTGAAATAGAGGCGCAAACCTTTTCCATTGAAAAAATATTGAGTCTTAAACCTACCGTAATTCTATTAGCGGATTGGCAATATCAGGGGTTAGGAACGGATGTGGGTCGCCTTGAAGAGGCCGGTATTCCAATTGTGGTTGTGGATTACAATGCGCAAACGCTGGATCGCCATATCAAAAGTACTCAGCTCATTGGCCAGTTAACAGGACAAGAAAAACGCGCTAAAGAAATAGCCGATGATTACCAGCAAACTATTGAATCCACCCTAGAAACGATACAAGCTTCAAATTTACCAAAACCTCGCACTTACGTCGAGTTTGCCAATAAGGGACCAGAGCAATACAGCTTTACTTTTGGCAAAAACATGTGGGGAGCGCTGATTACCATGTTAGGTGGTGATAATATTGCCGCGCCCTTTGTTGAATGGTGGGGACCTATGAATCCAGAGCAAGTCTTGGCCTCAAAGCCTGAGGTGGTTTTCCTTAGTGGCACCGAATCTGGCATAGAGGGTAATGCACTTCCTATGGGACAGGGAATTGATCGAAAACTCGCTATTTCACGCTTAAAAGGATTTACGCAACGCCCTGGTTGGACTCATATGCCAGCCGTGGAAAACAACAGGGTTTTTGGACTGTATCATGGAGCTTCTCGTACTATTCTTGATGCTTCTATGGTTCAGTTCATGGCAAAATCCATGTACCCAAGCTTGTTTAAAGACGTGAACCCAGAACAAAACTATTTGGATTTTTATAAGAAATACCTTCCGGTTACCCCAATGGGTACTTTCACCGTCAACATTACGGAGTAAAATCTGTCAGGATGCGTTCCAACAGATAGATAATTTATGCAATCAGATCTACTTTCTGATGCCCTCTCAAACCAGCGACGCAGTGAAAAGCGTCGCTGGTCTGTTATTGGCATTCTGCTTATCGTGTTAGTCTCTTCTTTCATTTTGGATATTGCGACAGGGCCGTCCTTATTGAATGTCAAAGAGGTTGCTAATGCCCTACTGCATTTAATTGGCTTCCCTATCGAAGTCGACCCCACAACCAAAGTCATTGTCTCCAGTCTGCGTTTGCCCATTGCCATCATGGCGGTCATTGTCGGTGGCGTATTAGGCGTTGGCGGTGCCGAGATGCAAACTCTATTAAACAACCCGATGGCCAGTCCGTATACGCTAGGCATGGCGGCCGCGGCGGGATTTGGCGCAGCACTCACTCTCTATTTTGGTTCATTGGGACTGAATGCAAATGTGGCGGTTCCATTGGGTGCTTTTGTCTGCTGCATGCTGGCTGCTGCCTTTTTGTTTGCGTTAGCCACGATGCGACACATTAGCTCAGGTCAGCTGATTCTGGCGGGGATCGCCTTACTGTTCCTATTTCAATCTTTATTATCCTTAGTGCAGTTTGTCTCTTCACCGGAATTAAGCCAGCAAATTTTATTCTGGCTGTTTGGCAGTTTATCCAAAGCATCTTGGTCAAACTTATCGATTATTGCCGGCATCACCTCTGTCTGTATATTTTTCTTGATTCGTGATGCATGGAAATTGACCGCATTGCGATTAGGGGAAGAAAGAGCCAAAAGTTTAGGGGTAAACGTGAGTAGATTACGCTTAAAAACACTTTTTATTGTCGCTATCATGACCGCCACCGTGACAAGCTTTGTTGGTATCATTGGCTTTATTGGCATAGTTGCACCTAACATCGCTAAAATTTTAGTCGGTGAGGATCAGCGTTTTTTCTTACCCTTATCATTTTTAATTGGTGCTTTTCTGCTCTCTAGTGCCTCCGTACTATCAAAGGTTATTGTTCCTGGTGCACTTTTTCCGATTGGCATTGTCACGGCTATTATCGGCGTGCCTTTTTTCTTCTGGCTCATTCTGGGAAAGAGACGCTAATTATGCTGAAAATTAAGAATTTGAACGTTTCATTGGATAATCTCACTCTTGCAAAGGATATGTCTTTTTCCCTAGAACCCGGCAAAGTGAATGTCATCATAGGGCCAAATGGTACGGGGAAAAGTACACTGTTAAAAACCTTATTTGGTGATATTTTACCTGAGTCTGGTGATATCTCTTTTAACGAAGCCAGCTTAAAACGCAAGCAACTTTCCCAATGGCGCGAGCAATTCGGTTACATGCCCCAAGACATTAAGCTGGATATTGAACTTAGTGTACTTGAGGTCGTGTTGCTAGGAAAACTCGATGCCTTAAGCTTACGTCTGGACGATGCTCTAATAAAAAAAGCCTTAATTGCACTCGAAAAGATTGGCTTGCTTCACCTCGCAAATCGTCCGGTCAATAGATTAAGTGGCGGACAATGTCAGATGATATTGTTTGCTCAGGCACTCATGAGAACCCCGAAAATTCTCATGCTTGATGAACCTGTCAGTGCATTAGATCTGCATTTTCAACATGTTTTATTAGATCATCTAGATACCGAAACCAAGCAACAAGGCTGGGTTACTTTAATGGTTTTACATGACCTTAATTTGGCCGCTCAGTACGCGGACAACTTATTAGTGTTAAAAGACGGTAATGTCATTGCAAGTGGTCACCCAAGCGAGATTCTGACGCCCGCCTTGGTGAAAGATGTCTATGATGTCAATGCTGAAGTCACCAAAGATTCATATGGCATTCCCTTTATTAGAACCATTCGGCAAGGTTTCACACCACACCAACCCACGATAAAATCACAGCACTTACAGTCGAAACGTACTATATGCATTTAAGACACTTTTTAAGAGATTGGCAGCTCCTCTCTCCAGCCGGCCAGGTGTTGGTCATTAACGGCTTCACCTTTAATCTCGGTTTTTATATGCTGCTGCCTTATCTAGCAGATCATTTAGAGCACAAAATCGGCATTAGTGGCTGGTACGTTGGTGTGATTATCGGTCTTCGCGTTTTAAGCCAACAAGGCTTATTTTTAGTAGGTGGAACCCTTGGTGATCATCTCGGCTATAAACGTCTTATTCTTCTAGGTTGTGCTGTTCGTATCGCAGGTTTTGCCTTATTGGGTATCGGACAAAGCATTCCTATTTTAATACTAGGTGCTTTCTTTTCAGGATTTGCTGGCGCACTCTTTACTCCCAGTAGTCAAGCTTACTTGGCCTCTGAGTACCCTGATCAGAACGCTAGAAACAAAGTTTTTGCTCTGCAGAATCTCACCTCAGAAGCCGGAATGTTATTAGGGCCATTAGTTGGTTTAATCCTACTCTATATCGATTTTGCCGTAGTAGGCTTAGTCTCAGCGAGCTTATTTAGTATATTATTCGTGATCCAGTGGCGTTTTTTGCCTGAATTGGCATCTCAAAAAGAGCCATCTAAAATACCTAACCAACCATTTTGGCAGCAATGGGGGCGCATGCTAACGCACAAAGCTTTCATGCAATTCGTCTTATGCGGTTCAATATATCAGTTATTATTTCATCAGCTCTACATTGCCATTCCTCATGAAATTCGTATCGTGACACAAGATGTCAGTATCATCACGTGGGTCTTTGCCACGTCTTCAATCATGGGCGTCTTAATGCAAATGCCGGTCAGCCGCTTTGTAGACTCCCATTTAGGCGTCGCTCGAGGAATGGGATTGGGTATGACAATAATGGGGACTGGCTATCTTTGGCTTATTCTAAGCACACCTTGGCTACCGGCCTTACCTTTTATTATATGCGCTGTCTTTTTTAGTATCGGTTCCATGCTGGTGTTTCCACTTTTAGGCGCTTATGTCCCTAAATTTTGTCCTCCTAAAGAATTAGGCAGTCATTATGGCTTGTACTCCTGTATTGGCGGATTGTATGCCTTTGCTGGCAATATCAGCACAGGTTGGCTACTGTCTTCTACTGAGGTTAATCATAGCTGGATTTGGCTTGGCTTAGCTTGTGCTGGTGCGTTATCAGGTATGTTGTTATTTATACAGGTCTCAAACCAGACAAAAGAGCAGGATATCGCTCTTTCATCTTAGAGCGAGTCCACCTGTTATAAACTTGCGTAGGTAAATTTCCCCATACTTATTAAATTCATATATATGTAAATTATCTCAGATACACTTAACCAATGAATTGATTCATGTTAAGTTATGTAAAAATTAAGTACAAATTGATCACGTACTTTACACGGATTATGTTTTTTGCAGGAGCAAGTGATGATTAACACTCAAAATCCCCCCTATGGTTCAAAAAATACTGCGTTAAAACAATCACTAACCTTACCTCTTTCAACCGCACAGCGCGGGCAATGGATTGCTCAAAAACTCTCTTCTAAAAATACGGCCTTTAATATCGCTGAATACATCGAGATACAAGGTGCTCTTAACATAGATTGCTTCACCGAGGCTATTAAGCAATTAATTACCGAAGCGGAATGTATTCGTACTCGTATCGTCGAAAAGGACGATCAACTGATGCAAGTCATCGACGAAGCAGGCGATAACTACTTCTGTTTCTTTGATGTCAGCTCGACCAACACTCCCCACCAGACTGCCATGCAATGGATGAAAGATGACATGCAACAACCACTCACCCAACCTCATGATAGGTTATGGTTGAGTGCTTTGATAAAAATCAGCGAACAACATTATTACTGGTACCATCGTTGTCATCATGTTGCATTAGATGGCTTTGGGGGAAATTTACTGACGCAAAGACTTGCTGACATATATCAAGCGAGGCTCACCAACCAGAACGAGGAAGAAAATCCGTTTGGCTCTTTAAAGGCGCTTATCGAAAGTGAGCATGAGTATAAATCCTCTAAGCGTTACAAAAAAGACCGCCAATACTGGCTAGGAAACCTAATCAACTTACCAGAAACCACTTCACTCTCACAAAGGGTCACGCCATCTAATCAAAAACAGCTGCGAAAAAATGTGCACTTATCCCAGACATTAACCAACGCATTATCGACGCTGGCACAGCGTGTAGGCGCCAGTTTGCCGCAAACCCTTATTGCTTTCGTGGCGGCGTATTTTTATCGCGTGACGGGAGCTGATGACTTAGTGTTTGCTATGCCTGTCACAGCAAGAACCAATCGATTACAACGCAGTATTCCAGGAATGATGGCCAATGCCGTACCCATTCGGCTGCGTTTAACCACAGAGATAACACTAGAACAACTCATCAAACAAGTGTCTAAAGTCGTACTGAATGCTCTAAGACACCAACAGTATCGCTATGAAGATCTCAAGCGTGAACTTGGGCTCATGTCGGCAGGGCAACAAATAGCCTCTTTAGGGGTCAATATTGAACCTTTTGATTACGACTTAACCTTTGGTGATTGCAAAACGTCTTTGCATAACTTAAGCAATGCTTTAATTGATGACTTGACGGTGTTTATCTTCGATCGACACGACAACAATGGCCTAAAAGTAGAATTCGATGCGAATCCTACTCGCTACACAGAACGTGAATTAGAGAACCATCTTGCGCAATTTGAACGCCTGATCAACGGAATGCTTGCTGCGCCAAGCGACCCAGTCAGTAAAGCCACATTATTATCAGAGGATGAGCGTCATAAAATCCTGCATACTTGGAACGATACCGCTTATTCGATTCCACAACAGTCCATAGTTGAAGCCTTTAGAGACCAAGTACTCCGTACGCCAACTGCCATCGCGGTCTCTTCTGAGCAAAGTAAATTAACCTATTCAGAACTGGATGCTCTGTCTAATGCGTGGGCAAACAAACTGATCAGTGAACACATAGGTTCAGGGGATTTGGTAGCGATTGCGCTCACTCGCAATAGCAACATGCTAGTGGCGTTACTGGGCACACTAAAAGCCGGAGCCGCCTATTTACCACTGGATCCAGATTTTCCAGAGGAGCGCCTTCGCAGCATACTCGAAGACGCTCAGCCCAAATTAATACTCAGTTGTCGAGACGCCATCGAACAGTTACCCAAAGTAGACACTCAGATCATATTGATTGATGAACTGCATTCGGATATCCCCCTAGACAGCCATATTACGCACCCTACTGACGTATCAATTCAAGGAAACAGCCCCGCTTATGTTATCTATACGTCGGGCTCTACTGGGCGACCAAAAGGCGTAGAAATTCCGCATCGCGCCTTAATGAATTTTTTATATGCCATGCAAAAAGAACTCAATCTTACCGGTAAAGATACGTTCCTGGCGGTGACAACCATTTCCTTCGACATTTCTATCCTTGAACTCTTCTTGCCGATTACCAGCGGAGCATCCGTTGTTATTGCGGATAGAAAAACCGTTCGTGATCCACAGGCATTAACCGCACTCGCAGTCAAAGAAAAAGTCACCTTGCTTCAAGCGACCCCTTCGCTTTGGCAGGCACTGTTACCAACCTACAGCAATGAACTCAAAGGTATTCAACCTTTGGTGGGCGGTGAAGCGTTACCAGGTCAACTGGCTCAAACCATGGCAAATTTGGGGCACCCTGTTATCAATCTTTATGGCCCAACCGAAACCACCATCTGGTCGAGTATTATGCCGCTTGTTAAGCCAACGGACCTCAATCATCCTCCTATTGGTAGACCTCTACTAAACACTCAAATGTATGTTTTAGACCACGCCATGGAGCCTGTCCCTGTGGGAGTAACAGGGGATTTGTACATTGCCGGAGACGGTTTAGCACTGGGCTACTACCAACGACCGGAGTTAACGAAAGAACGTTTTATCCCCAATCCATACGGTAAAAAAGGCAGCCGCCTATACAGCACAGGAGACAAAGCCCGTTGGCGCCAAGACGGGCTACTGGAATATCAAGGTCGCGACGATCATCAAATTAAAATCCGCGGCTTCCGTATTGAAATAGGCGACATAGAATCCGCATTACTTGCGTGTCGAGAAGTGACACAAGCCATTGTCGTGGCTCAAACCTCACCCGATGAAAACAAACAACTGGTTGCCTATGTCATCCCTGTCGATAAAAATCTAGACACCAATGAACTGCGTAGACAGCTGATAAATGTGCTACCTGACTATATGGTCCCTGCACACTTTATATTGCTAAATGACTTACCATTAACCGCAAACGGAAAAGTGGATCGAAAAGCCTTACCATTGCCAACTTGGCAAGCATCGAATAGTTACGAGGCACCAAGAAATCAGTTAGAAGAAATGCTGGCCAATCTGTGGGCGGAAACGCTGGGGCTTACATTAGTTGGCATCCACGATAACTTTTTTGAAATTGGCGGCGATTCCATATCGGCGACAAGAATTTTAAATCACATTCAAAAGAACCTGTTAATTGAAGTGCCACTGGGCGTGCTCTTTAAAGCGTCAACCATTGCCGATCTTTCAGATTATCTCAGTCATAGCGACGACTGGGATCCCATGATTAGCATGCTACCAATCAAATCAAGCGGTACGGATTCACCGTTGTTTTGCATTCACCCTGCGCTGGGGCTTTCTTGGGGATACGCAGGTATACTGCGTCATTTAGCCAAGTCCACACCTGTATTTGGCTTGCAAGCCATAGGATTACGCCATTCAGCACGCTTACCAACCTCCATCGAAGAAATGGCAGAAGAATATTTATTACAGATTAAGCGCGTGCAACCTCAAGGCCCCTATCGTCTACTAGGTTGGTCATTTGGTGGGTTGGTTGCTCATGCTATTGCAGAAAAGCTGCAAACAGAACAGGAAACGGTGTCCTTTTTATGCATGCTAGACAGCTACCCATATAAACTTGACTACCAACAGCCTGACAATGAAGCGGATATTATCAGGGCCGCTTTGCTCTTTCTTGGTTATGATCTCAGCACACTAGAAAAGCTACCGGTTAACAAAGAAGAGCTGGCCTCACTGCTATGGCGAAATTACGACGACTCATCCATGTCAGTGGTACAAGATATACAAAAAAAACAAGCGGATATTATGGATCGAGTCCAAACTGTCATAGAGAACAATCTAGCACTCGCAGGGCGCTTTAAACCTGGCAAGGTGGATGCAGATTTACTGTTTTTTGTCGCCGAGGACAGCGCCAATGGTTCAATGGGCAACATCCTTGAGCATCAATCCAACGCTTGGGCGTCGAGAATTACAGGCAAGATAGAGACTCACCACATTCCATGTAGACACCAAGACATGCTGGATTCTGACCCATTGAACCTCATTGGCCCTATTATCAATGACCATCTGCGACTTTCGGCTGAAAAAACAAACACCTAAGCTTAAAGAGTCAAAAAGATAACAATAACCCCAAACGCAACGTAAGGGGTTATTGTTTATCGGCACAATAATACAGGCCCCCCCCCTACCGTTGAAACTCCCCAGCACGTTCAGGCTGATACTCCACTTTAATAATGGCAACCGACAGTACATCACCATTTGGCTTTGGCCAATCGATTTGATCGCCCTCTTTTAAACCCAGTAAGGCACTGCCAACAGGGGCTAAAACAGAAACCGTATCTTCAGCGCCGTTGGCATCTTTTGGATACACCAAGGTTTTTGAAAACGACTTGTCTGAAGACAAAACGCGAAACGTCACCGTTGAATTCATCGTCACAATATTGTCTGGCATCTCTTGTGGTTCAACAATGTCGGCGCGGTTAATTTCCTCCTGCAAGTCATCTTTGTTAGGAAATTGCGCATAGCTGAGCGAATCCAGTATTTTCTCAAGTCTCACAGCATCTAATGATGAAATGGTTATTTGCGGTCTTTGCATCATAATCTACCTATTATTCTCTTGGTCTAACCTATTGCTTAAAATAGAAAAAAGCCGTAAGTAAACGAGTCACCTACGACTTGATTCAGAAATTTTTTCGTGTGTAAAAAGTATAGTGGAAGGGGAATTTGCTCTGGCAAGAAACCTTCCTTGTTTTTATAACACTCGCTCTTTCCAAGTAGAGCGGTGGTTTTGCACCACAATGGACCATCATAAGCGAGTTTAAACACAAAGTCAGCAAACAAAAAAAGCTTGTATGCATAAAGCACACAAGCTCTTGTTATCAAAACCCCCATCGATCAATAACGCAGCTGCTCTAACCCACAAAACGGATCAATAGCAGCATCGGTATTAAAGCTCAGTCGGCCTAATAAACCATCGACAACGGCCTGTTGAACCTCTAATAAAGGGCTGTAAGCGTTAATGTAAACTGGCGCTTTCGGCGCATCATACAAAAGATAAGGGTGACCAAAAGACACCATCACCGTTGGA
The DNA here is from genome assembly GCF_003259225.1 of Marinomonas arctica. Taxonomy (GTDB): domain Bacteria; phylum Pseudomonadota; class Gammaproteobacteria; order Pseudomonadales; family Marinomonadaceae; genus Marinomonas; species Marinomonas arctica. Next base: position 182,929 of record NZ_QHJF01000011.1, on the reverse strand, counting down.
ATATCCACCCAAGGACGATAGGTAGCATTCACAAAACCATCTTGTAATGCCATCCAATCAATATAAATATGCGACTTCAACAACATGGATTCATCTGCGGATAGATAGAGCACCCAATCATAATCATTCACATTTAAAGCCATTCCTGCATGAAACTCTGTTACCTGAAAGCCTTCATTCCTTAATATACTCGCCACGCTCAGTGGCAGAGGCTCAGCAACAAAAGTATGTCGTAAACCTGTGGAAATAATCAACACTCGCTTATGATGGTCTAAACTAATCGGCAAAATATCATTACGATTTTTGACTAAATGCACAGTACGACGATTTAACTCAGATATCTTATCGGCGTAGTCAGAAGCCAACAGTGCATTAAATTTATCGACACTAATTTCTTCCGGTTTGTTCTGCAAACCCAAGGCCGCTTTCATCGCTAAAATACGCAGCACAGATTGCTCTAGTCGCGCTTCCGATACTCGACCTTCACGCACCGCTTTTAACATAAACGCATAATCTTCGACTGGGTCTTTGCAAAATAACAGCATATCGCAGCCATTTTCAATAATCTCAGCCACCACGTCTTCTCGTTTTGCCCAACCACTCACACCAGCCATGGTAGTCGCATCAGAAACAATTAAGCCATTAAAGCCCAACTCACCACGCAGCAGTTTTTCATTAAGCAATTTGCTTACACTGGCTGGTCGCCACCATTCTTCAGGGTTGTCATCATGGGATTTTACGTACTCAGGCAACGCAATGTGCGCCGACATAATCGACATCACATTGCATTCAATCGCACTACGATAAAGTCGTCCATAACGCTCTTCCCATTCCAACATATTTAGTGGATTGACCGTCGTGACTAGATGTTGGTCTCGATCGTCGAAACCTTCACCCGGCCAATGCTTAGCCGTGGCCGCAATGCCATTGTTTTGGAAAGTCGTAATATTTGCCCGACTCATGCGTTCAATGATATCAACATCGCTACCATAAGATCTGGTACCCACTATGGCACTACGAAACTTAGCATTGATATCGATAACTGGGGTAAAAGACCAGTTGAACCCCAAAAGTTTCGATTCTTGTGCAATAACCTGAGTACAATACTCCACCGCCCTTTCATCTTTTAGTCCCGCAAGGCCAAGCTGGTTTGGCACTTGAGCACCAAATGAAAAGCTCATGCCACCACCTTCAAGGTCGCCACTCACCAAAAGAGGAAGATTAGAATGATCACGAAGTTGATTCATAATCTTCACTTCGCTATCAAGCTCCTCCACTATAAACTTCGTTATGCCACCTGGCTGAATTAATTTGACTAAAGATAATTCTTCATCTGAGTTATTTAAAATCATTAGATTAAAAAGTTGTCCAACTTTTTGTTCCAATGTTAATTCTGAATAAGTCTTACTAACCCACTCAATGGCTTGATCGTTTAGATAAAACGGTGTCTTTCGAAAAGACTCATACATAGTAACAATTCCTTTATTAAATATTAGCTTACACTCTTAATTTGGCTTCACGATTAGCTCGTAACTCAGATTGCATAGCGTTCTCTACGGCTTGAGTAATTGGATAAAAATTGGCAATCAAAGCAATACATGCACATCCAAAAGCAGGAATTAGACTCATCAGTAATAAAATCATATGTTTAGATTCTTCACTTTGTTCTACACCTGCCTGATAACCAACAAAACTAAGCCCTGCCCCAACAAAGGCTCCACTTAAACCCATACCAAATTTATGTGAAAAAGTAACAGAGCTCGTTGATAAACCAACAACTTGTCGACCCGATTTCCACTCAATATAATCCGCGGTATCCGATACCATTCCCCAAAGAGCGCAAGCGCACATGCCGATAAAGAATTGACTAACAAAAATAATGGCGTAAATGACTTTAACATCGACAACATAAAGCCAATATAAGCTACCAATGCAAAGCATGCTGCCCAGCGCTGAGATAATCATAATAATGCGTTTAGATAGATACTTTACGACTGTAATCGTCAGGAGAGCTCCCGCAATCATGCCTAACGTACCAAAAGTAAAAAACAGTCCTGCTGCACTGACATCCCCCACGTTATAGGTGAAAAAGTACATAGCTACTGAAAAAGGCAATAAAGCAAAGGTGAAAGTCGGTATCCCTACTAATAATGTCACCCACCATGCACGATTTTTGATTACCACAGCAAAATCGTCTTTTAGGGAAGAGTCTTGTTTGATAACCGGAACTCGCTCTTTAACACGGGAAAAGCACAACCAAAACATCACCACCATAATGGCACTTAACAACATCATGGTGTATTGAAAACCCTGCTGTTTATTGCCATTGCCAAAGAATTCCACTAAGGGAAGGGTTCCGGCGTTAACCAACAAGGCACCTGTAAACGCCAACACCATACGAAACGATGCCATTTGACCGCGCTCAATTGGGCTATCCGATATGGTGGCTGGTAAAGAAGAGTATGGAATATTGATGGCCGTATACAGTGTCATCAATAGAATATAGGTGACAAATGCCCAAATGATCTTGCCGGATTCATCCAGATCAGGCGTCGTAAACGTGAGTACAGCGACAATCGCTAAAGGAATAGGCACATAGAGTAAATAAGGTCGAAACTTACCAAACCGCGTTTGGGTTCTATCACCTATCATACCCATAATGGGATCGGATATGGCGTCCCACATTCGGGTGACAAAGAACAAAGTCCCGACCAAAGCCGCAGAAATTCCAAACACATCGGTATAAAAAAACATTAAATAGGTGCCAACCGCAGTAAACACCACATTACTGGCTAAGTCACCAAAGCCATAACTAACCTTATCGAAAAACGACAACTTCTTCATAATGAAACCTTTTTTGTATTTATTGTTTGGCTTCATTATGGGAATTAATATCAAACACGCTATCCGATTTTTGACCTGCTCAATAGCCTTTTTTTGACCTGAAAATTTAACCTGAAAAATCAGCGTAGGTTATAAGTATAAAAATTGCTTATCCAACCAAGGCATAATTCGCATCTTTAACAGTGCAATATCAATTCCAGCATACGCTTGGCCAACACTCACCAAAGCTACTTTCTCATGTTTAAGACGAAACTCTGTTGGTGTGCAATCGTATTCTCTACGGAACGCCATATTAAAGGCTTTCACCGAAGGAAAACCGTGATCCAAAGCAATATCTGATATGGCCTTTTTCGGTTTTTGAGCAAGATCAGACAAGCTCTTTTCCAACCGATAAAGTGTCAGATAACGCAAAAAAGTCTCGCCAACTTTGGCTTTAAAGTAGCGACTTAAATAGGCCTCCGACAAACCTAGCTCCTCGGCTAACAGAGACAAAGAAATATGCTCTTGATAACGCGAAGAAATTTGACTTAGCAAGTCATTCATTAATAGAGTAGATTCCATCAAATCAGGCTTAGTGGGATTTGTAGGAGGAAAATATCGAGTAAATAACAATCCAAGTTGAGCCAATAAGCTCGTTTGTGCTTGTTGCCAATGATCCGCTTTATAGTGCTGTTCCCACCAGAGGTGCGCTATGAGCTGCTTAATGTTCGGCAACATACTTTTCTGGACTAAGTTCCAGTCTTTCATTGGCCTGCTATCCAAAGCCAAACTGGCAAAATTGTGTTGCAGACAAAGTACTAGGTTATCGTCCTCTATCGATTGTGTGGCATGAGGTAAGTCTTTATTGATGAATAACACATCGCCTTCCTGTAAAGCGAATATCTCATCCATGACTTGTACGCGAATACGGCCTTTTACTACCCACAAACACTCATGTGCATCGTGATGATGCAACTCGCACTGCGTCACAGAATGGGCAAATACGCGGCTTTCTTCTTCTAATATTTCCGCTCTGTTCGACAAATACATAACAAACCTACTTCCTTAATAGTTTACCGGATGATAAGGAAGTTAAGGCACAAAGTCACAGGCAAAAAAAAGCCCCGCATTAGCGAGGCTCTTTATAGATGTTTATCAGTGATTAAACCGTGGTATTTTTCACTGAGAACATGCCGTACGCTGCCACCACTAAGAAACAGACTGCAGGCACAACATAAGAAATAATCGCGCCGTATTCATCAATGGTTGCGCCTTGCACAAGCGGCATAACCGCACCACCCAAAATAGCCATGACCAAACCCGCAGAACCAAATTTCGTATCGCTACCAAGACCGTCCAACGCGATGCTGTAAATGGTTGGGAACATCAAAGATAAACAGGCAGAAATAGACACGATAGCCCAAACACCGGTTACATCTGGCACCATAACAGCGTACAAACACAAAGCCGTACCCAATAGCGCCAAGATACTCAACAACACAGCGGGACGGAAAAAGCCCATCAACCAGGTCATCACAAAACGCGATATCAAGAAAATAATCAAACTGTACTGTAAATAATCAGACGCGCTGGCTTCGGTGCCACCTAGAGTTTCTTGTACGTATTGAATGGTAAAGGTCCAAGTACAAGTTTGCGCCGCTACGTTAAAAAACTGCGCTACTACACCCCAACGGTACTGTTTTCGGGCAAGTAATCGGCCTAATGTCGCCATGAAATCAATCGTCTGAACTTCGTCAACATTAACCTTGTTCTCTGATTTAGGGATACGCATGAAATAGATAAGCGCCCAGATAATCATCAACACAAACGCCATGCCGACATAAGGTGTCATCACGCTGTTTAGCTCATCCGCACGAATGCTCAGTAGCATTTCTGGCGCCATGCTGGCTCTTTCTTCGGCTGAAGCTGTGTTTAGGTTAGGAAGAATCAATGTCGCAGCAAGAAATACACCGATGTTAGTACCAACCGGATTGAACGCCTGAGCTAAGTTCAAACGACGCGCTGCGCTGCCTTCTGGCCCCATGGTCATCACAAAAGGATTCGCTGAGGTTTCTAAAATAGACAAGCCTGCTGCCAAAATAAACAGCGCCGCCAAAAAGAAACCATAAGTCATCGACACGCTGGCAGGATAAAAAGCCAAGGCCCCTAAAATAGCCAAACCTAAACCAGTCAATACACCCGCTTTATAAGAGTAACGTGCGTTGATAAACGCCGCTGGGATCGCCAAACAGAAATATGCGCCGTAATAAGCGAACTGCACAAGGGCGGATTCAAAGGTGCTCATGGTAAAAATCTTGCTAAACACTTTTACCAATGGATCGGTCATGTTGGCCGCAACGCCCCATGCCGCAAAACAGGTAATCAATAGGATAAACGCGATTTTCATGTTCGGATAAACGAACGGGGCAGAGAGGGACTTTTCAGGAGCTGTATTTTGATTTTTCATAAAGCAAACAACATCTATTATTTTATAGTTGGATGATAGGACGTGCTTGCCGTCTTCAAAAAGACAGACTAAAAGCACCTCACCAGCATCAGACATTGATATAGGCTAACCGCAGTGTGAGCGTTTTGTGGTTGGTTTAACACCACCAAAAACATCCGCTCTACGACCAACATCAAACACAAGGTGCGAAATCCTATCACCAACTTTCTATAAAGATGAGCCTACAAAGCAAAACTTCGTAGCTTATGGCGGTTATTAATTTTTTCTTACCCATTTCATTAACATAAATGAAATATTTATGACTGGCGGTTCATTTAGGGCACTACTACCATGCTCTACTCAGCGCTTTCTTAACAAGCGTAAAGCATTCGCTGTCACCAATGCTGTCGCACCAGAATCCGCCAATACCGCCAACCACAACCCCGTTATACCTAACAAAGTTGTCACTAAAAACACGGCTTTTAAGCCTAAGGCGATGGTAATATTTTGACGAATATTCACGTTCGTCGCGCGGGATAAACGAATCATCTCAGCCAAGCCTTGCAAACGATTGTGGGTCAAGGCAGCATCGGCGGTTTCTAACGCCACGTCTGTGCCGCTACCCATGGCAATACCTATCGTAGACGCTTTCATCGCGGGCGCATCATTGATGCCATCGCCCACCATGGCGGTGGCTTGTCGTTGGTTAAGCTCAGTGACAGCAGCGACCTTGTCTTCTGGTAATAAACTCGCGCGAAAATCTATGTTCAGCTCGGTAGCAATGGCCGCCGCGGCACGGGGATTATCCCCCGTTAACATCACGCCATTAATCCCCAGATCCGCCAAGTCTTTCAATGCCGCCTTCGCATCATCACGCAATCTGTCTCGTAATGCGATCAAACCCGTTAGCTCGCCGTCTTCCAGTACAATAACGACTGTTTTGCCCTCTTCTTCAAGGCCCATCACTTGCTGTTGAATCGACTCGTCTAAAGCCTGATCCAGCTTACTAGGGGAACTGATCTTGATTTTCTTTCCCGCAAAATCCCCTTCCACACCAACACCCGCCAAGGTTTTACGATTATCAGCGTGAACGAAAGCAACGCCTTGCTGTTCGGCGTAATGCACAATAGCTTTCGCCAAAGGATGGTGCGATCCCATCTCAACGGACGCTGCTGCCGCCAATACATCATTCACATTAACGTTATGAAAAGTCACCACATCTGTCACACTTGGCTTACCTTCGGTTAACGTACCCGTTTTATCGAAAGCGATGGTTTTGATTCGACCAAGCTGCTCTAACGCCAAGCCCCCTTTAATCAAAGCGCCTCGACGAGTTGCCGCTGCCAACCCAGAGGTTATCGCTGCTGGTGTCGAAATCACCAAGGCACAAGGACAGCCAATCAGTAACAAAGCCAAACCGCGATAAATCCACGTATCCCAAGATTGAGCGAAAGCCAAAGGCGGAATCAAGATCACCAAGACAGAAATCAGCATGATCACGGGCGTATAAATACGACTGAATTTATCTAAGAAGCGCTCAAGTGGTGCTCGGCGCTCTTCCGCTTCTTCAATAAGCTGTAAAATTCGATCTATGGCGTTTTTACCCGGCTTTGACACTACCTTGAGCCGCACCACCTTATCGACCAACAGACTCCCTGCTGGCACTTTTTCACCAGATGAACGCTCAACAGGAACAGATTCCCCCGTCAAGGCGCTTTCATCAAAGCTTGCCATACCGGACAACAGCTCAGCATCCGCCGGCAAGCGTTCACCCGGTGATACTTCAATTTCATCACCTGGACGTAAATCCACAATAGCGATTTTTTGGCGCTCGCCATCTTTGATAATCAACGCTTCTTCTGGCAACAAGGCCATCAAGGCGCTAACGCCCTTGCGCGCACGATTCGCCGCAAAGGATTCCAAGCTCTCGCCAATCATAAACAGCAACAACACCATGGCCGCTTCTGCCGTAGCGCCAATGAATAACGCGCCGATTGCCGCCACGCTCATTAGGGTTTCAATGGCGAACGGCGAACCGCTGCGCATCATGCGCCATGACTTTTTCATGATGGGGACTAAGCCAACCAAGGTCGTGACAATAAAAGCCGTTTCGCCAAACACAGGGTTAAACTGGGCTATCCCCCAGCTCAATAACATCAGTACAGCCAAAGCGATGATTGGACCGTATTCGGTTAATTTTTGGCGAGAAAACCATGACGTCATTTGTTGTTCAGAGTGGGTAGGCTTTTGGCTCTGCTGCTTGGCAGCACTGTCACTCAAAGAAACTAAGTCAAAGCCAATGCCTTTTACAGCGTGTTGAATTTTGTCAGACACATCAGCATTCACCGACACGCGAAGTTTTTCAGTAGAGAAAACCACATTGGCACTTACTACACCTTCTACGGAAGAAACCGCTTTCTCAATAGAGCGCGCACAACTGGCGCAATCCATACCGCTGACACGCCAACTATATATTTGCTTTCCGACTTCTTGCGCTACAGAGGCATCGTCATTTGTATTAGTAGAGGCAGAGCAACTGGCGTCGTCTTCCTCACTGGAAGAACAACACTGACTTTCTTTTGAGCCACTATCATCGCTTGCGCAACAAGAGGAAACGTCACTTGGCGCTGAACAACAAGACCCGCTTGTCTCTTGATGATAATGAGCTCGATGAACATGAACTTGTGATTGACTAGAAAGGTAACACTGACATGAAGAATGAGATTGGCAATTTTCTGTATGTTTACCTGATGAGTGATGCATAAATCTCTCCTGTTATGAGTCTATAACAAGAGTGTAGACCTTGGAGCATACTCCAAGGTCAAGCATCTACTGCCTATTATTTAAAAAATAAAAAGAGTCTTAGCTCTTAATTGAAACACCTTCTACTTCTAATACCGTTTTGGCATCGGTGCGTTCCATAATTTTCACCAAGGCCGATTGAATCACTTCGTCTTCGCGTACATCACTTTGTCCTGCAAAACGCTGTGCTTGCGGCTCTGCGCCCTCTTCTGCAGTAAAAGTCACCACAACTTCTGTAGCGATGTCTTTTGTGTCACCGAAATACGCAATGGACAGTTGCGGATAACCTTTAAAACCCATTTTGACTTTCTTTGCGATACGTTTTTTCGATTTATCTATGTTCATGCGGCCTGCCTAAAGGGAAAAGGTAATTACAAGGAAAACGAATCTTTGGATTAAACCACAAAGCAGACCAATCAAGGTAAATTAAACACAAAATAACCCCACCCTACAGGAGGTCAATCACTTAATTAGACTAAGCGCTCCTCTAAACTCATCCGCTCGACAATCACCAATCAGTTCAAATAAGCACATTTCAAGGCTGGTCACTTCCGCGCCTTTACGAGCCAATTTAGCAAGCGCCATGTCTTTATTCTCTATCGTTCGAGATGACACGCAATCGCTGACCAGCTCCACGTCATAACCTAAATCCAGCAAGCCTAACGCGGTTTGATACACACAAATATGCGCTTCAATACCGGTAATCAGCCACGAATTCATCTTGGCTTTTTTCACTGCCTCGACAAAAGCAGGTTCACCACAGGCGCTAAAGGAATACTTAGCAATGGGCTCAACCCTATCCAACACTTCGCGTAACTCAGGCACCGTTGCGCCCAATTTTTCTGGGTTTTGCTCCAGCCACAAAATGGGTAAACCCAATAGTTTGGCGGCTTTTACCAGCTTAACCAAATTGGCGATAAACACCTCACTGTCATGAACGATCGTCGCTAGCTTTCCTTGAACATCGATCACCACCAAACCCGTTTTGTCTTTTCTTAACATGCTGCTTTCCTTTTTATTGTTACACGCTACTTTTAAACCAATTTGATACCCAGTGACGTCAGCAAACTGACCGCTTCGTAACGACAAAAGATGGCGTTTTTAATGGTATTTTTCTTCACATCAATATCATAGTTGGTCGCACCGTTAAAATCGGCACCAGTTAGATTGGTATTCACAAACAAGCTATTGGTTAAATCGGTACCAGTAAAACGCGCCCGGGAAATCGTTGCTTCTCTAAAATCCACGTCATGCGCTCGGCAATCTTCGAGAACAATTCCCGATAGCTTCAAGCCATAAAACGACGATTCATTGAGCAGACACTCTTTAAAAAATAGCGGCGCACCAAGCTCCAAGCCTCGCCAATAGGCTTTGGTCCAATCCACACCCAACACCTTTGATTCATAAAACTGCACGTCGGAGAACTTGCTGTTTCTCACATTCACTGCGGTTAATTTGCACTTACGGAACTGACAATCTTTAAAAGTACAGGCATCAAAAAATGCTTCGCTGAAATCACATGACTCAAACACACAAGACTCAAACACCTTACGGCTCACACTTTCCTGAACCATAGACAAATCAGTAAAGGTCTTTCCATAAAAAGCCTCATCGTTCAGCAATTGCTGTGGATTCGTTAAATTGGCCATCAAATTCTCCTGTGATTAGAAAAACAAAGGTATCAAGAGATCTCAGTACGCTCAATCGAATCATGCTACGTCCATCGTCAACATGAGTGTGAATGTAAGGTAAAAATTTTTGCACATATGTGCAAAATGTCATCGGCTTGTCATAGAGGAAGATTATTGTTTAGAAAATTAAATACACCTCTAGGGAATAACCTATGTCCACCCTGCTCAACGCAACAGAGCAAAAGAAGCCAAATCTTTGGCGACGCGCAAGGCATTCATTTGCTGTTGCCAGACATGAACCCGCTAATTTGATGGGTCTGGTTCTGGCTATTTTCTTTGCTTATTTGATTCTTGCACCTGTGCTCTCCATTCTTGTGGATTCCTTTATCGTGCAATCCGGAGACGAAGTAAGAACCCATCAAGACGAAGGCAGCTTTACCCTTTACTATATTGTTCGTACGCTGTTTTCACGTATTTCTGAAATCTTGTTATGGCAACCACTCTACAACACCTTAGCCATTGCCGCTGGCACTGTGATGTTTTCTATGAGTATTGGCGTGGTGCTGGCATGGTTAGTGAATCGCACCAACATGGCGGGACGCGCTTGGTTCGCCACGGCGCTGATTGTGCCTTTTATGTTACCGACGTGGACGTTCGCCCTTGCTTGGACGACGATTTTTAAAAACCGCACTGTTGGCGGACAACCCGGTTGGCTAGAATCCTTAGGCATAACCACATCAAACAGTGTGGCTTACGGTTACTTTCCTATCGTTTTTATCTTGGTTTTGCATTACACGCCATTGGTAATTCTGATTGTCGGCAATGCGTTACGCCGTCTTGATACACAAATGGAAGACAGCGCTCGTGTACTCGGTGCACCATCACGAGTCATCACCTTCTCTATCGTATTACCCTTGATTCGCCCTGCACTAATGTCAGCGGTTTTATTGATATTTGCCGATTGTATTGGCGAATTTGCGGTGCCGTATATTTTAGGTTTACCAGTGCGCTACGACACATTAGCAACTGGACTATATCGCGCCTTAGACACACGACAAAATGGCGTAGCCGCGGTCATTGCCGGTGTGATTATGATCATTGGCGTGATGACCTTACTGATTGATGTACGCATGATGAAAGAAGCCCGTCGCTTCGTTACTGTTGGCGGCAAAGGCAATATGGACAGATTACGCAAGCTGGGCCGTATGCGCATACCTGCATCTGGCTTTGCGGGTGCCTTTGTATTGATCGGTGTGGTTCTACCGCTACTGACCCTGTTTTTATCCACCATCATGATTTTGCCCGGTCGCTTTACCCTTGAAAACTTCACGTTCGACTATTGGATAGGCAGTAATTTAGACACGGTTGCCCTTCGCAACGGCATCTTACTGACACCAGAATTTTGGCAAGCCGCATGGAACACTATTGTGATTGTCGGTTCGTCTTCAATAATCTCTGGTGTGCTTGGTTTGTTAGTCGGTTACGCGGTGTTACGTTGCTCATTCAAAAGTGTGAGCTCTTTCTTACGCCAAATTACCTTCTTGCCTTACTTGGTTCCCGGCATTGCCTTTGCGGCAGCGTTTTTATCTTTGTTCGCGGTGGCGCGTGGCCCGATTCCAGCGCTGTATGGGACACCGCTGATTCTCATCATCGCTCTCGTAGCAGAAAAAATGCCCTTTGCGAGCCGATCTGGCATCGCAGCCATGACGCAACTGGGTAAAGAACCCGAAGAAGCGGCGCGTATTGCCGGTGCCAATTGGTTGAGCCGCATGGGCAAAATCATTATTCCAATACAAGCTGGACCATTGGCGACTGGGATTCTGTTGCCGTTCATTTCCGGTATTAAAGGCGTCAGCCTGTTCATTATCTTGGCGATTCCATCCACCGATGTTCTCACCACGTATTCACTGCGTTTACTCGATTATAACTACGACCAAGCCGCCAATGCGGTGGTCTTAATGATTGCGCTTATCGCTTGGCTTGGCACCGTATTGATCCAAAAGATCTCTGGTACCGGTTTGGCTCAAGGTCTGGAGAATTAATATGCCTACGATCACATTAACCAATCTAACAAAATGCTACGACGGCAATACTGAACCTTCCGTTGACCAAGTATCACTGACAGTGGAAGACGGCGAATTCATGTGTTTGCTAGGCCCATCGGGCTGTGGCAAAACCACCATTTTGCGTATGATTGCGGGTATTGAACATTCCACCAGCGGGGAGATTGCCGTAGACGATTTAGTTGTCGATTCTGTTCATCAGTCTTGTTTCATTCCACCTGAAAAGCGTCGTATTGGTTTAGTCTTCCAGAACTATGCTCTGTGGCCGCACATGACAGTGGAACGCAATGTGGATTTTGGTTTGCGCTTACAAAAGGTGCCAGCCCAAGAACGCAAAGAACGTTGCGTTGATGTGATGAGCAAGTTACGCATTCTTGAGTACGCAGACCGTTACCCGTCGCAATTGTCGGGCGGTCAGCAACAACGTGTTGCCTTAGCACGCATGCTGGCGGTAAATCCAGGTGTGCTGCTATTAGATGAGCCTTTATCAAACCTTGATGCGACTCTTCGACTCGAAATGCGCGCCGAGCTGCGTCGCTTGCATCAAACCTTTGGCACCACCATTATTTTTGTCAGCCACGACCAATGGGAAGCCATGACCCTTGCCAATACCATTGCGGTGATGAATAAGGGACAGCTACAACAAATCGGCACACCAGACGAAATTTACGCCGAGCCGAGCAATCGCTTTGTGGCGGAGTTTATTGGTAATCCGAAAATCAATCTGATCAAGCTAAAAGAATCCAATGATGAACTCATGAATCTTGCCAGTCATATCCTAGCCAGACTGCCAGAAAGCAAATTCGCTGATGTCTGCGCCATTCGTCCTGAAGAAATCATTCTGACCGACACGGCAAACGCCAACACTCTGCCAATGAACATTGAAAACATCATGCCCACAGGCGGTAGCTGGGTAATTGAATTGAGCTTGGATGAAGACCGATTATTCCACTCCACTCAGTCACGTCCTAAATGGCGTGAAGGTGAGCAAATTAACGCCTATTTACCCACACACTCATTGCACTTTTTTGATCATGATGAGAAGCGTCTTGTTTTGTCAGAAACTCACCTTGATTACAGCCATTTACTGCTCAGCTCAGCATTGCCTAACCCTAAAAAAGCTAACCCCAAAAACACCAATCAACCCTTCGTTAAACAAGCATAAGCTAATCTTAAAAAGGAAACTATTATGAACTTCCCGATGAAAAAAAGCCTTCTTGCTCTGAGTGTTAGCTTAACAGCTCTCAGTTCTATTTCTGCTTCTGCCGCAGACTCGTTTGATCTTCAAGCATTAATCGCAGCCGCAAAACAAGAAGCGCCGTTGACTGTGTATGATTCCACAGGGAAAATTGTTAAACAGGCAGAATCTTTTAGCGAAAAATACGGTGTTCAAGCAACGGGCATAAAAGCCAAAGCGTCACAAATTCTAGAAATTGTAAGTCGTGAAGCCAAAGCGGGTAATGTGAAAGCAGACGTCGCTATACTTGCTGATGCGCCAGCAGGTATGGAACAGTTATTATCTAAAGGTTATGTCACCAGCTGGGTTCCTACGGATCTTGCTGAGCATATTCCAGCCACCTATCAAAGCCCACTTACCGTGGTTTTAGCGCCCAACATTTGGGCTTATAACACAGGTCTTTATGACAACTGTCCAGTCACCAATATTTGGCAACTGACCAAACCTGAATGGCGTGGCAAAGTCGCCATGCAAGACCCACTTGGCAAGCCATCTTACACTGATTGGTTTAACCAGCTGGCCACACATCATGATAAAGCTATGGCCGATGCCTATCAAGCTGAATTCGGCAAGCCACTAAAGACCAAAGAAAACAGTGCCACCGCGGCTTTCATAAAGGCACTCGCAGAAAATCATCCATTAGTCACAAGTTCTGATACAGAAGCCGCTGATGCCGTTGGTGCACCAGATGTGAAAGACAGCTTTGTCGGCATGGTGAGCGCAGCGAAATTTCGTCAAAACGAAAATGGCATGAAACTAGGCCTTTGTGCCGATATGGTACCATTTAGTGGTTGGAGCTATCCAGGTTTAGGCTTCATTACCACGGGAACGAAAAGCCCCAACGCAGCAAAATTGTTCATTCATTACATGATGACAGCCGAAGGCATCGCACCACAGGGTGTTGACGGTAAAATGTCAACCAATCAAACCATTAAATTACCTGATAACGAACCAGCAGGTATCGATAAAGTCCGCGACCAAATCATGGGGTACGATGCGTCTACAGCAAAATCTGACTGGGAAAGCCGTCAAGACTGGCAAGATCTATGGAGCCTAAGCTTTAAAAAAATAAACTAGAGATAGCTTAATTAATAACGAAAAAAGAGATCAGTTAGGACGAGAATACTCTTAGCTGATCTCAATCCCACATTTTAGAAAAGGATCCATCCTTGACACCCAACACCATCAAAAAAAGCGAACTAGAAAAACGCGAAGCCGCCCTACATTCTATCACTCTCTCCGCAGGCGCATTAGCACTGGAACGCTATCGCGCCAGACAACCCGGCGACTTCACCATGAAGGGACAGCAAGACTTTTTAACTGAAGCCGATGCACTGGTCGAGGAACACATTCGTCAGGCTATTTATCGTCTTTTTCCTGAAGATGGATTACTTGGGGAAGAAACAGGAGGTTCAGTCACCAATGCCTCACTCTGGGTAGTTGACCCGATTGACGGCACCGCCAACTTCGCTCGTGGCATAGATCATTTCTGTATTTCCATCGCCTTTGTTTATAATGGCGAGACATTACTTGGCGCGATTTATAATCCAGCGACGAACGAAATGTACTTGGCTAGAAAAGACCAATACGTCACCAAAAATGGTCAAGCTCTACGTGTTTCTGGCATAAGAGATACTCATAGTTCCTCCTTTGAATTAGGATGGTCTACACGGGTTCCCCAAGGAATCTACTTGACGATAGTTTCTTCTCTTTTGGCAAGCGGTACCAATATTCGACGTGGTGCCTCCGGTGCATTGGCATTGGCTTGGGTGGCTGAAGGCCGAACCGATGGCTACGCAGAGTCACACATGAACGCATGGGATTGCTTGGCAGGTTTACTCATGGTTCGAGAGGCTGGTGGACGAACGGGAGTTTATCCTAAAAATCACGAAGAGATAGCGCATGGCGGCCCCATTCTCGCTGTTGCACCCGGTGTGGCAGAACAGTTTTCCAATGACACCATGATCTCGCTTGCAGCTGAACATAATGACCAAGAAGCGATGAATAGCCAACATGCGACTGAACTTGAACTTACTGCCTAACACCTTGGCTTATTTGTACCTTATAAAAGACAAGCGCAAAAAAGAGAACGAAACATCATGACATCTGAAAAATTAATAAAGCATTATCCGCGTCCACCGATTAGCTTAATCGAAAGCAAGACTCCTGGCTGGGACGTTGACATTTATATCGGCGGCTCCACAGGTGTTGCCGACGCGGATTTGCTTGAAAAACACAACATCAAAGTCGTGCTAAACTGTGCTGTAAACCTAGACATTGACCTAGTTGATTCGATGGAACCAGATACGCCAGAACATTTACTAAAGCATGGTTCGGCTCGTGTTCGTTATTATAAAATTGGCCTTATTGACGGCCCTGGTAATCCTGAATCTATGGTCTTGGCAGGTTATCACTTAATGCGTTCAGCACTGGATCAAGTACTGCCTGAGAAAGCCTCTTATAAAGTTCGCGAAAAAGGCAATATCTTAGTGAATTGTCGCGGTGGACGCAGCCGTTCTGTCATCATAGTTGCCTTATTTTTACATCTTGAATACCCTGATCGCTACCCGACGCTGGATTCTGCCATCGCACACATTCGTAAAACACGAGAGCTTCATCCCGATGAATGGTTTGAAACCCCAAAACCGGCGTTGATTCACTTAGCAGAACGTGCAGCGAGCATGGAAAAAATACTACGCAAAGCAGGCTTTGGTCAGGATATGAAAAATAAATGAAAAAACAACCACCGAAAAACATCGCCAGCGCTGCAGAGGTTGCCAGACTCGCTGGCGTTTCTCGGTCCGCTGTTTCTCGCACCTTTACACAAGGTGCGAGCGTTTCCAAAGACACACGTGAACGCGTACTTGCTGCTGCGGCAGAACTGAATTACCACGTCAATCATCTTGCCCGTGGTTTATCCAGCGAGAAAAGTCGCCCTGTTTGTATTCTTGGTGCCAATCTTAACGCCCCATACCAAGCCAGTTTGCTCGACGCTCTCACCCAGCGCCTTCAACTAGCAGGTCGAGCCGTCATGGTAATCAATACCTCTGGTGGCGAAGCCAGTGCAGATGCGGCGTTACGTCAAACGTTAAATTATCGCGCCTCGGCAACCATTGTTTTATCTGGCACACCACAAACTACTTTGATTGAAACTTGTGTACAAAGTGGTCAACAAGTGATCCTTGTGAACCGTGCCGGACAATTTGAAGGCACAGACCACATCAGCATAGATTACCAATCTGCCATGGCTGACGCCCATCACATGCTGCTACGAGCGGGCTGTAGCAATCTTGCGGTTGTCTCGTCTACGATTCAATCACCCAGCTTATTGGCCCGTGAAAACTTGTTCATTAAAGCGGCAGAAAACGCCAATCAAGCTTGTACCCTACTACGGGCTGGCCCCACCAGCTACCAAACGGGCGTTGATGCAGCACGGCGTTTATTGGCTTCACGGGACAGACCCGATGGTGTTTTTTGTGTTACCGACTTGATCGCCTGTGGCTTTATGGATGTTGCAAAAAAGGAATTTGGTCTACGTATTCCAGAAGATATTTGCATTGTCGGATTCGATGACATAGAACAAGCCAGTTGGCTTGGCTATCAACTCACCACCTTTGCGCAACCACTTGGCGCAATGGCCGATGCCATTTCAACATTACTGGAAAATGCTTCTGATAAAGAGCGCAAAAAACAGCATCTAATATTTCACGCTCCGCCCGTTTGGAGACACTCGGTTCGTCCACGCTAAACGCAACCATCAAGATTCTCTGTTAGTAAAATCGAGCGATTTTGTTATTTGCTTCCCTTTTGAAGAACCGTAACCTTCTTGACTGATATTTTTATGTGGGGAAAAACAGCATGTTCAACAAAACAAGAATCAAAGTACGTGGTTATCACCTAGATTTGTTCCAACACGTCAACAACGCCCGCTATTTAGAATTTATTGAAGAAGGTCGTTGGGCATTTTTTGATGAGTTTTTCGATAAAGACGACTGGATGCAGCAAGATCTGGTCTGGCCTGTGGTGAATATAAACATCAACTTTAAATCCGAAGCCAACTTCGGCGACCTGCTCGAAGTACAGACCCATTACACTAAGATCGGTAATCGTAGTATCACCATGAAACAAACCATCATCAATGTAGAAACAAACACCCCCGTCGTTGAAGCCGATGTCACCTATGTATGCTTCTCCAAAGCCGCAAAAGCAGCTATTCCGTTTCCTGATGATATAAGACAAAAAGTCGAGCAATCTATTGCCGAATTTGAATAGACCCAACAAAATGACGTTAAAACTGATAATAAAAAAGGGCTATTCGCCCTTTTGCATTCTAAAGAACACGGTTTAGAAATTACCAGCTCAAGGTTACTTTCTGCCCTGTTTCCAAAGATTTCTGTGCTGCATCGGCGAGCATTTGCGCACGACGTCCATCTTCGAAACTTGGGGAGACAGGTTTCTTTGCAAGAACATTTTCAATAAAAGAGGTTAGCTGCAAGTTGTAGGCATCCACATAACGATCAATAAAGAAGTTGTACAATGGGTCTTTTACTTGCGTTGTATCTTTGGTGTAACGGGTGACGGAAGTCGGCGTTTGGTTATTCGAGATGACCATGCCTTCTGAGCCAAACGCTTCAACCCGTTGATCGTAACCATAAATCGCGCGACGTGAACCGTTGATATGAATCAAGCGGCCAGATTGGCTTTTCATGATGACCATCACACTATCCACATCGCCAATCTCGGTGATTTTTTCATCCACCATGGCGCTGCCAAACGCTTGCAGCTCCACAATCTCTTCACCCAAGACAAAACGCGCCATATCAAAATCATGAATGATCATGTCACGGAAAATACCACCGGACGATTTAAGGTATTCCACAGGCGCCATGCCCGGATCACGGCTGGTAATGATGATCTGTTCTAATTTGCCAATACTGCCATCTTGCGCGGCTTTTACCACGGCTGCATGGCTTGGATCGTAGCGACGATTAAAACCAATCTGAATAGGCACATGGCAATCTTTAATTTGCTCTAAGCAGGCGTTTACTGTCGCTGTGTCTAGATCTATCGGCTTTTCACATAAAATGGCTTTACCCGCTTTGGCGGCTTTAATAATCAGCTCCACATGGGTATCCGTACTGGTGGCAATCAATACCGCATCCACATCTGGATCGGCCAAGGCCATCTCCACACTTTCGGCAACCTTTGCACCAGTGGCTTTCGCAACGGCCTCTGCCGCCGGCGCATAGACATCAAAGACATATTTTAAGTTAGATTGAGCAAACGCCTGAATATTTTGAGCGTGCATCTTTCCGATTCGACCCGCACCGAATAACGCAAAATTAAGCATGATATTTCCTTAGGTATATTTAAGGCGACTACTGTGCTTGTAAATACTGTGTTAAAAACGAACTCGAAATACTCATTTATACCTATAAACTCCGTTTTCTCGTTCGTTTTTGCCTTGTCTTTACTTCGCTCGTAACGTCGCGACGATGAATGAAGACCTTTCAAAAACCTTCTTATTCCTATTTTCAACAAAGTATTGGCGAGCACAGTAGTCGCCCAAAAATTAAAACCATTTATAATTTTTTATCTCGTTCAATAATCCAAGCGTGATCCGGATCATTATGAAAAATCCAATTCCGACTTGGCCCTGCCATGACGTTTAAATAATAGGATTGATAACCATGCGGTACGCCAACTGGATGATAGCCCTCTGGCACCATGACCAAATCACCATTTTCCACCGCCATGGTTTCATCGATGCTTCTGTCATCGGTATAAACTCGTTGGAAGACAAAGCCCTGTGGTGGATCAATCTTGTGGTAATAAGTTTCTTCCAATTGTGTTTCCGCAGGCGCCGCATCGGTATCATGCTTGTGAGGCGGATAACTAGACCAACCGCCACTTGGTGTAATCACTTCGCACACCAGTAAACTGTCAGCAGGCTCATTGCCAAATAGGATATTACACACATGACGGGTGTTGCTGGCCACACCGCGAGTTTCGTACTGGCATTGCTCAGGGGTAATCAATTTCGCTGGAAATCCGCCTTTCCCCGGTGCCTTGCAAAAGGCGACTTCCACATCGGTAATGGCTTCGATCCGAATTTCATCGTGCGCTGGGGAATACACAGAATAAGGGGCTTTTTGCTCAAACACACTCATGCGGTCGCCAATATTTTCCCATGCTTCTTTTTGAGTGCTCGCGTTGACTTTACCAGACAAAATCACCGCGCATACTTCATCGGTTCCGGTTTGAATAACAACCGACCCACCAGCTTTAAGCAGGTGCGCTTCAAATCCCACATAACGCCAATGGGCACTTTCTGGCGTCACTAATTGAGTCTGTGACTGCCCTGCTTGCTGGCTTCTTTTACTTAGTAGATGTGACATATTAAAAACCTCGAAATCACTTATTTCATGGTTGGCATTGAGAACTCAGCGCCCGCACGTAAACCCGTTGGCCAGCGCGCGGTAATGGTTTTCATACGAGTGTAAAAACGCACGCCATCTGGCCCATGCATGTGTAGGGGGCCAAATAAAGAACACTTCCAACCCCCAAAACTATGGAACGCCATTGGTACAGGTATTGGTACGTTTACCCCCACCATGCCGACTTGAACTTTCTCGGTAAACTGTCGTGCCGTATCTCCGTCACGAGTGAAAATCGCCGTGCCGTTACCGTATTCATGCTGATTAATGAGTGCCAAGCCTTCTTCATACGAATCCACCCGCACGACACACAAAACGGGACCGAAGATTTCTTCGTCATAAATACGCATGCCTGCTTTCACATGATCAAACAAAGTTGGTCCGACAAAATAACCTTGCTCGTGATTTTTACGCACAAAATCACGACCATCAACGACCAAAGTTGCGCCTTGTTCAACACCTGAAGTAATGTAATCACGAACCTTTTGCGCATGTTCTTTGCTGATTAGCGGCCCCATGTGTGGCTCTTCTTCAATGCCAAATTGTTTGTACAAACCCGGCCCTATGGTCATGGTGGAAATTTCTGTTTTCAACTTGATAATCAAATTATCAGCAACATCATCACCGACACATACAGCAACGGAAATCGCCATACAGCGCTCACCTGCCGAACCATAAGCCGCGCCCATTAGTGAATTCACTACTTGATTTGGATCGGCATCAGGCATCACCAACATATGGTTTTTTGCGCCGCCCAGAGCTTGAACACGTTTGCCGTGAGCACTCGCCGTGGCGTAAATGTATTCTGCGATTGGCGTAGAACCAACAAAGCTCACCGCTTGAATGCGTTCGTCGGTCAGCAAGACATCAACCGATTCTTTATCACCGTTAACCACGTTAAACACACCGTCTGGTAAACCCGCTTCTTTTAACAATTCGGCAAGACGCATAATGGTGCTTGGGTCTTTTTCAGACGGCTTCATCACGAAGGTATTGCCGCAGGCGATGGACACGGGGAACATCCACATAGGTACCATGGCGGGGAAATTGAATGGACTGATACCAGCACAAACGCCTAGCGGTTGCATCAAGCTATAGCTGTCGACACCACGTCCTACATTCAAACTGTGCTCGCCTTTTTGTAGATGAGGAATACCACAAGCAAATTCCACCACTTCCAGACCTCGGGTCAATTCACCCATGGCGTCGGAATAGACTTTGCCGTGTTCGCTGGAAATCAATTCCGCCAACTCATGGCTATGTTCTTCTACCAAGGCTTTGAACTTAAAGAATACACGAGCGCGATTTAATGGCGTTACCTGAGACCAGGTTTCAAACGCGGTTTGTGCAGCGGCAATCGCCCCCTGTGTTTCTTCAACGGTACTCAAGGCAACCTGTAATGACACATCACCTGTTGCAGGATTAAAGACCTTGGCTTGGCGTGAAGAAGCACTTGCTACCCTCTGGTTATTGATGAAGTTACCCATGACCTTATTAGACATTTTATTCTCTCTTCTTTCTTATCGCTTAAAGTACGTGAATGACAAATGCCAGATTAAAAATGAAAACCGGCCTTTGCTAAATTCGCTGACAAATACTCATAGCCTTTTGTCGCATAGGTTAATGGATGCGCAATAGCAGGATCTTGTTCAGCCTCTACCACAACCCAGCCGTGATAATTGGCGGCTTTCAGTACTTCAAAAATGGGAAAATAATCAATGCTGCCATCTCCTGGCACGGTATAAACACCATCCAGAACCGCGTTCAAAAAGGCACTGTCGCGATTAAGGTTGTCTTGCAAAACAGCGGGGCGAATGTCTTTACAGTGCACATGAACAATACGTTTGGCGTGTTTTTTCGCCATCGCCAACGCATCGCCTCCAGCAAAGGTTATGTGTCCGGTATCCAACAATAACCCCACATTGTCGCCCGTCATTTGCATAAGTTTATCGACCTCTTCCGCGGTTTCGATCACGGTGCCCATATGATGGTGATAAGCCATTTTTACACCTTCTGACGCCATATAGTCCGCGACAGCTGTCATGCGTTTTGTGTATTCCTCCCACTGACTTAGGGTCATGCGTGGACGCTGGGATAAAGGCACGGATTGATCCCCATGAACACAACCACTCACCTCGGCAAATACCATGACGTTAGAACCCAAGGCTTTTAGTAGATTAAGGTGATCCTGCATGGCAGCAATTTCTTCTTCCACGCTACGCTCTAACAAACGTGCGCTGTACCAGCCAGACACCAATGATATGTCGTGTTGCTTGAGGATTGGTCCAAGCACACTGGCATCACGGGGAAATTTATTGCCTAACTCAATGCCGCTGTAACCTGCCTGACGCGCTTCGCTCAAGCACACTTCTAGCGGTGTATCGGCACCCAAAGATGGCAAATCATCATTGGTCCAAGTAAGAGGATTAATGCCAATTCTGATCTTTGATTCCGTTGTCGCATTGTTATTTTTATTCGTGCTGTTCATGAAGTTGCTCCAAGATCTCTGTTCTATCTTCTATTTTCTATTTAAATAAAAGTAAAAGTGAAAATTAATAAGGTTGCTGTTTTTTAGCTATTTTGTATTGCCGCTCGGCTTTCATACCTTGCTCACGACTCGACACTTCTGGCACCGCCACATCCCACCAAGCGCCGCCTGCTTGTGTACTTGGCATGGGGTCCGTGTCGATAGCGATCACATAGGTTTTATCACTGGCTTTTGCCCGCATTAAGGCGGGTTCTAAATCTGCCAGACAAGCGACTTGTTCGGAATTTGCCCCTAAGGCTTTGGCATGAGCGGCAAAGTCCGTCTTTGGTGCACCGGCTTCTACGGTATGGCAGTGCTGCAATAAATTATTGAATGATTCGCCACCACAGGCTTGTTGTAAGCGGTTGATACAGGCGTAACCGCGGTTATCCAAAACAACGATGATGAGCTTTAAACCTAACATCACCGACGTGGCGATTTCAGAGTTCAGCATCAAATAACTACCATCCCCCACCATCACAATCACTTCACGCTCTGGTGTCGCCATTTTTACACCCAGCCCGCCCGCTAGCTCGTAACCCATACAGGAAAAACCATATTCCACGTGATAACCAAGGTCTGACGAAGTACGCCACAACTTGTGCAATTCGCCAGGCAAACCGCCTGCTGCTTGCACTAAGGTGCTGTTGGCGCTTGCCGCGCGATTAATCACACCAATCACATTCGCATCAGTTGGCAAATAGTCGTGATCGCTTGCTTGTTTTGGTAAGGCGGTAAGTTGATCCACTGCAGCGAGCCAATCAAGATTCAAGGCTTTCACCTTATCAGTCCAAGTCGCAGGTGTTTGGTAACCATCAACCTCGGCCAACAACTCTTGTAAGGTGACTTTTGCATCGCCGATTAGAGGCACGGCATTGTGTTTTTCTGCATCAAAAGGCGTTACGTTGATGCTTAATAAGATGTGATCTGGATTGGCAAACAAGGTACGCGACGCTGAGGTAAAATCTTGCAAACGCGTGCCAATCGCAATAATTAAATCCGCTTCTTGTGCCGCCGTATTCGCAGCGCTTGAACCAGTCACGCCCACAGAACCAAGATTAAATTCATGATCCCAAGGCAATGCGCCTTTGCCTGCTTGCGTTTCACAAGCGGGAATATGGCATTGCTCAATCAAAGCAGTGGCCTCTTCAAGTGCTAAGCTGTAATGCACTCCACCACCAAGCAAAATTAAGGGTTTCTTCGCTTGTTTGATCGCCGCAACCGCTGCCGCCAACTGATCCACATCAGCACGATTACGGCGTAACTTATGCACTTTTTTGGCAAAAAAACTAACAGGATAATCAAACGCCATGGTTTGCACATCTTGCGGCAATGCTAAGGTGGCTGGTCCGCAAGTGGCTGGATCTAACATGGTATTGATCGCCACAGGCAAGCTGGTAATCAGCTGTTCTGGTCGATTGATTCGGTCAAAATAACGCGATACAGGACGAAAACAATCGTTCACCGACAGGGTCGGATCATTAAAATGCTCGACCTGTTGCAGTACTGGGTCAGGCGTTCTCGTAGCAAAAACATCACCGGGCAAAAACAGCACTGGCAAACGATTCGCCATCGCCATGCCCGCCGCCGTCACCATGTTAAGTGCACCGGGACCAATAGAAGAGGTACAAGCCATAATACGTTGACGACGATGTTGCTTAGCATAAGCGCAAGCCGCTAATGCCATACCTTGTTCATTATGCGCTCGAAAGGTAGTGAACTCGTCTTTGACTTGAGCCAAGGCTTCGCCCATGCCAGCCACGTTGCCATGACCAAAAATGGCCCAAGCGCCGCCAAATAAAGGCACTTCTATGCCATCCACCACGGTAAATTGCGCCTGCAAATGCTTTACCAAGGCTTGCGCCATTGTTAAACGTATCGTGTCCATCATGCCTCCTTCCTTTTCATCATCTGGCTGTCGTTTCGCTGCTGCCACAATGCACTCATTTCTAAGTAGTTTTGCGTTACACGCTCAACAAGCACAGCATCATCAATGTCTTTTCTTAACCAAGCTTTTACCGGCTCAGAGAATAGCGTGCGACCAATGGCAAAACCCTTACAAATGTCTTGCCCTGCGGCTGCTTCAAAACCTGCTTTTAGTGCATCCACTGGCGCATCCAAGCCTAACAAGACAACACCGCGACAATACGGCGCTCGCACCTTGATCAAGTCGCTAATATTTTGCCAAGCGGCTTTACTTGGTGACGGCAATTTCCACCAATCTGGAAATATGCCCAAATTATAGAAACGCTCGATGGAACGCGACAAGGTATCGTCTTTTACCTCGGATCCCACAGGCGGGATAATCTCCACCAGCAATTCATGGCCCGTTGTGCAGCAAGCACGATACAGATCCATGACCTTTTGTTCTTGTTCATTACGCAAACTGACGTCATCATCTGGGTGATAAAACACCAAACATTTCACAATATGATTGGCTGGCCATGTAGCAATCGCTTGACCGACATTATTGCCTAGTTCAAAGCGCAGCGGACGGCTGCTGGGTAATTCCACAGGTCGAGCGATCCAAAAGTCTTTGCCGGTAATATCATTCAAAACGTCTTGGGCAAACGTGCCATCCGCCAAGATTCCCGTGCCGCCGACTTTACCTTCTAAAGCAGAAGCCCCTTCATAAGCGGCTTGCAGAATCAATTTCTTTGCTTTCGATATTTGTGACAAAGGTGCGCCCGCTTCACGGCACATATCGACAAATTGGCGTCTATGATCGAACGCCAAAATACACATATCTTGCCATTCTTTTGTTGGCTCTTCACGCAACATGCGCTGAGTCGTGACCCGATGCAAATAGTTCAATACTGGATCAAGGTCGGGTCTTGGTATGTCATTGCGATTGGCCAAGTAATAATCCAGCTCTTCAAGACTAGGCATAGCAGGCGAACAACCATGGCGGGAAACCACAATCGCTCCGCAAGCATTGGCATAATCACAAGCATTTTCGGTCGCTTCACCTGAAATCCAGCCACGTAAATAACCACTCATAAAGGCATCGCCAGCACCCAGTACATTCAGCACATCCACGGTGACACCATAACGAGTGATACCTTCGTCCAAGGTTTCAGGAATCTCTGCTTTAAAAACAGAACATCCCAAGGCACCACGCTTCACCACAAATTCAGCGGATGACACTTTGCGAATACGTTTTAAACATTCAATGGTATCTTCACAGCCACCCGCAATATGAAACTCTTCTTCAGTGCCTACTACCAAATCGCACAAAGGCATAATAGACAACAAATGCTGGGTAACAGAGTCATTGGATACAAAACGATTTTCGCCTTCGCCCTTGCCGGTTAAACCCCACAATACAGGTCGGTAATCGATGTCGACCACGACTTTTGTGTTATTAGCTTTGGCGTATTCGATCGCTGCTCTAGCCGCTTGATCTGTGCCTTTGGTAGAAAAATGCGTTCCGGTAATCAGCAAGGCTTTTGCAGAAGCAATATAGGCTTCATCAAAATCGCCTTCACTGATTGCCATGTCCGCGCAGTTTTCACGATAAAAGATCAATGGAAACGTATCTTTGTCTTTAATACCAAGCAACACCAAGCCGGTTAAACGCTCTTTGTCCGTCACCACATGAGAAACATCCACACCCGCTCGCGCGAGCTCTTGGCGCACAAAACGCCCCATGTGTTCATCACCAACGCGGGTTAGCATGGCTGATTTTAATCCCATTCGAGACGTTCCAAAGGCGATATTACAAGACGAACCACCAAGGTATTTTTTGAAACTACTCACGTCTTCTAGTGGCGCGCCAATTTGTTCCGAATAGAGGTCAACCGCAGCACGCCCTAAGCAAATAACATCCAAATTTTTATTATTCATCTGTGATCCCCATCGTATTGCTCTACCTCGACCCACGCTCTTTTATCAACAGATTCCACCACGCTGTCGAGAACAATATTGACCTGAGTCGCGGCTCGAAAATCTGGCCACAAAGGAGCGTTGTTAACGACACCTTGGAACAAGTCCCGAATTTCAACCGCTTTCATGTCGTTGAAGCCCAATCCATGACCTGCTGATACACAAAAAGCCTGATAATCGGGATGCTCCGGTCCCACTAAAATACGTTTAAAACCTTGGGTTTGAGGGTTGCCCTCTGCGATATACAAAGACAATTCAGATAAGGTTTCTTGATCGAAGATTAAGCTTCCTTTGGTTCCTGTAATTTCGAACGACAAACCATTTTTACGTCCCCACGCGATACGTGATGCTTCCAATGTACCTTGAGCACCATTGGCAAAACGCACCATCATATGTGCTTGGTCGTCGTTTTCGACTTCGCCAACACCCGCTTTCGAGTCGTCGGACGTTTGAGATAGTGGACGGTGCTGATGCACGATTTTTAAATCGGCACACAATGACGTGATCGGTGCAACAAGATGAATGGCCAATTGCACAAGATGTGAGGCTAAATCATTCAGTGCTCCCGTGCCGGCAAACTCCTTTTGTAAACGCCAGCTAAAGGGTAAGTTTGCGTCAGCAAGATAATCTTCATTAAAGACTCCGCGAAAATGCACTACCTCACCGATATCACCACGAGCGATTAATTGCTTAGCAAATTGCACCGTTGGGTTCTTGATGTAATTAAAGCCAACCAGTGTTTTCACACCAGCCTTTTCTGCCGCTTCGGTCATTTCTTTGGCATCATCGGCGTTTAGTGCCAATGGTTTTTCACTGTAAACATGCTTGCCTGCGGCAATAGCAGCGAGGGCAATTTCTTTATGCAAAAAGTTCGGTGCGCAGATATCAACCACATCAATATCAGCATCGCTAATTAGGCTTTTCCAATCACCTGTCGAACGATTAAAACCCAACTCTAAGGCTTTCGTTTTCGCTAATTCAGGGGTCGCATCAGCTAACATTTCGCAGTGCAACTGATCTTGGGGAATGGCAAAAGCCGCCATCGCATTTCGGTAAGCTATTGCATGAGCTTTGCCCATGTATCCAGAGCCCACCAAACCAACGCGCATTTGTTTCTTTGTCATGATGTCGTTCCTTATGCGGTAGCATCCAAGCGGCTAAACTCTTCTAACTCAGCCGTGAGTTCATCTAGCTCCTGACCGCCTGCCATCATTTCCAATACATCTTCACGGCTCACTTCGGATTTCATAAAGGAACCTAGACTCTGACCACGATTCAATAAAGTGAAACGATCGGCAATCGGATAAGCGTGATGAACGTTATGAGTAATCAAAATCACCGCCAAACCTCTGGCTTTGGCTTTCGCGACGACTTTTAAAACATTGGCCGATTGCTTCACACCAAGTGCCGCCGTTGGTTCATCTAGGATCAATACCTTGGCACCAAAATGAATTGCGCGAGCAATCGCCAAACACTGCCGTTCACCGCCTGACATGGTGCCAATCGCTTGGGAAGGATCACGGACATTAATGCCCATTTCGGCCATGCCTTTTTGAGCAATTTGGTTCGCGGTTTCAATATCAAAACGCTTAAAAATCCCGCGCCCTTTGGTGATCTCACGCCCCATAAAAAAGTTACGTGTCACGCTCATTAAGGGCACTAATGCGAGATCTTGATAAACCGTCGCGATACCGGAATCAAGGGCTTCCACTGGCGATTCGAAAACCACTGGTTTGCCTTCAAACAAATACTCACCATCGCTTGGCGCATGAACACCTGCTAGGGTTTTAATCAAGGTAGATTTGCCTGCACCGTTATCACCCAACAAACAATGCACTTCGCCCAGTTTCACCTTCATATCGATGTCTTTAATGGCAATAACCGAACCGAAATAGCGGCTCACTTTTTTCAATTCAATAATAAATTCGCTCATTTTGTTCTCCTAAATTCTTTTTCTAAAAAGTAAACTCGAATACGGGCACGCCACTAATGACGCGCCTCTGTCACCTTTTTACGAATGTAGTTATTGAACAAAACCGCGATTAACAACATGGCTCCCAAGAACACGCGGAACCAATCTGAATCGATACCGGTGAAGAATATGCCCATTTGCACGACACCAAATATCAAGGCACCAAAACACGCGCCAATCACCGAGCCATAACCGCCAGTCAGTAACGCACCGCCGATTACCACGGCAATAATGGCTTCAAACTCTTTTAAAACACCGCGGTCAGCGGAGGCGGAACCAAATTCAAACACCTGACAAGCAGCGTAAACCGTTGCGGTGAATGCCGTGAACATAAACAGAGATATTTTGACTTTATCAACTGGCACACCAACGTTACGAGCAGCTTTATCATCACCACCTGTGGCAAAAATCCAGTTACCGTATTTCGTACGTAATAGAATCCAGCTTGCAGCGATGGCAAGAAATACACACCAGACAATCACCATAGGAATACCTTCAACCACTGGGGTGCCATCATCGTAAGAGCTAATCAAGCCGATATTAGCAAACCAGACAAACAGACTTTTACCAATGACACCGCCAAACACCGCCGCGAGCCAATCTCCATCGGCGTATTTGTCGATACCACCCACTATGGTGCGATTAGTAAATAAAATAGACAGGGCGATGGTCAAACCGCGCAACATGAAAAGAAAAGCAAGACTAACAATAAAGGACGGCAAACCGGTTTTAACGACAATATAGCCATTCAAAAAACCAATTAGCATGGCACCAGCAAAGGCAAAAAGAATCGCCCCCCAGATTGGCCAGCCCCAATAAACAGCAGGAATCGTCATCATCATGCCAGCGAAACCAATCATCGAACCAATCGACAAATCGAACTCACCCGCAATCATCAATAGGCATGCACTGATCGCAATTAAGCCTAATTGCGCTGATACGGTTGTCCAATTCATGATGCCATCGGAGGCAAACATGCCGGAGTCTCCCGCGGTGATCAAAAAGAAAACAAATACCAATACTGTACCAGAAATCGCCCCAAACTCAGGTCGATGCAACAGTCGCTTCCAAGCAGGAACCTTGCGAACCCGTTCATCTCCAGTCGATTTTTCTTCTGTTGAGTTATCTTCTGCCATTTTAGATAAATCAACCGATTGAGTTTGATCAGTCATAGCGTCACACCTTACTTTTTTATATTTATTTTTGTGATTTCTAACCGTGTACCAGCAAACTGTTGTATTTTGCTAACAACTCGTTACGTCTCTGACTCTCGCATAAGTTGCTGTTTAAAGCGCACTCAGTAACACGATAGAGCTTAATGTCTTTTCATTTCAACAATGAAACCATAATAGAATATTTATTTCATTTTATTCAATAGGCAAAATAAAAATTTACATTAGACACAAAAAAAAGTGCCTAAAAAACCTAGATAAACCGTCAAAAAATAACTATAAATCCTTTAAAAACAAATAAATATAAGAAAACCATCACGTCAGAATAAAAAATTTCAAAATATTGCAATTATGAAACATTCATTCTAATATCACTTCAATTCTGATTAAAAATAGATCAGAAGCTGTGTTTGCTAAATCCAAAAATAAGTAATAACAAAAATAATTAAACGAAACGGAGATAGTGGTAATGAAAAACTTTCTAAAGAAAAGTACAGCCATATTAGTCGCAGGTGCTGCGACATTAGGCGTGATATCAATGTCCACCGCGGCGCACGCTGAAGGCGAACGCTATGTGTTCATTTCCCACGCACCAGATTCTGATTCATGGTGGAACGTAATTAAAAACGCGGTTAAACAAGCTGCTTCCGATATGAACGTCACCGTCGAATATCGTAACCCACCCACAGGGGATTTAGCCGATATGGCACGAATCGTTGAACAAGCCGTGGCTACTAACCCTGATGGTATTGTGCTATCAATTGCAGACTTCGATACCTTAGAAGGCCCATTAGAAAAAGCCGCTAAAAAAGGCATTCCGTTCATTACGATGAACTCAGGCACCCAAGAACAATCCAAAGCATTAGGGGCATTATTGCATGTGGGACAGCCTGAATTTGCAGCAGGTTTGGGCGCTGGTGAGCGAGCGAAGAAGCAAGGAGTGAAATCCTTCTTGTGTGTTAACCACTATATTACTAACCCAGCGTCTGTAGAGCGCTGCATGGGCTTTGCCAAAGGTTTAGGTGTTGAATTAGGTAGTCAGATGATCGACTCTGGATCGGATCCGACCGATGTAGAAACCAAAGTATCGGCTTACCTGCGTAAGAACCCAAATACTGAAGCAATTCTAACCTTAGGGCCAACCTCAGCGCATCCAACGTTGCGAGCGCTGGAAAAAAACCGCAATCTTAAAGACATTTACTTCGGTACTTTTGATTTAAGTGGGGAAATTTCAGCAGCCATTAAAGATGGTCGAATTAACTTTGCTATTGACCAACAACCCTACTTACAAGGTTACCTACCTATCAGCTTCTTGACGCTTTACACTCGTTACGGCTTGATTCCAAGTAACGATGTGAACTCTGGCCCTGGTTTCATCACCAAAGACAACATTGCACTGGTTGAAAAATACGCAGGTGAATTCCGTTAATTCAATTTAATCAAAATAGCCGAGGTCATGATTGATCTCAGCACAACTTCTCAACCATCGGCAATGCTGATCTAGCTTGTCGCTGGCTGAGAAACCAATAAGTATTTACAACGAAATATCGCTATAATGCGAACCGTTAAACAACTATATAGATCACAATTTAGGAGCCATTTTTGGGCGCACCAACTTCTCTTGACCAACTACAGCAAGCCATTAGTCGAAACTACGACGATTTAAGTAAACGCTTACAACAAGTGGCGCGTTTTTTACTAGAGCACCCCAATACAGTTGCCCTAGAAACAGTGGCAAGTCTGGCTGAGCAATGCGATGTCCCACCCTCCACATTGGTTCGTTTTGCGGCAGCTTTTGAATACAACGGCTTTAGTGAAATGCAAAATTTGTTTCGGCAAGCGCTCGTCGAACAAACATCCAGCTATAGCGAACGGGTTAAGTTAAGCAAAAGCACCCTCAGTACCACGATTGATGCCTCGCATATTCTAGAAGAATTCAGCAGCAGTAATGCGTTCTCGATGAACCATATGAACCACCACTTCTCTCAAGAAATGCTCAACAAGGCGGTCGATTTACTCGAAAACGCGCACAACATTTACCTCATTGGTTTACGCCGCGCTTTTCCTATTTCAAGCTACTTTGCCTACAGTTTAAGACATTTAAACAAAACCACTCACCTTATCGACGGTGGAGGCGGTATGTTAATTGAACAAGCCAGCAACATTCGTGAAGGTGACGTCGTCATTGCCACCGCATTCAGTCCTTATGCTAAAGAAACCGTCAATGTCAGCGAATATGCATTTAAAACGGGCGCACAAATCATTGCCATTACCGACAGTAAAATCAGCCCATTAGCCGCTCTTTCAAATGTTTGTTTTGATATAAAAGAAGCGGAAGTGCTAGGGTTTCGCTCCCTTACTTCCTCTATGACATTGGCTCAAACCCTACTCGTCGCTTTGGCGTATCGCCTCAACAGTGACGGCAAGATGGGCGATACCAAACAAATCGAATGGAAGCATTAATTATCGTTTTCGAAGCGCTTTCCTAAGCTAACAACTTGATCATTGCCGTAACCAATCGCATTGTAAAATGCGATGACGGTTTGATTCGTATTACGCACTTGCAAATTAATTTTAGGACAACCTTTGGCTATGATTAACCTTTCAACTGCTTTCATAATGGCTTGTCCATAGCCTTTTCTTTGGTGATCTGGGCTAACGGCCAAATAATTAATCCAGCCACGATGACCTTCATAGCCTCCCATTACAGTAGCGACTAGCTCATTATCAACAACGCCAACAAGAAACAAGTCAGCATCCACCTTCAGTTTGCGATCAATATCTTTATGCGGGTCATTCTGAGGGGCTACCAAACCGCATTGATTCCATAGAGCAATCACCGTTTTTCTGTCTTTTTCTTCGTATTGACGGATATTCATAAAACTAAAATCTCTCCTATTTGGCGGTCATCGCTAACGCTTTTTCACCACGTTTAAGCACCCAATACAAATAAGCCACAACCAATAAGTTAAGCAGCAGTATTGCGAAGTTAACATGGTTGGGATTTTGATAAATAGCGTAGAGCTCAAAGGGAATATAAAGTGAGCCACTGATGAAAGCGAACCATTCCGTCCAGCGCAGTTTATGCCATAACCCATAGGCTATAACAAAGCGAAAGCAGGCATACATCAGAGAAATGGAGATAACTAATATATGATCTTGCTGAGTGGCTCTCTCGACAAAGGTTAACAGCAGATTAACATAATAATTACTTGGTGAAATTGGCCAGTTTTGCATTACTTGAACAGCAAGCTGGTGAAGGTCTTGTTTAGCAATTGCATTGACGCTCAGAG
Organism: Marinomonas arctica; assembly: GCF_003259225.1. Classification (GTDB taxonomy): domain Bacteria; phylum Pseudomonadota; class Gammaproteobacteria; order Pseudomonadales; family Marinomonadaceae; genus Marinomonas; species Marinomonas arctica. Next base: position 150,641 of record NZ_QHJF01000011.1, on the reverse strand, counting down.
CCAAGCATAAGGCCAACACACCTTTTATCCCATCGACTACCGCAATTGCTTTTAAACCTTCAAACTTCATAAACTCGACTTTTTCTGAAAAAAATCAGCATACACAAAATAGATGAAAAAAAAGTGATAGCGATATCTTTTTGTTTTGATTCTGCTTGATGGTTTTTGGTACCCAATAGAACAAACAAAAAAGGCGAGCCAAACTCAAAAGCCCAACTCGCCTTTACAGAATTAAAAATAGCCTACACTTTAAACTTATCCAAAGATTTTGCTTGCTCTATCGTTATTTCTACCATGGTCTCACACAAGCTAGACTGTTCAGTCGCCGCATCAGAAACCGACTGACTGATATCACGAATGTTCGTCGTATTGCGATTAATTTCGTTGGACGTTGCACTTTGCTCTTCCGCTGCAGCGGCTATTTGTACCGTCATCTCATTAATTTCATTAATACTGGCACGAATGGCTTCTAACGACGCTTTCGCCTGATTCGCAATGTGCTGAGTGGCGTTGGCACTTTCTCGACTCTCAAGAATGACTTTCTCAGCCCCTCTCACACCATTTTGAAGTTGCTGAATCATTTTCTGAATTTGTTCGGTCGATTCTTGTGTCTTCGAGGCTAATGTTCTCACCTCATCCGCAACAACAGCAAACCCTCGACCTTGCTCGCCCGCTCTGGCCGCTTCAATCGCAGCATTTAAAGCCAATAAGTTCGTTTGATCCGCAATATCGGTTATCACTGTCAAAATAGATTCGATATTATTACTGTATACGACTAACTCATTGATGGTCGTAACTACGCCGCCCATTTTATCGGTCAACTGCGCAATCGAAGCCGTCGTACGTTCCACCACAAGAGAGCCTTCTTTCGCTGCTGCATCGGCATGATTAGCGCGACTGGCGGCCGTTTGAGCGTTATCCGCCACATCATGAGCCGTGGCTGACATTTGGTGCATGGCCGTCGCTAACTGATCCAGTTCATTCAGCTGAGTATAAAGCTCTGAGGAAGAACGTGCAGAAGAGGCTGCCGTTTTATCGGTATTTTCACGGACACGTAAAGACCGTCCTTTTACTTCACGTATCATTTGCTGTAGGTAATCAACAAACTGATTAAACTCACTCGATACGGCACCAAATTCATCATTGCTGATGATGTCTAAGCGCTTGGTTAAATCCCCTTCTCCACCATTGATCTCCTGTAAAGACTCACGCAAGGCGCGCAAAGGTTCCAACAGACGAGTAACCACAACATACAAGATAATCGAAACCAGCAAACCGGCAATCAAGGTACTCCATAAGGCTATCCAACCAAAGGAGCGCACGTCAGCAAATAATTTAGCCTCGTCCAATACCACGCCAATGTACCAATCAGCCCCGTATAAATTCGGTAATGGACTAAACGACACATAAACCGATGTGCCATCTGCGAGTGTATTTGGCAACAAATCATTACTCAAAGTTGGCACGCCGCCTTGCAATAAATCCGCTACGGATTTGCCATTCAGATCGGCGTTTGGATGACTGATGATCTTGCCCGATTTATTTAACAAAAAGGCATAACCGGTCTCGTTAAAATTTAAGGTGTTCACCGCATCTGATACGGTTTTGAGACTCAGATCTCCACCAAACGCCCCTTTGAATTGACCGCGGTCCGAAAAATCGGCAATCACTGAAATCAAAATGTCCCCTTCCGTAGACACATAAGGTTCAGTCAATATAGCTTGTTTCTGGTTTTTGCCCATATCATACCAAGGGCGTTTGCGAGCATCCCAACCCGGTGGATTCCAATTAGGATCGTTCGTAAAACGAGGACCACCACTGTCCAAACCACCAAATAGTAATAAAAATTCTTTTTGGTAAATAGGAAGATCAAAGGCGTTTTGAATCGTCTCTGGGCTAAAATCGGCATCCACTGTCTGTGAAATCGACTCAATTAAATCCATTTTATTTTTAAGCCAATTATCCACCTGTAACGCCAAGGCTTTACTGCTTTCTTGCGTACTGGTCATGGTTTTTTCAAACAGTGCCGCACGCAGACTTGAGTATTGCAACCAAGAGTACATCGAGAATGCCAACACAACGACCACGGAAGCACACAACACCACTTTATGAGAGACTTTCATTCACTTTACCTACCAATATTAAATTTAAGCAAGCCATATACCTGCTTCCCTGCAAAATCCAAACGACCTTTAATATGACCATAAAATTGTGTCAATTTAACGAATTTCAGTGGAATTTATCTTAATGCTCATCAAAGCACCACCTTTAACCATTGTTTTTTGTGGTAACTAAAGTTTAGGCAGAGAATAAAAAAGCCCCCACAATCTTTGAGAAAAGTGGGGGCTGGCTGTTGGCAGCACTAACTAAAGGACAAAACGCCCTTAGGAGATCAAGCTAGATCAAAACGATCCAGCTCCATTACTTTCGTCCACGCAGCGACAAAATCTTTCACAAAGCGTTCTTGTGAATCAGCACAAGCATAGACTTCAGCAATTGCACGAAGTTGTGAATTGGAGCCAAACACCAAATCGGCGCGTGTGGCTGTCCATTTAATTTTACCCGTTTTGCGATCACGGCCTTGGAATTCGTCCTCTTTCTCAGAAGTGGCGAACCATTTCGTTCCCATATCCAATAAATTCACAAAGAAATCATTGCTTAACGTTTCTGGCTGCTGTGTCAACACCCCATGAGAAGATTGTGCGACATTAGCACCCAGTACTCGCAATCCGCCGACGAGCACCGTCAATTCTGGTGCTGATAGCGTGAGCAGCTGCGCCTTGTCTAACAACAACTCTTCCGTTGACACTGTGTACCGACCTTTTTGGTAATTACGGAAACCATCCGCAATAGGCTCAAGAACAGCAAAAGATTCCACATCCGTTTGTTCTTGAGTGGCATCACCACGACCGGGAGTAAACGGCACTGTCACGTCCAAATCTGCCGCTTTCGCTGCTTTCTCGATACCAACAGAACCTGCTAACACAATAAGATCTGCAAGAGAAATTTGCTTATTGCCAGACTGTGCTTTATTAAACTCAACTTGAATGGCTTCTAATGTTGCCAAGACATTAGCAAGTTGCTCAGGCTGATTAACAGCCCAGTCTTTTTGCGGTGCTAAACGAATACGAGCACCGTTTGCACCACCACGCATATCCGAGCCACGGAAAGTAGACGCTGACGCCCACGCCGTTGAAACCAACTGCGATACGCTCAAGCCTGATGCTAAAATTTTTGCCTTCAAATCAGCGACGTCTTGTTCATTGACCAATTCATGGGTGACTGCTGGAATCGGATCTTGCCAAATCAGCTCTTCTTGAGGAACCAAAGGCCCTAAATAACGAGAAACTGGCCCCATGTCACGGTGTGTTAATTTAAACCATGCACGCGCAAACGCATCCGCAAGCTGATCTGGATTTTCGTGGAAACGCTTAGAGATTTCTGCGTAAATTGGATCCACCTTTAGCGCCATATCCGCTGTAGACATCATCGGAGCATGACGTTTTGATGGATCATGAGCATCCGGCACAGCATCCGCTAAGGCACCATCTTTAGGTTTCCACTGAGTGGCGCCGGCAGGGCTCTTAGTCAGCTCCCAGTCGTAGCCAAGTAAGGTGTCAAAGTAGCCGTTATCCCACTGAATTGGGTTCGGTGTCCAAGCGCCTTCTAAACCACTGGAAATGGTATCTACGCCGTTACCTTGACCTTGGCTGTTACGCCAACCGAAACCTTGCTCAGTAATATCAGCGGCTTCAGGATCTGCCCCAACTTGAGCGGCATCACCAGCACCATGAGTTTTACCAAACGTATGGCCACCCGCGACCAATGCAACCGTTTCTTCATCGTTCATCGCCATACGCTCAAACGTATCACGAATGTCATGGGCTGACGCTAACGGATCAGGCTTACCGTCTGGGCCTTCTGGGTTAACGTAAATCAAGCCCATTTGTACCGCCGCTAATGGGTTTTCAAGATCTCGGTCACCCGAGTAACGACTCTCTTCACCACCGCTTAATTCTAACCACTCTTTTTCAGCGCCCCAGTAAATATCATCTTCTGGTTCCCACACATCAACACGGCCACCAGCAAAGCCAAAGGTTTTAAATCCCATGGACTCCAATGCACAGTTGCCCGCTAAAATCATTAAATCTGCCCAAGAAATCTTACGGCCATATTTTTGCTTGATAGGCCAAAGCAAACGGCGCGCTTTGTCTAAGTTGACGTTGTCAGGCCAGCTATTTAATGGTGCAAAGCGTTGGGTACCAGATGACGCTCCACCGCGGCCATCGGCTGTACGATAAGTACCCGCACTATGCCAAGCCATACGAATAAAAAATGGACCGTAATGACCATAATCCGCTGGCCACCAATCTTGTGAGTCCGTCATCAAAGCATACAAATCTTGACGCACAGCGTCTAAATCCAAGCTATTAAACTCTTTAGCGTAATCAAAATCCTCGCCCATAGGATTGGATTTCGCCGAGTGCTGATGCAAAATTTTTAAATTCAGCTGATTAGGCCACCAATCTTTATTGGATGTTCCACGGCCTGCAAATTGTCCGGCACTTGTTGCGCTCGTTGCGCCATGATTAAAAGGACATTTACCTTCACTAGACATACTCTTCTCCTGCTATTCTGACTGACTGTTTGTTCACTCTACACGAGTTTTGTGACACAAAATAAAATACTCTTCTCTCTTGTCCTAATAGTTATAGCCCCTGATGGACCAAGTTGCTAATAAATAAAACCTAATATTCCAATAGGCTACGCCACAAAAGGCCTCATTTTTCATGACATCACATGACAATAACCCAGTAGTACTCATTCATCATAAAGCATGCTTTACTTAGATAAACATGACTTAACTCACGATTTAGGAAAGCATCATGCATATTATCAATGCTCGTTTGCGACACCGCCCAGAGCTATTCTCCATTCAGATTACCAATGGTATTTTCAGCAAGATAACACCTCAAAACGATAGGTTAGTCGCAGCAGAAAACCATGTTGACGCAGGTGGAAAACTCGTTTGCGCTCCTTTTGTCGAACCCCATATTCATCTGGACGCAGCGTTAACCGCTGGTGAGCCAGAATGGAACCAAAGCGGCACCTTATTCGAAGGCATCGAGCGCTGGAGTCAACGCAAACCCATGTTGAATGAAGCGGATATTCGACGTCGCGCCTTATCCACCATAGAGCTTTTGGTACAAAACGGCGTACAGGCTATTCGAACTCATGCGGATACCACTGACCCAACCCTAGTCGGTGTTCGCACGCTTTGCGCGCTTCGTGATGAGCTAAAAGACAAAATTGATTTACAGGTGGTAGCCTTTCCCCAAGACGGCATGTTGTCTTACCCCAATGGCTTAAAACTGATGGAAGAAGCGTTGGAAATTGGCGCCGATGTGGTTGGTGGCATTCCGCACTTCGAATACACTCGAGAATTGGGTGAAAAATCTGTCAAACTGATTATAGAATTGGCCAAAAAGTACGATCGGTTGATCGATGTGCATTGCGACGAAATCGATGATCCCAATTCTCGTTTTTTGGAATTCCTTGCCTGTGAAGCGTTATTCCATGATATGGGATCCAAAGTCACTGCAAGCCACACCACCGCCATGCACTCTTATGACAATGCCTATTGCTCGAAGCTGTTTCGTTTATTGAAACACTCCGGTATTAACTTTATATCCTGTCCGACGGAAAGCATTCACTTGCAAGGTCGCTTTGACAGCTACCCAAAACGCCGTGGCGTCACGAGAGTCAAAGAGCTTAGAGAAGCCAATATCAACGTCTGCCTAGGACAGGACTCTATCTTTGATCCTTGGTATTCATTAGGCAATGGTAAGTTGCTTCGCACCTTAGATTACGCCATGCATATCTGCCAAATGATGGGATATCAAGACTACGCTCGGGCATTAGATATGATTACTGACAACAGTGCTCGTACCTTGTGCTTACAAGGGTATGGCATAGAAGTCGGCAACGCTGCAAACTTTATCTTGCTGGATGGACACGATGATTACAGCGTTTTACGTCAGCAAGGCGAAGTACGGCTTTCGGTACGCCATGGCGAAATCATCATGCAACGCCAGCCCTCTAAAGTCATTTCTCCGCCTTGGATTACTGGTGCAACAACGCGCTAAATCTTCAATAAATAGATCAAGAGATAACCGACTTGTATAAAACACTTAATAAGGAAGTTGGCAACTTTAAAGTCTAAAGGGGGGATTGATGGTGGTAAGAAACGCACTTTCTTAACAAAAGCAACCTTGCTCTTTAACCGTGGTTAAAGAGCAAGGTCATTTCATTCATTATGGCTTATCTGTTGGGCAGTTCTCCATGCCAACGCGATAAGTGGAAACGGTACTCATGTCGGCAAACTTACGAAAAGCATTGAATGCATCATAATTAGGCTTGTAGCTCACCGTGTAATTCATATTGATTTGAGCGCCAAAATTATTGGGCGTAAACGATGCGTCTTGGCTTATTATTTGGAATTCTTCTAGTTTGTTCTTTTTACCAAAAGCGATCACTTCTTGTGTTTTGGATTTATAAATCGCTCCCACATCCACATCAGAATTAGGCTGAAGGTTTTCCATGTAAGAAAAAGATGTGATGTCCTTACTTTCACAAACGGGTAACTCTGTGGTGTCCTCTGCCGCCAATTGCGTAGAAGAAACCATAAGTGGCACTATCGCAACCAATGCAGACAAACAAGATTTCATAATTTCTATCCTATGCGTTTAAAAAATCACCAAAAAACGAAACGATTTCGCGTTTCACACCAATACTATATTTTGTGGCTTCCCATCAGCAAAAGCTACGACATTTTCAAACGCTTTCTCAAAATATAATTCGTAGCTGGCCTTTTCAACGTATCCTATATGCGGTGTACAAAGCACATTTGGCAGAGACAATAGAGGCTGATTATCAGCATTCGCAGGTTCGGTCTCAAATACATCGACAGCTGCCCGTTTGCTCGGGTTAGACAACATTTCACGATACAAGGCATCGCTTTCAATCAACTCAGCTCGACTGGTGTTTACCAATAAAGAGTCTGGCTTCATCAATGCCAAATCCTTCTGAGTCACAATCGCTTTGGTCGCATCGTTAAGTCGCAAATGCAGCGTAACAATATCTGCACTTTGGAAGAATTCGGCTTTAGATGATGCCGCAGTCAAGCCATGTTGTTGCGCTAACGTTCTAGAACTTTCACTGCCCCAAACCAACACCTTCATACCAAAAGCTTTGGCATATTGCGCGATTCGTTGTCCAATTTTACCGTAGCCCCAAATCCCTAATACAGAGCCATTCAACACTCGACCTAAACCCAAAGAGCCAGACTGTTGCCAGTGACCTTGCGAAAATTGCGCAACATACTCAGGAATATGTCGACTGGCTGACATGATTAACCCCCAACATAACTCAGAGGGGGCTACAGGCGAACCCACACCCTCAGCCACTGCCACACCGTACTGATGGCAAAGCTTGGCATCAATGTGATTACTGATTTTTCCCGTTTGACTAATCAGTTTCAAATTAGGCAAGTTGGCCAGTAAAGCTTCCGTAATCACCGTGCGTTCCCGTATCAGAACAAGCGCCTCAAAGTCCTTTAACTTATCAACTAAATCATCCGTCTTGCTAAAGGTTTCATTAAACACATGCACATCATGGCCTTGCAAAAGGCAAAAACATGAAAGATCTTTGACTGCATCTTGATAATCATCCAATACCGCTATTTTCACGAGAAAGCCCTCTTTCGATCCTATTGCTGTTACCTATTAAATTGCGCTTATCATCCGTCAAGTGAATGCAAAACACCAGAGCAAAAAAAGCCCCACGTTAGGTGGGGCTAAAGACAGAGATTACCTTTACGCATTGATCGCAACGTCTTACAACGTCACGAACGAAATCAAGACGACGTAAAAATAGACGCCTTACACACGCTCAAATACCGTCGCTATACCTTGCCCCATACCAATACACATAGTAGCAAGGCCAATCGTCGCGTCTTTCTCGCGCATCACATTGAGTAGCGTTGTTGAAATACGCGTGCCGGAGCAACCTAGTGGATGACCCAATGCAATCGCGCCACCGTTCAAATTCACCTTATCATCAACAAGATCCAGTAAACCAAGATCTTTTAATACTGGAATAGACTGGGCAGCAAAGGCTTCGTTTAGTTCAACAATCTCAATATCCGCTATGGTCAATCCTGCACGTTTCAGCGCTTTTTTCGTCGCAGGAACAGGGCCGTATCCCATAATGGCTGGATCACAACCCGCTACCGCCATGCTACGTACTTTGGCAATCGGCGTTAAACCTAACTCGTGTGCTTTCTTCGCCGACATCATCAACATAGCCGATGCACCATCAGACAAAGCAGAAGATGTGCCTGCTGTTACCGTCCCCACTTTAGGCATAAACACGGGCGCTAAAGACGCTAAAGATTCCAGCGAGGTTTCTGGGCGAATAACTTCATCCACTTCCACTAGGATCTTATTCCCTTCCGCATCGTGACCCTCTATAGAAACAATTTCATTAGCAAAACGACCTTGTAGCGTCGCTTCATGGGCTAAACGATGGGAGCGTACAGCAAAAGCATCTTGTGCTTCACGGCTCACACCGTGCATTTTCCCTAGCATTTCCGCCGTTACCCCCATCATCATCGAGGCTTTTGCCATATGTTTGGACAGTGCTGGGTTAACGTCTACGCCGTGCATCATCCCCACGTGGCCCATATGCTCAACACCGCCGACCACAAACACATCACCTTGGCCTGTCATGATCGCTTGAGCCGCCGTGTGAATGGCGGACATAGACGAACCACATAAGCGGTTCACCGTCTGAGCGGCGCTCGTAATCGGCAACCCTGCCAACAAAGACACGGCACGGGCCATATTAAAGCCTTGCTCTAGAGTTTGGTTCACACACCCCCAGATAAGATCCTCCACGTCTTTTTGATCTACCGTTGGATTGCGCTTAAACAAAGCTTTTACTAACGCTGCCGATAAATTTTCTGCTCGTACATTACGGAATACGCCATTTTTCGTTTTACCCATTGGTGAGCGAACGGCGTCGATAATAACGACATCATTTGGATTCAGTTTCATGAAAATTCTCCTCTAACCTATGGGAAGTTATGCGCCGTAAAAAGTATCGTTGTTACTGGCCATGTCACGCATCTTCGCGGTTGGCTCGTACAACTTACCTAAGTGGCTGTATTTGTCTGCAAGATCACAAAACGCCTGCAGTCCCATTTGGTCTAGGTAATGCAAGGCACCACCAAGGTATGGAGGGAAACCAATACCATAAATTAACCCCATATCCGCTTCTGCAGCTGATGCGACTATGTTTTCTTCTAGGCAACGCACTGTTTCGATACAAAGTGGTATCATCATACGAGCCACAATATCGTCTTCTGTCAATTCAGCATGAGAGCTCACTACAGGCGCAAGTAAGTCATTAATTTCGTCGTTAAAAACTTTCTTCGGCTTACCTTTACGATCTGCTTCGTAACGATAGAAGCCATGACCATTCTTTTGACCAAAACGCTTCAACTCAAATAAACGATCTACCGCATTGGTGCCGTCATGTTTCATACGATCAGGGAAGCCTTCCGCCATCACTTGATCGGCATGGTACGCTGTGTCAATACCCACCACATCAAGCAAGTAAGCCGGACCCATTGGCCAACCGAATTTCTCCATGGTTTTATCCACTACTTGGAAATCTGCGCCTTCTTGCATCATCAAGGAGAAACCAGCAAAGTAAGGGAACAATACACGGTTTACAAGGAAGCCTGGACAGTCATTTACCACGACAGGTGTTTTGCCCATGGCTTGAGCATAGGCTACGGTTTTTGCAATGGCCGCATCGCTGGTTTTTTCACCGCGAATCACTTCCACCAATGGCATACGATGCACAGGGTTAAAGAAATGCATACCACAGAAATTTTCTGGGCGTTTTAGATCTTTCGCCAATTCAGTAATGGAAATCGTCGAGGTATTCGACGTTAAAATAGCATCGTCGGCTATTTTGGTTTCTACCTCAGCCAACACAGATTTTTTGATTTTGACGTTTTCAACCACCGCTTCGACTACTAGATCAACGTGCTCAAATTCGCCATAACTTAACGCTGGAATAATACCATTCATGGCTTTAAAGGCTTGATCTGTGGTTAAACGTCCGCGTTCTACCTGACCATTAAACAGTTTATTCGCTTCACTCAAACCTAACTCTAAGGCTTCAGGGCGAATATCTTTCATGATGATTGGCGTGCCTTTAGAGGCGGACTGATAAGCCACACCTCCCCCCATAATCCCTGCTCCCAAAACAGCGGCTTGTTTGACTGGCGTAGCATTTTTCGCATATTTACCTGCGGTTTTCTTAATCTGTTGATCGCTTAAGAAAAGATTCACAAGTGCTTTAGCCACAGGGCCTTTGGCCAATTTAACAAAGCCTTTTATCTCTGTCTCTATGGCTTTTTCCATATCTTGGCTAATGCCCTTTTCGATAGTCTTGATGGCCGCCATAGGCGCAGGATAATGTTTACCTGCCTTAGCCCCAACCACACCACGAACGGACTCGAAAATCATCATTTTTTCAATGGGTGAAAACACCATAGGGGCACGCAATTCTTCACGACGTGCATGGTAATCCAACTTCCCGTCGAGCACTTGTTGGATAAGATGACGTGCCGACTCATTCACTTTTGCCGCCGGGACCACCGCATCAACCGCGCCATCTTTGAACGCTTCTTCACTGCGTTTTTGAGCGCCACCACAAATCCATTCGCAAGCATTATCCGCACCGATTAAGCGAGGCAAACGAACCGTACCACCCCACCCAGGATAAATACCCAATTGTGTTTCTGGCAAACCGATTTTCGCAGAATCCGCCATCACTCGATAATCACAGGCCAACACCAGTTCCATACCACCGCCAAGCGCAATACCATTAATGGCCGCAACCGTTGGGCAGCATAGATTCGAAATGTCGTTAAAAATAGTATGAGCAAGGCGAAGTTTATCGGACAATTCATCCTCTTCGAGTTCAAACCAAGTAGTAAACTCAGTTATGTCAGCTCCTACGACAAAAACGTCTTTCGCACTGGCAAAAATAACGCCTTGCAAATCATCAATGTGTTTGAGCGCAGTAACGGCTTCGGCCAATTCATTCAAGGTAAGGCTATTGAACTTATTGACCGATTCACCGACCAAATCCAGAGTGACAGTTGCCACGCCGGCATCATCGACTGCAACCTTGATTGCTTGTCCTTCGAAAATCATGCTGGTCTCCCATTATTTTTATTTTGATGACGATGGCATTTGCGCTCACCGTCATCCGGTATTTAAAGGCAGTTTAGACGTAAGATTACTCAGCTAAACCGACTGTTCTCTCAAAAATCACAAGCTTTTTTCCAGCTCAGGCACAGCATCAAACAAATCCGCTACCAAGCCATAATCCGCTACTTGGAAAATGGGCGCGTCTTCGTCTTTGTTGATGGCAACAATCACCTTGGAATCCTTCATGCCGGCCAAATGCTGAATCGCACCCGAAATACCAACGGCAATATAAAGATCCGGCGCAACGGTTTTACCTGTTTGGCCAACTTGTAAATCGTTTGGCACAAAACCCGCATCGACAGCAGCACGTGATGCACCAATAGCAGCACCAAGTTTGTCTGCAACGCCTTCTAGCAATTTGAAGTTTTCGCCATTCCCCATACCACGACCACCTGAAATAATCACGTTGGCGGCCGTCAATTCAGGACGGTCAGATTCGGCTAGCTGCTCCTTCACAAAGCGACTGCGATCAGAGGCAATCACTTGCGAAAGCACTTCACGCTCGGCGTTGCCGCCTGTGCTCGCTGCTGCATCAAAACCGGTTGAACGAACCGTCAACACTTTTACCGCGTCTGTGGTTTTTACCGTAGCAATGGCGTTACCTGCGTAAATTGGACGAACAAAGGTGTCTGCGGATTCGACTTTAATAACGTCAGACAACTGCGCCACGTTTAAAAGCGCCGCCACACGTGGCAAGGTATTTTTCCCTGTTGTGGTTGCAGGCGCTAAGATATGACCGTAGCCACTGGCTATATCAACAACTAATTTGGAGACATTTTCAGCCAATTGATGCTCATAAACGGCGTTATCAGCCACCAATACTTTACTGACACCAGCCACTTGCGACGCTTGCTCAACAACGGTTTGGCATTCGAAACCTACCACCAATAAATGCACATCGGCACCAATCTGAGTGGCTGCGGTCACTGTGTTTAATGTCGCAGGTTTTAAAGATTTATTATCGTGTTCGGCAAGGATTAAAATGCTCATGACACCACCTTCGCTTCATTTTTAAGTTTGTCTACCAGTTCCGCTACAGAACCCACTTTGATACCACCAGCACGTTGTGGCGGGGGTGTAACCGATACGATGCTGACATTAGAGCCAACTTCTACACCAAGATCGGCTGGGGTTTTGACATCCAATGGCTTTTTCTTCGCTTTCATAATATTTGGCAAAGAAGCAAAACGTGGCTCATTCAAACGCAGATCTGTGGTAATCACCGCAGGTAAGGTAATAGCCAGTGTCTGCAAACCACCGTCAATTTCACGGGTGACGTGCGCCTCACCGTTTTCAATCACCACCTCTGAGGCAAACGTTGCTTGCGGGTAATCCAATAAAGCCGCCAGCATTTGGCCGGTTTGGTTATTATCAGAATCGATAGATTGTTTACCCATGATCACTAAATCAGCGGCTTCTTCTTGGGCCACCTTAGCAATTAACTTGGCAACCGATAAAGAATCCAAACCGTCTTCTGTTTCCACTTGGATCGCGCGATCAGCACCCAAAGCCAATGCCGTGCGTAAGGTTTCTTGGCAAGATTTAGACCCCACCGAGACCACCACAACGTCAGAAGCGATACCTTTTTCTTTTAGACGAATGGCCTCTTCCACAGCGATTTCACAGAAAGGGTTCATGGACATTTTGACATTGGTAAGATCGACCGCTGTATGGTCGGCTTTGACGCGAACTTTGACGTTGTAATCTATCACTCGCTTTACAGATACTAAGATTTTCATAAGCCCCTCGTATTTATTATTAAGCTTTCTTTCATGCATTAAACTGACCCATATTGCCAGATCCATGTCATGCAAACATTCCCTATCAATAGAACGCTTTACTTACCCTCTATAGTAGTTTGGGAATGCTTTTCATCAATAACAAAAAAGCGCCAGTTAACTGACAAAAATATTCAGACATAAACCGCACAATATTTTCAGCGGACAACAAGGACTGATTCGTCCCCTTTCTAGGTCTTTCAGTCTAGTGCCTAAGATAAAAAAAAGCCCCACTAAAAAGTGAAGCTTTCTGTCATACGCTACACGCCACTTATTTATTGCGCGATAAAAAGGCGGTAAAGGCTTGATGTGCCTCAGTCGATCGTAATCGATCCTTGAAAATACGCCCTTCTCGCATCAATGCCATCTGCACATCGTCTTGCCCTCTGAATTTCAGTAAATCTTTACTTAAAGCCACCGCTTCAACCGGTAAAGCAGCGATTCTTTGTGCATAGAATAAAGCCAACTTGTAGGCCTCACCTTCTTCGCACAAGTGATTTACTAGTCCCATTTCATGGGCCTGTGTTGCGCTAACCACTTCTCCTAACACAAGTATTTCAAAGGCTTTTTGATGCCCTACTAACTGAGGCAATAGGTGGCTGGATGCGGCTTCTGGCACCAAACCTAACTGTACAAATGGAAACTGTAACCGCGCTTCGCGGGAAGCCAGTACCAAATCGCAGTGCAACAGCATGGTCGCCCCCACACCCACTGCACGACCTTCAACACCCGCAATGAGTGGTTTTTTATAGCAACTCAACACCTGCAAGAAAGCCATTATTGCTTCCATTTTTTCAGGTGTTTGAGCGATGTGTACAAATTCATTAATATCATTCCCCGAAGAGAAATCCCCTCCAAGGCCATATAACATGGTGACTTTGACTTGGTCGTTATGTTCTGCGCTACGCAATGCATTCGTCAATGCTTGGTACATGTCTAAGGTAATGGCGTTTTTCTTATCGGTTCGGTTCAAACACAAAACCTGTATACCTGACTCCATACTTTCAGTAACAAAATCATTCATTACTGACACTCCTCTGATGGTAGATGAAGCACCTGTTCCTCAACCAATTTGCGCACCATAGGTCCGTCTTCAGACCAACCGTGGCAAGAATTCACCAACTTAATTAAAGCATCGGGGACATGCGTTGGGTACTTCTCTCCTAGGGGTTGCCACATAGTTTGAAAAGCGGTCGTTGCAATCACAGGAAACAACTCCAACACATGAGTACAACCCACTTTTCCACTAAAGGTTTGCTTCAGCCAACGATTCCAACCAGGCCCAATGCGCGTGCCTTTTAAAACGGAAAAGCTGGGCACCGCACCTGCGCAGTTTGGAAAAGGGAAAGCCTCCATGGAAACAGACACTCCCTTGATTAAAAAAGTGTCATCGAGCGTTAAGCAAACACTGATATCGTGAAAAGGACTGCCTTCTGGCACCACACTGCCATCAAACTCACGATTAACATCGTAAGACTTCAAATCTTGCATAGTGGCTTCTATGTCCCAAAGACCATCCTCGCGTAAAAAACCAAACGATTCGATACAGCGCCGATGCATTAGCTTGCGCTTTATTTGTGTCATTATCGCCCTCCTGATCGATATTTGAGCAAGCCTAAATTAGGCTTGCTTCTCTTCACGCAAGGCACGACGCAACACTTTCCCTACGTTTGTCTTAGGCAACTCTTTACGCACTTCAACAAACTTAGGCACTTTGTAAGCAGCTAAGTTCTCTTTACAGTATGCCCGTAGCGCTTTTTCGTCCAATGAGTCAACATTCGCTCTTAACACCACAAAGGCTTTAACCGCTTCACCCGTTTTATCGTCTGGCACGCCAATCGCTGCCGACTCAAGAATCGATGGGTGAGAAGAAAGACAATCTTCCACTTCTGTTGGGTACACATTGAAACCTGAGACAATGATCATGTCTTTGGCTCGATCCACAATTTGCAAATAGCCATCTGGATGTTGCACCGCAATGTCACCCGTAATTAAAAAGCCATCCTCAGTCATGACATCGCGCGTCGCTTCTTCGCGATTCCAATAGCCTTTCATCACCTGTGGACCACGCACGCACAGCATGCCCGCTTCTCCTTGCGGTAATGCTTCACCATTTTGGCCTTGAATTTTGATATCTGTTTCGGCCACTGGCACACCAATTGTACCAATACGTTCTTTACCAATAGGGTTAAAAGACACGACAGGAGAGGTTTCTGTTAAACCATACCCTTCGACCACTTTGCATCCTGTCACTTTTTGCCATTCATCGGCGGCCGCATGCGTGAGCGGCATACCGCCCGAACAGGTCAGTTTCAAGTGTGAAAAGTCCAACGCGCGAAAATCGGTTTTATTACAAAGCCCAACAAATAACGTATTTAGCCCAACAAAGCCTGTAAATGGCCATTTTTTTAGTTCTTTAATAAAACCTGGCAAGTCTCGTGGATTTGGGATTAATACGCTATGCGCACCTTTCTCAACTAGGGTCAAACCATGAATAAGAAAGGCGTAAATGTGATACAAGGGCAAAGGCGCAATGTAGAGTTCAGCTTTGGGTTCAATAATCGAACTTAAACGAGAACTTAGTTGGTTCAAATTGGCGATCAAATTAGCGTGCGTCAGCATGGCACCCTTGGCAACGCCTGTTGTTCCCCCAGTATATTGCAACACCGCAATTTGCTCTGGCTGACAAGCGACTTTATCGACCTGTTTATCTTTACCTTTTGCCAATACGTCGTTTAACGCAAGCGCATGAGGAAGATGGTAGGCTGGCACCATTTTTTTAACATATTTAACCACTGAGTTGACCAACAAACGTTTTAGCGGGGAGTGAAAATCGGCAATTTCAGTAATAATGACGTGTTTGATCGAGGTTTTGGCTAAGATTTTTTCGACGTTATGTGCCATGTTGGCAAACACGACCAAGGCTTTAACACCAGAGTCATTAAATTGATGCTCAAGCTCCTTCGGGGTATACAAAGGGTTAGTATTAACCACGATCAGCCCGGCTTTCATCGCACCAAAAAGAACAACAGGATATTGAATCACATTAGGCAATTGGATCGCGATGCGATCCCCAGGTATCAAATCCGTTTCGTGCTGAAGATAAGCGGCAAACTGATCGGATTTTTCATTCAACTCACGATACGTTAGTGTTCTTCCAACGCTCGTAAAGGCCGGTAGGTCAGCGTATTTGCTGACAGCCGCAGCGAGGACATCCGTTAACGACTGATAGCCATTAGGATTAAGCGACGCTGGCAAGTAGCTTCCTGGCGCTTTTCCAACATCGGCCGTGCTGTGACGAGTAGTATCCATTGACATAATAAACGCTCCATTTGTTTTTTTTATTTAGGAGAATAAGTAAACGCAAAAGCTCAACTGTGCAAATTGCCGTTGAGCTTCAGAGCATTCAAGCGCATCAAATCAAACCTAAATTGGAAAAATTTGCGTCAACTTGGTTGCTAACATAATGTCACCATCGGCTCTAATTTTACCTTGCATAAAAGCCGCCATGCCGTCTAATTCACCGCTCATGACTGCTTTGAGGGTATCTAAATCCATACTTAGAGTCACCGTAGGATCATCATGCTCCCCTTCTCCCATCTCACATTCGCCATCCGCGATAGTTAAGTGATAGCTGTCCGCATCGTCTAAGTCAAATTGAAATGTTGCCTCCATATCATCGGCTTCATCGGCATCAAATCGACCCAACATAGATTCAAACACTGATTTTGCTTCGCTCATCATAGTACCCTCTTCAACCCGTCAAAAATATTGTGTCTCGCTCATCCCGCTTCTAACTGAAGCAAAGCTGAGCGAGACGTAATTTGCTACATATTAGGCATTTAAGAAGACGAAGTTTTCTTCGTCCATTGCCAATAAGTTATCCGCGCCAGACAACATTGCCTCAACATGGGCACGCGTACGTGGCAACAAACGCTCATAATAAAAAGTAGCTGTCTGTAACTTGGCGGTATAGAAGCCCACTTCATCTGTACCTGCATCTAATTTGGCTTGCGCCGTGACGGCCATACGCGCCCAAAAGTACGCCAAAACGACATAGCCTGAGAACATCAAATAATCCACCGACGCTGCTCCGACTTCTTCTTTATTGCGCATCGCTTTCATACCGATTTTCATCGTCACATCGCCCCACTCACCATTCAATTTATCGAGAACGGTAATGTAAGATTTAAGACGCTTATCGCCTTTGTGTTCTTTACAGAATTTATGAATGATTTTGGTAAAGCGTCGCAATGTGGCACCTTGAGTCATCAATACTTTACGACCTAGTAAATCCAGCGCCTGAATGCCCGTTGTGCCCTCATACAACATAGAAATACGACAATCTCGTACATTTTGCTCCATACCCCACTCTGCAATAAAACCATGGCCACCAAACACTTGTAAGCCTTGGTTTGCCGCTTCAAAACCCGTCTCGGTTAAAAAGGCTTTAGCAATTGGAGTCAGCAACGACATTAATTCATCTGCCTCTGCTTTTTCTTCGGCGGTACCTCGTTTCATGGTATCAACCAGCATAGAACAATAATGAATTAATGCCCGTCCACCCTCAGCAAACGCTTTTTGCGTCAATAACATACGGCGAACATCTGGGTGTACTATGATAGGGTCTGCGGCTTTCTCCGGTGCTTTAGGCCCAGATAAGGCACGCATCTGCAAACGGTCTTTTGCATACGCCACAGAGTTTTGTAATGCCCATTCAGCGTGTGCTAAACCTTGCAATGCGGTTCCCAAACGAGCAGCGTTCATAAAAGTAAACATGCAGTTCAAACCACGGTTTGGCTCTCCAATAAGGAAACCTTTGGCGCCATCAAAATTCATCACACAAGTCGCGTTACCATGAATGCCCATTTTGTGTTCAATGGAACCGCAGGAAACTTGATTTCGGTCAGCAATTTCGCCACTGCTATTAACATTGTGCTTAGGCACAATGAACAATGAGATACCTTTGGTACCCGCAGGTGCATCTGGCAAACGAGCCAATACGATGTGAACAATGTTGTCCGCCATATCGTGTTCGCCTGCCGAAATGAAAATTTTCGTCCCAGTCACGGCGTAACTGCCATCAGCTTGTGGCTCTGCCTTGGTTTTCAACATACCAAGGTCGGTACCACAATGAGGCTCGGTAAGACACATGGTCCCCGTCCACTCACCGGACACTAATTTGGTCAAATAGGTTTGCTTTTGCTCATCTGTACCATGCAATTCAATGGTATTCATGGCACCATGACTCAAGCCTGGGTACATTCCCCATGACCAGTTAGACGTGGCAATCATTTCAGTAACCAACATCCCTAATGAATCGGGTAAACCTTGACCACCCATGTCTTCTGGGTGTGATAAGGACGGCCAGCCACCTTCCACATATTGCTTATAGGCTTCTTTGAAACCATCTGGCGTCGTCACCACGCCATCTTTGAACTGACAACCCTGTTGGTCGCCAATGCGGTTTAGAGGCGAAAGGACACGCTCAGCAAATTTGGCGCCTTCTTCTAGAATGGCCGCCACCATGTCTGGCGTGGCTTCTTCGGCACCTGGCAACTTGGCGTAGTGTCCATGAAGATCGAGTACTTCTTCCGTTACGAACTTGATGTCGCGCAAGGGCGCTTTATATTCTGGCATGACTTGTGACCTCTTATTGTTTTTATTCCATATGTTTCATAGGAACCTTTAATACCAGAAAGGTTCCTCTATCAGAGACTTTCTCTCAATAACAAAAGATGCCAAAGTTAATGACAAAATAGACCAAGATGTGATTTTTCCAGTTAGCCTAAACCATCAAGTAATTGGTTAAACACCATACTCTCTACGAACGCACCATCAAACCTACTCTAGAATTGGCCCGCTATCGAAAGCGTCTGCTTACAAGAAAATGGCCATGTCCCTTCTACGTCCCCTATGATCTCCAAGCGGCTTGACTCGCTCCAAGGGAATACCGATAAGGTAATTTCTCCCTGTGATGCATTGACAAAAAGTGCTTCGCCTAGGCCAGTAACAAACACACCTTTAATACGATAAACCCCTTCAAGAATCACCATAGACTGGATGCTTGATCTTAGCTCGATTGCATCAAAAACCTTATCTTTTGACCACTTCCAACCCAATACCTGCATAGCATCCTGTTGTTTTTGATAATGCCAGCCAACCTCTTGAGAAGACGAATCATGACTCTGATGGTCGTGTTCGTGTTCGTGTTCGTGTTCATGGGCAGAAGAAGAGCGGGCAATATTATGAGTGACCAACATAGAGTCTGGATGCGATAAATCGGCCAAGCCAATATCCAGAGCATCAAGATCAAGATGCATGGGGTCCGATAGATAAAGTAAAGGCTTTGCTGAAGGCGAAAACTCACCGAATCGCGACGTGATATTCTGTTTATCAGCTTGCAGATAGCGATCTACATGACTAAAAACAATGCCATCGGCTGACTCAATTTGGTCATGAAAAATGTCGTGCTTTGTATAACGTTCATCGTTTAAATGACGGGCATCCAGCACACAAAATGCCCCCGTGAATAACAAAACGTTGTGATATGAGTCACTTCGTAATTTAGCAATGATTTGTTGCGGGTGACCAAGGCCCGAAGGCTCTATGAAAATGCGATCAGGATTATGTTGACGAATTAATTGATTCAAACCCAACTGGAATGCAGCCGACGTGGTACAACAAACACACCCACCCGGCACCTCACGAATCGCCACACCTAGATCTGCGTAGAAGGCGCCATCAAGGCCAATATCACCAAATTCATTCACCAGCACAGCCCAACGCTCATGAGGAGGTGCTTGTGTTAACAGCTGCCGAATCAAGGTAGTTTTACCGGCCCCTAGAAATCCTGTGATCAAAGTCACTTTTATCCCTTGATAACGCATAGCTTTACACACTCAGAAAATAACGAGAGCGCAAAACATGACAGCATCAAACAATAAAAACAACATTATGCGCGTCTAAAAAGCATAAATTAACGTGACGCTTGTGATGGAATCTGTTTTTTCTCTCATGTCCAAAGAGAGACTATTATGTGTAATATTGTAAGCCGCCTTCATACTCAGATTGTCTCTTAACTTCGAGGTGATAGAAGACTCCGACTTAGACGCTGTATTCTTGTTACTTTCCAGCGCCACATCACTGCCTAGCATTTGAGTGAATTTTACCTCAGGGCTAAAATTGTATTCATACTCCATTTGTAAATGCACAATAAATGCGTCATCCAACTCCCCTTCGTTCGTTCGGTTAAAAGAATAGCCAGGACCGATGTTGTAGTCTAAAAATGAGTCTTGGTCAGCAAACAATCTTGTAGAGTAACCAATGGCAACAGTATTTTGATAATCATAGCCACTAAAACGGTCGTCAGTGTAAGAGCCATAAACAAACACTGATGAATTCTCAGGACTTAACTTATAATCACTTTGCGCCGAGAAAAATACTTTTTGAGCGGTTGTTTGATCATCTCCTTCATAAGTATTGCGTTTGTACAAAGCATCGAACTGATATTTGTTTTTCCACTCTCTAAAATCTTGCTTAATCGTTGCTTTACCTTTTACAGCTGAACTTTCTGTATTTCCTGTTGTTGCAATCACCCCAAGCTCAACCTCAGCACTTAGTGGCTCTAAAGGTACTTCTAACTGTTCAGGCTCGACCGCATGAAGCGATGAAACTGAACAAGCCAAACCGGTCAATATCGATAACAGAAGCGGTTTCATTGGAATGTCTTCCTTTTATCTCATCAAACAAACTCCGAAGTGGTTAAAAGGAAAAAAGGGGGGAAACAGAAACATAAAAGACTAACACAACGCCAAGACTTGTCCCCTTTCCTTAACGACCATCAGGCTTAGGGACATTCTTACATTGATAGCAAAATATCACAGTCAAAATTTCGTTAACTATTTGAAAAGTAATAGATAAAAAATACAGAAGCCTTACACAACAGCTCAAACACGCACTTTAACGTTATTATTTATATCTTTACTCTGACAAATGAGGTCATCACCTGCAAAAGCACGGGCGGACTTTGCTAATCGGTCATACAGCAAAACATTGACGGATGCAGCGAGATTCATACAGCCAATCGTTGGAACGAACACCACAAAATCGGCTCTATCCACCAGTTTTTGGTCAATCGTTCCGTCTTCAGGACCGAATATATAGAGGGCATTATCTGGATGCGAAAAAGCAGGTAACGGGGTTGCTCCTTGAATCAAATCAACACAGACAATCTTTGTATCCGGAGTCACAGCGTCAATTAAGCTATCCACCCCTAAAGACTCAATATTAATTAGTGGAATCGAGGTACTCACCTTTTTGGTATCCGTGGACATTTTGACAGCGCGATCATAACGATGCCCAGAGTATAAAACCTGATTTGCTTGATAACACCCAGCAGCCCTCATGACAGAGCCAACATTGGATGCGCTTTTAGGATTGATTAAGCCAATAGAAACACACTCTTTTTTCATTACAGACTCACATCACTCACCAGGAAAAGAGACAGAATAATAACATTATTTTAGCGGGGGGAAGGCGTTAGAACGCATTGTAGGTTGAGCAAAAAATAAGAAAAAACAAATACATCCTCCCCTGATCCCTTCCGCTAACCAAGAAGATGAGTACACTGAAGGGATTAAACGCATCTCGACACCCTATTTAGGACAACTATGAACCGCCTTAAAAAACTTGGTTTAACCCTGCTAGCCGCTGCGACCTTTGAAACACAAGCAGCCTCTGTTTGGAAAGTCACCTCTGGCACCAATACCATCTACATTGGCGGTACCATTCATTTATTAACCCCACAAGATTACCCCTTGCCCTTGGCATACGAAAAAGCCTATCAAGCGGCAGATAAAGTTGTGTTTGAAACCAATATGGACGCCATTAGTAACCATGCTTTTAAGCAACAAATGAAAAAAGAGCTCTCCTATTCTGACGGCACCACCATTGATCAAATCATCTCACCTGACACCTACCAATCATTAAAGATTTACCTCGATGCTCGACAAATCCCCTTTACCGCGGTACAAAACTTAAAACCCAGTGCCTTAGCAATTTCTCTTAGTATGATTGAACTCAAACATCTAGGATTTACCAGTGAGGGCGTGGATCATTTTTACGCTCAAAAAGCGAAGCAGGATAACAAGCCTAGCGGCTGGCTTGAAGAACCCGAAAAACAGGTTGAGATACTCAGCGACATTAGTACAGAAAACAGCAACGATGTTATCAATTATGCCCTAACAGACATAAAAGACATGCCGAGCAATATGGAAAAGCTAAGACAAAGCTGGCGCAGCGGTGATATGGAAGCCATGGCAGACATAGAATTAAAAGATTTCAAAACCGATTATCCTGAAGTCTATCAGTCGTTGTTGGTGACTCGTAACAATCTTTGGCTCCCCCAAATTGAACAGATGTTAGAAAACACTGGGGTTGAGTTTATCATGGTAGGCGCTATGCACCTTGCTGGCCCTGACAGTTTATTGGAAAAACTCAAAACCAACGGTTATCAAGTCACCAAGCTTTAAAGAAAACGATTATTTATTGCAATTTTTCTCCCCAAATCATCACGAATTTTTTATACTTGGCGCCGAAATAGTTAACTGACCAAATGATCAGTGTCAAAACCCCTCTCGGCGCATTCTATTGCCAGCCTGCATTCTAGTATGTCGGCTAACAATAGAATGAATATCGTCGGCCAACTAGCAAAAGGTTCCCCTATGCTCGAACGTTATTTCCAACTTAAAGCTCATAACACGTCGGTACGTAATGAGGTCATTGGTGGTATCACCACCTTCCTGACCATGGCTTACATCATCTTTGTTAACCCTTCAATACTGGCACAAGCAGGCATGGATCAAGGCGCAGTATTTGTTGCCACCTGTCTTGCCGCCGCGATTGGTTGCTTGATCATGGGCCTTTATGCCAATTACCCAATCGCACTAGCGCCTGGTATGGGCTTAAACGCTTTTTTCACCTACGGTGTTGTCCTAGGCATGGGCTACTCCTGGGAACAAGCGCTAGGGGCGGTGTTTTTATCTGGTATTTTATTCATCTTTATCAGTATCTTCCGTATCCGAGAATGGGTTATTAACGCCATTCCTTCGTCTTTAAAGCTAGGGATTGCGGCGGGCATTGGTCTTTTCCTTGCCATGATCGCGCTACAAAACTCAGGGATCATTGTTAAAAACCCAGCAACAATGGTGTCATTAGGAGACCTATCATCACCTTCTGCCATCTATGGCTTGCTTGGTTTCTTCGTGATCTGTGCCTTGTCTTATCTAAATGTCACCGGTGCCGTGATGATCGGTATACTACTGGTCACTGTCCTGTCTATGCTATTCGGTCAAAATGAATTTGGTGGATTGGTGTCTGTACCACCATCCATTGCACCGACTTTCCTTGCGATGGACATTGAAGGTGCCTTCCAACTCAGTATGCTAAGCGTCATCTTTGCGTTTTTCTTTGTGGATTTATTTGATACATCTGGAACACTGATTGGTGTGGGTCAGCGTGGCAAGTTATTAGACAAAGACGGTAAATTACCACGTTTGAAAAAAGCGCTGCTTGCCGATTCAAGTGCCACTGTGGTCGGGGCGGCTTTAGGCACCTCTTCTACCACCAGCTACATTGAAAGTGCTTCTGGCGTTTCTGCGGGCGGACGCACGGGATTAACGGCTGTGGTCGTGGCTTTATTATTTTTATTAAGCCTCTTCTTTGCACCGTTAGCTGGCTCCATTCCTGCGTATGCAACAGCGGGTGCCCTCATGTACGTGGCGGTTTTGATGACAAGCAGTCTCGCTCATGTGGATTGGGACGATATTACCGAAGCCGCACCAGTACTCATTGCTGCATTCACTATGCCGCTGACCTACTCCATAGCAGACGGCATCGCGTTGTCTTTTATCAGCTACGCTGTTATCAAGCTATTATCTGGTCAAGGTAAAAAAGTCAGTCTTGCTGTCTATATTCTAGCGGCCTTGTTTATTGCCAAATTCTTTATTTTCGTTTAACAAGAACGGAAAAACCAACAAGCAGAAGTAAAGTCTCACTTTGCTTCTGCTTTTTTACTTTCCCCAAGAAGTAAAACCCCTGTTGCCCTCTATTTTCAATAAAGCACAACTGAATCCAGTAGTCCTATCGCTGTATCTACTATATGATTCGCCATCTTTTTTTACCCTCCAAGCGAAGCAAACATGTCTGACAATGCGCTCTATACGGACTTATCCGGCTACTATGATTTAATGTGTGCCGATATTAATTATCACGCTCAAAGCAATAATGCCCATCGTCTTCATCAAATTTTCGGCAACGGCGGGAGACGGCATTTGGATTTGGCGTGTGGCACGGGCCCACACATTTACTATCTTAGCCAAGAAAACTATCAATGCAGCGGATTGGACATTAATCAGCCCATGCTCGATATTGCTAAGCAACGTTGCCCTCAGGCGCAATTCGAATTAGGTAACATGTGTGAGTTTGACGTGGCCATTCCCTATGACTTCATTACCTGTTTTTTGTATTCAATTCATTACAGCGGCGATATTGGACGTTTAACAGACTGTATCGAAAGCGTTCATAAAGCACTTAACGCCGGTGGCGTATTTTGCTTTAACGCTGTCGATAAGGACCAGATAAATAATGCTATATCGGCAAAACACAGCGTTGTAGAAGGAGACAGCCAGTTTTCTTTTGTATCCTCTTGGCACTACCGTGGTGAAGGGGAAACACAAACACTCAAACTAAGCATAGAAAAAACAAACGCTGAGGCAAAACAGGTCTGGGCTGACGAACATCCTATGGTGGCGTTGAACTTCAACCAGTTACAAGAATTATTAACGCCCTATTTTGACGTTCATGTTTTCGAGCATGAACACGACAAAATCATTGCATGGAACAAACAATCAGGCAACGCTATTTTTTTGTGCGTAAAAAAATAAGAGCAGGCAAGTGACGAGCTTAAGATTCGTTCATAGAGCGATATTTTAATATCAAGGCAATGATTTCATGGTCACTAACGGTAGAAGATAAAGACTCGTTCATTGAACGTCTTTGCGGTAAACGTATATTGAATTTACTTTTTAGTATATTCACAACCTGTGAATCTGAATTAGGATCGAACACTTGGCTGGCAAACACACAAATACGTTGTAGTACAAACTCTTTAGCGCTATTTATCATATGGTTCCTATGATGTAAAAAAATTACGTGACTCCCCCTTCTTTCTTACTACTAAATTAAAGCGTCATTTCAAATAAAAGAAAAAGAGCAGACTTATATGTGACTTTGGGATAAGTAATGGGCAGAGTACTTGAAGAAATTCAGAATTCGCCTCGAATACGGTTTTGATCCATATGCGTAAACAGAAGGACTGAGCCGTGCCTTCCCTAAGCACGACGTATCACACTAATATGAGCCGAATCCATGGCTTTGTCTACTAATCCTTTCCATTAAAAGCAAATAACCTGAAAAATACCCCATTACGTTGTTCTATTAAACTCAATTTCACAATGGCAAAATGATTTCAACCAACAACCCACCAAGCTCACTCCGAGCCGCGGTTATAGTACCGTTATGCTGACGAATCGCATTTTCGGCAATCGCTAACCCCAACCCCGCCCCACCACTATGCCGATCTCGCGCCGTTGAAACACGGTAAAAAGGTCGAAAGATAGAATCCAACTCATCTTCTGGCACGCCTTCACCATCGTCTTCCACTCGAATAACCAAACGGTTAACTTCAGCGGTCAAGGCTACTCGAATTTGCTGATTGCCATAATAAATGGCATTACGAACAATATTCTCCAGCGCGCTCATCAGCAGTTGAGGATGGCACGTTATCATTCGATCAGGAATATCCGATACCGAAAGGGTCTTACCCATTTGCTCCGCTTCAAATTGACAGTCTGCTAGTAGCGCTTCACACAAGCTCGAAAACGGCTGTACTTCTCGATTAAGATGACTGTCCACCTGTACACTCGACAATTCGAGCAATTTACCAATCATTTGCTCCAGACGCTGGGCCTCAATGTCTATGCGCGCTAAATCTGGACTTTCTCCCATCTTTCTTCTGGCTAACGCTTGCGCCATCCGTAGTCGCGTCAAAGGGGAACGCAACTCATGGGAGATATCCGATAATAAACGCTGTTGACGGGAAATCATCACATTCACCGCCTCCACCATTTGGTTAAAACTGGCCCCGGCTTGGCGAAATTCTGAGGTGCCTCTTTCCAACTCTGGATCAATTTCAAAAACCCCTTGCGCGACTCGCTGAGCTGCCTTTTCTAATCGGCGAGCAGGCTGACTTAAGGCCCAAGCCAACCAGAGTAATAAGGGGGTACTCACCAGCATGACCGCGAGCAACAAACGCAATGGGTGATCGAACAGTTGCAATAAAAAGTGTGGCGGCTCACTCCATCGAGTACCGATATAAAGATAATAGTCACCATTGGCTAAACGAATCGGCAGCGGCCCCGAAATCATCGTCTTACCATAGAGTTTCTGCTGAGGATTTTGAGGGTTATCGATGGTGGTCACAAAATTTCGTAACGCCTTAAAAATAAAATCAGGACGTCGATCTGAGGTTTGAATATTGCCATCACGATCCGTAATAAAAAGCCGTAACCTATCATCAGGCCCAGGGCCTCGGTGCGAACGCCCCTCTAAATGCTCTAACACCACAGCTAAATCCGGAACAGATGAAAAAGCTTGTTCTACTCGATTTCTTATCTCCAACATCCGCTCATAATGCGGCGGCGCGATGTCTCTACTCTTGCGAGGATCAAAATGCGGTAAGGCCAAAACAGCCAAAATCACCAAAAAGATAGTAAACCAAAAAATAGCGAAAATACGCCCATACAAACTGGTGATCTTTGGCAAACGCATCAATCCCCCTCCACCAATAAATAACCACGCCCGCGCAAGGTTTTGATTCTCGGTTTACCATTTGGCCAATCAGGTAGCTTTTTACGCAAATTCGATACATGCATGTCAATGGCTCGATCAAATGCCGCCAAGCGCTTACCCAGCACATCAAGACTTAACATTTCTTTGGTTAATACTTGCCCAGGATGAAGCAAAAAATAATGCAGCAAAGCAAATTCAGTGCTGGTCAACTCCAACAAACCACCATTGCAATACGCCTCTAATTTACCGGGATAAAGCTTGATATCCCGATACACAACCGCATCATTTTGCAACGACTCTTTATTGTTCTGAGTACGGCGCAAAATCGCACGTATTCTGGCTAATAGTTCACGCTCACTAAACGGCTTTGGTAAATAGTCATCTGCACCCAGCTCAAGACCCACCACACGATCAATCTCATCCCCTTTTGCCGTCAACATTAAAACAGGCACATCCCACTTTTCACGCAACTGCTTCAAGGTTTCAAAACCGTTTAATTTCGGCATCATGACATCAAGCAAGACCAAATCAACGCGGCTGTCCATCGCCTCTAAGCCCGCCATACCATCGTAAGCTGTGCAAACGGTGCAATTTTCAAACGACAAGACCTCTTTGAGTAAATCGCTTAATTCAACATCGTCATCAATTATCAAAATATGTGGCATTCATTTTTCCTATCTAAAACGGTTCCTGCACATCAGTAAAACATAAGAGGTCACGTCAAACATGAAGAGCCCGTCACCTCATCAACTCTCTAACGCTATTTTACGTCGAAAAAAGCAAACTGATGCCGCCTTTACCCTACTTTACTTTCCTAATACGTCACTTTACCTAGCAATCTGTATTCTACCTCCATGCGCAAAAAGCGCAGTGTTAATGAAACATCAAAGTATCTCACCCGATAAAAGGAAGAAAGTATGAAAACGGCAAAAAAACTGATTTTAGCTTCTATTGTTCTACCATTGATATTAAGCACTACTAGCGTATTTGCTCACGGTGGCAAAGAACCTCAGGGGCCTCGTCATGAATGTCGCCCAGGGTTAGACCGCGACATGATGAAAGAATTGAACCTTTCCGATAGCCAGAAAGAACAATTCAAAGAACTTCGTCAGTCCAACAAAGAAGCAATGAAAGAAAGATTTAAAGACAAACCACAGGCGGATGACGCAATGCGTGATGCGCATTTTAACAAACTAAACGACTTACTTTTGGCTGACAAATTCGACCCAGCAAAAGCCACTGCATTGGCTCAAGAGATGGCAAATAAACAGGTAGAGCGCCAAGTAAACATGCTAAGCAATCAGCATAAAATGCTAAGCATCTTAACCCCTGAACAAAAAGCAGCCTTTATTGAACTGCAAAAAGAACGCATGGAAGACTGTGCTGACGACATGCCTCGCCATCATGGTAAAGATCGTAACTAATACAAAAATCAAAAAAAGCGACCTTCTGGTCGCTTTTTTTTGAACTCAACACGGCAAAAATCTTAGCAAGATACAGCGCTCATTTAACGGCGTTTCCAAATTCTTGCCACTGCTCTGTCACTGCCTAACCAGCCAACCACTTCGCACACCAAGCCCGTTAGAAAAAACAGCATAATCGGTATAAAACCCGCCACCTCACCAGTCTTTAGTGTCATGATCAAGGAAACACTTGCGATCACCAAACAAAGCCCTCCCAAGACAATCAAAATCGTTCGATGGGACGGTTTGTAATCATATTCCCCCTCCACAGATTCAAACATTCCCAGTATTGGAGAGCAGAGCTTTGTTAGCATTTTTTTCATCGGCAACCGCCTTCACAATGTAAATTCATAGTGTATTCTCAAAGCAGAATAGCTTCTATATCATTAAGTTAATAAAAAATAAGATACTTCATGAAAAATAACCAGCCAATCTCACTAAACTTTGAACAAATAAAGCCGATGACAGAGAGAAGAATAAGTATTCGATTTTTTTCTTTCGAGTATGTCTCATTAGATGGATGGAGAAAATAATGAAAAAATTACTACTTTCAAGTTTGGCAGCAACGGCTTTCACCTTATCAATGACAGCTCATGCGAACACATTTACATACTTAGATTATGGTTTTGGCAGCATAGATCCCGATTATACCGTTGCAAACGATGATTTCTCTTCTCTTTCTGGTGCCTTTGAATTTGGTAAAGGAGCTTTTATTGCAGCTGAATCAACAGAATACGGCTCTATCGATTTAATGGCGATTGGTGCTGGTGTCTACGCCCCTGTCGGAAGAGCATCTAGCTTATTTGGTATATTGCAATTTGTTGATGTTGATTGGAACAATAATAACGATGACGATACAGGTTATAGATTAACTGCTGGGCTACGCAGCTCTTTAGCGGATCGCCTAGAGATAGAAGGAAAGCTAAAGTATGACGACGTCTTTTCAGAAACCGATTCTAGTTTTGCCTTAGGTCTTAGGTTTTACATAACAAGAAACTTTTCTATTGCCGCAAATTACGACGTCGCTGAAATAAACGAAAACGACCAAAACGCTATGTTTGCCTCACTAAGACTCAGCTTATAATATTAAGACACTCTAAAAAAAACGGACTAAACATGAGTTAGTCCGTTTTCTATTTTTCAGCAACAACTGTTAAATAACTTTGGTTAACCAGTTATGTTTGTCTTCGGCTTTACCCCATTGAATATCATTCAATGCTTGACGCAGCTTCTGAGCAATAGGGCCAGGTTCGCCAGTACCGACTTTGTATTCTTTGTCATTATGAATAAAGGTACCAACAGAGGTTAATACCGCAGCGGTGCCAGACAAAACCGCTTCCACTTCAGGCTTCGCCGAACGCTCAAGCAATTCAGCAACCGTCAAATCACGCTCAGTCACTGTCATACCTAAATCCGCAGCAAGTGTTAGGATAGAAGAACGCGTCACACCATGCAGAAAGCTAGAATCCAAGCCTTTGGTAATGATTTCATTGCCATCAATCAATAAGAAGTTGGCGGCGCCCGTTTCTTGTACATCGCCATTTGGACAGAACAAAATCTGGTCTGCTTGCACTTCTACTTTGGCTCTAGAAATTGGCCCCAAAGCACTCGCGTAGTTCCCACCACTTTTGATCATCCCCATGTGAGGAGCACAACGCATGCCGGTTTCATCCAATAGAAGACGAAGTGCTTTAGCACCACCAGTGAAGTAGTCCCCTACTGGCGATAACAAAACATACAGCATAGACGTCAACGTTGGCGCCGCAGCTTTACCAACCGCAGCCTCAGTGCCAATGTGAGTAGGACGAATGTACATAGACCCTGGTGGCTCAGGCACATCTGTCGCAAATTCAGCAACCGCATCAAGAATCATTTTAGACACTTGCGCTTCATCAATAATAGGCAAAGACAATAGACGGCTACTTTGCGCTAAACGCTTAATGTTCTGGTCCATACGAAACACATGTACGCTGCCATCAGCATGACGAAACGCCTTCAAACCTTCAAAACATGTACTTGAGTAATGCAAAACGTGTGCACCAGGATGCAATTGAATGCTATCCGACGCAACAATACTTGCTTCACTCCATTGATTATTTTCGAATGTTGCCAATGCCATCTTAGGCATAAACACGCTACCAAAAGCCGCCATTATTGTTTCCTATATAATTAAATGATTACCGCAACATCAGCCATCAGACTGACATTATAAGGACTCTAAAATTTGCTTATCGCCCAATTACCCGATAGTAAAACGGAAACCCGCTTGAAGAAAGCAAATCGTAAACCACGGATCGAACAGACTGTGTATTTCCGGTGTATTTGCCAATTTGCACCAGAAAATCGACTGACAGAAGAGTGACGAGATACAAGAAGATATTACCTTCTCGCCAACACTGGCTCAATAACCCAACGTAAAAATCACAAAGAAGGTGCCAAAATCACGTCATCACCCCCACTGTTTTTTGCTTTGTACATAGCATGGTCAGCAGCTTGCACTAATGCCAACGAATCCTTACCACATTCTGGATAACGCGCCACACCGATACTGGAAAAAATCTGTAATGACAAACCATCAACCACAAAAGCCTGAGCCAGCTTAGCGCGGATTTTCTCTGCCACCGCCAACACCGACTCGATCGATTTCGTCTTGTTTAAAATGATCAAAAACTCATCACCACCCAAACGCCCAACCGTATCTGATTTGCGCACACAATCAACCAACCGCTGAGCGATCTTTTGCAATAAGACGTCACCCACGGCATGACCATAATTGTCATTAATCTCTTTAAAGCCATCAATGTCCACAAACAACACTGATAGCCCCTCTTTTTCTCTGTCAGCCAACGCTAAGGACGCCTGTAAACGATCTAACAATAAAGTACGATTAGGCAAATCCGTCAAATCATCATGGCCCGCAGCATAAAGCAGCTGAGCCTCCATTTCCTTACGCTCCGTGATATCGTGCGCCACCGCAATTCTTACTTGATGCTCCTCAGACCACCTAGCAGACCACAAAATATACACCACTTTACCGTCTTTCCTGACCCAACGATTTTCAAAACGCGGGGATGGTACACCAGCTAGGATATGATCGACCGTATTCAGTGTTTTACCCCTATCTTCATGGTAAACAAAATCTACCATGGGCTTACCTATCACTTCCTTCGGCGCATAACCGAACATATCCTCAAACGCCGCACTAACAAACACAAAATGGCCAGAACGATCAACAACGCAAACAGCGTCTAACATCAGCTCCATCAAATCAGCAAGACTAATTGCGAGTTCATTGTTATTCATAAACGGATACGCCCAAACATAAAAGAAACAGCAGCAGAAAGATGACACTGAAAGCCAGCGTCAACAAAGCGTAGCCTACCTAAAAGCTTATTATCCATGGAGCTTGCATAAAAAGCCTATGAAAATTACATAATGTAACGAGATTAGACAAAATAAGAACAAGAAAAAAAACCACAATGGATAAAACCCCACAATACAGCAAGATTCACCATCACACTTAACCAAAACACCACAAGAAAGCGCACCTTCTTTGTCTTATGATGAAATACCTTCTGTCCTAAAAGAGCACCTGGCCAACCTCCCATTAACGACAAAACATGCAAAGTCGACTCTCGAACTCTTTGCCTTCCTCGCCTGGCTGCGGACTTATCAACGCCATAAAAGCAAAAAGTAATCAGACTCAACAAACCATAACCACTCAATAACACAAGGTATTCCACTGACATAAACACCATTCGACAACTTAAAAGAGGCATTTTAGCACGCTTCTCAAACACGCACTTCTTACCACACAGACAGGACTGCTCTTAAAAGACGCAGCACAATCGATGAAAAATGAACTCTGCCGAACTTCTTGGGTCTGAATAACTAACAGATACATTAACGAGAGGTTCTCGGTTGTGAATATAAACTCATTGTTAAACAGCATTATGGGCAGCGCAGGCTCAGGAATGGATAAAGCCGTTACCAAAGCGAAGTCAGGCTCTATGCCTGGTGGCTTGATGGGCGGTGCCGCGGCAGGCGGATTGGCAGCAATGCTACTGACCAACAAAAAAGCCCGAAAAATGGGGGGAAAAGCCATCAAATATGGCGGTATGGCGGCCATAGGTGGAATGGCATACAAAGCATGGCGAGATCATCAAGCAAGCCAAACAACACCCACCTCACAAACCACGCATACCACATCGAATCAGAGCGCCCGCTCAAATTCCTCACACACACTACCGACCGTACCCGCTGGTAGCATCTTCGACCTCGCGGAAGAAGACACGAATAAACCCACCAAAAGTATACATCTGATCCTCATACGCGCCATGATCAGCGCCGCCAAAGCAGATGGTCATATCGATGCGACCGAACGCGCACGCATCGAACAACAAATCAGCGACCTCGGCATTACAAAAGAAGAACAAACATTCTTAATCGAACAACTGCGTGCCACCAGCGACCCGATTACCATCGCACGCCTATCGGAAAGCGAAGAACAAGCCACAGAAATTTACCTCGTCTCCATGCTCGCAGTGGATATCGACACAGAAGAAGAACGACGCTACCTAGATCGTCTCGGAGACGCCTTACGCCTACCCACTGAACTGCGTCAGAACATTGAATACGAAGTGAACTACATGCAAACGCCTTAACTCAGCACAAAGCGACCCTTTAAAAAAACAATACCTTCTAAAAAGGCGCTCTAGAACACATCCGGAGCGCCTTTTTGTTTTACTTTGACTCTATGCCTCTCATCATTTCTCCTATTGCCTTGCCAGCCTATATAAAATAAGCCAATATGCGCATAGACATACGCATAAATAGACGGTGAGAAGCATGCAAACACTCTTTGATTCAACAGCCCCCAAAAAAGCGGCCAACCTAAGCATCAACAGCGATTTGCTGGCCAAATCTCGGGCGCTAAAAATCAACCTATCTGCTATGTTAGAAAACGCACTAAAAGAAGAACTCGCCAAGAATCAGGCAGAGCAATGGAAAGCAGACAACCGAGCCGCGATTCAGTCATACAATGAATTTGTAGAAGAAAACGGTTGTTTTGGTGACGAATATAGGACTTTCTAATGACACAATTTGATGTCTATATAAATCCCAGCAAATCGACAAAACAAGCCTATCCATTTCTTCTCGACATACAAAACCCCATCCTCTCAGACCTAGCTACAAGAATCGTCATCCCCTTGGGAAAGCTGGAATACTTTAAAAAAGAAAGTATGCAGATACTTACCCCGATCATCGAATACAAGGATGAGAAACTCATTCTACTGACACCACAAATCGCTTCCGTTCCTAGCAGCATCTTAAAAGAACCAATAGGCTCACTCGCCCACCTCAGAGATGACATACTTAGCGCATTAGACTTTGCAGTGACAGGCTTTTGAAGATAATCCCGCGAACAGCAAGATTCACGACCTTAATTCCGCCCTGCTGGGCGTGTAACTTTTGCCAATCGATGCAAAAATGCCAAGCGCTGGGAATCCATCTTAAATGCTTTGCTAGTCTACTTTTCACACAAATCACACGATTTAATTAGATTGATCATTTCATGCGACTAACTATAATATTACTTTAGTTCCAAATTTGGAGATTGAATATGCACACATTAACAGCAAATGATGCTAAGCGTAATTTTGGTGAACTTCTGCTAAGCGCCCAACGTGAGCCAGTTAAAATTAGCAAAAACAGCAAAGATGCCGTAGTGGTAATGTCTATCAGAGACTATGAAGAACTAGAAGCAATGAAAACAGACTACCTTAAACATTGTTTTGAGTCAGCTAAACAAGACTTGGCGCAAGGCAACGTGGTTGATGGTGAAGACTTCCTAAGCGCCTTGTAACCCATTATGCAAAAGACAAAATACAAACTGAGTAAATTGGCTCAGACCCATTTACAAAAAATCAAAACCTATACCGTCCACAATTTTTCTGAAACACAGTGGCAAAACTACAAACACACATTACTAACTGGGTTTCAAATGCTCGCCGACAATCCAGCCGTGGGTCGTCGTTGCGATGAAATTTATCCAAGCGGTTTTTACTTTCCCATTGGTAAACACACGGCTTACTTTACAAAAGAAGACGGTTTTATTTTGATAGTGGCAGTCCTAGCCCAATCGCAACGCCCACAAAACCACTTGTAGTTAAGACATTAACCCCTGCTGGGCAAGGGTGAATCCCTTCCCCTTTTGTCTTCCAAGGGGAAAGTTAGGATGGGGTTGTTCTTTTATCGAGCTTTCGCCCAAACGTCTCATTCACATTGTTAAACATCACGTCTAGCAATACGACTTTTATCGTAAGGCATAGATTGGTCTTGCCGTTCGAGAAAATCTTTCCGTTAATGACTCTGAAACTCCATAGAGTCGCGCAATCGGGATTGCGTCAAACTGACTACTTCGTAGCTATTGGTGTAAAACCAGAACGTAGGGCATCATAATCATGAAAACCAACACATTACAAAAATGCTAAGCGTTGCAAATCCCTTTTGAACAGTTTGTTAGTTGCGTGCTCAACTCGTCCACCAAACCCTTTATTTGAGATTGTGTACATCCATTTATAGCTAAACGCTCACTTTCATTTACTAAGAAACCAACTAGATCAACAGAAATACAGACTAACTCTACTAATTCATTAAACGTAAAGACATAGAGTGATGGGTGTTGATGGATGAATGTATTCCTAACTGTCTGTAAACGACTAATTTTTTCTTTTTCAAATCGCTGACTATCTATCACTTTACTACCCATGTAAGGAAGAAAGCCATCTTTCCGTAGTTTTTCGTAAAGCCATTCGATATTATCTAAATCACCATACTCTAAGTGATAACTATCTTTTTTCCGAACTAGGCGTGAGTCCGATGTAATGAGAGCTAAACACATTGCCGATTGAACAGAGTTATGTCCGTAGATCACTGACCATTTTAAATATGTGTTTTGCCCTCTTTCGATTTTAGACATAGCGTCAAGTAAGCACCGCAATGACATGACTAGGTCTGTTTCGAGATCAAATGATACCAACTTCTCTTTCATGTACTTACCTATTATTTAAAGCAACTAACGTCCGCATTTGCGGTTGGTTTGGAGCGCAGTGGAAAAACAGTACGACTACATACGCTTGTTATACGCTTTTTCGACGTTCATTCTTTAACCGCCCCTTTGCAACTGATTCATTTTTTAGAAAGTTAACCATGAAATGGTAATCTGGATGGGACTTTAAACTACAACTAATAAAATAAACGTTATTTGCATTAATAGAGAAAGTTTCTAGAATTCCTGCTCCAGGACTACTACCTGATATTAGGCTTAGTTTCATACCAGGAATGTTGAACACGATGTGTTGGTAACCATCGTGGTTTTTAACTGTCGGAAAGCCCATTAACGGTGCATCTACTATTTGATTATCAACATATACAGCTAGATAAGTATTTGCTGGAAGCTCAGTATTTCCTAGTAGAAAATCTGAAAAGGCAACCATACTCTCTTCACGAATTGAGTTCTTTGTTTCAGGAAGGCCGAAAGTGCTCCAATCTGTCGCAGATAACCTCCAAGCAATGCTGATAGCAAAGTACATGAAATCTAGAGCTGTTTCGTAATTTGGTGGGAAGTACCATGTTTCACCTTTTACATGAGACAGCTCTTTAAATTTCTTTATCTTTGTAGCTAGCTTAAAGCCATTAGGTCGAGCCATAAGAGGGATTACTTTATCTTCCCCATTTTTGCTGAATTTCAATTCACAGCCTTCACAAAGTAAATGTTTTTTAACTTGTTTATCTGTGTAAGCTGCTGATCTATCTGAACCAGTAATTAAAACAATTTCTTGCCCATGCTCAGGAAAGCCTTTACTAATTGCGCGGTAAATAGCTTTAGGCATAAAGTGACTACCTTTAAGTCTTGCCGTTTTTTTACACAATGCACAGATTCCGTTCACCAAATCTCCCTAAACATATAACAATTAAGGGTTATACAGCAGCATAGCTGTGGCTATAACCCACAGTTGAACGGCTGCGTTGTTTATATAGGGGATTTACTTTTTTCATGGTAGGACTTCCCTGCTATATAACTTGCTAAATACCAAAGTCTGTTTGGACGATGCCGCTTCAGATGATCTTTGATCGCCGCTATGTTGGTTCTTTATTAGCTCTTTTGTAGCGCGATTTCACCCGCGAGGCAAGCGATTCCATCAGTCCTTATGACCTGATGCGCTTTTTAGAACTTACTCTTCTCCGTCGCTCCACAAAGCGGCTTAGTTCAGCAATTAATAGTGCGCATGCTCGTTTAGTTTTTGTCGTCCTGAAGAACGACTGCCTTAGGAAATAAATAAAGGTTGGAAATCCAAAGCGTTTGAATGGAACTAAAATTCCGCGTCGCCCTGAAGGACGACATGTGAAAGCTTCGCTTTCAACGGCGTTTTTTTGATTTGATAGCAGCTGCTTTCATAACGCTCTACAACCCAAGCTCGCCATGGTAATTTACCAATGTTGTGTAGCCGAATCGCTGTACATTTGGGAGCTTTCCCAATTTTGCCTGTGAAATATAGTCGTTTACGTACTTCTCAAATTGCCGTTGAATTTTGTCGCTGTTACTTTTTGGTATTCCGCTTCGCTACGAAGTTTAAAAGCTTTGGGCTGTAGGTCGTCTTCTGTGATGATGATGGCTTTAGAGTAGTCAACACCATTCCATACACCATTGTGGAATATGGTTTTAAAGCCATGTTTATGAGCCATATTGCTTCTAAATGGAATCGCAAAAGTGATATTTTGAATCTTGATTGGAATCACACCATAGCCACGGTCTTTTTTACTCATGGTTTCTTTAAGTGTAATTATTCGATTGTAAGCAGCTTCTGTTAACAGCCTGATTTTCATAACTATCCTTGTTATAAAAAAACAAAAAGCCCTTATAAAATAAGGGCTTTCTGAGTAGAACTTCCATTGAGGTTGATGCTATTTATTGCGGGGATACCTCTACCGCCGCGACTTCAAATGAGGTTGGTGTTTTTCATGTGGGGATGCCTCTACCGCCACGTCATCTACCCGTTTAGTATCGCTATCTCAGACGTGAATGTCAACAAACTGTACATTTATCAACCTAAGAACATACCAAATTAAGCCACAAAAAAACAACGACAATATAATGAAAGCTTCGCTTTCAGCGGCACATTACGCTGCGCTTATGATGCCCTACGTTTTGGTTTTACACGAATAACTATGAAGCAGTCAGTTCGACGCGACGAAGTTGCGCGACCCTATGGCGTTTCAGGGTCAGTTAAAAATACCATTTCTAAAATCATCAAAAACAATCTATGCCTTACTGCCCTAGAGCGTAGGAAGTAATCATGCACCTACGAAGAAAATCAGGCATTAAAGATCTTAAAGCGAATTTTTGGTTACTTTTTGGGCGCTAGCAAAAAGTTACCAGCTCAGCTTTTTCCTGAATTAAAAAGCGGAAAAAAGGTTGGGAATAAAAAACGTTTGAATGGAAACCAAAGAAGAGATTAACCCCACCCTAACCCTCCCCTTGGAAGACATAAGGGGAGGGAATAAGACCCCGCATCTGCTAGCTGACTATTGGCTACGATAAAGTCAGTTCGACGCGACGAAGTTGCGCGACTTTATGGAGTTTCAGGGTCATTGTTTGACTAATCACCTCCCACCGAATAAACAATCTATGCCTTACTACCCCAGAGCGTAGGTAAAAATCATGCGCCTATGAAGAAAAGGAGGCATTAAAGATCTTAAAGCGAATTTTTGGTTACTTTTTGGGCGCTAGCAAAAAGTTACCCGCTCAGCAGAGCGGAATAAACCTGCAGCTAAAAGCAATTGAGAAGAAACAAATATCCTTTAAAGCCCAAAGAAATAACCCCACCCTAACCCTCCCCTTGGAAGACATAAGGGGAAGGAATTTAGACACAAAAAAAGAGGCCGGAGCCTCTTTCTTAAAAAAATTCGCAATGAAAAACTAGTTCTCGCCGGAGATCCGGCTGCCAACCGCGGAGGTTTGGTCTTTGTATTTAGCGTTGGCGCGTTTGTTATAAGGGCGATCCGCCGAGCCCGACATGGTCTCGAAGTTGATGGCGCCGATGGTCATGCCCGGACTTAGGGCGATGGGCAGTTTGCCGCCGTTGAGGAATTCTAACACTATGCCGCCGCTCCAACCTGGGTCGATGCGGTGCGCGGTAACGTGAACCATTAAGCCGAGGCGCGCTAAGGAAGAGCGACCATCGAGCCAGCCGACTAGGTTGTCAGGAAGAGTGACAGATTCTTTGGTCACGCCAAGCACGAGTTCGCCCGGATGGATAAAGAAAGGCTTGCCGTCTTCAACGAGGATCTCATCACTCATGACGGATTCGATGACTTTGCTTAAGTCGGCTTTTGAACTGCTTAGGTCAAGGTAAGGCGCTGGGTGACCTTGAAAAACTCGAAACGAGTTGCCCAATCGCAAATCCACAGACACACCGCTGATGACGCTGTTATCAGGGCGAGGTTCAATCACAATAGAACCTTCATCGAGGGCTTTTATAATATCTCGGTCACACAAACGCATTACTTTTCCTCAGTCGTCGCTCATGCCAATGGTCGGCATGGCTATTTGTTCATTCTGTTGGGATGCAAGGGTAGCACCAAGCTTGCGCGCAATCGACTGATAAATGCCTGCCGTATCACTTTCTGGCGCATTAACGACGATGGGGCGGCCTGCGTCGCTTTGTTCTCGAATGGCGAGGCTAAGTGGCAATTTGCCCAATACATTGACATTATATTCGTTTGCTAGGCTGGCACCGCCTTCGTCACCGAAGATGGCTTCGTGATGGCCGCAGTTGGAACAGATGTGCGTCGACATATTTTCCACCACGCCCAACACAGGAATTTTCACCTTGTTAAACATTTCGATTCCGCGGCGCGCATCCAGTAAGGCGATGTCTTGTGGTGTCGTCACGATAACAGAACCCGCTACAGGTACTTTTTGCGCAAGCGTCAATTGAATGTCCCCTGTGCCCGGTGGCATGTCGATGAATAAATAGTCGAGATCATTCCAGTCAGTTTGCGTCAAGATCTGCATCAAGGCGCCCGTTACCATAGGGCCACGCCACGCCACAGGCGTGTCTTTGGTGGTCAAGAACGCCATGGACATCACTTGCACGCCGAACGCGGTAGGCGGCACAAAGAATTTATCTTCACGAACTTGAGGGCGTGTGCCTTCGGCGAAACCGAGCAACATGCCTTGGCTTGGGCCATAGATGTCAGCATCCAAAATACCAACGCGCGCGCCCTCCTTTGCCATGGCTAACGCTAAGTTTACCGTGGTAGTGGATTTACCCACCCCCCCTTTACCAGACGCTACGGCGATGATGTTCTTCACACCTTTTAGCCCGGCGATGTTGCCCTGCGTCGCATGGCTTGTGATTTGGCACTCAATGTCTAGTACCAATTCACGGGGATCTGCCATGATGGCTTTTATCTTGGCCTCTAAAGCCACTTGTTGTGTTTGTGTTGGATAGCCTAGGGTCAAGGTGACATGAATACGATTATTGTCCGCGAGGACTTGCCATACAGGGCCGTACGCTTGCCCCGTGTTGTCATCGATAAGGGCTTCTACTTTCGCCTGTAATTGGGCATCAGTTAACATGGGAACTCCTAGTGAGGCGGTAATATCGAATAGTGTTTAATTTTTTGAACTTGTGCCAAATGTGGGGGCAAATTACGGAAAAGCAAGTGTGAAGACTTGCACAGAGGGAGCTGGGTCTTATAATGACGCTCTCTACATTCTATTCATAGCCTAGGCACGTTATTTATTCGTCATTGGTGCCTATTTATTGCTAGAATACCCGACCTTTTTTAATCCAGCAGGCTTATCAAAAATGGCACAAACGCAACGCAAAATTTTAGTCACCAGCGCCCTTCCTTATGCCAATGGTTCTATCCATCTAGGGCATATGCTGGAACACATCCAAACCGACATCTGGGTGCGTTTTCAAAAAATGCGCGGCCACCTTTGTACTGCGGTGTGTGCGGATGACGCTCACGGTACGGCAATCATGATCAAAGCCGACCAACAGGGCATGACATCTGAAGAGTTGATCGATGGCGTTCGCCAAGAACACATGACGGATTTCAACGATTTTTTGATCGGTTACGATAACTACTATTCTACCCATTCTGACGAAAACCGTGAGATTTCAAACCGCATTTACACCGCCTTGCGTGACAATGGCAAAATCGCGGTTCGCTCTATCGTACAGGCTTATGACCCAGAAAAAGAGATGTTCCTAGCGGATCGTTTCATTAAGGGAACCTGCCCTAAGTGTAAAGCAGAAGATCAATACGGCGACAACTGTGAAGTGTGTTCGGCGACCTACACGCCAATGGAAATGATCAATCCACGCTCAGTGTATTCCGGCGCCACCCCGATCGAAAAAGAGTCTGAGCATTACTTCTTCAAACTGCCTGATTTCCAAGACTTTTTAGCAAAATGGACGCGCAGCGGCACCTTGCAAGATCAAGTCGCTAATAAGCTGTCCGAATGGCTAGATTCTGGTTTACAAGAATGGGATATCAGCCGCGATGCGCCGTACTTTGGTTTTGAAATTCCCGATGCACCAGGCAAATATTTCTATGTTTGGCTAGATGCGCCGATTGGTTACATGGCGAGCTTTAAAAACCTATGTGACCGCACGGAAGGCTTGAACTTTGATGATTACTGGGCAAAAGATTCTGATGCCGAGCTATACCATTTTATCGGTAAAGACATCATCAACTTCCACGCGCTATTCTGGCCAGCCATGCTGGATTGTGCGGGTTACCGCACACCGACCAAAGTCAATGCCCATGGCTATGTGACGGTCAATGGTACTAAGATGTCCAAGTCACGCGGTACCTTTATTAAAGCCCGTACTTACTTGAACCACTTAGATCCACAGTATTTGCGTTACTACTTTGCTGCGAAGCTAAACGCCAGCGTGGATGACATCGATTTAAACCTGCAAGACTTCATTCAGCGCGTCAATTCGGATGTGGTCGGCAAGGTGGTGAATATTGCCAGCCGTACCGCCAGTTTCATTAGCAAAAAGTTCGATGGTCAATTGGCCAGCACAGAAAGCGAAGGCGAGATGATTCAATCTTTCATCGATTCTGGCGACATCATCGCTCAGCATTTTGAAAGCCGCGAATACGGTAAAGCCATTCGTGAAGTGATGCGCTTAGCCGATGTAGCAAACGAATTCATTGCCGTTCAAGCGCCTTGGGTATTGGCAAAAGACGAAGCCACCTTACCGAAAGTACAAGACGTGTGTACGGTTGCGTTGAACCTATTCAGCATCTTAGCCACGTACTTGAAGCCTGTGATGCCAAACATGGTCGCCGATGCGGAAACCTTCCTTGGTAAAGAACTGACTTGGGACAATCGCAGCGAATTGCTGTTTGGTCGTACGGTCAATACCTTTAAACCTTTAATGGGTCGTATTGAGCAAACACAAATCGATGCCATGATTGAAGAAGGCAAAGAAGAAGCTCAAGCCGACGCCGCCGAAAAAGCCGCTGCACTGCCTGCTGAAACAGAGCTAAGCAAAGACCCCATCGCAGAGGAAATCAATTTTGATGATTTCGCCAAAGTGGATTTGCGCATTGCCTTGATCGTCAAAGCCGAGCACGTTGAAAAAGCCAACAAGCTGTTAAAACTGACGTTGGATATCGGTGGAGAGACTCGCACTGTGTTCTCTGGTATTAAGTCAGCTTATAAGCCAGAAGATCTAGAAGGCAAACACACTGTGATGGTCGCTAACCTTGCGCCACGCAAAATGAAGTTTGGCATGTCAGAAGGCATGGTACTGGCCGCAGGCCCAGGTGGGGAAGACATTTATCTGCTTGAACCACATACTGGTGCCAAACCCGGTCAACGAGTGATGTAAGACAGAAAACATCCGTGTTGTTCTCAATAATGCGATAAATAACCATGCCCACCTTAGTGAATAAGAAACATTCTTAATAATGTGGGCATTAGCATTAATAGAGAAACATAAACCGAACTTATATAAGCATAACTTATTATCTATATACTAAATCGGACTAGAAATACAAAAGCTTTAGTCTTGTTAGTTATAAGCAGATTGGTATAGTTACGCTCAAAGATACTTTTCAGCAAAAGCATCTAAAATCACCATATTCACCTAATGAAACCTTTACACAACATTGTGCATAGGTCTCCTATATTTTTGGAAGTGAGATGACTGAATATCTCTTGATACTGGTCAGTACCATCTTGGTTAACAACTTTGTATTGGTACAGTTTTTGGGACTTTGCCCTTTTATGGGCGTATCTGGCAAATTAGAAACCTCTATTGGTATGGCCATGGCCACGACCTTTGTTTTGACATTGTCGAGTCTATGCAGCTATCTCACTTACACCTATATTTTGCAGCCATTTGGACTCGAGTACTTACAGACCATTTCCTTTATTTTGGTGATTGCCGTTGTTGTGCAGTTCACTGAAATGGTGGTGCATAAAACCAGTCCTCTGCTTTATCGCGTATTAGGTATTTTCTTGCCTTTAATCACCACCAACTGTGCGGTATTAGGTGTGGCGCTACAGAACATCAGCAAACAAAATGGCTTTGTCGAATCGATTCTTTACGGCTTTGGTGCTGCGGTCGGTTTCTCTTTTGTATTGGTTCTGTTTTCTGCTATGCGCGAGCGCATTAACGTGGCCGATGTGCCAACGGTTTTTAAAGGTTCAGCGATTGGTATGATTACCGCCGGTCTGATGGCTTTGGCTTTCATGGGCTTCACCGCCCTTGTACAGATTTAGGAGTCGACGATGCTAACCGTTCTACTCGCTATTGGAATCTTAGTTCTTTTATCGCTTATTTTTGGTGCCATCCTCGGTTACGCCAATGTGCGCTTTCATGTGGAAGGCGACCCAATTGTTGACCAAATTGATGCCCTGTTGCCGCAAACCCAATGCGGTCAATGTGGCCATCCTGGTTGTCGTCCCTATGCGGAAGCCATTGCGAACGGCGAAGCCATTAATCATTGCCCTCCCGGGGGGCAAGCGACGATCCAAGCGTTAGCCGATTTATTGGATGTGGAAGCCATTCCTTTAGACGGCGACCACGGCACCGAAACAGCAAAACGCGTTGCGGTGATTCGTGAAGACGAGTGCATCGGTTGCACTAAGTGCATTCAGGCTTGTCCTGTGGATGCTATTTTAGGTGCAGCTAAACAAATGCACACCGTCATTGCAGATGAATGCACAGGCTGCGACCTTTGTGTAGAGCCCTGCCCTGTAGATTGTATTGATATGGTAGAAGTAGGCGTGACAGCGAAAACTTGGTCTTGGGACAAACCACAAGGTATTGCCGCAACCTCATTAAATATTATTGCCACCGATCGCCAAACGGAGGTTGCACACTAATGCAAGCAGCCAAGATTTTTTCTTTCCATGGCGGTATTCACCCAGCGGAAAACAAAGCCCAATCCTTACAATTGCCTTTAGGCCGACCGAGTCTACCAAGCGAGCTTATTTTGCCACTTGGACAACACATAGGCCAAAGTTCTCGTCCTTTAGTCAAGGTAGGCGATAAGGTGTTAAAAGGCGAAACCATCGCCATCAACAATGGCTTTTTAAGCAGTTTTTTACACGCACCAACGTCGGGTACGATTACCGCTATTGAAGAACGCCTAATTGCCCATCCTTCTGGATTAAGTGACCTTTGTATTATTATCTCGCCAGACGGCCACGATACTTGGACCACACTTGAGCCTTTACATCATTGGCAAGACATCAGTAAAACCGATGTGTTGGCGTATTTGTCTGAAATGGGCATTATCGGGATGGGCGGTGCGGGCTTTCCGACACAAGTGAAACTTCAAGGCGCCTATAAGAACCCACTCACGCATTTCATTATCAATGCCGCAGAATGTGAACCTTACATCACGGCCGATGACATGCTAATTCGTGAAAAAACCCTAGAATTAGTGCTCGGCATCGAGATACTGCAACACCTTGTGCAGGCGGATCACGTTGTTATTGGCATCGAAGACAATAAACCCACCGCTATTGCGGCCTTACAAGCCGTATTAGGCAAGCGCAACAGCAAGATTCAAATTGCCGTGGTGCCAACCAAATACCCTTCTGGTGGTGAAAAACAGTTAATTCAGTTATTAACAGGCAAAGAAGTACCAAGCGGACAGTATCCAGCGGATATCGGCATATTATGTCAAAACGTCGGAACCTGCGTGGCAGTTCACGATGCCATTACGTTTGGAAAA
Source organism: Marinomonas arctica (assembly GCF_003259225.1). Lineage (GTDB taxonomy): Bacteria > Pseudomonadota > Gammaproteobacteria > Pseudomonadales > Marinomonadaceae > Marinomonas > Marinomonas arctica. The sequence goes on along the minus strand of NZ_QHJF01000011.1, from coordinate 105,854 downwards.
CCTCTGATCTCACGCTTTACCACGCTAACAGGCGATGCCTTAAAAGCACCGCAAAACGTCGAAGTGTTGCTTGGCACACCGGTTGCGCACTTATTGGATTACGCGGAATCTGAACCGAAAAAACTCAACCGCTTGATTATGGGTGGCCCAATGATGGGTTACACATTAAATTCCGCCGCTGTTCCGATTGTCAAAACCAGTAACTGCATTTTGGCCGCCAGTAAAAAAGAGCTTCCACCACCCGCACCTGAGCAAGCCTGCATCCGCTGTGGCATGTGCGAACAAGCCTGCCCTGCCAGCTTATTACCTCAGCAGTTGTTGTGGTTTAGCAAAAGCCAAGAGTTCGAAAAAGCCGAACACCATAATCTATTTGATTGCATCGAATGCGGCGCTTGTTCTTATGTGTGCCCAAGTAGCATTCCATTGGTGCAGTATTATCGTCATACCAAAAGCAGCATACGCGAAGCCCGTGAAGCGACCGTGAAATCAGACTTGGCTAAGCAACGCTTTGAGGCGCGCAAAGCCCGCCAAGACGCTGAAGCCGCTGAAAAAGAAGCCAAGCGCCTTGCTCGTCAAAAAGCGACACCAAGCAAAGCCGCGGAAGAGAAAAAAGCCGCACCGGCAAACGCAGCCGCACCGCTCGCTGCTGCGCCTGCAACGACTGACGAATCGAAAAAACTCAAAGTGGACATCGCCATCGGCAAATCCAAATTGAAAAAGCTACAAAAACAACTGCTTGAAGCACAAGAAAACGAACATGTTGAAGAAATCAGCAACTTGCAGCTACAAGTGACTGAACAAGAAAAAGCCGTCGCTTTACTTGAAGAGCAGCTCGCCAAAACCGTTGAAGCCGCGCCCATTGCGGCTGAAGCCAATGCGACTAAGCCTGCCCCTGCGCCGGTTAATGACGAATTGAAAAAGGCCAAAGTGGACGTTGCTTTAATTGGTGTAAAACTGAAAAAACTGCAAAAGCAACTTGCCGATACACCTGATGATCAGGAATTAAAAGATAAGATCACCACGTTTGAAGCCGATCTAAAAACCGCTCAAGACACAGTCAGTAAGCTAAGTGACAGTACTCAGACAACCATGAGCGCCTCAACCACTGAGCCGAAAACAGCGATTAGCGACGAGTTGAAAAAGCTCAAAATCGACGCGGCCATTGCCAAAGCGGCGGTGAAGAAGGTCGAAAAAGCCTTGAAGAAAGCAGAAGAGATTCAAGCCCCGGAAATCAACGCCATTCGCCAACAGCTAAAAGAAGCGCAACAGCGAGCGGACGAACTGGAAAACGCCTTAGCCAATCCAGCAACCACGACGACAAAGACAGAAACAATAGCCGAAGTGGCGCCAAACAGTGTGGATGCCGATGCCGCTAAGAAACGTAAAATTGATCTTGCCATCGCCAAAGCAGGCGTGAAAAAAGCCGAGAAAAACATCCAGCTTTTGAAAGAACAAGGCAAAGACGAAAGCGAAATAGAAGCGTCAGAATGGCCTAAAAAACTGATAGAAGCGCAAGAAAAGCTGGCCGCTCTTGAAGCAGAAGAAAGCACACCAGTGACCACTTCCGTTGCGACTCACGTAGAAGGCACAACGGAGGCGATTGCCAAAAGCCAAGCCAAAGCGGAGCCAGAAATGGATTTGGCCAATCAGATCAAAAAGGAAAAAATTGCCGTGGCTTTAGCGAAAGCGCAAATCAATAAACTGAATAAGCGTTTAGAAAGCGCACCAGAAGACGCGGACAGTATTAATCAAGAGATTACGTCCACAGAACAACGTCTGCAAAGCGCCGAGGCCTTGTTAGAAAAACTTATTCATTCGCAAACCAACCTGCAAGAGAATCGCTAAATGGCATTATTGAGGATCACCTCCCCCCACACACAACGTGCAGGACGTCGCACCGCTTGGGTGATGCAGATGGTCATTTTAGCGACCATTCCTGGCATCGTGGTACAGACTTGGTTATTTGGCTGGGGCACGCTAATCAACCTAATGATTGCCTGCATCACGGCATTATTAAGTGAAGCGGCTATTCTGGCGATTCGTCGCCGTCAGGTGGGTTTTTTCTTGAAAGATTACAGCGCGCTATTAACCGCTGTGTTATTAGGCGTTGCCCTTCCCCCCGTTGTGCCTTGGTGGGTAACGGTCACAGCGGTCGCTTTTGCGATTATCTTTGCCAAACAGCTTTATGGCGGCTTAGGGAATAACCCATTCAATCCAGCCATGGTCGGCTACGCCATTGTACTGGTGTCTTTTCCTGTGCCAATGAGTCAGTGGCTAGGCGTGCATAGCATGGTGTCAGCCGGCGAAACTATGTCTTTCATGCAAAGCCTGCAGGCGATTTTCCATCAGCTGCCAGTGATTGATAGCTACACCATGGCAACCCCCTTAGACGGCTTTAAACACAAGGATTTGCTGGATAGCCAAACGGCTTTTAGCAGCATTGCCGCGCTGCAAGGCCCAAGTCTAAACAGCTGGCTTTGGGTCAACCTAGCGTATCTTGTGGGTGGTCTTGCTCTGATTGGGTTGCGTATTATCACTTGGCACACACCAGTGGCACTATTGGGTGCTTTGTTGGTCATGTCTGGCGCCTTTCATTTATTGGACCCAACGAACACAGCAACGCCGTTTTTCCACCTCATCACGGGCGCGGCGATGTTTGGCGCCTTCTTTATTGCCACCGACCCAGTGTCTTCTTGCACCAGTAATCGCGGCAAACTGATTTACGGTGCTGGCATTGGCATCTTGATTTATATTATTCGCTCTTGGGGCGGCTATCCTGATGGTGTGGCGTTTGGCGTATTACTGATGAACTTCGCGGCACCTTTAATCGATTACTACACACAACCCAGAACCTACGGCCACAAAAAAGCCAAAACAGGCTTAAAAGTCGGGGAGGATAACTAATGGAATTGTTCGCCTCTATTCGTCGCAACAGTCTAGGTCTGGCGATCTTTGCCGTGCTGACTGCTGGTCTCATTGCCATCACGCATCAATTGACCGACCACACCATTAAGAACAATATTTTGGAAGCGCAAATTTCCGCTTTCAATGAAATATTGCCAGCCAATTTGTACGATAACGATTTAACCAAAGACGTAGCCTTTCTTCCTGCCGATCCGTTATTGGGGAGTGAAGAAGGCATTAAAATTCACATCGCTCGCAAAGATGGCGAAGTCACTGCTATTATTTTCGAGACCATCGCTCCTCGCGGTTATAACGGCAATTTAGACATGTTGGTTGCCATTGATAAAAACGGTGTTGTCACTGGTAGCCGAGTCATCAGTCATAAAGAAACACCGGGGCTAGGCGACAAGGTGGAGCTTAAAAAATCCAAATGGATACTCAGCTTCTCTAACAAATCGTTAGACAATCCAGACCTTAAAGGCTGGGGCGTGAAAAAAGACGGCGGGGATTTTGACCAATTCACAGGGGCCACTATCACCCCTCGCGCCGTGGTTCGTGCGGTTAAAAATACCCTGATCTATTTTGAACAACACCAAGATACGCTGTTAGCTTATTAGGATAAACCAATGAAAATGAGTGCCGAAACAGACGCCGTCAACGCGACTCAAGACGAATATCAAGACAAAAGTACGCCAAGCGCCAATTACGCAGAAATCATTTATAACGGTATCTGGAAAAACAATCCGGCTCTGGTTCAGTTGCTCGGCTTGTGCCCTATGTTGGCGGTAACCAGTACCGTGGTCAACGCCTTAGGCCTTGGTTTAGCGACCATGGTTGTGTTGATGGGCTCCAATATTGCCGTTTCCATCATCCGTAATTATGTTGCTGATGCGGTTCGTCTGCCAGCCTTCGTGATGATCATCGCCTCGTTCACCACCTGTATCGAATTGGTGATGCAGGCTTATACTTATGAACTCTATCAAATTCTAGGGATTTTTATTCCACTGATCGTAACTAACTGCGCCATCCTTGGCCGAGCAGATGCCTTTGCCAGCCGCAATCCCGTACTACCATCGGCTATAGATGGCTTTATGATGGGCTTAGGCTTCATGTTTATCCTAGTGACTCTAGGCGCGATGCGCGAACTGATTGGCCAAGGTACGCTATTTTCTGATATGCAACTATTGTTTGGTGATGTCGCCATTGGGTGGAAATGGGTGGTGTTCGAAAACTATCCTAATGTGTTGTTTGCTGTTTTACCACCAGGCGCGTTTATTGGCTTAGGTTTGTTAATCGCAGGCAAAAATTATCTTGATGAACGCGAAAAGCAACGTATCGCCACACAGAAAGCCAAAGACGGCCCAAGTGCGTCAAAACGAGTTCGTGTTACTGGGCAAGTTAGTTAACTTTTATCTAAAAAGAAATAAGGCAATCAAACGTGAACAAAGACAAACGCTACGAGATTTTCTCTCGCTTACGAGCTGAAAACCCAAATCCCGTAACCGAGCTGGAATACAGCTCACCTTTTGAGCTTTTGATTGCGGTGTTGTTTTCTGCGCAAGCCACAGACGTGAGTGTCAACAAAGCCACGCGCAAGCTTTTTCCTGTCGCGAACACACCAGAAAAAATGCTGGCGCTGGGTGTGGATGGTCTAAAAAGCTACATCAAAACCATTGGCCTATTTAACGCTAAGGCCGAAAATGCCATCAAGACTTGCCAAATCCTCATCGAAAAGCACAACAGCATCGTCCCTGAGACTCGTGAAGAGCTCGAGGCGCTGCCAGGTGTTGGCCGCAAAACCGCCAATGTGGTCCTTAATACCGCTTTTCGCCAAGTCGCCATGGCCGTCGATACTCACATTTTTCGTTTTAGCAATCGTACCAAGGTGGCGCCAGGCAAAAACGTCCTAGAAGTAGAAATGAAACTGCTTAAATTCGTCCCAAAAGAATTTCTTCTGGATGCGCACCACTGGATGATACTTCACGGTCGTTATATATGCGTCGCTCGCAAACCTAAATGCGACGCATGCGTGATTGAAGACTTGTGCGAATTTAAAGATAAGACCTCAACCTAATCTTTTAATCAACGCTCTTTAGTTAACTAAAGACTAACCTAAATTTAAATAACATCGCATTTATTAAACCTTTCTAGCTCGGCATGCTTACTCTATTGATATTTCACTTTATAGAGAGAGGATGCTATGAGTCACCATCTAACCCAAGCCCAGCTTGATGCCCATTGGATGGCCTATACAGGCAATCGTCAGTTTAAAAAAGACCCTCGTATCATCACCTCGGCCGCAGGAAAATATTACACCGATTCCGATGGCAGAAAGATTTTCGACGGTTTATCTGGCTTGTGGACATGCGGCTTGGGTCATAGTGTTGCGGCTATCAACGAGGCCGTCGCACAACAAGTCAAAACACTTGATTACTCTCCTGCTTTTCAATTCGGTCATGAGAAGTCTTTTTTGCTGGCTGAGCAAATTACCGAGTTCATGCCCATAGGACTAAACCGGATTTTCTTCACGGGCTCTGGCTCAGAGTCTGTTGATACGGCTTTAAAAGTCGCTCGCGCTTATTGGCGTAAGAAAGGCATGGGCACAAAAACCAAGTTTATAGGACGCGCTAAAGGTTACCATGGCGCAGGAATTTCAGGCTTCAGCGTTGGCGGCATTCCTGCGAACCGCACACTTTATGGTCAAGGCTTAGAATCCTATCACTTGCCTCACACCCAAGTGCCAGGCAGTGAGTTTTCCAAAGGTATGGCAGAACAAGGTAAAGAGCGTGCTGAAGATCTGCTTAATCTAATCATGATGCACGATGCGTCGAATATTGCGGCGGTCATTGTGGAACCTATGTCAGGCTCAGCAGGCGTGATTGTGCCACCTAAAGGCTATTTGAAGCGTTTGCGTGAGATTTGCGATCAACACAATATTTTGCTTATCTTCGATGAAGTGATTACCGCATTTGGTCGCATGGGCGCAAAGACAGGCGCAGAAGCCTTTGGGGTAACGCCTGACGTGATTACCATGGCGAAACAAGTCACCAATGGTGTCATTCCAATGGGAGCAGTGGCCTTCAAACAAGAAATCTACGATACCTTCATGGACAATGGCGGCCCAGAATACATGTTAGAAATCCCGCATGGTTACACCTATTCTGCTCACCCTATTGCTTGCGCTGCGGGTTTAGCATCGCTCGGTGAGATTAAAAAACAAGGCTTAATAGAACGAGTCAACAGTATGAGCGCGACTTGGGAAAACAGCGTGCATCAGCTAAAAGACGCCAGCCCACTCATTACGGATATCCGTAATTACGGTTTCGCAGCAGGAATCACCATTGCGCCTATCAATGGCGAACCCGCCAAACGTCCGTTCCAAATCGCCATGGCCATGTGGGACAAAGGCTATTACGTTCGTTATGGCGCCGATACCATTCAATTAGCACCGCCCTTCACCACCGAACCATCCGAAATAGACAGTCTAATCAACGCATTGGGCGAAACACTACAAAAACAAAGCTAAACAAGACTAATGTATCCCCAATAATCAAGATGTTGCTCATAGACATGGCGCAACATCTTGATCCATATCAATTTTATCTAGCTATCACATCTCTGCAATCTTACACTATAATGGCACTCCCAAAAGCGTCATTTTTGGCCTGAGTCTTCATTTTACAAAAGGTAAAGCAATGTCTATTTCACATTCCCCTTATGTTCGTTGTTTTTGGACAGGGACACTGTTTTTAACCAACGGTAAAACTATGCCGATCCATTGCACACACATATCAACTCAAATGATAGAAGTGGAAGCGCCAGAAGGTTTACAAGGGTCAAAAATGGTAAAGCTAGAGCTAAAAGCGATTCATGAGGGAAAAACAGCCACAATCAAGATATTGTGTGATCCGCAATTAGATGTGTTTAACGAACATAACAAACATTACATAAAGCTTAGCTATCATACTATTTCAAGCAAAGACGTGGCTTTCATCAAAGAATTTGCCGACGCTCATTCCTAGTTCACTCCTCGCTTATCACATACTAACAAGCGAGGAAATCGGCAGACCTAATGTGTGTTTATATGGATTTATTCAGCATCGTCTGCCGATTTTTTAGGTGCTGCTTCTTCCGCTTTCTTAACGCGAATTTTAGAGCCATCTACGTCCATGCCATTAAGCGTTTTGATGGCGACTTTCGCCTCACCCACTTTTGGCATTTCAACGAAGGCAAAGCCTTTCGATTCACCTGTCTCTTTGTCCATCACAATAGTACAAGACTGCAATGTACCGTGAACGGCAAACAAGCTTCTCAATTCTTCTTCTGTGGTGTTGCGGGCAAGGTTTCTGACTAATAGTTTCATATTTTTCTCTTCATAAATAAAAAAGGCATGGACAATACTGCCATGCCTTTGCGTTAGATTGCGCCATTCTAACCCGTTAAGACAAGGTTGTCTCAAACAGTTTGAGCAATTTCTCGCTATCCACTTCCATACAGACTTGTGTCATAGGCACATCGTTCCAATGTGGCTCTGGGAAAGTCATACCTTGTGGTGCAAAAATCGTTTGGCCGATACCAATACCGTCACAGGCAACACGCACAGCACCAAGCTCTACACCAAAAATACTCGGGTCCATCACATAAGCAATGGTCGAAGCATCATGGAAATAACAACCATCCATATCGAAACGGCTACTGTAGAAATTAATGTAATGCTGAGCGCAATCGTACAAGAAACCACCCTCGACTGGATTGGCTTTTTTAATACGCTCCAACACAGTGTTGTCCAACAACACCTGATGGGTTACATCCAAACCAATCATAGTCACTTGCCAAGGCGCCGTGAAGACAATGTCCGCCGCGTGTGGGTCGTTCATAATATTGGCTTCCGCAACCGGAGAGACATTACCGTATTCAATGGCCGTTCCCCCCATCAAAACCACTTCGTCTACTAGGCTGGCTACTTCTGGGTCAAGCTCAAGGGCTTTCGCTAGGTTGCCCAATGGACCAAGTGCGATAATCGTCACTTCACCTGGGTATTGGCGAACAGTATCCACGATAAACTGAGCGGCGCTTTTCTCGATAGCTTTACCTTGTGGTGCTGGCCAGTCGATATTACCGAAGCCGTCTTTGCCATGAACAAAGTCAGGGTGTGGGCGTGGTGCAATTTTACTTGGGACAGCAACGCCTTTTGCAACGGGCACATTAACCTTAGCAATCTCGGTCAAGGTAATGGCATTTTGTGTCGCTAAATCCACAGACACATTACCAAATGTGGTTGTTAAGCCCAATACATCAAGCTGTGGTGCTTGAAAGGCGAAGAAGATCGCCATTGCATCGTCTATTCCTGGATCGGTATCAATAATAATTTTACGAGCCATGTTTCACTTCCTCTTTTCGCTGTACATTTTTGGCTATGTATTCTTGGCTAGACATCCTGAATGCCTTGCTTTTAACTAACTGTGTTTGGCAAGAAAGGCCGTCACTTCATCTTGTGTTGGTATGGATGACGCCGCACCTAAACGAGTAACGCAAATAGCAGATGCTGCACAGGCACGCGTTATGGCTTGCTTCATGTCATCGCCCTTCATAAGAGACGACAAGCAGAAACCAATAAAAGTATCTCCCGCCGCTGTGGTATCAACCGCGTCGACAGAAAATGCCTTTACCGACAAACGCTCTTCTCCATCAAAGTAACACACACCGGCCTTACCAAGCGTCATTAATACGGCTAAATCTGGGTAAACCTTCGGGAAGGCTTCAATGGTGCTGTCGATATCCGTTGTGCCGATCAAATCCATGGCTTCAACTTCGTTCACAATTAACAGGTCAACAAAATCAAGCACTTTCTTGGTGAGTTCAGCGTCCATTGGTGCTGGATTAAACGCGACCTTAACTTTATTTTCTTGCGCTTTGCGCATGATATATTCAATAAGGTTCGTTTCGTTTTGCAATAACACCCAATCACCAGCGTTAGCATTGGATAACACTTGATCAACCTGATCTTCCGTCAGCGCATGGTTCGCGCCTTGGTACAAAATGATCGAATTTTCTGCTTCTTTGGTTAGCTGAATAATCGCATGACCCGTTGGCACATCAATTCGGCTTATTAGGTCTGTATTCACACCAAGGGATTCTAGCTGATCAATAACCGCTTGATCACTGTGGTGAATCGCACCGACGTGTTTTACATCAGCACCCGCTTTAGCAAGCGCAACAGATTGGTTTGCTCCTTTGCCACCCAATAAACATTGGTAGCTATTAGACGCCATGGTCTCGCCAGGGCGAACAAAATGATCTAGCTGATAAAGGTGGTCGAGGTTAATCGAACCAAAGTTATAAATTGTCATAATTCTCTTCCTTCAGATCAGCGTGCTTTACGTATCGGCACATTTCATTCTACTGTTCATTCTGCAAAACGACATGCTATGTCAATTCACCAGCGAATACTGACCAAGTGTACAAAAATAAAAAACGCTCCAATTCTGCAAGAACGGAGCGTTTTTTGAAAGCTTATTTTTCTAAATCGCTACTTTTAACGTAACCAACGATTACTTATCAGAATCTAGAAAACCACGGCCTTTTTGAGCGGCAATACGCATACGCAAGGCATTTAGCTTAATAAAGCCCGCTGCGTCTTTTTGATCGTATGCACCTGCATCGTCTTCAAATGTCGCAATTTTGCTGTCAAACAAGCTGTTTGCTGATTGACGACCAACCACACTTACGTTGCCCTTGTACAGTTTAAGACGCACAGTACCGCTCACGTATTTTTGTGACGTATCGATCAAAGCTTGAATCATACGACGCTCTTCCGACCACCAGAAGCCATTGTAAATCAACTTCGCATAACGCGGCATCATCTCATCTTTTAGGTGCATCGCTTCACGGTCTAACGTAATAGACTCAATCGCACGGTGTGCTTTCATCATGATGGTGCCACCAGGTGTTTCATAGCAACCACGCGCTTTCATGCCTACGAAACGGTTTTCTACGATGTCAACACGACCAATGCCATTCGCTCCGCCAACCTTGTTCAATGTTTCCAAGATAGTGGCAGGAGACATGACTTCGCCATTAATAGACACTGGGTCGCCTTTTTCGTAACCGATTTCAATGTAAGTCGCTTCATTTGGTGCGTCTTCAGGAGACACGGACCAGCGCCACATATCGTCTTCTGGCTCTGTCCATGGGTCTTCCAACTGATCACCTTCAAAAGAAATGTGCAGTAGGTTAGCGTCCATAGAATAAGGAGATTTTTTCTTCTTCGTTGAGAAATCCACTGGGATATTGTGTTTTTCACAGTACGCCATTAGGGTTTCACGAGACGTTAGGTCCCATTCACGCCAAGGCGCAATCACTTTTACGCCAGGTTTCAAAGCATATGCACCAAGCTCGAAACGGACTTGGTCGTTACCTTTACCAGTCGCGCCATGGGCAATCGCATCAGCGCCAGTTTCATTGGCGATTTCGATCAAGCGTTTCGCGATCAAAGGACGCGCAATAGATGTACCTAATAGGTATTCACCTTCGTAAATAGTGTTGGCACGGAACATAGGGAAAACGAAGTCGCGAACGAATTCTTCGCGCAAATCTTCAATGTAGATTTCCTTAATACCCAACGCTTGAGCTTTAGCACGAGCTGGTTCAACTTCCTCACCCTGACCCAAATCAGCGGTAAAGGTAACCACTTCACAGTTATACTCTTCTTGAAGCCACTTCGCGATTACGGAAGTATCCAGGCCGCCAGAATAGGCAAGCACTACCTTCTTCACGTCAGACATTATCTCTATTCTCCTCAACGAGCTCGCGCTCCCACACCAGTACATGGCGGCGCTAATAATTTAAAAAAGGGGCTGTAAGTGTAAGATCTCGATTCTTGCTTAGCAAGCAAAAAGCCCCTCTTTGCTCAGATAAATTCAGCAAAGTGGGGCGTTAACCTAGTTTCAAAACAGGTAAAAAGTTGGAAAATCAATTCGCATCTATCTTTTCTAAACGAATCGTTACGCGTCGGTTACGCTCTCGACCTGAAGCGGTATTGTTTGTCATCGCTGGGTATCGATCACCATGATAACGGGAAATAATTTTGTCAGCAGGCACCCCTTTCTCCAAAAGATAAGACGTCACCCTTTCAGCACGCTCTTTTGATAGCTCGCGGTTATCTCGACGCGAACCAATCGAATCAGTATGGCCATCAATATAAATATATTCCACACTAGGGTCTGAAGAAACATACAAGGCGACGAGATCCAAACGCGCCTTAATCCGATCTGTCAGGTTCACCCCATTGGTTGGAAATAACGCCGCCGTTCTCGCAATTTGATCGTAATTTACCGGCAATAAGCTGGCCAAACAGCGCCGAAATTCTGTGTAAGCTGGCGCAAAATTAATGTTCGACAACCCCACTTCTATAGTCTCACGGCTATTTTCCCACGCCGTTCCCGCCACCACAGGGTGACGCCCACGATCTAGGCTCGTCAACATTCTTTCAGCCACTTTACCACCCACTTCAACGGTCAAACCGTAACCTGGGTAAGACAAAATATCCAAGGTCTCGGGCTTCACTCCGGGAGACCAATCTGGTGCTTGAGAAATAATGTACACTTGACCGGGGCCTAATTTTTCATTTTGCGGCTGCAAAATAAATTTCATTGGCTCACCCGCTTCTTTGATAAAGTGACCTTCACCATAATTCGGCACCGGATGCGTTAAACTGCACGAAAATATATCGCCGGAAAGCAGCCACTCAGAATCGGAAATACCGGATTGGTAATGAATAATGGCATTAGCGTGCGCAAATGGCATGGCCATAGTGAGCATAAATGTGGTGCGAATTAGAAGTTGTTGGGGAATTCCCATTTAGACATCTCGTTCAAGCATTATCAAATGTGTTATGATCCGATCCTATTGTATACCGTTACTGTTGATCAAGCGGCAGAATTAAGGACCTTCTTTTGTCAAACCATGAAATCAAAGATAGATTCCGCGGCTTCCTACCTGTTGTTATCGACGTAGAGACCGCAGGCTTTAATCAAAAAACCGATGCTTTATTAGAAATGGCCGCCAGCATCCTACGAATGGATGAAAATGGCGACATGTATATCCATGAAACCTTAGAGTTTTTAATCAAGCCATTTGAAGGTGCCAACCTTGAAAAAGCCGCACTCGACTTTACTGGCATTGATCCCTTTGCTCCCGGCAGACAAGACATGCCAGAAAGCGAGGCCATCAACCAAATGTTTACTAAAGTGCGTAAAGAGCTAAAGTCCGTTGGCTGCAAGCGTGCCATATTAGTTGGCCACAATGCGTCTTTTGATCATGGCTTTTTAAATGCCGCCATTGAGCGTGCGGATATTAAACGTAATCCATTTCACCCTTTTTCTAGCTTCGACACTGCCAGCCTAGCAGGCTTGGTATTTGGACAAACCGTATTGGCAAAAGCCTGTGAAGCGGCATCTATTCCGTTTAGCAACTCAGAAGCCCATTCAGCAAAATACGATACCGAAAAAACAGCTGAGCTGTTCTGTGAAATGGTCAATCGTTTAAAGCGTCTTGGTGGCTGGCCTCTTGTCGAAAATGCAGAAGAAGAAAGCATGGAGGCTATTTTCCATTCGGGAAAATAACGCCATAATAAAAACGGGCAGCATCATGAAAGCCCGTTTTTCTTCTCACTAAGATGGGCCTGCCTATGCAAGGAAAGCGAATTCTGTATCTGCTATTGGGATGGTTCTCTCTCATATCCGGCATTATTGGTATTTTTTTACCTTTGCTTCCTACCACGCCATTCGTATTGTTAGCCGCTTGGTGTTTTTCTAAATCGTCCAAACGATTTCATTCTTGGTTGCTCAATCACAAATTTTTTGGTCCTATTGTGCATGATTGGCAGTCCTCCGATGGCATTCCACGACGCGCACGAAACCGCGCTATTCTTTTCATGTGGATCGGTATGACTATCTCTATGTTTGTTGTCTCGCGTTTTTGGGCAACCATTGGGCTGCTTATAATCGGTTTATGTGTCATGACTTACTTACTGCGCATGCCAATTCGTACAGAAGACAACGACAAAACCCGCTAATTTTTACAGGTATTTTGACAAGCTTTATGATGATGACACGCCGACACTTTCGCCACTTTATATTCTACCCATTTGCGGGCGTAACCGCGCTTATTACCAGTTTATGGTTGGCGACTCCTTTTGTTGCGGAACACTATTTAACGTCTTACATTCAACAACAAGGGCAAACACTGTCGATTGGCAAACTAAAAGTCGATTTTTTCCCGCCTAAAATCGATATAAAAGACGTTGTGATTCAAGATAACACCCAAGATACACTCACGCTCAAACGCGCTATTGTTGAAGTAGAAATATGGCCTCTTTTCACTAAAACCGTCCACTTATCTGAAGCCAAAATTGAAGACCTACACTTGGTCGTTACTCAACTTGAAAAAGATTGGATCGTTGCGGGTATTAATACCGCACAATTCATTACCCCAGAAGATCAACAACCGCCGGAACAAGAGTCTGAACCAGCAACGCCTTGGACGATCACACTGCCATCTTTTTCATTTACCAACAGCCAAGTCAATCTATCTCGCCAACCAGACCTAAATCTGCCGGCAACGTCAGACACCTTTATCTTGAAAAATTTATCGGTCAATGATTTATCAGGACAAGGGTTAAGTTGGAAAGGCGATGTTTCTCTATCCGCCCTGTTGAACGAAGCAACCATGTCTTTAGACAGTCAATTTGACTACTCGCCAGAACAAGCCACTGCGGACATCGATATCACCAAGGTATACCTACCGATTCAAAGTCTGCGTCATTTTTTGCCCTCACCCTACCATGAAGGCAAAGGACAACTAGACTTAACAGGACGTTTTCAGTTCGCGCAAACACAAGCCAATGGCGCTCCCGTTTTTGATATAAAAAACCTCACAATCAACACACAGATTGATGAACTTGAATTTCCTCTCAACGCACAGGATAAAGTCACGACAAAATCCACCTCTCTTGCGCTGTCACAATCGGCTTTTCAATTCAGCTCTGCTGATAAGGTAATGGCAGCAGGCGCTATTAATCTGCAATCGACGCAGTCATCTTTTACCCAAGCTGAGCAAAAAATCGCCTTTGAAAGGCTAGCATTAGAGACACCTTTTAACCTCGAACGAGGTGAATCTGGGCTATCCGCCACAGGCAACGTCGCTGTACAACTTAAAGAGCTCGCTTTTACTCAAGGCGAAGTAATGGCACAGCTGGCTACCCTGTCACTAAAAACCCCCTATGATGTAAAACAAGATACCGCAGGACTCGCAACAAAAGGTCATGTCGAGGCGCAACTAGAACAACTGTCCTACAGCCAATCAGATCAAAAAGTACAGTTTGATACGCTTTCATTAAACACCCCATTTAGTCTACAACAAGGCGAACTTGGGTTAGCAACAACAGGGACGCTGGATACACAAATCGAAGGCTTTGCATTCACTCAAGACGATTTACAAGCACAGCTTGATGCAATGAAATTGACCACACCATTCGACGTAAAACAAGATGAACTCAGCTTAACCGCTATTGGAGATTTTACATTAACGCTCAATAGCGTATTTTTGACACAAGCAGAGCAAAAGGTACAATTTGATCAGCTAACGCTCAATGCACCTTTTAACGTCAAACAAGATGAGCAATTAGGGCTCACGGCCAACCTCGACTCAACACAAGTAAACCTAGACATATTGGCCGTTTCACTTGATAGCCTTGCTTTGCAAAACAAGCAACTTGCTATGTCACTTGATAATGTAGCGGTTAATGTGGACACCAAAGATATCTTAACGGCCTCACTATTTACGGAAATACGCAGCAGTGACCTCGCTGTACAACAAGCTGGGAACACGGCGAATTACGATGTGTTCAACTTGTCAAACACACTTGCCCTACAAAAAGATGGCGATACTGTTTCAGCCAAAAACACGCAGCTAAACATTAATATCGAAGGGTTAAAAGCAACACAAAGCAATCAGAAGCTATTTTCACTAGGTCGCGCAACATTGACCGCCGAACAGCTAAACGTTGAACAAATCAATCAGCAGCCACCCGCCATAAAAGGCAGTAATATTAATATTACCAGTGAATCAGTCGATAGCTTGCTGAGTGATACAAAACGCCTCGCCTCTTGGCGCAATGCGGACATCACAGGTCTGACTTTTACCCAACAAGACAAAGATTTTGACGCTTCCCTAGCGCAATTAAACATTGCCAATTTAATTGTCTCAGAAGCGATTTCTGGGTCCAATGACAATCGAGCACTGCTGCCGTTAAGCCAAATTGGCAACATCAAAATCGAACAGGCAAACGCGACTCAAGACGGCGCTAAAATCAAGCAGATCACTGTAGACTCCGCCAAGGTAAACCTGATATTAGATGCGCAAAAACGCATTGAAAACCTTGTTTTTGTCGAGACCGAACAACAGAAACCGCCACAAACGTCAGTGAAAAATCGCACGTCGCCTAGGGAAGAAGACGCTAAAAATGTCATTAAAAACACACAACAGGCAGAACAAAACCCCGCTTTCAAAGCGCCTTATTATGTGATTTTAGACGCTTATGACACTACTGGATCATCCAGTATTTATGTGCAAGATAACAGCATTTCGCCTGCCTTGCAGCGCACATTAGAAATCGATACCTTGTCTTTGCGCAACCTCAACACGCAAAAGAAAGATCAAGCCACAGTACTGGCCTTGAAAGCTCGCAACGGCAAATATACCATCTTACAAGGTGATGTAACCATTTGGCCTCTTGCCGACAAACTGACTTTAGACAGTGAAGTGATCATAAAAGAAGCCGAACTGCCGCCTTATTCGTCCTACATTGCCACTGTTTTGGGTTATCAGATTGACTCAGGACAATTAGATCTTGATCTAAAGCTCAAATCTAAAAACGGTATACTGAGTGGCAATTCAAATATTCTATTAAGAGAGTTTGATCTAGGCGGTCGCCAAGACAGCAGTACTGTTGTCAAGGCGGGAGCCGTACCATTCAATATTGCTGTTAGCGTCTTAAAAGACAGCAACAACAATATTGACTTAGATATTCCACTGTCTGGTGATATCGAAAACCCAGCATTTGGTTGGCAAGACTTCTTACTCTTACCGGTTCGAAAAGCACTGTTTAGTGCCTCGAGTACTTACTTAATGCAAACCTTCGTGCCCTACGCAAACGTCATCAGCATTGCTCAATTTGCCGGAGACCAGCTACTGAGAATTCGTGTAGAACCGCTGATGTTCACAGCGCAAGACAGTAACTTAAATGAATCTCAAACCATTTTCTTACAACAGCTCAGCGCGTTGATGAAAGACAAAAAAGACAGCCAACTAAAGGCCTGTGGTATCGCCAGTTATCTCGATCTGGGCTTGCAGAAGCCTCCCGTCGCGATCGATGATGACACTAGGGACAAGGCCAAAATGCTGGCACAAAAACGTGCGGATCATTTAAAAGACTATTTGGTCAATGAAGGTATCGCTTCATCACGAATTTTTCTTTGCTCGCCTGAAATCGACCTTTCCAACAGCAGCAAACCAAGGGTAGAGTTGAATTTTTAGAGTTCAACTTACCAGCATTCCACGTAGCAAAGCCGCGATAGCCAATAACGCGGCTTTTTTTATGTCAAAAAAGGGCAAAGAACCTCACGCAAAAGTGCAACCTTCCCTAGACTTTACGCCCACCATTGAAAAACAAAATAAACAGGCCATAACAGTAGGTGAGGCACAAGAAACACAGATGCCGAAATGGATGCAAAAAACAACAGGTTAAATTTTTATAGAGTGAACAAAGCCTGACCAGCATCAAGAGAAAATCAGCACAACTAGGTTAATCTTAATCAAGATAGAATCAATATAGGAGGCAATTATGCCAATTGAAGACCATAGTTTAGTGAACGAATTTCCTGAATTCAAAGACGACATCCACCAGCTAAAAATGGACGATGCACACTTTAAAAAACTCTATGACGAATACCACCACTTAACAAAAGAAGTGGAAAAAATGGAACAAGAAATTATCCCTTCGACCACCTTGGAAGAAGAAAAACTCAAAAAACAACGCCTGCAATTAAAAGATACACTGCAAGGCTACATCAAAGCCTCCAGACTCGCGGCTGAAAAAGCTTAATCCCCTAGGGCCACCACAAGAGCAAACCTGAGCCTGTGGTGGCTTTATTTAGCAAGCAGTCCTAAGCACATCCAACACATAACCACATCCAATCCATAAACACACCTAAATAGACCTATCGTAAGTAATGTAAGCTCATTCTCATTTGATAATGACTATCATAGCAATTACTATACACATCCTTTTCATCTTCTATTGGTTTACATTATGACGCTAAAAACCTCCTTAATGATGATGCAGGCTTGTGGAGTACTTGTCTTCTCCAGTGTGCTTTTCGCAGAAACTTCAAGCAGCATTACCTATGATGATTATCTCAATGACTGGGATACAAAAATTAAGGAAGGATCCGACATCGAACTGCAAACACTTCAAGTACAAGGCCGCGCCCTATCCCATTACAAAGAAGATGAAGCCGCTCTAGCCACTCGCACCTCAACCCCCATAGATGAAACACCGCAGTCTGTTCAAGTGGTAACCGAGGCGCTCATTGAAGACCAAGCCGCAAGACAGATCACCGACTTGTATCGCTCTATTTCTGGCATGTCGCAAAACAATGTGTCCACAGTGACATTGCGAGGTTTTAGCCAAGACGAAGTGCTCTATGACGGCCTAAAAGGCGACCCTTTTGGCGACTTCTCCATTCCTCAGTTGTTTACCATAGAACAAATACAGGTTCTCAAAGGCCCATCGGGCGCCGTCTATGGCGCAGGTGAACCGGGCGGTGTCATTAACTATGTGACGAAAAAGCCGACCTACGAACAGAAAAACACACTCAAAGTCAGCGCAGGAAATAAAGATTTCCTAAGCGGCAGCATTGAATCGTCTGGCCCTGCCAACGAAGACGCCTCGCAACGTTACCGTATTGGTATCTACTCAGACGGCCAAGACTCTTACCGCAACAATGTAGAAGAAGAAAACCAGATTATTGATCTGGGTTACGCTTGGGACATAGACAGCAATAACACGCTCACCGTTCAGTACACGGACATTCACCAATACATTTCTGGTGCGCGCTTACGGGGTATTCCCACCGATGACGAGGGCAACTTCCTAGCCGATACCTCATGGAACAATAATGAGAAATCCGACTACCAAGAACTGGACGCGCAAGTCTTTCAAGCACGCCTAGACCATAGCATCAACTCATGGCTAGACAGTAATGTGTCTGTTCGTTACTTCGAAAACACAGAAACTCAGAAATACCATGAAATTAGCAAGCTAATAGACAGCGACAGTGACGGCACAGTAGACACCACTCAGCGTCAGTACCGTGACCAAGTCCGCACCCGTAAAGGCATTACGTTGGCTGGCAATTTAATTGCCGAATTAGGTGATCATACGGTGCTTGTGGGCAGCGACTATTTTCATCAAAAAAATAGTTTCCTCTACAGTTATGCAAACAAAGCCGACGGCGTCTCTAACCTTAGCTTAACAGACCCTATCTACGGCCAAGACGATGTTAATAGCTATACCATGCATTTAAAAACGGATGAAATCACCACCACCGATCGCCTAGGACTTTATGTTCAAGATCAATGGAAGCTAACAGAGCGTTTGGATTTATTGACTGGCATACGGGTAGATCGTTTCGAGGAAGAATATCAAGATCATACTACCAGCGCTGGCAAACTAGACTACAACGACACAGGTTATTCCAGCCGCATTGGTGCGACGTATAAAATCAATGACAACTGGAAACCTTACACCTCTATCTCTACCGGATTCGTGCCACAAGACGCTGCAGACCAACAGAAATCAGCCGATGGCAGTTTGTTTGATCCAGAAGAAAGCCGACAAGTCGAAGTGGGGGTACGCAGCTATTGGTTTAACAACAAGCTCAATGTCAACCTTGCTGCATACCACATCATTCGTGAAAACATATTGCAAGAAGACACAAATGACAGCAACTTATTGGTTTCCTTTGGTAAGGTTCGCAGCCAAGGCATAGAACTGGATATCATGGCAGACATCACTCCTCGCTGGGTCGCCAATGTAAGTTACGCCTATAATGATACTGTCGTTAAAGAAGCCACCGATGGTATTCAATATGCTGATGGCGACCGCTTTGCCAATACGCCCTATAATCAATTTGGCGCTTGGACTCGTTACGACTTCCCAAGCATAGATTCCTCTATTGCTGTAGGTGCGGACTACGTTAGCGATCAAATCAACCGTCAGGGACAAACCGTCAAACCCTATACAGTGTACGACTTGTCTTGGCAAACTCGCTATGAAGATTGGAAATTCCAGTTGAACATCAAAAACTTGTTCGATAAAGAATACGCCGTCAGCGGCTTCACTGAAACCATAGGCTCATTTGTTGGCGAACGCCGTCGCGTTTACGTCACCGCCGCCTACGACTTCTAACGTAGTCAATCTATAAAGGGGGCAGATTTCTTTATCTCCCCCCTTTCACTTACTCAACTTTTGACCTAGATCAACCATACCTTATTTAGCCAACGAATGCCCTTCTCAGAGCTTGAGTTCAATCAACACGCAGGTAAACTCCGCCCGTTTTGATCGATCGGTGAAACTCATGTCTCAAGAAAAAGCCTTCATGCCAGAATTACTTTCTCCAGCGGGTTCGTTAAAAAACCTGCGTTATGCCTTTGCTTACGGTGCAGATGCCGTTTATGCAGGACAGCCACGCTATTCATTAAGAGTACGCAATAACGAATTTGATTTAGAAAAGCTGGGAATTGGCATCAATGAAGCCCATGAGCTGGGCAAAAAACTTTATGTGGTCAGCAATATTGCGCCTCACAATGCAAAATTAAAAACCTACTTGCAAGACTTGGCACCGGTTATAGATCTCAAACCAGACGCGCTCATCATGTCCGATCCTGGACTTATTATGCTGGTGCGTGACGCTTTTCCCGATCAACAAATTCACCTTTCTGTACAAGCCAACGCAGTCAACTGGGCAACAGTGAAGTTCTGGCAACAACAGGGTATTTCCCGCGTTATCTTATCGCGTGAATTGTCCTTAGACGAGATCGAAGAAATTCGTTTAAAAGTACCCGATATGGAACTGGAAGTCTTCGTTCATGGTGCCTTGTGTATGGCCTATTCTGGTCGTTGCTTACTGTCTGGCTACATGAACAAGCGCGACCCCAACCAAGGTGCTTGCACCAACGCATGTCGCTGGGAATACAATGCCCATGAAGCAACACAAGACGACGTGGGGCAGATCATCGCCAGCAGCGGCGCTTCTACACCATACCAAAAGACTGCTGTGCACATTCAAGAACCCACTGATCAGCTCTTTTTGCTGCAAGAACGCGGTCGTCCAGACGAATACATGCCCGCGTTTGAAGACGAACACGGCACCTACATCATGAACTCAAAAGACTTACGCGCTATTCAACACGTGGAGCGCTTAGTCAAAATGGGCATACATTCATTAAAAATCGAAGGCCGCACCAAGTCATTTTATTATTGCGCCAGAACCGCACAAATCTACCGCCAAGCCATTAATGACGCCGTGGCAGGCAAGCACTTCGATAAAGGCCTGATGAGCAGCTTAGAAAACCTTGCCAACCGAGGTTACACCGATGGCTTCTTACAACGCCATCGTCATGTAGATTTGCAAAACTACGAAACAGGCAATTCCATTAGCGAACAGCAACAGTTTGTCGGTGAAGTCATCGCTACCAACGACGATTCACTCACCATAGAAGTGAAGAACCGCTTCAGTGTGGGCGACTCTTTGGAATTGATGACCCCAAAAGGCAATATCAGCTTTCAGTTAAGCGAGCTGAACGATAAACATGGCCGCCCTATCGACGTCGCCAAAGGCAGCGGTCACGTGGTGTCACTTCCTTGTCCACAAGGTATCGATGCGTCCATGGGCATCTTGCTAAGAAATCTAGCGGAAGGACAAACCACCCGCCAACCGCACGCTAGCGCAACGGCATAAAGGCGACGACATGGCATTATTCATCAACGACCGCTGCATCAACTGCGATATGTGCGAACCGGAATGCCCTAATGACGCCATCACCATGGGCGAGAAGATTTATGTCATCGATCCCGATAAGTGCACAGAATGTGTTGGTCACTACGACCAACCCACCTGCGTCGCCGTCTGCCCTATCGACTGTGTGAAACCCGACCCAGACAGACGCGAAACCGAAGAAGCGTTATACGAAAAGTTTGTAGATATGTACTTTGAGATTTAAAGCTGATGTTTGAAACCGAGAGCTTCAAACAATACTATCAAAATAATTAGGCAAAAATAGATAAACAGAATGCAGTGTTAAGCAAGCGCTCGCATAACAGCTTGCGGCTCTTTTGCCACCACATTCAGCAATGCCAATGCTGGCCCATGAGGTGTACGATCGCCTCTTTCCCAATGCCGTAGAGTCGATACACTAATACAGAATTTCGAAGCAAATTCCATCTGAGTTAATCCAAGGTTGCGACGTAACTCTGCAACATCAACAGATTCTAAACGGTGTGTTTTAGCCGCAACCTCTTTACCATTGTTTAGGTCAATTGCTTCTTGAAGCCCTTGGGCAATGCTGTCAAATGCGCTAATCATAATTTTTCTCCAAAGCCGTTGAAACGAGAATGCCAACTAATTTAGCAAGAGAATTTCTATCTGTTTTAGACAAATTAGCCCTTTCACTTTTTCCAAACATAGTTAAAAGATAAAGGGGGATTCTCTCGTCGTGGTAATAATAAATCACCCTAACACCGCCACTCTTCCCTGTATTGCCACGACTCCATCTAAGCTTACGAATGCCACCAGTACCCTCCATAACATCTCCAGCTTTTGGGTGTTCAGAAAGGTAATCTATTACAGCCTTACGTTCAGATTCAGAAAGCAAAGAATCCGCCCGTTTGATGTATTCTGGTAATTCGGTAATAGTATTCTGCATAAGAAAAATTGTAATCCAATGGATTACTTAATGCAAAGCAAGAATCTCCCTACTCAAACATCTGGTAAGTTCTGAGCTAACCATTGCTGGAATTGTGCTTTCGGTAAAGCGCCGGATAGGCGTGCCACTTCTTTGCCATGATGAAAGATCATCAGAGTCGGAATGGAGCGAATATTAAAGCCGCCTGCCGTCGTTTGGTTATGCTCGGTATCCAGCTTCACAAAACACGCTTTTGTCGACATTTCACCAGCTACCTGTTCAAAAACAGGCGCGAATTGCTGACACGGCCCACACCAAGACGCCCAAAAATCGACCACTACGGGTAAATCATTGTCTGTAATATAACGTCTAAAATTTTGATCACTGCCTTTAACAGGACTGGTAGAAAGAACAGGGTTCTTACACTTGCCACAAAGAGGCTTATTGCCCAGCTTGTCTTTCGGTACACGGTTTTTGGTCGTGCAACTTTGACAAACTATTTGTATCGGTGAATTGGTCATTTTGAGCCTCGTGATTAAGTGCTTTCATTCATAAACAGATCGGAATTAAATCGAAATATTGCATGTTTGCCAACCTCGGAAACGAAAAAAGCGAATCACTTGATCCGCTTTTTTATTGTCTTAGTGTACTAAATTCAACTCACGCCACTAAGCTATTCTTCTTCATCCGCATGAGATTCGGCTTCAAAACTTTCCACCTGCTCGAAGTTCTCCATCCAGAAATAGGAACTCACCAAGCTAAACTGGCGGGTTGTGCCTTCGCCAGCCACTTGCTTAAGCTGCCACACCAAACCCGGCGCTTCAGGGAAATGTGTGCCTTTAATTTGATCTTCGTATAAACGATTGATTAATGCATCATCGCCTTGCCCATTCGCCAATAAGCGTACAATGGAAGAATGTAACGACTCATCAAAAATCGCCATATCTTCAATATGCTCCGCAGTCACTGTCATCGCAAGCTCGACCCCAGTAGGCTTCGCGAAGGTGCCATTAAAGGCTTCGCGCAACAAGGCATAAGCACTAAAAAAACGCTCATGTAACAGGCAATCTGGGTATTCTTCCCATGAGCGATCATCCAACATATCATGACTTATTTGGTCTACCTTCCCTGCAGATAGCTCAGGAAATAGATGCGTTAATACGACCTTTGCAGCGCCTGCAGGCTCTTGATCATTGAGCGACATCATGCACATCTCGCGCAGCTCTGCTGCATCCATGGCTTCGACATCGTCATCAAAATCCATCAGCGTCAGAAGCGCTTTGTATTCGTCACCAGACCACGCATTTGGAATCTTACTAATCTTCTTAAAGGAATCGATTTGAACGGTAAACTTAACTTGCATCGAGCACTCCTATTTGAACGCTAACATTGCAGGAAATAACACTGGGAGGCTTTGTAAATAGCCAATATTGATCTTAATAAAGAAACAGACCGAGTCACCAATGTACAGGGAGTGGCAGCAACATGCTATCTATAGGCAGAAATGTTTTGGAATCGCTTCACACAACACCGCCAGCCAAGTTCAATGCAGATAAGTGCTTTGTGGCAAATGATAAAGACGTTCTATTTTTTATCTTCCACACATTGAATGCTCTATTCCTTATCAGCGAAATCTATCTTGGTTCATACTGGTAAAAGTAACGTAATGATTCCAAATGCCACTACCCCACATAAAATGGGCAAGCCCATGGAGCGAGTACGTGTCCAAACACCGAAAGTAATGAGCGTACCAACTCCAGTCGCCAACCAAGACACTGCATCAGAATGAATCGGCACTAAAGACGTCCCAAACATAGCGGCGATCATGGTTGGCCCTAGTATTGTCAACCAAATTGGCATGGCGCCAATCCCCCCTTCCATTTGTTTTTTCGCCAGACTTCGCTTCATCCAAACATAGGGTAAAAGACGCAATAAATACGTGCCAACCGCAATACTGACAAGCGCCAGCCACATAGAAGTGTCCATGCTTAGTGTCCTCCTACAATACGTTGATCTTTCAACGCATAAAACAACAACGCGCCACACAGAGCCGCCAATGGAATAGCGACATTGGGGTAACCTAACATTTTCAAAATCACCGCGGTGATCGCAGACAACGCAATGGTCATTGACCACAAACGATTATTGCAACGTGGAATGATTAAAACGAGAAATAAAGCCGGCAGTGCAAATGGTAAAATATCATTGATTAATGGCCAACGTTGTGTCAATTCGTCACCAGCAATGGCACCCAGTGCGGTACCCGCAATCCAGCTTAACCAAGCTAACACCGCTGCCCCCGTGTACCAACCTATCCTTGCTTGCTCTGGCAGCTGAGGCAAACGGCTGTGAGACAACGCAAAGATTTGATCCGTCAACCCGTGCATCAATGGCAACCACTTTTTGTCATGGTTTAAAAAGGGAGACAGATTTGGACCGTAAACAACATGCCTTGCATTGATCAACAAGGTCATGATGACCACTAACCAGAGCGGCGCTCCAGAAGCGGCCATGGCAACAAACAAAAACTGTGACGCGCCAGCGTAAATAAAGGTAGAGATAAGAATTGTCTCTAACACACTAAAGCCAGACTGGATCGAAATCAGACCAAAAGAAATCGCCACCGGAATGTAACCGCCAAGCAGTGGAATCGCATCTTTTACCCCTTGTTTCCAAGGTGTTCCGGCAAGAGTTTGAGTTGTTGTATTCATGATAAAAGATCCTGTTTAGTGTCGTCCTGTTTAACATAAGCCTGTTTAGCACATTCCTGTTTAGCATAGGTAATGACCATCATTAAGGTTGCCCATGAATCGTCTGTTTGATAACGATGCGGCACATCGGCGGCAAACGTATGCGTTTTACCAATGTCTAAATAGCGCAAGTCATCATTTTCACCCGCCAGCAATTTCCCACTGATTAAGGTGATGGCTTCTGTCGTGCCAGCAATATGCGGCTCAGATTGCTTAATGGTATTGGGCGCACAAGACATCCAATACACATCCACCCTCGGGTTGTCGTCGCCTTGATCAATCAGCCTAACCTGCACACCGTTTTCTCCTAGCGGGGATTCCACACTGGCAACCAAATCCCCAAAGGGAACATTCAGCTGCACCGCCAACCGCCAAATCGTTTCTAAAGTCGGATTACCGTCGCCCTGCTCAATCCGAGACAAGTTCGACTTCGCCAGCCCCGCATCCTGCGCCAACTGAGACAAAGATAAACCCTTTGTCATACGCAAATTTTGTATATTTCGGCCCAACGAGCCGAGAATCGGTTTATTCATCATACTTCTCAAATTCGTTCTATATAAAGAACGTTCTATATAAAGAACAAACGAAAGTCAATAGAATTGTGGGAAATAGACTGGGTTGAGAGGAAGGAAACGAGTTCATCAGCTAACGCTTTGAAGGACTCATCTAACCCTAAATTATTCTTGGAATGACTGGCTTTTAAGTGGGTTGCTTGTTTATCACGAAACCAATCGATGGAACGAAAAATGCCCACCCTATTTTTCATCTGACCCTTAATTTGCGCTGATTGTCACGTGAGCAGCTTTACAAAAGCATTGAAGAGATAAGAACCAACCTAATTAGGCTGGTTCTTGATGGTGACATGTAAACCTTTATTACACCGTAAATCGATCCACGAGAGATTTTAACTCCAGAGTTTGATCTCTTAATTCATGACTTCCTTGACGGTTTTTATCCGACACTTGTGCCACCTGTAAGCTTTGGTCAGAAATAAGTTCAACACGCTTTGAAATATCTTGACCAACCTGGCTTTGTTCTTCGGTGGCGGTTGCTATTAGATTGTTCATGTCCATTATTTTACTAAC
This sequence comes from Marinomonas arctica, assembly GCF_003259225.1. Classification (GTDB taxonomy): domain Bacteria; phylum Pseudomonadota; class Gammaproteobacteria; order Pseudomonadales; family Marinomonadaceae; genus Marinomonas; species Marinomonas arctica. The sequence goes on along the minus strand of NZ_QHJF01000011.1, from coordinate 80,089 downwards.
AGAATCAAGAATTTCTATCAGTGCGTTACTTGCTTGACGCGCTTTTAGTACGGTATCTTCGCTTTGCGAGCGACTGTCCAGCATAGATTGAACGGCTGCTTGAGTTGCGTCTTTTAGTTGCTCAATGATCTGTTTAATACTACCTGTACTCTGTTGAGTTCGGCTAGCAAGCTGTCGAACTTCATCCGCTACTACAGCAAACCCACGACCTTGTTCTCCAGCTCGAGCGGCTTCGATCGCGGCATTCAGAGCTAATAGGTTAGTTTGCTCTGCAATTTCCTGAATTACGTCCAGAGAAGAGGAAATGTTACTGACATTGTTTTTTAGCTTGTCCATAACTGCGCTTGCTGATTCAAGTTTGTTAGCTAATATAGAGACAGAATCAACAGCGGAGTCTACAGTCGACATGGCTTCTTTTGCTTTGCCATCAGCTGACTGGGCAGCTGATGCAGCGCTTGAGGCATTTTGAGAAATGTCATGTGCTGTAGCGGTCATTTGTGTTACGGAAGTAGCGACCAGCTCGGTTTCCTCTCGTTGTGTATTCGATAACTGATCAACCTGACTAGAACGCTCAAGCATGCGTCCGGTTTCATTATTGATGGAATCACTGTTGACTCTTAGTTGACGAATAATACTTTGTAAATTTTCAACAAATCGATTGAAGTTTTGACTGAGTGAAGTGTATTCAGGAATAGAATATGACTCCATTCGAGCCGTTAAATCAGCATCACCATTAGCAAATCGGGCAATGGACTGATCAAAGCGTTGCAAAGGGATTATAATGCTACGGCTGAATAAAATGGTGACAATAGAGACAAGGATCAAGATGCTGCCCCCCATGATTGCCATCCACATAAAACTTTCATACATTTTTTGTTTTGCTCTGTCTGCCATTTGTGCAGTAATCAATTCAACATCGTCGATGTAGAATCCCATACCTATAGTCATATCCCACTGAGGTTCGTAAATAGAATAACTTAGCTTTTCATACGAAATTGTCTCGCCAGGTCTGGGGAAATAATAGCTCGAATATCCACCGCCATTTTTGGCTTGGCTGATGAGATTGCGGATGAGGTAATTTCCCTTCGTGTCTTGCATGTCCCAGAAGTTTTCACCTATGTCCTTGCCTGTGTCTCCAAGGAAGTAACGATTGCCCTTGCTGTCGTAGCCAAAAACATAACCACTATCACCAAAACGAATGTGAGAAAGCGTGTCCACTACCATTTGTAGGTCTGCATTTTTTTCTTTCAGTGATGTCAAAGATGAATCAATAATTTCTATATAAGCCTTTATTTCGGAGCGTTTTTGCTCTGAGAGTCGTTGGTGGATCAACTCTTGCTGGCTCTGATTTAAGTTAGAAATTTGTTGGTAAGAGATGAAAATCATCCCAAAGCTAATTAATAACAAGGGAATGATAGAAAGCCCGTAGACACGCGCTTTGATCGTCAAATTTGACATGTTTTTTCTTCTGTCCTTAGGTATTTTTAATTAATAAAGACACAAACTGTGTCTTTAAGTTATTTTTTGTGAATATATCAAATAAAAAAGAATATCCATATAACTATTTCTATGTTGACGGGCTTATTTAAGTGTTTTTTGAGTAGGAATAATATGGCTGTCGTGAAGTGATGCTTTGGCTAGAGCGTGCTGGTCTTTTCTGTATGAAAAACAAGCAAAAAGAGAAGCAGTTATAATAGTTTCATTAAAAATCAAAGTAACCGCCCCAAATGCCGAAACTAATGCTAACAGATGATAGTTGGACACTGTTTAGTTGGCGAACTTTGCTGAACTTGAGCTTTTACGCTATGTCTTTTTTACGTCGACTTCACGCAATTGGCAAGCCTTATCCCTCAGCTCTTTTCATCTGGTTCATTGATTTCTTGCCAATGGCGCTGTCTATAATGTTAATTCCTTGATATGGCTTGCCCCCCAAAGGCGAATGGTTTGTTTATGCTTCTTAACGTATACTTGTACGGATATTCAGTACATTAAGGTGCCGCTATGGATACGATCAGTGTAAACAAATTCCGAGACAATCTGAAAAGCGTTGTAGAGCAAGTGGTTAACAAGCATGAGCCGCTTAAGGTAACCCGAAGAGCCGGAGAGGCTTTTATTGTAATAAGCGCAGACGACTGGGAGCAAGAACAGGAAACCATTCACGTTCTGAAAAGCAAGAGTCTCATGCAACAAATTGCCGACTCTATTGAGACCCACACTCATGGAACCGGTTATCAACCAACTAGCGAGCAAATGGATGAAATCACTGGTATTTGAAGGCAATACTTGGGAAGCGTATGAAACTATGCGTGAAAAAGACAAACGATTACACAAAGCCTTATGCAAACTGCTCAAGGAAATGCTGCGATCAAATGACCCGTCTACTGGTCTAGGTAAACCGGAACCATTAAAGCACAACCTCTCAGGCCTGTGGTCTAAGCGGATATCGCTGAAAGATCGTTTAATATATCGGTTCGACGAAAAGTCTATTTATGTCTTCGCTATTGGCGGTCACTATGATCAGCCCTAACATCTAACACGACAGTTTGTCTTAGCTAAATTGATGACAATGGCCGATATAGTAGGTCAACGTGAAATAACATAACGACAAGCGAGCATCTTTGTGAAGAGATCATTCTTTTCTGGGACTAATTATCCCAATCGCACATGAATTCCGCGTCGAGCTGAAGCCGCGACCTACTCTAACCCATAAAAGATTGATTCTCGCCTTCGCGGTAATGACTTGTCTCAGCTGCTCAGTAAAACGGAAAAAAGGTTGGGAATGCAAAGCGTTTGCATGGAACATGAATTCCGCGTCGGGCTGAAGCCACGACCTACAACAACCGACACATGACACTGTGCTTATGATGCACTACGCTTTGGTCTTACTACAGTGAAGTCAGTTCGACGCGACGAAGTTGCGCGACTTTATGGAGTTTCAGGGTCATTAACAGAAAAACTCTCTCGAACAGCAAAACCAATCTATGCCTTACTGTCCCAGAGCGTCGCAAAAGCTATTTCTCGATGAAGAAAATCAGGCATTAAAGATCTTAAAGAGACCTTTTGGTTACTTTTGTGGATCTGGACAAAAGTAACCCGCTCAGCAGAGCGGAAAAAAGGTCGGGAATGCAAAGCGTTTGAATAGAACCCAAAGAAGAGAATAACCCCTCCCTAACCCTCCCCTTGGAAGACATAAGGGGAGGGAAAAAGAGCTACAGCTCTATCACTCTCGCGTTGTCGCCGATGCGACTGCCAACGTGGCTGACGAGGATTAAGATGTCTGGTTTGTAGTCGTTCTGTAGTGAATGACAAATTCTTTCGATAGTGGCTTTGTCGAGTCCGTCGAAGGGTTCGTCTAGCAGCAGGACGGGGGCTTCTCGCAATAAAAGACGTGCTAAGGCGAGGCGTTTGCGTTGTCCGCCGGATAGGTTGCGTCCTTGGGAGCTGAGTAAGGTTTCCAGTCCGTTCGGTAGGCTTTTGACCCAGTCGGCGAGGCAGACGGCGTCGAGTACCGCCCAGAGTTGTTCGTCGCTGGCATTGGGGTTGCCTAGGTATAAGTTAGCCGCGATGCTTTGTTGAAAGATGTATGGTGATTGTGGCAGGTAGCTTAGCTGCGCTTGATAATTCTGATTACTGTACAGATCGCATTTTTCATTGTTGATAATGGCTTCACCTGATGACAAACAGTCACCAGCGATGGCTGCCAGTAAGGTGGATTTTCCTGAGCCACTGGCACCACGAAGCCAGAGGGTATCGCCCAAATTAGCAGACAGGTCGATGGCGGTATTGCCCATACCGCTGGACGCATGAAAGCCGCGCCAGTGTTTGAATACCATCTGTTGAATGCGATCTATTTTGCCTTCTGGCTGAGCTTGGGCATCTTGGTGTAGTTGGTTTAAACGGCGCAAGCCTACTTGAGATTGACCTTGAGCGACGAAGGATTGTACTAGGGGCAATACCAATTCATTCACGGCCAATAAAGATAAAACATACCCCACGACCCAAGTACCTTGTACACCAGCAATAAGCGTCCAGTGGTTGGTCTCTGGGTTGCGTTCACTGAGTAGAAAAAAGCTGCTGGCGATGAGTAGGATGGTTACGCCATAAGACAGTAAACGACCAAGGCTGATGGCTTGTTGAATACGAATTTCCATCCGGCGCTGACGCTCATCCAGTTCGCCTAGGCGTTGCGCGTAATCTTTCCAATGACCACGAATGGTCAAGGTGATTAAGGCAGAAAATAAGCTCACAAAGCGACTACGACGGTGAACCCCTAAAATCAGCCCAACATGCACAGCATGGCTGGCAAAACGTCCACACACATAAGGCACGACTAAAATTTGTAGCAGCGCCGCGATGGCAATCGGCCATAGTAAAACAGGTGTGATGAAGTAGGCAAAAATAGACACCGCTAGGTAAGCAGATAAAGCGTATATCCAAGGCAAAAATACCACCAAGGGCCAGCGAATAATCTGGTCAAGGTCATTCACTAGGCGTTGTAACAAATCACCTCGGCTTTGTTCGTGCAAATTGGCGGCGTCTTTAGCGACGCGCTGATCCCATACCCAAAGGCGTAAAATACGCAGTAGTCCAAATAGATGATTATGAGCGGTCACTTGCTCGCCATAGCGGCCTGCGGTACGAAGAATAGACAGACCGCGCACAATCGCGCCAGGTGTTAAATAGTTAAAAACCATTCCAACGCCCATCGCTGTTGCTAAGCCCGCCGCGGAGATAAACCAGCCAGAAAGACCTAGTAACGCAACACCAGCCAAGGTGGCAGCCATACCAGTCACAACAGGGATAATAAAACCCCACGGGTTAGCCAGCAAAAGACGTTTAAGCGATAGCTTGGGTACGTTGTTCATGCAACCCTCCTTTGGTTAGAGCCCAATGTTTGTCGGCCCAGAGTATTGGGTGAGTGTCGTGGCTAACAATGAGCAAGGTTTTGCCTTTTGATACGCGTTTTAACGTTGCTAATACCGCCTGAGCAGTCTCTTTATCCAATCCAGAGCAAGGCTCATCGAGTAGCCATATGTCGGCGTTTGATAACAACGCCCTGGCGATAGAAAGACGCTGCATTTGTCCGCCTGATAAGCCGGCGCCTAATTCCGTGAGCTTGGTGTCTAATCCCGCCGGAAGCGGCTGAATAAAGGCATCACATTGGCTTTCAATTAACGCCGCCTGCAAGGTCTCTTCGCTGGGCGTTTCAATACCCAACAGTAAGTTGCGGCGAATGCTGCCGTTTACCCATTCCGGTGTTTGCGGTAGCCAAGCCAGTTTTGCTCGCCATGCGGCTAAATTTATTTCCTGAAAGGGGTTGTCATTCACCAAAAGTTGGCCTTGATAATCTTCTTCAAATCCCAGTAAAAGATGTAAAAGACTGGACTTGCCAACACCAGACTCACCACTCAACCAGATACGTTCGCCAGCGTTGATGTTGGCAGTGATGGGAGCCAATCGATAACGACCCGCATCATGCCAGCTTAGGTTATCAAATCGTATAGATCCCCGTTGGCCTAAAAGCTTAGCGTCACTCGCTGCGACGGGGAGGTTTTGCTCTTGTGAAGAAATAGCGTGCGCAGGCGCCTCTAAAATCTCTAATAAATCTGTCGCGGCGGCTTCGGCTTTTTGCTTGGCATGGTAGTCGTTACCAAGCTGGCGCAACGGCAAATAAAATTCTGGGGCAAGTAATAAAAGGAACATGGCTTGGGTTAAGGTAACCGGCGATGAACCAGTTTGCCAAGGTAGGATTTCCAATAAGCCTAACCCTAAGTATAAGGCAATCATGGCAATAGAAAGTGATGCAAATAGCTCTAGGGTTGCGGTCGATAAAAAGGCCAACACCAAGACGCCCATGGTGGTTTTCTGGTAGGCCGTTGCGCTATCAGACAAACGCTCTCGTGCTTCTTTGGTTCTGTTAAGACGTTTTAATTCAGCCAGCCCTTGGCTCAAATCCATGAATTGATTGGACAACATGGCCAAGACATTAAATTGGCGACGGTTGGCCTGAGCCGCTTTGTGGCCGACAAAGATCATAAAAACAATAACCAAAGGTGCCGTCAGCATAAAAACAAAAAAGGTGATCCAAGAGATAGACACCACAGAAAGCAGGATCACGCAGGGAATTAAGGTCACCATAAACACTTGGGGTTTATAGCGACTAAAGAAATCGTCTAACGCGTCAACTTGTTCGTAAACACGTGTAGACAGCGCCGCATCTTCCTCGATTCTTAAGCGCGCAGGCCCAAGATTTGTCAGATGCGATACCAATTGACGACGCAAGCCGTAGCGAATATCACGGCTTGCGCTGGTGCAAATACGCTCTCGGCCAAAGTTAGCCAAGGCACGGATCAGTAGAGCAAATAAACCCACAACTAAGAGAGACAGTGAAACAGACTGATGCAGCGCCATGTCCGAAAAAACATTCGCTAACGCCCAAGCCTGCAACACCAAAGACACCGAAAACAATACCCCAAAACCTTGCGCCATTCGGTATTTTGAAGCCTGCTGATTCGCTAGCTGCCCTAAAAATACCGCTTCTGGCGTTTTGATTCGACTAGGTCGACGAGCCTTTTGTGTTCCCTTCTCTCTCGTCATAAGGCTTACTTCTGCTCCTCTTCACCTTCGTAACCACTAAACTCTAACCAAACGGCATTGATAATACCGAAAGAGCAGGCTAATAAAATGCCCAAAATCCAAGCAAAATACCACATAACTGATTCCTCTATTTAGTACTCAAGGATAGAGCTCATGGAGCTCTATCGCTAACTCATGACTAATACAATGAGTGTGTATTTTCTTCTATGTGCTTCTTCGTCAAGCGACCATACATTACGAGGTAACTCCACAATGTATAACCAAGAACGATGGGGACAAAGATGCAAGCAACAACAAACATAATCATCATGGTGTTATGACTTGATGTGGCATCCCACAAAGTTAAACTCATGCTTGGGTAGCTTGAAGACGGCATCAAGAACGGGAACATGGACCCACCCGCTGTGATAATAATGCCCGCAATACCAAGCGATGAACTCAAGAAGGCTAAAGCTGCCTTTCTCATCACGCCAGCCAACGCGGCCACTAACATCCCTACAATACCCACAATCGGCGCTAACATTAATGCTGGCACTTTATCGTAGTTGGCTAACCAAGCACCGGCTTGCACTTCTGCGGTTTTCATTAAAGGTGTCATGGCTTTATTACCGTCAATAACACTGGTCAACACATAACCATCGATACCATAGGCCAACCAGATGCCCGCGATAATGAAGAAAACCGCGGCTAACGTACCTGTTACTGTGGTGGCTATGCAGGCTTTACGGTGCAAATTGCCATCTGTTTTCATTTGTAACCAAGCACCGCCTTGTGTCATTAGCATCATTAAGCTAACCAAACCACAAAGAATCGCAAATGGATTTAACAAGCCAAAGAAAGAGCCTGTGTAAGTCACGCGTAGAAATTGGTCAAACTGAAACGGTACGCCTTGCAACAAGTTACCAAACGCCACACCGAAAATAATCGGCGGAACAGCGGAACCAAACACAATGCCCCAGTCCCAGCTAGTACGCCATTTAGAATTTTCTAGCTTAGAGCGATAGTCGAAACCGATTGGACGGAAGAACAACGCCGCCAAAACCAACATCATCGCAAAGTAAAAACCAGAGAATGAGGTCGCGTACACCACCGGCCAAGCCGCAAACAAAGCACCACCCGCGGTGATAAACCAAACTTGGTTGCCATCCCAGTGAGGCGCAATCGAGTTGATCATGATGCGGCGCTCAGAGTCCGTACCACCAATCACTTTTAGCAAGCTTCCTACACCCATATCAAAACCGTCGGTGACTGAGAAGCCGATGAGTAAGACACCAATCAAAACCCACCAAATGACTTTTAATAATTCGTAATCCATATTACACCCCTTGCTTTAGCTGAGCGGTTTCTTGTTCAAGTGAATAGCGACCTGTATGCAAACTAGAAGGTCCCTGCTTCGCAAAACGAATCATCAAATACATTTCGGCAACCAAGAACGAGGTGTACAGCACCGCAAAGCCTGCGATCGTTATCCAAATTTCCGTTGCAGTTAAGCTGGATACAGCAACATGAACCGGTAAAATTTCACCAATCGCCCATGGCTGACGACCATATTCGGCCACAAACCAGCCAGCTTCATTCGCAATCCAAGGAAGCGGTAAACACAGCATAATCAGTTTAAGAAACAGAGGATTTTTACCAATACGACGACGAGCGTTTTGATAAAAGGCCACAGCAAACACAAACAGCATTAGGAAGCCACAACCCACCATGATACGGAAGGCGAAGAACAAAGGCGCTACTTGAGGAATAGAGTACTCTACTGCTTGGTCGATCTCTGCTGAAGTCACTTTGTTCATGTCTTCGTTAAAGGCGGTCACCAACAAACCGTAACCTAGATCATCTTTGACTTTTTCAAAGTTTTCTTTCACCAATGGATCTGTTGAGCCACTGCGTAATTGCTCCAGCAGTTGGTTCGCATAGATACCGTTAATGATACGCTGACGGTTATGCTCTTTCAGCTCTTTGATACCAGCCACTTCCTTGTCGAGAGAACGGGTTGCAATTAACCCCATTAAGCCAGGAATTTTGATAGCAAATTCGGTTTCTTGAAGTTCTTGATTCGGAAAACCAATCAAGGTGAAATCCGCTGGCGCTTCTTGGGTTTCCCATTCTGCTTCAACCGCTGCTAACTTCACTTTTTGAACTTCGCCTAGTTCATAACCAGACTCGTCACCTAGAAGAATAACGCTCAAGATAGACGCCAAGCCGAACGCAGACGCGATCGCAAAAGAACGACGAGCAAAAGCAAGATCACGCCCTTTTAATAGATAGTAGCTTGAAATCACTAAGACAAACATGGCACCGGTGGTGTAACCAGCCGAAACAGTGTGAACAAATTTAACCTGCGCTACTGGGTTTAAAATCAAAGCGCCAAAATCCACAAGTTCCATACGCATGGTTTCGTAGTTGAACTCAGAGCCAACTGGATTTTGCATCCAACCGTTTGCGATCAAAATCCACAAAGCGGATAAGTTAGACCCTAATGCAACCCCCCATGTCACCATTAAGTGTTTTACTTTGCTTAGGCGATCCCAACCAAAGAAAAACAAACCCACTAGTGTGGATTCAAGGAAGAAAGCCATGAGGCCTTCAATGGCCAAAGGAGCACCAAAGATATCACCAACATAATGAGAGTAGTAAGACCAGTTGGTTCCGAATTGGAACTCCATCGTCAAACCGGTTGTGACACCCAATGCAAAGTTAATACCGAACAATTTACCCCAAAACTTCACCATGTCTTTGTAGACTTGCTTACCCGTAATCACATAGACAGATTCCATGATTGCCAGTAAGAAAGACATCCCCAATGTTAAAGGGACAAACAAATAGTGGTACAGAGCTGTGAAAGCAAACTGAAAGCGTGATAATTCCACTACAGCTTCGTTAATCATATGACTTCAACCCATTCATTTGATTGAGAAAAAGGCGCTTGCAGACACTTAACATTTTGCCGTGCTCTTATTATCCAACGCCCACCGTAGCCTCAAACCTTTTGAGGCTTACTATAAGGCCAGATTATGAGTGCAGTTTCGATTTAAAACATTGCGTTAGATCAAGATAAAGAGAGTGAAAGAAATAAGTAGGTAAAAAACCATGACTTTAGATAAAAACGGGGGAGGTATTTCGTTCAAGAACCATCAAATGCTCTATTCTTGCGGTGCAAGGCGTTAGCCAACATCTCGGTTTTTTGCTCGTTTGTTGCTGCCTGCCACATTAATATGTCATTAATCGTTCGATAGCAGCCCACACATACGTCTTCGCTATTAAGACAGCACTGACGGATACAAGGGCTTTTTATGATTGGGTTCAGTTCATGATTTTCTGGCATGGTTTATGTCTCTTGTTCGTACGTTCAAAAAGAGTGGTAAGCCGCTTCAAGCACATCTTTTTTAACAAGCTGAAGAAAGTAACCCCGTCATACTACATGGCTATCACACTGTAGAAAAATAAGTATTGCTCATAACGTTAGAGAAAATTTAATCCCAATTGCTACGCCGCAAACTTTTGATTTGCCCTTTTTGCTTTTTCTGATCAATACGCTTTTTCTGTGAAGAACGCGTAGGTTTGGTGGGACGACGGGCTTTTTGCACGCGAACCGCTTCAAGAATAAGCGCTTTCAAGCGAGCCAAAGCGTCCTCTCGATTCAGCTCTTGGGTACGGTGTTGTTGCGCTTTAATCACAATGTCACCCTCTTTAGTTAAACGCGAATCACTAAGGGCTAACAAACGTTCCTTATAAAATTCAGGCAAAGAAGAATGGGCAACATTGAACCTAAGATGAATGGCGGAAGAGACTTTATTCACATTTTGACCGCCTGCGCCTTGCGCTCGGATAGCGGTTAGTTCAATTTCGTGGTCTGGGATCGCCACGGCGAGCGTTATTTGCAGCATGATGATTGCTTAATATGTCTGTCTTTTGGAATGGAACAGGATTATAACAGGCTTAGCAACTATATGCTTTGACGCATCGTTTATCGATAAATTATCGGTTACAATCATTTTTTATTTGAAACGCTTTTTTATTCAAACTAACAATAGTAGGAGTTTTTTTGTGACCCAGTTCCGTCCTTGTATCGATCTGCACCAAGGCAAGGTTAAGCAAATTGTCGGTGGAAGTCTAAATGACAAAGGCGCCACAGAGAACTTTATCAGTGAATATAATGCGGAACATTATGCATTGATGTATCGCGAACATGGTCTTGTCGGTGGTCATGTTATTGCTTTAGGAAAAGGCAACCAAGAAGAAGCGTTAAGCGCACTTCGTGCTTATCCTAACGGTTTACAATTTGGTGGTGGCGTAAAAGACAACAATGCCGCAAGCTACTTAGAGGCTGGCGCTTCACATGTTATCGTCACATCTTACCTATTTGAAAACGGTGAGTTTTCATGGGATCGATTGGACAAAATCAAACGTGAAACAGGTACAGACCGTTTAGTACTGGATTTGAGCTGTCGCCGGACTGAAAATGGCTGGTACATTGCCACTGATCGCTGGCAAACGATCACCTCAACGCAAGTGAATCAAGCAAACTTGATTGAACTGGCTAATCATTGCGACGAATTTCTCATTCATGCTGCGGACGTAGAAGGTTTACAAGCGGGTATTGACGAAGACCTAGTGACACTTCTCGGACAAGGTTGCCCAGTGGCTGTCACCTACGCAGGAGGAGCGCGCTCGTTGGCGGATCTTAAGCGCGTTCACGAGTTGTCTAATGGCAAAGTCGATTTAACCATAGGCAGCGCGTTGGATATATTTGGTGGCCATGGCATTACACTTGACGAATGCATCTTGTGGAACCAATCTCAACATTCAGTGTAGAGCGGAAAACGCACACCAAGTTCTTTTACTAAAAGAGTTCAGAGACTGAGAGTATTCTTTTAAGCCGTTGTATTTACCATCATGCCTTAAATACTCTCGCTCTCAGCTCGACATACTATTCACCATACCGCATACTTGGTAGCTTATTTTTCGTCTCTAATCCTAGGATTATTTAATGTCTATATTTCGTACTGGCCTTTTACTTGCAACGCTTATTATTAGCGCTTGCTCGATGCCAATTTTACAAGACTTCCCCCCTAAAAAAGCTGAGAAGATCATCCCTCAGGGACAAAAAGCGAACACTGATGCGGCTGCACAGGCTAATAACGCTCAAATCAATGACAACAAGAAGCCTAATCTAAATGGCGCAACAGGTAGCTCACCCAAAAACACCTTGGTTGAACAGTTTAAAGCTCAAGAGCAAGTAGCGACAAAAAATTATACAGAACTCAAAAGTCGTGTCGGTGAAGCCACTGAGCAACCGAGCTTACGCCCGATAGAGCAATTAAACTCAAAAGAGCTTAAGGCCGCGATTCAGGCACTACGAACTTACATCAGCAAAACCAGCACGGAGCTGGCCTCACTGAATGCTCGCGTTAATGAGCGCCAGAAAACCATGGCACGTGGAGACACCATACAAATCTTCTTATCTGAAGCGACGGTGTCCCATGATAATGCGACATTTAAAGCACAACCACTGGTTGGACAATGGGTTCGCGGTGAAAGCCGAGTCATTCGCTTAAAAGACAATATTCTATTTGAAAATCCCATGTCGGAAGATTTGCAAGTGACGTTTTCTGAAACCTATCAGTTGATCATCAATGGTGATGTGATATCCATCATCAATCCTAACAAAACCAAAAATAGTGCCAGCTTTGATGTTGCCACACACAACAATACTGGCAATATTATTGGCAAGTTAGATTATCGCATTGTCGATAATAAATAATTGAATACAGGCCTAGGGGAATTATAAAAACCTTTAGGCCTTTGTTACCGCTAGGATTGTCTAGCCAAGCAGTTTTGCCGTTTTCCGTCTGTGTTCTGTATTGTCCAATACGATCTGAATATAGGCCAGATAGTCAACGATCGTGTTGGCAAATATTTTATTTTCAAGCTTTCTCACCAACTTACCAATACGTTTTATTACCTGCCAATTCACCAACATAATCCGACTAGGAGCATATCTATCGGGCGCATTGAGCGCTGACAAATAAGCGGTTGCTACGTAACCAGGTTCAGGATTCATTGTGCCTGTGTCTTCTGGTAAAGCACCTACGTTAAGCAACAAGCGTTCGGCCAAGCGACGATACAAAGACGATACTTTTTTAAAAACGTGCTTATCCAAGGTATTGCCGACACGACCACATAATGCGGAATTGGCAAAGAAACCATCAAAGCACATTGAAAATATGTCACACAAGATGCGGATATCCGCATTTTGGTACGGCTCTTTTGGTAAAAACGGGGCGTCAAGCATTCTCTGTTTCCTTTCAAAAAAGGGTGAGCTTTGTGCAAATAAGGATGATTAAGGTCGTGTTTACTGCAAAGTTTCATAAGGGGCGCTATCACAAGCGTCAACCCTATGATTGTATTGCCACATAATTTTTTTAAGGTCTATTCAGGTAAATAATAATGTCTTCCCCAAAGCTATTTATGCATGTTCAAGATCCATTATTAGCTTCAAACCTACTTTCGCTAAAGAGCGTTCGCCAATATGAGCTTAATATTAGCCAGCAGGGTGAAAACTGGCTTGACCAGCTCACTAACGCCCAATGTGATGTAGCACTTATCGAAGTCAATTCGCTGCATGACATTGCTCTAAAAGCATTAGTTGATAGCCCGATACTCTACAAAACCGAGTTTTTGTTCTTCAGTCGTGGAACGCCCGATCCCATACTGGATTGTCTTATGCGTAAAGGTGCTGGTTTTCATTATCGCGCTCCTTTCAATATTAAGCTGATTCAGTCTTCGTTAGAGGAAGTCTTTTGTGAGCTGAATCGTTCCCATGAGAACATTTGCACACAAACCAGTTATCTAGACCAATTCGGTTTGTTAGTCGGCTCTTCAACGGCCATGCATTCACTCTATCGAACCATTCGTAAAGTCGCTGCAACCAAAGCCAACGTATTTATCGTCGGTGAAAGTGGTACAGGCAAAGAACTCATTGCCAATACGCTGCACGTTTTTAGTCAGCGAGCCGAAGGTCCCTTTGTTGCTATCAACTGCGGAGCACTGAGTCCTGAGCTTATTGATAGCGAATTATTTGGCCATGTTAAAGGCGCTTTTACTGGCGCCCATAAAGATCACCAAGGCGTTTTCGAACAAGCTGAAGGCGGCACTTTATTTCTAGATGAAGTCACCGAAATGCCTTACGAACAACAAGTCAAACTGCTAAGAGTGCTCGAAAGTGGCGAATACAAACCCGTCGGTGCTCAACAAGTCAAAATGGCCAATGTTCGAATCATTTCAGCCACCAACCGCACACCAAAAGACGCCATTCGCGACGAAATCTTTCGTGAAGACCTGTACTTCCGTTTGGCGCAGTTCCCCATCATGGCGCCCAGACTAAGAGACAGAGAAGGAGATGCCTGTGGGCTTGCGCAACATTTTTTAGCTTACCGCAATACTCAAGATGGCCAACGCAAACAGCTTTCATCTCAAAGCCTAGAAAAAATAGGCCGATACACTTGGCCTGGTAATGTCAGAGAACTAAAACATGCGATTGAACGCGCCTACATACTGGCTGACGATATCATTCATCCCGAACATCTCATTACCCATGATTTCAATGATCAGGCAAAACACGACGCAACCTATGGCGTTCCTACCGGTATGCGCTTAGACGATATGGAAAAAATCGCCATACTCAAAACATTAAAAAAGAACGATGGCAATAAAACCGATACCGCAAACCAACTTGGCATCAGCATTAAAACGCTTTACAACAAGCTCGACAAATATGAACACGTCGACTTTTTATAAAAACTGTGTTGTATATACTGCGCCACTTCGCTGATTAACGTACTCTTTACAAGATCAAAGTTTTCACAAAAAAACCTATAAAAAAGGCCGATAATATCGGCCTTTTTTCAACTCAACTTAGCAATCAGTGTCTTTCGCTTCGACACCTTCTTTTGCTTCTTCACACGCGTCTTCAATTGCGTTGCCAGTATCCGTCATTGTGTCTTCAACAGCATTGCCAGCATCGTTCATCGTGTCTTCAACGGCATTGCTAGAATCTGTCATGGTATCTTCGATAGCGTTACCAGCGTTATTCAAAGCGTCACCGGCATTGTCCATGGTTTGCTCAATTGCTTCACCAGTATTGGACATAGCATCTTCTACTTTGTTTTCTTCAGCGTCTTGACCACATGCAGCTAACGTAGCCGCTGTAACAAGAACCAAGGCCGTGTTTAGTAGAGTGCGTTTCATATTCATAATGGTAACCTCCATTTAGTCTTTAAAATACAGAAAGCAATAAAAGTCTGATGACCATGCTTCCAAATAATCAACTCAATAACACCAACACAGAAACACATTTCTGCACTTGGTGATTGATTTCCATTAAGCTATTGCGAAGCCCGTGCCAACTTTTAAAAAAACACATAACCAATTGATTATTAATGATTTTATAGAAAACAAGCCATTGTCTTTTTTTATTTTTATACTGTTATCAAGTAGTTTTTACAAAACGCCTCGGTAACAATTTCCGTCGAGTAATTGTAAAGACGCAAACAATGTGGCGATCCCCCCTACACAGCCATACCATGCCGAATACAAGCCTTATACTGAAATAGACAAAAATCCCCTTGAATGTTTGCCCATCTCCCATAGAATTGGCGCATCTTTCAATGAATTGGCACAACGCCCTTGCTTGATATAAAGCACGATTAAGGACAGCTTATGAACACCACATTGTATACCTCTCCTAAACTTGATGGTTTTCGCATGCCTGCAGAACACGAACCACAAGAACAAGTCTGGATGGCTTGGCCTACTCGCGAAGATAATTGGCGCGAACAAGGCAAATACGCCCAACAGGAATTTATTGCTGTCGCTTGCGCTATCGCCCAATTCACCCCTGTGACCTTTATTGTCGACAAGGCGCATTTTGAACAAGCCCGTGCAGCTTTACCTGCACACATTACGCTGATTGAGATTCCTTCCGATGACTGCTGGATGCGTGACATTGGTGCAACCTATGTTGTGAACAATCTCGGTGAGCGCCGCGCGAACAGCTGGCAGTTTAACGCGTGGGGAGGCGAGTTAGACGGCTTGTACGACTCTTGGGAACAAGACAACGCCGTTGCAGAAAAAATGGCGGCGATCACAGGTGACCATGTTTATCAGGCGCCTTTCATTTTAGAAGGTGGTTCTATTCACGTGGATGGCGAAGGCACGCTATACACCACAGAAGAATGTTTGCTTCATCCAAGCCGTAACCCGCATTTAAGCAAAGCCGATATCGAAGACTTGCTAAAAGTATATTTAAATGTCGATAAAATCATTTGGTTAAAAGACGGGCTATACAATGATGAAACCAATGGGCATGTGGATAATATCATGCACGTTATACGTCCTGGCGTTATTGCTCTTACCGATTGTGAAGACCCAAATGATCCACAGTACGCTATCAGCAAAGCGGCATTCAACCTACTGAACCAAACGCGAGATGCCAAAGGACGTCAGTTAGAAATTATCAAACTGCCTCTGCCAGGTCCGCTTTTTGTCTCAGCAGACGAAGCCGAAAATCTTACAGAAAGCCCTTACATGAACCGCCAAGTGGGAGAACGCCTCGCCGCCTCTTATGCAAACTTTTTAATTTGTAACAATGGCATTGTGTTTCCGTTACTTGATGAAAAAACGGATGAGCAAGCCAAACAGATTCTACAGAATGCGTTTCCCAACCACCAAGTGATCGGTGTACCAGCGAGAAACATATTACTCGGCGGTGGAAACATTCACTGTATTACTCAACAAGTGCCTAAAAAGCAATCCGTATAATGGCTTATTGCGTACTTAAATGGTCTTAAAAAGTAATATTTTGTTATCGATTTTATGAGAATATTCCAACATAAAAACAATCATCATAATGCTTTTTCATGACAACGATATTTCTGTTTGTAGAGCTCTCACACTGTGCTAATCTCATAAATTAGCACAGTGTATAAATGGTTCATAACACGTTAGTGTAATTTTCTGGCTAGAACATAAAATGCATTTATGTTCGGTTGTACTAATTGAAGCACATTGCTTCTTATTTACGATGGCGTATTTCGCTTGGGGTAATATTAATGGATTCCACGTTTACTTTATTGGAGTTAGGCTGGCAAGCTTACTTTCAACAACAGTTATCATTGGATGATTTAGAATCGAATCGCATTGCACGCATCTGTTCTCAGCAAGGCAGTCAATACGAGATTGTTAGTGAGTTTGGCTTATTCACCTTGGAGAGCCATCCAGATATGCCCAGCATGACTGTGGGAGACTGGATTGTCACTGATACAGAACATCATTTCTTGCGCCTTTTGGAGCCAAGCTCTGTATTCGAAGGCATTGCCTCAAATATCGATACGGTGTTTTTAATTTGCGCACTGAATCAAGATTTCAATCTGGCACTGATTAAACGCTATTTGGAAATCACCCATGAAGCCCAAGCGGATGCGGTTGTCGTGCTCACAAAATCCGATGTTTGTGAAGACACAGCAGAAAAACGCGCTCAGGTCGAAAAATTGGATCCGTTGCTCATCGTTGAAACGGTTAACGCTCTCGATGCGAACAGCCTACGCTGTTTGTCGCCTTTCCTTAAAAAAGGCAAAACCATTGCCCTACTTGGTGCGGCAGGCTCTGGAAAGTCGGCCTTGATTAATACTTTGATGCAATCCTCGGAAAGCGGTAAAGCACAAAGAAATATCGGCCAATCAGGAGCATTAAAAATCATGCCATCTGGCGCGATTTTGCTCGATACGAAGGGCATGCGTGAATTACAGCTTGCGCAGTTCGATAGCAGTGCGATTGCCAATTTCGCCGATATCATTGCACTTGAAAAGCAATGTCGATTCAGTGACTGTCAACACGAAGGTGAGCCAGGTTGCGCCATTAAAGCCGCCGTTAAAGCCAACCGCTTAGACGCCCACCGCGTTGCGGACTTTTTACTGTTGCGCAGCGAAGACAGCGACGATGATCAAGTAACCAAGTCTAAGCCTCAGGAAAAGTTTTATCGTAGTGCACAATCTGACATACGCGCTCGAAAACACAGCTCTGCGGAATAAAATACGATTTGCAAAACAGAAAGCGGCCATTCAATATGAGCCGCTTTTTTTATGCGCCTTAGAATAAAAAGTTCGCGCCCTTTACAGCACGCTCTTGAGTGTTTATAACAACCCGCTCACTATTTATTTTTTACGCCAAACCAAACGAGGCAGCTTTTCTGAATTACCATGTCTAATACTTTACTGATTTACGCCACTACAGACGGTCACACAAAAAAGATCAGCCTAAAAATGCAAGCCTTTATCGAAAGCCAAGGCGATGCCGTCACGCTCGTTGCGGTGGAAGATGCCACCGCGCAGACGCTTGCCAGCCATGACAAGATTGTCATTGGTGCCAGTATTCGTTACGGCAAACATCAAAAGATCGTTGCCGATTTTATTACCCAGCACAAGGACCAACTTGAAAGCAAATCCAGCGCATTTTACACCGTTAACCTTGTTGCCAGAAAACCCGAGAAATGCCAGCCAGATACCAACCCCTATATCATCAAATTTCTCGACCAGCTTCATTGGCAACCAGCCTTAAAAGGCGTCTTTGCGGGGAAACTTAATTACCCAAAATACGGCTTTATCGATCGAAATATGATTCGTTTTATTATGTGGATGACCAAAGGCCCTACCGACCCAAAAACCAATATGGAATTTACCGATTGGCAGAGCGTTGACCGCTTTGCACAAGCCGTCTGCGATATGCCTTAGGCCAATTGGCAAAGCCACACACCGATAAAATTCACTTACAACAACACTAGGACCTGATGAGATGACCGACGCGCTGCTGTTAACCTTTGTTTTTCTAGTAGCTGGGGTCATTTCGGTTCCCATTGCATCACGCTTAGGATTAGGCTCAGTGCTAGGTTATCTGCTAGCCGGCATTATTATCAGCCCATTACTGAGCCTGTTCGATGTGAATATTGTATCCATTCAGCACTTTGCTGAATTAGGTGTTGTCTTAATGTTGTTCTTGGTCGGGCTTGAATTAAATCCTAAAAAACTGTGGGCGTTAAGGTCCAAATTATTTGGCCTAGGTGGTGGGCAAGTTGTGCTGACCGCCCTTCTTATCATGGCGGCAGGCATGCTGCTTGAACAAGAATGGCGCACCAGCCTTGCCATTGGTTTGGTACTCGCCCTTTCGTCAACAGCCATTGTGATTCAAACCCTAACCGAAAAAGGTTTAATGAAGTCGGATGGTGGCCAATCCTCTTTCGCCGTATTGTTAGCGCAAGACATTGTTGTCATCCCCATGCTGGCTTTTATTCCGTTGCTTGCCACACCGGAATTAATCGCAGCCCTGAGTCACTCTGCCGATGTGACACAAACAGGCAATCACTCAGACTCTGTCTCTCTGGTCGCAGGATTAGAGGCGTGGCAAACCGCTTTCGTCACCATAGGCGCCATTGCCATTGTTATTTTGAGTGGTCGCTTTTTAGTGACGCCTATTTTCCGTTTTATTGCTGTCGCGCAACTGCGCGAACTCTTTATTGCCGCGGCGCTGATGTTCGTTATTGGCACCACTTTGTTGATGTCATTGGTTGGGCTGTCTCCGGCTCTTGGCACCTTCCTCGCTGGCGTGGTGCTAGCCAACTCGCCTTATCGACATGAATTAGAAAGTGACATAGCACCATTTAAAGGATTGTTACTAGGACTGTTCTTTATGACGGTTGGCGCAGGCATTAACTTTTCACTTTTGTTCAGCCACTTTCCATCCATCCTTGGCCTGACGCTTGGATTGATCATGGTGAAAGCCACTACGCTGTTTATATTGGGTCGTATTTTCAGTATTCGTGGTTCAAACAAATGGCTGTTTGCTCTAGGTCTTGCTCAGGCGGGGGAATTTGGTTTTGTTTTATTGTCTTTTACTGTCAGCAACGCTGTCATTTCAAAAGATGTGGCTGACATTTTGCTGTTGGTAGTCGCGTTATCTATGCTACTCACCCCTATGCTATTCATTCTGTATGATCGCGTTATTGCCCCCCGTTACGCCACAGACCAAACGGCGGGGACACAGGACGATATGCCCGATGATAATAAAATCATTATCGCGGGCTCTGGACGAATGGGCAGCACCATAGACAATCTTTTACGGCTCGCTGGTTATCACTCGACCGTGATTGATTTCAGCGTGAAGCGCCTACGCGCATTGCAAAATTTTGGTGTAAAAAACTACTTCGGTGATGCCACTCGACCCGATTTATTGGAAGCCGCAGGTATAAGTGAGGCGTCATTATTTATTATTGCCATTGATGATGCCGAACAAGTCACCAAGCTCGTCAAATATATTAAAGCAACCTACCCGGATCTGCATATCATTGCCAGAGCCTTTGACAACAATCACGTTTACGATTTATGGGCTTCTGGCTGTAGAGACATCATTCGAGAAAATTACGACAGCAGTTTGCGTATGGGGCGTTCCGCTTTTGAGGCTTTGGGCATTTCTCATCACAAAGCAGAACAGATGATTAACATCTTTAACCAACACGATAAGGTGTCCATGGTAGAAGTGGCCGACGCCCATCAAATCGGCGTACCAGCCCATGAAAATAAAATCTTTATTGCTCGACTTAAAAAATACCTCGAAGAAAAGAACCCGCAGCTTCAAAAAGCCATGCAAGACATTCAACAGCAAGCCGATGATTAAACAACTCACACTCGGTTATTTGGTATAAGCAACGCAAGTTACATTAATGCAACGTCACGCTACTTTGCCGCTTAGCAAGTCGCTCGCTCCATTTTCCCGCATGAGAACGCTCACAAGCCTCTTCGCTGTCAAAACTCACCAGCTGACGGAGTTGGTTGAGTTTGATAGCGATGCCGACACCGCTTAACTCTTGGTGGATAAGCTGACAAAGGTAGTCATCTTGCTTAGCTTCAATGGCTTGAGACAAAGACTCGTCCGTTTCGAACACACAAATGATCTTGAGGGAATTAGGAAACGCATTGTAATTCACTAAATGCGTTAGCCAAACAAACCCATCAACCGATTCCAATGCCACTTCACATACGTTGGTTAACGCATCACGAATAGCATTTTCTATTTTTTTATCCGACTTTTTCATAACAATACGCAAGGAATTTAAGAAGACAAAGTGTACCCTGTCGCAGAACCTGAACCAACACAGACAAACAAATACATCCTCAAACACTCCAGAACACAATCGGGATAAAAATGCTTTTTTGATCATTAAGCGTTTCTATAAACTATTCAGCCGCACCTTGATGCATTACACTATTTAACAAATATTAATCACCAACCAAAGAAACAATAAAGACAGGAAATCGATCAAGATGACCTGATGTGTTTTGGTTTAAGACATCCAGTAAGGAATCACACTGTGAAAAAAGTATTTATTGATGGCGAAACAGGCACCACAGGGCTGCAAGTAAAAGACCGCCTAGTCAATCACCCACACATTGAAATCATCAGTATCGATCCAGACAAAAAACGCGATGTGGAAGAAAAGCGTCGCTTGATGAAAGAAGCCGATGTCACGGTTCTTTGTCTACCTGATGACGCCGCGAAAGACAGCGTGATTTTGGCAAAAGAAGAAGGCTGCCGTATTTTGGACGCCAGTTCAGTTCATCGTGTCGCTGACGGCTGGGTATATGGTCTGCCTGAACTAGATGCCACTCAACGTGACAACATCAAAGCCGCGCAGTTTGTCTCTAACCCTGGATGCTACCCAACTGGTGCGATTCTGCTGTTAAAACCATTGATCGAAGCCGGCTTATTATCAGCATCTTATGATTATTCAATCAACGCAGTGTCCGGCTATAGCGGTGGCGGTAACTCCATGATTGACCGTTACGAAAGTGCCAACAATGCTCCGGTATTTGGCGCCTACGGCTTATCTTTCAACCACAAGCACCTAGCCGAAATGAAAAAATGGTCAGGCTTAGACAAAGCGCCTATTTTCGTTCCAAGTGTGGGTAACTTCCGCCAAGGTATGTTGACTTTCTTGCCAATCAACTTAAAAGGCGATGTCACTATGGCGCAACTGCAGGCTAAATTGGCGGAAGTATATGCCAATGACACCTTTGTCACCGTAAACGACTTTAACCTAGTCGTTGATAGTGCAGCCCCTTTCTTGACGCCACATGGCCTTGAAGACACTAACCAAATCGAGCTCTCTGTTCTAAGCGAGCCCGGTAATAAGTCAGGTATCTTGGTTGCTAAGCTCGACAACCTCGGCAAAGGCGCCTCTGGTGCCGCGGTACAAAACCTTAATATCATGTTGGGTTTTGCCGAAGACATTGCGGTTAACCTTCGCTAACCCTCTATTCCGCCTTCTTTGATATTGCTTAGAAGGCGGAATGTGACCTTAGAGTGTCAAATGAATAATAAAAACCATCCTTCGCAGGCTGCAGAAGCGTATCCCATTCCCTCATTGAAAAAACCAAGCAAGCCAGCTTGGCCGCTTTATTTAATTGTCGTGATGACACTGACCATAGGCGCTATTTCCTATCAATTTCTATCGCTAGCGCAATCTCTGACAGCTGGGTTATTGTTCATTTGTATCGCCTTTTGGGCGACGTCTCTGGTGCCCGCGTATTGGCCCGCATTGGGATTGTTTGCATTTGCCACCGCCACCCAGTTGGCACCAACACAGGTGATATTTTCGGGCTTCCAATCGTCAACATTTTGGCTACTATTCAGTGGCATGGTGTTTGGTGCCGCCATTAATCATACGGGAATCAATTCACGCGCTACGCGCTTACTAATGCTGATTCTTGGCAACAGCTATCAAGGCACGATTATTAAAATTGCGCTGTTTGCTATGGGGTTAGCGTTTTTAATCCCATCTGGCGTGAGTCGGGTCGTATTGTTAATCCCTATTATTGTTTCTCTTGCAGATCATTTTGGTTACGACTCAGATTCTAATGGCCGAAAGGGCATGTTATTAGCCGCTGCATTCGGAACATTTTTACCCGCCTTTTCCATTTTACCTGCCAACGCCCCCAACATGTTGTTGTCGGGAATGACAGAAGCCTTATATGACGCACCTTTGTCTTATGGGGAATATCTATTATTGCATTTTCCCATCTTAGGATTCGGAAAGCTAATCATGACCATCGGCGTCATTTTATGGCTGTTCCCTGATAAAGCCCCGAATCAAGCCGTACAAGCAACAATCGAAAAATCGGCCATAACCAAAATAGAAACACGCCTCTTAATTGTGCTATGTACGTGTTTTGCGTTTTGGTTTACGGATTCCCTGCACCATATTTCTGCGGGCTGGATTGGCCTTATTGCCGCACTAGTTTGCCTGTGGCCAAGCCTTGGCTTAATGGCAAAAAACAGCATAGATAAAGACATTCAATACGGCACACTGTTGTTTGCCGCTGGTATTATAGGGCTAAGCGCGATCATTGCTTACTCGGGACTGGGCAATATATTAGTTAACTATTTAACTGACGTGATTCCTTTCTCAGCCAATGCCCCCTTATTAAATCTAAGCTTGCTGACCTTTATTTCAACGTGCGTGGCGGTGGTCACTAACTTAGCCGGTGTGCCTGCTATTATGACGCCAATGGCGGAACATCTTGCCAACATAACAGGGCTGTCTAATCATGCCGTGCTGATGACGCAGGTGTTGGCCTTTTCTAACGTCTTGCTGCCTTATCAAGCACCGCCACTGATTACGGCCATCGCTTTGGGAAATTTATCCATCAGTGCGGTCACCAAAGTTTGTTTGGCTACCTTTGTACTGACAAGCATGGTGCTGCTGCCGTTGAACTTTCTTTGGTGGTACGCTTTGGGTATGTTTTAAGCTAATGCTTAGTTTCCACATAAAACGTTTTGACAGAGGCGGCCACATTTAGAAGGTCACTTCTGTCATTTGAGAACAGCTTTTTGGGCGGAAATATCGTATTATCTCCGCCATTAGCCATTTACCCAGCATTTATACAATTGATTCCTATGATACGACTGTCCAATATCCAACTTCCTCTTGATCACGACACCAACGCGATAGAAAACGCCATTTTGTCCTTGCTGGACATTCCAGCCGAGAAACTCGTTCGCTTTACTATCTTTCGCCGTGGTTACGATGCCAGAAAGAAAAGCAATATTTTTCTTATCTACACTATCGATGTTGAAACCACCTGTGACCAAGCACTTTTAAGCCAATTTGCCGATCACCAACAAGTAAAAGTCGCGCCAGATCTTAACTATCACCCTGTGGCACAAGCTCCTGCAAACTTAACTGAGCGCCCTATCGTGATTGGCTTTGGTCCTTGTGGTTTATTAGCGGCTTTGGTTTTGGCTCAGATGGGTTACAAGCCCATCGTACTTGAACGCGGTAAAGAAGTACGTGAACGCACCAAGGATACCTTTGGTTTCTGGCGCAAAAAAATCCTCAACACCGAGTCTAATGTGCAATTTGGTGAAGGCGGTGCGGGGACTTTTTCTGATGGTAAGCTCTACAGCCAAGTGAAAGACCCAAAACAATACAGCCGCAAAGTACTCAACGAATTTGTTGCAGCGGGCGCACCAGATGAAATCTTATACGTCAGTAAGCCGCACATTGGTACCTTTAAACTGGTCGCCATGGTCGAAAAAATGCGCGCGCAAATTATTGAGTTAGGTGGCGAAATTCGTTTTAGCTGCCGTGTCGACGATCTACACATTGAAGACGGGCAAATAACAGGAGTGACACTGGCTGACGGTGAAAAACTGTATTCAAAACACATTGCTATCGCCATTGGCCATAGTGCTCGTGACACCTTCGAGATGCTACACAACAAAGGCGTCTATATCGAAGCCAAACCTTTCTCGGTTGGCTTCCGTATCGAACACGAACAATCCGCTATCGACAAAGCGCGCTTTGGCCCAAATGCCGGTAACGAAATTTTAGGGGCCGCCGATTACAAACTGGTTCACCATTGTAAAAATGGTCGTTCGGTTTACAGCTTCTGTATGTGCCCGGGTGGTACCGTGGTGGCCGCCACATCGGAAGAACACCGTGTGGTGACCAATGGTATGAGTCAATATTCTCGTAATGAGCGTAACGCCAACAGTGCCATCGTGGTAGGTATTGATCCGTCCGATTATCCTGGTGGACCACTCGCTGGCATCGAATTCCAACGCAAACTAGAAAGTCTTGCCTATGAGTTGGGCGGCAGTAACTACGACGCACCAGCGCAAACGGTCGGTGCCTTTTTGCGTAATGAAACACCTGAAAAGCTCGGTACAGTGGAGCCATCTTTCAAGCCTGGTATTAGACTCACCAACCTTGCCGATGCCTTGCCCGATTTTTGTATCGAGGCCATCCGTGAAGCCATTCCCGCTTTTAATAGAAAGATAAAAGGCTTTGCTTTTGATGATGCGCTATTAACGGGTGTAGAAACACGCACATCGGCTCCGATCAATATCAAACGTGATAACGATAGCCTAGAAAGCATCAACACCAAAGGCTTATACCCAGCTGGTGAAGGCGCCGGCTACGCGGGCGGTATCATGTCAGCGGCCATCGACGGCATTAAAATCGCCGAAGCCATGGCATTGAGCATCAATAGCAAAACCGCACGTTGATATAAAAAAACGGGAAGATTGGTACGCTAATCTTCCCGTTTTTCAACTAACATACTCGCCTTTATGGCACTAGACTAAACTGCACTAGCACTTCGCCTTGGTTTACCACGCGATTTTCTCCTAAAGACTCAGCCGCTGGCACTAACCCATTTAAGGTACCGGTAATAAAAAAATAGTCTTTATTGCCATAGCCACGCTGTATACACTGAAGCGCTCCTTTTTTGAGAACCTCTTTCTTTGCCTCAACAAGTTGCTCAACATCCGCAGAAAAGGCATATCCCTGATCACCTCCTTCAAAAATCAGTTCACCAGATACTGGTTTCGAGGACACGAACACACCATAATTAAAGTAAAAATCGCATGCCGAATGATTAGTTGGGTGAATCTCAGCACGAATCAATTCAACCGCCGCAAAAGGCACGAGCTTAGCCACTGACAAATGCATGTCGTCAATCTTACTTGGTACGAAAAATTGAAAACAAATTTCCAACTCGGTGCCACGCAAGGCTTGGCAGGAAAGTGTTTCACCAAGGTTCGCGAATACTTGAAAGTCAAAAATAGGAGATAGAATAATCACCCCCTCCTTATCGACCACTTTCCAACCCGCAATCGTTGCCCCTTTTCCAAGAATCTTGGCAATAAGAGCATCCTGTGCTGCGCAAACAGCATCAAAAGTCTCCGTCAATGACAAGGAAGCTTCGTATTGAAAGCTTTTTACTATCTTTGCATACTCTTCAAAAATCATCTGATACTAAGCCTTTATAAAATAATGAGATTATTAGGTAAAGAATACGAATTAACGATGGCAATGTAACCTTTATTTCACAGCGCTTAGCCTGTAATATACGCGCTCCTAAAATCCATTCAATGAAAAGGAACTTCTAGTGAAAAAGACCCTTGCTGTACTGGTTTTCATACTTGTCGCTGCTTGTCTAATTGCCCCTAAGTTTATTGCGCCGAGACATCAAGAGAAAGTCGTTGAGCTGATTGACAACATTAATAAAACGCCTGGTTATTCTGCCAAAATTATTTCCACAGATTCCGCTTGGTTTGGCTCTGAAAATAAAGTCTTGTTCACTTTGAACACGGCTCAAATGGACCCATCACTGCAAGAGCAAAATATTGACATTGAGCTTGTACTCGATACGCATTATGGCCCGTTGTTATTTTCAAACCAAGGACTGTTTGGCCTTTATACAACCACTATCAAGATTGATGGCAATGAACAAAGAAGCATTTTGAATTGGGATGAGAGCACCCCGCTATATCAATTGTCTGTCTTCGGCAGCGTTATGGGTAACATAAAAGTTGCGGATAACATTCCCGCCTTCAGCAATTTAGAAGATACCTTTCACTTTAGTGGTTACAGCGGAAAGGGCGAGCTGACCAGTACAGCATTTAGCTATGAAGGAAATCTAGAAAGCATTAATGTGGACGATACCTATTCACCATTAAAGGCCGAAGGTTTTAATGTATCAGTAGAACTTAATGCCAGCTTAGACACCATTATGCAAGGTGGTTTTTACGACAGCACAACTGATTTTAGTTTAGAGAGACTGAATATAGGTGCTAACACCCAACTCTCTGGGCTAAATATCGAAATGGGGTCTAATTTAAATCAAGAAACCCAGCTTGGCCATATGGAAGTCAGCTACCTCATTAACGAGATTACTTCTGATAACTTTAAAGCCAACGATCTTATTTTAGTCACTGAGCTGGATAATCTCGATAACCAGTTCTTTATTGACTATAAAAACTTCTCTGATAATTTCTCAACGAACAACGCTAGTTTTGAGGATATGTACGAAACATTGCTTATTTTCATGCAAGACAATCTTGGTGAGGTATTAGCAGCAAAACCAGAGTTCAACATACCCAAATTCAGCGGCTCATTTCCTGAGGGCAGCTTTAATGCAACGCTAACGAGTCGATTAGCTGACATCAGCACACCCTCAGTGGAAACACTGGTTACGCCAGAGTTTTGGTTTTATAACACCATAGTAAAGGCAGAGATCGAAGCGGATCAGAACCTTGTAACCAAACTTGCTGAACGATTCATCGCCAGTCAAATGCGTGCGCCATTAAACGCACCAGAAGTGAAACAGCAAGCTTTACTGTTTGTTGATGGTTTGGCACAACAAGGTCTCATTCGATTAAAGAACGCCAAATATAAGAGTGAGATCACAGTAGAAAATGGCCAAGGTAAGGTATTCGATCTCAGTTTTCCCTTAATGTAATAAGGGTCAACACCACATCAAGCCACACAAAAAAGGCGCGTCTCATGTTCTGATCAACAGCAACAAGACGCGCCTTTTTCATGCCTAAAGTCTCAGTTCATCACTTCATACCTAATCGTGTTTAATGAAGCATGACGACCAGCGTACTGGCCATCAGAACTGGGCAACACAAGAACAGATAGAACACAGAATCTTTCCGTATCTCCTGCTATTTAAGTATTGGGAATAGCCTCACCATTGTATTGTGTCAGCAGGCAATCTCTGCCTCTTTCCTTCAGCATTCTACAAAAATCGGCACTATAAGATTTATTCACAAAGGGCCCGACTTTTAGTTGATACATAGTGCGACCATTGACGTTTTTTTGATTAACTAATGGCACCAAACCATCGAAAGACGTTGGGTACGATTCTAGCAGTACTCGCCAACCACGAGCCGCTTCATCAGAATTGCCATAAGAAGCGACTTGAACACCATACTGTTCATCGGCATTCGACCTAGCAGAGGCAAGTGGCGTAGCCTCTTGAGCCATCATACTCTCCTCTGATTCAGTCGAATCAATTAAAGGTGCAGGGACTATTGCTGGTGCGACATTGATAGCGGAAACACTTTCACCCATAAAGTTCTCATCGGCCATCAAGCCGTTACTGTCGATATTATTTGATCGAGCAGTCGCCCTTGATGAGAGAGGTTTACCTTGTTTAAGCGCCACAATTTCCGCTTCCAATTCATCAATACGATCCAACTTTGGCTGCACAGTCTGCCATTGCTCTTCATGCATACGAACTTTATCTTGCAGGTCCGTATAGGTCATAAAGGTATTTTTTTCGTCCACAGATGAACAAGCGCCTAGTGATAATCCAGCCATAATAACGACCAGCTTTTTGGATATTTCCATTATTCTCATCTCCATGTACGTCATTGAGAGTATTCACTTATTATTCCGACTAAAGTACGAAGCGATCTCTTTGTCTCATGGTGACACCAAAGAACTCATTCGTGTATTGGCTAGTTTCTAGCCCTTCTATAAAGTCAGTAGTAAATGTTGCCCCCACAAAATTAAGGCATAACGTGCTGCTTTGCCAACTAAAACTAAAGGTAAAAAATACCGAAAAGGGGTTCGCAACACGCCTGATACTAAAGCAATCCCGTCACCAACGACAGGAAGCCAAGTAAGTAACAGACTCCACACACCATACCGATTAAAAAAATATTCCGCTTTCTGTCGAGCCTTAGGGCTTACTGGAAACCATTTTTTGTGCTCATATCGAACCAAATAATGCCCCAACCACCAATTTGTCGCGCCCCCTAATGTATTACCTAAACTGGCCCAAAACCACAAAAAAAATATCGATAGCGACGTATCGTTAGCATAATAGAGTAACAGACCTTCGGATCCCAAAGGCAAGATAGTCGCGGATAAAAAAGCAACGATCAGTATAAAAAAATAATCCAACAACGCGTCTCTTACCTATTTTATTGGAAAAATTAAACACCTAAATTCAAAAACAATGACTCAGCTCATTTTTATACACTAGGCAAGGTCTAGAAAAACATTTACTCTAGGAATAGTGCTGAACTTTTACACAATGAAAACAATCAATTCAATTTTTTTACAACAATAGCAATAACGACTGATTTGATTGATTAATATGAATTCCAACAATAATGCCAAACATCTAAACGGAGGCGACATGCTGGATCGCATCAATGATATAAAGATTCGTTATAAGTTGTGGGCCATTATAGGTCTGATGTCTATGGGAACCACGGCACTTATTCTCGTATCCTTGACCTCTCTGTTTAATAGCCATGTTGATGCTCGAAAAGATCGCACGCAAGATATTTTAGACATAGCCAACACAACACTCACCTCGATTTATCAAAAACAACAGTCAGGTGAGCTTACGACCGAGCAAGCAAAGCAGCAAGGCATTACTCTACTATCAAGTTTAACCTATGGCGATCAACAAGAGCTGTGGATCATCGATAATAACAATCGTACCTTGATGAACGCACCGATCACTTACAAAGGTAGCAACATCCCCTCATCGCTTAGCGAAACACTCAATACAGCGTCCTTAGCGAGCAAAAAACCATATCAATCCATCGAGTTTGAGTATCAAGGCAACGATGGCATTGCCCATAGAATGATTGCCAGCGCCGCCACCTTTACCCCATGGAATATCACCATTATTGCCACAGCGTCCATGAACGCGGTAATACGTTTTTTTCTGAGCGCCCTGGTGGATTATGCCATTCTAGTCAGCGTCTTGACTGTATTAGTGGGCGGAACCGCCCTTTATATTATCCATCTTGTCACCAGTCGCGTAACCACCCTGTGTAAAACCATGACATCGGTACAACATTCAGGTGATCTTACACAACGAGTTGAATTTAGCGGCTTAGATGAAATGGGAGAAATGGCTCGTGCCTTTAACAGCATGATGAATGACTTTCAATCGATTGTCCGTAACGTTAGTCATTCCAGCGAAACGCTAGATAGCATCGTAGGACAAACAAATAAGTCCACCAATAAAACAGCCCAAGGCGTATCAAAACAACTATCCAACACTAGCAAAGCCGCTGAACTTATGCAGAGTGTCATGACGTCTGTGGAAGACACACTGGCCATTGCAGAACGAGCAAACACCACCACGCAAGAGCTTGGACAGCACTCCAAACAAGGTCTTGGTGTGATGAATAAAGCCAACCAAGATATTCAGCAGCTTTCTATTGAAGTCGGCGATGCCGCTCAGCAAATTCAAAAACTGCGTGAAGACGTGACGCATATCAACGAACGTTTAGGCATCATTGCAGAAGTGGCCGATCAAACCAACCTACTTGCCCTCAATGCCGCTATCGAGGCGGCACGTGCTGGCGAGCAAGGCAGAGGATTCGCTGTCGTCGCCGACGAAGTTCGTCACCTTGCTCAGCGTTCACAACTGGCGGCAACGGAGATAGGCGGACTGATTGATCAATTAACCCAACAAACACTGACCACTGTAGAAGTCATGGAATCCGCTCGCAATACTGCAAACCAAGGCGCGGAGCAAACCTCCCAAGCTGGTCAAGCCTTTACAGAAATCGCCAATGGTGTGTTATCGATTTCCAAGTTAAACAGTAACATTAGCCAAGCGGCGGATCGTCAATACTCGTCTTCTCAAATGGTTCATCAGACGCTAGAAAGCATTGCCAATGTGTGTGAAGAAACCAATCATAACTCTACTGACATTCAGACCTCGGTCAACAATCTGCAAGAATGTGCGAGTAGACT
This sequence comes from Marinomonas arctica, assembly GCF_003259225.1. GTDB lineage: Bacteria > Pseudomonadota > Gammaproteobacteria > Pseudomonadales > Marinomonadaceae > Marinomonas > Marinomonas arctica. The sequence goes on along the minus strand of NZ_QHJF01000011.1, from coordinate 49,359 downwards.
GCGTCAATTAGTTCATCAGTTTAGCACTTAGTTTTCTCCGCTCTTTAACCCGTTAGCCTAAAAATCATGCAAAGGCAAAAGCACGATTTTTAGGTTTTCAAAAAGCCAATCCAGCCGTGTATCTGTTTATCAAATAACAGCGAAAAACGCTCTTAAACTAAACTTAATCGTTAATACATGCTCTGATTTTGTGCATAGGCGTCTGATTTTATGCAAAAAAGCGTATTTTCAAAAATTAAGTGAAAAAGAAGAGCCTTTACTACTTTAACTTATTGGTGAGTCCCATTATGTTTGGGTATAGTGGTTTTACAGGTAAATCAAAACCAAGGTAAACATTAAGCAACAAGTCTCGAACACAAAGGATCAAACATGGCGTCTGATACACAAGATAAGCTAGATTCCCTTTATCAACATATTCAAGCGGTAATTTTATCCCGTCAGCACCCAGTTACTGGACTCTTCCCTGCCAGCACGAGCATTAACAATCACGGTAATTATACCGACGCCTGGGTACGCGATAACGTCTACAGCATTCAGGCGGTATGGGCATTACATTTAGCGTACAAGCGCGCTTCTAACCCGCAAAAACGTGCTAACGAGCTTGAATTTGCCTGTATAAAAATGATGCGCGGTCTACTTTTCGCCATGATGCGTCAATCCCACAAAGTGGAAGCCTTTAAGCACAGCCTAGATCCTAAAGACGCCTTGCACGCGAAATACGACACTAAAACAGGCTTAGAAGCCGTGGCGGATGATGCTTGGGGACATTTGCAAATTGATGCCACCAGCTTTTATTTATTAATGCTGGCGCAAATGACCAAAGCCGGCAGTAAGTTAATCTTTTCTCGCGACGAATTTAATTTCATCCAAAATCTCATTTACTATATTTCACGCACCTATCGCACACCCGATTACGGGATTTGGGAACGCGGCAATAAGGTCAATAATGGCAAAGCTGAAATTAATGCCAGCTCAGTGGGCATGGCAAAGGCGGCCATGGAAGCCATGGATGGGCTAAATCTATTTGGTGAGGACGGTCCTGAATGGGCGGTGGTGCACTCTTTTGCCGATGCGGTTGCCCGCGCAGGCTCTGTATTGCAATCCCTACTACCTAAAGAATCACGTTCTAAAGAAGTCGACAGCGCAATCCTAAGTATCATAGGTTTTCCTGCGTTTGCCGTTAACGATGAAAAACTTGTCAGGCGCACTCGCAAAGAAATCATCAATAAACTGGGCGGAGAATATGGCTGTAAACGCTTCTTATTAGATGGGCATCAATCGGAATTAGAAGATCAAAGTCGAATATACTATGAATACAACGAACTGATTAATTTCGAACACATTGAGTCCGAATGGCCATTGTTTTTCACTTACCTTTATATCGATCGTTTATTTGCTCGTGATTGGGAAAGCGCCAACTTTTATCGCCACAAACTCGAATCCTTGATGGTCGAAAAAGATGGGCAAATGTTGCTCCCTGAACTCTATTATGTACCACAAGAAAGTATTCTGGCTGAAAAGGAAAAACCAGGTTCACAAAAACGTGTACCCAATGATAACCTCCCTTTAGTGTGGGCACAGAGTCTCTTTTTAGTGGGGAAAATGCTCGATGAAGAACTCATTAAAACAGATGATCTTGACCCACTAGGCTTACATCGTGTCCAGTACAAGCCAAACAAGGCCACTACTTCCATGGTTATCTTGGCACAAAACGACAAAGTGAAACAGAAACTGCTTGATGCTGGCTGCCTATGCCAAACGCTCGATGATATTCTGCCTATTAAAGCCATCAGCGCCGAGCAGTTAGTGGCTACTTATCGACATTTAGGTGCCTCAGAAACGTTAGGCTTAACCGGACGGCCAAACCGCGCATTAAACAGCTTAGCAACGTCGCAAGCATTCAGTATCAACAATGAAAGCTATTTGTGTTTGTCCTGGATTCAGAACGAAGACAAAGATTATCGAAAAATCGATCCAGCGTTGTTCCAAGCTCATATTCGTAACGAATTAAAAAACATTGCTGACCATTGGTATTACCAAGCCAATGCGGTTTTTAGCATACTGATTGACGAAGCCATCAGTGACATGAAAGGCAGTGATGAATTATTTGAATTCATTCGCTTGTTACAGAAACGCGAACACGAAGAATTTCGTGTTATTCCGCAATCGGCTAAAAATGCATTCAAATCGGGTAACCGTCGCACCATCATGATCAATGCTGTGGACCATAACCAGCTAGGTGCAAAACTGCCCATTCACGACACTCCTTGGCCATTATCCGCTAAGCCAAAAGCTTATGATCCGCAATCGATCAAAACAGCAGAAACGAACACCTTACTGAGTCGCTTCACCGCACAGCCAGACATTCACGAAGCCATCGACTGCTTGATCGAGCTAGGCAGTCGTCGCGCATTAATGAACACCATCCCCAATTCAACTCCGGCCGTCACCGCCTATAAGGTGTTGAACAGTGTGTATCTGCAAGCCTTACTTTCTGAGAACTGGCACAGTGCTCGACAACTGTATTCCTTGATTTTAAAGCCTTCAACGGATCTCGCTACCTATATTGCCGATATCACGGTTCGTCAGCGTTTGCTGGTTATTGGTGAAACCCCTGAAACCGAGATCGATATCAGCACTCCGTTGCATCAGGACGTGATTCTCGATATGTTGAGAAGTGTGTCATCCTCGCCGATTGGTCTGGTGATTTGTCATGAGCTAATCGCCATTGCAGGGACTCTGATTAAGGTGCATCCTGAGTTTTTCTCTGGCGTTCGTACCATACGAATTCACAACTTAGCGATGTTATGTGCTCGTCAATTTGATCCCGAGGACGATGCTCCCGTTTTTGAAACCTTATCCAGAGTGTCGCCAAGCAAGCTTTACGAAGCCCTCAAACAAGTGTTACAACAAAAGCATGACGAATTTGCTCACGTGGCAAACAACATGCGCTACCACAACAGTACCGACGCGCAAAGTAAGATGAAAGATGTGGACTGGTTTGACTGGCGTTCTGAGCAGGGTATGATCACCAAGCTGCCAGAATCTATGCTACTGCAGCTTTGGGACAGTTTAAGTCACGCAAACACCATTGTATTTGGTGACTTACAAAGCAACACCGCTCTCGATTGTAAACGCGCACTCAGCTCTATGACGCCAGGAGAAGACACCTTCGCATTGCTGATTGAAACCTTAACGTCGGACATTCATCCAAGTTGGTATAAGAGTCTTATTTTTGAAGGCTTATATGCTTTCATACAGTTCTGTAAACAACATAAAAACTGTAAGTTTGAACAAGAAATCAATCTACCTGTTTTAGTCTCAAAAGCAGCACTAGATCATGCTAGACAGCACCAAGCCGAACATGTGGAAGATAACTGGGCTGAAGCTGCATTGGATGATTTCGCACAAATAACACCAAATAAAGTCAATCAATATTTGCGTTGGGCCGTGAGCAAACTTCACAGTCATCAGCACCAACACTCATTGAGTTAACACGCTCACCCTTGCTGGAGAAGTGAATGGATTTAATAAAAAATGCCCTAATTAACGATGTATTGAACACTCGCTGTTCAGACCCATTTGGCTGTTTAGGACTTCAATCATCCCCTTCTAAAAAAGGCTTGTCACTGCTTGTGTGGCAACCAGAAGCGATTTCTGTTCGCGTATTGGCCATAGACTCAGACCAAGAGTTGGCGACAATGACTGAAACAGAAGACAAAGGCTTGTTTCACGCCGCATGGCCAAAAGAAAAAACGCGCTTTCATTATCGTCTCGAAATCACTTACAAAGACAAAAGTACCTATACGCTGGTCGATCCGTACCAGTTTCCTAACACGACCTTTGTAGACCCTGATCATCACCAAGCGAATCTTTACAAAAGCCAAGGCGCCATTCGGGCCAATGCAAAAGTCAACGATCAACTCACTATTCAAGGTACACGCTTTGCGGTTTACGCCCCTGCAGCACGTTCCGTGTCTGTAGTTGGTGACTTTAATGCCTGGGACGGTCGCATTCATCCAATGTCTAGTAATGGTGACGGCATATGGCGTCTATTCATTCCCGACGTTAATCATGGGGCGCGTTATAAGTTTGAAATCCGCTCTAACGCCGGTGATATTTTGCCCCATCGCAGCGATCCTTATGCCCAACGTATTGAGCAATACCCCTCTTTTGCCAGCGTGACCTGTTTTGATAACAAGCACCAGTGGCAAGACGACGCTTGGGTTAAGCGGCCTATCGAAGACATCTACGAACAGCCCATGAGCATTTATGAACTACACATTGGTTCATGGCGTCGTAAAGCGGATAACCAGCCATTGACGTATTTGGAAATCAAAGATCAGCTGGTTCCCTATATGGTTGAAATGGGCTATACCCATGTCGAATTATTGCCCATCACAGAATACCCATTCGATGGATCTTGGGGCTATCAACCTGTCGGCCTGTACGCGGTCACATCACGATTTGGCACGCCAGAAGAATTCAAAGCCCTAGTTGATGCGCTCCATCAAGCCAATATTGGCGTGATTATGGATTGGGTGCCCGCGCATTTTCCAGCCGACAGCCATGGTTTAGCCAATTTCGATGGCTCCAAGCAGTACGAATACCCAGATCCCAAAAAAGGCTGGCACCCTGAATGGAACTCGCTTATTTACGACTTTGGTAAAGAGCATGTGGTCAATTACCTCATTAGTAATGCGGTATATTGGTTAGAAGAATTCCACATCGATGGTCTTCGTGTGGATGCCGTGGCCTCTATGTTGTACCTAGACTACTCCCGTGAAGACGGTGAATGGATTCCAAACAAGGACGGCGGCAACCATAATTACGAAGCCATCGATTTCTTGCGTCGCTTGAACGAAACCGTGTATTTGAATCATCCCCGTTGTTTTACCGTCGCGGAAGAATCCACCGCTTTTCCGGGGGTGTCCAAGCCGACTTATATGAATGGTTTAGGCTTTGGTTTCAAATGGAACATGGGCTGGATGAACGACTCGCTTGCTTATATCAAACGCGATCCGATTTATCGTCAACATCATCAAGGCGAGCTCAGCTTTAGTATGGTTTATGCTTTTGATGAACAATTTGTCTTACCGATTTCTCACGATGAAGTGGTCCATGGTAAAGGTTCCATGATCACTAAAATGCCAGGGGATGCTTGGCAGAAATTTGCCAATTTACGTGCGTTTTCGGCCTACATGTATTTTCATCCAGGCAAAAAACTCAACTTCATGGGCAATGAGTTCGCCCAAGGCCAAGAATGGAGCCATGAACGCTCTTTGGATTGGCATTTGTTAGAGACCGACTACCACAAAGCCCAGCAAACGTTATCAAAAGACTTGAATCATCTTTATACAAATGAGCCAAGTTTGCAGTTTGATCATTCCTACCAAGGCTTTGAATGGATCAGTTACGATGACAGCGCCAACAGCATTCTGGTTTTTGCACGTAAAGCCAAAGACAGTGACGAGCATGTTATTGCGGTCATTAACTTTACACCAACACCACATGGCAACTATCGAATTGGCGTGCCCAAAGCAGGCCGTTATGAGATTGTCATGGACACGGATGAGGTGAGCTACACAGGCAGTGGTTATGCCAAGGTCAAAACATACCAGACCCAAGCAATCGTCAGTCATGGTCGCGAGCAAAGCATTGAACTGCAAGTGCCACCACTGGCAGGTGTTTTGTTAAAATGGCTAGCTAAACCCTAATCACTAACGCTCAGCAAAGTAACGCAGACAGCATCTAGAGGTATTAATGAACCAAGCACATCAGACTTCCAATGGCGCCTGTTTTCCTCTAGGTGCGACGGTGACCGACGACGGTGTTAATTTCGCCGTGGTCGCAGAAGACGCCAGCCAACTGTATTTATGTTTGTTTGATCAAGATGGAAAGGAGCAAGAACCGCTGCCTTTTATTAATAAACATAAAGGCATTTGGTACATGGAAGTGCTTGGCCTCAAAGAAGGCCAATATTACGGTTTACGCGCTAAAGGCGAATTCAATCCAGAACAGCAACAGCTTTATAACGAACATAAACTGCTAATAGATCCCTATGCAAGAGATCTCAGTCACAAACTTGTCTGGCATGAAGATCAATCAGCCATAAACCAAGAAGGCCAGCTAAACAGCGTCAATTCGGCTTATTGTGTGCCGAAATCGATTGTTCGTACCGTGACAGCCAAACATAACCGCCCGGCAAGGGTGAAAGTAACCCCGTCTAGCCGTGCTTTATACGAGCTGCATGTCAAAGGTTTTAGCAAAAGTCTCCCCATTGATGATGAAATAAAAGGCACGTACCTTGGCGTCATCTCCGCCGCGGGTATTGAACATTTAAAAAGCCTGAACATTACCACCATTCAGTTAATGCCTTGCTTCAGTTTTATGACCGAACGCCATTTAGAGTTGCTAGAGCTCAATAATTATTGGGGCTACAATCCAATCAGTTTTTTTGCACCAGAACCGTCCTACGCTAAACAAGACGCTGTTTTGGAGTTTCAACAAATGGTTGATGGCTTAAGAACGGCAGGGTTTGAAGTCATTCTAGACGTTGTCTATAACCACACAGCAGAAAGCGAGCTAGATCATTCTAGCGTTTGCTTTCGAGGTCTAGACAATGCGCGCTATTATCGTCACCAAGCGGGCCAATATTTAAATTACACAGGATGCGGAAACTGCATAGACACTTACCATCCCAATAGCATTCGTCTTATTTGCGACAGCATGCGTTATTGGGTAGAAGTGATGGGCGTGGATGGCTTTCGTTTTGATTTAGGGGTTGATCTAGGTCGCACTGATCATGATTTCACCCCTAAAGCGCCCTTACTGCAAGCCATTCTTCAAGACCCTATCTTAAGCGAAACTTGCCTAGTGATGGAGCCTTGGGACATTGGTCCAAACGGCTATCAAGTGGGTCAATTTCCAAGAGGTTTTCTCGAATGTAACGATCAATACCGCGATACGGTGCGTCGCTTCTGGCGCGGTGACAAAGGCATGGTACCTGAATTTGCGACACGCCTTTTAGGTTCAAGAGACCTGTTTCACAAAGGACAAAAAAGTGCTCTAACTTCAGTCAACTACATCACCTATCATGACGGTTATACCATGAAAGACTTGGTGTCCTATCACCAGCGCCATAACCTTGCCAATATGGAAGACAACCGTGACGGGCACAGTGACAATCTTAGCCAAAACTTTGGTACAGAAGGCGACACTGACGACATAAATATTCAACAACAGCGCCTTAACCAGCAACTTTGCTTTATGGCGACACTGCTACTAAGCCAAGGCACGCCTCATATTTTAGGGGGGGACGAGCTTTCCCACACTCAGCAAGGAAACAACAATGCCTATTGCCAAGACAACGACATGACATGGCAAATTTGGCAGGATATAGATGAGGAAACACGTCTTGCAAGAGACGCCATGCAGCATACCATTTCTACCTTAATGACACTGCGCAAAACCTACCCAATATTGGCTGAAATTCGTCTTGAAGACGACCCGCTTTATCAGCACACCTCATCTGATCACATCCATTGGCTCAACCAACACAGCGAACCCATGAGCGCAGAAAATTGGGCCGATAAAGAGCGTCACTTTATCGCATTAACGCTAACGTCTGCCGACCTTTCTAGTTATTTTTGGATCGTCTTTTACAGCAGCGATACGCCTATTCGCGTTCCTTTTCCAGCAGAAAGTGATGCACTAGAAGTTGTTTACCAAACGCCAGGCTTCAGTATTAAAGACAATACTCTTCACTGCGCTTATCGTGGCGTTTTTGTTGCTAAACGTTAACCATCAAACTCGAAACAGAGGATTCAAACTCCCTAAGATATGGGTTTGAATCCCATTCGAAAACCGCCCCAGTGTTTACCATTAACAAAAATAGGCACAGAAAGGTCATGCAATATTTCGCCAGTATCCCGTTTATAGGTTTGTAGCAAAAACGAATCTGTATGGGCGCCACAACGACGGCCTGTCGCATCGTTAAAAATTCGCTTGGTTCGGTTATTCAATAAATCTTTTTCATAATCACCGGTTAATGGCTGACTAAACTTTTTATTATGAGTGGGGAAATACCCCTTCACATCCACCGCCCCGGCAAACATCACCTCTTTACAATTATCTAATACCGCTTCCTGAATAGCAGGAAAGTGACGGTCACTAAAAGTATCATAAGACGTACTGAACTTTTGCGGCTTAGTACCCGGTATAGGGCGATAATCGGTGGAAAATACCGCTTGTTGAGTCAACTCGCCTTTCGAGATTGCCTCTTCAAACAAATGCCCAATCGCCTGGGCAGACGCCTTACCAACCTTAAGCAACTCAGAGAAAAACAACGACTGATCGACTTTATCCAATTCTCTAAAGACCACTTCAGCCCCCTGACTCAAATGCGCGGCTTCCTGAGAAAGCCGATCACTGCGCTCAGAAATATCGTGTAAAGACTGACTAATACGTGAAATAGAACCATTGATTTGCGTGCTTGTGGTGCCTAGATCTTCCCCTGCCTGTTCCACTTCGGACAACACCATGGACGCATTTTGAACCTCTTCTGTTAACGAGAGGAAACGCTGGGTTTCCCCCAGTAAGGTATTGGATAAGGATTCTGTTAACTCTTGTAGCGCTGCCATTTCATTATTTGTCAGTTCACTATTGCGACGTACGTCCGCTAACAAGCTTGAGATTTGCTCCGATGCATGAGCACTTTTACCCGCTAAAGCGCGAACTTCATCCGCCACGACAGCAAAGCCCCTACCCTGCTCACCAGCCCGAGCGGCCTCAATAGCCGCATTCAAAGCCAGTAAATTGGTCTGTTCGGAAACGCCTTTAATCACCGCTGTAATGCTATCAATATCATCGGCACTTTTTGTCAGTAAAGCCAACTGCTGACTGGCAGTCTGTACTTTTTGCGTGAGCTGATTGATTTGCTCCGCACTCTGTAAAAGCGCGCGCTGTGCCGTCTGACTGGATTTGGCCGTCACACTCATTGTCTGAGCTAATTGCCCTAAATGATTTGAAAGAGTCAGTCCTGTCTCTGAAAGCGCTCCAACCGCTTGTGTAATTTGCTGACTGTCGTCACGGGTAAGGTGAATGTCCTTGCTAAGCGTATCCACAAAATGCGAGACTTCGGCGGCTCCCATCGCCATTTTTGATGTGGCATGAGTTACGGTTTTACTGACGTCTGAAAACACGGCTGACGAAGCCCCGTCTAACGCGACTACGGACATTTGAGAGGGATCTTTTTTCTGCAATAACACAGAAACACCTAAGATGCCACTCAGCAATAAACCGGCAATAATATATGGCGGGGAAATAACATTTTGCGCATATCCCAAAGTAAAGAGTACAAACAGTCCTAAAACACTACCTAAGCGGAGATAAAGCATCAGTCTTCCCTTTTGTTGACTATTATTTTTTTGCTAGTGTTGAACGACACTTCTAAAAGATCAATGTAAAACAAGAAGTTTGCGACTAAAGTCGTACCCTCATCAATCCATCAAAACAACCACGGCCTACCGTAGAGCCAATTCTTGATAGCAAGAATCATAAAAAAAAGGTTTTTTTATCAAAACCCGACTAGACTAAAAATACGCTCACAAGGCGCTAAAAAATAATTTCCCCATCGCGCACAATCTGCCGATGAGAGTCTTGAGGATAAAACCATGATCACCAACAAAACAAAAAATACCCCCTTTTACCTTGAACTAGGTCAGCTAACATCAGACAGTGTTAACCACCTGATTCCTTCTTTTGATCATTTACCACCGAACCCTTATGCCGATGGCGCGTTTCGATTACGTCGCTATTCACGTTTTACTCTCACTCAAAACAAGATTCATCGTTTACCGTCTCAGGCATTTGTTCAAGACGAAAGCATTAATCATTTCCAAGGCAATATTGTGCGCCGTTATGAAGAGATCGACGATAAAATAGTCAACGACCCTGCCTTCCTCGAACTATTTGAACACTTCCAAACGATGGCCGACGTGGCTGATAACACGCCTATCGAAGTGCACCAATTACGAATCTTCGCCGACCATAAAAGTGCCGAGGTCGCACCAGAGGGCATTCACCAAGATGGCTTTGACCGCATAGGAATCTATGTGATGCAACGTCATAATATCGAAGGTGGCAAAATCCATGTTCATCTCGGAAAAAATAGTCCTGCGCTGATCAGCCACGATTTTGACAGAGGAGAATTTGTGGTGCTAAACGACCGAAAGTTTTTCCATAGCGCTCTGCCCATAAAGCCACGTAATGATGAGCAAGGTTACATGGATATTTTTGTGCTTACAGCAAATTTAGTGCATTAGCGAAGCACTACGGACAAACACAATACACCTGATACAGCGCTTTTCCTTGTTGAATCAATCAAAAAGCATTATGGGGGATACAACTAAACATGGTATAAATTACAAATGTAAAAATTTGTAATTTTTTGTACTCACACCGTGAGTCAGCAAGGAAAACCCCGTGACAAAAGTGCATACCACACAGGAAAAAGATAGAAATATTACGGAAGATCTCAGTAAAAAATCAGTATTGATTATCGAAGATATGAACGAAATGCGTCTAATGCTCAGATCCATGATGCTTTCATTAGGCTATACAAGCATAGAAGTGGAGGCTTCAGGACAAAGTGCCCTGAAACGTATTGCTTCTAAACATTTTGACATCATATTGTCTGACTACAACCTTGGTGGCCGAATTAACGGCCAACAAGTTTTAGAAATTTCTCGACAAAATAACATCTTAGGTCACTCGACTATTTTCATCATGATCACCGCCGATACGGGTTATGACAGCGTGGTCAGCGCAATCGAGCATCGTCCCGACAGTTACATGGTAAAACCGTTTACTCCTGCCACTTTGCATCGTCGACTAAGCCGTATCAAGCTACAAAAAAGCATCTTCTCAACAATGGATGATCATCGAAGCAAAATGAATTTTGAGGCCATGGAAAGCGAAGCCAAAGCGATTATGGCTACACACCCTCAATACATCAGCTTATGTCTAAAGGCTATTGGCGAATCTTTGCTTTCTAGAAAAGACTATAAAGCCGCTAAAATTCACTACATGCGCGTACTCAAAAATAACCAAGAAGCCTCTTGGGCACATTATGGGGTTGCTCAAGCAGATCTGTCTCTAGGTCAGCCACTGTCTGCTGTGAAAAGTCTAGAAAAAACCATCGGCATCAGTCGCCATTTTTTACCCGCTTATGACACTCTTGCTAATGCTCACGAACAACTTAGCAATCTCAAAGGCGCACAAAAGGCGATATTAGCAAGTTTAGAAATCACTCCTAGATCACTAGCCAGAACCAAAAAACTAGGAAAAATCAGCGTAAAACTAAAAGATTGGCAAATGGCAGAGCAGGCCTATTCAAGAGTGATTCGCTTAACTAAAGATACCCAGCACGAAAAAATAGAATTCTATTACGAACATCTTAAATGTCTTCTCGCACTGCAAGAAACTGAAGAGCCTTCACTACAGACAGCCGAAAAACTCCAGCGCTCTTTAACAAGGTTGCGCCTGTTAGGGAAAGACGACCCTGTTGTTGTCTCAAATTCTTTTCGTGTCGAAGTTCAGCAACACCTTCATAGGGAACGCAAACAAGACGCTATTAAATCTTGGAAGCAATGGAAACAATTAATCTTATCTGGAAAGGCCTCCTCCATTACACAAGAACAGGAACTAACGCTAAAAAGAAGACTTGGACTATTCTGATTATCAAGTGCAAAATACATGTTTTTATGTACTTGATATCGTCAATCAAAAGCGGCCTATTTTATTAAAAAAATAAACGGTCTCGTAGAGACAACTTGCTTCATAAGTAACGCTACCTGATTCACTTTTAATAATGATTTACAAAAACAAAATTACATTCTGTAACAATTTTAAGAATAAGTTAAGACGTTGATTCAAAAGGAAAAGAAATAAATCATCACAAATTTAAACGATAACTTACGATAACTATAGGTTTTTTAATTTATCAAATGATATAAATGAAAAATTAGATTTAACCAGAACCTATTAGAGTCAGGTAGTCCCTTTGACAGATGCAATCACTCTAGGCGTTGAAAACACCAATAACATTCAGCGAAAATCAACAGAGACCGCAAAAAAACGGGTTTTGATCATTGAAGATCTTGGTGAAATGCGATTGATGCTCAAATCCTTAATGGTATCGATGGGCTACTCCGATATAGATGTCGAACCCTCAGGACAAGCCGCTATAAAACGCATTTTGGAAAAGCGTTATGATGTGGTGTTATCCGATTATAATTTAGGTGGAACCATAGATGGTCAGCAAATTCTAGAAACCTCTCGTAAAAACTATTCACAAGATCACTCCACTATTTTCATTATGATTACCGCTGACACCGCTTACGAAAGTGTGGTCAGTGTGTTGGAATATCAACCTGATAGTTATTTGGTAAAACCCTTTCCCCCCGCTGCTTTTTTTCGCCGCTTTGAGCGAGTCGAAACGCAAAAGAAAACTTTTGAGAGTATAAACAACGCACGAAAAATAAACGATTTTGAGACCATGGAATCTCAAGCCAAATCCGTCATGGTGCAATATCCGCATTTTGCGAGCCAATGCCTAAAAGTCATTGGTGAGTCACTCTATGCTCGGGGTCGCTACAAGGATGCAAAAAGCCACTATATGCTGATCACCCAAAAAAGCAAAAATTTGGCTTGGGCGCATTTTGGTATCGCCTTGTGCGAGTTAAAACTTGGCGCGATCGCTGCCGCGATAAAAAAATTCGAACACACCATCAGCTTAAGCCGACACTTTTTATCCGCTTACGATCTACTTGCTGACGCACAAGAAAGTCTAGGCAATTTAGAAGCCGCTCAGTCCGCAATGCTAAGTGTCTTGGAAGTGTCGCCCCGATCATATGAAAGAGCCCTTAGACTTGCACAGATAAGCATGCGGCTAGAAGATTGGCCCTGCGCTGAACAAGCCTACTCTCGGGTCATTCGCCTAACGCGAGAAACCAGCAATGAAAAAGTCGAGTTCTACTACGACTATTTAAAATGCTTAACAAACATGATGGCAAGCAGCACAGATAACTCAAAATTAGCCGATAAATTTAAACGTACTCTCATTCGCCTACGTACATTCGGAAAAGGCAATCCAGCGGCCGTGTCTAACTCTTTCCGCGCGGAGATACAACAATACCTAGCTCGTGACCACCTAGGTGAAGCCATTAAATCTTGGAAACAGTGGAATCGATTGATTAAATCTGGTCACGCTTCCCCACTCAGTGATGCTCAAAAGTATACGCTTAAAAAGCGCCTCGGCTTGCTATAATCCTGCGACACCGTTATCGTCATGCGCTCATTTTTTATTACGCCAGAGCAGCAGACTATGACGGCTACCCATTCTTTTTCGACCTTAGTGCCAGATGCCATTTTAGACGCAGTCGAATCCACTGGATTGTGGAGTGACTCGCGTATTTACCCACTTAACAGCTATGAAAATCGTGTCTATCAAATCGGCATTGAAGATGGCACACCTGTCATTGCTAAATTTTACCGTCCAGCACGCTGGACAGAAGCACAAATTCGAGAAGAGCATCAAACACTACTAACGTTAAAAGCGGCAGGGGTACCTGTTGTCGCACCATTGGAATTTAACGGCGACAGTGTATTGCGTCATAACAGCATGTTCTTTTGCTTGTCTCCTCGGCTAATTGGACAGCATCCTGAAGCGGATAATTTGGATCAGCTGTATCAGCTTGGTGAGCTAATTGGTCAGTTACACCACACCATGTCATCACCTTTTGTAGAGCGCATTACGGTTTCCCCTTTAACGCAAATAGATAACGCCGCTAACCAGATTCTTGTGGGAAATACTTTTTCTACAAAATGCCAGCTGCCTGAAAAACTCAAGCCTATTTACAAAAAGCAAATCGCCAAATTGCGCGATATGAGCCAAGCTGCGATAAACGCATACTGGCCAGTGTCTTTACGACCTATACATGGCGATAGCCATCGCAGCAACCTGATGCTACACAATGAACAATTTCATTTGTTAGACTTTGACGATTGCCAAAACGGCGTCGCTGTGCAAGATTTATGGCTACACATCACTCAAACAGAAAATCCACAACTGCAGTTGAGTGAAATAATTGAAGGGTATGAGACCTATTTACCCTTCGATAGAAGAGAACTCAGTCTAATAGATGTTTTCAAAAGTACGCGTGTGATCAGCTACGCGGCTTGGTTACAAAGTCGTTGGGATGACCCAGCGTTTAATAAGGCTTTCGCATGGTTTGGCAGTGAGGAGTACTGGACAAACCATCTTAATGAGCTGAAAAACTGTGAACTAGAATGGGGAGAAATGTCTAAATGATACCATTAGCGCAAGGACTGCATAATATATTTGGTTTTAACGAATTCCGAGAAGGACAACAACAAACAATAGAACAATTACTCGCAGGGCATTCATCGCTTGCGGTGTTTCCGACAGGCTCCGGAAAATCCCTGTGTTATCAATTTACGGCGACCCAACTTCCCCATTTAACATTGGTCATCTCGCCATTAATCGCCTTAATGCATGACCAATTGGCATTTTTAAACGCCAAAGGCATTCCAGCCGCTTGCCTCGATTCCAGCCAAAGCAAAGATCAAAGCCAAGCTGTTATGTCTGGCGTGCAGAATGGCACCATTAAGATTTTGATGATTTCGGTTGAGCGCTTTAAAAACGAACGTTTTCGACGCTTTATCAAACACATCCCCATTTCTATGCTAGTGGTGGATGAAGCCCATTGTATTTCAGAATGGGGCCATAACTTTCGACCTGACTACTTAAAGCTACCCTCTTATCAACAAGAACTCGCCATACCATTGGTCTTACTGCTAACCGCCACCGCGACGCGTCGTGTGCAACGAGATATGGCACAAAAGTTTGCAATTCACCCTCAGCACATAGTGCAAACGGGCTTTTATCGACACAACTTAGATATTGATCTTATCCCCATACAAAGCCATCAAAAACTAAACGCCTTAAAAAATATTCTCAATGAAACACAAGGCGCGAGTATCGTTTATGTTACTCAGCAGAAAACGGCCGAAGATGTCGCTCACGCTCTACAAGCCGATGGCTACTCGGCTGTCGCCTACCATGCAGGTTTGGACAGTGAGATTCGCAGTGCAATCCAATCCGATTTCATGGTCAGCAAAACGCGTATTATCGTGGCCACCATCGCGTTTGGTATGGGGATCGATAAGTCAGATATTCGCTTAGTGGTACACTTTGATCTGCCCAAATCAATCGAAAACTACAGCCAGGAAATTGGCCGCGCAGGGCGAGACAATCAGCCAAGCCGTTGTGTATTGCTTGCTAATCTAGAAGGATTAAATACTTTAGAAAATTTTGTCTATGGTGACACGCCAGAGCCCCACGACATTGACAATTTACTGAGCTGCATTACCGCGCAAACAGCCGAACAGACTCATGAAAGTGAATGGGAAACACAGCTTTATGGATTATCTCAGCAGACAAATATTCGCTCTTTGCCTTTAAAAACCTTGCTGGTACAACTCGAACTATTGGGTGCCATCACGCCAAAATACAGCTATTACGCTGATGTTCGCCTAAAATGGGAAGGTGACCCTATTGCTTTTGCACAACACATCCCAACCCAATGGCAAGCCGCCTACCAGGCCATATTAAAAGGCATTCAATACAAGAAAATTTGGGGCACACCCAATTTCGACAAACTTTTTCAGGAAGCGGGATTATCCCGAGGCGATGTCTTGCAAGTCTTAGAATTCGCCGCCGATTACCATGTTCTTACCCTCGAAAGTAAAGGCTTAACCGAAGTGTATCAAGTTCATACCGAGCACTTTCATCATCAAACCTTGGCCAATCAATTACAGCAATACGTTGAAGAAAAACAAACAGCCGAAATTGAACGTCTTGCCACTATGATTCGCTTCTTTCAATTGGATCGCTGCTTAAACCACAATCTAGCCCGTTATTTTGGGGATCAGGATTCACCAGAGCATTGCGGGCATTGCTCGGTTTGTCGGGGAAAAGTACTTATATTTGCTCAGCCATCCGGCCTAAACAATGATATAGAAAAATGGGGAGATTTGGCTGGCTATATACAGGAGTTCACTGCGCATGTTGGAAGCAAAAGCCCAGCCACACCGGTGACAGCCGTCTTAATAACGCGTTTTTTAACAGGCCTAACACAACCTATCTTCACCAAAATAAAAGCCCGTCAGCTTAGCGGGTTTGGTGTGTATGAGGAACAAAACTATTTGACCGTATTAAATGTCGTACAACAGTGCCTTTCTCGTTAAAATAAAAAGTTAAAAAGCATCAATGGAACAATACTAATCTTATCTCGGAATTACAGTCATACGTCTGCTTTTTTCTCAATTTTGTTGGTTTTTTTGCCAAGCGCCCAAGATCAGCCTCGCGCTTTGTCGAAAAAACCGCTTTTTCTTTTTCCATTTATCCAAGTTTGTGCTCGCCATCCATTGCCGTACTTATATGCGGTTGCCAATTTTGAACTCCAAATGTGTGCTAAAGAGTCTGCTGTTTATGCGCTAAATTCAGAAAAACATAGCATAAGATAGGAGGAGTTTAAAATTTTAATAATGGAAAGAAAACGCTGAAAGCCAGAAATGGCGAGGGTTTGAAGGGGATAAGAAAGTTTGGGCATAAAAAAAGGCACCATAAATGGTGCCCGGGACCGGAATCGAACCGGTACGATATTTCTATCGCAAGATTTTAAGTCTTGTGTGTCTACCTATTTCACCACCCGGGCATATCTGATTTTGGAGGCCGGAGTCGGAATCGAACCGGCGTACACGGAGTTGCAGTCCGCTGCATGACCACTCTGCCATCCGGCCTCATATCAGATACATCTTTTGATTGGAGCGGGAAACGAGGCTCGAACTCGCGACCCCAACCTTGGCAAGGTTGTGCTCTACCACTGAGCTATTCCCGCGTCTCAAAAGACGGTGCCTATTCTATGTATTTGAGCTTTCACGTCAAGGAAAAAATCCAAATAAATAGCTAACTTAGGCACTTTTTTTAAATCTGTTTAGTTTTTGTTCGACTCTTTAGACATTAGCTCAGGCCAAGCGGCTTTTAAGTAGACATACATAGACCAAAGCGTTAATAACGCAGCCGCAATTAAGACCGCCTCCCCTACGTGGGCTTCTAGTGTATCTGGCCGGCTACCCAATAAAATGAAAATGGCCAACATTTGCATGGTGGTTTTTAGCTTACCGATATACGACACGGCGACACTGGCACGCTTACCCATTTCCGCCATCCATTCGCGTAGTGCCGAGATCACAATCTCACGACCAACAATGACAGCACTGGCTAAGGTTAATAATGGATTAGAATAGCTGGCCACCAGCAGAACTAAGGCAATGGATACCATAAGTTTATCGGCAACGGGATCAAAAAAAGCGCCAAACGCGGTGGTTTGATCCAGTTTTCTTGCTAGGTAACCGTCTAACCAGTCCGTAATAGCTGCCAAGGCAAAAATAATCGCGCAGGTGTAGTAGCGCCCTTCCCACGGCAAATAATAAATTACCACAAGAATCGGAATCATAAAGATCCGTACGGACGTTAATATATTCGGTATGTTCATATTATTCCCAATTATTACGCTAAATGCACTTAGCAAACCCTAGCTTTTATGAAGGTGGAGGTAAATTTCTTCTGCTTTTTTGACACTAATCCCTTTCACCTTAGCAATATCTTCCTGACTTGCCGATAACAATTCTTGATACCCTCCAAACGCCGTCAGCAGCTCTTTACGGCGATTTGGCCCAATACCAGGAATATCTTCCAACACCGAGTGACGACGTTTCTTATCTCGTCTACGTCGGTGACTTTTTACGGCAAACCGATGCGCTTCATCACGTATATGCTGAATCAAATGCAGCGCCGCTGAATCAGGCGGCAAAACCACCTCATCCTCTTTTGAACCAATATACAAGGTTTCAAGGCCTGGCTTACGAGTGTCACCTTTGGCGACACCCAACAAAAATATGTTCACCAACCCCAATTCTTTCAATACATTTTCTGCTTGCGTCAACTGACCTTTACCACCGTCGATAAGCAATACATCTGGCGCTTCAAGCTCACCACTCTTCACTCGTTTGTAACGACGAGTTAAGGCTTGCTTCATCGCGCCATAATCATCACCAGGCTCAACCCCTTCGATGTTAAAGGAGCGATATCGCTTTTTGTCCGGCCCATCTGGCCCAAACACGACACAAGATGCCACCGTTGCTTCACCACTAGAGTGGCTAATATCAAAGCATTCCATGTGTTTTGGCGGTTCGGAAAAGCCCAATAGCTTTTGCAATGCCGTAATACGGCTAAAATGATTACGCTTATCCGACAATCGAGCTTGCAAGCCTTGCTCGGCATTCAGCTTCGCCAAATCCAACCAACGGGCACGCTGCCCTCTGACATTGCTTAACACTTCGATTCTTTTCTGCGTGGTTTCAAAAATGCCTTCTACCAACGCATCACCATCCTCTAACTCATGGCTTATGATAAGCGTCTTCGGTAACTCTTGAATACCACCAAGATAAAATTGTGCAATAAAAGACGACAATAATTCGCCTTCGGTGATTTCAATGGGCATTTTGGGGTAATAACTTTTACTCCCAACCACTTTACCTTTGCGCACCATCATCACATGAACACACAAACCACCCGGCTGAATAATCGAAGCAATCACGTCAGCTTCGCCCGTTTGTCCATAGACATGTTGCTGTTCTTGAATGTGTTTAAGCTGAATGATTTGGTCACGTAGCTCAGCGGCGCGCTCGAACTCCATGTCGGCTGCAGCCGCGCTCATCTGGGAAGAAATTTCTGCTGTTAACTCTTGGTCTTTTCCCTGCAAAAACATGCGAGCGTGACGAACGTCCAGCTCATACTCTTCATCACTGATTAGCCCAACACAAGGCCCGGAGCAACGCTTAATTTGATATTGTAGACATGGCCGAGAGCGATTCGAGTAGGTACTGTCCTCGCACTGACGCACCTTGAACACCTTTTGCATGGTGATCAAACTGTCTTTTACCGCGCTGCCGCTCGGAAAGGGGCCAAATAGCGTTCCTTTATCCGTTTTATCGCCGCGTCGAAACAACAGCGCCGGATGAGAATGATTGGATAGCAGAATATAGGGATAAGATTTATCGTCACGGAGCAAAATGTTGTACGGTGGACGATGCTGTTTAATCAGCGTTTGCTCAAGCAACAACGCTTCCGTTTCGCTTTTGGTAACCGCTATCTCAATGGTGTGGATACGACTCACCAAAGCCATGGTTTTGGTGGTTAACCCCGTCACGCGAAAATAGCTCGCCACACGGTTCTTAAGATTTTTAGCTTTGCCAACATAAAGCAACTCACCTTTTACATCGTACATGCGATACACGCCTGGCCGAGTGGTTAAATTGCTGACAAAGTGTTTAGGATCAAATTCTGAATGGCTCAAACAAACCTCGTTTTTCGCCTAGCCCATACCAAGCACATTATAACGTACTGCTAAATGAATCAGTTCAACATCGCTTTCGATATTCAGCTTTGCAAAAATACGAGTACGGTAGGTACTTACGGTTTTAGGGCTCACGTTTAAATGCTCAGCGATTTCATTGGATTTTTTGCAATCCACAATCATTTGCGCCACCTGCAACTCTCTGTCTGATAGCTGCCCCAAAGGAGACCCTTGACCATCGATCGAGAATTTAGACAACGCCATTTTTTGGGCGATACCCTTGGAAATATAGTGCTCACCTCTCGACACAATTTGAATGGCTTCGAGCAACTCGGAGGTGTTGGTACCTTTCGTTAAATAGCCAGAGGCTCCAGCCTCAAGTAATTTTACGGGGTATAAGTTGTCATCCAATGCGGACAACGCAATGATCTTGGTTTTAGGCAGAAGACGCTTTATCTCTTTTGTCGCCCCTAAGCCGCCGATGCCCGGCATATGCACGTCCATTAAGACGATGTCTGGCAACCATTTTTTGGCATGAATAATAGCCTCTTCACCACAATGCACCACACCAACCACTTCAACACCCTTTACATCCTGTAATACACGACTAATGCCTTGGCTCACCACATCATGGTCGTCAACAATCAATACCTTCAACATAACAACCTCACCAAACTTTCCTACGCCTTGTGTCGATTTCCACCTTACCTAGAATGAAACCGCCTATAGCATCCTGCTAATAAAAAATTATGTTATATAAGAAATAGAAAAAACGCACCGTTATTCTGGCAACTTTTCTGTATAGCCCATTTCTAACAGCTTTTTCTGACTGATGTCACGATAACGATTACGTACACCAGATCCATACGTTTTTTGCGTGTAATACAGCAAAGGCGCGATTTGCGCTTCATCGACAGACAAAACCTTAGCAATTTTACTGGCCAAATCCTTCACGGCAAGTGGTTGCTGATTTTCAATCATAATGACTTTTGGCACCACTAGGCGCTCCCCAGCAATCACACGATCAACCACCTTCAAATAACTTTGCTCAAAGAGCGGCCAACTAATGCGCTCTTCTTCAGATTTGATTTTGTACCAGCCCACCTCTGAACCAGCAAAAAAAACCGCAGGGTGGCTCCATTTATATTGTAACGGATCAGTGCGACAAGCACAGGCTTCAAGGTACGCAGAACGAGGATCGACTAAACCATACGCTTTATAAGCCGTATTAATCAGCTTTAAAAAATCCGCGATGGTCGGTGGCCAAGAGTGAACTTCTTTTGTCCGTTCTACCGCATACGCCAACAAGGGCTCTTGAAAGCCTTTTAAGGCAATAGCCCATTCGCGCTTTGCCAACTTCACCTCGTCTGTGGTGCTGTAAGCAGAAGCAAATTTATGAGTGTAAATTGCCTTAAAGCGTGCAAACAACATGTTCACTAACACTCGGGTTTGCTGTTCTGCCTCTGTTGGACCTGATTCGCGCGCCGTGTGGCCACTATTAGCATAAGCGCCCGAACCGTACTCACCAGTCTGTGTCGTGGATGTTGTTGAGGGCGTCACTAACTTGTTCTCGAGAGGTTTTAGTAAATTTTGTACTGTCTGAGGTTCCTTCATATGAAGACCGATCCGATTGTTTGTATTGCCACTGACGTTTTACGTATTTAAAAAATTCACTGTTCCAAGTTCGAACATTTTTGCGCTGTTCTTTGATTCTTAACAAAAATTCAGTCTGTAACGACAAAGCAAATTCACGGGCAATACCGGCCTGCCCAATTTGCTCTAACGTGGCTTCTTCAGGTTGCCATTGGTCTGGTTGTCGAGCACGCTCTTTTTGCTCCAAATACAAATCAAAATCCGTGACACCGCGACGATCGTTCACCACGGGCGGAGAAGACGGAGCATCATATTGCCGAGCTGGCTGCTTTGGTGGATAGCTTTTAGGTTGCGGCGTGAACTCTTCGCTTTTTTCTCGAGCCGCCCTGTGTAAACGGTCCATTTTATTCATTAATGGGTCGTCTTTTTCTGCTATTGGCGCCGCTGGCATCACGGTTTGAGCGACTTTTTGAGGTGAGGACAAATGAATCTCCAATATTTCCTCTTGGCGCTGAAAACTCAACAGCTGACTGATTTGCAAGTTCGCCAATAAACGCATCAGCATCGGCACAGTCCAAAATGGCAACTGGGCACTCAGTCGACTCATTTCAACTCGTAAAACATGGGAGCTGACTAGGTACGCTTGCTGCTTCAAAAAAGTCAGCAATACCGTTTCCTCTAAGCCGATCTTGGCTGCCATTGAAAATGATATCGGTAATGAATAGTCGTTATCCAACATAAATCTCGCTTTGCGCTTTGCTTTGCATACCTAACACAACAGTTAGCCTAACAGTCTATCAAAAGCCGTTCCCATAAGCACGAGAACCTTCAATGAACTGTGATCAAGCACACCTAAAAATGACAAGGCTTCACCCTAATATATTGCCAATATCAGTCGATTGAAAAGCTTTGACACAAGCCAAAAGCAGGCCTATGCTGATAACAACAGGATGGTAATTACACCTCGCTATACCTGTTCTAGATTACGTGTTCTAGATCCTATCTGTTATTTGTTTTGCAAATGTTACTCAGGAGGAATGCAGTATGCACACTACCAAAATTTCTGGTCACCATATCGATGTAACCCCTGCAATAAAAGAGCATATCCATGACAAGCTCAGTAAAATATCAAAACTTACCGACCAAATAACCTCAGTGAATGTCACCTTACTCAAAGACAGCAAAAGTCAAAAGGCGGAAGCGAGAGTACACATTCCTGGCAAAGAAATTTTTGCCGCCGCCTCATCTGAAGACAGATTATTTTACGCCATAGACGAAATGGTCGATAAATTGGCAAAGCAAATTGATAAGCACAAGACCAAGCAATCAAGCACCACACACAAAATGCCGATAACACACTAATACGGTAAGACACGACCCGTTAATGGTCATTTAATTTGTCACTGTAAATACTGGAAAAAACACCGCCATGTTGCGGTGTTTTTTTGTATTTACCCCCTAAAAAAACAATCACGCTTGAAGTTTGGAACTTTCGGCTGCATATTAAGTCTATTGATTGTCTTAAACCCTAAAGGAGTAATTCCATGCGTTATACTGAAGCCCTTTCGACACACTCGTCACAAGCGGCCAACAAAACGCTCCGCAATACTTACGGACTGTTGTCGCTTACCCTTTTGTTCAGCGCCTTCACTGCGGGCATGAGCATGGCTTTCAACTTACCCCATCCAGGTCTTATTATCACATTAGTAGGCTTTTATGGTTTGCTTTTCCTAACACATAAATTTAAGAACAGCTCTGCTGGTATTCTTTGTGTGTTCGCTTTGACTGGTTTTATGGGCCTTACTCTTGGTCCTATCTTAAGCGCTTATCTAAGTTTGTCTAATGGTGCTAGCTTAATCATGAGTGCGCTGGGCATCACAGGGCTATCATTTCTTGGTCTGTCTGCTTATGCACTGGTATCAAAGAAAGACTTTAGCTTCCTAAATGGATTCATTACTGTTGGCTTCTTTGTTCTCTTGTTTGCTGTTATCGCCGGTATTTTTGTAAAAATGCCAGCTCTACAGATCTTCATTTCTGCGGGTTTTGCGCTTTTCTCAGCGGCGGTTATTTTGCTGCAAACTAGCCAAATCGTTCGTGGTGGTGAAACCAACTACATCATGGCAACAGTGAACTTGTATGTGTCTTTATACAACATGTTCTTAAGCATTCTGTCTCTACTTGGTATGGCTCGCGACGAGTAATTCTATTTAGCCATTCGAAAAGGCCGCTGACTGCGGCCTTTTTTCTGTGTAAAATCGGTTAATTCGCTTTTACAGTTTACTCAAAAGGTCATTTTTTAATGCAATACACCCTGCTTATCACAGGCTCCCCCTATCAAACTAAAGCGTGCCATAGCGCTCTGCGCTTTATAAAAGCCGCCTTGTTAGAATATCCCAACAGCATAAAGGGTGTATTTTTTTATGAAGATGCCGTGCTCATTGGCAACCAAATAGCACAGCCACCAAGGGACGAAATCAATATCACTCAAGCTTGGCAAGACATCGCACAGCAGCACAACATTCCGCTGTATTTATGCATCGCCGCGGCGGTAAGACGCGGCATTATTAACGACACTGAAAGCCGTCGTTATGAACTAGAGCAGCACACCCTAGCCGAAGGTTTCCAACTGGAAGGCTTGGGCACATTCGTTGACCTGATGAACACCACCAATAAAGTCATCCAATTTAGGTAAACCTATGAAACACACTCTGATTCACCTAAATACCAGCCCTTATTCTAGCCTAGCGTGCAAAGAAGGCCTTGATCTCGCCTTGGTATTGGCCACCTTTGAACAACCTGTCGACTTGTGTCTATCTGGCGCCGCTTTAGCCCTCTTAACAGACGACCAACAGCCGACCGTAGAGCACGGTAAAAATCTTCACAAGCTACTGGCAGGACTAGAGTTTTACGACATCGAAAACGTTTTCATCGAGGCCAATTCAGGGCTAGACAACACCAAGACTTGGCAAGGCGTTCAGCCGCTTAATCAGGCAGAATGGCAAGCAATGTTCTCCCACTATCAACAAGTTTTCCGGTTTTAATCATGCGACTTCATCAAATCAATCAACTTACCTACCCTGAACCACTGGAAAGCACATGGCAAAATAGCTTGCAAACCAATGATCAGGTATTACTGATAGAAAGTGGGATTTTGCGTACTGTCCAGAATGCCGCACCCCTACAAACAGCCATTGAGACAAAAAACACTCAACTCTACTATTTGCAAAGTGATGCTGTAGCGTATGGGATATCGCCAAAAATTGGCATTGGGCTATCGGATCAAGAGTGGGTGGATTTAACCTTTGCCGCCGAAGCGAACATTAGTTGGTAACCAATATGACAGACACAACCGCCGTTTTAGATGAAGAAGGTTACTTGCTCAATCTACAAGATTGGACACCCGAACTTGCCCATCAATTAGCACAAGACGTTGACATTGCACTAACGGAAGCCCATTGGGAAATCATTTATATATTGCGTGATTTTTACCAAGAATATGAAGTATCGCCAGCTATGCGCCCATTGGTCAAAGCCGTGAGCAAAAAACTTGGGGCCGAAAAAGGTCGAAGCATTTATCTAATGACCTTATTTCCCGGCAGCCCCCCTAAGCTAGCTGCTAAAATTGCCGGCCTCCCAAAACCTGCGAATTGCTTGTAGGTCCGCATTTATGCCGACAAAAAACCATGTAGGTCGGCCTTTAGGCCGTCAAAAGCCGGATGACACCAAACCAAAAACCTTGACGCGCTAAAGCACGATCTACAACAATCCATCAAGCCACTACTAATATTTTCCGTACCACTCTAATTTTTTCTGCAAGGTCACCACTTCACCGATAATCAACAAAGCGGGAGATTTGGCTTCATTCTCTATAGATACACCATACACATCTTGGATCGTCGAGGTAAAAACACGCTGCTCACTCGTCGTGCCTTTCTCTACAATCGCGACTGGCATCGATGGACTCATACCAAATCGGATCAATGATTGACTGATGTCTTTTAAGCCCGTTAAGCCCATGTAGATAACCAAGGTCTGTGCAGGATGAACCAATTCTTCCCAAGGCAAATCCGTTGTACCGTCTTTTAAATGCCCCGTTAAAAAACGCACAGATTGCGCGTAGTCACGATGGGTCAAAGGAATGCCCGCGTAAGCCGCGCATCCGGCCGCAGCAGTCACACCTGGCACTACCTCAAAAGGCACACCCTCTTCAATTAACTCCTCAAGCTCCTCACCACCGCGCCCAAATATAAAAGGGTCACCCCCTTTGAGACGCACTACCATGTGGCCTTCTTTCGCCTTAGCGGCAAGTAGGCTGTTAATTTCTTCTTGCGGAAGACTGTGCAAAGACTTGGCCTTTCCAACATACATTTTTTCTGCAGATTCAGGAATGAGTTCGATAATTTCTTTACCAACCAAGCGATCATATAGCACCACGTCCGCTTGTTTTAATAATCGATACGCTTTCAGCGTCAATAACTCTGGATCGCCTGGACCCGCACCAATCAAATAGACCTTGCCCGTCATAGTTTTCTGTTTTCCACTTCATATAAAAAAAGCCTCTAAGAAGCTTTTTCATTTAAAACCGATCGCACGTCAGCGCAAAAGCACCCTAAAACAAAAGCGTTAGGCTTTCTTTAACAGTGTTTTTCCGCCCATATAAGGCACCAATACATCAGGAACACGCACGCTACCGTCGGCATTTTGGTAATTTTCAAGTACGGCAACCAGTGTACGACCCACCGCCAAACCTGAACCATTCAAGGTATGTGCCAATTCTGGCTTACCGGTTTCAGGGTTACGCCAGCGCGCTTGCATGCGACGTGCTTGGAAATCCCACATATTAGAGCAAGAAGAAATTTCACGGTACTTGCCCTGACCGGGCAACCACACTTCAATGTCATAGGTTTTATGGGCAGAGAAACCAAGATCACCACCGCATAAAATTACGGTACGATAGGGAAGCTCAAGCTTCTTCAAAATCACTTCCGCATGCCCAACCAACTCTTCAAGCACTTGCTCGGACATATCTGGACGACAAACGTGCACCAGTTCTACTTTTTCAAACTGATGTTGACGAATCATGCCACGCGTGTCACGACCATAGCTGCCAGCCTCACTACGGAAACAAGGCGTATGGGCGACAAATTTTTTGTGTAAATCCGCATCATTAAGAATTTCATCACGCACCAAATTGGTGACCGGCACTTCTGCCGTTGGGATCAAATAAAAATCATTGTTCCCACTGTCTTTATCCACTGGCACCTTAAACAGATCCGCCTCAAACTTAGGCAGTTGCCCCGTTCCTTTTAGCGACGCTGCATTGACCAAATAAGGCACATACACTTCTGAATACCCATGAAGATCAACGTGAGTATTGATCATGAATTGTGTTAGAGCACGATGTAGACGCGCTAAATCAGAATGCATCACAGCGAAACGAGAACCGGTAATCTTTACAGCCGCTTCGAAATCTAACATTTCCATGGCTTCGCCAAGATCCACATGATCCTTAGGCTCAAACTCAAACTGCTTCGGCTCACCCCAACGACGAATCTCTACGTTGTCGTCTTCAGACTTACCTTCTGGCACAGAAGCATGAGGAATATTCGGAATACCTTCCAAGAAGCTTTCCATCGCATCTTGTATCTGTGTCAGCTGAATCTTAGCCGCTTCAAGGTCATCACCTAAGGTGGCGGTTTGTGCTTTTAGCTCTGCGGCCTTATCTTTGCCGCCAGACTTCATCGCCTGACCAATTTCTTTGGATACCGAGTTGCGAGCTTGCTGCAGCTGTTCCGTTTCTACTTGAATGGCTTTACGACGCTCCTCTAAGGAAGAAAAGGTCGCCACGTCCAACTCGTAGCCTTTCTTTTTAAGTTGAGCCGCAATGGCATCTGGGTCAGTGCGCAAGGCTTTAATGTCTAACATCTCGGCAACAATATCCTTCAAACAGTCTATAAAAATAAATTAGGGTGTCTTCAATCTAGCATAGAAATCAGAATGCACGAGTTAACGTCATTCCAATCGCCAAACCAGCCACACCTAAAATGCAGCTTAATAATAAATAGCTTACGGCACTTAGCCAAGCCTGCATATTAATAAGTGACACAATTTCCAACGAAAAAGTCGAAAAAGTCGTAAACGCCCCTAAAAATCCGACCATAACAAGCGGTCGATAAGGTTCAAGTGATGGCATGCGCTCGCTTATCAGAACAAACGCCACGCCCATTAGCACACTGCCCAATACATTAATCAGCATGGTGGCAAAGGGAAAATAATGATGCCAATAGGTATTCACCCATTTCGTCATGCCATAACGACTCAAGGCACCAAAAGCACCACCAAAAGCAATCATAAAATACATCATGTGCGTCTCTCTCGCGTGTCTTTTACAGGAACAAATCAGATCACTACAAACCTTAGGACTCGTAACGTCGCAGTGGGCTTTGAGCGTCTAGATTCTCCAACCAAGTCAATTTATCAGAGATTTTTTTCTCTAAACCGCGGTCAGTTGGCTGATAATAACGCATCTCGGCCAATTCCTCTGGCAAATAATTCTCACCCGCCGCATACGCATGTTCTTCGTTATGAGCATAGCGATATTCATCACCATGCCCCATGCTTTTTGCCAATGAGGTCGGCGCATTACGCAAATGCACAGGCACCTCGTAACTGGGTTGCGCAGCGACGTCCGCCATGGCCTGATTAAAGGCTTTATAAACAGCATTACTTTTAGGCGCACACGCCATATACACGGCCGCTTGGGCAATGGCACGATTCCCCTCCCCCGGTCCCACACGCTCAAAAACATCCCAAGCATTTAAACCAATTTGCAAGGCACGAGGATCCGCATTGCCAATATCTTCTGAAGCAATCGCCAATAAACGCCGTGCGATATACAAAGGATCACAGCCGCCATCTAGCATGCGCGCCATCCAATATAAGGCGCCATCTGGCGAAGAACCACGAACCGACTTATGAAAAGCAGAAATTTGATCGTAAAACACATCCCCTTTACGATCAAAACGACGCACACTGCCGCCTAATACATCTTCTAGCTGCTCTTGAGTGACCTTGCTTCCGGGCTCCACAAGATCAGACAATATCTCTAAGAAATTCAGCCCACGTCGAATATCCCCATCCGCCGCTTGAGCCAACACAGACAGAAAGTAATCGTTTATTTGCAAGCCACCAGAGAAAGCATTGGCAGCCAGACCTTTCTGATGATCTTGTAACGCCCGCAGGAGAGCACACTTTACTTCGTCAACACTCGGCGTTTTTAAACGATACACTCGCGCTCTCGACAATAACGCTGAATTTAATTCAAAAGCGGGATTTTCCGTGGTGGCACCAATAAACAAAAAGGTGCCATCTTCAATAAAAGGCAAGAAAGCATCTTGTTGAGATTTATTAAAACGGTGCACTTCGTCAACAAATAAAACCGTTTGAGTGCCGTTCATCATGCGCAATTGCTTCGCCTGATCTACCGCCGCACGAATGTCCTTGACCCCAGACATGACCGCTGAAATCTCAATAAACTGAGCATCAAGGGCGTGGGACAACAACTGAGCAAAGGTGGTTTTCCCCACCCCAGGCGGTCCCCATAGAATAAAAGAATGGCAATGACCTGTTTCAACCATTCTTCGCAATGGCTTTCCCGGACCGACCAAATGCGACTGCCCAATGTAATCATCAAGACTGACAGGTCGCATTCTCGCTGCCAAAGGCTGATATGCCTCGGCAGGTATGTCCGAAAAAAGATCTTTCATTACTGGCCTTCTACTATCACATCCACATTGTCAGGCAAATCTAAAATGAAATTCTCTTTTGCAACGCCTTCATGAGTCTCAACATTTTTAAACTCAATCACCGTTGTCTGACCCAAAGAATCCAAAATACTCATGGCACTAATGACTTTATTTCGAAAAGACAAAGTCAGTGTCTGAAAGAGATCCTGATTCTCTTTTGGCGTTAAACGAAACTTTTCATCACCCAACGCCGTCACGTTGTAATGAGGAAGAACGTCTGCTGCGGGTTGCCCTAACAGCGCGGCCGGAGAGTTCCCTACGGTACCCGATAGCGGTTTCTTGGTCGCCTGCTCTAAATCCACATCCCAAATCGTAACTGTTTTACCGTCAGAGATGATACGCTGCGCAAAAGGCGTGACACTGTCCCAAACAAATTGATTAGGTTGCGCAAGCAGGAAGACACCTTCACTCACTTGTAACTGCTTGCCTTTCTCATCATACGTAACCTGTCGAAACTCACCCTCAATGTTTCGATTTGACTCTAACAAATTTTCTATTGAGCCAGCCTCTTCCGCTTGAGCGCTTGCCACTTGAGCTGCGATGATGACAACAAACATAATCACAGTGACGATTTTATTTAACAAAATGACTCTCCACTAACACATTAAAAAGGTAATGCCCCACAATACAAGAACACCAAATTGACGCTTTTATTCTGGAATCAAAATATCACGCTGACCATTGGTTCCCATTGGTCCAACTAAGCCCGCCGCCTCCATAGACTCAACCAAATTAGCCGCCCTGTTGTACCCTATTTTAAGACGACGTTGAATAGAGGAAATAGAGGCTTTACGCGTTTCAATGACAATTTTCACGGCTTCGTCATAAAGTGCGTCTTTATCTTCACTATCCTCTCCTGACATCAGATCTTCTGGGTTCACCACCACATCTTGAATGTAGTCTGGCTCCCCTCGCTGTTTCCACTCTTCCACCACCGCATGCACCTCTTCATCGGAAACAAAGGCACCATGCACTCGAATTGGCGTTGGCAAACCAGCAGGAAGATACAACATATCCCCCATACCCAGCAGCTGATCCGCACCACCCTGATCAAGAATGGTTCGTGAGTCTATTTTTGACGACACCTGAAACGCCATACGAGTTGGAATGTTGGCTTTAATCAAACCCGTAATAACGTCTACCGAAGGGCGCTGAGTCGCCAAGATTAAATGAATGCCTGCCGCACGGGCTTTTTGAGCAATTCGCGCAATCAACTCTTCTACTTTTTTGCCCACTATCATCATCATGTCAGCAAACTCATCAACGATGATAACAATGTAAGGCAAAGGCTCTAAATGGGGCACGGTACGCGCTACACCGTCTTCTGAAAACATGGCCATCTCAGGCTGCCATAATGGGTCTTGAATGGGTTTACCTGCTTCAATCGCATCACGGACCTTCTTGTTATAACCCGCAATATTTCGCACCCCTAACTTGGACATCAGCTTATAACGACGCTCCATCTCATCGACAGACCAGCGCAACCCGTTAGCAGCGTCTTTCATGTCTGTGATAACAGGGGTCAAAAGATGAGGAATGCCTTCGTAAATGGACAATTCCAACATTTTCGGGTCCACCATGATCATACGCACTTCATCCGGAGTGGATTTGAGTAGCATACTCAGAATCATGGCGTTCACACCAACCGATTTACCTGACCCTGTCGTACCAGCAACCAGCACATGGGGCATTTTGGCAAGATCGACCACAACAGGCTCACCAGAAATATCGTGACCTAACGACAATGTCAGGGGCGAAGAGGATCTATCATAGGCCTCGCAATTAATCACCTCTGAAAAATAAACGGTGTCGCGAACCTGATTCGGAATCTCTATGCCTATGGTGGATTTACCCGCAATCACTTCAACCACGCGCACACTCATCACACTTAACGAACGCGCAAGATCTTTCGCCAAATTGGTAATACGAGACACTTTTACACCCGGTGCAGGCTGGATTTCAAAACGCGTAATCACCGGACCTGGATTCACTTCCACCACATCGGCTTTCACCCCAAAGTCCTGAAGACGCTGCTCCAACAACTCGGACAAAGCCAACAGTTCGTCTTCTGAGTAACCACCCTGCTTGGGCTTAGGCGTGGTCAATACCGAACGATCTGGCAACGAATAGGTTTCTACCTTTCTTTTGTTTTCCACTTCATCCGCATAAGGCCCACCCAGCGAATCCAACTGCTTAGCTTCAGACAATGTACGAAACGCGGGTTTATGTGCAGGGGGAACCATGTCTTCACTATCGTGCTGAAACAACTTAGCGTCGGCTTGTTCTTTCGAAATACCAAACGTCATCTCATCTTGTTCGTCTTCCCATGCAACTGGCTTGCTCACCGGGGGCTGCTTGGGAGCCATTGCCTTGTGTTGTGCTGCACTCTCTCTAGGATCGTCCCACGACTCCTCAATATACAGCGTGTCACCAAACTGAATATCATCGTCATGGATAGATAAATCATCTAGACCACTAAACTCTGGCTCCTCATGAACCGTCACCACATCACTTGGGGCGTCTTCTGTGTTGGCAGCTTTTGAACGCGAAAACAACGCAGGCAGACGAAACTTGAATTTTTTAGCTTGCCCGCCATCGTCATAATGCTCGCTGTCAATGCGAACGTCCTCAAATAAGGGATCCGTTTTGGCATGTCCATCGGACGGTACGGTATTTATTGACGGCTCAGTCGCCGCCTTTCTTCGTTTACGAACAATGGCTGGCTCTTCAACTTCCACCTCATCCACAAACAAATCGGCCATTTCGGCACGTTGAGTCGATTTTGCCTCTTGACGGTCAGCCCACTTATGACGGATAAAGACCACCATTTTATAAGCACTCTCACCAAGGCGATCCATTAAATGCAGCCAATGCAATTGAGCCAACAGGGTAAAAGATAAAACAACTAAGGCTAAACTCACCAACGTGGCACCGTCGTAACCTATAAAGCCATACAGCAATGTCCCCAGACCGCGGCCCAATATGCCACCGGATCCGTATTGCAATGAGTATTCCCCCACTGTGTGCAAAAAACACAACACAGAACCAAAGGATAAATACAAAATGCTACCAATAGTGCAAAGCAGCGCATTATTAAGCGGCAATAAAGAATGGGGGTTACGCCATAGAATAATAGCCACCCAAATAAACAGCGGAGGTAAAGAATAAAACAAAGAACCAAAAAAACCCGACACCAAATCCGCAATAACCGCGCCAATGGGGCCCATAGAGTTTTGGATAGCACCACCACTACCGGAATAAAACCAACCCGCATCTTGAGGGCTATAAGAATACGTTGCCAACGCGAAAAAAAACAACATTAGCAAAGCGGCAATAAACGCCGCTTGTTTGGCAAACAATTCCCAAATTGGTGATCGTACCGACTCACTCATTTCTTCTGACAAAACGCGCCTTCCTATCTTATGCTAATCAAAACAAACCACACTCCATCCAGCGGAGCCACAAGTTGGCTAAGCTTACCATAAAAAAAGCCAACCCAAAGGGCTGGCTTTCGCTTTTACTAAGAAAGGCTTTCTCTGATTGAAAAAGCCTTGTAAAGAAAAATCTTAGAAGAAAGTTTTTACACCAACAATAGTACGTTCAACAGTCAAATCACCGTTGTAGTTTTTCACGTAGTAAGTCAAGTCACCAGAAGCCAACTCACCGATGAAGTAAGTGCCATCTTGCTCTGCTTCTAGATCATTTGAGTATTCTAGAGTGAAAGTCAAAGCATCAGTCGCAGCAAGAGCAATCGAAGAGGTCATTTGCTCAACATCAGTTTGGCCTGTCGCGCCTTTCTCGCCCACACCGTAGTTCAAAGACACAGTGAAAGGACCAGATACTGTCTGAATACCTACGTTTGCTGCGTTAGCATCGCCTACAGCGCCACCAGAGATACCTGCTTTGATGAAGCCGAAGTCTTTTTTGTAAGACGCAGCAACACCCACTTCAGAATCTTCTGCTGCAGTTGGAGAAGTAGCTTCTAGAGCAATTGTCAACTCAGGCGTTACTTTGTAACGAACGCCAGTGTTATCAGTATCATTTTTTGCACTCGTTACTAGGTCTACACCATCGAAAATCTCATCCATGCCGTAGAAAGAACCAGTTGCTACTGAGCCATCAAAGCGACCAAAAGACACGGCACCTTGCTTAACATACAATTTCTCGATGCCAATTTTAACGGCTTCGTCGTTTCCGTAACCGGTTTCGCTGTCATCAGTTGTTTTGAACTCAAGCTCAGCGTAAACAAGACCAGTATCAACGTGCAATTCTAGCTCGCCAAGACCAGTACCGTCAGCAGCATCATTCATATTTGCGCTGCTATTGTAAGAAACATACTCAACACCAGCTTCACCAGTAATGATGGCATCAGCAGCGAAAGTGGCAGTAGAAACAGCAGCCGCAACAGCAGATACTGCAAACACAGAAGCAAGTTTAATCGCTTTCATTCAAGATTCCCCTTTATATTATATTGTGTGGCCTTGTAGACCTATTGATAGATTTTCGTCAAACCAAGAAACGTTGCTAAATCAACGACTCATGTATCTTAAAACCGATCGATTTCACTTTTGTGACAATTGCCAAAAAAGCCAGTTATCTTAATTCCCAATACTGCATTCGATTATGCTTTCGAATTACTGTTATGGAATGCATTGATTAAAACCAAGTTTTCTATTATCGGTCAAGCATTCCTTGCACTTTTTTTCTTTTTTTTTTCATCTTGAAGCCTTTTTTGGACAAAAAACACCCAATAAAGACAACGAAGAACATTTTTTTTCGTTTATTCATGCACAGTTCAATCAATTGAGCATGAGATTGTGTCAGCAAGTCGCAAGTCTAATATTTTTTTTTACTTAATTCGACCCACTTATCCTATTTAACGGATCGGAAACTTATTTCTTTAATTTTTTTATGCGCTTTTAAGGTTTTTTTTCATAGACTTTTTTTTCGTCGGTCGTTTTAATAAATACTCACCACACAATGCTGTAAAACGAGATCCATCAGGATAATCCTCACCCTATGCAAACCTCTACCACCGATTCAGATACCGATGACACACAAGAGCTCGTTTTACTCACCGAGTCGCCCTACGACACACCAAATCCAAGCAAAGCATTACAAGACCCTGAGGGCTTATCAGCCATTGGAGGAGACCTATCTACCACGCGATTAATCCATTTATACAGCAAAGGGTTTTTCCCATGGTTCAGTGATCCAGACCCTATTCTATGGTGGCATCCTAGACAGCGATGCGTACTAAAACCCGCCGATTTCCATCTTTCAAAATCACTCAAAAAAGCCCTTAAAAAAATAGACCAAACCGCGTCAAAGCATGAGCAATGGTTTTTTTCAATAAACCAAGATTTCTCTGCCGTGATCAATCATTGCGCGGGGTTAAGGGTCAACAAAGAAGGAACGTGGATATCAAAAGACATCAAAACCGCTTATCAAAAGTTGCATAAATTGGGCTACGCCCACTCCATTGAAATATGGCAAAATGAAACACTTATTGGGGGTTTTTACGGCATCGCGATGGGGAACATGTTCTTTGGCGAATCCATGTTTTCGCTGGTTCCCAACGCCTCAAAAGTGGCCCTAAAGCTTTTTTGCGAACTCGCACAAAACTGCCATATCGAACTCATCGATTGCCAAGTCGAATCAAAGCATTTGCTTTCGCTGGGTGCCAAATTAATCGAGCGAGAAGTGTTTTCAAAACAATTGGAGCAACTCATACCCGCCACAACAACCAACCCAGCACTCATTCAACTGGGGCAAAAAACACAAAAACAACGCATTTAAGCAAGAGGATCACTAAAAATAGAGGCGATAAGCGCACAACTAGGTTTGCCTTACGCTGCGTTTTTAGGCAAAATACGCTCGATCAAAATTCAGGCGTTGCTTAATGCACGTGATAATTAGTGCCTAACCGATAAAAAGCAGCACTAAACTGACAAAAGTAGCGCGACACACTGTAACAGCGGCGCCTACTAAATGAGAGCTTTGCAGGACGTTAAGTCGTGCAAAGCTCTCTAAATGTAAGTATTAACACCATAGGACACTTATTGTGGCAAAAGAAGAAGGCTTAGAAATGGAGGGCACTATCATTGATACGTTGCCTAATACCATGTTCCGTGTCGAATTAGAAAACGGACACGTTGTAATTGCTCATATCTCTGGAAAAATGCGTAAAAACTACATTCGTATTTTGACTGGCGATAAGGTAAAAGTTGAGTTAACACCATACGATCTTTCAAAAGGCCGTATCGTGTACCGTGCTCGTTAATATTAAGTAGCCTTCAATCGGCCTACTTAAATCGATGACATAAAAAAACCGGACTGAGTCCGGTTTTTTTATGTCTCTAATACCTGTAGGTCGGCCTTTAGGCCGTCAAAAGCCCGATAACACCAAACCAAAAACCAATCCCATGTAGGTCGGCCTTTAGGCCGTCAAAAGCCTGATAACACCAAACTAAAAACCAATCCCATGTAGGTCGGCCTTTAGGCCGTCAAAAGCCCGATAACACCAAACTAAAAACCTTGACGCGCTAAAGCGCAACCTACAAGCTCAATAGAATTCGTTTTGTGACCGTTTAATGAACCACCTCTTCTTTGATCACTTCGAATTTCAGTTCATCACTTTTCTCATCCAAAGCCACTTTAACATGACCACCTTCATGCAGATCACCAAACAGTATCTTATCCGCTAACGGCTTTTTCAGATGCTCTTGAATGACCCTAGCCATTGGACGTGCGCCCATTTGACGATCGTAGCCTTTGTTTGCTAACCAGCCTCTGGCGGTGTCTGAGACCTCCAACAAGACGCCTTTAGGATCCAATTGAGCCTGCAGCTCCACCAAGAACTTATCCACGACATTAAAGATAATGCGTTCGTCTAACTGCTGGAATTGAATCACCGCATCAAGACGGTTTCTAAATTCAGGTGTGAACGTGCGATTAATCACTTCCATGCCATCGGTAGAGTTATCTTGACTCGAGAAGCCTATCGAACGACGCGCTAATTCTTCTGCTCCCGCATTCGATGTCATCACTAAGATCACGTTGCGGAAATCCGCCTTACGCCCGTTGTTATCGGTCAAAGTACCGTGATCCATTACCTGCAACAGCAAGTTAAAGACTTCTGGGTGCGCTTTTTCAATTTCATCCAACAACACCACACTGTGTGGGTTCTTAGTCACGGCTTCCGTTAACAAACCGCCTTGATCAAACCCCACATAACCTGGAGGAGCGCCGATCAAGCGAGACACCGCATGTCGTTCCATATATTCCGACATATCAAAACGAATTAACTCCAAGCCCAACTGTTTAGCAAGTTGCTTAGTGACTTCGGTTTTACCGACGCCCGTTGGCCCAGCCATGAGGAAAGAACCAATTGGTTTTTGCTCTGCTTTCAATCCCGCACGCGACAACTTGATCGCTGAGGACAAAGAATCAATGGCTTTATCTTGTCCAAACACCACCATTTTCAAGTTGCGCTCTAAATTAGACAACACTTGTCTATCATCAGAGTTAACCGCCCTCACAGGCACCCGAGCAATCTTAGAAACGATGTCTTCAATATCGGCAACCGTGATAATGGCCTTACGCTTGCCTTCTGGTTGCAAACGCTGATAAGCACCCGCCTCGTCAATAACATCAATGGCTTTGTCTGGCATGTGGCGATCGGTCACATAACGCTGCGCCAATTCTGCCGCTGCCAACAAAGCAGGCTCTTCATATTTCACCTTATGATGTTCTTCAAACGCCCCGATAATGCCTTTCAGAATTTGATACGTATCGTCTACGCTTGGCTCATTGACGTCGATTTTCTGAAAACGACGAGCCAAAGCGTGGTCTTTTTCAAACACACCGCGAAACTCTTGGAAAGTGGTTGAACCAATACAGCGTAGACCACCAGAGCTAAGCACGGGTTTAAGCAAATTGGAGGCATCCATAACACCACCAGAGGCCGCACCCGCACCAATAATGGTGTGAATTTCATCGATAAACAAAATAGCGTTGGGCAGTTTTTTCAAATCGCCTAATAATTGTTTAAGACGCTTTTCAAAATCCCCACGATATTTTGTGCCTGCGAGTAAAGCCCCTAAATCAAGCGAATAAACAACGCCATCCGCAATCACATCAGGAACCTGTCCATCTACGATTCGTTTTGCTAGGCCCTCAGCAATCGCTGTTTTACCCACTCCGGACTCGCCCACAAGCAAGGGGTTATTTTTACGACGACGCGAAAGGGTTTGTATCACCCGCTCGACTTCGTATTCTCGACCAATTAGCTTATCGATTTTCCCAGCTTTGGCTTCTTCGTTTAGGTTGGTCGCAAACTTTTGCAACGGCGCCGCGACGGAATCGTCTGCTTCGTCATCGTGTTCCGCTTCATGCGAGGAAGAGTCACCTAGTTTAGAAATACCATGAGCCACGTAGTTAACCACATCAATACGCGCCACGCCGTGACGCTTCAATAGGTAAACCGTTTGGCTTTCTTGCTCACTAAAAATAGCCACCAATACGTTAGCACCAGTCACTTCTCGTTTACCTGATGACTGAACATGGAAAACAGCACGCTGCAATACGCGCTGAAAACCTAACGTAGGCTGCACTTCACGCTCATCATCGTTTTCTGGAATCAACGGTGTTGTACTGTTTACAAATTCCTCAAGCTCCCGACTTAAGGTTTCTAAATTAACACCACATGCTTTTAGGACGCTTGAAGCAGCGCCATTTTCAATAAGAGCGAGTAATAGATGCTCTACCGTCATGAATTCATGGCGCTTATCACGCGCCGCTTTAAAAGCCATATTCAGGGTTTGTTCTAGTTCTTTATCTAACATTGCTATTCCCTCACTCTGAATCAGTCGACCTTTTGTAGGTCACACATTAAGGGGTGCTCATTTTGTTCCACGAACTGTTGTACCATTGCGACTTTGGTTTCGGCAATATCAAAAGGGTAAATACCACAAACACCCTTGCCTTTTGTATGCACTTCTAACATTACTTGCTTGGCCTTCTCCCCATCCATAGAAAAAAAACGCTGTAACACAAACACGACAAAATCCATTGGCGTATAGTCATCATTAAACAACACCACCTGATACATGGAAGGTGGTTTTAATTCTGTTTCTTCAGGAGCAATCGCGATATTGGAGTGTCCGTGCTGCTCATCTTCTGATACTAGTCTAATTTGTTGATCTACAATCATCCCATGCCTCTGAGGCTACAATTTTTTACGTAATTTGCCAAACTTGACGCATTACGACTTATATACGCAACACTTAGCTACTTGGATTTTACAAATCCTAAAAGGGCTTCTACGCTCTTTATTGGGGTAACTAAATGTGCAATCAATGTTTATGCTTAAAATTCTAGCATTGATCCAACACAAACAAGTTGCACCTATTTAGTAATCTACGCTATTCGGGTTGAATTTTTAAGGTGCCCAGCAACATCATGGCGCATTTTTGATGATGCAGGCAACCATATGGTTAGACGTTTTACAACGATCAGAGTCGTAAGGAGTAACTCATGTATCACGGATCAGTGAAGTGGTTTAACAACGCAAAAGGCTACGGGTTTATTGTCTCAGAGGATTTTAATGAAGATTTGTTTATTCATTATTCGGCGATCAATGTCGAAGGCTATAAAACCCTCAAAGCAGGACAGACAGTAACATTTAATGTTGAGCCTGGGGAAAGGGGCCTACACGCCATTGAGATTAATCCCACAACAACGAAACAAGAGGATACTCATTCCACCGACAAAAAAGCCCAGCCCGCTTAAAACAGAACGTCATCGCTATCCTCTTACGGATTTGCTATCTTACTCCTCACACTCGAGGAGTAAGATACGTGTTTTTTCGCGTATTTTTTACGCTTTCCGTTCTTCTTAAACATATATAGCACCCATGTCTTCCAACTTAATTTTATTTAACAAACCCTTTCGAGTACTCAGCCAGTTTTCTGCTGAAGGCGATAAATCTACCCTAGCCGACTATATTGACATACCAGAGTTTTACCCTGCTGGGCGGCTAGACTTTGACTCGGAAGGATTATTACTGCTCACGAATCAAGGGGCACTGCAGCATATTATCGCCTCCCCCGACTTCAAACTGCCCAAAACTTACTGGGTTCAAGTGGAAGGAGAAATATCAGACGACGCGTTAGACAAACTAAAACAAGGTGTCGAACTGAAAGATGGGCTGACGAAACCAGCTCATGCTGAACGCATAGTAGAACCTAATATTTGGGAAAGAATA
Organism: Marinomonas arctica; assembly: GCF_003259225.1. Lineage (GTDB taxonomy): Bacteria > Pseudomonadota > Gammaproteobacteria > Pseudomonadales > Marinomonadaceae > Marinomonas > Marinomonas arctica. The sequence continues at coordinate 10,189 of NZ_QHJF01000011.1, read as the reverse complement.
CCAGCGGTCAGACACAGGGAGAACATTCCCACTAGCTGGTTGTCGTTGCAAATTCGCGAAGGAAAAAACCGACAAGTTCGTCGAATGACAGCCGCGGTTGGCTTTCCAACACTTAGACTCATTCGCTATGCCATTGGTCCTTATACACTAGAAAACACCCCTGTAGGCCAATGGAATCATATAACACCAACCGATAGTTTATTGAAAGAGGTGACTCATTTTGAAGCACAAAGAAAGAGAAAGACTGCCTCACCTAACCGTCGCCGCTCTGGTGAAAAAGGACCAGCGTTTTCTCATGGTGAAAGAGTGGCAAAACGGCCAGCTCGTCCTAAACCAACCAGCGGGCCACGTCGAAAATAATGAGAGCGTCATCGAAGCCGTGATTCGTGAGACAAAAGAAGAGTCTGGCTGGCTAGTAAAACCCATCGGCTTACTGGGCATTTATGCCTTCACCCCTTATGAAGGGGCCGATACTTTTCATCGCTTGTGTTTTGTCTGTGAAGCCGTGAGTGAAAGCAATGAGCCACTCGATGATGACATCGTTTCTAGCCATTGGTTAAGCTATGAAGAAATACTCGAGTTACCTCATCGTAGTCCGTTAATTCGTGCCTGCATTGAAGATTCATTTAATAACCCCATTATTCCTTTAAGCTTTTTGTCCGATCAGTTTCTTCGGCCTATGCCGACACTAAGAAAGTGATACAATAGCAAATATTACATTCATTTGAGGCTGCGCCTCTTCGCTTTACGAATAACAGTCGAGACACAACAACGCATGAAAGAAAGCCCTACTGCGAACATCGCAAACCATTCAAAAAAAGTCATCGTCGGTATGTCTGGCGGTGTTGATTCCTCTGTGTCTGCACTTATCTTGATGCAGCAGGGCTATCAGGTTGAAGGTCTGTTCATGAAGAACTGGGACGAAGACGATGGTACAGAATATTGCACAGCCAAAGACGATCTTGCAGATGCACAAGCGGTATCGGATAAATTAGGCATCAAACTGCACACAGCCAACTTTGCCGCAGAGTATTGGGACAATGTGTTCGAGCATTTCCTAGCAGAATACAAAGCTGGACGTACACCCAATCCAGATATTTTATGCAACAAAGAAATTAAATTTAAAGCCTTTTTAGAATACGCCATGGCACTGAACGCTGACTACATAGCCACAGGCCACTATGTTCGCCGCGGTGAAAAAAACGGCGAACCTTTATTATTAAAAGGCTTAGATGGCAATAAAGATCAAAGCTACTTTTTATACGCTGTTGGGAAAGATGAAATTGCCAAAACCCTCTTTCCCGTTGGTGAACTTGAAAAGCCTGAAGTGCGTCGTTTAGCCGAAGAATTTGGTCTAGTGACTCACAACAAAAAAGACAGTACTGGCATTTGTTTTATTGGCGAGCGCCGCTTCAAAGACTTCTTAGAGCAATATTTGCCTGCTCAACCTGGTGATATAGAAACCCTCGAAGGCGATAAAATTGGCCGCCATCATGGGTTGATGTACCACACTATTGGGCAACGCCAAGGCTTGGGTATTGGTGGTCTCGCAAAGTATTCTGACGATCCTTGGTATGTGGTGGAAAAAGATCTGGAACGCAATGTGTTGAAAGTGACACAAGGTGGACAACACGAATCCTTGTTTAAAACACACTTAATTGCCGACAATTTCGATTGGGTTGCAAGGACAAAACCCACCTTCCCTCTCACCTGCAAAGCCAAGTGCCGCTATCGCCAAGCAGACCAAGATTGTACCATCACAGAGCTTGCTGATGGCCGTGTTGAAGTGTCGTTTATCGAGCCGCAACGAGCCATTACACCGGGTCAATCTGTGGTGTTTTACCTAGACGATGTGTGTCTTGGTGGTGGCATCATCAACGTCGCTTTTAACAAGTAATTATTGAGAGAAAAAACGTGAGTAGTAGAGAAAAAGAGCAAACCATCGCCCTATCCGCTGTGTTTCAGGCCGCGGAATTGGTGTCCATTTTGGCAAAAACCGGGCAAGTCGATAACGCCAGCTTACAACCATTACTAGACAGCATTTTAATGGTTAGCGCCGCCTCTACAGAAGACATTTATGGTGGGCAATGGGATTGCTCAAGCAACCTTGGACTAGGCCGGAAAATTACCCGACAGGCGCTAGGAAAAGAACGCAGCAGCGTTAATCCAGATACGCTACGGTACGCTCTTAGCCTTATCCATCTTGAAAACAAGCTTTCTAAAGCTCCTGAGATGCTCTCTATCATTGGCCAACGCATCCCCCAGATAGAACAGAAGAAAACTCACTACGAAAGCGTTTTACACGAAAATATGCTGGCCTCCATCTCAGGCCTGTACCAAGACACATTAAGCAAACTGCCTTTTCGAATTCAAGTGCAAGGCGACAGTCGATTTTTGCAACAGCCACATGTGGCCAATCAAGTTCGAGCCATCCTCATGGCAGGCATCCGTGCCGCCATGCTATGGCGACAACTCGGCGGCAAACGCTGGCATTTAATCTTTAAGAGAAAAGCCTTATTAAACGCCTTAGACGCACGGAATTAACTATCACACAAAACGATGTAGGTCGCGCCTTCAGGCCGACAAAAAGCTGGTAACACCAAACCAAAACCCTTGACGCGCTAAAGCACGACCTACAAAAAAATAGGTCGCGCCTTCAGGAGATAACTGAAATCAATTTTGAGTATATCTCAAGGCCAATATCTTAAAAGTGGTTTTTTAAGTTACTATACGGCACAAATTTTTAAATCTGTAAACCAGTTTTCTGCTCAAAAGATTTAAATAAGGGAATGGCGGCGAAAAGTCATCTTCGATTCAAATAGGCAACTAGCCTTAAATGTTAGGGGAATTATATGTCGAAACAAACCATCTATTACACGTTGACCGATGAAGCACCAGCACTCGCGACAGCATCTTTGCTGCCAATCTTTGGCGCGTTTGCAAAAGAAGCGGATATTGAACTAAAACTTACCGATATTTCTTTAGCAAGCCGCATTATTTCTGCGTTTTCGGATCGTTTGCCTGCAGACAAACAAGCAGAAGACGGCCTAAAGTTCTTAGGTGACCTCACCGCGGACCCACAAGCGAACATCGTAAAACTGCCTAACATTAGTGCGTCTTTGCCACAACTTAACGCCGCCATCAAAGAACTGAACGCTGAAGGCTACGATCTTCCAGAATACCCTGAAAACCCACAAACCGACGAAGAAAAAGACATTCAAGCACGCTACTCAAAAGTACTTGGTAGCGCAGTAAACCCTGTTCTACGTCAAGGTAACTCTGACCGTCGCGCACCAGCGGCTGTTAAAGGCTTCGCTCGCAAAAACCCTCACTCAATGGGCAAATGGAGCAAGACCTCTGTTTCTCACGTTGATTACATGCGTGAAGGCGATTTTTACTCTTCCGAGCAGTCCGTTACTATGGATTCCGCTCAAACCGTTAAAATTGAGTTTGTTGGTCAAGACGGTTCTGTCGAAGTGAAAAAATCACTTCCGCTTCTTGCTGGCGAGATCATCGACAGCATGAATATCAGCACTAAAAAGCTTCGCGCTTTCTTTGAAGCAACATTACAAGAAGCGAAAGAAGACAACATCATGTGGTCTGTGCATTTAAAAGCCACCATGATGAAAGTCTCTCACCCAATCGTATTTGGTCACGCAGTAACCGTTTTCTATAAAGACGTTTTCGAAAAATACGGCGAACTTTTCAAAGAAATTGGCGTTAACCCAAACAACGGTCTAGGCAGCGTTTACGATAAAATCAAAACACTTCCTGAAGCGAAACAAGAAGAAATCAAGCAAGCTATCCAAGACGTATACAAAGTACGCCCTGAACTTGCCATGGTCGATTCAGACAAAGGCATCACGAACCTTCATGTACCAAGTGACGTCATCGTTGACGCGTCTATGCCTGCGATGATCCGTAACTCAGGTAAAATGTGGGGCCGTGATGGCAAAGCGCACGACGCAAAAGCCGTTATTCCAGACAGTACTTACGCACGTATCTACCAAGAAACCATTAACTTCTGTAAAACCAACGGTGCCTTTAACCCAGTAACAATGGGGACTGTACCAAACGTTGGCCTAATGGCTCAGAAAGCAGAAGAATACGGCTCTCATGACAAAACATACGAAATGAAAGCCGATGGCGTGATGCGCGTTGTGGATGCAAACGGCAACATCCTGATGCAACACAACGTTGAGAAAGGCGACATCTGGCGCGCTTGTCAAACCAAAGACGCGGCTATTAAAGACTGGGTAAAACTAGGCGTGACTCGTGCTCGTCAATCTGATACTCCAGCGGTATTCTGGTTAGAAGATGCTCGTCCGCACGATAACGAGCTTCGTAAAAAAGTAGAAACTTACCTAAAAGACCACGACACAAGCGGTTTAGACATTCGAATTATGTCCTACAACGAAGCGATCCGTTTCTCTATGGAACGTATTATTCGCGGTAAAGATACCATTTCTGTTACTGGTAATATCTTACGTGATTACCTAACTGACTTGTTCCCCATCTTAGAATTGGGCACCTCTGCAAAAATGCTGTCAATCGTCCCAATGCTAAATGGCGGTGGCATGTACGAAACTGGCGCGGGTGGTTCTGCTCCTAAACACGTTCAACAGCTAATGGAAGAAAACTACCTTCGCTGGGACTCTCTAGGTGAATTCCTGGCAGTAGCGGTATCTTTCGAAGAGCTTGGCATCAAGCAAAACAACGAGAAAGCAAAAATTCTTGCTAAATGTCTAGACAAAGCCACTGGCAAATTGCTCGACACCAACAAGTCCCCTTCTCGTAAAGTTGGCGAAATCGATAACCGTGGTAGTCACTTCTACCTAGCCATGTACTGGGCTCAAGAGCTTGCTGCGCAAACAGACAATACTGAAATGGCGGCGAAATTTGCGCCATTGGCGAAAGCACTGACTGAGAAAGAAGCGACGATCGTTGCGGAACTGACAGCGGTTCAAGGTAAACCAGCAGGTCTGACAGGTTATTACCACATTAACCTAGAAGAAGTCGCTAAGATCATGCGTCCAAGCGCGACCTTCAACCAAGCGTTAGCGTCGCTCTAAGCGAAAACCTGATAGCAATATCAACCAGCCCCGATGCGACTTAAGCCGCATCGGGGCTTTTTTATACCAATCCCACCAGTGAATCTCTGTATTACCTGCGCCCTTTTGCCTATAATAGCCACTCCCTGAAAACCATGTTCGAGGCGTTATCTCAATGGAATTAACTAGCTTAAATGCAATTTCCCCTATCGACGGTCGTTACGGATCGAAAACAAACGTACTACGTCGCTCCGTGAGCGAGTATGGTTTGCTGCGTATGCGAGTCATAGTCGAAGTTCGCTGGCTACAGGCTCTTGCCAAACACCCACAAATTCTTGAAGTGCCAGCCTTGAGCAATGAAGCCAGTGCTTTGTTGGATCAGCTAGCCGATAACTTCAGTGAAGCCGATGCCCAAGCCATTAAAGACATTGAAAAAACCACGAACCACGATGTCAAAGCGGTAGAATATTTCATCAAGAACAAAATGGCTGGAAACGCTGAATTGGCCGCCATCTCAGAATTTGTTCACTTTGCCTGCACTTCCGAAGACATCAACAATTTATCGCATGCCTTGATGTTGCGTGAAGCGTTGGAGGAAGGCATTACTCCTGAGCTTAAAAACGTCATCAAAGCCATTGAAGACCTAGCAATTGAGCACGCAGAGCAATCCATGTTGTCTCGTACGCACGGTCAAACAGCGTCTCCGACAACGGTTGGTAAAGAAATGGCCAACGTTGCGGCACGTTTGAAGCGTCAATTGAAACAAATCGAAAACGTTGAATTTTTAGGCAAAATCAACGGTGCTGTCGGTAACTATAACGCTCACCTTTCCGCTTACCCAGATGTGGATTGGCAAGCACACGCTGAAGCCTTCGTGACGTCTCTCGGCTTGACTTGGAACCCTTATACCACTCAAATCGAGCCGCATGATTACATTGCCGAGCTATACGATGCCATTTGCCGCTTCAACACCATCTTGATCGATTTCGACCGCGACGTGTGGGGCTACATTTCTATGGGTTTCTTCAAGCAAAAAACCATTGCTGGCGAGATCGGTTCTTCTACCATGCCGCACAAAGTTAACCCAATTGACTTCGAAAACTCCGAAGGTAACTTGGGTATTGCGAATGCCATCATGGGGCATTTGAGCGCTAAATTGCCAATTTCTCGTTGGCAGCGTGATCTAACGGACTCTACGGTTCTTCGCAACCTTGGCGTTGGATTGGCTCATAGCTTAATCGCTTACCAAGCAACCCTAAAAGGCATCAGCAAGTTGGAAATCAATGCACCTCGCCTTGAAGCCGACCTTAACAATGCTTGGGAAGTATTGGCAGAACCTATTCAAACGGTCATGCGTCGTTACGGTATTGAGTCGCCATACGAAAAGCTAAAAGAGCTAACCCGTGGCCGCACGATCGACCAAGCGACAATTGAAGCCTTTGTTGACACCCTAGACATGCCAGAGCAGGCAAAAGCAGACCTTAAAAAGCTAACCCCTGCGACTTATATCGGTAACGCCGTTGCACAAGCAAAAGCGATTCGTAACTAAGCCTTACTGTAACAAGTAAATAAAAGGGCCGATTTATCGGCTCTTTTTGCCTTTTAAGCCATTAGCTTCTAAGATCATCACCACTTCTTTTGTTCTTTTAATGAGCGATTTATGACAGACCTAAACACCCCATTGACTATTCTTGGCGGCATGACTGCCCAAACCTTTATCGACGAATATTGGCAAAAAAAGCCGTTATTAATTCGTGGTGGTCTTGTTGATTTCACTCTGCCATTAGAAGCAGATGAACTCGCTGGTATGGCAATGGAAGAAGACATTGAATCTCGTATTGTCATCGAAAACGGAATCAGACCTTGGGAAATGCGCCAAGGCCCTTTTACCGAAGATACTTTTGCGACCCTACCTGAAAAAGAATGGACGCTACTGGTTCAAGCCGTGGACCATTGGGTACCTGAAGTCCAAGCGTTAAAAGAACAATTTGAATTTTTACCAAGCTGGCGCTTAGACGATGTGATGATCAGCTACGCCACAGAAGGCGGCAGTGTTGGCCCTCATTACGATCAATACGATGTGTTTTTAGTGCAAGTATCAGGCAAACGTCGCTGGCAAGTTCTAGCACCAGATGAATACCAGGATTCGGCGATCCCGAACATCAAATTACATATTTTGGATAACTTTCCGGTTAATCCAGACATGGATTGGGAACTAGAAACGGGCGATATTCTGTATTTACCACCGAACTTTGCCCACAATGGCCGCGCATTGGATGATGAATGTATGACCTACTCCATCGGTTTCCGTGCGCCAAGCATGCAGGATGTTTTAACTGGCATTCGCGATAAACTGTGTGAAACAGACAATGTAAAGGACCGTTTTGCAGCGCCAGAAACAGCGGCTCGCCAACACAGCGCGCACATCAGCAAAGATGACATTCAATATTTGCAAACCGAACTGACTCGTCTTATTAACCAGCCTGACCTACTGGCAGAATGGTTAGGGGAAACAATGAGTGAAAGCAAATACCCTGAATACCTTGAGCCACTGAATCAAGAAGAACTAAACAATGCTTTTAACAGCGCAACACAGGGCCAAACCTTCATTCGCCCCGGCGATGCACGTCTTTGCTACTATGCTCAACAAAGTGCTGAAGATAAGGGCAAAATTCGTGTATTTTGTAATGGTGAACACCTACTCGTTGACGCAGAACTAACAGGCTTTGTGGAAGCGGTTTGCCATCAAGTTGAATTCGATTTTTCTGGGCTGGATCTGACACAAAATACCGACCTAGAGCCTCTTGTACGCTTTCTAATTCGTCAGCAAGGACTTATCGAATTGGCGGCGGAAGAATAAAAGCACATTTATTAAGGGAATAACATGAAGGTATTAACATCAGACTGGAACAGTAGCAAAGATCAACTCACCTTTGTGCGCAAACAAGTCTTTATCATCGAGCAAGGCATCGATCCAAAGGACGAATGGGACGAGCTTGATGAGGACGCAGTACACTTTGTGTCTTTTGGTACAACCGCTGTTCCCACAGGAACATGTCGCTTAACAGAGAAGGGTCAAATTGGCCGACTTGCTGTGTTGCCTGCCTATCGCCATCAAGGCTATGGCGAAATGCTATTAACTCGAGCGGTGAAAGTGGCAAGAGAAATGGGCATTCGTAAGGTATTTTTGCATGCCCAAGTTGATGTACAAACCTTCTACGAAAAACAAAATTTCCATACTGATGGCAAAATGTTTTTAGAAGCCGGCAAGATGCACATCCGCATGGAACGCGACATTTAATTGTGATTCATTAAGTTGTAGGCCTGATGAGGGAGGAACGACCGTAATCAGGCGTTGGATTGAGACCATTCGCCGCTATTTTTTTACAGGTAAGTGCCTCGTACCTCGGCTCATCCGGCCTACATTTTATTAAACTGTTCTATTAAACAACCGCAATCAGCTCAACATCAAATTGCAACACAGAGAAAGGTTGAATCATGGCGCCAGCGCCTTGAGCACCGTAAGCCAATTCAGCAGGAATAGTAAGACGGTACTTCGCGCCTTCTTTCATCAACTGAAGACCTTCGGTCCAACCAGCAATAACGCCAGTTAGAGGGAACTCAATAGGTTCACCACGAGCAATAGAGCTATCAAATACTTGACCGTCAATTAGACGACCTTCGTAATGGACACGAACAGTTGATTCACGGCTTGGTGTCGCACCCGTACCTTCTTCCAGTACTTCGAATTGCAAACCACTCTCTGTCGTTTGAACACCGTCTTTGACTTTGTTTGATGCAAGGAAGTCTTCACCGGCTTTTACATTCTCTTCAGATGCTGCACGGCTTTTTTCTTCCATTTTTTGCTGTAGCTCAGCAAAAGCCGCTTCTAGCTCTGCACCAGGAACACGCATTTCAGCGCCATTTAGGGCATCCTCAATCGCAGCGAAAAGATGCGTTAGAGACAATTCACCAAGATCACTACCACGGAGTTGATCACCGATTTGACGACCAATACCGTAGGCGATTTTAGCTTCGTTAGAGTCGAACGACAGTTCTGACATGTTTACTCTCTCTTATTGATTGACTAAAAAATTGGACGCACATCATACCATAAGCAGATCTCATGGGCTTGTTTTTCAAACCAATCACCTACCAAAAACATCGCTTTAAAAATTTATTAATCATCCCCATAGATTTATTAAATGATATTCATTATCATTTAATAAATCGCGATTTACGAGGAGCGTGTTATGAAATCCAAAAACTTTATCCCAGCCCCTAAACAATGTCCTAACAGTAAAAAACCCACGGATTATTGGGGAATGCTGTTTATTGGTTTTATATTGCTATCGTCAATGAGCTGTTTCTTATTTGCAAATCATAGTGATCGACACGCTACCAACCGCTTGTCGGATTCAGCCCATAAAATAAGCAACACGATCATTGATACAGATCAGAGCAACAAAAGTTAAAAAGATTAAGCTTATAGGTACATAAAAAGAGGATCTTGCCATGTTACCTAAAATAAACACCATTATTTATGCTTGCGATCTAGAAGGCAAAACACAAGCGGCTATGGAGCTCGTATTAAGCTTAGCCAATACCCATGGCGCAAAAGTCATATTGATGCACGCGGTAGAGCCACTCAATGCACAGGCAGCCAATATGATTAATAACCACATGTCTGAAGAAGTAAGAGCCGCGATGCGCAAAGACGCTATCAAAGACATCAATACGCGTATGGAAAGACTGCTTTCTGAGTTTATGGAACAATATTCACAAGAGCTGTCTAGCTTAGAGCAAAAACCTGAAACGATGATAGTAAACGGCGTTCCTGCCGAATCGATACAGCGTATTGCCAAAGAAAAAAATGCCGACCTAATCGTCATGAATAGCCGAACACACGGCCGCTTAAGTCAAATGATCATTGGCTCAACTGCGAACAAGGTTATTCACACCAGCTCAATACCCGTGCTTGTTGTGCCAATAAAATAGCCGTTTGTACGATAAAATAGCGTTTCGCTCTAGCCACGTTCACCTCGGTTCGATACACTTACTGTATATATAAAAGGGCTATCCATTTAGAGCAACCAATGTCAATATATAGTGATGATCATAAAATCTTCATCACTCAA
>NZ_QHJF01000107.1 GCF_003259225.1 Marinomonas arctica | reverse complement strand
GTTCCTGCGCTGGAACGTTTATCCTTGCGTCACAACAGCCGTATTTTCCAAAAGCAAACCGCCCAAGCCATTATCACCCAACTGCTGGATGAGATGGGCATCACGGAACACCTTTTTACCACCCAAAGAACGCCCCTTGAGCGGGAGTTTTGTGCTCAATACCGTGAGACCGACTTAGAGTTTTTGCATCGATTGGCCGCCGAAGAAGGCTGGGTCTACTACTTTACCCACGAAGAAGGCAAACACCTACTGCACTTTGCGGACCAAAGCCAAACGCTCCCCAAGCATCCCAACACCATCCCGTACAATGTTTTATCCGGTGGTGGCT
>NZ_QHJF01000106.1 GCF_003259225.1 Marinomonas arctica | reverse complement strand
TTTCCTTTTTTGTGTAAGATTACATCTCTGATCTGATCAAGCACTTTTAAGTTGTATTGACCTAGTTCTGTTTTTATGAATTTTTTTGTTTCTGTTGTCGTGGAAAATTGTAATATTGTTGCGTATGGATTTGCGGTTGCACTATTCAGTGTAATAGTATTGGTTAGCGCGTTTGATGTTAACTGAGCTAATGTTTTTTTGTACAATCCTCCATCACTTTCTAATGTTGTTACTTTTATACTTTCCCAAAAGCGTTGATAATCAATATTGGTTAAATCTGTTTTGAGCTTCGTTGATTTTGTTATTTTTACACTATTTGTATTTTTTTCTA
>NZ_QHJF01000105.1 GCF_003259225.1 Marinomonas arctica | reverse complement strand
TGAAAGGGACACTGTTCGTGCGCTTATTCTATCAAGACCTATGCACCCGAGCTCGTCAAGCAAATTGCTCAGCAAGCTCGACTCAGCAGGGTCAATTGAAGAGATCAGGAAGATCAAGCGCCTTGCACTGAATGGATAAAGAGCAGGGCAGAGCCGGGTCAGCTGGGAGTAAGGCCCATCTCTTAGCAGATAGGAAGAATCTCCGATAATGAAGTTTTAAGTACAATTTAGCGAGTAGATGCAGCAATCATCAACCCGGACACCCTATAGTCAAATCATTAATACAATTGATTATGCACACACAGCAATTAAGAAAAAATACGGGTAGAATCG
>NZ_QHJF01000104.1 GCF_003259225.1 Marinomonas arctica | reverse complement strand
CCAGGACGGGATATTTTGCGTTATCACGATAAAACCAATGGCTATGTGATGTTCGATGGCGAGCGTTACCCCATTCATGCCAAGGTACAACAAATCAGCGGCTATTCCGCCCACGCGGGGCAACGGGATTTGTTGAATTTTATAAAAGGCATGCGAGTGCGACCCGGAAAAGTGCACTTGGTACATGGTGACGACCACGCCAAGCAGACATTGAAAGGCATGATTGAACAGGTACACCCGACATGTGACGTTATCGTGCCGTAGGGAGCGTAATGTGCCGTTTGACGATGTTGTGTTTTCGTAGGGCATCATGAACGAAGTGTAATGTGCCGATTGAT
>NZ_QHJF01000103.1 GCF_003259225.1 Marinomonas arctica | reverse complement strand
CCTGGGGCTGGATCACCTCCTTAAACGATAGAAACCTCTGGTGAGCGTTCACACAAATTATCTGATATATCTCTTTGTAAAAGAGAGCTTGAAAGCCGCTTCCTAAGCGGCTTTTTTTGTTTTTAGCTTTGTGTTTTTGTTCTTTAGTGAATGAAAAATAAAGTTTAAAATAAATCAAAAATTGTGTTGACGCTGTTGTAGTTATCTCTATAATACGCCTCCACGATTTGGGGAGTGTTTAATAAAATGCTCGCTCTAAGTATTTAGCATTAATGCTGAATGCCAGCTCTTTAACAATTCGAATTTTGAAATAGACGATAATCAAGCGTCAAACCGGT
>NZ_QHJF01000102.1 GCF_003259225.1 Marinomonas arctica | reverse complement strand
TAAGTCTGGCGCTATCTTACGCCTTTTTAAGGGGTGATTTCTGGACATTGACGCTTTTTCTCAACATTTCAAGGATATTCAAGACCCTCGACAAACCGCTAAAATCACCTACTCTCTGTTTGATGTTCTATTTTTATCGATTTGCAGTGTGATTAGCGGAGCGTCTGGCTGGGAGGATATTGAAGATTTTGGAGAAGCACACTGCCTCTGGTTACAGGAAAAAGGGCTTTTTCCTCAAGGTGTGCCCACTCACGACACCATTGCTCGTATCATTTCTCGACTCAACACCACTCAGTTTCGACAATGCTTTATCGGCTGGGCGAAATCTGTCTCAAAACGAACCT
>NZ_QHJF01000101.1 GCF_003259225.1 Marinomonas arctica | reverse complement strand
TCGATGATTCCATCGTGCGCGGCACCACCTCGAAGCGCATCGTGCAGATGCTCAAGGAGGCCGGGGCGGCCGAAGTGCATATGCGCATCAGCTCCCCGCCGCTGAAGTACCCGTGCTTCTACGGCATCGACATCTCCACCACCAAGGAGCTGATCGCGGCCAAGAAGTCCGTCGACGAGATCCGCGACTACATCGGCGCCGATTCCCTGGCGTTCCTGTCGCTCGACGGCTTGGTGGAATCCATCGGTCTGGGTGCGGACGCACCGTATGGCGGCCTGTGCGTGGCCTACTTCAACGGCGACTATCCGACCGCCTTGGACGACTACGAAGCCGACTTCCTGAAGTCGCTCACT
>NZ_QHJF01000100.1 GCF_003259225.1 Marinomonas arctica | reverse complement strand
TGTGTTGCCAGCACGTCGTGGTGGGAACTCACGGGGGACCGCCGGGGTCAACTCGGAGGAAGGTGGGGATGACGTCAGATCATCATGCCCCTTACGTCCAGGGCTTCACGCATGCTACAATGGCCGGTACAACGGGATGCGACACCGCGAGGTGGAGCGGATCCCTTAAAACCGGTCTCAGTTCGGATTGGAGTCTGCAACCCGACTCCATGAAGGCGGAGTCGCTAGTAATCGCGGATCAGCAACGCCGCGGTGAATGCGTTCCCGGGCCTTGTACACACCGCCCGTCAAGTCATGAAAGTGGGTAGCACCCGAAGCCGGTGGCCCAACCTTTTGGGGGGAGCCGTCTAAGGTGAG
>NZ_QHJF01000099.1 GCF_003259225.1 Marinomonas arctica | reverse complement strand
GCTGCATCCACGCACCCAGACCATGGTGTTGACGGCTCGCAGCCTCGAATGGACGGTAGTGGGTACGGAACTGGAGTCGCTCACACTCGAATACACGTGGATCAAGGAGTTCGACCCACGATTCAACGTGGTGTTCCGCGATGACAAGACCTACCCGTATCTGGCCATCTCATCAGGCGAACGCATCCCACGCGTATGGGTGACTCGCAGCCGCAAACGTCGCGATACCAGATATTTCGGCCCGTACGCCAAGGTATGGGATCTTCGGCACAGCCTCGACGCGTTGCTGAAAACGTTTCCCGTGCGCACATGCTCGAAGAGCGTGTTCCACAAGGCGCAGTTGACGGGCCGTCCATGTCTGTTGG
>NZ_QHJF01000098.1 GCF_003259225.1 Marinomonas arctica | reverse complement strand
AGTCAGTAACTTGCCAAAAGGCGAGTTTCCTCCTCTTGCTCTAGTCAATATTTATAAGCGCAGAATGACCATCGAAGAAGCATTCCGAGACACGAAGAACGAATATTATGGGCTAGGACTAAAACGTAGCCGAAGCCAATCTATTGAGCGATTACAAACCCTTCTGTTAATTGCCTTACTTGCTCAATGGTGCCTTTACGTCATTGGGAAAGCGGCTGAGATGCAAGGTTATCATCGTCATTTCCAATCAAATACAATAACAACGAGGCGAGTATTGTCTTATTGCTATTTAGCCAAAAGGATCCTGAAAACCTCCCGTTATGAAATAACAGAAAAAATGTTATTTGAGGCGTTAGACCTTCTTCTATTGGAAACCAAGT
>NZ_QHJF01000010.1 GCF_003259225.1 Marinomonas arctica | reverse complement strand
TTACTTTAGTAAGTGCAAACTCTTGTTTGCGTCGTTGTCCGTGTCAGTGGAGGCGTATAATACAGCCCAAAAAATTCTGTGCAACCTCTTTTTAAAAAATCTTTTAATTAATTTAACTTTTCGCACTTTACGTTTAAAAATCGCTCAAAAAACACCTAAACTGCTTATTTTTTAGCCAAAAATAAACTTGCGCGCATAAAAAAGCCCCCAATCTTTTCGATAAGAGGCTTTTTAAGCAAGCTATTTAAGCTAATTCATTAACCCAACCACTTTCTCGCGTTTTGGAACAAGCGCAACCATGGTGCTTGCTCTTGCCATTCGCTTGGATGCCAGCTGTGTTGAACCGTACGATAAACACGCTCTGGGTGAGGCATCATTATAGTCACTCGACCATCTTCAGACGTTAGACCTGTTACCCCTTGCGCAGAACCATTCGGGTTAAATGGATAACGCTCGGTTGCTTGACCGTAGTTATCAACGTAGCGCAAAGAAATCTGATTCGCCGCAGCCAGTGTTGCCATATCTTGATCGTCACGGTATTCCGTTAGACCTTCGCCATGAGCCACAACAATAGGCATGCGAGAGCCTTCCATGCCAGCCAACAAAATAGAGTTCGATTTTTGAACTTCCACTTGTACTAGACGAGCTTCGAACTGAGAAGACTGGTTACGAACAAACTTCGGCCAATGACCTGCACCTGGAATCAACTCGTATAAATTCGACAACATCTGACAACCATTACACACACCAAGCGTAAAAGTATCAGGACGATTGAAGAAGGCTTCGAATTGCTCACGAGCAACAGGGTTGAAAAGGATAGACTTCGCCCAACCTTCACCCGCACCCAATACGTCACCGTATGAGAAACCACCGCAGGCAACCAAACCACTGAACTGATCCAGTGTCGTACGACCAGACAAGATATCACTCATGTGAACATCCACTGGAATAAAGCCAGCTTTATGGAAAGCGGCAGCCATTTCGACTTGACCATTTACGCCTTGCTCACGCAAAACCGCAATCTTAGGCTTAATACCCGAGGCAATAAATGCCGCTACAATGTCTTCATTTTGATCAAAACGAACATCCGCAGACAAGCCTGGGTCTTTTGCATCCAGCAGATTATCAAATTCTTGCTGTGCCGACTCAGGGTTATCACGTAATGCTTGAATTCGATAACTGGTTTCTGACCAAACGCGTTGCCAATTAATACGAGATTCTTCAAGTACCGTTTCGCCTGCGAAACGAACGCGAATGCTATCGTCACCGGACAAGGTAGCAATAGAAGCAACAGCGACACCAACTTTTGCATAAGCAGCAACAATAGCGGCCACATCGGATTCATTCACTTGAATCACGGCACCCAACTCTTCGCTAAATAAGGCAGGCGCCACTTGAGCACGATTAGAAACCACTTCATCGAGATCAATAGTCAGACCTAAATGACTCGCGAACGACATTTCAACCAAGGTTGCAAATACACCACCGTCAGAACGGTCATGGTAAGCCAACAATTTGCCTTCCGCATTAAGCGCTTGAGTGGTATCGAAGAAACCCGCCAATGCGGCTGCGTCATCCACATCTGGGGCTTGCTGCCCTAATTTATTGTAAACCTGAGCAATAACAGAACCGCCAAGACGATTTTTACCTGCGCCCAAATCAATCAACAACAAACGCGTATCGGCTTTATTTTGCAACTCAGGAGTCAGCGTTTTGCGAACATCTGTGACGGGCGCAAAAGCAGAGATGACCAAAGAAAGCGGAGAGGTTACGGCTTTTTCTTTACCATCTTCTTTCCATACGGTCTTCATAGACATAGAGTCTTTACCAACAGGAATGGCAATATCCAATGCTGGACACAGCTCCATACCGACGGCTTTTACAGTCTGGTAAAGTTTCTCATCTTCGCCTTCATGACCGGCCGCTGCCATCCAGTTCGCAGACAACTTAATGTTGCTACGTTTAGTAATGTGCGCTGCAGCCAAGTTAGTTAGCGCTTCACCTACCGCCATGCGACCTGATGCTGGCGCATCAAGCAAAGCAATGGGTGTACGCTCGCCCATGGTCATGGCTTCGCCAGTGTAGCTTTCTAGAGAGGAGGTTGTGACTGCCACATCCGCTACTGGCACTTGCCATGGCCCCACCATTTGATCACGGGCTACCATGCCAGTAATCGAACGGTCACCAATGGTGATCAAGAAGTTTTTGCTCGCAACCGTTGGCAAACTCAATACGCGATTTGCCGCCTCAGCCAGATCCACCTCAACCGCGGCAAAATCATCACCCGCAATAATGGCTTTTTTGGCTTCACGGTGCATTTTAGGCGGCTTGCCAAATAAAACGGACATTGGCAAATCAACAGGCTTGTTAGCAAAATGCTCATCCGCCACTTGCAGATGCATCTCTTCTTTTGCTTCACCAACGATAGCGAAAGGACAACGCTCACGCTCACAAATCGCAGTAAACTCTTCAATACGATCAGGAGAAACGGCCATAACATAACGTTCTTGCGATTCGTTACACCAGATTTCCAGTGGTGACATACCTGGTTCATCATTCAGAACCTTGCGCAAATCAAAATTACCACCGCGCTCACCGTCTTTGACCAATTCAGGCAAAGCGTTAGACAAACCACCCGCACCTACATCGTGTATAAAGCTGATTGGGTTCTTGTCACCCAGCTGCCAGCAACGGTCGATCACTTCCTGACAACGGCGCTCCATTTCTGGGTTACCACGCTGCACAGAAGCAAAATCAAGGTCTTCGTTGCCATCGGCAGATGCCATGGACGATGCCGCGCCGCCGCCAAGACCGATCAACATGGCAGGGCCACCCAGTACGATTAACTTAGCCCCCACTTTGATCTCTTGTTTTTCAACGTGCTCACGACGAATGTTACCGATACCTCCCGCCAACATAATTGGTTTGTGGTAACCGCGCACTTCTTCTTGCGAAGCGCCTTGAATGGTTTGCTCGTAAGTACGGAAATACCCCAATAAGTTCGGACGGCCAAACTCGTTATTGAAGGCGGCACCACCGATAGGACCTTCGATCATTATGTCTAAAGGCGTTACGATACGAGAAGGTTTGCCGTATTGGCTTTCCCATGGCTGTTCAAAACCAGGGATTTTAAGATCCGACACAGTATAACCACTCAAACCCGCTTTTGGTTTTGCACCAATACCGGTCGCACCTTCATCACGAATCTCACCACCCGATCCCGTTGCAGCACCAGAAAAAGGCGCTATCGCGGTTGGATGGTTATGGGTTTCCACCTTCATCAAGATATCAATGTGTTCGTGGCTGAAGTCGTATTCACGGGTTTCAGCGGATGGGAAGAAGCGTCCACCAAAGTGACCTTCCATTACCGCAGCGTTGTCTTTATAAGCAGACAAGGTGCCGTGTGGATTATGTTCGTGGGTGTTCTTGATCATTTTAAACAAAGAGCGCTCTTGCTCTTCGCCATCAATGGTCCAAGACGCATTAAAAATTTTGTGACGACAATGCTCAGAGTTTGCCTGAGCAAACATCATCAACTCCACATCGATTGGATTACGACCCAACTCGATAAAAGACTCAACAAGGTAATCAATTTCGTCTTCAGCGAGGGCAAGACCCAGCGTTTGGTTTGCCTCAACCAAAGCAGCACGACCGCCACCTAGAACATCAACACTGGTCATCGGTGCTGGTTCTGCATGAGAGAACATGTCAGTTGCGTCGCTCAATGCCGGAAGCACGCTTTCTGTCATGCGGTCATGCAACATAGCAGACAACAAATCTAGCTCTTCAAGCGACAAAGGCGCTGAGCTATGAATAAAGTATTCCACGCCACGTTCAACGCGAGATACGGCCGCAAGGCCACAGTTATGAAGGATATCGGTTGCTTTCGATGACCAAGGTGAAATAGTGCCTAAACGAGGAACCACTAAAACACTTTGATCAGATGAACTGACTTGGGAGGATTTAGGACCGTAGGCCAAAGCGCGTTGAAGAACAGTTTCCTGCTCAGAAGTAAGCGTTTGATTATCAGCCAGCTCCACGAAATGGAGAAATTGCGCATCAACATCTGTAACAGACGGGATAGATGCTTGCATATTGGCTAATAACTTTGCCTTGCGAAACGCCGATAGCGCTGCGGAACCATGCAGAGTTAGCATGTTGAGTATTGCCTCACTTGGTAGTTTTGGGGAAATGGTGCGGGTATTTTAAATCAATGAGGCAAATAGAGGCTAGCAGAGTATGAAATTTCTACACCAAATGACGGAATTAATCGCCTAAATCACCTCTTTTTGCCTGTTCTCTGAGTTTCTTTTTTTGTTCACGACGATATTGAAAGAATTGAGTAAGCTGAAGAGACGCTGTTTCAGCCAACACACCAGACGCCACTGTCACTTTATGATTGAGATATGGGGCCTGAAAAAACTGTCCCTGACTTTCCACGATACCACTTTTAGGCTCCGTCGCCGCATAAACGACTCGATCAATACGGGCATGTACGATAGCCCCTGCGCACATTGAACAAGGCTCTAAGGTGACATATAAGGTCGCACCAGGAAGCCGATAATTATTCATCCGCTTACACGCATCACGAATTGCCTGAATCTCCGCGTGTGCGGTTGGGTCACAACATGAAATAGGAGAGTTATAACCTTCACCAATAATTTCACCATTAAGAACAACAATCGCCCCAACGGGAATTTCACTCTCTGATGCGGCTTTATCGGCCAATACGATGGCTCGCTCCATCCATTCTTGATCTGTCATATTTGATCTTCCTCAAGGCAACACTATTACCTTAAATACATAATTGCCTTTAATAGGCAATCCACTCTACACTCAGCACTACTGTCAAAATAAACACGCTGAAATAGAACAAGGAGATTCAGTCATGCGCACAGTGGCCGACCTGATGATTACCCATTTAATTACGTTAAGAGAAAACGATTCTTTAGCGAAAGCCAAAGCATTGATGCAAGAAAAAAACATTAGAAACATCCCCATCGTTAACGATGCGGGAGAATGTGTCGGCATGCTGACACAGCGTGAATATCTACGCCATGCCTTTCACTTAGTTAGCCAATTTGGCACTCAGCAAATGTCTAAAAAAGAACAGCAAACGCCCATTGCCAATGCCATGAACAAGGACATACTCACTGTAAGCCCTGATACAGGTTTGGATATGGCAGCCGAGTTCTTCATCGAAAACAAATATGGCTGTCTACCCGTTACTCAAGACAACAAATTGATCGGCATTCTTACGCCTGTCGACTTTGTCAAACTGGCGCATAAAATGCTGACAGAATCGGCCTAAGCAGGCATAGCCTGTTTATTAGAGTCAGAGGAAGCAGATTGCGCCTCTTTCTCTACTCTCACGTCCATCGCTTGCACACCAAAATCTGTGCTAGATAACACGTAATTAACCGACTGACCTTTTCTCAATGTTTTATGACCATCACAAGCAATCGATTTGTAATGGACAAAGACATCACTACCCTCTTCTCGTTTAATAAAACCTATCCCTTTGGCATCATTAAACCACTTAACTTTTCCTGTTAATCGCTCCATAACCATCGCCTCTTTTTTTATTTTTATTTAAAGTAAGCGCAAGGTCGAAAGTCAACATGGACCTTCGACCTCTCTGATTTACAAAGATGCAATGCTGATCTTTTGCTCTTCTAATTTACTAACCGCCAGTTGCAAATCATCACACTTAGCACGTTCTTTCTCGACCACTTCTATTGGTGCCTTAGCCACAAAGCTGTCGTTTGAAAGCTTACCTTGGATACGTTCTAGGTCTTTTGCGGCCTTATCGATTTCTTTTTGCAGGCGAGCTATTTCAGCGTCTTTATCGATCAAACCCGCCATAGGGACAAGCACTTCCATGTCACCCACCAGGGCGGTTGCTGACATCGGCGCTTCATCCCCCACATTTAGCCAAGTTACGGACTCTAGCTTTGCCAACGTTTGTAAGAAAGGACGGTTGGCATCCAAGCGTGCCTTGTCTTGATCAGAACCATTACGGAACAAAATAGCCAAGGGTTTAGAAGGAGAGATATTCATTTCACCACGAATATTACGAATACCTTCGATAACGCCCTTTAACCATTCAACATCCGCCTCGGCTTGTATGTCTATTTTTGCCTCATCGGCTGAAGGGTATTTACCCAACATCACGGTATCGCCTTCTATGCCGGCAAGTGGTGCAACACGCTGCCAAATTTCTTCGGTCAAGAATGGCATCATCGGGTGAGAAAGACGTAAAAAAGCTTCCAATACACGAACCAAAGTACGACGCGTACCCGTCAATTGCGCTGATGTCGCGTTTTCGTCCCAAAGCACTGGCTTGGACAACTCCAAATACCAATCACAGTATTCGTGCCACATAAATTCATACAATGCTTGAGAAGCTAAATCAAAACGATGTGTGTCAAAAGCACGATTAACCGCTTCTTCAGCACGCTGCAAACGAGAAATAATCCACTTATCCGCTAGAGACAATTCAACCTCTGCACCATGCTGACCGCAATCTTGATCTTCTGTATTCATCAAGACATAACGCGTTGCGTTCCAAATCTTGTTACAGAAATTGCGATACCCTTCTAGACGATTAAGATCAAATTTGATGTCTCGACCACCGGACGCCAACGAGCAAAGCGTAAAACGCAATGCATCGGTACCGTAAGCTTGAATGCCCTCTGGGTAAGTTTCGCGAGTATTCTTCTCAACTTTTTCAGCCAAACGAGGCTGCATCATGCCAGAAGTACGCTTCGCCACTAAAGACTCAATATCAATACCATTGATCAAATCCAATGGATCGATTACGTTACCTTTGGATTTAGACATTTTATCGCCACGTTCATCACGGATTAAGCCCGTAATATAGACGGTTTTGAAAGGTACTTTATTCGTAAACTTCAACGTCATCATAATCATTCTGGCTACCCAGAAGAAAATAATGTCAAAGCCCGTGACTAATACATCGGATTCACTGAATTCTTTAAAATCTTGCGTTTCTTCTGGCCAACCTTGCGTGGCAAAGGTCCAAAGAGCGGATGAGAACCATGTATCTAGCACGTCCTCATCTTGAGTCAATTTAAGCTCCGCTGCCAAACCATATTTCGCGCGAACCTCATCTTCACTCTTACCAACATAATGTTTGCCATCAGCATCGTACCAAGCAGGAATTTGATGCCCCCACCACAACTGACGAGAAATACACCAATCCTGAAGGTCGCGCATCCAAGCAAAATAGGTGTTTTCCCATTGCTTAGGCACAAATTGAATGTCACCATTTTCAACAGCTTCAATTGCTGGTTTAGCCAATGACTCGACCGCCACATACCACTGCTGCGTTAAATAAGGCTCAATCACCGTATTACCACGCTCACCGCGTGGCACTTTTAGCTTGTGATCAACGACTTTTTCAAGCAAGCCAAGCGCATCAAAATCCGCAACCACGGCTTTACGTGCATCGAAACGATCCATGCCACGGTATTTTTCTGGCGCGGTGTCATTGATAGCCGCGTCGTCAGTCAAAATATTGATCAATGGCATGTCGTGGCGTTTGCCGACTTCATAGTCATTAAAATCGTGGGCTGGAGTGATTTTCACACAACCCGTACCAAATTCTTTATCCACATATTCGTCTGCAACGATTGGAATGCGACGACCAACCAATGGCAATTCAACAAACTTACCAACGATATCCGTAAAGCGCTCATCATCTGGTGCCACAGCCACGGCAGCATCACCAAACATAGTTTCAGGACGCGTTGTCGCCACAACAATGTAATCTTTCCCGTCGGCCGTTTTCACGCCGTCCGCCAATGGGTAGCGGAAATACCACATGAAGCCATTTTCTTCTTCAGAAACCACTTCAAGATCAGAGATGGCCGTGTGCAAAACCGGATCCCAGTTTACTAGGCGCTGACCACGATAAATAATGCCTTCATCAAATAAACGCACAAATACTTCCTGAACCGCCGCAGACATGCCTGGGTCCATTGTGAAGCGTTCTTTTTCCCAAGCAACTGAGTCACCTAAAACACGCATTTGATCTGAAATCGTACCGCCAGATTGCGCTTTCCATTCCCACACTTTTTCAAGGAATTTCTCACGCCCCAAATCATGACGGGTAATGTTTTGAGCGGCTAACTGACGCTCAACCACCATTTGGGTGGCAATACCGGCGTGATCAGAACCTGGCTGCCACAATGTGCGACTGCCTTTCATACGTTCACGACGAATCATTGCATCCATCAAGGTATGCTGAAAAGCATGCCCCATGTGCAAACTACCAGTGACGTTCGGCGGAGGTATCATGATAGAGAATGGAGAACCGTTGCCTTGAGGGGAAAAATATCCGCCCTCTTCCCAACGTTGATAAATAGGCTGTTCAATACTTTGAGGTTGGTAGGTCTTTTCCATTATGATGTCTTAAGGCTCTTATGTAGCAATCAATTGTAAGTTGAAGAATTATAACGTGTCATAACCAGATAAAGAATAACACGTGGAGAATTAAGCCGTCTGCCGACGCGTTACACGACTGTTGTTTTGCATTACTCTTTTTTTGTTTCAGCTGCGTCCTGCAATGCCTGCATCACTTCCGATACTAACTCAGGCAAACGCCGCTCGAGCACGCTAGCAATGGTTTTAGCGATTAACGCTTGTGATAACGGCGATTCATCTACGATATCGTTGAGCGTAAGCACATCATCCATAGCATCATCATGCGTGCCCTCTGCAGAATTGCTAGAAAAGTCACGCTCTTCAGGCAAGTCTTTCTCAGACTGCATACCATACTCTTCAGGCTCATCAAGTGGTTGCGCTGAATGTACTGACTTGTCCGAAGACACAGGCACGGTTTCTGCAACAATGTCCATCAGAATAGGAATGTCATCTTGATTGCGCAAAGCAGATATCAAGGTTTCTTCATCTGGCTCAAAAACACCGTCATCATATTGAGTGGCTAAATCTGACATAGGAAAAACCAATATTAAGAAAGCAAAATACAACGGCCAAGCAAACAAGACCACTTAACCCATCATTTATAACCCTCAACTTTCGCACTGAAAAACACAAAAGTCTACCCCATCGGATAAAAGCCAGTCATCAATATCGCTGGGATAAAAATAACACTTCAATCCAATTCATCTTCCTCTGCACTAGAACGCAGCGTAACCATTGCCATAAAAAAAAGCAGGGACAAATAATTGTACCTGCTTTTGTACGTCACTGTTTTTAAAATGACGGTAGAAGCTTAGGCTTTCGCTAGCAAATAACGGGTTAACAACGCAACTGGGCGACCACTTGCCCCTTTAGCTGCCCCACCCGTCCACGCAGTACCTGCAATGTCCAAATGCGCCCAAGGATAAGACCCTGTAAAACGAGACAAGAAACACGCCGCCGTAACAGAACCAGCTTCCGGTCCACCAATGTTGGCAATGTCTGCAAAGTTGCTATCAAGCTGTTGTTGATACTCTTCATCTAACGGCATTTGCCAAATTTTATCCGCGGCAACATGACTGGCTGTCTTCAATTCAACCGCCAAATCATCATTGTTCGCGTACATGCCTGAATTCACACTGCCTAAAGCCACTACACAAGCGCCCGTAAGCGTCGCAATATCAACCACGGACTTCGGCTTGAAGCGCTCAATGTAAGTCAAGGCATCACACAGCACCAAACGGCCTTCAGCGTCGGTATTCAAAATTTCTACCGTTTGGCCAGACATGGTTTTCAGGATATCGCCCGGCTTAGTCGCACGGCCACTAGGCATATTTTCCGCCGCCGCAATCACCGCTGTAAAATTCAGCTTTGGTTTTAACTCACAAATCGCTTTCATCGTGCCGAAAACGCTTGCTGCGCCGCACATGTCGTATTTCATCTCATCCATTTTTGGACCAGGCTTCAAGGAAATACCGCCGGTATCAAAAGTAATACCTTTCCCTAGAAGAACATGAGGTGCTTCGTCTTCTGCGCCACCACGATAGTTCATCACGATCAAATAACTTGGCTGATCACTGCCATGTCCTACGGACAACAGGCAATGCATGCCTAACTCATCCATTTTGCTTTCGTCTAGCAACTCAACGCCAATATTGTACTCTTCACCTAGCTGCTGCGCTTTAGACGCTAAGTAACTTGGCGTACAAACGTTACCAGGCAGGTTGCCAAGCTGACGAGCAAAAGCCGACCCTTTCGCCGTCGCCGCACCAATAGCCAAAGCGGCTTCATCGCTCCCTTCTAACAATAGCGACTCAACTTTTGTTGCTTTCTCAGCATCATCTTTCTTAAAGCCAAGGAAGTTGTAAAAACCTTCGTTTAACCACTGGGCAACCAGGGTCAACACATCAGATTGAGAGCGATTTTTTAAGACAAGGCCGGCACTGGCAACGGCAACCGATGCGAATGGCAAACCTTTAATTTGTGCTGCTACTGCCGCCACCACTTTACGAGCCTGCATATCGCTCAGCTGAGCGTCTTTGCCAATCCCCACTAATAGCACAGCTTGCGCGAAGTCTTGTGACACACCAGGTAACAATAGCGTTTGCGCTACACCACCTTTAAAGACACCCGTTTCGCGTAATTGTGAAATTTGCCCATTGGCATTCTCATCAACCCAAGCGGTTGACTCAGGAAAGTCACCCTCACTTGGAACAAATGTAACAAGCAAATCTGCTTGTACGGTAGATAAGCGATCAAATAACGCCATATTCATGAAAAAAACCTCAATAAAATAACTTTAAGACGGTGGTGCAAGACGAAAATTGAACAAATTGCGATAAAAACGCCGCTTAATCTGCGTTAATACCCTATTTTTCAGACTATCATCATTCTTCTATTTAAGAACAGCGTCGTCATGCAAAGGCCTCACTTTAAAAAAAACTGGATAATAACCTTCTTACCACGAGATAATGGGGGCTTTAGATATGTAATCAACTCTACGCTTGATAAAGCAGAATCCATCCAGAGGTGACTTTGAGACTATTCAGATACTTAGCGAAAGAAGTGCTTGTGTCAACCGTTGGCGTGACGCTTATTTTATTGCTCGTTATTTTAAGTGGGCGAATTTCAAGCTACCTTGGACGTATCGCCGAAGGAAAAATGACCTTTGAATTTCTCTTCGTCATTCTTGGCTATCACATTCCCAGCTTTGTTCAGATGATCTTACCCCTTGCGTTTTTCCTATCTTTGTTACTGGCATTCGGACGCCTGTACATAGAAAATGAAATGTCCGTATTATTTTCTAGCGGCATTAGCAAAGTCAAATTGGCTAGCTACACACTTGGCATTGCCTGCTTAGTCGGAACCGTTAGCGCCACCATTAACTTTTGGATAGCCCCTTTAAGTGAATACCGTGCTGCAGAAGCCTCCGAGGCCCAGAACCAATTGTCTGCTTTCGATTTTTTAATACCTGGCCGCTTTGAAGGTAGCGGACAACGGACGACTTATTTAGACAGCTTTACGCCTAATGAAGGCTGGATGAAACAAATCTTCATTTCAGACGTGGTTCGCAAAAAAGACCAAAATATCCCCACACAAACGCTAGCCGCTTATGCAGAGCAAATACGCATTAGCTCGGAAGGTAACAGAAACTATCTTGTGTTCAAAGATGGCACCCGATACGAAGGCAAACCCGGTACGGCTAGTTATCGCATCACCTACTTCGATACCTACGCCATTCGCATGGAAAACCAAGGCAGTAGTGTCATTGATGCTCCTTATACGCAAAGCACCCTAACACTCATAGACAGTGAAAAATTGGCAGACAAAGTCGAATTACAATGGCGTATTTCATTGGTTGTGATGATCCCTATTCTTGCCATCATTGGGCTTTCGTTAAGCCAAGTAAACCCAAGACAAGGGCGTTTTTTCAAGATGCTACCCGCCATTCTTTTAATGATTTTTTATATCGCCCTTCTCATTTGGGGACGCACGGCACTAGAAAAAGGCAAACTCCCCATTCAGCTTGGACTGTGGTGGATACATGGCCTATTCATACTCGTCGCAGCACTGCTTTTCGCACAATACAACCAAATCTTTGAACGTCGCAAAGCCAGACTTCCTAACCTAGCAAATGCACACGAGTAATCGATATGAATAGAATAGATAGATACATTGGCAACAGCGTTTTATGGAGCTTCTTAATTGTCGCCGTTGTTCTGCTTGGATTGGATTTTGCCCTAACCTTCATCGAGCAAATTAAAAAAGTAAACGACAACTACACACTGCAATCCTTACTGCAAGTCATCCTGTATCGCTTACCCGGTAAGCTAGCAGAATACATTCCAATTGCCTCATTGATTGGTACATTAATGGGATTAGGCACTCTTGCAGCAACCTCTGAGTTGACTGTCATGCGAGCAGCCGGTATGCCCATTTGGCGCATTGGTTTTGCAGCCTGCCAACCCATACTAGTCGTTTCCTTATTGGGCATGGGGATTTCAGAATTTGTTGCACCAAAGGCAGAACAAAAAGCCAATTTAATTGAAAAATTCAAAGACCAAGAAACCGGTGCATTCTCACTCAGCGGCGGCGTGTGGCTAAAAGCCGACAATAACTTCGTCTATATCGATGCGGCTGATGACACTGGAACACTGTACGGGATAGAGATTTTCGCCCCCAATCAACAACAAGGACTACAGCAACTAGCTTTCACCAAAAGCGCTACCACCGCAAAACACCTACAAGGATCAACGTGGCAACTTAATGACGTGACAGAAACCTTTTTCTTTCCCGATCGCATTGAAACCAAAAGCACCCCACATGCGGAGTGGAACGTGAGCATCACGCCAGAAAATTTATTTCTGGCATCGCAAGACCCAGAAACACTGTCCCTTAGCCAACTATTGAATTATCAAATTTACTTACGTCAAGAAAAACTCGATGCGTCTCAATACGAACTGGAATTTTGGATTACCGCCTTACGCCCTGTCGCTTCTTTGGCTCTAGTACTCGTAGCACTTTCCAGTGTCTTTGGCCCCCTTCGATCCTCCACAATGGGCGGACGGATTTTTTCTGGCGTCCTCATAGGTTTAGCCTTCCAAAATGCATTGAACTTATTTGGAAGAATGAGCGTGGCGGTAAGCTTTCCGCCCATTATAGGTGTCAGCATACCGATTATTATCTGTTTATTAGCTGGCATCATACTCGTGAGACGCAGAGGCTAACCCTACGTCTCAACGCAACATCAAGAGGCAATAAAGCGTGCAATTCTCGCGAGCGCCTCTTGCAACCTAGTCTCGTCACACGTGTAAGCAAACCGAACATATTTATGAGCGTCTTTGATACCAAAGTCAGCCCCTGGAGTGAGTGCCACCTTTTCTGTTTCCAACAAGGCCAAACACCAAGCCATCGCATCTTGCGTTACCCCAGACACATCAACGTAAACATAGAACGCCCCATGAGCTGGCGCGACAACAGGCAGCCCTATTACCTCTAATCCGGCAAGCAAAACGAGACGTCTCGCGTTTAATGTTTGGCGACGCGCTTCGCACTCAGCCAACACGTCGGGCTCAAATGCACGAACCGCTGCATACTGAGACACACTTGGCGCGGCAATAAATAGGTTTTGCGCTAACTTTGTCGCCCCCTCAATCGCCCAGTCAGGCACAACTAACCATCCAAGCCGCCACCCTGTCATGGCAAAATATTTTGAGAAACTGTTCACAACAAAAATATCGTCTGAAATAGACAAGGCCGAAAAGTCATCGCCCTCATAAACCAAACCCTGATAGATTTCATCGACCAACAAATGCCCACCAAGCCCATTCACTTTTTCCCACGCTTTCGCGATATAAGATTGGTTCAGTACCGCACCCGTCGGATTAGATGGCGAAGCAAGCCAAAGTCCAGAAGTGCTCTCACCCCAATGATGCTCTAACGTATTTAAATCCATTTCAAAACCATTCTCGGGCAAGGTTTCAACCAACTTGGCTTTTGCACCAGACTGAATCAAAAAGTGGCGATTGCATGGATAACATGGGTCTGGCATCAGCACCTCTTCACCAGCATTCACCATCAGCGAGGCCATCAACAATAAAGCACAAGACGCTCCTGGCGTGACAATAATTCGTTCTGGCGCGACGTTCACCTGATAACGGCTACTATAATAGCCACTAATTGCGCACTTAAGCTCTGGCAACCCCGTCGCTGACGTATAACCCGTCTTACCTTGCTGAATCGCCGCGATACCGGCATCGGCAACGGCTTCTACGGCAACAAAATCAGGCTCACCAATCTCAAGATGAATCACATCCTCGCCTTGCGATTGCAACTGTTTCGCTCTCGCCAATACCGCCATTACCTGAAAGGGTGCAATTTGTTCCACCCTTGCTGCTAACTTATGCCTTTCCATCCAGCTTTCTCTACCTTTCTCTACCTGTTTCAAAAATATCGCGACATTTTACGCAAAAAATGTGGTTAACGAGCACATTATCTGGTAAGTTTCCGCCCGAAAATAAATCACCTAATTTTATTGGTTACAGGCTACCACAATGGAAACCTGCGAAGTGAGGCAATGCGTATGCCAAATATGAACCCTGAGTCATTAATGAAAGACTTCACTCCTTATGTTGCTAAGGATGGCGAAGAATACATGAACGAGAACCAGTTGGCGCACTTTAAAAGCATCCTACTCAACTGGAAACAAAATCTTATGGAAGAGGTTGATCGTACTGTTCACCATCTGAAAGAAGAAGCTGTGAATTATGCCGATCCAAACGATCGAGCTAGCCAAGAGGAAGAGTTTAGCCTAGAACTTCGCGCGCGTGATCGTGAACGTAAACTGGTTAAAAAGATCTCTCAGACCATCGAGTTAATTGACAACGACGATTATGGCTACTGTGAAGAGTGCGGTATAGAAATCGGCATTCGTCGCTTAGAAGCTCGTCCTACTGCCACTATGTGTATTGACTGCAAAACACTAGCGGAAATTAAAGAGAGACAAATCGGCGGCTAACGCTAAGTACTTTAAAACAGTGCCTAATTACGCCAATCCCGTTATGCCTCTCTACCGTGGCCGTTTTGCGCCTTCGCCAACCGGCCCACTCCATTTTGGCTCGCTAGTCAGCGCATTAGCGAGCTATTTGGATGCCAAAAAAAACCATGGTTCTTGGGTTATTCGCCTTGAAGACGTAGATGGCACACGCTGTAAGACAGAATTTGCCGAACAGATCGTAACCACCCTTCACAGCTATCAGCTTTTTTCTGATGAAAACATTCGAATACAAAGCCAGCATAGCGACATATACGAACACTATTTGTCATTATTAAAACAGCATGGACATGTCTTTCCATGTAATTGCACGAGACAATCTCTCGCTCAAAATGATGGCAACCACCCATTGGAATGCAACAGTAGCATCAAAAAACCACACTCTTGGCGACTAAAAGCCAGCTCAACCGTTTATCAATGCCAAGATCGCATTCAAGATACTCTGATTTTTACTGACGACCTAAAAAACAGCCCAGTACTCAAACGAAAAGATGGTTTCTTCTCCTATCAGCTGGCTGTCGTGGTTGACGATCACCTACAAAACATTACTCACCTCGTCAGAGGTGCAGATTTAATTGAAACCACCGCCCAGCAACTTCATCTTTATCACCTCTTTGGCTGGACACCACCCAGTATTTGTCATATCCCTCTCATCACCAATCGTATTGGCGATAAAATCAGCAAACAAAATCATGCAAAACCCATTGAAAATAGCCACTTACCGACTCTGCTACGCGCCCTTCATTACCTTAAAATTGACCTAAACGCCCCTACCACCATCGCTGAAGCCCTTTCACAGTCAGTAGAAGCGTGGGATCCGGATAAACTAAAAGCGCTCAAGGATCTGCCACTGGAAGAGCAAGACCTGTATTTCATCTAAGTCGCCACCAACACCGCACATCCAATTAAAAAAGCCATACTCTCGACCCACAAAACCGTATGTGTATAATCGTTACATCAGTTACAAGAGGTGACACTTAATGCACAGCATCATGATTATTTGCCCTGATCATTCACCACTCAAAGAGTCTGAAAAGTGGCTATCTCGCTATGGCTTCCAAGTAAATATCAGTCAATCCTTAGAGCAGGCCAACAAATATTATGAACTGACAGAATTTAACCTTCTGCTAATAGATCAAGAAGCCATTCAACACCTTAACAACAATCATACAGAACTGCCTAACCAACCTCGCCGCATTGTTCTTGACGCTAAAGCCAGCCTCAGCACAGGGGTTAACAGCATGGCACAAGGAGCGGTTTTTTATCTGCCACTGCCAACCGACTCTGAAACCCTGCTCAAACACGTCGTCAATGTGCTGGAGCAGAATGAGGCACAAGAGGCAACATCATCACCAACAACGCTCAGCAAGCAGACAACAAAAGAGGAGGCGTTGACGCTAGGCACACCTGGCAGCGGCATTATTGGCCAGTCCCCATTAATGCAGGACTTGTTTAGTGACATGCGTAAAATTGCTGGCACCGATGTGACTGTATTGATTCGCGGGGAGTCTGGAACAGGTAAAGAACTGGTCGCCAAAGCGCTGCACAATCTCAGCCGCCGCCACAACCACCCCATCATTAGCGTAAACTGTGCTGCCATTCCAGAAAACCTAATAGAATCAGAGCTTTTTGGTCATGAAAAAGGCGCGTTCACGGGCGCAAACTCATCCCATGATGGTTTAATTTACGCCGCTGATAAGGGCACACTCTTTCTCGATGAAATCGGCGAATTACCTCTTGAAGCCCAAGCAAGACTGTTGCGCGTTCTTCAGGAGGGTGAAATTCGTAAAGTCGGCGCGACACAATCAACTAAGGTCAATATTCGATTAATTACCGCGACACACAGAGATTTAATCGCGATGGTTAAACAAGGACTTTTCCGGGAAGACTTGTACTATCGTCTATACGTTATGGAACTATTGCTACCGCCGCTAAGAGATCGAGGCGACGACATTTCCATGCTGGCTCAAATTCTCCTTGAGAAAGCCTGCCAGAAGCACAACAAGCCAATTTATAACTACAACCGAACATTCGATAAAGCCATCCGTGCGCACAACTGGCCGGGCAACGTACGAGAACTCGAAAACGCCATAGAAAGGGCCGTCATCCTTAGCCCACCAGAACGAGTCGAAGCCGCCAACTTAAAACTCGCCAATCAACAAAATACTAGCCGTAGCACACCATTGGCAGCAGACATTACCGATTTACCCAGAGGGACCACATTAGATGATTACTTCAAGCATTTTGTACTAACGCACCAACACAAATTGACAGAAACCGAACTTGCACAGTCTTTGGGCATATCAAGAAAAAGCCTATGGGAAAGACGACAAAAATTAGCAATACCCAAAAAGGTAACAACCTAAAAGTAACAACTGATACCAAAATACCCAAAAAATAATCAAAAAATTGTAAAGAAAATGAACAAAAATACGCTAAAACTCAATAAAATCAGCACTTTATTATTTTTGGCACAACAAATGCCTTATATATGACACAACGATAAGAAGATTGACCAAGAATAAAAATAAGTTAATCGTCGTATGTAGGTTCTTAAAAATAAAAATAACATCTAAGAACACCGTGACCTCTTCAAATAAAAATAAAAATTTGAGGTCATGGATGGAAAATCGCTTTGGATAATTGATTTTTTTAGATATACAAGCCTTCGGGCAATGAAAACAATGCAATAATAAAAATAAAACCTGAGTAGAACTGCAGAAGCAGCACCCACTTTGTTTTCGGAACTAGTATCTTCATGTATCCAAAGCGATTATTTTATTTACTGCTCAGTAAATAAGCAATACTTGTGTAAATACCTGCCAATATCAACGTATCAAAATCACCTAAATCAAACCTTTATTCGTGTAACTTTTCTTCATCACGTGTAGAATGTCCTTTTCGTTAACTTTAAAATTTGTTGTCCAATGCTTACAGGATTAAAATCTCTGGTACGTAAAGCTACCTCACTGTTTGCCTCTCCAAAGGCACAGACTTACCCTATTGTCATACCTCGTAGCGATCACAGCTTATCTCGACAAGATTTGAGCCCCAATGCTGTCAAAGTACTATATCGCCTAAATAAAGCGGGCTACGATGCTTATCTTGTTGGCGGCTGTGTTCGAGATCATTTGATTGGTATAGAACCAAAAGACTTCGACGTGGTCACTAACGCCACACCAGAACAAGTACACAATATTTTCTCTAATTCCAGACTGATCGGTCGCCGCTTTAAACTGGTCCATGTGACATTTGGCCGAGAAATTATTGAGGTTTCCACCTTTAGAGCAAATTCAGCACAGGATGACGATGACGACGATACACCAACCACGTCATTGAAAGGCAAAGACTCCGCTCGTTCAGCTCATGGTATTGTGCTACGTGACAACGTCTACGGCAGTATCGAAGAAGACGCTGAGCGTCGTGACTTCACCTTTAACGCCTTGTATTACAATGTCCAAGACTTCAGCATTCACGACTTCTGTGGCGGTCTAAAAGACATCGAACTCAGACAAATTCGAATCATCGGCGATGCACGCCAACGTTATCAAGAAGACCCTGTTCGTATGCTGCGCGCGATTCGCTTCGCTGGCAAACTAGGCTTTGAGATAGAAGCCGAAACCGCTGCGCCAATCAAAGAAATGGCACACCTACTGGATCACATTCCGCCGGCGCGCTTATTTGAAGAAGTATTAAAGCTTCTAGGCAGTGGTAATGGCATTGAAACGTACCACCTATTACGTCAATACGGTTTATTTCGTTACTTATTTCCCGACACTGACGCCTTACTGCAAAGCGGCTGGAAACGTAATGACATCGATCCAGAAGCCTTTATACTTCAAGGTCTAAAAAATACCGACGATCGAATCCAGAGTGGAAAAACCACAGCGCCATATTTTTTATACGCGGTACTACTGTGGCCGAGCGTGGCATTGCGTCATGAAGAGTTCCAAGCCCAAGGCATGCCAGCCACACCGGCATTGCATCAAGCGGCCAATATGGTTTTAGACAATCAAGTCGCTTCTACCGCCATTCCGCGTCGATTCTCCACACCAATGCGTGAAATCTGGGATATGCAATATCGCCTCCCTAAACGCTACGGCAAACGTGCCTTTTTGCTGCTTGAACACCCACGCTTTCGTGCCGGTTTTGACTTTTTGTTAATACGCGAATTAAGTGGAACAGAGCTAGATGGATTGGGCGATTGGTGGGAAAAATTCCAGCACGGCACAGAAAGCCAACAAAGAGAGCTGATTAAAAGCATTGATAACTTTGCTAACGACAAAGAAGGCCCTAAAAAACGCCGCCCTCGTCGTCGTAAGAAAAGTAACGCACCACAAAGAGAAACATTTGACGAGTAAGAGGACACCTCTTGATACACGCTTATATTGGCCTCGGCAGTAACCTTGAAGACCCAGTGGCGCAGCTTGATCGCGCCATTGATACCCTAAAGAAACACGACGATGTAAAACATCTTCGTGTTTCTTCTATTTATGGCAGCAAACCGGTTGGCCCACAAGACCAACCCGACTATGTTAATGCCGTCGCCTCCTTCGAAACCGACTTATCCCCTATCGATTTACTCGACTTATTGCAAAGTATTGAACAATCACAGCGTCGAATAAGAGAACGACATTGGGGACCGCGCACCTTAGACCTAGATCTGTTATTGTATGGACAAGAAACAATACAGCTACCAAGACTCACCGTGCCGCATACTTTCATGCTAGAACGAGGGTTTGTTATAAAGCCGCTTAGCGACCTGGCGCCTAATATGCTCTTAGCAAATGGCAAAACCGTTACCGAGCAGTTACAGCAACTTGATACCAGCGATTTGGTCTTTATCAAAGAAGAATAGATTATGTATTCAGATAACTCACAAAGAAAACTCACCAAACCAGTTACCTTATCCACCCTCAAAAAAATGAAAGCGGATAAAGAAAAAATCACCTGCCTAACAAGCTACGACGCTTCATTTACCAATGTCATGAACGTGGCCGGTGTGGAAACCATTTTGGTTGGAGATTCTCTAGGCATGGTCATACAAGGCCAAGACAGCACCTTACCCGTTACCATCGAAGATATGTGCTATCACACCGCGGCCGTAAAACGAGGCAACACCAATGCCTTTATCCTCGCGGATATGTCTTTTATGAGTTACAGCAAACCGGAACAAGCACTCGATAACGCCGCAAAACTGATGCAAGCTGGCGCTAACATGGTTAAATTAGAAGGCGGTAGCTGGCTCGCCGACACCGTAAAGCTGCTTAGCCAACGAGGCATTCCCGTTTGCGCGCATTTAGGCCTAACCCCCCAGTCCGTGCATAAATTTGGCGGTTATAAAGTACAGGGTAAAAGCCAAGACGCCGCCGATTTACTCCTGCAAGAGTCGCTAGACCTTGTGGCTGCAGGGGCGGATATTCTCCTCTATGAATGCATCCCAACAGAACTAGGCAAAACACTCACTGAAGCGGTACCAGTACCAACCATTGGCATTGGTGCAGGACACTACACAGATGGCCAAGTATTGGTGATGCACGATATGCTTGGCATAAACCTCGGCCATACACCAAAATTCGTCAAAAATTTCTTAACCGATGGTCGCAATGTGACGCAAGCCTTTGAAGCTTACGTAAAAGAAGTAAAAGACATGACCTTTCCAGGACCAGAGCACGGATTCAAATAATGCAAACATTCCATACTATCGCTGAACTTCGTGCTGCGCTAAAAATCGAGCGCTTACAAGACAAGAGCATCACCTTCGTCCCAACCATGGGCAACCTACACGACGGCCACATGTCACTGATACGTCGGGCCACAGAAGAAGGTGACGTCGTCGTTTCTTCCATCTTCGTTAACCCAATGCAATTCTCGGCCAATGAAGATTTAGAGCGCTATCCAAAAACACTAGAAGAAGACAAAAGAGTCCTTGAAGCCA
Source organism: Marinomonas arctica (assembly GCF_003259225.1). Classification (GTDB taxonomy): domain Bacteria; phylum Pseudomonadota; class Gammaproteobacteria; order Pseudomonadales; family Marinomonadaceae; genus Marinomonas; species Marinomonas arctica. The sequence continues at coordinate 184,699 of NZ_QHJF01000010.1, read as the reverse complement.
ACGGTTGTCACTACCTGTTCGCGCCAGACGCCTTAGAAATGTACCCGGATGGCAAACGCAGCCAGACACAGATCGAAGTCATGGGTTTATCTGACATTCTATGTGGTGCATCACGCCCAGGGCACTTTGTTGGCGTTGCCACCGTGGTGACAAAATTGTTTAATATTGTTCAGCCAGACTGTGCAATCTTTGGCAATAAAGATTTTCAGCAACTTAAAGTCATTGAAGACATGGTACGCGATCTAAGCTCAAACGTGCGTATCATAGGCGTTGACACCGCTCGTAATGACGACGGACTCGCCATGAGCTCGCGCAACGGCTACCTAACAGAAGAAGAAAGACGCATTGCACCAGCAATGTACCAAACACTGCTATGGGCGAAAGAGGCGCTCCTAGCAAATCGTGCGAGTCACGAGAACATTCGCGAACAAGCTCAACAGAAGCTTGAAGCGGCTGGTTTCCGTCGTGATTATTTTGAAATACGCGCACAAAATAATTTACAAACACCGTCAGAAGAAGAGAAACGCCTGGTCATTTTGGCTGCGGCACACTTAGGCAGCGCACGCTTGATTGATAATTTGCGTGTAGAACTTGCTTAATTCACTTTCAACAAACTAGGAGAGACCTTTAGCACGATGTCACGAGCAAAACCAAGACGAGGCAAAAACAGACGAAAAAGCGGATAACTACATGGATGTAGTTATTAGGGCGACGCAGGAAGCCAAAGCCGAGTTATGGGTTATAAATGAGCATTTCGAGTCTGTTTTTAACAAAGTATTGGTGAGCGCAGTAGTCGTGAAAAGGTCTCTAGGGAGATTGTAATGAGCTCACCCACAGAATTAACCGCTTGGCAGAAATTAACAGCACACAAACAAGAAATGGCGCCTATCAACATGGTGTCCTTGTTCGCAGCAGATCCACAACGTGCCGAAAAATACACCGCGCAAGCGGCAGGCTGGACATTGGATTACGCAAAAAACCGTGCCAATGACAAAACACTAGCGCTACTGACGGATCTAGCAAAAGAAGCGGGATTAGAAAGCGCTATTAAAGGCATGTTCAGCGGTGCGCATATTAACAACACCGAAGATCGCTCCGTATTGCACATTGCCCTTCGTGCTAGCCAAGCGCAAGACTCACTAATCGTTGATGGCGTTAACGTCTTGGCAGAAGTGCGTGCGACGCTTAAACAAATGGAAAAATTTGTTGCACAGTTACACAGCGGCGAATGGAAAGGTTACACAGGCAAACGCATTACCGATGTCATTTCTATCGGTATCGGTGGCTCTTATCTTGGCCCAAAAGTTGTCGCTGAAGCCTTAACGCCGTACGAAAAAGACGGCATTAAAGTACATTTTGTGGCAAATATTGATGGTTCAGACATCACTGGCAAACTGAAACTAGTAAACCCTGAAACCACCGTTTTTGTGATCTCATCTAAAACCTTCGGCACCTTAGAAACCTTATCTAACGCTAACGCTGCGCGCGATTGGTTCGTAAGTAATGGCGGCTCACAAAGCGATGTCAGCAAACACTTTGCCGCGGTTAGTTCGAACGTGAAAAAAGCCGTCGACTTCGGTATGGCAAAAGAAAACATCTTCCCCATGTGGGATTGGGTGGGCGGGCGTTACTCTCTTTGGTCGGCCATTGGCTTACCTGTTGCTATTGCCGTAGGCATGGACAACTTCTACGCCTTGCTAGACGGCGCTCACCAAATGGACGAGCACTTCCGCACCGCGCCATTTGAAGAAAACCTGCCGGTAATCATGGGCGCCCTTGGTGTGTGGTATATCAACTTCCACAACGCCCAAACCCACGCCTTGATTCCTTACGACCACTACCTACGCGCCATGCCAGCTCATATTCAGCAGCTTGATATGGAAAGTAACGGTAAAGCGAATCTATTGAATGGCGACGGCGTAGAAACCGACACAGGCCCCATCATCTGGGGCGGCGCAGGCACCAACGGCCAACACGCTTACCACCAGTTATTACACCAAGGCACACGCCTTGTGCCAGTGGACTTTATCGCACCTTTGGCGTCTCACAACCCCATTGGCGAACACCACACACAATTGTTTGCTAACTGCCTAAGCCAGTCGCAAGCCTTGATGGTTGGTAAGACTCTTGAGCAAGCAGAGCAAGAACTTCGTGATGCCGGCGCCACCGCGGAACAGGTCGCCAAGATTGCACCGCACAAAGTGATCAAAGGCAACCGCCCAAGCAACACCCTACTGACCGATAAAATGACACCAGCGACCGTTGGTGCCTTGATCGCCCTATACGAGCACCGTACTTTTGTACAAGGCACGATTTGGGGCATCAACTCCTTCGACCAATGGGGCGTGGAACTGGGCAAAGTACTAGGAACCGACATCTACAACCGCCTTGTTAGCGACAGCGACAACAGCGCACTGGATGCCTCCACCCAAGCCCTGATCAAAGCGTTCAAAAAAGCTCAAGCTTAACCACTTAGCTTTTTATACAGCGCTACTAAAAACACCAGCCTCGGCTGGTGTTTTTGTTTTTGCCCCTTCCCTATCAGAAGAGCCAATTATTGTAGGTCGCGGCTTCAGCCCGACAACCTCTCCACCTGAAGCCATCATCAGCCCGATACAGACTTTGGCATATGACACCAAATCGTAGGGCATCATAAGCGCAGCGTAATGTGCCGAAGAAAGCGAAGCTTTCTGTAAGTCGCGCCTTCAGCCCGACAGCCTCTCCGCATAACACCATCATCAGCCCGATACGGACTTTTGTACATGACACCAAGCCAAGCGGCGTTTCTCTTCACTTTTCAATTCTAGGTAAGGCCGCCTACCTCATCAAAACATCACTTGGCTTTATAAGAATAACTATCCGAACGAACCCACTCAGAAACAAAAGCTCAATAGTGATATCGTAACTGAGCGATCAAAATTGCATCGTCTTGATACTTATAAACAATTCGGTGTTCATCATTGATTCGGCGAGACCAATAACCTGCAAGACCATGCTTTAGAGGTTCAGGCTTGCCAATCCCTTCATAAGGTTCACGCTGAATATCTTTGATTAGTAAGTTTATCCGCTTTAATACTTTCTTATCTGTGCTCTGCCAGTAAAGATACTGATCCCACGCAGCGGTTGAAAAAGTGAGTCTCACTCGACTAACTCTCTTTCAACACCCTTACCTGCTTCCAGTTCAGCAATAGACTCCAACAAGACTCTGGCATTCGCTGGTGAACGTAGCAAGTAAGTAGTTTCTTGCATGGATTCATAATCTTCTAGCGACATCATTACAACTGGGCTTTCACTTTTGCGCGTAATGATCACTGGAGAATGATCATCACAGACCTTAGCCATTGTCTTAGCAAGATTAGCTCGAGCGGCGGTATAACTGATAGCATCCATCATTTATTTCCTGTACTTAATTCTGTACCACTGAGTATAGAGTAAACGCTGCAAGCAAACAACTTCCAATATAGAATCAAGCAAAGGGGCATTTCCCTTCGAAACTAGTACTTTGAATAGGAAACGTAAAAAGCATAACGTACTATTTGAAACATTATGTATTAAAGGCATAAAACTATGACTTATGAGAGAGTGCGAAAAGGAAATCCATTGCAACTAACTATTGATCAACACTTCCATTCAGCTCATGCAATTTCGAAATTCTATAATAACGAAGATGTCGTTGAAATCATGAATATTGGTTACGGAAAAATATCAAAAAAATCTAAGAACGGCATGCTCTACACAAAGAGAAATTGGGACGAAAGAGCAGAAAAGGGTTACATGTACCAGATAGAATCAGACTTTCACCAGCAAATTGATAATATTAAATCCTATGAACTTAGAGATCATGAAGCAATATCAAGATATTTGGCTTTATGGAGACTACGTCATCAATTTCATATTGAGAGACTATCTGACGCTCCACTCTGTGGAATTGAAGGCGAAAACTACACAAAAGAAGAACAAGAACGAATGGAAAGTATGGGGTTAGGATACGTCAATGAAAAAGCTGAGATTCCTGCTAGACAACTAACTGGAGGGCAAATCCAGCTAGGTATAGATCAATTAATGCAAGCTTTACACAGCATTAAATGGGGCGTATTAAAGTCCAATGATGCTCATTTTTTATGCGCAGACTGTTATCACAAACTAGGTTTTATTCCAGTTTCACCAACTATTGCCCTCGCAGCTAACTTGCCAGACCAAACCTTGTCCGATGACGAAGTTGCAATAATTAACCGTCAAAGTGTTGAAAGCGCGAGTAAGTTTTATTTTGGAAGCAACCTAGGTAAATGCCCAATTGCACCGAACTAGGAGTAAAATCCTTTTACCCCAATTTCACCCCATACCTCGCATTCCTGCCACCACCTTCCAAGCGGTACAAACAACCTTTTTCAACCAAATCACCGAGATCTCGGGTGGCGGTGGCTTTGGAGCTGCTGGTAATGCTGATGTATTTTTTGGCACTGAGTCCGCCTTCGAAGCCGTCGGATCCTGCAGTAAAGAGTTTGTTGAGCACTTTCTTTTGGCGTTCGTTCAGTTCGGTGTGCCGATGTTTTTCCCAGAATTTAGCTTTCTTCAATACAAAGTCGACCTTCTGAGCAGCTTCTTTTTGTGCCAACAGAACCGAGCCGACAAACCATTTTACCCAGTCGGTAATATCCAAATTGCACTGGCTGGCTTTATTCAATCCATTGTAATAGACGTTTTTGTCTTTCTCTATTATGGTCGACAAGCTGAGTAATGGTGGTCGGTTGAGGTCTTGAGCCAATGCCATTTCGGCAATTGCTCGCCCTACTCGACCGTTGCCATCGTCAAATGGGTGGATGGTTTCAAACCATAAATGCGCAATAGCTGAACGTATTGGCCCAGAGAGAACAATATCTCTCTCTGCTTTTAGTGGGTTAGAACGGTTAAACCAATCGAGAAATCGGTTTATTTCTGCGTCAACTTGCTGTGCTGGCGGCGCTTCGTAATGCACTTTCTCATAGCCAATTGGGCCAGAGACTATTTGCATAGGTTCTGCGGAATCTCGCCATTGACCGACTTTTAGGTTACGAGGCAGTAGACTATTTTCTTGATGTGGAAGAACTAATTGATGCCAATGAAACAAGGTAGATTTTGTAAGTTCGCTAGCAAAGTTATTACGCACGTCGACCATCAAAGCGGCCATACCTTCAGCTCGTGGATCGGCGACTCGCGTTGGTGGATTACTCAAGCCTAAGAAGTTCTTGATAGAAGACCGCACATCTTCACGATCCAATCGCTCGCCTTCGATCTGGCTGGTGTTGATAGCTTCGCTCACCATGAGATCGATATAGGCATCGTACTGCAAGGTTTTTTCAAGCTGGCCCATTCCGCCAGACAAACGACCAGCCTCTAATGCGTACTGATACAAAGCGTCTCGGCACTGAGTTTCGTCAAAGGTGAAGTTTGGCCAATCAGGATGTTGCCAGCTGTATTTCATAGTATGAGCCGATTAAGTGAATTATTCGGTTCAGAATAGCATTATTTAATGAGCCGAATAACCCCATTATTCGGCTCACGGTTTTTTATTTAGTCGCCAGCGGAGATTATCAAGATACAACTCCCATCTTTTCAGTACTATTCTTTTAGCCAACCGAGGAAGACATACAATGACTCAAGTAAACAGAAACATCGTTGAAGATGCGTTATCACTCTCAATGAACGAACGTGTAGAGCTTGTCGAAAAGCTACTTGAAAGCTTAGATACAAAGAATACTGAGCTAAATGCTATTTGGGCGCAGGAGTCAGATGCTCGCATTGAAGCGTATGAAAAAAAGCAACTAACCTCTAAGCCCTTGTCTGAAGTGCTAAGAAAATATAAATGAAGGTAGAATTTTTAGATCTCGCCGAAAGGGAACTCGATGATGCCTTCAAATACTATGACGGTATTTATCAAGGCCTAGGGTTAAGGTTCATTGCTGAGCTAGAGTCGTCGATAGAACGAATTGAATTACATCCAACTGCCTGATAAAAAACTAGCCCATTCACACATAAGTGCTTACTTAACCGATTTCTATATTCAATTATTTATCAAATTAGTGGTGATTGGTTACTGGTAGTCGCTATTGCCTCTAGCCACCAAAGACCTAACTGCTGGGCTAATCGAACTAGTGGCTAGAATGGTCCTTTAACAACAATTTCAACCCTTACCTCGCGTTCCTTCCCCCACCCTCCAAGCGGTACAAACATTCTTTCTCAACCAAGGCTGATTGAAGGACGCTTACTTTGATTTGTCTCATGCCAAACTGTTGGTTCTTGCGAAACAGTCATTCTCTGATGCAACCCTAAGCCAGCGCCCAGCTATTGAATTACTACATTTATTCAAATGCGACGCAATAGTAAGTTTTTTGCAAAAATACAGATAAGGTGATGGGCATGCCTCGGCTTTGCGTGTTATCTATGCTTTCATATTGATCGGATAATTTTTTCGATAAGCAGTGGGGAATACTCTTATGAAATGGTTTGCTGTGTTTGTGCTGTTTTCAGCGCTGTTATCTGGTTGCTCGTCCAGTGTTAAGCTGTCAGGCCATAATGTGAGCAATGTGAGTTCAAACATTAACATTGATAGCGCTGCAACAATTGCGGTACTCCCCGACCCTAATGGTGATGCGTTGACAAATGAACGTTACCTTCCCGATATTGTTGCGGCTTTCAAGGAACGCGGTTTTACCAATGTATCCGAGTCACTGAGCGATCCGGATTATAAGCTCGTGGTGAACTTTACCTCTGAGGCGAAGATAGAATCAACGCAAGTGCCAGTGTTTAACAATGAACACAATCTGCCTTACACCATCTGCCATAAAGATCCAGGGTCAGACACCCGTACGTGCTTCACTCGTTATCGCAATTTTATGGAGCCGATTGTCAGTGGCTACAAAACAGTAGAAAGCCAAACTAATGTGTACAGTTTTCATTACACGCTCACCGATAGACAAGATAAGTTGCTGTTGGATTCCACCAATACCGTAGTTCATGCCAGTTGTTCAAAATGGAAAATGTTTGAATTTTTAGCCAAAGATGCCATCGCTCGCGCCAATTTTAACAATCCCGTCGACACGCCTTATGCCGTAGAAATGCAGGAAGACTACAGCTGCGAGTAAGCCTCGCTAAGCTTTTCAGGGCTGACATGGTGTTCAGCCCTGCTCTATTCCGTCCTGTTTTACTCAAACCTAGCGACGCTGTACAACGTCTGCTTACATCTAAATCGCATTACTAATACTCTGTTTATAAAAAAATGTTATCACCTTTTACGCTTATTTTTGCGTATAGATCTATACTCTTTATAAGCCACTTTGTTTGGGCGTGGCTGCATCAGGAGTTTTTCCAAATCCATTATGCTCACTCTGTGAGGCAAGGGGGAATCCATGATCAATCATGTTTGGGGTCTTATTCATCATCCAGATAAAGAATGGCGCGCGATTAATGAGGAGCATGAATCCGTCAGCCATATGTATTTTCATCATGTACTTTGGATGGCGGCCATTCCAGTCGTCAGTACCTTTATAGGTACCACTCAATTTGGCTGGACGTTCGGTGGTCATGAAGCCATTAAAGTGTCTTTGATGGACGGTCTTGGTCTGGGCGTATTGTTTTATGCGCTTATTTTAGTGGCGGTCGCCATGGTTGGTAGCTTAATCCATTGGATGGCGCGCAATCATCCTAGTCGTCCACCTCGTCAAGAATGCATTGTGTTTGCGGGGTACATTGCAACACCAATGTTTTTAAGTGGGATATTTGCCATTTATCCTATCATTTGGTTGTGTTTATTAGCCTGCGTGATTGGGGTCGCGTATACCGGCTATCTTTTATACCGTGGTACGCCAAGCTTTTTAGGTATTAGTCATAAACAAGGCTTTATTCTTTCTAGCACGACGTTAGGCATAGGGGTTTTGGTGCTCGAAGCCTTGCTCGCTGCCGTTGTATTGTTGTGGAGCCTTGGCTCTGAACACAGCATTGTGTGGAAATTCTTCTAATCTAATTGAGTCAAACCGTTTAAGCCCTTATCCATTCAAACCCGCCATCAAAGGCGGGTTTTCTTTACCTAAAATAATTACGTATCAGTGGATTACATTTTTCTACAGATACTTACGCTTCTCTCGATCCGCCCCATGCCAACCGTTTGACTCTTTCTATATACTTCCCCAAATACATTAACAAAACAGTCTAATGCCAACGGAGTAGGATAGATGTTCTTTTCTTCCACCTTAAAACAACGAATTCACACTTTAGAACAACAACTTGAACACGAAAAAAGCACATAAAGAACACATATCGTCCATGGAAGACCTGTCAGTTTGCGCAAAAAAGCCGCTGAGCAAGTCGGCCAACATGATAGTGAGCAAGAGCTCATTCGTTACCAACTTCGTGGTGGTGACATGCTGAATTCAATTCGCTTTGGTTTGGTTTGGTTTGGTTTGGCAGAGAGTGCAGAAAGCCGCCGCTGGCAATACAAAGGACATGCTGCAGATGCTTGATAAAATGGAAGTGGCTAGTTTAGAGGTGGTGGTCAATATTGAAACATTGATGGCGGAAGTGACTCACGCACGGTAGGTAAAAGCGATTATATCGTCTTGATACGCTCTATAACCAAGCAACTCGCGGAACTTTTTAAGCAAGTTGCTTTCTTATGCTTGTCTGTTTTTGTCACATACGCGTGATAATTTCTTTTACTGTGAGGAGTTTTAGGCTATTGATTACATTAGTAAAAGGCTATGCTTGTTAAGTCCATTCTCTGGGCCATACCAAAAACCATACGTAGAGACCGATTGTTAGGACAACACCCATGCTCGTACAGCTCATTTTTATTCGATCTTCATTCGCTAGAGAGGAGTTTTCATCGTGAACTCTCTTATCTGGTTGCCATTTTTGCCTCTCTTAGGCACCTTGATTCCACTCATTACGGCTCGCTTTAGCCGAACCGCTTGTGCCTTTATGACGGCAGCGTTGCCCGCTTTAACGCTGTTTTTAGTCCTATCGCATGCTGGAGATATTTTTCAGGGTGAGCGTTTTCAAGCCGCGTTGCCCTGGATCCCTGCGATTGGTCTCGAACTCGCTTTTCGCTTAGATGGTTTGGCTCTGCTGTTTGCGATTTTGATTTTAGGCATTGGCCTGTTGGTCATACTGTATGCCCGTTATTACTTATCAGCGAAAGACTCCATCGGTAAGTTTTACGCGTACCTGATCCTATTTATGTTTGCCATGCTTGGCGTGGTACTGTCAGACAACTTGATTCAGCTGTGGTTTTTCTGGGAATTAACCAGTATCAGTTCCTTTTTGCTGATCAGCTTCTGGGGACACAAAACCGAAGCCAGAAAAGGCGCAAGAATGGCGCTCACTGTCACGGGTGCTGGCGGTTTGGCACTCTTAGCAGGCTTGTTGATTCTTGGTAATACGGTTGGCAGTTTTAGCTTACAAGACGTTTTGGACAGCGGCGAGCTAATCAAGGCCAGTGCGAACTATCCGGTTATTGTTGTGCTGGTATTGCTTGGGGCGTTTACAAAGTCCGCTCAATTCCCGTTCCACTTTTGGCTACCGAATGCCATGGCAGCGCCAACCCCTGTGAGTGCTTACTTGCATTCTGCCACCATGGTAAAAGCGGGTATTTTCTTAATGGCGCGCTTTTATCCCGCGCTAGCTGATACTAATTTATGGTTCTTAATCGTCAGCCTGACGGGCTTAATTACTTTCTTGGTTGGTGCGTATATCGCATTGTTCCAACACGATTTAAAAGGTCTTTTGGCTAACTCAACCATCAGTCATTTAGGGTTAATCACCTTACTGTTGGGCATGGGAACAGACCTCGCCGCTGTGGCCGCTATTTTCCATATCATTAACCACGCTATTTTCAAGGCATCCTTGTTTATGGCGGCGGGTATTATTGACCATGAATCAGGCTCTCGCGATATGCGTCAGCTAAACGGTCTGTGGAAGTACATGCCTTACACAGCCACGTTGGCGATGGTAGCCTCGGCATCTATGGCCGGTGTGCCATTGATGAACGGTTTCTTGTCTAAAGAGATGTTCTTTACCGAGACCTTGCATCAAGCGTCTCTTGGCTCTTTGTCTTGGTTCATTCCAGTGCTGGCGACTTTGGGCGGTGTGTTTGCGGTAGCATATTCCACACGCTTTATTCATGACGTGTTCTTCAATGGCGAACCAATCAACTTACCTAAAACGCCTCATGAACCACCACGCTATATGCGTGTGCCAGTCGAGATTTTAGTGGCTCTGTGTTTGGTCGTGGGTATTTTTCCAAGTTTAGTGGTGGGTGATCTGTTGCTTGCCGCGGCCAATGCCACGCTGAATGGCCCTGCGCCAACGTACAGCTTGGCGATTTGGCATGGTTTTAATTTCCCCTTATTGATGAGCGTGATTGCCTTGATCGGCGGTCTTTACATGTACTATAACCGTTCACACTTGTTTAAGTTTCAAGCACAGTTTCCAACCAGTGATCCTAAGTTGGTCTTTGAAGGCATTGTTCAGTCGCTGGTGGTTAAAGCACAGCGTGTCATTACGATGACCGAAAACGGCTCTTTACAGCGCTATGTGTTCTTTACCTTGGGATTTGCGGTGGTCATGACGGCGTCTTCATTAATGAAGCTGAATACCACGGCAGGGCAACGCCCTGAAATTCCGGTGGATGCGTTGTCTATCACCTGCGCGGTATTGTTGTGTATTTCTGCTTTGGCAACGGTTATCTGGCACAGAAGACGGGTCGTTGCCTTGCTGACACTGTCCGTTGTAGGTTTGATCGTGTCTCTGGCCTTTGCTCAGTTCTCTGCACCGGATTTGGCTCTGACGCAGTTATCCGTTGAGGTCGTGACGGTGATTCTTTTGATTTTGGCGCTGTTCTTCTTGCCCCAAAAGACCCCGAAAGAATCTTCTCCTCGTCGTGTCGTGCGCGATTTAAGTCTGGCATCTTTGATTGGTGGCGTCATTGGTACCATCAGTTATGCCTTAATGACACGTCCTCTCGATACCATTTCGACCTTTTTTACGGAAAACAGTAAGACAGGTGGCGGTGGTACCAACGTGGTCAACGTGATATTGGTGGATTTCCGTGGCTTCGATACGCTTGGGGAAATTACCGTTTTAGGGATTGCAGCACTTGGTATTTATAAGCTCATTGCCAAAATGCGCTTGTTCATGCCTTCCACGGACGATAATGGTTTACCGTGGTCAGAAGATAGGCACCCCATTTTGTTAACCGTGATTTCTCAAAGTTTGTTGCCTTTAGCATTATTAGTCTCCGCTTATATTTTCTTACGCGGGCACAATATGCCGGGGGGCGGCTTCATTGCAGGTCTTATCACGTCTGTTGCCATTATCCAACAATACATCGCCCACGGTGTGGAATGGATTAAGACTCGCATTAAACTAGATTATCAAATCATGATTGGTTCGGGGATTGGTATCGCCACGCTAAGCGGCTTGGGGAGCTGGATCTTTGGACACACGTTCTTGTCATCGTGGTTCGATTATTTCTACCTGCCAGTGATTGGCAAATTTGAGCTAGCCAGTGCCATGATATTTGATCTTGGTGTTTTCCTTACTGTGGTGGGCGCGACTATGTTGATTCTTGCAAATCTTGGTCAATTAACCACCAGTGAGCGTCCTATTCAAAAGGAGCATGATTAATGGAAGGTATGTACGCATTTTGCGTTGGTTTGTTAACCGCTTGCGGCATTTTTCTGGCCTTAAGAGGCCGCACTTTTTCTGTGGTTATTGGTTTGACCCTGCTATCTTATGCGGTGAATTTATTTTTATTCGCCAGCGGTAGATTAAAACTGAATGCCGCCGCTGTGCTTGAGCAATCAGAGCAATACAGTGACCCTCTTCCACAAGCTCTGGTGCTGACCGCGATTGTTATCGGCTTCGCCATGACGGCTTTTGTGGTGATTTTAGCCATGCGTGCCAGAGCCGATTTAGGCAATGACCATGTTGACGGTACCATCCCAGAGCCACCCAATAATACGACGCAAAAATCCGGAGGGAGCCAATAAATGCAACATTTAAGCATTTTCCCTATTCTGATCCCTTTGTTGTTTGGCACCATCATGTTGCTGCCACCCATCTCTCGTGACATTCATGCACAACGTGTCACCTCGATCATTGGGACCTTATTCTTACTGATTTCTTGCGCCTTTTTGCTTTATCAAATTAATAACCAAGGCGTACAGCTCTATGCATTAGGCGGCTGGCAGGCGCCTTTTGGTATTGCTCTAGTGGCCGATAAAGTGTCTGGATTACTGGTATTACTAACGGCATTCTTAGCGTTTGCTGTCATGCTGTATGCGGTTGCAGGACAAGATAAGGGTGGCGCGTATTTTCATCCCTTGTTTATGTTCCAAATCATGGGCATTAACGGTGCTTTTTTAACGGGCGATATTTTTAACTTATTCGTCTTTTTTGAAGTCCTATTAATAGCCTCTTACGCTCTATTAATTCATGCTGGTGGTAAGCAAAAAACCCAAGCCGCTTTGCACTATGTGATTCTCAACCTTGTTGGTTCGAGTTTGTTTCTATTCGGACTTGGCATTTTGTATGGCACGCTTGGTACGCTCAATATGGCAGACATGGCCATTAAGGTTGGTCAGCTGCAAGGGGAAACCGCAACATTGGCCAAAACAGGCGCCCTGTTACTCTTGGTGGTGTTTGGTTTAAAAGCCGCTATGCTGCCCATGCATTTTTGGTTGCCTAAAACCTACGCCAGTGCGAGTGCGCCAGTTGCTGCGCTCTTCGCTATTATGACAAAGGTTGGGGTTTACAGTATTTTCCGTGTTTACACTGTGATTTTTGGTGAACACGCTGGAGAACTCGCGAATATTGCCACGCCATGGCTATGGCCTCTCGCTTTGTTAACCATCACGATTGGCAGCATTGGTGTGCTCGCCAGCCCAGGCATTAAAACGCTCAGTGCGAACTTGGTTATCGTTTCAAGCGGTAGTTTACTAGCTTGTGCCGCGATCAACTCCGAAGCCGCCACGTCTGCTGCATTGTATTATATGGTGCACAGTACACTGGCGTCGGCTGGGCTGTTTTTGCTCGCTGACATTATGGCTCGCCAGCGTGGTAAAGCGGAAGACAGATTTGTCCGCTCTCGCCCTTTTGTGCAGCCTAAGTTACTTGGTTTCGCGTTCGCTATTCTGGCTTTAGCCTTGGTTGGTATGCCGCCTCTGTCAGGCTTTGTCGGAAAAATAATGATACTGCAAGCGACTCAGTCAACAGCACAAACCATGTGGGTATGGCCGTTGATTTTACTGGGCAGTTTAGCCGCACTAGTTACCTTCTCCAGAGCTGGAACCACGCTGTTCTGGCGCCACAATGGCACTGTCTTAGCAGAAGCTGAACAAGCAAAGCCTATGGAAATAGCCAGTATCGTACTCTTGTTGTTGGCGGCCCCAGTGTTGGTGTTATTCGGTGGCGTCGTCAGTGAATTCACGCAACAAGCTGCGCATTACTTGCATGATATTCAGTCTTCTGCCTATGGGTTATTACCAGGAGTCACGCCATGAAGTTATTCCCAATGCCATTTCACAGCCTGTTACTTTTTGTGGTCTGGTTGTTATTGAATAATTCCATCAGCGCCGGTCACATCGTACTGGCGACCTTCTTCGCCATTACAATACCTTGGCTTGTTACAGGTATGCGGGATGAACACCCTAAAATTCTTAAGCCTTGGTTGGCTATTCGTTATGTGTTGATGGTCATGAAGGACATTTTGACCGCCAACGTAGAAGTCGCTTTGTTAATTGTTGGGCCAGTGAAAAAATTAAAACCTGGCTTTGTCGCCATTCCAATCGACGTTGACTCTGATTTGGGCATTACCATTCTGGCGAGCACCGTGTCGCTCACGCCAGGTACTGTCAGCGCGGAAGTATCGAAAGACAGAGCTTGGCTTTATGTCCATTCCCTTCATTTAGAAAATGAAGCAGAGCTGATTGAATCCGTTAAGCAACGTTATGAAAGGCCAATCAAGGAGATTTTCGGATGCTAAGTTATACCATCATTATTGTGGCCATTTGTATTTGCATCGCTTTGATTCTGAATTTATGGCGTTTGCTGCAAGGGCCAACAGCATCAGACCGAATTTTGGCGTTAGATACCATGTACATCAATGCCATTGCTCTGATTTTGTTGTATGGAATACACGTCAAAAGTGCGCTTTACTTTGAGGCGGCGGTATTAATCGCCATGCTTGGATTCGTCAGTACGGCGGCACTTTGTAAATACTTACTTCGCGGCGACATCATAGAATAAGGACAAGTTATGCCTTTTTATCTCGAAATTATTATTTGCGTATCCTTACTGACTGGCGGCGCTTTTTTGTTAATCGGTTCTTATGGGCTAGTGCGTTTGCCTGATATTTATATGCGCTTGCACAGCCCCACGAAAGCGTCCACCCTTGGTATTACCGGGGTGTTGGTGGCATCAATGATTTTTCAAAGCCACCTAAAAGGGTTTCTTTCGATTCAAGAACTCTTAATCACGCTGTTTTTGTTAATCACAGCACCAGTTGCTGCCAATATGATTGCCAAAACGGCGTTGCATTTTCGCACTAAACCTATCGATAAAACGCAAGGCCAAGAGTTAATGGAGACGATTAGAGATCGAAAATCGACTAAGCCTCCACACACTCCTCGCTAAGCAATAGAGCGACCTCACTGCTTTTCATGGGCTTATAGAAATAGTAGCCTTGAAAAACTTCGCAACCTCATGACTGTAACATGTCGGCTTGCTGAGCGGTTTCAACACCCTCAGCAACGATTCCGAGTTCCAAACTTCGTGCGAGGTGAATAATCGTTACGTAGATTTTGGCGTCTTCTGTGTGACTATCACACTCTTCCACAAATGACATAGTAGTGCTGTGTACAAAAATTCTCTTAGACATATCCTGTCTTGCGGTATAAGCGTCTGGGGAATAGCACCTTAATTTAGCTTTTTCCATCCGACATAGTTGTGATTTTTGGAGTCATCACTATGTTCAATACCAGCGATTCTTTACCTGTGATCCTGATCTGTGGGCCATAAAGCCCTTCGTTATTGGGCGTAAAAACTGGCTCTTCTCAAATACGGAAAACTGTGCCAAGGCGAGTGCGATGCTCTACAGCCTCATCGAAACAGCCAAAGCAAATGGGCTTATCCCTTACAATTACCTCGTCAGACTGTTTGAAAAACTGCCAAAAAGACAATAGAGGATCTGCTGCCTTGGAACGTTAAGCTAGGCTAGGTGGGATCGCCGGACGCTTACCAGAAAGTGATTGGCCTACGGGCCCTGTAAAGATGATCATGCACACCAAAGCTGGCGGTTCTGCCGATGTGTTTGTTGAAAACTATCGTCCAGGTGCTTTTGACGCCCTTGGTTTAGGTTATGAAGAGATGTCTAAACTGAATCCAAAGCTGATTTACTGCTCTATTTCTGCATTCGGCTCAAACGGCCCACGTCGAGAACAAACCGCTTATGACAACGTCATTCAAAGTTTTTCTGGCATGATGGCCATGACAGGTCACGGCGATGGCAGACCATTAAAAAGCGGCGCACCTGTGGTAGATTATGCCACTGGCACCACCGCTGCGTTTGCTATTTCAACGGCACTTTTTCAAAGAGAAAGAGAAGGCGGTAAAGGCCAATTTATTGATGTATCCATGCTTGACGTGGCGATGATCCTCTATAGTTCCCACCTAACCAGCTACATGTGGAATGGAAAGCACCCAGAACAAAAAGGCAATGTATTTCCTTTTGCCTCCATTGGTTGTTATGAAGCGGCAGACGCTCCGCTGATGATTGCCGCATCAAACTTAGCCCAGCAAAAAGCCTTATGGATCGCTCTTGAACGTGAAGATATGATCAAAACTAACAATAACCAGCGCTTAGACGGCCATGCCGAAGAAGCAGCAACGCTAGCCAGTATCATCAAAACCCAAACAGCCGATTATTGGGAAACGTTTCTAAACGAAAAACGCGTTCCAGCCTCTCGAATTCGTCGCATGGAAGAAGCTCTTGCCGATCCACAAGTCGCCGCTCGTAATGCGATACAAACGCTGAATGACCCAAACAGCCAAGTAAATGGCTTAAAGGTGCCAGTGTCTGCGTTTAATTTATCCAGCAGCCCTGCACAAGTGAACACAGCCCCTCAGCCAATTGGTGCACAAAGCATAGAACTACTCAAAGAACTTGGCTATTCAGAACAAGACATTGCCAACATGCGACAACAGGGAACGACTAACTAGAGGCATCCACTCCCTCTAGTTTTGATAGTGTGTTTATTAAAGGGCGAATAAAGTACTTTTATAAACAAAAAAGACACCTATCAAAGGTGTCTTTTCGTAAATTTGGTAACAAAATAATAGTTAAACAGCTCTTTTTTCGTTTTCTAAATCGTCTAAAATAGTTGGGGAAATTTTATCCAGATGATAAAAGCACAGCACGATAAAGGCCAAAATCGCCACCATCAATGGATACCAAATAGAAACAGATAAAATGGCATTGAGTGCGCTGTCTGGTTGAACTTCTAAGGAGCCAACATAATCCCCTGCCCCTAATATCCAGCCTACCATTGCCGTTCCTAAACCCACACCAACCTTAGAGCCAAAGCTACCCGCTGAATACACTAAACCTTCTGTTCGTTGTCCTGTTTTCCACTCACCGTATTCTACAGTGTCGGCCAAAATCGCAAAGAAAGAACCTATCAAGGGCGCAATACCAATACCTTTAATCACATTAGCCGCCAACACTAAATCCACATTATAAGGGTCTATTTGAATTAATAGATAGCTGATAGCCAAACAGACCAAACCAAACTGACAGGTCAAACGCTTACCCCAACACTTTACTATCTTGGGCATTAAAAACAACGTTGGAAATTGGGGAATGATAAGGCACATAATGATTGTGCCTATGATACTGGGGTCTTTCAGTATGTATTTTGCATAATAGACTGGTGAGTTAAAAGTTAATCCTATAATCACAAAAAATAATGTACCAAACAAAAGCGCTAACCACCAATATTTATTACGAACCAAAGCACCAAGGGCCGGTTTTAAATTATGTTGCTGAGGACTTTGTGCCTTTACGTTTTCCTTGGAAGACAAAAACGTAATCAAGAATAATATAGCGCTTACAATACTTAAAATAATAAAGGTGTATTGCCAGCCTTCTTTTCCACCACCAAAAAAGTTCACCAGTGGCATCACCAATTGCCCTACCGCAATCACACCAATATTAGCCATAAAAGCACGAGCAATATTCAGCAGAGATCGCTGGTATGGATTATTGGTGATCAGGGAATTTAAAACACCGTAAGGAATGTTAATGGCGGTATAGCACAAACTCACTAAGTTATAGGTGATAAAAATATACGCAACTTGCAGCGTTAAACTGTCTGATTCTGGAACAAAAAAGACCAAAGCAGCAGACACGCCAAAAGGAATTGCCATCCAAAGCAACCAAGGTCTCGCCTTACCAAAGCGACTCTTGGTTCTATCCACGACAATACCCATAATTATATCCGTTACACCATCAAAGATGCGTGAGACCAGCATCACAGTACCCACAATAGCAACTGGGATACTGACGATATCGGTATAAAAATATACTAAAAAGAAAGAAAAGCCCGTAAAAATAATATTACTGGCCAAATCTCCTACCCCATAACCTATACGGTTTTTTAATGGTATATGATCCGTTCCAAGGCTTGATTGCATGCCCATATGTGTCCCCAATTCTCTTGCTTTCCCCACTAATAATTGCAGGAAAATATTAAACCAAGGGCGCTTTCGCTTGACAATACAACCAAGGAAAGCGCTTAAATTTATAGTGTTACTCTTGTGACGCTATGCACTAGCCGCCATGTCCACTTTGCCAAACTTGGGTGAGGTTTCTAACAACATAAAGGAGCCAAGAAAAGCCAGACCAGCCAAGGCTGCCGCAAAGTAAAACGGTGCAACCAAACCATACATATCAGCCAACACCCCACTAATAGAAGGTCCTAAGAACCCCCCCATCAGTTCGGTGATACCCATCACAAGACCCAGCGTTCCAACCACATATTGACGAGGCACACTTTCTGATGGAACAGTCGCCATAACAATAGGAATGGCTCCTAATCCAAAATAAAACAAAAATAAACTGATCATCATGTAGGCTTGGCTCTCTGCCATATACAAAACGCTTAATGGACACAACAGAGCAATCAAGGCAAACAGACGAAAAACGCGAGCCCTGCCAAACATGTCAGATAAAAGAGGAACCAACAAACCAGAAATAACCGCCGATACACCTAACACACTCATGACACTGCCCATCTGAAATGAGCTATATCCAACCACCTTAGTCAAATACACAGGGATAAAAGTCAATTGTGAGAACATCCACGCCACCATTAAGCAAGACAGGCTAATACTCACCATCACGTTTTTATTATGCAGCAATTGCTCTAAACTAAAGGCCTTTGCATCGGTATTTTTTACTTTTACAACTGGGGTGTGAGGCGGCAACTTGATATATTTAAAAATCAGAAATGCCACTACCAGACCGGGCACGCCAGCTACAATAAAAGCCTGACGCCAGCCATAAGCTTCTGCGACGTAAATCAATACAACCGGCGCGATAACAGAGCCTAAAAGATTGCTCGCAGCATTTTGTACAAAGCCCATATTAAAACCACGGCGTTTTTCGGAAGACTCTTCAAGCAAGATAGATTGAGCAATCGGCAATACAGGACCCTCAGCAATGCCCATTAAAATCCGTACAATTAGCAGCATCATAAAGCTAGCAGCAATCGATGACAGCAGGGTAAAAAGGGAAAACAAAATAACAGATACAACCAAGACTTCTACCCGACGTCCAAACCTCGTGCAAAAGTTACTTAACACAAATCCTGAAATCGCCCAAGACATGGCCAGCGCCGACGCCAAAAGGCCAATTTGGGAGTTATTAATATCCAGTTCTTGAGTGATAAATGGCATCAAAAAATTGATGGATAACCTATCAACAAATACAAAACCGAACGTCAATCCCATAATAGCTAAGATTGAGTTCTCTCTACTCATGATTTTCATTTTGCGTTCCTTTTAGTTCTGAACTATTAAATAGATCCGTTATTATTTTATTACTTTCAGTACAAGAATTTTTATTCCTCTGTGCTTTCGTAGAGACTTTCACCTTCTTGTTCTTCTGCTTTCATCGATATAACTTCTTTTGTTTCATCTGCAACAATGCGTTTACGTCTGCCATCAAAAACAAGCTGATATACGTCTGGTCGAGAATAGTGGCCAGCACAATCTAAAAAATGTTTGCAGATATCAACCGTATCTAGATCAACTTCGGCGTATAAAATACCTTCTTCAGTTGGGTCCAATTTTTCACACAGTGCCTCGCCGCTGGGGCCGTAAATCACGCTATGACCGCCTCCAACGCTGATCAGCTCATGCTTTTCGGGCTTATCACATAGCTCATCCAACATGATTTGTGATAACACGGCAGATGGCGCTATGACGTAACAAGCGCCTTCGACGGCATAGCTACGGGACACGGCATTATTGACTTCCCAACCCATGCCACTTGAAAATTCATAGGTGGTAAAACTGGGCCAAGACGCCACATGAATCTGCTCATTTTGAGAAAACATGATGAATTTGTTCAAAGGTAGGACATGCTCCCAGCAGTTTAGAGCACCTAATCGACCCAGCTCGCTATCGTGAACTGCCATATCACTACCATCACCCTCACCAAAAACGGTGCGTTCAACATGAGTCGGTTTTAATTTACGACGCTGAGCAATGGTCTCGCCTTGACTGTTGATCAACCACTGAGCAATATAAAGCGAGCCGTTTTCCCTCTCAGACAAGCCCAACACAACATTAATATTGTATTCACGCGCGGCATCGCTGACTAATTTTGCACGGGGATCATCATAAGAAAGGGAATTTTTGTAATAACGAGAAATGAAACCAGAAGCCACAGCGGCAGCAGGAGTATCAAGCCAAATCCACCATGGGTACCCAGTTAGCCACAGCTCAGGAAAGGCAACGAGCTTAGCGCCAGCCTTCGAGGCTTCTTTAATAAATCGAATGGTTTTCTGAATACCAGCATCTAAGTTTAGAAATTCTGGCGCGGCTTGAACCGCCGCCACTTTATATTGAGTTAGCATAATCAACCTCACTTATTTCAAACAAGTTAGAGGTTAATCTTTTTTAAATAAAACGAGTGGTAAAATTAGGAATAAAAGGTTGGACTTTTTGACACGCAAAATTCTATTAGAAATCAAGCGTGACTATTAGATTACATAGATTTAATAAACACCAGCATACCTTTTCAATAATATTAATATTCTCTCCTTAAACTATATATTTTTTTAAGAATTCCCCCTCTAAAACGTGAAGAGTTCTTTACTTGGATAAATAATTCAGAGACTCACTTGAGAATAGTCTGAAAATCAAGTTTAGCCCTTCAACCCAAAAACCAGGTAATAGCCGAATAGCCGATGTCCCATCACATTTGTTTACACTTAAGTAACCTCTAAATTAACGAAAGTTGGAATAAGCACCCAAATAGAAGTAAAGCCCAACTTAAATCACTGACTGTAGAAGCGAATAGAGTGCGGAAGATGCTCAGAAAACTACCAAGTTTGCTCATAAGCTGCTATCTACATTATTGAAGGTAGTCTATCGCCTAGAATCATAATAAATAGTATCTATTTTTGTTAGAGATAATATTGATTTGTTTAATTTAAACATAAGGGATATCGTTGTTACGAGTTGAATTTACTAATAAATATCAATTTTAGAGCATTCAAATTAACTAATAAAAACAATAGTAATTATGAGGCAAAAAATGAAAAACATAGTTCAAAACTGTCTAGTAGCCGCATCTCTTTCTCTCGCCTCTGCCTCTGTTTTGGCAGAAACAACCATTCGTTTTGCACACATATGGCCAGCAACCTCCGACGTTCAAACTAAATTGTTTGATGAGTGGGCTAAAACAGTTATGAAAGAATCCAATGGCGAACTAAAAGTTGAGATGTACCCTTCTCAAACGCTTGTTAAAGCCAACAAAGCATACGATGGTGCAGTCAACGGCTTGGCAGATGTCAGTGCGGTCGTTCAAGGCTATAGTGCTGGACGATTCCCATTATCAGAAATAGTTCAACTACCTGGTGTCTCCTCATCGGCACTTCAAGGCGCGTGCATTTTTCAAACCCTTTATGATGAAGGGGACATTCGCCAAGAATACGATGATAGCCATATCCTTTTCTTATTTACCACTGGTCCAGCCTATCTTCACACAAGAGACAAAGATATTCAGAAACCAAGTGATTTTGAAGGCCTGAAAATCCGTCGCCCTAATGCAGTAGGTGGAGAGATGTTAGTCCAAATGGGAGCTTCTCCAGTTGGTATGTCCGCACCAGATATTTATCCATCGCTTGAGCGAGGCGTCATTGACGGCTTAAGTTTCCCTTTTGAAGCAATGAAAGTCTTTCGAGTGAATGAATTAGTGAATTATCATTTACAGATTCCCTATGCCAGCGGGCTTTTTGCAGTCACTATGAACAAGGGGGCTTATGCTCGTTTATCACCCGAAATAAAAAAAATCATTGATCAAAATAGCGGCATGAAATGGTCCATGAAAGCTGCAAATGTATTTCATCAACTAGATAAAGAAGGTCTTCAAGAAGCAAAAGACCAAGGCGATGTTATTCATACAATAAATGAACCCTTCAAAGATCCAGAATGGAGAGCAGTACTGCAAAAAGGTACTGAATCATACCTAAACCGCATTGAGGGAGAAGGACGTTCAACAGCACGTGATGTTTATAAAAAAGCAATGTCGCTTACTAATAAATGTAAGGCATAAATTAGCTTATCTTTTATATAGAAAAAGAGAGAAATCTATTTAGGTATTACCTAAAATGAATACTTTATATAAGCGTATTCCTTGGATAAATATCATACTTTTCTCTATTTTTATGGAGCCCTAGGTTCGAGTGAAAAAATAAAGACCAACAATATAATTTAAAGATTCATGCTTATATTGTTGGTTTGTTACCTCTGCGTAGATCCATTTAATTTCCCTGCAGTAGTAGGAGGTATTTAATGAAACTAATCGTTCAAATAATAGAGCGAATTACTCACATCATGCACTCATTAGGCGGTGTATTCTTAATAGCAATGATGACGGTCACTTTGGCTGATGTAATCACCAGAAGGGTATTTACAATGACAGGTGGCGCTGTAGATTTAACCTTCCTAGGCGGTATTGAAATTGTTCAATACAGTTTGCTTTTTACAGTGCTTTTCATTTTACCTCACTCAGTGAGCCGCTCGCAGGTCATCGTTGACTTGTTTACTGAGCGACTACAACCAAGAACTAAGCAAGCATTAGAAGGAGTTTATCTCTTTTGTTTTGGACTCATGGGCGTGGGGATGAGTTATAGCTTTTACCACCACTTTAACGAAGCAGCAGCGACTTATGAAACCACTTTGGATTTGATGATTCCATTGACCTATTTTTATGCTATTGCGTGTTTTGCAACCGTTATGCTGGCTATTTCCGCTGCGACCCACTCTTTTCAATTAATATTTTGTGGGAAAGCTAAGTCATGAGCACTTCAATTATCGGTCTTATTTGTATTGGCGTTATGTTGCTATTAATTGTGTTACGTGCACCAATTGCGTTGACCATGGCGCTAGTAGGATTCGTTGGCTTCGGATGGATTGTCGCGTTTGATCCAGCTATTTCTATTCTCGCAAGCGGTCCATTCGAAGCTCTGTCTAACTACAGTTTTAGCCCCATTCCTATGTTTATTCTAATGGGGGTGTTTGCGTCAAAAGCGGGTATGTCTCAAGAATTGTTCCAAGGAGCAAAGTCCATGTTTGGTAGCTGGCGCGGCGGTATGGCCTTAGCTGCTGTCACTTCTTGTGGAATTTTTTCCGCTATTTCAGGGTCCTCTTTGGCAACGGCGGCCAGTATGTCCCGCGTGGCACTGCCGGAAATGGAGAAAAACGGCTATGCCCCTACTTTAGCCACTGGCGTACTTGCTGCGGGCGGCACGCTGGGGATTATGATTCCACCTTCCATTGCCCTATTGCTATACGCGTTAATTACCGAGCAATCAGTTGGCGATATGTTTATTGCGGGCATCATACCTGGGATGCTTGGGTTAGTGATGTACGGATTAACAGTAGCCGTGCTAGTCACGTTATTTCCTCACATTGCTCAGCCAGGTCAGGCCACTACGCTAAAAGAGAAGTTACTGGGTTTAAAGGGTTTAGTGCCTTTTACTGGGGTCTTCTTATTTATCATTGGCGGTATTTATACGGGATGGTTCACACCAACTGAAGCGTCTGCCGTAGGCGCAGGAGCGACCTTGCTGATCGCTTTATCAAGAGGCATGGGGTTGCTACAGTTTAAAGAAGCGGTGGGTGAGACATTGGTTATGTCGGCGATGATTTTCTTTATGGTTATCGGCGCTGAGATCTTTGGTTATTTCTTATCTGTGTCACGTATTTCTTTTTCGCTGGTGGATTTCGTAGCCAGTTTGCACCTAAGTCCTTACATGGTGCTATTGTGCGTGCTTATCTTGTTTATGTTACTAGGGTGCGTAATGGACAGCATTGCAATGCTGTTGTTGGTGGTACCAGTGGTCTACCCTTTGGTCAGCGCTGCGGGATTTGACCCTATTTGGTTTGGTATTGTGGCTGTAATCACCGTAGAGCTTGGCTTGATTACCCCTCCTGTTGGAATGAACGTATTCGTAATAAAGTCGGTAGCGCCTCATATATCAATTGGTGATATGTATAAAGGTGTAATGCCGTTCGTTATTTCAGACTTATTACGTCTGGCACTCGTTGTCGCATTTCCTGTTTTAGCCATCGGTTTATTGTAGCAATATGAACTTGGAGTACAGTGCGCCTTTTTGTACCCCAAGATCAGCAAGCTCATATCACTTACTTAAGAAAAAAGGAACCGTGATCGTAGTTAAATACGTAAACGGATGCCTTGAGGTAAAAGCAGTCGACAATCCGAACAAAAAAAACCGTAAGCATACCCAAGTATTAGAGTCATACACTATGGAATAAATTGCTAGAGTAATGTGAATTTTTGCTTATTATGATAGCTAAATGAGTGCGATTTTTACAGCCAAATTTTCGAATTATATTATTGATTTGATTACGGACTGTCGTAGAACTAATGAATAGTTCATGTACAATTTAAAAATTAGAGCATTACTCATATCTTAACATCATACATAGAAAATAAAATCACCCACTCCTCTTTAAGCTTCAACTATTGGCCAGATTAAGAATATATAATGGGAGCTTTATTCAATCTAAACTCTTTTGGCGATAATCCTGTATAGCCCTTAAATTGCCTAGAAAAATAAGTGTTATCATAAAAGCAGTAGTCACTAGCGATAGAGCAAATCGTTTTTTTAGAGTTTTCAGGCGACAAAAGATCCGCCATCACATAATCCATTCGCATTTGAAAAATAAGCTTAAGCAGGGACAAGCCTTTTACACTCAATATTTTATTTAAGTACCTTGATGTATACCCCATTTTCTTAGCAATAAAATCAGGGGAGAGATACTCTTGTTTCAAATGATTTTCCACGAGCACAATCATTTCCTTCAGGAGATAAGAAACATGATCACTACTTTGAACAATATCACGGTCATCATTGGCACTTAACACTCCTGATATAAGACTCAAAAAGCTGCTTTCAACATAATTTGATAGCGCATTATCAGGAGGAGAGATCAATTCTAAATATGGATTAATTAAAGCTAAGTATGATGCGTCAATATGAGGATTTAATCTTGAATTCGTCTTAGATAAAAAAATATTTTCTGGCACAGACAGCTTATTCTGTGGAATATACAGGGTGTTTAGATTTACCCCATCTGACGTTTCTATCGAATAAAACTCACTGGCTCGACAAAAAAATGCCGAACCTGCTTGAAATTCAAATTGATCGTATTCGCGCTCTAGAAAACATTGACCAGATTTAACCGATGTAACCACAACCCCCTCTTGCGCTGAATGCACTGGTCGACGTACGACACGATGACGTGACGCATTGATATCACAAATCATCAGCTGCCCCAAACGCTTTTCAGCTAAGCCGCCTTCAAAATGGCAGTCGTTTTCTGCCATACACTCAAGGTTCAAAATGGAGCGGGATACACGTTGTTCAAACTCGCTTAACTTCATGGAATTCATGATTCATGCCTCCTAGAACATACTAAAAACAAGCAATATTCACACCAATTAAAGCCCCCAGTTATTATGTATAAATCATTGATAAATTTACGATTTATTCGGGTTAATTGATCAGAAACAAACTCTATTAAATGAGAACCATAATTGCGCTTTTTTTTGGTGCAGAAAAGTAACACTTTACCTTATATTGTGCAGCGTTCGATCTGAAAGAGAGGCCAAAAAAACCACCTTACCAGAGTTCCAATAAGGTGGCGAAAGAGTAAACCTTAGTCGTTGTCTTACTAAGACTTTTTATTCTTGGCAACTTGCTCAGAGAGTCGAACCAATTGTGCCAAGGTTTGATTCACTGGGGCTTGTAATCCCGCAAAGCATGCGGCTTCGACAATGGCACCATTAATAGCATCCACCTCCGTTGCTCGCGCCGCTTCAATGTCTTGCAACATAGAAGGCTTGTGGTTAGGGTGCTCACGCATGGCCATTTCCACATTGTTCCAAATATAGTTTTCATCCAAGGTTACGCCGTTAGCTTTCCCCACCCGCACAGTTTCATGGACTACCTGCTTAGCGAGTTCTTTAAACGCTGGCGACGGTGTTAGACCACCAGTAGACGAACCTGTAATGGAACAAATGGCGTTCAATGCCGCATTAAAGGCGACTTTCGACCAAATCACCGTCATAATTTCAGGATCAATATTGGTCGTGAGTTCCGCTTGATTAAACATATCAGACAAATCAGACAGCCACTCAGGATTATTTAACGTCGAATCCATAATGTGCGAACTGGATGGACCGTGCGATGCCACATGACCGGGACCTTTCAAATCGGCCGGAACCAATGTTGTACCCACCACAATTTGATCAGGGTTCACAAATTGACCTATACGTTCAGCATTGCCAAGGCCATTTTGTAGAGATAAAACAACCGTCTTGTCTGTCAAAATATGACGAATAGATTCCATCGCACCAATGGTATGAATTGTCTTAGTGAAAAGTACCACCAAGTCGGCTGACTGGATTACATCTTTTGCTAAGGCAGCGCGAGCTGGCATTTCATACGAACCATCATCGGTTTCCAGAACCACACCGCGCTGATTAATCAGCGCAATTTGCTCTGGATTAACATCAACAAATGTCACTTGATGGCCCGCTTTCGTCAGCATCCCACCAAAGTAACACCCCATTGCTCCAGCCCCGACCACAACAATATTCGGTTGCTGACCAAATGCACCAAAGTTTTTCTTGGTCTGTGTCGACATTTTGCATTACTCCTAAATCAATAAAATGACCGTCTAAGGCTCAATCGTTGTGGTTGGCACTTCAATTAACATCGGCCCCTTGGAAGACAGTGATTTTTTCAACGCAGCCCTAAACTCTTCGCGAGTCTTAGTTTCTATCGCTTCTACTCCATAGCCCTTAGCAATCGCACAAAAATCCAACCCTGGCACATCAAGACCCGGCGAAGTTTCAGCCCCCAATAAACGCGAGAACCAACGCAACGCACCATAGGTCCCATTCTTCAGAATAATAAACACCACGGGGACATTATATTGAGCTGCTGTCCATAATGCGGTAATGCCATAGTTCGCCGAGCCATCACCAATCACAGCAATCACTTGACGATCTGTGGCAAGCTGAGCACCCACGGCAGCTGGCAAACCGAACCCCAAACCACCCGACGCAGGAAAAAAATAACTGCCCGGATGACGCATCTCAACACGTTGCCAAAATGCGGTAACAGTCGATGTCGATTCTTTTACGTAAACAGCATCATTAGGAGCTAATTCATTAATGTCATCAAACACTTCTTCTGGCGCTAATGGCCCTTCTGATGTGGCAGGATAAGGCGCAGGTAAAGGCAGGCCTTGTGGCATCGGACGTGATGTTTGCTCGGTGTGTGCCAAAATACCTTCTAGCATAGCCGTGATATCCGCAACATAAGCGTTACCCATCGGCGCTCTTGCCGCTTCTTGTAGATCACAAGTAATCTGCACCAGCTCAGCTCCCTCAGGTAAATAGCGACCCGGTGCATGTTGGTGATAACGAAAAACCGGCGCGCCAATAACAATAATCAAGTCGTGTCCGGCTAATTTTTGTGAAATACCAGCAATGGCAGCCGATAACGCTCCTCTAAAGCTAGGGTGACGAGTTGGAAAAGGACAACGTGGGGCGGAAGGTGCCACCCAAACCGGTGCAGCAATTTTCTCTGCTAGCTCAACAGCCAAGTCATTGGCCAGATAAGCATCAACATCTGGCCCCAATACAAGTACCGGATTACTGGCTTGATTAATGCGCTGAGTCAAAGATGCCAATTGCTCAGGAGAAGGATTACCCGCCGTCGTGACGTCTCGCTGAGCCAATAACAAAGCATCGTCTTCAACCTCTTTGTCCCAGTCATCATGAGGAATGGAAACGTATACAGGGCCTTTTGCTGGCTGATTTGCCATATGGATGGCTTGACTAATCGCTCTTGGAACATCACCAGCCCAACACGGCTCATAGCTCCATTTTACCAAGGGTTTTGGAAGCTGAGCTGCCTCCACATTTGATAACATGGCTTCAACGCCAATGAGAGAGCGCGCTTGCTGGCCAGCCGTAATAATTAACGGGGAATGGGAATACCATGCATTCGTTAAGGCGCCCATAGCATTACCTGAGCCTGATGCGGCATGCAGATTGACCAAAGAAGGCTGACGACTTACCAAAGAGTAACCATCTGCAATCCCAACAACCACACCTTCATGCAGCGCAAGTATGTATTCAAAGTCTTCTGGGAAGTTTTTTAGAAAAGGCAGTTCGTTTGAACCTGGGTTGCCAAAGACTTTAAACATGCCATTTTTACGTAACAAAGCATACGTTGCTGAGTGTACTGTATTCATATTCCTTCTCTCTGATAAAATTCACGATTGAATAACCTTATCCCTCCTGCTTTAATTGAACAAATCGATATTTTTTCTAACCAAAATAGATAGTATTTATCATGTCAAATATAGACCTAAATCTTATTCGTACTTTTGTGATCCTGTATGAAACCCGAAGTGTGACTAAGACAGCTGATCTATTGTTTGTAACACAACCCTCCGTTAGCTATGCCCTATCTCGATTACGTGACCTATTCAAAGACAAGCTCTTCATTCGCAATAAAAACGGCATGGAGCCTACGGCTATCTCTCAACAACTTTATGAAGAATTCAGTCATTCTTTGAGCATGATAGAAAACACGGTGGCAAATGTTCAGACATTTGATCCCTTGGTATCTCATAAACGCTTTAGAGTCGCGATGACGGACTTGGGTGAAATGGCACTATTGCCTGCTATCTTCGCTCGCTTGCAAATAGAAGCGCCTAATATTGAAGTGAAAGTCATTCCACTGGAAATAGACAAAGTCGACGAATGGATGTCATCAGGAAAAATTGACGCGGTTATTTGCAGTCGTCCCATAGAAGGACAACACATACAACGTCATGTCATGCTTGAAGAACACTATGTCTGTGTACGCCACAAACAGTTTGCCTCAGATAAAAAATTAACCATGGAAGCGTTTATTGCACACAAACATGCGCTTGTTACAAATAACTTAGGTCATGGCGCGACAGAAGACGTATTGGCTCAAATTGGTGCTAAGCGAAAGATCAGCCTAGAAGTATCACACTTTTTGATTCTGCCTTCTGTCTTAGCAAAAGCCGACTTATTGGCGATACTTCCCTATCGCATCGCCCTCTTTTTTGCTCAGAACAATCAACTAGCCATTTACGATTTGCCCTTTGACGTCCCCGCCTTTAGCGTTGCCCTGCATTGGCAATCGCGTCACAACGAATCCGCCTCCCATCGCTGGTTTCGTGACCTCATTATCCGTGCCATTTCTGAGCCCTAACAACGAAAATATCAAGGGATTATTTATGCTCCTAACCATATGAACTCTGACAAAGCCTTTATGACCGCTGCAATAACTGATTAATAAAGAAAGTAGATTTTTCCCTTAACATCTTAGCTTGGCCATTTAGTGATTCTACCGATTGGCTCATCTGTAAGGCTTCGTCGTTGACGCTTTGCGCTTGATGATAAATCTCACTAGATGACTGCTGAGCATCCTCTGCTTGATGAACCAACACATTCAACCTTTCACGAATGTCGTGGGTCGACGTTCGTTGAAGCTGAACACTGTCGGCCACTTCTTGGGAAATATTATTAATCTGATTAATAATCACTGACGTGCTTTCTAATCCTTTGATGGTTTGTTCTATCGTGGTTCGAACCAATTCAATTTGATCGGAAATACTGTCGGTGGCTTGAGAAGTTTGCGAAGCAAGGTTTTTCACCTCTGACGCCACCACAGCAAAGCCTCGCCCTGCTTCACCAGCTCGGGCGGCTTCAATCGCCGCGTTCAAGGCCAAGAGATTGGTTTGATCCGCGATGGATTTTATTAACCCGATGACTTCGCCAATATTCACCGCCGCAGACGACATTTTCTGAATCAGAGCATCCGAACGCTGCGCCTCTTCAACACCACTTAAAGAAGCATCTGTTGCTTGAGAAATCTTTTCGGAGATCACTTTTGACCCTTCCCATAACTCTCCCACAGAGGTCGAAAGCGTTTGCATGTTTTGTGCCGAGGCATCGGTTATTTCCAAGGTTCGTTGCGCTTCTTTTAGTGTCGTTTGAATCGCTGTTACCAAATGCTCAGATGACGTATTGAGGCTGGCTGCCGATTCATTAATGTCATTGGAGACACTTTCTACATCGTCTTTAAATTGATTAGTAAAACCTTCTAACAGCTCTTTATTTTCCAAAATCGAAATCGTATAAGGCGTTTTACCCACCATGCTCAAGGTCACAATGGCGGATGTGGTAAAAGTACTGCCATCGGCTTTTTTATAGGTTAAACCACCACGCCAATATTGATACTTTTTCAGCTGAACTTTACCTTCATCCATCATCTCATCACGGGTTCTGCCGCCCGGCTGAACCTCATTCAAAATAGTATTAAGATGTTTACCCTTTAACTGAGCCGCCGATTTATAGCCTAGCGCCTTCAACATGGCGCTGTTCACAAAAGCCAAGCCTTTGTTTCGGCCTGAACCTAAGCAATTAATAAAAGCGGGAGACGATAAGCTTTCGATCACTTGATGACCAAGAGCTTGCTGACCAATGAATTGACTCAATAAAGTCGTTATTTTCATCTCTAACATCCTTTCATAATTCGCTGATTTTCAAACCGATTAACCTTTATCTTTGTTGCTACGACAAGAGTGTCATACAGACTAATAGCAATATCATTTAGGCTATGCTTCGCCGTAAAAACAACTTCAACGCCGATCTTCTCTAATGTATTTTTATCTGAGGTAGGAATCACGCCACCAACGAAAATGGGGCAATCAGTACGAATTTTTTGAGTGATTTGTGTAATAAAATGAATATGCGCTCCCGATAAAATCGATAAGCCAATACCATCGTATGGACACATCGCATCTTGCTGAATAATGTCGTCAATGCTCGCAAAAATGGGCAAGTAATCCACTTCGATACCAAGGTCTCGAAGTAAAGAGACAATCACTTTCGCACCTCGATCGTGGCCGTCCAATCCTACTTTAGCGATCAAAAAGCGCAGCGGTCGATCTAGCTGACTAGACAAGGTTTGATAGCGCTTAACTATGTCCGCATCAAGATGCGTGCAAAACGGCGCCGATTCTATGTACTCTGGTTTCAGGTAACGCGAGGCTTCATCAGTCAGCGCCTTGATGCATTCCCCAACGGTGGCTCTGACTCGGATTGCATCAATGGTAAAAGGCATGAGGTTTTGCTTGCTTCTCGCTGCGGCTTGCAACGCCTGCAAAGCACGTTTAACGGCACCATCATCACGCTTTAATTTTAACTGGGCGAGCTTTTTCGATTGTTGCAACAGCGTTTTGTCCGAGGCGATCACACGCTGATGTTGAGGGCTCGATGTCGGACTTTGATAGCAATTTTTGCCAACGATTTTTTTGTTTAGCGCCTCTTCGTCCATGGCGGTTTGTAACGCTTGCCGATGAATAAAAGTCGTTAATTGGCCCGATGCCACCAGCGCTAACACTCCGCCTTCTGTCTCTATGTTCTTTTGCATGGTTCGCACATACTCGATCATGCTTTGGGTCGCGCTTTCCATCATATAAGAACCGCCCCAAGGGTCGACTACATCGCCGATGCCTGTTTCATGTTGCAGAATGAATTGTGTTTCTAACGCCACTTTACTGGCTTGATCCGAAGGCAAAGAGATTGCTTCATCATAAGAGTTGGTATGCAGGGATTGCGTACCGCCGAAAACGCCAGCCATGGCTTCGATAGTTGTACGCACAATGTTATTGAGCGGTGAACTTTCGGTTAGCGACACACCCGAGGTTTGGCAATGCATTTTCAGCCGTTTAGCATTCTCGGAACGAATGCTAAACTCGTCTAATAACTCGCTCCATAAAAAGCGCGCGGCTCTTAACTTTGCCACCTCTTTATAGAAACTCATGCCAAGGCCAAAGAAAAAACTCAAGCGTTTAGCAACGAATTCAAGGTCGATACCTTGCTGCTGAAAGTGGGTTAAATACGCTCGCGCATTGGCCATAGTCAGCGCCAATTCAAGCTCTGGGGATGCTCCCGCTTCTTGGAAGTGATAACCCGAAATCGACATGCTATTAAAACGTGGCATGTGTGCAGAACAATAAGCCACCACGTCGGACACCACACCCATGGAAAAATCCGGTGAGTGAATATAGGTATTGCGGGCGATGTACTCTTTGAGAATATCATTTTGAATGGTACCGCTAAGCTTATCGGGTGCTACGCCCTGTTCTTCGGCAGCGACAATAAAACACGCCATAATGGGCAGTACTGCGCCATTCATCGTCATGGACACACTGACATTGCCAAGATCAATACCATCAAACAACACCGCCATGTCTTCAACAGAATCAATGGCGACGCCCGTTCGACCCACATCGGCGGCCGCCAGATCATGGTCCGAATCAAAACCTAAATGCGTGGGTAAATCAAACGCCACAGATAAACCCGTTTGCCCTTGCGACAAGGCGCGCTTAAAAAATGCATTGGTTTCCAGTGCTCCTTCAAAACCGGCGTACTGACGAATCGTCCAAGGCTTTTGCTGATACATTTTTTCATATGGGCCACGCACAAAAGGCGCCTTTCCATGGGCATCACGCCAAGAGTCAGCCGTTTCGGGTGCTACCGAATACACGCCTTCGATCTTGGCTAAAGAAGGCGCTTTCATGATTCGGCTCCTACATCTGTTGAGCTTTTTAAACTAGCTTGCTTCTCTTGAAACCGGACAAGTGAATGATCCAGAAATCGTTTTCGAGTGATGACATTGGCAATAAGAGCGTGATCCGATTGACGATAAAGACGTCCGCAATGGCTCAGCAATGAGGTGTCTTGATCAGCAGATGGCATGGCATACAGGTTGGCTTCTAATCCATCGTCTAGATTGATATTGCCGTAGTAACAAATAGTGCGTTCAACGGTTTGCCATAAGGCCAAGCGGTTTCGCTCAGAAGTGTGATTAAGCGCTTGTAAATCCGATTGTAAAAAACGCTCGGCGCGATCCATCACGGCTTGAAATTGCGCGAAATATAAAAAGTCCGCGCCATTAAAATCCGCATAAGGACAAGGCTGATAAACAAAAGGCTCCTCGCTGACAGATAACGCCGTATCTGGCAAAGTTCGCCCTGCTTTGTGCAGAGCCATCATTTGGCTTGCCGCCTTGTTGGCAGACCAATCGCCCTTCGCCATTTCGCTACGGGCAACACTTTGATTATTGCCAAGCTCGGATCGGCTGACAAAGCTGGATAACAATGCCACTTGAGCTATGCATTGCCTATCAGCCCCCACGCCTTCAAGGTAAAGGTCATGACGGCTATACGAGCGAGATGGCGAGACACGCGTCAGCTGCGTCTCAATCCATAATCGGCTGTTTTCAGTCACTTGATGCAATGCCGCGTTACTGATTTTCACCACGAGAAACGCGGCGTACATATGCCGATCTTGTTGGTCGACAAAGTTTGGAGCAGGTAAATCAAGGCGTTTTGCTAACGCAAGCCAATGTTGATGACCGCATTCTTTGAGTAGCCAGTTTTCACTCAAACCGCCCAAGGCTAACTGTGGCATCCCAATAAAATAGTCTTGCGAGATAGAAACGTAATCCATTGATTTTTCTGCCATATTAAGACGCCTCAGACAAAGATTCAGTCGATTCTTTTTCTTCTACAGCCTGACGAATCACATTGCTAAGGTAGGCCGCATCGGCCGCCACGCCAGAAAATCGACCTGATCCCCAAGTGTACAACCAAGGCAAACCAATAAAGTACACGCCTTTTTCGTTCGTCACACCACGGCGATGCACTGGCGCGCCCATGCCGTTGAAAACAGGTAAATCCAGCCAAGAAAAGTCTGGAGTAAAGCCAATACACCAAATAATACTGGTAATGCCAGAGACCGCTAAATCCAAGTTTTCACGCTCTTCTTTTGGTTCCCACACTGGCTGATATGTCGGTTCAACGGGGGCATTAATGCCATTTTTTTCGATATAAGCATCGATGCGCGCATTGATGTTTTTGTAGGTATCGTCAGCAGCGTCTAAATTCGCTGTTAAGTTGGGTTTGAAAATCAATTGGCCGTCTTGGTAATTTTCCATCAAACCAAACAGCTCCATGCCTTCCAAGGCAAATTTACGCAGGTCAATTTCTCGACCGCCGTCGCGCCCTGTAACATAGTGGTTGGTGTTATCACGAACCCCTTCACGCAATGGATGTTCATCCACAGATTTTTGGTAATAGCCCATGTCATCCAGCCATTCCACCACATCTTTACCGCGATATAAGCGAGCAACACGCGGTGCATTACCCGTCGCCAGAAAGACTTTTTTACCATCAATATGCAGATCTTCGGCGATTTGCGCGCCAGACTGACCCGACCCCACGACCAGCACCGCACCATCAGGCAATTGCTGTGAGTTTTTATATTGGTTAGAGTGAATCTGAAGTACGCTTTCTGGAATGCGTTCTGCCATGCGAGGAATAATCGGCTTCAAGTAGCCACCAGAGGCAATCACCACTTGGTCGCCCGTAAACTCCCCTTTTGTGGTAACCACACGGAATTGACCATTGTCCATTTTGCTGACTTTCTCAACGCTCACGCCTTCTAAAATTGGCGGTTTGACTTTGGCGGCAAAACGATCCAAATAGCCAATGATCTCTTCTCGCTTCATAAAGCCTTTTGGATCATTTCCATCATAAGGATGATTTGGCAGTTCACATTGCCAGTTAGGTGTTACCAAGGTGAAGGAATCCCAACGTTGGGTTTTCCAGCTGTGCATCATGGTATTTTTTTCAAAAATTAGATGGTCAATGTCCTGCTCTTGCAAGCAAGCACTCATGGACAAACCGGCTTGACCACCGCCGACAATTAATACGGAATAATGAGTAGGTTGGCTGTTTTGTGCAGTAGGCATAATGGTTTCCTCTAATCGATAAATCGTGTGACTTTCACAGATGCATTCGGTGTTGTTTGATAGCTGGCGCAGCGTGTCTTAATGACACTCAGTTGATCCATGGCGCTAGAACAGGCATAGCCAAAGCGCTCACGAACACGATTGCTCGCCGCGTTAAGCGCCGTTTCACTGGTCGTCAAAAATTCGCTTAATGGGTAATCCTTTCCCGCACTAAAGTGCTCTTTAATGACACTGGATGGGGAGTAACAGGCTTCGGTTTTGCCATCCGGCCAAACCACTTCAAATTGCACTACAGGCATAACACCCTCTCTTCTTCACGCGAATCTTGCTTATCTTGTCGAAAGCCCAAAAAGGCCGCTTGTTCAAAGTCCCAAAAGGTGACGTTTTGACCTTCGTCTATCACCTCAATGGAAGGTCGTTCTGTCACATGACCCATCGCGGCGGCATGAATGTCTCGGCTTTGAAAAAGCGCCACCACGTCATCCACCTTGTCAACTGGGCAAGTCATGACAAAACCAAAGCTGGGAAAGGCACATAGCCAGTCTGACCAACTCACTTGATCGGGTTTTGGAATCTGCCTTAAAAACACATCTGCGCCTTTTTGCGAGCAATCCATAAACATGGCTAAGGTGCCCAACAACCCAGCTTGACTGATGTCTTTACAGCCTGTTATCCAGCCTTTTTCAGCCAATAGCGGCAGTAATTCAAGGTCGTCTCGCAAGCGTTCAGCGGGGGCGTTCGTCGTAGCATTCCAATTAAGATACGGCGCGCGAAAAGCCCCTCTTTGATCCATGGCAACCACAATGGCATCCCCTGTGTTGGCATCGAAACTGGTTAACACTTGATTGGCATGCCCCAAAATCGAAACAGCTAACTGTGTGGTTTTGCTGTTATGGCTGGTATGACCACCCACAACAGGCACGCCATAAGTCGTAGATGCGGCGTTCATACCAGCAAAAATTTGCGCACTGACTTCGTCCTGCGCGCTCCACAAGGCATTCACCACCGCTTTTGCTCGACCGCCCATGGCGGCAATATCACTGACGTTGACCATAACGCCACACCAACCAGCAAACCAAGGATCCTGTGCGACAAAATCAGGCAGAAAGCCCTCTATCGCAAACAAGTCATAGCCGTTGGCGCTTTTCAGCACCGCCGTATCATCGCCATTTGAAAAACCCGACTCATTACGTTTTTCAAATGAAGAGATAACCGGCGCCAACGCCACCTTTGATGTCACACCGGGATAGTTGCGAACGATTTCAATGAGTTGTTGAAGCATAGGACGCCTCCCCAACACCGTGCGCTAAATCGGATTTGATTAGATTGGGTTCTAGGCCCAATAAATACGGGCTAACTTCTGTGTCTTTAACTGGACGACCAGAGACCCAAAAACCCAAGGATGGCTGGCTCAATGGTGGATAATGCTCAAGATCGGCCTGCATTTTGGCGTGCTTCATGCCATGAATATCTTGATACCCTGTCGTTGCCCAATGCAGCCGCTTAAACAGCACTTCGTTCTGCTCTTGCACCGTGGCTAAAAAGGTATGACAACCTAAGGTATTGGCGCTGGACACAGCAAGGCGAATCAAACTCGCGCCCAACACACCTTGGCGACGAAAGGCTTTTTTTACCGCCAAACGCGACCCCCACCAGAACCCCGGCTCAGGTTGATGAATCCGCACTGTGCCCACCACTTCTTCTGGCATCCCTAAGATTGACGTGGTGACAATCAATGGCTGCGCGATCAGATCAATATCGTCTCGATCATGCTCTTGGAACAGTCCCTGCTCTTCGCAAAATACTTCGCGGCGAATGCGATTGGCTTGTTCAATTTCCCAGGCATTGGTCGCCCATTTCACTTGGAATACACGACCTTGTTTAGGCTGAGACATCGGCAGCCTCCTTTTCAAATCGAGAAAGAGACGAGCAAGCACCACAGCGTGCGCAACCAGCTTTCACCTTGTCAGAAGTCATATCGAGGTTCACTAATTCTTGCGCCAAAGGACGCAATACTGCTTCCATAAACGACGCCGTTGGCGCAGGACGATCTTCTAACGGCGTACCGGAAATTGGCACAAAAGGCACCACAAAGGGATAAACGCCCATAGCAACCAACTTGCGACAGGTGTCGATGATGGTTTCTTCCGTGTCACCAAGGCCTGCCAAAATATAAGTGCTCACTTGCCCTCGCCCAAACACGGCGACGGCGTCTTCAAACGCTTGGAAATACTCTTCCAAAGACACTTCCGATTTACCCGGTGTGATGGTTTTGCGTAACTCGGGCGTAATCACTTCTAAATGCATGCCGAAGGAATCAATGCCCGCGTCTTTCATACGCTGATACCAAATCGGATCTTTTGGTGGCTCGCACTGACCTTGAATGGGCACATCAATTACAGCTTTAATGCCTTTAGCGCTTTCACACATGACTTTCGCCCCGCGATCAGCACCAGCGGGCGTGCCTGTGGTCATGACAATATGCTTGATGCCGTCCAATTCCACTGCGGCTTTTGCCACTTCGGCTAATTGTTCCGGAGTTTTGTGAGCAATGGTGCGCCCTGCCCGCAACGATTGACCAATGGAACAAAACTGACACGCTTTACGGCGGCTTTCGTAACGAATGCACGTTTGTAATACCGTAGTGGCGAGCACATCGGTGCTGTGCAAGGTGGCAATATGTGAATAGGGAATGCCATCAGCAGTGGATAATTTGTAAAACTCAGGGTCTTTGGCAAAAGTCACATCGGCCAGCGGAATACTGTTCGATAACAATTGAGAGACTGGCTTATTTTGCGTTGTATCGGTTACCTTGCCCATATTTTCATCAGACACGGTAAATGGTGATGCCCATGCCGTTTGGGTATAAATCGGCACCATTAACGTCGTGCCATCCACTGTGATCGCTTGATGATCGGATGGACCCGCACCACCACGGCGGCTAACGTGCTCCTGATCCAACGAGGTCAGACGCAAGCCTTTGGTTTGTAACTCAGTTAGGAATTGAGATGCTTTCATTTTGAGTTGTGTCGTCATGTGACTCTCCTCCATTGAATGATTCTGGTAACACTGAGGTACGAAAAGTGTCCGGCACAGACTCAGGCAAGCCTGCAACGTACCGGGATACTTGAGCATTCATATGTAAGCTCAAAAGCTCAGGGCGTGCGTAATGTCCAACAGAATCCATCATACGCTTACGCTTATCGATCAAACGGAAATCCAAATCTGCGTAGATAAAACCTTCACCTTGAGTCATAGGTGGAACAAGATGTTTGCCTTCTGGCGAAATGATCGCGGTATTACAACCATCTCTTAGGGCTTTTTGCATGGCTGGATCTGGAGTGATGCTTTGAATTTGTGCCTCTGTGAGCCAGCCGGTGGAATTAATCACGAAACAACCAGACTCTAAAGCATGATGACGAATAGTAACGTCCATTTGCTCGCCAAAGATCGGCCCCACTAACGATCCCGGAAATTGCGCGCAATGAATTTGCTCGTGTTGCGCCATTAACGAATAACGAGCCAATGGGTTGTAATGCTCCCAACAAGCTAAGGCACCGATTCGCCCCACTGCGGAATCAACCACTTTTAAACCAGAAGCGTCACCTTGACCCCAAATCATGCGCTCATGATAAGTCGGTGTAATTTTGCGACGCTTAAGAATCAGCTCGCCGGTTTTATCGAACACCAATTGGGTGTTGTATAAGCTGCCGTTATCGCGCTCATTCACACCGACTACGACTACCATTTGACGCTCTTTGGCTTTGTGACCAATGGCTTCGGTTGTCGCACTCGGCACTACAACGGCTTCTTGATACAAACGCAGATGCTCAGGGCCTTGGCTAACGGGTGGTAGCACAAACGAAAAATAAGGGTAATAAGGCATGAAGGTTTCAGGAAAAACGATGAGCTCTACCCCGCTCTCAGCCGCTTCATCAATCATATTCAGTACTTTGCGCAGCGTACCGGCCAAACTCTCCAAATCAGGAGAAATTTGGACGGCCGCGGCGCGAACGATTGGGTAATCACTCATCGCCGCGGCTCCTATTACATTGTCCAGGTATCAATGATCAACGCATTGTCACGACGATGCAGAAGTTTAAGATCCAATACATCCAATGGATTAATCGGTCTAATCCCTTCAATCAAAGAGCGTTCGCCGTGGCCATAAAGCGCTTGAAGAGCAAAACGACATGCGTAAACTTTCCCGCCTTCTGCCATAAATTTTTTCAACTGATTGTTGAAGTTCATGTGGCCTGGAAACGCTTCGTCCCCCAAAGTAGGAAAACCACGTTGTACACCCAAGTTCACCCCTGGGCCGTAAAGTAGAATGCTGGTTTCGTAGCCTTTACGAAGTAGACGGGTGGCTTGCAGCATGTTCACAAAGCCAATGGAACCTTCAAATGCAACAGTGTGAAAAGTCACTAAGGCTTTCTCACCCGCTTCCGCTTTCACGTCTTCAAAGACTTTTTCTTCGTAATCCACTAGGAAATCACCATCTTTGTTTAGTGTGTGTGTTACTTCTGGCATGTTTTCTCTCCAATCAAGTTGTTGTGTAAAAAACCGATGTGTTCAATTTCAACTTGAGTATTGCAACCGGAGTGCCAATGATCGCAAGAAAAAAAGCAATCAATGTGCGATAAAGCAAAACATGATTGAAAAAATTCACGAGAAAATTTTTAAAAAATCGATAAAACAGGTTTTAACCTAGATCTAACTTAACTTCTGCTTCGCACTATAAAGTTTCATAATGCTCAAACAGTCACCAATTGAGTGCAAAAAATGAACATAAAACAACGCTCAATCCATAAACGGAGAGGGAAAAGATTAGAAAAATGTGGAAAAATCAGGAAGAGAAATGAAAAAGGCAGATTCACAGTACCTGCCTTGGAATGCGCTATTGTTGATTAAACTATTTTTGAAACACCACACCGGACTTTGGGCGCTCGTCCACCGTAAGTTCAAAAATGTCTGGGCGCGAATAATGACCACATACATCTAAGTCATAACGAGCTTTAGAAATATCCGCAAGATCAATCAACGCGCTAAGCAAACCTTCTTTATCTTGCAATGGGCCAGCGAGAACATTGCCCATAGGATCGACAATAATACTGCCACCGCGAATTAGACGGCGTTGATTATCCCAATGAGGAACATCAATACCAAGTACTTCTGGCGAAGGCTGAATCTGACACGCACTCACCACAAAACAACGACCTTCGTGACCAATATGGCGCATGGAACTTTGCCAAATATCTCGCTCATCAACCGTTGGCGCGCACCAAATATCCACGCCTTTGGCATACATGGCAGCACGCAATAACGGCATATGGTTTTCCCAACAGATAGCTCCCCCCAATCGCCCTGCATGGCTTTCTACCACAGGTAAGGTCGAACCATCGCCCTGCCCCCAAATAAGACGCTCCGTTCCGGTGGGCATGAGTTTACGGTGTTTCGCTTCTAGGCCTTTCTCTGGCGTAAAGTACAAAGACGTACAATAAAGTGTGCTGCCACTGCGTTCAATCACACCAATGACAATGACGGCTTTGGTTCTTGCAGATAACCCAGCCAAAGCATCGGTTTCTTCGCCTGGTACAGTCACGGCGTTATCGAAATAAGCGGCAAATGTCTCACGGCCTTCATCGATTCGATAACCTAGGTAAGTACCAAAGGTTTCTCCTTTAGGATAACCACCGAGCAAGGCTTCCGGCATCACCACCAGCTTGGATTGAGAGGCAATAATTTGCTCTTCAAACGATAAGATATGCTCTAAAGTACGAGCTTTGCCCTCAGGATGAGAGCCAATTTGTAATGCGGAAATGGTAAACGCAGTCATATATTACTCCTTGGTATAAAGTTAGTTGGCAGATTGATTGCATAATAAAATCCAATCAATTCATTCACCTTAAAGAACCAACTAT
This sequence comes from Marinomonas arctica, assembly GCF_003259225.1. Lineage (GTDB taxonomy): Bacteria > Pseudomonadota > Gammaproteobacteria > Pseudomonadales > Marinomonadaceae > Marinomonas > Marinomonas arctica. The sequence goes on along the minus strand of NZ_QHJF01000010.1, from coordinate 144,054 downwards.
GTCGACATCACTTCTGGCCACTTGGAAAAAAGAACTCGATAACAAAGGCAAATACCCTGCCTACAAACGCATTGCCGAACTGATTAACGAAAACATCGAATCAGGAAAACTGCAACCACAAGATAAGCTGCCACCTATGCGCGATCTTGCTGAAGCCTTAGGGATTAATTACTCAACCGCTTCTCGCGCCTATAGCGAAGCGAAAAAGCGTGGACTCATCGACACTACCACAGGCTCTGGCAGTTTTGTCAAAGGCAAAGTTCCTGCAATAAAACCCAGCCTAGCGCCTTATGAGATGACCATGAATATGGCCATTGAACCAGCTATTCCTACCCTAATTGAAGAGATTAAAGACGGCGCGTTAAGCAGCATTGCCTCGGCAGGCTTATTAAGCAGTATTCGTTACCAAGATTTTGGTGGTAGCCCAGAAACCAAACAATGCTTTTTAGGATTAATAAAACGACGCGTGATAAATGCGACCTTAGATCGAGTGGTTTCTTGCCCTGGCATCCACAGTGGTTTAGTCGCTTTGGTCACTCAGTTATGCAGTAATCAGCAAATTATTTGTGTCGATAGCCTTACTTATCCAGGCATTAAGACCATCGCGGCTCAACTTGGCAAAACTCTATTTTCCTTGGAAAGAGACAATGATGGACCATTGGTAAATGCCTTTGAAGACGCTTGCAAAACCCACGATGTCGCCGCGCTGTATATCAACCCAACCATGCAAAATCCAACCTCGACCAGCATTTCAAAAAGTCGCCGAGAAGCGTTAGCAGACGTCGCTTTACGCTTTAGCATTCCAATAATCGAAGACGATGCTTATGGTTTAATCAGCCATGATTCGGCTCCTACCTTTGCGACGCTTGCACCAGAATTAACATATTATATCAATGGCTTATCTAAGTGCTTTGGTCCCGGAATGCGAACCGGCTTTATATTGTGCCCAACGCATCGTAAGGCCGAATACACAGCCGGCGCGTTACGCTCCTTGAATGTAATGGAAAACCCGATTATGCATGTCATTGTCTGTCGATGGATAAACGAAGGAACGTTAGATCACATGATCCAAGCAATAAAAAGAGAAGCCAATGCTCGTCAAGTGATGATCAAAGAGACGTTAAAAACACACAGCGTATCGATGGAAGAAAACGCCTTTCATTTTTGGATAAAACTGCCTAAACACCTAGGTTGGAACCCATCAGATTTGGCTACAAAGCTTCGTTCATTAGGGGTTAATGCGGTTTCTGGCGCGGCATTTGCCACAGACAACAACCCACCACTAGCGTTAAGAATTTGCTTTGGAGGTCCATCCTCAAGACAACATTGCCAAGAACAAATGACCATTTTATCCGAGCTACTCAACCAGCCTGCGCACTTAGCCAGAGTCATGTCTTAAAAAAGGGAGCGAGTTGAGCGCTCCCTTTCTAAAATCCAAAGGCTTTATTTCAAAGAAGCCTAAGCCTTTATTTGGCTTCCATTCCAGCCAAAGTCATACCAAAGCGTATAATCGTCGCCACCACTAAAAGTGAGCCAACGCCAAGCGCCCAAAAAATCAATAACCATTTAAATTGATGAAGACTTTTTTTCATCGTACTGTCCTCCAAACTAATTTCAGAAAAGGCTGACTCGCTGTAAAACACCAGCCCTTTTGTTATCTGCTTTCTAGTGATAACCGTCGGTATCTACCACTTTTCCACGAAACACTCGATAAGACCAAAAGGTATAAATCAAGATGACAGGCAAAATAAACACCACGCCGACTAAAGTAAATTTAAGGCTAGACGTTGGTGCCGCGGCCTGATAAATAGTAATGCTCGGTGGAATAATGTTTGGCCAAAGGCTGACACACAACCCCAAATACCCCAAAAACAACATGCATAAAGTACAAATGAAAGCGCGATATTCTTCTTTGGAATGCGCAGCCCCCATCAGCAAAAAAGCAAATGTAGCCGTGAAAATCGGCAAAGGTGCCAAATATATAATGTTCGACAAGTTAAACCATAAATCACGTACGCTTTCGTTAATCATTGGCGTGTAAATGCTGATGATAAACATACAAGCCGCAAGCAACAGAGTTAATGGCTTAATAAGTGCGCGCATTTTTTTCTGTAAACCATGCTCTGTTTTAATAACCAACCAGGTTACACCGAGCAATCCATAAGCAAACAGCAAACTAAAGCCGGTGAACAGGCTAAATGGACTCAACCAATCAAGTCCACCACCAGCGAACTCGCCATTTTCTACCTGAAAGCCAAGAATCACAGCGCCCATTGCCACACCCTGAGCAAAGGTGGCCATTAAAGAACCAACAAAGAATAGCTTGTCCCACATTGGACGATGAGACTCCGTGGCTTTAAAGCGAAACTCAAAGGCGACGCCACGCAAAATCAAACCAAATAACATCAGCAAAATCGGCCCATATAAGGCAGACAAAATCACCGAATACGCCATAGGAAACGCGGCTAATAAGCCAGCGCCACCCAATACAAGCCAAGTTTCGTTGCCATCCCAGACGGGGGCAACCGAGTTCACCATAATATCTCGTTCATGTTTGTCTTTAATAAAAGGAAACAGCAAGCCAATCCCTAAGTCAAAGCCATCTAAGAACACGTACATCATCAAACCAAAGCCGATGACAAAGGCCCAAATAGTCGGTAAATCAAAATGCATGACACTGTCTCCTAAATTTCTACGCCATCAGCGGCAGATAGCGGACGGGCGGGGCGTTTATTCAAATGTTCATCGTCTTCAAGTGTATAATCGTCTGCTGGGCCTTTGGTAATCAGCGCTAACATGTAACGCACGCCTACACCAAAAACACAAAGATACACCAACACAAAAATTAGCAACGACAAACTCATGGCAGTAACGCTATTGGGCGAGCCGGCATCCACAGTGCGTTGCAAACCATAAACTACCCAAGGCTGACGGCCTGTTTCTGTGACAAACCAGCCTGTAAGCATGGCGATTAGACCAGATGGGCCCATGGCAACACAGAAGCGCAGAAACCATCTTTTTTCGTAGATTTTGCCCTTTTTACGTAGCATCAATGCGGTAACAGCCAGCACAATCATCAAGATGCCAAGCGCCACCATAATACGAAAACTAAAGAAGACCACTGGCACATAAGGACGATCTTCCGGTGCGACAGAAGTGAGCGATGGAATATCCCCATCCAAAGAATGAGTCAAAATCAAACTGGCAAGATTCGGAATCTCAATCGCAAAATCGTTTCTTTCCTTTTCCATATTCGGCCAACCAAACAAGACCAGCGGAACGCCTTCACCTTTTTCGGTTTGATGCCAATGCCCTTCCATAGCGGCCACTTTAATTGGCTGATGCTCTAAAGTGTTTAAGCCATGTTGATCACCAACTATAACTTGCAAAGGCGCCGAAATAAGCAGCATCCACATTGCCATGGACAACATTTTTTTCGCGGCTGTTACATGCGTGCCTTTCAGCAAATGCCACGCGCCAGAAGCAGCGACCAACAAAGCAGTTGCTAGAAAGGCAGCCAAGCCCATGTGAACTAAACGATAAGGAAAAGAAGGGTTAAAAATGATCTCGAACCAATCGACTGGTACAACTCGGCCGTCAACAATATCGTAACCTTGAGGGGTTTGCATCCAACTGTTAGACGCCAAAATCCAAGTCATCGAGATTAAGGTTCCAATAGCGACCAATATAGTGGAGGCAAAATGTAGCTTTTTGCCGACTTTTTTCCAGCCAAACAACATAACGCCCAAAAAGCCAGCTTCAAGGAAAAAAGCTGTCATCACTTCATAACTCAGTAATGGACCGGTAATAGCCCCTGCGAAGTTTGAAAACTGGCTCCAGTTGGTGCCAAATTGATACGCCATCACAATGCCAGAAACAACGCCCATGGCGAAGTTAACCGCGAATATTTTCATCCAAAATCGGCATAAAGTCATGTAAATCGGCTTTCTGGTATACAACCACAAGCCTTCTAATACCGCCAAATAACTGGCGAGACCAATCGTAATAGCGGGAAAAATAATATGGAACGAGACGGTGAACGCGAATTGTATTCGCGCCAAATCAATAGCATTTAAATCAATCATTGTGCCCTGCCTATCTTTTACGCTACCAGAAAGCAAAATCGAAAAATAATTACCTTGCAGAGTGTAAGGCTTAAATAAATACATAACAGGCACAATAAATTAATTTAGAATAGGCACAGATACATTATTAGGGGTGCAACCATGAGTCAGTTTAAATACCTAGAGCTGGAACACTTGTTACGCAAGGACATTAGAGCCAACCATTTTTTACCCAGCGGAAAGCTTCCTTCTGTCCGAGAGCTATGCCAGAACTTGGGCTTTTCTAAAGCCACGGTGTTACATGCCTTACATCGACTCGAAGCAGAAGGGCTGATCTTTTCTAAGCCAAAATCAGGTTACTTTGTCAAAACAGTTACACCAAATGATCGACTCTCGCCAAAACGTATTAACCCACCCGCCGCGCCCAGAGACGTAACTGTCCCTGCCATTTTAAAAGACATCATGACGCGCAGTGCCGCCTTTGATATTTTGCCAACGGCTGGCGCTACCAATGATGCGAATCACCTAATCACTTTAAACCGACACTTAAGCAAAGCACTGCGCTCCAGACCCACTCAAAAAGCGCTTTACTACAACGACTCAAGCGGTGACATGCGCTTAAAAGACGCCATTGTGACTCACTATCGCCACCGTAGTTTGAATCAAGATCCATCACAGGTTTGCATTACTGGTGGTTGCCAACACGCCTTATTCATTTCCCTCATGGCAACATGCTCACCTGGTGATACTGTGGCCGTGGAATCTCCCGCATTTTATGGCGTACTGCAAATCATGGAACAACTCAAACTGAAAATTATCGAGGTCGCTGCTGACCCAGAAGAAGGTTTGAGCGTTGACGATTTGGCCGAAAAAATAACAGAGTGGCCAATAAAAGCCTGTATTGTGTCCCCAAATTATGCCACGCCCACTGGGGCATTTATGCCAGAAAAAGCACGCCGAGCGCTCATCAATCTAGCGGTCGAAAAAGATTTTTGCATCATAGAGGATGATATTTATGGGGATTTGGCTTTTCCGCCTTTTACTGCAGAACCCTTAAAAAAATTCGATCCTAACGGACAAGTTATTCTATGTGGTTCCTTCTCGAAAAGTTTATCACGAGATTTAAGGATTGGTTGGGTATTTGGTGGCAAATGGCACGACAAGATTACTCAATTGAAACTGGTTACCCAGCTATCCTCAAGCGAATCCATTCAGCAAGGGCTGGCGACATTTTTAGAAGAAGGTCATTACCGCCGCTACCTTGCTCAACAGGTCAATACGCTAAAGCAACAACAAAGAGAACTGATGATGTTATTAGATATCCATTGGAGTGACAACATTCGCTACACCCATGCCCAAGGCGGCATTTCTATGTGGATAGAATTAGATGAATCCATCAATACACAACGCAGTTATAACAAAGTATTAGAGCAAGGCGTGATTATGACACCCGGCTCACTTTTCTCGGCATCGGGTCAATATAAAAACTTTTTACGTTTAAGTTATATCCACCCGTTAACCGAACAAAGACAAGCCGCTGTCAAAAAGCTGTTTAGCGTACTACTTGGATAGGCTTTTTTAAACATAAAACCTAGCGACGAACCCGTTTATATAGCGGGTTCGGTTGCGATACGCTGCCACTATAAGTGACGGACAAACCTTTGACGCCTTTCGCCGCATCGTGTGGATCTTTGCCTTCTTTAATGGCAAAACTGTCGAAACCGCATTGACGCATTAGGCTCAATTGATCTCTTAGTACATCACCAAAGGCACGTAAATCCCCCTGATAATTTAACCGCTTACGCAATAAATACGCCGTCGAGTAGCCCCGCCCATCTTTAAAATCAGCGAAGAAAACACAGATAAACGATAACTTATCGATCTCGCCTTTTAATTCCATTGGATCATCATCAACGTCAATCCAAACGGCCGATGAGGCATTGTCACCTCGCTCAACTCGCGCTAACCAAGCTTTCATCGGTAAGATTTGATGGGGCTTAAGTGAGTCACAACCCTCTTCTAAAATGACCCAATCATCGGATTTATTAATCGTCATATCATTAGACTGAATACGGATAATATTCTTCATACTAAACTCCTACTGACTCATAAGCGGCCATCTTGAATGGTTCCAAACCAATACGTAAAAAGGTCTCATGAAACGTTTCTCTGTCATTTCGATTCGCTAGATACGCATTGGTTATGTTTTTAACCACTCTTGGCAGCGCGTCTTCACTCACCGCAGGACCAATCACTTTGCCGATTTGACTGTCTTTGCCTTGTGCTCCGCCAACGGTAATTTGGTAATAATCTTCGCCTGATTTATTCAGCCCTAGAATGCCGATATTACCAATATGGTGATGGGCGCAGGCATTAATACACCCAGATAAGTTAATACTGATATCACCAACTTCTAGTTGCTCTTCAATGCTGTAAACCTCAGCCACTTTTTTGGCGACGGGAAAAGAATGTGCTGTTGCCAAGTTACAATAACTCGCCCCTGGGCAAACAATCATATCGCTCACTAAACCCACATTCGGTAAAGCCAAACCCACTTCACATAAACTTAACCAGACATTGAAAAGATGCTTTTTCGGGATATCAGGCAGCACCACGTTTTGTTCGTGAGCAATGCGAATCACACCAAACCCATAAAGATCAGCAAGATCGGCTATACGCTGCATTTGCTCAGCATTCAAATCGCCTGGCGTGTTGGTAGGAAACTTGGTAGAAATCGCCACAGACGCATAACCACTGACTTTATGAGGTTTCACGCTGCGTGATACCCAAGCAGAAAACTCATCGTTACTTGCTATATGATTGCCGTATTTAAGATCGGTATCATCTAAAGTTTTGTAAAGTGGCGACAAGAACTGAGAAGCCACGCGGCTTAATTCATCATCGGTGAGCGTAGAAAAACTCTCACGAATTTGCAGCCATTCGGCTTCCACTTCTTCACGAAAAGCATCTACACCTAATGAATGTATAAGAATTTTAATACGTGCTTTGTATTTATTATCTCGTCGTCCATAACGATTAAAAACTCGAAGAACTGCCTCTATATAAGACAATACTTCCGACCAATGCAGATCGTCTTTTACCGCTTTATTCAAGAAAGGCGTACGACCTAGTCCTCCACCAACCATAACCTGAAAACGCAATGTTTCTTCTTCGTCACGATACAAATACAAACCAATATCGTGCATACGAACCGCCGCACGGTCTTCCTTGCTGGAACTAACCGCAATTTTGAATTTGCGAGGCAAGAACAAAAACTCAGGGTTTACTGTCGCCCATTGACGAATAATCTCAGCAAAAATACGCGGGTCATATTCTTCATCGGGAGCAACGCCCGCATAAGCTTCGGTAGTCACATTACGCACACAGTTACCCGATGTTTGAATAGCATGCATATCAATAGATGCCAAATGCGCTAAAATATCTGGCGTATCAGCTAGCTCAATCCAGTTGAATTGAATATTTTGACGAGTAGTAAAGTGCCCATAACCACGGTCAAATTCGTTGGCAATGAACGCTAAACCTCGCATTTGATCACTGGATAACGCACCATAGGGAATAGCGATGCGCATCATATAAGCGTGTTTTTGCAAATACAGTCCGTTTTGCAAACGCAATGGCAAAAACTCGTCTTCCGTTAATTCGCCGCTCATCCGACGCGCCACTTGATCGCGAAACTCTTCTACGCGCTCGTTAACCAACGCCCTATCATATTCATCGTATCGATACATTGATGCCAACCTCCTCAATAACAGATTTTTTGAAGAAAAGTATCAGCAATACATTGTCTCTAATAGGACAAGAAAAAAGAAAAATCATCGGTACAGATTTAAACAACAAATAAAGAAACGACTTAACATAGGGATTACTTTAATTGTATGAACTTCCTAAACTTTACCTACATCTTTCTTGAGTAAGCATGAAAGCGGAATCGATGAACCGTTTTTAGACAAAACAGTTCATTTTTTTGAAAGACGAAATGTAGACACATGAAAAAACTCATAAAAAGTTTTTTAGGAGGTGTCCCAATTTTGTCCCATGAAGAAAAAATGTGTTGTATAGACCCAAAGAAAAATGAAGTTTATTTTCTTATAAAGCCAGTAAATACAAGGATTACAGAGTTGGTGATCATTATCAAAATGGTACGCCCGAGAGGATTTGAACCTCCGACCTTCGCCTCCGGAGGGCGACGCTCTATCCAGCTGAGCTACGGGCGCATTAGGGTTGTCTGACGGGGATATGTTTGCATGGAGCAAAGTAGGCCAGAACAAATTTGAGTGCGTATTCTAAAGGAAATCCCTCAGGATTCCAGTGCTTAATACAATAATGTTAGCTCAAAGTGTTGATATTCTGTTTTTGCGCTAAGATTTCGGACGACGACCGAGTCTATGGTCGCTGTCCGATGGTGTTTTCGCCATGATTAGCCAATGGCGTGCATTTCTTTGACGACAAATTCGTTTACTAGGTCATCCGCTAGGGCAATGTAGGCTTTGATGTGCGCACTTTCCATGTGGTCATGCCAGACGTCGTAGCCTGTCCAACGCTCTAAAAACACAAAGACATTTGGATCTTGGTTATCTTGATGTAGGTCGTACTGCAAACACCCCGCTTCAGCTCGAGTTGGCGCGACCAAGTCTAATAAAGCGTTTTTTAAGGGTTCCGCTTTACCTGTTTTCGCAGTGATGGTGGCCACTAAAGTGAGCACATTTTCCATTGTCATTCTCCATTACAGTACCAGACTGTTTTACAACGTGTGTATTGTCATTGCCTAACCATGACCGAATAGTCATCTGTCAGTACGGTTTTATCGTATAATGATTTGGCTGTTAAGTCCTTAATCGAAAGAAGGAAGTACCGTGTTTTTTATCAGTCTGTTGCGTTCTTATTGGCCTCTTGCTCTATCGTTTGGCGTTTGTTTTCTCGCGCTCTTGCCCTTACATAGTCAAGCCTCTGGGGAAACAAACACCACAGCACAACCCTATTCTGGTCGCCCAGTGACGCAGATTTATAACACTTATTGTATTGCTTGCCATGTCAATGGCGTTGCGGGGGCGCCGCGTATAGGTCATGCCGAAGAGTGGCAGCCACGTATTGATAAAGGCATAGACACGCTTCTGGCGAACGCCATTAAAGGCTTCAATGCGATGCCTCCTCGAGGAATTTGCTCAAACTGTAGCGACGAGGAGCTACGACACACCATTCTGTACATGATTGATCAAAGCCAATAGCTGATGGCTAACTACGCGTCTTTCTGCTTGGCTTTCTGCTGGGCATTCCGTTATGAATTCAGCATGGCTTTTAATGCCGATAAAGACGCGAGGCCACGTTCTTTTTTCGCGCTTTCACCTTCGTCACCGCGCCCTTCCCAGACCAAGTCTTCTTCTGGCAATTCGTCTAAGAATCGGCTCGGCATGCAGTCGATTTCTTCACCATACTGACGGCGTTTGGCCGCTAAGGTGATGCATAAGGTTTTTTTCGCTCGGGTGATGCCTACGTAAGCCAAACGGCGCTCTTCTTCAATGTCGTCGTTTTCAATGCTGTTTCTGTGCGGTAAAAGTTCTTCTTCGCAGCCGATTAAGAAAACGTGAGGGTACTCTAAGCCTTTGGAAGCATGCAGTGTTAACAGCTGAACCTTGTCTTCGTCTTCCTCTTCTTCTTGGCGTTCTAACATGTCGATTAATAACAGTTTACTGATGGCTTGATCCAAGCCTGCGCTTTCGTCCTCTTCCCAAGCAGACTCCATCATGCGCTGGATAGAGTCCAGCAGGAAACGCACGTTTTCAATACGACGTTCCGCCGCTTTTGTCGATGAGGTTTGTTCCTGAATCCAACTGTAGTAATCCATATCATGGATCATTTGCTCTATCACAGGCACAGGCGACGCACCGCCTTCTAAACGCTTACGTAATGTAGAGAGCCAACGTTCAAAATCTTGTAAGCTTTTTAATGAGCGCCCAGTAATACTGTCTTCTAATTCTTTATAGCCCGACGCTTCGAACAGGCTGACACCGCGCTCGGTGGCAAGGTTGCCGACTTTTTCTAACGTGGCTGGGCCAATTTCTCGACGCGGTAAGTTAACAATGCGTAAAAATGCGTTGTCGTCTAATGGGTTGACCAAAAGACGTAAATAGCCCATTAAGTCTTTGATTTCGGCGCGGGAGAAAAAAGACGTGCCGCCGTTCATCTTGTAGGGAATGCGATAGGCTTGCAGTTTGATTTCCAATAGTCGTGCTTGGTGGTTACCACGATACAGGATGGCAAAATCTCGATACGGAATATCATGACGTAGATGTCGAGATTGGATTTCTGCCGCAACACGTTCGGATTCAGCGTCTTCGTTACGTGTCACCATGATACGGATCGGGTCGCCCTCTTCGTGATCACTCCACAAAGCTTTGTCGTAAATGTGTGGGTTGTTGGCAATCAAGGTATTGGCGGCTTTGAGGATACGTTTGGTGGAACGATAGTTTTGTTCCAGTTTCACCAGTTTTAAATTGGGGTAATCCACCGACAAACGTTCCAAGTTTTCTGGACGTGCCCCACGCCAGGCGTAAATGGATTGATCGTCATCTCCCACTAGGGTAAAACAGCGACGAAAGCCCGCTAGTAAGCGAATCAATTCATACTGACTGGCGTTGGTGTCTTGGCACTCATCCACCAGCAAGTAGCGTACTTTTTTCTGCCAACGCTCTCGCAAGTCTTCATCGGCCATTAATAAGCTGACGGGCAGTAATATTAAATCGTCAAAGTCTACGGCATTGTATGCGCGTAAATAACGCTGATATTGCACGTAGACCTGTGCCGCTAACAAAAATTCTTCTGTGTCCGCATTGGTGATGGCTTCTTGTGGGGTCGTGAGATCGTTTTTCCAATTGGAAATGGTGTTCTGACAATACGCCGCCGCGTCCATTTGACCATTGAATTCTTTATCCAAAATTTCTTTGACTAAACTGAGCGAGTCTTGGGAGTCAAATAGGGTAAAACCTTCTTTTAGGCCAGCACGACGATATTCTTTGCGAAGAATCCGTAACCCCAAATTGTGGAAAGTCGAAATACTCAAACCTCGGCTTTCTTGCTTTGATAACATGCCAACCACACGCTCTTTCATTTCACGTGCAGCTTTGTTGGTAAAGGTTACTGCAATGATGCTATTGGCTTTAAAGCCACAAGTTTGGATCAAATAGGCGATTTTCGTCGTAATTACACTGGTTTTTCCTGAGCCTGCGCCTGCCAATACCAGCAAAGGGCCATCGATTTGTTTGACGGCATCCAATTGACGTTCGTTTAGATTACGCAGACGTTGGGCTATGGAGAGTAATGGTTCGCTCATGGAAAACTCAGGCTCTGGCTATTAAAAATCAGGCGTAAGTGTACCCGACAATCGCTCGTCTCGCACTGGGATAAAAACCATCAGAGAAAAAACAGAAGTTTAGAATCTAGTAACAACCCCATGAGCACTAAGAAAGCAGAATAAAATCACACTACCTTTACAGTAATCGCGCTTTATTCATCACAATGCCTCACTTAAAATGCTGCGATCAGCATTTGGAAAGGATTCTAATATGGCTTATCGCCTTATTTCTACACCTGAACATATCTCATCTTACGAGCTTCCGATGATAGAAGCGGATATCGCCAATCTCCCCGAAGCAGTTTTACGCGAATTAGCCGACAAAGGGCAATCAAACCAAAGTCTGTTGAATACGCTCAATACAGGCCAATGCTTAGTAGTGTGCGAGCAACCTCGTGTGCCCTTATTTCTAGAAAATAAAGATCGTGAATTTGGAGATCCCGATTGGTTGTTAAACCCCTCAGCATCGACTCAAATTACCTCACACCTATCTCATATTACCTATGCAACGGAAGAGAAAGAGCCCGCTATAGCATCGGGAAGGACTGAAACGTCTGGCGCTGGACTCTATACCTTACATGAAGAGCCCGTTGTCGCCATCCCCCTATCGGAACGTATCGCCAAGCAACGGCAGGAGCGTTATAAGGCTCTGGATGAAGCTGACAATAAACAATACGTACAAGCTCGCTTTTTCTACTGTGCCAATCAAGGCAAGCAAATGAAATATGGTAACTGGACGGGCGAACGTCAACCTGTGGCGGATGTGTCATGGCGCTTATTGCAAGGCGAAAAGGAAATAGCTTCAGGTGTGACTGATCAAAGTGGTGAAGTTTATGTCGATAAACTATTAAACAGTAACGTTTGTGTACTTCACTATAACCTTCCCCAGACAGCACCTCAAAAAATAACGGTCAAAACAAATGACTGCACCTATATCCAGCTGCCTTCTTTTGTTTTAACCCATGTTTACGATGACCTAGAAAACACCCCTGTTCCTGAAACGCCCTTTAATATTACTTTATCTAATAACACGATCATTAGTGGTAAAACCGATAGTAAGGGTCAAGTGGTCATGGGCCCGTTAGAGGCCGATGTGACTCAAGTAGAGTTTTATCCAGAAGACAGTGAAGAAGAAATAGACAGCTCTCTAAAGACATTAAACCAACAACTGGAAGATCAACTTGCCCTGTATGCGGAAGCCTTAGCAGAGGATATTGTTAGCGAATACGCTCCAAGTCATATGGAGCCAACGGCTGAAGAAACAGAAGAACAAGCTAGGATAGAACAAATCCGAACGGATTTTGAAAAGGCCGTCGCGGATAAAATTAACGAACTGAAGCAACAGGCGGCGGAATTCGACGGACAAACTTGGTATCAAAAAACATGGGATATCGCCTTGGCGGCAGGTGAAGGTGGCATGAACGGCGTCACCGAGTATCTACCTGACCTAGGGTCTTTCGGTGAACTCCTAGATAAGATGCAATTAGACGTACCGCCACAAGTTGTCATTAAAGCCTTAGCAACAGGCGATGTAGATGAACTAGAACGAGCCTTTCAACAATGGCAAGCCAGAGCGGGAGATGACTATGCCGAAGCCTCTGCTCAGATGGAAATGGTGCTAATTCTACTGAAAGACAGCCATGTACGAGAGACACTGTTAAGTTTACCGCAACGCTTTTTAGAAGCAGCCCCCACAGATGCCCTTGTCGCAATGACGGCTTCACAAGCCACTCAAACAGGGATAGATGTCACCGCGGTAAGTGGTGCCACGGCGTTTGGTGCAGCACTCGGTGGTGTGGCAGCCCCTATAACTGGCGGCGTGGCTGTATCCGCAACCCTAGGACGAAAGTCCGCTAAAATAGCCGAACAAATATCCGATACCATCATGTCTTTGTCAGAAGCCTTGGTCAAAAAGCGCAATAAGCGTACGGACTCAATAAATGGCCACAGTAAACACAGCCAAACCCCAAACCAGGGCAAAGAAAAAGACCACGAACCGAAACACTGTCAATGGCAAGACTGCAAAACCAAGCACGATAAAACCATTAAATACGTGAACAACGGACGCACCACCCGACGCTTGGGCTTTAACAAACAGTGGGAAAACGAGCAATTACAACCTTGGTTGTCACAAGGCGCTGGGCAAGCCTTACCAGCACCTTTTCACGACCCAAAACATGACTCGTGGGAATTAGGCTTTAAAGGCTTTATCAGTCCTATTTCCCGACAGCGGATGAAACAGTCTGCGGCCAACCCAAGCGCAGGCAGCCCCTACCCAGTGCAAGGCCACCACCTGATTCCCGTCAGTGTTTTTGGCTCTACACAGTTTAAAAAATTAAGAAAAAATATACGTCTCATTGGCTGGGATGTGAATGATCCGGAAAACGGTATTTTCTTACCTGTCTTGGCACCGGATATATTGCGACATGACCTACAGATACATCGTGGGCCACATCCTAATGATTATCACCAAGCAGTTGAGTTGGAATTAGAAAAAATAACAGAAAAATGCTTAAACTATTGTAAAACAGGTAATCAAAATCAGCTAAAGAAACAATTAAATAGCTTATCAGAAGATATTAAAGAATTTATTGAAGATTGGGATCAAAAATATTTATTACGTGGAGATAGTATGCAAATCAAGAAAACTCTTCAAAAAATACAAAAAGGAGAGGAAAAATGAAGTATTGGATACTTTGGCCCACAAAAGAAGGTTTACGAGTACTTGCCGATATAAAAATAGATTACTTCAATCAAAAAACATATGTAGATAGTACTCATAAAGAAAGTGAAATAATCGGAGATTTAAATGTAGATTATCCACTGTTTTCAGGCATAGCAGGCCAAGTATTCAGTCAGCGTCTAATTAACGAAATTGCCAAGTTCAACCCAGAAGGGGTGATATTTCAACCTATTACATTAAAGCTGCCAGACGGCTCGTTTAATCATACTTGGTGCAAAATCGTCGTTTCTGCTCATGTAGATTGCATTGATTTTAAGTCTTCTACATTAAAAATGGATGAAGATGGCTCCATACGACGAATTAAGAAATTAGTATTAAATGAAGAAAAAGCAGACCGTGCCGGCTACGACATCTTTCGTCTGCACGATGAGTTCCCCCGAATTGTAATAAGCGACCGCATTAAACAGGCGATTGAATCGGTGAACCCAACTGGTATTTGTTTTGAACCCACCGATGGCAGTGACCCAGACTGGTGCTGATTCCAAATATTCCCTTCTTACCACACGAGACCATACTATTATGAGCACAAAAAACACCTTTTGGCGCTGGGAAAAAATGCCAGTGGTTAATGAATTAACGGTAAGAACCATCACGGTTTTTGACCGTGATCGAGACATAGTCATACTAAAGCCCAATGACGATATGGATGCTGGACCTTATCTAGAAGGCGAGATTCATACCGATCAACTCAATGTGATGTTCGATGACGAACTTGTGTTACACGCACGCTTTACGGAATGCTTCGAGGACAAACAAGACCGAGATGTCACTGTAAGGCCGGTAGAGTTTCACCTAAACGACGAGCAACAAGACACAGAAAGCTGGATTCACATCTCCATCGTGGGACGTGTATTGGCTATAGACTATCAAGCCTCGGCCTATACAGTGGATGACGATAACAGCATCAAAAGCATTGAGCATTTAGTCTTGGATCATGCCAATATCGAACGCTCAGGCATGCACATCTTTCGTATCTATGGTTTTGAAGATTGGATCCTAGTCAGCGACACCTTAAAACAACAGCTGCAAACCATGAACATCAGCGGCATGCGGTTTTTGCCAGTTTAGTTTTTGATATAAAAATAGCATGGACGAACGCATCACCCGACGCTTGGGCTTTAACAGACAGTGGGAAAACGAGCAATTACAACCTTGGTTGTCACAAGGGACAGGGCAAGCCTTGCCAACCCCTTTTCATGACCCAAAACATGACGCGTGGGAATTAGGCTTTAAAGGCTTTATTAGCCCTGTTTCCCGACAGCGGATGAAACAGTCAGCGGCCAACCCAAGCGCAGGTAGCCCCTACCCTGTGCAAGGCCATCACCTGATTCCGGTTAGTGTTTTTGGTTCTACACAGTTTAAAAAATTAAGAAAAAATATACGTCTCATTGGCTGGGATGTGAATGATCCGGAAAACGGTATTTTCTTACCTGTCTTGGCACCGGATATGCTACGACATAACCTACAAATGCACCGTGGGCCGCATCCAAATGATTACCACCAAGCAGTTGAGCTGGAGTTAGAACAGATAGCAGAAAAGTGCTTAGACTATTGTAAAACAGGAAATCAAAAGCAGCTAATAAAACAGATAAATAAGTTATCAAAACGCATTGCTTCAAAAATACAAAATTGGGATCCTGATTACTTATTGCGTGAAGATAGTATAGAGGTCAAAAAATCTCTCAATAAAATGCTAGCCGGAGAAAAATAAATGAAATATTGGATGCCTTGGCCCAAAAAAGAAGGGTTACGAATACTTGCCGATATAAAAATAGATTACTTCAATCAAAAAACATATGTAGATAGTACTCATAAAGACAGTGAAATAATCGGAGATTTAAATGTAGATTATCCACTATTTTCAGGCATAGCAGGACAAGTATTTAGTCAGCGACTAATTAACAAAATCGCCAAATTCGACCCAGAAGGAGTAACATTTCAACCTATTAAGTTAAAGCTACCAGATGGTTCAGTTAATAATAACTGGTGCAAAATCGTCGTATCTGCTCATGTTGATTGTATTGACTTTAAACGATCTGAATTAGACTTAGATGAGGAGACTGGTTTGATCGATTTTGTCGATAAACTGGTTTTAAATGAAGAAAAAGCAGACCGTGCCGGATACGACATCTTTCGTTTGCATGGACGCTTTACCTCTATTGTTGTGAGCGACCGCATTAAACAAGCCATTGAATCCGTGAACCCTATCGGCATCCGATTTAAACCCACCGATGGCAGTGACCCAGACTGGTATTGATTCTAAACATTCCCTTTTTACCGCATGAGACATGATGTTATGAGCACAAAAAACACCTTTTGGCGTTGGAAAAAAATGCCAGTGGTTAACGAGTTAACAGTAAAGACCATCACGGTTTTTGACCGTGATCGAGACATAGTAATACTGAAACCCAATGACGAGATTGAAGCGGAACCTTATTTAAAAGGCGAGATTCAGACCGACCAACTCAATGTGATGTTTGATGACGAGCTTGTATTACACTCCCGTTTTACGGAGTGCTTCGAGGATAAACAAGACCGAGATGTCACCGTAAGGCCGGTAGAGTTTCACCTAAACGACGAGCAACAAGATACAGAAAGTTGGATTCATATCTCCATCGTGGGACGCGTATTGGCCATGGACTATCAACACTCAGCCTATACGGTAGATGACGATAACAGCATCAAAAGTATTGAACAGTTAGTCTTGGATTATGCCAATATCGAACGCTCTGGCATGCACATCTTTCGTATCTACGGTTTTGAAGACTGGATTCTAGTCAGCGACACCTTAAAACAACAGCTGCAAGCCATGAACATCAGCGGCATGCGGTTTTTGCCAGTTTAGGTAATAAATACAAAAAAGGGACGCTCAAATGGCACCCCTTTTTTGACGCTAAGCAAATGTCTTATTTATCGGTATCTTGAGCGTTGCTTTCAGCAACAGGTCGACGGCTCCAATAGCTCGCCAACAAAGACCCTGAAATATTGTGCCAAACGCTGAAAATGGTGCCAGGTAAGGCCGCCATTGGCGTGAAAAACTTCACAGCAAGCGCCGCCGCTAAACCAGAGTTTTGCAAGCCCACTTCGAAGGCGATGGTACGACAAACACGCGCATCAAATCCCAGCCAGTATGTCACCCAATAGCCTAAGGTCAAACCAATGGCATTATGCAAAATCACCGCTGCGGCGACGATCATACCAACTTGAACGATCTTCGAAGCACTCAAAGCCACGACAATGGCAATAATCAACACGATGGCAAACATGGAGATATAAGGAAAAATCGGTTCGGCTTTGCGGACAAACTTCGAGAAGAAGGTATTAATCAGTACGCCACCAGCAACGGGCAAGAGTACAATTTTGAACAAGCTCATTAGCATTGACGCAACTGGCACGTCGACGCTTTGCCCTATCATCAGCGAGACTAGGAATGGCGTTAACACCACGCCAAGCAGCGTCGAAATCGCCGTCATAGAAATCGACAAGGCGGTATCGCCTTTTGCCAGATAACACATGACGTTCGATGACGTACCACCTGCCACGCTGCCAACCAGCAACATGCCCACGGTCAATTCGGTATCAAAGCCAAAAGCAAAAGCCACACAAAACGCCGCAATGGGCATCACCAAGAATTGCAACAACACACCCACGCCGACGGCTTTACCGTTTTTCAATACTTGTTTGAAATCCGCAGGACTTAAGGTCAAGCCCATGGCCAACATAATGATGGTTAACAAAGGAACAATCTGAGAACTCAAGCCAGTAAACAAACTTGGCTGTAAAAAGGCGACGCCGGAAAGCAATAACGCCCAAAGGGGGAAAAGCTGAATAACCATAATACAAAACTCCACGTATGCCATTCGCCCTTGCCGCCAAGAACTCAGCAAACACGAATACGCAACCACTATTTAATTATTATGCGTCCCAAAACGGGAGGAGGATTGTAACCAAATGACCTAGGTTAAAACAGCTTTTATCGCCCACCTAAAAGAATCTAAACCCGTCAGCAGCATGCTGTATTAAGGCATAACGTCATGTCCTGCCTGTTGAAATAGGCATAAGGCTTAAGAAGAGATAACCATGGACAAGGTTTTTTCCATTTTGCGGTAACTCAACGACTCCATTAAATGCGCTCTGGTCACGGGCGAGTCATTTAAGTCAGCCAAGGTCAAAGCCACTTTTAATACTCGATGATAGGCCCGTGCAGACAGTTTAAGTTTTTCTAGGGCGTGTTGCATAAATTGCTTATCGTCGTCGCTTAATGCACAAATGGCTTCGAGTTGACGCCCACTCAATAAGGCATTTTGTACGCCTTGTCGAACTCTTTGCCTAGCCACCGCTCTTTCCACTCGTTCACGTACACTGGCACTAGACTCGCCTTCTTCTTGAGCATTGACCAAGACATCAGACGGTAAAGGTGGCACCTCCACATGCAAGTCGATACGATCCAAAAACGGTGCAGAGAGTTTTTTGAGGTATTTTTGGCTGGCGCTGGATTGGTAATAGTCCTGCCCGCCATTATAAGCTTCGTTACTGGCGTTCATTGCGGCCACCAGTTGGAAGCGCGCTGGAAAAGACATCTGCCCACGCGCACGGGAGATATGCACTTCGCCGTTTTCTAATGGCTCTCGCAACACTTCCAATACTTTGCGGTCAAATTCGGGCAACTCATCAAGAAAGAGCACGCCACAATGGGCCAGGGAGGCTTCACCCGGCTTAGGAATCGAGCCGCCACCCACCAAGGCGGCCGCCGAACAAGAATGGTGCGGCGAGCGGAATGGCCGTTCAGACCAATGCCAATCCAGCCCCATTTTTCGCCCCGCTACCGATTGGACAGACGCCACAGCCAGTGCCTCAGCTTCTGTCATGGCTGGCATAATACTAGGCAAGCGTGACGCTAACATGGTTTTGCCTGTGCCTGCTGGCCCAATAAATAATAGGTTATGACCGCCCGCAGCGGCCACTTCTAGGGCCCGTCTTGCTTGGTATTGACCCTTTACATCACGCATGTCTTTATGATCTAAAGGCAAAGGCTCCGCGGGTTTCGATACGCAAGTTGGCAACTGGGTTTGTTTTAATAGATGCGCTGTTACTTGAGTAAGGTGTTTGGCAAACACCGCGTTCCCTTCCACCAGCGCCGCTTCTTGCTGATTATCATCGGGCAGGATCAATTGTCGATTGGCATGGTGACAGGCGATAGCGGATGGCAAGAGACCAGAGACCCCGCGAATCTCTCCTGATAGTGCTAGCTCACCAATAAACTCAGTATCCCGTAAGCTTATGTCACCCAGCTGACCCGATGCGGCCAATACACTAATAGCAATGGCCAAATCATAACGGCCACCTTCTTTGGGCAAATCCGCGGGCGCTAAGTTTATCGTGACGCGCCGCGTCGGCCATTCAAAATGGCTATTGATAATGGCGCTGCGCACCCGGTCTTTTGCTTCTCGCACCGCCGCTTCAGGTAAACCAACAATGTTCAGTGCAGGAAGGCCGTTGGAAATATGCGTTTCCACGGTGACCAAAGGGGAAGACACGCCCACACGGGCACGGCTGTAGATGGTGGCTAAACTCATAATCTCTCCTTGATATCATTATTTCTTGTGTGAAAAGCAATCCAGCGCTTCACAAATGTCGTATACAGTTTTACATGGTTAATGAGTGGATCTAATGGCAAAAAACCCAATAAACCCCAACAAGCTGCTTTTGTCCAAGTGGACCTCTACATCGCCACAGCAGAAAGAAAAGCATTTCATCGTCACCCAATTAATAAGAGACGACGAAGAGACTGTGACAGAATGCGTGCTTGAGGCGGTGATAAACAAACAGCAGTACATTCACCCTTGGCGTGACCTAACGTCAGCGGACCATTGGCAACAAGGCTGGAAGTGATCAGCTACTCGCTTTCAGCTTTAACAAAGGCGCTCACCCTTATGAGCGCCTTTTTTTATTTTTTACTCGACTGCTCCATCTCATTTAGGCGCGCTTCAAGCACCGCCAGTTTCTCACGGTATTTTGCAAGCATCGCAGCCTGTACTTCAAATTCTTCTCGGGTAACAAGGTCCATTTTGCTTAATGTATTGCGAGCCACTTCATGCAACTGTGCTTGAATCTCTTCTTTTGGCAGTTTACCTAACGTCTCGGCGGCTTGCCCCAAACCGGTACCAAGCTGCTTTATAAATTGATCTATCATGTCATTCTCATTTTTCATCGTCATAATGCTCAATAGTATAGAGGCCAAAGTAAGGTGCAAACAAGTTATCTGCCAAGGCTTCTCTTTAAATCAACGGAACCATTTGACTACACCACCCTAAATCGCCTCTTTTTTGTGCGTAAAATTAAAAAATACCGTCTTGCCATCACCAAGAATCCTCTAAATAAGGCACAAAATAGGGCTGTTTAAAAATACGCTTTCTTGAACAGAAGCAACAAGATAGAGCGTCATTCATGAAATCCCTCTTGCTGTCAGACAATATTTGCACCAATAAAATGCAGCATTTGATGAACACACCCCAATATGCCGCACAATACTAAGCCATCTTGCACTCTTTTTAATTTCAAGAAATCGACAAAATCCTTACAAAGCCCTTATTACATAGGGATATCGATATATGGCACGCATATTGAATAAAGCTAAATACCTGCGATACGACAATAAAACTGACTTTTTAAGGAGACAGTGGGTATGAAGCTTATAACTGCCATCATCAAGCCATTTAAACTCGATGATGTTCGAGAAGCGCTTTCTGAAATCGGTGTTCAAGGTATCACCGTGACAGAAGTGAAAGGTTTCGGACGTCAAAAAGGCCACACAGAACTATACCGCGGCGCTGAATATGTCGTCGATTTTTTACCGAAAGTAAAAATCGAATTGGCCATTGCAGACGAAATGACAGACCAAGTGGTTGAAGCCATTACTGGCGCAGCAAACACAGGCAAAATCGGCGACGGTAAGATCTTTATCGTTAACCTTGAACAAGCGGTTCGTATTCGTACCGGCGAGACTGGTGTAGAAGCAGTTTAAGACTGCTCGAATTATACAAGCCTTTAGGGGGGCGAAACATGCAAGACCAAATTTTTCACTTACAATATGCCATGGATACCTTTTATTTCTTGGTGTGTGGCGCGCTGGTTATGTGGATGGCAGCCGGATTTGCCATGTTGGAAGCGGGTTTAGTACGCGCTAAAAACACCACGGAAATTCTTACTAAGAACGTGGCCCTGTTTGCCATTTCTTGCATCATGTACCTAGTGTGCGGCTACTCCATCATGTACGGTGGCAACTGGTTCCTAACGGGTATTCAAGACGTTGATGTTGCTTCTACCCTAACGGACTTTGCTGGTCGTGAGGGTGGATTCGAAGGCGGCTCCATTTACTCTGGTGCGTCTGACTTCTTCTTCCAAGTGGTATTCGTTGCGACAGCCATGTCTATCGTATCGGGTGCGGTTGCTGAACGTATGAAGCTTTGGGCTTTCCTAGTCTTTGCCGTGGTGATGACAGGTTTCATCTATCCAATGGAAGGTAATTGGACATGGGGCGGCGGTTCTGTATTCGGTATGTTCAGCCTTGGCGACCTAGGTTTCACTGACTTTGCAGGTTCTGGTATCGTTCATATGGCAGGTGCCTCTGCGGCTCTCGCTGGTGTATTGGTTCTGGGTGCTCGTAAAGGCAAATATGGTCCTAACGGTGAAGTCCGTGCCATTCCTGGTGCTAACCTACCACTAGCAACGCTAGGTACATTCATCCTTTGGATGGGTTGGTTCGGTTTCAACGGCGGTTCTGTTCTAAAACTTGGCGATATCGCTAACGCAAACGCGGTTGCTATGGTGTTCTTGAACACGAACGCAGCAGCGGCAGGTGGTGCAATTGGCGCGCTTATTCTCGCTCGTATTCTGTTTGGTAAAGCCGATCTAACCATGCTTCTAAACGGCGCATTGGCAGGTTTGGTTGCTATCACGGCAGGTCCTGATACACCGTCTGCACTAGGTGCAACGCTAATCGGTCTTGTGGGCGGTTTGATTGTGGTTGTGTCTATCCTGACCCTAGACAAGCTTAAAATTGATGATCCAGTGGGCGCGATCTCTGTTCACGGTGTGGTGGGTCTTTGGGGCTTGCTAGCGGTACCACTGACTAATGATGGCACTACGTTCGGCGGACAAATCGCGGGCGCATTGACAATCTTTGTTTGGGTATTCGTAACAAGCTTAGTGGTTTGGTTGGTCATCAAAGCCATCATGGGTGTTCGCGTTACTGAAGAAGAAGAGTACGAAGGTGTTGACCTTTCTGAATGTGGTATGGAAGCGTACCCAGAATTCAGCAAAAAATAATCTTTTCTTAAAACAATATTGAACGTCGAAAACCCTCGCTCTAGCGGGGGTTTTCTTTTTTATTGCCAACTAGAATCACGTTTCCCCTTCTCATACAGACCACAAAACTACTTACTCACGCCGATACGCGTTATCATAGCGTCATACAGTTAATGAAAATCCAAAGGAACGACAATGCACGACGATTTACATTTAACCATTCGTAACCTAACTAATGATGATTACGACGAAATTAAAGTACTGATGGATAAGGTCTATCATGACATTGGCGGCGCTTGGCCTAAACATACTATCCACCAGCTCATCAGTGTTTTCCCGGAAGGCCAAATTTGTTTAGAAGATCATGGCAAAATTGTCGGTCTTGCTTTGTCCGTTCAGGTTAGCTACCAACGTTTCAGCAACCCTCATACCTATGACGATCTGGTTGATCAAAAAGAAAATATTTTAAACGACCCTATGGGCGATGCTATGTATGGCCTAGACGCCCTAATCGCACCAGAGTACCGAGGCTACCGTCTTGGTCGTCGTTTGTACGAAGCTCGAAAAGAACTCTGTCGTCAGCATAATCTGCGCGCTATCTTAGCGGGCGGTCGTATCCCCAATTATCACGAACATGCCCACGAGATGAGTGCAGCGGAATACTTAGAAGCGGTTCGAGAACGTAAAATTTACGATCCTATTTTAACCTTCCAATTGTCTAACGACTTCCAAGTCACACGTTTGTTGAAGCGCTACATGCCAGAAGATGAAAAGTCTCAAGGCTACGCCACTTTATTGGAATGGAAAAACATCTTCTTCGAGCCAGATACCAACGTCATTCGCTCGCGTAAAACCCAAGTGCGTATCGGTGCGATTCAATGGCAAATGCGTGAAGTAGAAAGCGTTGACGAGCTATTGAAGCAAGTCGAATACTTTATCGATGCGGTGTCCGACTACAAAAGTGACTTTGTTTTGTTCCCTGAGTTCTTCAATGCGCCACTGATTGGCCTGAGTCCAGATCAAAGCAACCAAACCGAAGCCATTCGCTTTTTGGCGAGCTTCACTGATCGCTTTATCAATGAAATGTCACAGTTTGCGGTCAGTTACAATATCAACGTTATTACGGGTTCGATGCCTGTTATCGAAGACGAGATTGTGTATAACGTCAGTTATTTATGTCGTCGTGATGGTACGGTTGAAGAGCAGAAAAAAATCCACATTACCCCTCATGAACGTCGTGATTGGGTCATCGAAGGTGGTAACGATTTACGCGTTTTCAACACCGATGCGGGCCGCGTCGGTATTTTGATTTGCTACGATGTGGAATTTCCTGAGTTGGGCCGCTTGCTGGCGGCACAAGATATGGACATTTTATTTGTTCCATTCTGGACCGATACGAAAAATGGTTACTTACGTGTGCGACGTTGTGCTCAAGCACGCGCCATTGAAAACGAATGTTATGTGGTGATTTGCGGTAGCTGTGGCAACCTTCCACAGGTCGAAAACCTAGATATTCAGTACGCCCAAAGCTCGGTTTTCTCACCGTCTGATTTCTCTTATCCACACGATGCGGTGATGGCAGAAACCACGCCAAACACGGAAATGATCATGTTTTCTGATTTGGATTTGGACAAGCTGAAACTGACTCGCAGCGAAGGTTCGGTAAACAATCTGAAAGACCGTCGCACCGATCTTTATTCGGTCATCTGGAATAAACCGAAATCGTAAAAGTCGTTTCTGCCTGTGATAACATGGACGTTATCACAACACTTCATTCTATTAGAGATTCTCATGGCCAAAGCAAAAACTGCCTTTGTATGTAATGAATGCGGCGCTGACTACGCAAAATGGCAAGGACAATGCCAAGCATGCGGTGCGTGGAACTCCCTATCTGAAATCCGTTTAACATCGAGTAAAACCTCTGCCCGCGTCTCCGCGAGCCAAGATCCACGTTATCAAGGTTACGCTGGTGCGGTGACAGGTATCCAGAATTTATCTGACGTAGATTTAGGTGATGTGCCACGTTTTAGCTCTGGCGCAAACGAATTTGATCGTGTATTGGGTGGTGGTTTGGTGCCCGGTGGTGTGGTGCTAATTGGTGGTCACCCAGGTGCCGGCAAAAGTACCTTATTACTGCAAACCATGTGTTGGTTAGCTCAGCAACAAAGCGCCCTGTATGTCACCGGTGAGGAATCCCTTCAGCAAGTCGCGATGCGAGCGCAGCGCCTTGGTTTACCGACTCAAAACCTGAAAATGCTGTCGGAAACCAACGTGGAAGCGATTTTAAACATCGCTCAACAAGTCAAACCCAAAGTCATGGTGATCGACTCGATTCAAGTCATGCATTTGGATGGCGTAGAATCGGCTCCGGGGAGTGTGTCGCAAGTACGTGAAAGCGCAGCGGTATTAACACGCTTTGCCAAGCAAACCCAAACCGCGGTGCTGCTTGTCGGTCATGTTACGAAAGACGGCTCTTTGGCTGGACCAAAAGTTCTTGAGCACATGGTGGATTGCTCTGTCTTGCTAGAAGGCTCAGAAGATTCCCGCTTTCGTACCCTGCGCGGGATGAAAAACCGATTTGGTGCGGTGAATGAGTTAGGCGTGTTTGCCATGCTCGAAAATGGCTTAAAAGAAGTCAAAAACCCCAGTTCAATTTTCTTAAACCGTAGTAAACATCCCGCTGCCGGCAGCCTAGTGATGGTGGTTTGGGAAGGCACTCGCCCTCTTTTGGTGGAACTGCAAGCGCTGGTCGATGATTCGGCATTAGGTAACCCAAGACGCGTCACGGTGGGCTTTGACCATAATCGTCTGGCTATGTTGTTGGCCGTATTGCACAAGCATGGCGGCCTACTGACATCGGATCAAGATGTGTACCTAAACGTGGTCGGCGGCGTGAAAGTTTTGGAAACCAGTGCCGATCTTGCTGCCATCGCAGCGGTCGTGTCGAGTTTCCGTGACAGAGTATTACCCCATGACTTAGTGGTACTGGGTGAAGTGGGATTGTCGGGAGAGATTCGCCCTGTTCCCTCAGGACAAGAACGCATTAGTGAAGCGGCCAAACATGGTTTCACACGAGCCGTCGTTCCCAAAGCCAACTGCCCGAAAAAGCCCATTGAAGGCATGAAGGTGATTGGCGTAGAACGCTTATCGGAAGCGCTTGATGCGATTTTCGAGAATTAGTCGTTCGTTAACTCAAAAAGATCGACGATGGGGTCATCTTCCATGCCATAAGGCAATGCCTTAGCTGAGTCCGCTTCCAATCGATCTTGGCGGGCTTTGATTAAACGCGCTCGGCGTTGTTTGCATAGGTCAAGTACATGATGACGCGCTTCATTGGTTAACGAAAACCAGTGAAAGCGCTCTTCTCGACTGCGCAAGCAACCTTTACAGAAGCCCGTCTTACTGTTTTCGCACACACCACGGCAGGGGCTTTCTATGGTGAACAGTTCAATTTGCTCCATAACCCCTCACTTGTTCATCTTATTGGTGTCTCTAGGCTATTTTTATCGCACTACTGCGTGGCCAGCTGAAAATCGTACACTTCTTCCGGTGATAACAAATACACTCTATCAGCAGGCGCAGCGTCTAGTGAAAACCAATAAAATCGCTCTGGCACACCCATTTCTAAATAAAAATTCACGTAGGTGGCGTGTATAGGATCTGTTACGTTGAGTGTCGTCGCGGCGATTTTTGTGCCATCTGACCAAGCATGCACCCCAACACCTGCTCCAGCCCCGATGCTTCTCTCCACGCCACCTAAAAATAAATCAACACCACCAGAAAGCACATACCCAGTTGGTGCAATATGGGTATTTAAACCGAGATGCCGAATCAGGCGCGCACCTTGCATTGTCGCTCGCTGGTCAACTGAACCTGGCACATCCACCAAGACAATATCCGTCACATTTGGGTTTTTACGCACCAGATCACTCAACTGTTGCACCAGATCATGGCCCAAAACACCCGATAGATAAGCCGAATTACCTTCCACTTCGATGCTCAGTATATTGTCTGCTTGTGGCTCCAAACGCTTCTCGACTGGCGCCGCACAACCCACCAATATCACCACGGCCAGCAGCGGTAACCATGATGCTATTCGGTTTATTGGAAAAGCCTTATTTGTCATACACCATCCTGTGATTTAAAGGTTTCTACACAATAGTAGACCATAAAAACCCCAAAAAATAGCCACCCCTAATAAAACGGGCAGCTATTAAAAAGCACTTTTCATAAAAAATGCCTGGGATAAGCCATTCGTTTAGGAAGGAAAAGAAAAGCTCTTACCTTCACGAACGCCAGCTGATGGCCAACGCTGAGTAATGGTTTTGCGCTTAGTATAAAAACGCACCGCATCCGGGCCATAAGCGTGTAGGTCCCCAAACAAAGAGCGTTTCCAACCGCCGAAACTGTGGTACGCCACGGGCACAGGCAAAGGCACATTGATGCCAACCATGCCTACTTCAATATGGTCAGAGAAATATCGCGCGGCTTCTCCATCACGGGTAAAGATACAAGTACCATTGCCATATTCATGGTCATTAATTAATGTCATGGCCTCTTCCATGGTATCGACTCGAACCACTTGTAATACGGGACCAAAAATCTCTTGCTGATAGCTGTCCATCTCTTTGGTCACGCCATCAATCAGCGTTGCGCCCACAAAAAAACCCTTTTCGTACCCTGCAACCTGAGGATGACGCCCATCCACCACGACTGTGGCACCTTGAGATTCCGCGCTGTCAATAAACCCTACTACTTTGTCTTTGTGTTCCTTGGTAATAACAGGGCCAAAGTCATTGGTTTTGTCTGAGCATTCACCCACTTTAAGCGGCTTCATGGCAGCGGCCATTTTATTCACCAAGGCATCGCCTGCCGCTTTCCCCACCGCGACGGCGACGGACAAGGCCATACAACGTTCACCAGACGAACCAAACGCCGCACCAAGGAGCTGACTGACCACGTTATCCATGTCTGCATCTGGCATCACAATAGCGTGGTTTTTGGCACCGCCGAGGGCTTGGCAGCGTTTGCCATTGGCGCTGGCTTTGCTGTAAATGTATTCCGCAATCGGAGTCGAACCGACAAAGCTCACGGCTTTGACTCGCTTATCTTCCAATAAGGTATCTACCGCTACTTTATCGCCATTGACCACATTAAATACACCGGCTGGTAAGCCAGCTTCGTGTAATAACTCAGCAATAAATAACGCCGTGCTTGGATCACGCTCCGAGGGTTTTAAAACGAAGGTATTTCCGCACACAATCGCCATTGGAAACATCCATAAAGGCACCATAGCAGGAAAGTTAAAAGGTGTGATACCTGCCACCACACCTAATGGTTGAAACTCACTCCAAGAATCAATGTTTGGGCCAACGTTTTTACTGTACTCACCTTTTAGTAACTCTGGCGCGCCACAGGCGTATTCCACGTTTTCAATACCGCGCTGCAACTCTCCTGCTGCATCATGACAAATTTTGCCATGCTCAGCGCCAATCAGCTCACAGATTTTATCCGCGTGTTTTTCTAATAACGCCTTGTAGTTAAACATGATACGAGCACGCTTTAAGGGCGGAGTATTGCGCCATTCTGGGTAAGCGGCTTGAGCCGCTGTAATCGCGTCTTCAACGGTTTCTCGTGAAGCAATGGCCACTTTTTTCGCCACCGTCCCAGTCGCTGGATTAAATACATCTTGGGTACGTTCAGCTTGTTCTGAGTACTTACCGTTTATCAAATGCCCAATGATTTCCATGGTGACTCCCCACTCTAAAAAATTCGATTTCGTGGTTTAACTCAATACGATAAAAGAGAAAAACACCGTCTGTTGACACTACTATGCCTATGGGAATAGATTATAAAAAGTCGAATTTATTAACGCTTAGTTAATCATTTACTTAACTATAAATCGAATGGATGATGCCCCATTATCAATGGGCACAAAGGGGAAGAAGGTGAACCAATTTCATAGCCAAATAAGCGACGCAGACCTGCGTATATTGCGCATTTTTCGTACTGTGGTTGAATGCGGCGGTTTTTCCGCGGCAGAGGTTGAGCTAAACATCAGTCGTGCCGCGATTAGCATTGCCATATCCGACTTGGAAACTCGCTTAGGCTTTCGACTTTGCCAGCGAGGACGCTCTGGCTTTTCTCTTACCAACGAAGGCAGTCAGGTATATGATTACACGTTGCAGCTGTTGTCTTCGATAGAGGACTTTAGGACCAATATCAACGCCCTTCACCAGCATTTGAAAGGCGAACTGAATATTGGCATCACTGACAATCTTGTAACGCTCCCTCACACTCGAATTACACGCACACTGGCCAGCCTGAAAGATAAGGGACCGCAAGTGACGATCAATATTCGCATGATCCCACCGACCGACATAGAGCGTGGCGTATTAGATGGTCGCTTGCACGTTGGTATCGTACCAGACTTAAAAATCCTCAGTGGTTTGGACTACCATCCTCTTTATGAGGAAACCTCCAAGCTCTATTGCAGCGATACGCATCCGTTATTCACAATGGCGGATCAGACCTTTTCAAAAGCCAAACTCAAAGAGTTTGACGCCGTATTGCCCGCCTATGCTCAAACCCCAGAAATAAAAGCCCAACACCAACCGCTTACAGCAAGCGCGACGGCCACGGACAGAGAGGGCATTGCTTTTCTTATTTTAACCGGACGTTATATCGGCTTCTTACCCGATCATGTCGCTGAACGCTGGATACGTGATGGAAGAATGCGCGCTATTTTGCCAGAACAATGTCATTACATTACACAATTCTCCGCGATTACACGAAAAGGCGCACGCGCTAACCTAATATTGGAAACCTTTTTAAAAGAATTAGAAAAAACATAACCAGATATTCATTTATAGCATATCTTTAATATATATTTAAAAATTCATATCCTTATACAAGAGATATAAAATGGATTCATTATCGTATCCTGATCTTCTAATATATGGAGTCATACATGAAGTGCGTAAAGCGAAGCAAACTAATAATAGGGGTCACCTTTGCGGCCTCGCTGTTTTTAACGGCCTGCTCATCCGATCAAAACGATGACGCGGTTGTCGAAAAAGACATTGTCCGCCCGGTGAAACTGATCACTATTGAATCAACCGATGCGATTAACATTCGACGCTTTCCCGCTGAACTAAAGGCCAGCGAAGAAGCCGATCTGGCGTTTCGGGTTGGTGGCCAATTGATGCAGCTCAACGTTGTATCAGGCCAACGAGTGAAAAAAGGCGAGCTACTGGCTTCTCTAGATCCTACCGATTTCAAATTACAAGTTGAACTTGCCCAAGCGAATCAATATTTAGCCGACGCACAATTCAAACGCATTCAAACCATTTTCAAGCAAAACGCCACCACAAAATCCGAATATGACTCCGCGAAAGCTTCATTAGACCAAGCCAATAACGCTTTGCAGTCGGCCAAAAACCAAATGCAATACACGCAAGTTTTTGCCCCTTTTGATGGCGTCATTGCGTCTGTCGATACCGAAAACTTCCAGTATGTCAGCGCCACACAAACCTTGATGCACATTCAAAACATCGACAACCTCGACGTTGAGTTCCAAGTCCCTGAGAGTCTTGTGGTCAGCATCAAAAGTACCAAATCCGATTACAGGGCAAAAGTGGTGGTTGATGTCGCACCGGAAGAAGAACTTTACGGCACCTACAAAGAACACAATACCACACCTGATAACACCACCATGGCGTATGACGTCACGTTAAAACTGATCAGACAAGGTAAAACAGTCAATACGCTACTGCCCGGTATGACAGCAAACGTTGATCTAGATCTCAGTGCTATTTTGGGCACCAAAAAACACATTACGGTGCCCGTCGAGGCCGTACTGCGTCATGAAGACACCAACACAGGACAATCCAGCAGCACGGTTTGGGTGTTCAATGGCGAGACAAATAAGCTAGAAGCTCGCACTGTTACCCTCGGTTCCTTACAAGGCAACAATGTCGAAATTATCTCAGGCTTAAATGCCGGTGAACAAATCGTGGCGGCGGGTGTTTATAGCCTAACCGATACCATGCAAGTTCGTCCTTGGACACGTGAGCGAGGCCTATAATGGATATTGCAGCCTATTTTATAAATCGTAAAGTCACCAGTTGGATGGTCACGCTGATTCTACTGGTCGGTGGTATCATTGCGTTTACCAACTTAGGACAACTTGAAGACCCAGAGTTTACCATCAAGGACTCCTTGGTCATCACGTATTATCCTGGCGCGTCTCCAGAACAGGTCGAAGAAGAAGTCACGTATCCCATTGAGCGTGAATTACAAAACTTGCCCTATGTGGATAAAATCACGTCTACTTCAAAAGCGGGTTACTCTAAAGTTCAGTTAACGATTAAAGACACTTATCGCGCCCAAGAACTAAAACAGATTTGGGACGAAGTGCGTAAAAAAATTCGTGATATATCTGGCAGTTTTCCAACCGGCGTTGCTACACCCATTGTCGTTGATGATTTTGGCGATGTGTATGGTGTCATGCTGGCCGTTCACGGTGAGGGCTACCCTTACAAGGATTTAGAAAACTACGTGGATTACGTCAAACGAGAATTGGTTCTTGTTGATGGCGTTGCCAAAGTCACCGTGGCAGGCGAGCAAGACGAACAAGTTACGATTGAAATTTCACGCGCCAAACTAGCCAATATGGGCATTGCACCCAGTCAATTAGAAGATCTGTTGAAAAATCAAAACAGTGTATCCAATGCGGGCAAAGTAAAAGTGGGCAGTGAATACATTCGTATCAGCCCAACAGGCGAATTCCAAGACATCTCGGAATTGGAAAACCTGATTGTTGGTACGCCCATTGATGGCAACCTAATCCGCTTAAAAGACATAGCGACCATTAAACGCGAATACGCGGAGCCTGAAACGCATATTGTTGGGTTTAATGGTTCAAAATCACTGTTGTTAGGGGTTTCTTTTTCGGCCAATGTGAACGTGGTAGAAATCGGTAAAGCCTTAGAAGAACGAATTGCTGAGCTAAAATACCAGCAACCGATCGGACTCAGCATGGAGCCTATTTACTTCCAATCTAAAGAAGTAGATCGCTCAGTCTCTAACTTTTTACTCAACCTAGTCGAAGCCGTTGGTATCGTTATTCTGGTACTCTTGGTTTTCATGGGCATTCGCTCTGGCATCTTGATCGGTATTATTCTTTTATTGACTATCCTTGGCACTTTTATTGTCATGGACTATTTCAAAATCAACCTGCAGCGCATCTCGCTTGGTGGGCTTATTATCGCCTTGGGGATGCTGGTCGATAACGCCATCGTGGTCACCGAAGGGGTACTGATTGGCTTACAAAGAGGCATGACCAAGCTGCAAGCTGCCAGTGCCGTCGTAAAACAAACCAAATGGCCATTACTCGGTGCTACCGTCATTGCCATCACCGCCTTTGCGCCAATTGGTTTGTCCCCTGATGCCGTGGGCGAGTTTGTTGGCTCGTTGTTCTATGTATTGTTAATTTCCCTGTTCTTAAGCTGGATTACCGCCATCACACTGACGCCGTTTTTCTGTGATCTGTTCTTCAAAGAGAGCATTGCAAAAGCCAAGGCCAGTGATGCAGAAGCAGATAAGGTAGACCCATACCAAGGCTTTATATTTACTGGTTACAAATGGCTGCTAGACAAAGCCATGCACTACCGTTGGATGACTGTCATTCTCTTAGTTGGTTGTTTGGTGGTATCGGGATGGGCATTCCAGTTTGTTAAACAAGCGTTCTTTCCACCTTCAACCACGCCGATGTTCTATATGGACATTCAAATGCCTGAAGGCACCCACATAGAAGACACCTATAAAAAAGTACAAGATATTGAACAAGACTTGTTGCAGGACGACCGTATTGAGAACGTCACCTCTACAACAGGACAAGGTGCCCTTCGCTTCATGCTGACCTATGAAGCCGAACAAGAAAACGCCAGCTACGCGCAATTTATTGTTCGAACCAAAACGGAAGAATCGATACCAGGCTTATTTAAAGAGCTTCATTACAAGATGCAACAAGAGTACCCAGAGCTGGAGGTCAAATTACAGCGCTTGCAGTTAGGCCCCTCCACCGGTGCCAAACTTGAAACACGTATCAGCGGGCCAGATCCGAAGGTTCTGCGTCAGTTGAGCGCACAAGTGCAGGAAATTTACCGTGCTGATGGCGGACTAGAGAGCATTAAAGACGATTGGCGCCAGCCTGTGAAAGTGCTTCGCCCTATCTTTAATGATGCTCAAGCTCGACGTTTAGGCATCAGTAAAACCGAACTGGACGATGTCCTATTAACGAATTTTACCGGTTCTCAAATCGGTTTATACCGTGAAGGGACGGATCTGTTACCGATTGTACGCAAAGCACCAGAGAACGAGCGCGTATCAATAGATCAAATCCGTGATCTGCAAATTTACAGTCCAGCATCGGGTTCTTATGTCACATTGTCGACGCTAGTGTCTGGTTTTGAAACGGTCTGGGAAGATCCGATCATCGAACGTCGAGATCGTAAACGTACCATTACGGTGATGGCAGATCCTAAAATTTTAGGAGATGAAACCGCCATGTCGATCTTCAGTCGCACGCGTGGAGCGATTGAAGCGATTAAGTTGCCACCAGGTTATACACTAGAATGGGGTGGCGAATACGAGAGCAGTACTGACGCTCAGGCCAACATATTTAAGGCGTTACCCTTGGGTTACCTGTTTATGTTTATCATCACGATATTGCTGTTTAACTCAATTCGTGTGCCACTGACGATTTGGTTCTGTGTACCTTTAGCCCTGATCGGTGTCTCTACTGGCTTACTGGTGATGAACTCCGCTTTCAGCTTTATGGCACTACTCGGATTCTTGAGTTTATCGGGCATGACGGTGAAAAATGGTATCGTACTTGCTGATCAAATCAATTATGAACTTGATCAAGGCACCGAAAAATACGAAGCCATCTTCAACTCTGCTGTCAGTCGTGTTCGACCTGTCTGTATGGCCGCCGTCACGACGATTCTGGGGATGATTCCATTGCTATTTGATGGTTTCTTTGAAGGCATGGCAGTGGTTATTTCCTTTGGTCTAGGCTTTGCGACCATTTTGACACTCATTGCGGTACCCGTGTTTTACACCTTACTATTCCGTGTCAAATATCGTCACCATAGCGAATTCGACTAACCGCTAGCTACTTTGATAGAGCCTTAATGCCCCTGGGCATTAAGGCTCTTGATTTACAATTACGCTATCTTATCGAGAAGATTATGCACCTAGACGACATTTTAAAGCTGGACATAAAACTACTCGTTGCTTTCGTTACCATCATGGAAGAAGGCAGTGTGTCACGGGCGGCCGAAAGACTGAATGTGACTCAGCCTGCACTCAGTAAGAGCCTACAAAGACTACGTGAACTCTTCAAGGACTCACTCTTCACACGTCAGGCTTATGGTTTAACGCCCACAGCAAGAGCATCCGAGTTACATGATTTGATTCAACCGATTTTGAGCTCTCTCTCAGAACTCATGAGCCCCAATTCTCTGGACTTAAAAACCCTAGATAGACGCTTCAAACTGCGTGCTGACGAAGGCGATTTGGAAAACTTTATTGAGCCCCTGCTGGCATCCTTGCAATATCAAGCCCCTAATTTACGCTTATCCATCAGCTCATGGGGAGACTCCCAGCTGGATGAACTGGTTTCTGGCAATGTCGATTTAGGTATTATGCGCGTCAGTGAAACACCGGGAAATGTGCGCAGCAAGCTAATCGGTTGCATGGAAGCCTGTATTGTATTAAGTGAAGCACACCCACTCTTTCACAAAGACGAGGTGACACTAGAAGAACTGCTGCGTCATAAAGTCGTCACCCACCACTTACGCAGCCACCGCCATAGCTCTTTTTCAAAGACCGAACAAAAGTTGAAGCAACAAGGCCACATCATACAGCCTAGCTTAGAGACAGATAGCTTAATGGTCGCCATGCAAGCGGTAAAGCGCGGTATGGCCTTGGTCACCTCACGCTCTATCGGTGATTTGTTCCTACAAGTGATGTGTGAAAAAGCCCATTTTTACCCAGTGAAGTTATTGCCTATCCCAAAAGAAGTATTAGATATAGACGAACATAAAGGACGTCATCCTATCCACATTTTTTGGCATGAACGCTTTAACAATGATCTTGCGCACCGCTGGTTGAGAGAACAGATTATTTACTTTATGCGTGAATCCCCTTGGATGCATCCGCCAACCTAAAGAAACGACTCTGATCACAATAGCCTAGTTATCCCGCGTCGCGCTGCGCACGAAGAAAATCAAAACGCGGGATATTTTCGCCATTAATGCATACGGTTTCTTGAAACATGCTCAGTGGTCTTGCCCACCAGCCAAACTCACCATACAACGCTTGATACACCACTAATTCTTCTTCCGTTTCACTGTGTTTAACCACACGCTCTACCCAATATAGAGTCCCTTTATAATGTTGATAAACACCTTGCCTCATATTCAAAACCGCCATACTTTAAAAAAATCGACCAAATCAAGCCAATAAGCAGAAAAATCTGTCGCAAATACAAAAGTTTCCATCTTACAGCTCATCTCGAACTCAGCAATAATACTCAGCATCTAGAAGAAGACACTAAAGAACTCTCATTCAGTGTCCACAATGAATAATAGGATGACCCTATGTACCTTGTACGTCCAGCGGACTTTGCTGATTTACCAGCTTTGGAACGCCTTGCCCAGCAAGCTGGCATTGGTATCACCAACTTCCCAGCCAATAGAGAACGCTTGAACGACAAAATTGCCTCTTCACGCCGCTCTTTGCAAACCGACGTGATACAGCCAGGAAACGAATCCTACTTGTTTGTGTTGGTGAATACCATTAAGGGCGACATCGTCGGTTGTTGTGGGATTGATGCCATGGTGGGTGTTGACACCCCATTTTACAGCTATCGCATCGACGAAGTCGTACATGCCTCACCACAGCTGCAAATTCATAATCGCATTCCGGCCCTTTTTTTATGCCATGACTACAGTGGAACAAGCAGACTCATTGCACTGGTGGTCGATAAAGCTCACCAGAACCCGACCGCCATGTCCCTGTTGTCCAAAGCACGATTGCTGTTCATTGCTCGCTATCCAGAACGCTTTACCAAACGTTTATTTGCCGAACTGCGTGGCGAAAATGACAAGCAAGGTCAATCTGCATTTTGGGATGCGCTTGGCAAACATTTTTTTACCATGGACTTTAAAAAAGCAGACTATCTTTCTGGGGTCAGTAACAAGCACTTTATCGCTGAATTAATGCCACGCTATCCGATTTATGTGCCAACTTTGCCTGAGGCCGCACAAGACGTCATAGGTGTCGTCCATGAAGAGTCCAGTCAGAGTGCTGACATTCTTCTCAACGAAGGCTTCGAATTCCGTGGTTACGTGGATATTTTTGATGCTGGACCCACCATAGAGGCCCGCACAGAAAGCCTTCACACTATCGCCCAGCAAAAAATGGGCAAAGCGTTAACGCTGACCGAAAGCAGTAAGGGCCCGATGCATCTTATTTCAGCAGGACATCTGGACACCTTCCGAGTCACGGCCGCTTCCGCTGAGCCACAAGTCGCGGGATTAGCACTGGAGAAAACCACTCAAGACGAATTGGGCATCTCCTCTGGAAGCCGAATCCAATGGGTCGCTCTATAATATCAATAATAATCTATAAAGATTTTTGCGCCGCCAACAGCGCTCAATTATAAAAAAGGATACTCATCATGATGGTCATACGCCCTATCTGTCAAAATGACCTAAAGTCACTTTATCGACTCGCGGAGAAGACAGGCATTGGTTTTACCTCCTTGGTCACGGACGAAGCCGTACTGCAAAAAAAAATTGACGGTGCCATACGCTCTTTTGCCAAAGAAAATGTTGTATCACCAAGCAATGAAGACTATTTAATGGTGCTAGAAGACAGCACCACAGGAGACATTGTCGGCACCTGTGGCATATTGGCAACCGTTGGTTTAGACGAGCCCTTTTACAGCTATCACCTCGGTACCATTACCCATGCTTCAAGAGAATTAGGCGTTCACAATGCCATTCCGACGCTGATACTCAATAACGACTTCACCGGCTGCAGCGAAATTTGCACCTTATTTTTAGAAGAAAACTACCGCCATTCTAAAAACGGCCAGTTACTGTCAAAAGCGCGCTTTATGTTCATGGCGCAATTTCCTGAACGTTTTACGGAAAAAGTCTTCGCGGAAATGCGAGGTGTCAGTGATGAAAACGGTGTATCGCCTTTTTGGGAAAGCCTTGGTCGTCATTTTTTTTCCATTGACTTCAAGGAAGCGGATGAATTAACCGCCCAAGGTAACAAGCAATTTATCGCTGAGCTAATGCCCAATAATCCTGTTTATGTGAACTTACTGCCGCAGGCGGCTCGAGACGTACTTGGACAAGTTCACCAAAACACCGTTCCAGCTCGTCGCTTATTAGAACAAGAAGGCTTTCGCTACGAAAACTATGTGGACATTTTTGACGGTGGCCCAAGTTTAGAAGCTCGTGTCCAAGATATCCGTGCGGTGCGCGATAGTCGTCTTTGTCTGGCCAACATTGGCCAACCTAAGGGACTCTGCAACACACCAAATGAAGGCTGTTTCTACCTTGTGTCGAATGCCAAAGTAAAAGATTTCCGCTGCATTTTAATCCAGCGATCCATACCTCCGGGGAGTGCGATGACTCTCACTCAAGAAGAAGCAGACAGCCTTTGCATTATCAATAAAGAACCCGTACGCATTGTCGAACTATCAGCTTATTCAGGACATTAATCGGGCACCTTTAAAAGGAGAAGCACCATGAAACAAGCACATTATATTAATGGACAATGGGTCGCAGGCGAAGGCTTGCTATTGCACTCTATCGACCCAGCGGATGGTAGTCTTGTATGGCAAGCTAACACGGCCACTTCAGATCAGGTAGATGAGGCGATGAAAGCCGCTCGCGCTGCCTTTCCTGCTTGGGCCAATCGCCCTTTAAAAGAACGTTTAGCCATCATTGACACCTTTGCAACACTCGTCAAAGAGCACAGCGAAGAGATTGCCACAGCAATTAGCCGAGAAACAGGCAAACCAATCTGGGAAACCCGTACCGAAGCCGCCGCCATGGTCGGTAAAGTCGCCATCTCTATACAGGCTTACCACGAACGGACAGGGGAAAAAACCACGCCGATGCCGGGTGCCACAGCGCGACTACGCCATCGCCCACACGGTGTCGTTGCGGTGTTTGGTCCTTATAACTTTCCGGGGCATTTGCCAAACGGCCATATCGTCCCAGCGCTGATTGCAGGCAATACAGTGGTCTTTAAGCCCAGCGAACAGGCTCCCGCGACATCGGATGTGATTGTTCAACTATGGGAAAAAGCGGGGTTACCCGCTGGCGTGCTTAATTTGCTTCAAGGGGAGCGCGACACGGGCGTCGCCTTAGCAAACCACCCAGAAATCGACGGATTATTCTTCACCGGCAGCCCTCAAGTTGGTCACATTTTACATAAAGACTTTGCTGGGCATCCGGGCAAAATCTTAGCCTTAGAAATGGGCGGCAATAACCCCTTGTTGGTGTCTGAAAAAGTCGCGAATCAACGCGCGGCGGTACATGAGATCATTCAATCGGCGTTTATTTCTGCGGGACAACGCTGCACTTGCGCACGTCGTTTATTATTGCCTAAAGGCAAGCTAGGCGATGCCATTTTGCACGCTTTAGTAACGGCAACCAAAGCGCTAAAAATTGATCGCTTTGACGCTGACGAACAGCCTTTTATGGGCCCTGTAGTATCCGCACAAGCCGCGGACGGTTTACTGCAAGCCTACCAAAAACTGATCAAATTAGGCGCCTCTCCAATTCTAGAAATGACCCGCGGCGATCGCCAAACGGGCTTTGTTACACCAGGCATTATCGATGCCACCGACATGCTAGACGCGCTTCCAGATCAAGAATATTTCGGACCATTGCTGACTGTGATTCGCTATGACTCGCTGGATCAAGCCATGAGCATCGCTAATAACACAAAATTTGGCTTATCGGCCGGTATTTTGTCCGACGATGCGACCGAATACGAATGGTTCTTGCAGCATAGCCGAGCAGGCATTATCAACTGGAACCGCCAAACGACAGGCGCATCAAGTAATGCACCATTTGGTGGTACAGGCGCCAGCGGCAACCACAGAGCCAGCGCTTACTATGCCGCCGATTATTGCGCCTACCCCGTTGCCAGCATCGAAGCCGACAGCTTAACCATGCCAGAAAAACTGGGACACGGTATCACGCTTTAGAGCTCTATCTAGAACAAAATAGACAACTTAAATTCAGATGCAACTTAAATTCAGGCATAACAAGAGGCCATTATGAACACTGCGACAGAAGCCAATTTTGACGGTTTAGTGGGCCCAACCCACAACTACAGCGGCCTATCTTTTGGTAACGTCGCGTCGTTGAATAACTCCGCACGCCCATCCAACCCAAAAGCCGCCGCCAAGCAAGGCCTAGTCAAGATGAAAGCCCTAGCGGATATGGGGTTTGTGCAAGGCGTGCTCGCGCCCCACGAACGTCCACACATTCCAACGTTACGTCGTTTGGGTTTTTCTGGCAGTGATGCCAATATATTAGAACAAGCTGCCAAACACGCACCCAAGCTGCTTGCTGCGGTTAGTTCTGCGTCCTGTATGTGGACCGCCAATGCTGCAACCGTCTCACCAAGTGGCGACACCAGTGACCGACGTGTGCATTTTACACCGGCAAATTTAGTGAATAAATTCCACCGCTCCATCGAGCACGAAACCACTGGCGCAATTTTACGAGCAACGTTTAGAGACGAGCAATACTTCGCCCATCACCCCGCTTTACCCAGTGTTGATCATTTTGGCGATGAAGGGGCGGCCAACCATACGCGTTTTTGTCATGGGTATGGCGAGCAAGGCATTGAATTCTTTGTCTATGGTATGGAAGCCTTTAATAACAACGCGGCCAAACCAGCTAAATTCCCTGCGCGCCATACGTTAGAAGCGTCGCAAGCGGTTGCTCGTCGTCACGGCTTATCGGCGAATCAAGTGGTTTATGCTCAGCAAAATCCCGACGTTATTGACGCTGGCGTGTTTCACAATGACGTGATCGCGGTTGGCAATCGCAACGCACACTTTTACCACCAAGAAGCGTTCTTAGACACGACCAAAATGAAACAAGACTTACTCAAGGCGTGGGGCGATAGGGCATCGCAATTGCACCTGATTGAAGTACCAAGCCATGCTGTGTCCGTTCAAGACTGCATTCAGTCTTATCTATTTAATAGCCAACTACTCAGCCGTGGCGATGACGATATGGTGCTGGTGGTACCCGGTGAATGTGAAAATAATCCGGCCGTTTGGGCGTATTTAAACAGCCTAGTTGCAGGCCAATCACCGATTAATGAAATCAAAGTTTTCGACCTCAAACAAAGCATGAGCAACGGCGGTGGTCCAGCTTGCCTTCGACTTCGCGTTGCTTTAACGCAAACTGAGCAAGCGGCGATTAATCCATCCACTATCATGAACAACACATTGTTTGAACGTTTAAATATCTGGGTAGATAAACACTATCGAGACGAACTGCACGAACAGGATTTGGCGGACCCTCAACTGCTAATAGAAAGCCGTACCGCGTTGGATGAACTCACCAAAATATTGGATTTAGGTCACGTTTATGAATTTCAGACCTGATTTATCCTTCGCCAAAGGGATCTAGAACACACTTAAGAGAAACACAGGCCATGAATTCTGTAATTAATGCGCACAGAGTATCTCTTGCTTGCTGCGAATAAGCTCTGCCGAGTACAATCCTTGCAAATTAAATTTGGCCTTATTCAATAGAAGGAAGACTTCTTGACCACCTTATCCGATGCTTTGCAAGCGTTGGCAGTCCACTGCCAACAAGCCGCGACAACATCAGCACTCACCTTCCACCGTGGTGTGGAACGTGAAGCGTTGCGAGTTGATCGCACTGAGGGCCGCATTTCTCATAAGCCCCACCCAAAAACATTAGGCTCAGCACTGACTCACAGTTCCATTACCACGGATTATTCTGAATCTCTCATGGAATTTATCACAGGCGTTCATCCAAGTGTGGAAGGGGTCATCAAGGAGCTAGAAGACATTCACAATCTAGTTAACCATGAGCTATTCCAACAAGACGAATGTTTGTGGCCCGCGAGTATGCCTTGTTACCTTGCTGGTAATGATGATGTGCCGATTGCCTACTATGGCGAATCCAACACAGGCAAACTAAAACGCGTTTACCGTGAAGGTTTATCCAATCGTTATGGCCGCATCATGCAATGCATTGCGGGTATGCACTATAACTTTTCCTTTGACAAAGACTTCTGGCTATTTTTAGAACAACACAAAGGCAAAACGACATTATCCGCCAGCGAAAAACAAGCCTTCCAATCTGATAGTTATTTCGCTTTGATTCGCAATTTCCGCCGTAGCTCTTGGATGCTTTCATTATTATTCGGGGCCTCTCCGGCCATCGACGACAGTTTTTTACCCAAAAAGCCAGACAGTTTAACATCGCTTGAAAAGCACACGTGGTTTGGTCCGAAGGCAACGTCACTTCGTATGAGCGATCTTGGCTATCAAAACAAAGCCCAAGCCGATCTGTACGTCTGTTATAACGAAGTCGATACCTATATCAGTACGATCAAAAATGCGTTACGCACACCGTATCAACGTTACCAAGACATCGGCGTAAAAGTGGACGGGCAATATCGTCAGCTTAATAGCAATCTGTTGCAAATTGAAAACGAATATTACAGTGATATTCGTCCAAAACGTGTTACGCAACCTGGCGAACACCCAAGCGCCGCCTTGCATGCAAGAGGGGTTGAATACATTGAAGTGCGCATTATGGACTTAGATCCAAGTTCTTCTATCGGTATGCAATCGTCTACCTTGTATTTTATTGATGTGTTTTTGCTCTACTGCATGTTGCGTGGCGACGAGCATCTTGGCAGTGAAGAATGCAAACAACTGCGTAAAATGCAGCAAGAAATTGCTTCCCATGGTCGTGACTTAGAGATGGACTTTGATTTTGGCCAAGGCCCGATTAAATTGCGTCACAAAGCCGAGCAGATGCTTGATGAGTTGACCCAAGTTGCGGATTTCTTGTCGGCAAAAACAGGCAATGCAGCCTATCAGCAAGCAGTAGCGATCCAAAAAGAGAAACTGGCTGACGAAACCCAACTGCCTTCTGCGCAATTGTTAGCGCGTTGCAAAGCACAACAAGGCTATCAAAGTGCCATGTTGGCGTTGTCAAAAGAACAACAAGCTCAATGGATGGCTTGCCCATTAACACAGGAACTGACTCGTGAGTTTATGGACAAAGCAGAACGCTCTTTACAAGACCAAGCAGCCATTGAAGCCGCGGATGAAGTGGACTTTGATACTTTCCTAGCGGCGTATTTAACACCACAATGAGTGTATTGTAGATCGTGGCTTTAGCGCGTCGAGGAATTTGGTTTGGCGTTACCCGTTTTTGACGGCCTCAATGCCGACCTACATAATTTTGTGTAGGTCGGCATTTAGGCCAACATTTTTGTTTTATTAAGCGTTTGGTGATACTGGAATATCTTCAAGATTATCAAGCACTAACCATTCTGCCAGTTTCGTGCGCAACTCATCGACACCATCACCACTTAAAGAAGAAAAAGTCTGTACT
This sequence comes from Marinomonas arctica, assembly GCF_003259225.1. GTDB lineage: Bacteria > Pseudomonadota > Gammaproteobacteria > Pseudomonadales > Marinomonadaceae > Marinomonas > Marinomonas arctica. Next base: position 101,850 of record NZ_QHJF01000010.1, on the reverse strand, counting down.
GAACCATCAACGCCCAATGTTTTAATCACACGCTGTACAGCCAACATGGTCGATTTAGCTGGCCCACGTTTTAACTTATCAGACTTAGTTAATAACACATGCACTTTCATGCGGTTAGATTTCGCCCAGTCGAGCATCATTTCATCAAACTCTTTCAGTGGATGACGAATATCCATCACCAATACCACGCCCGCTAATGAACGACGATTCATCAAGTAGTCTTGCATGTGCGCTTGCCATACTTTTTTCATGGCTATCGGCACTTTCGCAAAACCATAACCAGGAAGGTCAATAAGACGACGATCATCAACATTAAGCCCAAAACAGTTAATCAACTGTGTTCGACCGGGCGTCTTAGACGTACGCGCCAACTTACGTTGATTCGTTAAGGTATTTAAGGCGGTAGATTTCCCCGCATTCGAGCGTCCTGCGAATGCCACTTCGACACCTTGGTCTAAAGGACATTGAGAAAGTTTTTCAGCACTTTTAATAAAATGTGCGGATTGGAAAGTAGAGTCAAAAGGGGTCATAAGTTGATATTCATCAGTAGATTCGAATTGGCATTTAGGTTTATTTCATTTGCTGTATATAATGCCAGCAAACACGATGATATGCCATGTTGTTCAAAGCAAAAGGAGACGTGTGTAAATTTCATGTAAACTTACTGGAAAATCAGCGCGCTAGAGCCCTGATAGAATCGTATTCTGCTGAAATTCTGTGCATCATGTATGAATACCTTATAAATAGATATAACTAGGAGCACTCCATGATAAAGTTTTTGTCAGCACTGATCTTTTCTTTACTGATTCCTCTCTCTGCATCAGCTGCGGAATACAGTGATGGTAATGGTTATACAACCATCAAAACCCCTGTGAGAACCAGTGATCCAAATAAAATCGAAGTCACCGAAATCTTTTGGTATGGCTGCCCACACTGCTACAGCCTAGAGCCTCTTGTGCAAGCATGGAAAAAAGACTTGCCAAGCGATGTTGACTTCAAATACTTGCCTGCTGTCTTTGGACGTGGCTGGTTAGCACACGCAAAAGCCTTTTATGTCGCTGATCTCCTTGGTATGGAAGATAAAATTCGTGCGGACCTGTTTAATGCTATCCATGTTGAGCGCCGTAATCTAAACTCAGAAGACGCGTTGGCACGCTTTTTTGCCGACTACGGTGTTAACGAAGATGACTTCCGTAAACAGTATGACTCTTTTGCCGTCAACAGTCGCCTAAGCCAAGCCGATGCAAAAATACGTGCCTACGGCGCACGTGGCGTTCCAGGCATTATTGTCAATGGTAAGTATTTAGTCAGTGCAGAAAGCGCCAATGGCAATGAAAACATTTTTAAAGTGGTTGACTTCTTAATCGAGCAAGAACGTCAAAAATAGTAGGACATAAGGCAATATGACGGAATCATCCAGTGACAAACTGATTGAAGTGTTACGCAAAGCGGTTTCTAGAACCAGTATGCTGGCTGAAGGAAACGACCCAAAACTTGATTCCGTCGTACGCCAAATACGGCAAGCCATTACCAAAGGCGCCAATGCTGAAGAGATACAAGAGGTTCTTAACAATGCAGAGCCTCTATTAATTCAAAGCGACGAGGCATTAGCAAACCGAGCCAGACAAATTCGAATCGCCTTAGAAGAACTTATCAACCTCCTTGAAAGGCAAGAAAGTAAACGCGTCCCCCAAAACGAAAAGAAGCAACTCGAAGCGCAAATACGTTTACATTGGCAGTCTTCTTCGCAATGGCCTCAGCTGTTAAAAGGCTTTCTTACTCTAGCAGAAAACACCCTCAATCAAGCTGAAGTCGATCCCGCACGCAGTTCGTTTTTTAAACGCTTATTCAATCGAAACCGTAGCACAAGCGACTCACAAAAAAATGATCAAGACATCATGATGCAAATTAGCCATACTTTGGCAGGCCTCATGAACAATTTATCCCTGCCTAGTCATTACGACGAAGACGTTGTCGACTTAAAAAAAGCCCTACTCGGCAATAATAATTTACAGCAACTACCGACCTTGCTGGACGAAGTTATCAGCCTGATTATGATTGCGATTGGCAAAAACCAAGAAAGTCTGACCAATTACCTTAATCAACTCAATAAGCAACTGGCGAGCATCAACGAATCTATTTCCAGCAGCTACTTTTCACAGAAATCCTTATCGGAAAGCCGTGAAGGATTTAGTTCAACGCTACAAAAACAAGTGAACGACACATCTAAAGCTGTCAACAGTGCCGATGATCTTGATAGCCTGAAAAACATTATTAATGACAGATTATCGACCATTTCTAACACCATGACGGAATACAAAACCCAAATGGTCGAGCAAGAAAAGCATGCCACCCAGTCCATCACATTACTTAAAAATAAAGTCACCCGGATGGAAAAAGACACGGTATCCTTGCGCTCGTTATTACAAGAAAAACTGGCCCAAGCGATGACAGACACCCTAACAGACTTACCGAACCGTACGGCCTACCAAGACACCATTTTGCCCTTGTGCAAAGTCACACAGAAAACCCAAAAATCACTTTGTTTGGCCGTTTGTGACATTGACCATTTTAAAAAAGTGAATGACACGTGGGGGCATCTAGCGGGCGACAAAGTCCTTAGGCTGGTACCAAAACAAATACGCAGTGTTCTTCACAAGGCTGATATGATATTTCGTTATGGTGGTGAGGAGTTCGTTATTATCTTTCCCAACACCACGCTCGCTCAAGCCATAGAACGCGCAGACGCCATCCGCCTTGCGGTTGCCAAGGCCCCTTTTAATATGCAAGGTGAACCCATTTCTATCTCCGTATCAATAGGTGTGGCGGAATTACATACTCACGAAGAACCAGAATCCTTGTTCTCAAGAGCCGACAAACAGCTCTATTTAGCGAAAGAAGCCGGACGAAATAAAGTCATGGCACATAAATAATACGGATAAAATAAAGCAGTACCCGTGCCTTGCCGACGCGGTTACAATAACCGCTTAAATAAAGAATATGGCGCATGATAACGCCAGTAGGATGAAGTAGTTTATGCAAGACGATCAGAAAAAAACCACTGACTTTGGCTTTAAAGAAATTCCGACAGATGAAAAAGTAAAAGCGGTCGCACAAGTTTTTCACTCCGTAGCCGCAAAATACGACATCATGAACGACTTGATGTCCGGTGGTATCCATCGCCTCTGGAAACGTCATACTATTAGTCAATCTGGTGTCCGCGCTGGGCATTGCGTTCTTGATATCGCTGGCGGAACGGGGGATTTAACACTTAAATTTTCTCGTCTTGTAGGCACACAAGGTCAGGTTATTCTCGCTGATATCAACGACTCTATGCTAAAAGTCGGTCGTGATAAGCTTGCTAACCAAGGTGTGGTCGGTAACGTTAAATTTGTCCAAGCCAATGCCGAGGCGCTGCCATTTCCTGACGATACGTTTGACTGCATTACCATTGCCTTTGGTTTACGCAATGTGACGGATAAATCCAAAGCACTCGCCTCTATGTACCGTGTATTAAAGCCAGGTGGACGTTTATTGGTGCTTGAATTTTCTAAGCCTGAATCCGAACTTTTATCACAAGTCTACGATCAATACTCTTTCCGTTTGCTACCAGCCATGGGTAAGTTGATCGCTAATGACGCAGACAGTTACCGCTATCTTGCTGAGTCCATTCGCATGCATCCGGACCAAGAAACGCTAAAAAGCATGATGGATGATGTTGGTTTTGAGCGTACCAGTTACCAAAACTTAACCGGCGGCATTGTTGCGCTTCATAAAGGATTTAAATTCTAGTTATGTTAACCAGTGTTTTTCGCTTATTGCGTATTGTATTTACCGTCGTTCGATTTCGCCTTGATGTCTTTATTCCTTTTGGTCTACTGCCTTGGTACGTTCGTTATACGCTTGGCGCTGTGTGCGCTATTGGCCGCAAACGCGCACAGCAAAATAGAGGTGAGCGACTGCGACTGGCGCTAGAGTCTCTGGGCCCTATTTTTGTGAAATTCGGACAAATTTTATCCACTAGGCGTGATTTACTGGATGACGACATTGCTGATGAACTGGCCAAGCTTCAGGACAAAGTGCCTGCTTTTCCGGGCCATGTCGCTCAAGCCATTATTGAAAGAGATTTAAAAGCCCCAGTTTCCGAACTGTTTGCTAAATTTTCAGCCACCCCATTAGCTTCCGCCTCCATTGCTCAGGTTCATACGGCGACGTTGCATTCCGGCGAAGAAGTGGTGGTGAAAGTCATTCGCCCTGATATCGAAAAAACCATTAGCAAAGACATTCGTTTGCTTTACACCTTAGCCCATCTTGTGGCGAATATGAGCGCCGATGGTCGTCGTTTACGACCAGTAGAGGTAGTAACCGACTACGAATACACGATTTTAGATGAGCTAGACCTTGCCAAAGAAGCTGGCAATACCGGTTTATTGCAGCGTAACTTTACTCACTCCGATCTGCTTTATGTGCCGCAAGTGTATTGGGATTTCAGTCATCGCAATGTCATGGTGATGGAACGTATTTCAGGCATTCCTGTTGCCGATATCGCGGCCCTGAACAAAGCCAATGTGGACATGAAATGCTTGGCGGAACGTGGTGTTGAAATATTTTTCACTCAAGTTTTCTCACACAGTTTCTTCCATGCTGATATGCATCCCGGTAATATTTTTGTTGACGTCAGTAACCCTAAGAAACCGAAATATATCGCCATTGATTGCGCGATCATGGGCAGCCTAGACGACGCTGATAAGAGCTACTTAGCACGAAATCTTCTGGCCTTTTTTCAGCGTGATTACCGCTTAGTCGCCGAACTGCATGTGGAAAGTGGCTGGGTACCAAAAGGCACTCCTGTACACGCCTTTGAATCGGCTATCCGCAGTGTATGTGAACCCATGTTTGCTAAACCACTGAAAGACATTTCTTTTGGCCAAGTGCTAATTGGCTTATTCCAAACAGCACGACGCTTTAACATGGAAGTACAACCGCAATTGGTTTTATTGGAAAAAACGTTATTGAACATAGAAGGTTTGGGGCGTCAACTGTACCCAGATTTGGATCTATGGGTAACGGCAAAGCCCTTCTTAGAAAAATGGATGAGTGAACAAATGGGGCCAAAACGTGTCATGGAAGAAGTGCGCAAACAAGCACCACAGTGGGCTGGCCAATTACCACAAATTCCTAACCTGATTTATACGGCATTGTCACAACTGTCTCATCAAGAAGAACGTATGCAGGCACAAACTCAAGCCATTGAGCAGCTTAGTAAGGAATTACAAAAAGGACGTAAAAATATCCCCTTTCGTTTATTGGGCATATTGAGTTTGGCAAGCGCTTGGATGGTGACAGACCCTGAGTCACTAGAACACTTACAAACCGCTGATATAGCTAGTCTAGGCTTATTTCTTGTGGGCCTTTACCTACTTGTCTTAAAACCGTAACATTCGAGAGATTATAATGAGATCCGATGTATTGGCTGAGTTAGCAGCCACTCTAGAACAACGTAAAACCGCCGCCGCAGATTCTTCTTATGTTGCTAGTCTACACGCAAAGGGATTAAATAAGATCCTAGAAAAGGTAGGCGAAGAAAGCATTGAAACCATCATTGCTGCGAAAGACGCTGTCATCTCTGGCGATAAGTCTGATTTGATTTATGAAACAGCAGATCTCTGGTTTCACACACTTGTCATGCTATCTCATTTGGATATTGGCCCAGAGGCGATATTGGATGAATTAGCACGTCGATTCAACTTGTCTGGCTTAGACGAAAAAGCCAATCGTAACAAATAAAAACGGGAGAAAAATATGTTCGGTGGAATCAGTATTTGGCAACTTTTGATCGTATTAGCCATCCTAATCCTTATCTTTGGCACCAAAAAACTTAAAAACCTTGGGTCAGACCTAGGCGGTGCCGTAAAAGGCTTTAAAGAAGCCGTTGATAAAGACGACAAAGCAGAAGATGACAAAGTCGCCCAGCACAAAGTGATTGATGCTGATGTCAAAAAAGACGATAAGAGCGCCTAAGCTGTGTTCGACATTGGCTTTTCTGAACTGCTGGTTGTTTTCGTCGTAGGCCTATTAGTACTCGGCCCCGAACGTTTGCCTCATGCCGCTAAAATGGCTGGGTTGTGGGTGCGTAAAATCAAGCGCAGCATTAATTCCGTACAAAGGGAAATTAATGCTCAGCTAGACCAAGAGGAACTGCAGCAAAAAATCAGTGAAACGAATCAACGCCTTTTAAAAGAGGAACGGGCGATTCAAAACACGATTTTACCCATGGCAACTCAAGAACCTGTTGCTGAGCATAAAGACGCTCAAGCGAACATCGAAGCAGAAAAAGCACCGTTATCAGATAAACCAAAAGCAGACAAAGCAACAGAGATCGATCAACCGGCCAGCCATACAGAGAAAACGCCTGAAACCACATCTCGCCCTTAACGGAACGAACTTTGACAAACTATACGCGGACATGTGACGCATTATGAGTACAGATTCTTCAAATCAAGCCCCATTGGTTGCTCATCTTCTCGAGCTTAGAAATCGTTTACTAAAATCGGTTTTAGCAATACTGATTTTATTTGTTGGTCTGTATGCGTTTGCCAACGACTTATACCTTATTGTGTCTGAACCATTACGACTTTTGCTACCTCCTGGCAGCTCATTAATAGCAACAGAAGTCGCTTCGCCTTTTTTAGCGCCTCTAAAGCTAACATTCTTTGTCGCTGTTTTGTTGTCCGTGCCTTACACCTTGTACCAAGCTTGGTCTTTTATTGCACCCGCCTTGTATAAGAACGAAAAACAAATTGCGATTCCTTTGCTCGTCTCCAGTATCTTCCTTTTTTATGCTGGCGTGTTGTTTGCTTATTATATTGTATTGCCATTGATTTTTGGCTTCTTCACTACCGTAGGGCCTGGTGAAGTCACTGTCATGACCGACATTAATAATTATTTAAATTTCGTTCTCAAACTCTTCTTTGCGTTTGGTGTGACATTTGAAATTCCTGTTGCCACCTACTTACTCATCAAAGCAGGTGTAACCACTGTCGCAGCGTTATCAAAAAAACGCCCTTATATTTTTCTAGGCTGTTTTGTTGTTGGCATGTTGATCACGCCTCCTGATATTTTCTCGCAAACCTTGCTCGCCATACCTATGTGGCTGTTGTTTGAATTGGGACTTTTGGCGGGGCGCACTGTTAAAGTGGTTGTTGATGGTAGCGAAGAGCAAAGCGAAAGCGCTCAGTCGACTCAGTAAAGCCTCACACTTACGCATCATTTTTTAGAGCACCTAGACTGAGTTTAGGTGCTCTTTTCTATATCACCGCCCTCTCTCAACAAAACGAGCCTTCATCGATTCATGCCAGAGTGCTATTGTGATGAATAACCCAACGTATATTGAGAGGCTTTTCCGCTATGCAGATAATAAATGCGAATGCTGTCAACCAAGTGTTGAGCTTTGAGACACTGATTCCTGCGATTGAAACAACATTCCAGCAGAGTTTTGGAATGCCACAAAGACAAATATACCCTTTGCCCGGCGGCTCGGCGGATAAGCATGATACGTTTGCGGTTCTTCCCGCTTGGACAGAAGAAGTATTGGGCGTAAAGTCCTTCACTCATTACCCAGAAAACCCAGACAAAGGACGCCTCACTGTCGCCGCCCAAGTGTTACTGTTTTCTCGACCAACTGGCGCACCGCTTGCCCTTGTCGATGGCACCAGTCTAACGTATTGGCGAACCGCGGCTGTATCGGCTCTGGCTGCAAGCTATATGGCAAAGAAAGATGCCTGCACACTGCTCTTGTTTGGCACTGGAGAATTAGCGCCTTATATGGCACTCGCCCATGCCAGTGTTCGACCACTTCATACCATTTATGTTCATGGTCGCTCAGAAGAGAAAATGCGCAAGGTACAACAACAAATCAAACGTATTCGCCCTGACCTTAACGTAGAGGTGTGTGTGCATTACGAAGAGGTGATTACTGGCGTCGATATCATCAGTTGCGCCACTGGCAGCCCAACCCCCTTATTTAAAAGCGCTTCTCTTGCCGCTGGCACTCATATAGATCTAGTGGGTAATCACCATCGGCACTGTCGAGAATGCGACTCCGCTACCGTTAAAATGTCACATGTCATTGTCGATAGCCTCTTGAATGTATTAAACGAAGCGGGGGATATTTTAATCCCACTGGAGGAGGCCTGCATCAAGGAAGATCACCTTCAAGGTGAACTTGCGCAGCTGTGTAATGGGACAATAAAAGGTCGACTCAACAACAGCCAAACCACTTTATTTAAGTCGGTTGGCACTGCCCTTGCCGATGTGGCCAGTGCCTATCATGTTTACCAGTTACTGAATCGTCCGTAAATCAATCAAATATAAGGCTTAGTCAAGCATAAAGGTAACAGGGCCATCATTGGTAAAAGAGACTTTCATGTCGGCCCCAAAGCGCCCTGTTTCAACCTTGCTGTATTGAGCACGCACTTTATTCACAAAGTCATTAAACAAGCGCTCTCCCTCTTCTGGAATAGCAGCCGTCGAAAAGCCAGGACGCAAACCTTTCTTGGTGTCAGCCGCTAAGGTAAATTGCGATACCAACAAGACACCACCAGAGACTTGCTGAACATTTAAGTTCATTTTGCCCTCTTCATCACTAAACATACGGTACTTCAACAATTTATCAGCCAGCCTTTGAGTGTCCGTCTCGGTATCACCTTTCTCAATACCGACCAATACTAGCTGACCATGATCAATTGCGCCGATGATGTCACCATCAACAACAACGCTCGCCTTTAACGCTCGCTGTACCAAGACTTTCATCCCTATCTCCCTTTACTTACTAATACTTACCCAGCTAAATAAAACACCTGACTTTAACAAAGTTTAGAAAAAACAAAAGCGCCCGAAGGCGCTTCTGTCGCTCACGAATTCATTTGCATGAATTCATTTGCTGCTGCTCTTTGTAAAGGGTACTTTCATACCTTTTCAAAAATCGCTATCACTTACGACCAGCGCGTTTACGCTCGTTTTCAGTCAATAGTTTTTTACGAATACGAATACTGACTGGCGTCACTTCTACCAACTCGTCGTCTTCGATAAACTCAAGTGCTTGTTCAAGCGTGTGACGAATCGGTGGCGTCAAGGTCAAAGCTTCATCCGTACCAGAGGCACGCATGTTCGTTAACTGCTTACCCTTAACTGGGTTAACCGTTAAGTCATTATCGCGTGAATGAAGACCGATAACCTGACCTTCGTATACTTCAACCGCGTGACCCAAGAACAAACGACCACGGCTTTGTAGGTTAAACAAAGCAAACGCGGCTGTTTTACCCGTCACCATGCTGACCAACACACCGTTCTGACGGCCACCCACATCACCGTCTTTTACCGGACCGTAATGATCAAATACGCTGGTCATGATACCAGAGCCAGAAGTGAGTGTTAGGAACAAACCACGGAAACCGATTAGACCACGAGAAGGCGCCATGAATTCAAGACGCACACGGCCTTTTCCATCGGGTTCCATGTTGGTCAATTCCGCTTTACGCAAACCAAGCTCTTCCATGATAGAACCTTGATGCTGCTCTTCAACGTCGATAACGACACGCTCAAAAGGTTCTTGGATTTTGCCATCGACTTCTTTTTGAACCACTTCAGGACGGGAAACCCCCATCTCAAAGCCTTCACGACGCATGTTTTCAATCAATACGGAAAGATGCAACTCGCCACGACCAGATACAATAAATTTATCCGGTGTTTCGCCTTGGCGAACACGCAATGCTACGTTGTGAATAAGCTCTCGATCAAGACGATCTGCAATATTACGAGTGGTAATAAATTTACCTTCTTTACCCGCAAAAGGAGAATCGTTGACCATGAAGGTCATGCTAACCGTCGGCTCATCCACTGACAAGGCTGGCAATGCTTCCACACAATCAGGATTACACAAGGTATCAGAGATACTTAGGCCATCAATACCCGTGATACAAACGATATCACCTGCACCGGCTTTATCGGTATCAACACGTGCTAGACCATGATAGCCCTTCACGTTTAGTACTTTACCTTTACGCTCTTTACCATCGGCAGACTTAACAACAACCTGCTGGTTTGGAGACAAACTACCACGTGTGATACGGCCGATACCGATAACGCCTACATAAGCATCGTAATCCAATGCAGAAATCTGCATTTGGAACATACCATCTGGGTCAACATCTGGCACAGGCACACTGTCTACAATCATTTGGTACAGCGGTGTCATGTCTTCTGCCATGTTCTCTGGATCATTACCAGAAATACCATTGATAGCAGACGCGTAAATCACAGGGAAATCTAACTGCTCTTCTGTTGCACCAAGGCTGTCGAACAAATCAAATACTTGATCCATAACCCAATCAGGACGAGCACCTGGACGGTCAATTTTGTTGATAACAACGATAGGACGAAGGCCACGCTCAAACGCTTTTGACGTTACAAAACGCGTTTGTGGCATTGGGCCATCAACGGCGTCAACCAACAAAAGTACAGAGTCAACCATAGACAATACACGCTCAACCTCACCACCAAAATCGGCGTGTCCAGGTGTGTCTACGATATTAATACGGTAGTCGTGCCACATGATTGACGTGTTTTTCGCCAAAATAGTAATACCACGTTCTTTTTCTTGGTCGTTAGAATCCATGATTCGTTCAGAACCTTGATCTTTACGATCCAATGTGCCAGATTGGCTTAATAGCTGATCAACCAAGGTTGTTTTACCATGGTCAACGTGGGCAATAATAGCTACGTTACGTAACTTATTGATATCATTAGACATTTATAGTTCTCTGCGTTTAGCGTGAGCAAAAAGATGTAACGCCGCTTGATACGAACAGGTATGCCCTTCAAGCGTCTCGAATCTTGGTGCGGGGTAAAATTCGCGCAATTATACTCTTATATTGATCAATATCCCATTAAAGTGACAAAAAAAGTCCTCTAAATAATTCAATAGAGCGATAATACACATGCGTATATAAACCATAACATTTTTTTACTACACAAATGCTACCGTTTGTAAGAGTGTTAAATTCAGGGCAAATAGACCCCTACGTTTCCGTGCCCTTTGCCTAATAAATAAGACGCTTGCATTCGACTCATAACACCTTTGCCACAATACAATAAATGCGTCACCTCTCGCTCTAAATCGCTCCAGCTAGATTCTAAGGCAAAGAAGGGGATGGCTTTAACAGGCCGACCACTGACTTTTAGTGGACGATTACTTACTTCGTCTGGGTGGCGAATATCAATAATGACTTCGTCACCAACCGGCATGCGGACCACAGGCACATCACCTTGATATTGTTTTGCCACATCGTCCATTACATTCTGGATGGATACAATGCTTGCATTCGCTATGGCCTGTTCCAAAACCTCAAAGTTAAAATTGGCTTCTTGCTTTTCAACACGATGCATTTTTGCTCGTGTCGTTGGTTTTACAGAAATAACACCACAGAATTCCGGCATACTGGCCGCAAAAGGAGCCGTACCAATCTCAATCGCCTTATCAATTATTTCCTGCTTATTCGTGGTAATCAAAGGACGTAACACCAATTCTTCCGTCACTTGATCAATCACTTTTAAGTTCATTAGCGTTTGGCTAGATACCTGAGCCACACTTTCCCCCGTGACTAGGGCTTTCGCCCCCACCTCTTTCATTAACTGAGAAGCAGCACGTAACATCATGCGTTTTAAAATAACGCCCATTTCGGAATTGTCGACTTTGGTTAAGATTTCACCGACAACCGCTTCAAAAGGTACGGTAATGAATTTCACATTTAATGCCGAGCCGTATTTTTCCCAAATAAAATTGGATACTTGCTTAACACCTATTTCGTGGGCATCGCCACCGAGATTAAAAAAACAAAAATGCGTCTTCAAACCACGGCTCATGGTCAAATAAGAGCTCACTGTTGAGTCATAACCACCTGACATCAATGATAACACAGGGTCTTGGGAGCCAAGTGGGTATCCTCCAAGACCTTTAACTCGCTGTTCAATCATCCACACTCGATTGTCTCGAATATCAATAGGCACCAATACTTCAGGATCTTTTAAGCGTACTGCCAGAGCGCCACAACGAGCTCTCAAGCAACCACCAATGTATCGTTCCGCATCAATGGAAGTAAAATCATGCTGACCAACACGCTTTACGCGAACCGCAAACACAGCCCCTTTAATGACATCCCCATAAGAAGCAGCCGCTTGCTCGACAATATCATCAAGATCTGTCAGCGGGAATTCGCGAACATATTGAAAATGCGCGATGCCAGCAATGTTGGACAGTGCCTGGATAAAATCTTCTCGTCGCTCCTCCCTATCTGAAAACACCTCAATAAAGTCCCAATTACCCGAAACAATCACATCAGAGTCATATTTTTTAAGCACCAACTTAATGTTGTGCTTAAGCTGCTTAATAAACGCTTTTCTAACAGGACGACTTTTGATAGTGATTTCTGCAAAGAACTTAACAATAAATTTCATAGGAGATGCAATTCATACCGGAGATTATAAAGACAGACGAATATTATAAAGAAAAGCGTCTCGATACGAAAACACCAAAAACGCACCAACAATGAACAAAGACACACCTTATCGCACCAAAATAATACATTATGACTTTTTTAAAGCCCTTTTTTGGCAACCAATAAGTGCACTGAAAAATTTAAAATGGTTATCCTATTGTAATATAAGGGTTTATTAGACCGCACAAAATTCTGGCACAAGTTATGCTTTATATTCGACAAATGGCGCTTTATATTGAAGCACTCTATAAACGAAAAGTAATTTCGCTTTCACTACGACTGGAGAACAATTATGTCAAACAAGACCCTTGCCTTGATTGCTGAGCATGACGCGAAGTGGGTTGACCTTCGCTTTACCGATTTTAAAGGTAAAGAACAACACGTAACTATTCCAGCTATTACGGTAGATGAAGAGTTTTTTGAAAACGGTCAGATGTTTGATGGTTCTTCCATTACTGGCTGGAAAGGCATTAACGAATCCGACATGATCATGTCTCCTCAAGATGATACCGCTGTTATCGACCCTTTCACTGAAGAATCAACGGTTATCGTTCGTTGTAACATCATTGAACCTTCTACCATGCAAGGTTATGACCGCGACCCTCGTTCTGTTGCCCTTCGCGCAGAAGAGTTCCTTAAGTCAACAGGTCTTGGCGACACAGCATTCTTCGGTCCAGAGCCAGAATTCTTCATTTTTGATGATGTAAAATGGAAAACTGACATGTCAGGTTGTTCTGTAGAGATCAACTCTGAAGAAGCCGCTTGGTCTTCTAACAAGAAATTTGAAGGCGGCAACATGGGCCACCGTCCTTTCGTAAAAGGCGGCTATTTCCCAGTACCACCAGTTGATTCTCATCACGATCTTCGTGGCGCTATGTGTAACGCTATGGAAAGTATGGGTCTTGTTATTGAAGTACACCACCACGAAGTGGCAACGGCTGGACAAAACGAAATCGGTGTTAAATTTAACACTCTCGTTAAAAAAGCCGACGAAGTTCAAATCCTTAAGTACTGCGTACACAACGTAGCTCACGCTTACGGAAAAACAGCGACTTTCATGCCAAAACCAATCGTTGGCGATAACGGTTCTGGTATGCACGTTCACCAATCTTTCTGGAAAGATGGCCAAAACCAATTTGCTGGCGACCAATACGCTGGCCTATCTGAAATGGCGCTTTATTACATCGGCGGTATCATCAAGCACGCTAAAGCGTTGAACGCGTTCACTAACGCTTCAACGAACTCTTACAAGCGTCTTGTGCCTCACTTCGAAGCACCAGTTATGCTAGCTTACTCAGCTCGCAACCGTTCAGCGTCTATCCGTATCCCATACGTTGCGAGCCCTAAAGGCAAACGTATTGAAGCGCGTTTCCCTGATCCAACCGCTAACCCATACCTAGCATTCGCTGCTATGTTGATGGCTGGTATTGATGGTATCAAAAACAAGATTCACCCTGGCGATGCAGCAGACAAAGACTTGTATGACCTACCAGCAGAAGAAGCATTGGCGATTCCTACTGTGGCAAGCAGCTTGGAAGAAGCACTTAAATGTCTAGACGAAGGCCGTGCATTCCTAACACAAGGCGGTGTATTCTCTGACGACATGATTGATGCTTACATTGCTATGAAAACAGCAGAAGCTCGCCGTGTGTCTATGACAACTCACCCACTTGAGTTTGAATTGTACTACAGCGCGTAAGCTCAAAAGGCATCCGAATACCATAAAGCCTCGACCTCGTTCGAGGCTTTTTTTTGAGCATATTTCGGATTTTTTTTGCCCAAAAATAAACGCGACCATTCAAGTGCACTATAATGGTGCTATAAATTAATTTCTTTACATAAAAACCTTAACAAACAAGCCGTTTTATCATGCCCAATGTTGGTTCGTTTTTTGCAATTAATCTAGCGTATAGAAAAAGCAGACTTTAAATAGCAACAAAAATGCAGGAGTCAACAGATGAGGCACATACTGTGTATAGCTTATTAATCGACCATTTATCTACCGCCGTTATTCAGCTGAGCGACAAACTAGAGATTGAATATTTAAATCCTGCTGCTGAAATGTTACTTGCTGTCAGCCGTCGTCGAATTTATGGCAATGATTTAGGTGCGGCTTTTCGCGAAGACGAAGACAGCATTCAAGCGCTGTACGCTGCTATCAAATCAGGCCATCCATTTACTAAGCGTGAAGCAGAAATAGAATGTCATAACAATAAAAAGCTTTTTTGTGACTACACCGTCACACCGATCATGGGAACCTCTAACGATACAGAAAGCATCATCATAGAACTCTATCCTAGGGACAGGATGAAACGGATTTCGCAGGAAGACGAAATCATTGCCAACCATGAAACCAGTAAAGAGCTGGTCCGTGGACTCGCACATGAGATCAAAAACCCACTCGGAGGCATCCGTGGGGCGGCACAGTTAATCAGTCGCGCCTTCACCGACGAAGCATTGAACGATTACACACAGGTCATCATTGAAGAATCAGATCGTTTACGTGACCTTGTTGACCGACTCCTAGGGCCACGACAACTGCCGAAAAACAAACCTCTCAACATTCACAAAGTGATTGAACGCGTAAGACAGCTCATTTCGGTTGAAACCGATAACCAAGTTGAATTGATTCGAGATTATGACCCCAGCATTCCAGACTTAATTGGTGATGAATCTCAACTTATACAAGCTTTACTCAACATCACCAGAAACGCCATGCAAGCACTGATGGATGATGAAGATAACCGCCATAAAACCATTCATATGGTGACACGTGCATTACGCCAATTCACCATCGGCTCTAAACGTCATCGTTTGGTATGCAAAATCAGCATTATTGATAATGGCCCAGGTATTCCAGAAGCCATTCTCAAAACCCTCTTTTACCCCATGGTCAGCGGACGAGCCGATGGAACAGGCTTAGGGCTGTCTATCGCGCAATCCGTTATTCATCAGCACCATGGCATTATTGAATGCAACAGTTACCCGAAAAAAACCGAATTTAATATATTAATTCCCATTGAGACGACAGTCCAAGACCAGGAGAAACACTCATGACACCAGAAGAAACCGTATGGATTGTTGACGACGATCGCTCTATTCGCTGGGTACTAGAGAAAACGTTAGAACAAGAAGGGATTCAATGTCGCCTGTTTGATTCAGCTGAAAATCTTGTCAATATGATTGATAAAGAACAGCCAAGCGCCATTATCAGTGACATCCGTATGCCGGGTATGGATGGCTTAAAGCTGTTAGAAAAACTGCAAAAAGATCATCCCTATTTGCCTGTCATCATCATGACAGCACACTCTGATCTTGAAAGTGCCGTCGCTTCTTATCAAGGTGGGGCATTTGAATACTTACCTAAGCCATTTGATGTTGAAGAAGCCGTCAGTCTTGTTAAACGCGCTATGCTGCACCACCGTAATGCCAGACCTAGCACGGACAATATGGAAATTGAAGCCGAGCCGCAGGTAGACAAAGAAATTATCGGTGAAGCACCCGCTATGCAGGAAGTGTTTCGTGCTATCGGCCGACTCGCAAAATCGAATATTACTGTATTAATTAACGGTGAATCAGGAACAGGTAAGGAGCTCGTCGCACAGGCTTTGCACACCCACAGTCCTCGTTCTGCTAATCCTTTTATCGCTCTTAATATGGCGGCCATTCCACACGATTTAATTGAATCGGAATTATTTGGTCATGAAAAAGGCGCCTTCACAGGGGCAAATACACAACGTCGCGGTCGTTTCGAACAAGCCAACGGCGGCACTCTCTTTTTGGACGAAATTGGTGACATGCCGGCAGAAACGCAAACCCGCCTGCTGCGCGTCCTAGCGGATGGTGAATTTTATCGAGTGGGGGGTCACACTCCCGTTAAAGTGGATGTTCGAATCATCGCCGCCACCCACCAAAACCTAGAAAATCTGGTACAGAAAGGATCATTTCGTGAGGATTTGTTTCATCGCCTAAACGTCATTCGAATTCATTTACCTAAACTCGCAGAAAGACGCGAGGATATTCCCAAATTAGCCCGTCATTTCTTAAGTCGCGCCGCAGAAGAGCTAGCCGTTGAGCCAAAGCAGCTGACCAAAGAAACAGAAAACTATCTGACTCAACTTGACTGGCCTGGTAACGTTCGCCAATTAGAAAACACCTGCCGCTGGTTAATCGTTATGGCGTCTGGCCGTGAAGTTTTGGTGGAAGATTTGCCCCCTGAACTACTTGCCGCGGTTCCTCATGAACAACCTTTTGCTTCATGGGAAGAAGCGCTTAAAAACTGGGTAGATAACACCCTAGCCACAGGGCAAAAAGGCATTCTAGATCAAGCTGTACCAAAGTTTGAGCGAATTATGATCGAAACCGCTCTTGCCCATACTGGTGGACGCAGACGAGACGCCTCGTTGTTATTGGGTTGGGGACGCAACACCTTGACTCGAAAAATCAAGGAGCTAAACATTGACCACGCGGAACACGACGAAGATTAAAACATCCCGATGAAAAAAGTAATGCAGGTCAATCTATTCATGATTTGCCTGCATTATCTCCGTTTTCCACTATTTTGGACTTGCTTTTACCGACACAATCCCCTACTAATTAAAGACTATTAAATGATCACTAATAAACGGGAAAATGGTTATGTATCCAACACTTCAGTCCATGGGTATCACCAGCATACAGGACATTGAAAAATTTACTTTGCGTTACGAAGGCGGACACGACGTATTAAAAATTTATTACCGTCGTGAAAAAGGGTCTCTACTACCTAAAAGCAAAAAGTTTAAATTTGGTCGCTCAACCAAAACTGTTCTAGCCGATGGCGGTCAACAAACTTATCGACAAGTACAAGAACCGTCTCTCATTGTGTTACGTGCAATGGAAGAGCTAGAAAAGATTGTTGGCAAACAACATGAAAGCAAAGCCACTAAAGAAGATTTGATCAAAGAGTTGGAACATTTAGAAAAAGTGGTCAACAGCAAGATCGAAGAAATAAAGACAAAAATTCAAGCCATGGAATAATTTCCTGCTAATGTCTGCAGCTAGCATTTTCTTTTTTAGCTGGATTGCTTACTCAATCCAGCATCAAGAGAAAGTGCTTGCTAGCCCGACAGCAAAAATCCCGCTACAATCCTGCGTTCTGCAAAAGATCATTGTGTGATGTTTCGCGTGTGTTAGTGTCTCTAAAAATCCCTTATATAAAGTCGTTTGAGTCTGAATTTATGCATCTTGTTACCTCTACCTCTGAACTTGCTGACATTATCCGCAATGGCGGCGTCATTGCTTACCCAACAGAAGCAGTCTGGGGATTGGGTTGTGACCCTTTTAACGAAGCAGCGGTAAGACGTATTTTGACGTTAAAATCGCGTCCGGAAGAAAAAGGGCTAATCTTGATTGCTGGTGCACAAGAAGAGTTGACACCTTGGCTCGAGACCCTAGACGCTCATGCCGCACAGCGCCTGATCAGTGTGAACGACACACCCACGTCTTGGGTTGTGCCTGATACACATATTACACCCAGCTGGGTAAGAGGAGAGCATCAGAGTGTTGCTATTCGCCTTTCTCAACACCTACCTGTGCAACGCCTTTGTCAGGCGTTTCAAGGGGTAATCGTGTCGACTTCAGCGAACCCCGCAGGACTGGAGCCAGCCCTTAGCGCGGAAGAAGTACACGCCTATTTTGGGGATAAAATAGACGCCATTTATCATGCCCCTTTAGGCGGCGCATCAAAACCTTCTCAAGTGAGAGACATCCTAACAGACCAACTGTTTCGTGTTTAGCGATTAAAACGCACACTGTATTGGCTCATCCATACAGTTTCTGTGTAAAAACGCCTTTTTTATCCACAATTCAAATGATGAAACAAAAAAGCCATACGACATTCTTTGTGAATGAAGTATGGCCTTGTATGTAATCGCGATAACACCAAGTCTTTTGTTTTACCGTCTAGTGCCCACCCAAATAGGCTTCTCGCACTTCTGGGTTCACCAAAAGCTCGGCACCCGTACCTGTCATCTTAATCTCACCGTTCACCATAACGTAACCGCGATTCGCCAGTTTTAGGGCGTGGTTCGCATTTTGTTCGACCAGAAAGATCGTCATACCAGTACTGGCGACGTCTTTTAGGATCTGAAAAATCTGCTTCACGATAATCGGTGCGAGTCCTAAACTAGGCTCATCCAATAACAGCAATTTGGGTCGGCTCATTAATGCACGGGCAATCGCCAACATTTGTTGTTCGCCGCCGGACATGGTTGATGCCCTCTGATTGCGACGCTCTAACAAACGTGGAAACATCTCAAACATGCGCTGCATGTCCTTTTCCGCATGCTCCATACCTATCGGTATTGTCCCCATCAGCAAGTTCTCTTCTACCGACATACTGGGAAAAATACGGCGCCCTTCAGGGGATTGAGCCAAACCGTTGGACGCCACATAGTGGGCCGATTTTTGCGAAATATCTTCGCCGCGGTAAATAATTTCACCAGAAGAAATACGCGGCTGCCCAAAAATAGACATCAAAAGCGTCGACTTGCCCGCGCCATTTGCCCCAATCAAGGTGACTATTTCACCTTCATCGATCGTCAAAGACACCTTCTTTAATGCTTGAATTGGACCATAATGCACATCGACGTCTTTAAACTGCATTAAAGTAGTCATAGTGTCACCTCTTCATCTTCTTCTGCACCAAGATACGCCGCAATCACTTTAGGATTATTTTTGATTTCGTCAGGGCCTCCTTTGGCAATGACCTCACCATGATCCAATACGACGATGTAATCAGAAATATCCATGACCATGCCCATATCATGTTCAATGAGAAGTACCGTCGTGTTGTGTTGATCACGCAATACACGAATCATTTTTGTCAACGCTTCTGTTTCGGAAGGGTTCAGACCTGCGGCAGGCTCATCTAAGCAAACAATCTCTGGGTTCGTACACATAGCACGAGCAATCTCTAAACGGCGCTGCTGACCATAGGAAAGCTCTCCCGCCAAACGATTGGCGGATCCCACTAAATCAACCACTCCCAACCAGTAAAAAGCACGCTCTAGCGCTTCCTCTTCAGATTTTCGGTAGCCTTTCGTATTCAGAATCCCCGCGATCAGACTGCGATTGACGCGCATATGCTGAGCCACTAACAAATTTTCTACCACAGACATTTCTTTAAACAAGCGAATGTTTTGAAATGTCCGCGACAGACCCGCACGGTTTACCAAATGCGAGCCGCCAAACATCTTGTATTTAAGACGAGAAAAAAAGGCAACCGGAGAGAAAAAATCCGTCATCTGGAAAGGCTCGCCCAGTACTTTAATAATACTGGTCTCTTTGCCACCTGCAGACAAAATAATCTTGCCTCCCGTTGCTTTGTAAAAGCCCGTCAGACAGTTAAATACCGTGGTTTTGCCAGCGCCATTTGGACCAATAAGAGCAGATACCGATCCGCGCTTAATATTAAACGTCACATCATTCAGCGCCTTAATACCACCAAAATGCATCACCAAGTTTTCTACTGCTAAAACATTTTCTTGGCTCATTTCACTACCCCTTTTCTCGCAGCAAAACCAGTCCGCGTAACACGAACAATACCTCGAGGTTTCCAAATCATCATCACCACCATCAAAATACCGAACATCAAAACACGGTATTCTGCAAATTCCCTTAACATTTCAGGCAACACGGTCAAACAGAAAGCCGCTATCACTACCCCCAATGTGGACCCCATTCCGCCTAACACGACAATCGCTAAAATAAGTGCCGATTCAAAAAAGGTGAAAGAAGAAGGGTTAACAAAACCTTGGTAAGTGGCGAAAAACACACCCGCTAGGCCACCAGTGGAAGCACCTAGCATAAAAGCAGAAAGCTTCACTAATACGTGGTTCAAACCCAGTGAACGACACGCTATCTCGTCTTCGCGAAGCGCTTCCCAAGCACGGCCTATTGGCATTTTTACCAGACGATGTTTGATGAAGAGCACAGCCCATACGACAGCAAACAAGACGATATAAATAAACATATATCGATACGCAGAATCGTAGGGAATATTAAAGAACTCATGAAACGTGCTACCGTCTCTTGACCGGCGCGTAAACTCTAGCCCAAAAAAGGTTGGCATCGGTGCGGATACACCATTTGGACCGTGGGTGAAAGAAGCCCAGTTTGTTAACACTAAGCGAATAATTTCCCCGAAACCCAAGGTCACAATCGCCAAATAATCACCGTGCATACGCAACACGGGGAAACCCAATATCGCGCCGGCAATAGCCGCCATTAGGGCCGCTATTGGCAACATAGACCAAAAGCCCAGCCCTAGATTTTCATAACCCAATGCCAGACCATAAGCACCGATAGCATAAAAGCCCACAAAACCTAGGTCCAATAAGCCTGCAAGCCCAACGACTATGTTGAGACCCAAGCCAAGCAAGACGTAGATCAAACCTAGAATCACGACGGTTAACACATATTTTGAGGCGATGAATGGCACAAGCAAACCAATCGCTATCACCAGAGGAATAATCCACACCATTTTGGATTTATGCCCTGGTGGCAGCACCGTCGCACCATCATTGCTGTTGGCATAACGGAACGCCATGGCGATGCCTTTTTCTGTTTGAAAAAAGCTAGACATGGCAAAGCGCCCAATGATAACCACCAACACCATCCAAGCCACTTTGTCGAACTCAGCATTGAAGCTATAGCCATCCAACACCACACCGACAATCGGACCGAATAAAATCAAGGCCATAAAACCAGCGATTAAGGCATCGATACTACTTTTTTTAAAATTAATTCCGACAGATTGGCTCATTTATACTTTCTCCACTTCAGGTTTGCCGAGAAGGCCACTTGGGCGAATAATCAAAATGAGAACTAACAAAGAAAATGAGAAAACATCTTTGTAATCAGAACTAATTAACCCAGCAAACAAGGCCTCAGATAAACCCAGAATCAGTCCACCTAGCATGGCGCCAGGCAAAGAACCTATGCCGCCTAAAACCGCCGCAGTAAAAGCCTTAATGCCGATAATGAAGCCAATATAAAAATCGAACGCGCCATAGTCCAGCGTAATCAAAACACCAGCCAACGCTGCCATTGTGGCACCAATAACAAACACAGTTGAAATAATTTTATCGGTGTCGATGCCCAAAATTGAGGCCATTTTTCGATCTTGTTGAGTCGCACGACACATACGACCCAGTTTGGTTTTTTGAATAACGTAAGTCAGAATCCCCATGCCAGCAAAAGCGGCAATAAGAATAAAGACTTTCATGTAAGTAATCTGTACAAAGCCATCACCGACGTGAAAACGCAACGCGCCAGTCAACATAGTGGGAACACCCTGTTGATTTGCACCTTGGCTTAACTGTACATAATTTTGCAATATCAAAGACATACCGATTGCCGAGATCAATACGGCTAGGCGGCTGGAATTACGCAATGGACGATAAGCCACACGTTCAATCACCCACCCATAAGCACCCGTTACGACAATCGTTAAAAAGAGCGTGCCGATTATGACAACAAGAAAAGATTCAAAACCTAAAAAGGTTAACAAGGCACTGATCAGTGCAATAGCGATCGCAGTAATATAAGAAGACACCATGTAGACATCGCCATGGGCGAAGTTAATCATGCCGATAATGCCATACACCATGGTGTAACCGATCGCAATGAGCCCATAAACAGAGCCAAGGGTAAGACCGTTTACCAACTGCTGGAGAACGATATCCATCGTAAGACCTCGTGGGGATTTTTGAACAGGAAGAACATGTTTACCAACACAATCCTTGGTCAGTAAACATGTATTAGTTATGCCTAAAAAATAACAACTAGCGTAAAAATCACTCTACTACGCTATATTTACCTTGAGCATCCCACTCGTACATAACGTAGTCGGAAACGGTCAAATCGCCTTTTTCATCAAAGTCCTTTTTACCCATTACGGTATCTACAGAGTGCGTTTTAAGCCACTCGGCACCTTTGATCGGATCTAGATTATTGTTGGCCAAAGCGGCAACAGCGACTTGCATAGCGGTATATGAGTAAAGCGTGTAACCCTCTGGCTCATAGCCTGCATCGCGGAATTCTTTGATTACTTTAGCACCAGAAGGGTAAGACGTTGGTGGCGCACCAAATGTCATTAATACACCATCTACGTATTCTGGAGAACCGGCAACAGATACAAACTCATCGGATACGATACCATCACCTGAAATGAAGATGGCTTTAGAACCTTGTTCACGTAGTTGACGAACCAATGGACCGGCTTCAGAGTGAAGTCCACCAAAGTACACAACGTCTGCATCGACTGAGCGAATCTTAGTAATCAAGGCGTTAAAGTCTTTTTCACCACGCGTCAAACCTTCGTACATGACTTCGTTTACGCCATAAGCATTCAGTGTGGACTTCATTGCATCAGCTAGACCCTTACCATAAGTGTCTTTGTCATGGATGACAGCAACACGTTTAGCGCCTAACTTATCGACGATATAACTGGCAGCCACGTCACCTTGCTGATCGTCACGACCACAAACACGGAAAACGTTTGGTAAACCTTGATCTGTTAACGTTGGGTTCGTAGAGGCAGGTGTTACCATGATAACACCTGCTTCTTCGTAAATTTTGGACGCTGGAATAGAAGAAGAGGAACAGAAATGACCCACCACAGCTAAAGCGCCATCGGAGTCAACTAGGCGGTTGGCCACAGACACCGCTTGTTTTGGCTCACAGGCATCGTCCGCTTTCACCAATGTTATCATTTCACCATTGATGCCACCTGCGGCATTGATGTCTTGAGCGGCTTTTTCAGCCCCTTTCCATAACTGCTCACCAAAGGCCGCATAAGCACCAGTATGAGGACCCGCGACACCGATAACGACATCCGCTTGAGCCAGCGTCGCCGCACCAGCAACAGCAAGAGAAATTAATGTTTTTCTAACAACCGCATTTGACATAAGAAAAGCCTCTATTCGTTTTGTGTTTTATCGTTATTATTCAAAAGCAAGAAGCGTTCCAATAATTTAAGCCCAAAGAAAAAGCAGAAAATATGGAACTTTCACAGCAACTATCCAAAAAATGTGCACTGGAATGAAGCTACACATTAATATCAGTCTAAAGTTTGGTCAATAGTAGTGCAGATAAATATTACAAATAACCTAGGAGAAATTCTGTGGCGCAAAAAAAATACAAAATAAATCACTAGAATTATTTAAATTTATGGTTTTTTAAACTATTCGATAAGGAGATTTGCACCAAGCAGGCGCAAGATATTAGCGGGCAAAAAGAAAGGGCAAAAAATGATGTCATTAGGCCTATTGTGAAAAATCACACTCAATATAATCTAGTACAAAAAACCAATAATAAATTGATAAAAACTCGGTTTTTTTATCAAAAAACTCCGACTTCATTAAAAATCGGAGCTTTTCGCTTATTTTGTTTCAGACGTGGTCGGCTTAGAAGGAGGAGAAGTGACCAATAATTCAGAAATCCTCACTAAACGAACCCCATCTCGCTCTAAATCACTTAGACGCTTCTTGAGATATGCCGTGGTTTCTGGATAAGGGTGCCCTATCGCTAAAGCACTTCCATGACGTTTAGCCAGTTTTATGAGACGAGAAAATTGCTTATCAATCGCCTCTTCCGTGCGGATATTGTCTAAAAATACGTCCCGGCCAACCGTTCTTAACCCATATTCTTGTGCGGTTTTTTTCGCCACACTTTGAGCGCTGGTTAAACTATCAATAAAAAACAAGGATCGGTCTTTTAACGTTTCCATGACCCATTCCATTGAGTGGACCTTAGTGGTTAACAAACTGCCCATGTGATTATTTACCCCTTGAATACCAGGCAAACTGTCCAAATCTTTGCTTAACGTGCTTTTTAATTCCTCTTCCGTCATGCTCGCATACAAACCACCAGGACCAAGTTTTAACTCTCGCTGATTTTCCATTGGCGCATGCAAAAGCGTAATGCGGCGTTGTTTCTGTGAGGTCAGCGCGGTTTGCAAAGCAAAAGGCGTACTTGGCAGAATCGCTAATGCCACTTCAGTTGGTAGCAATAAAGACGATTCCATGCCATCTCGACTGTAACCAAGATCATCAATCAAAATCGCTATTTGTGGCATTTTGGGGTGCACGTCAACCGCTAACATTTTGGCCGGCGTGATTATTTTTTTCGGAGAATCAGTGGAAACAGGCTTAGGGACTGAAAGCAGGCTCTCATTAGGGACGACATCCAGCAGAACGGGGACATCTAACAAAGGCGCAATAGAAGGTTTCCATGGCGCCTCTTGCGGATCTTGTAAAATGGAAGGGTAAGAATCAGATGGCACACGAGTCTCAGTTGTGTTTTCTGGTTCTAACAACACCGGTCCCAAATGCTCTGGCAAAATGATCGGCTCTTTCTCGGAAGGCGTCTTGTCTGACACCACCATGACACCTTCCTGTGACGCCACCATGCCCTCTTCTGACGCACTCACGTCATCCGATGATTCGACAACATGTCGCTTGTCCGCCAAAGAGTCATCCAGATAATCAGGATCAGCCTCCGATGCATAGACTCCTCCAGACAAGGCGAATAAAAACCCTGCAAGCAACCACACTTTCTTAATATCAAACAAAGGAGTCTTTACCCCAACAATACATTTGTGAAAAACAGATCGCTATTTCTGCACTAATTTAGGCAAGGTTTTCAGAATCGTAACCGCTTGAAACAATTGAAAATCTGTTTTTGCCAATTCACCAATATCGGACAAAACGTCCGCACTGGTTCGTTCTTTACCGCCCGTACCATTTCCTAAATGCCCTTTTAGCTCAGACTCTTTCACCAAAAACGGGTCTTTATCAAAGGTTAATGTCGCTTGTGGCACAATCAGATCGGGCGTAATACCCTGAGCTTGGATAGAACGACCATTTGGCGTGTAATATAAGGCGGTGGTTAATTTTACCGCATCACCATTGGATAAGGGAACCACTGTTTGAACAGAGCCTTTACCAAACGTTTCCGTGCCTAACACCACTGCACGCTGATGATCCTGTAAAGCACCAGCAACAATTTCTGACGCCGACGCAGAGCCATCGTTTACCATAACAACAACAGGAATTTGCTTAAATTTTGTATTTTTCGCAGTGGCCTTAAACTGACTTTTCGACATCTCATGACGCCCACTGGTATAAACGATCATACCTTTATCAATAAAAGCGTCTACCACCCCAACAGCACTTTGCAAAACACCACCGGGATTATTACGCAAATCTAAGACAACCCCTTGAATTTTACTTTGTGCTGCGAGTTTATCGATGGCTTCATAAAACTCGATGTCGCTATCACCTTGGAATTGACTGATGCGAAAATAAGCGATTCCCGTGTCTAACCACTTAGCCGTCACACTGGCGTCTTCAACCAAACGACGTGTTAACTCGTAATGTTTAATTTCACCGTCTCGCTCGATATCCAGCGAAACAGTAGAACCCACTTCACCACGCATGAGCGTCACAATATCTTGCATACCCAAGTCAGTAATTAACGTATTATCAATTTTGATAATAACATCACCAGGCAAAATCCCAGCCTCGGCAGCAGCGGAGCCATCCACAGGCGTGACTATGGTCAATCGCTTGTCTTTCATCTCGACTTCAACACCAATGCCCGCATAATTACCAGAGGTCAGCTCATTAAAATCGGCCAATTCTGTTTTCGTAAAATATTCGGAATGCGGATCAAGACCAGAGACCATGCCTTTTAGCGCTTTATGAAGTATGTCCTCATCAGACAGTGTTTCAACGTAACCCTCGCGAATGGTTTCGAAGGTTTCAACAAAGGATTGAATCTCGGCAGTAGGCAATTTAGATGCTTGTTTAGTATCCGCAGAAAAAGCCGGCTGAACCAATAGCACCATAAACAAAACGGGTATTCGTTGACGCAAAATATTGATCATATTACTTCCTATGACTTTTTTACTAGCAGCGGAACTGGGACGGTCATGCACGTTACCCAGCATCTATCCAAGAAAGTGGTTTTAATGGCGTACCATTATGGCGAATTGCAAAAAATAAAGCAGCATCCGGACGACCACCAGTACTGCCAGCCATGGCGACAGTATCATTGGCTCCCACCCATTCTCCTACTTCTTTTAATAAACTTTGGTTATAACCGTACAGTGACATATAGCCATCACCATGGTCTAAGATGAGTAGAAAGCCGAAACCACGCATCCAGTCAGAAAACACGACACGCCCTGAAAATATAGCGTGAACAGGCTCGCCTTCTTTCGCTCTAAGCGTCACTCCACCCAAATTGATACTGCCCGTTGTGGGCAAAGTCGCCAACGTCTTTAACGGCCTCACTAACTTGCCACGTTGGGATGAAAAAGGCACATCTTGATCAGGGATTTTCACATCCGCCAGTGCTTCTTCTAAGCGTTGCAGCATGTCCTGTAAGTTCTGTTGATCCTGCAATAATTGCTTAGAACGTTTATCGCCTTGGGCTAGATCCTGATCAAGCTTTACCAATAAATTACGGCGTTCAGTTTGTTGACTTAGCAGGCGACTGCGCTCTTCTTTAAGCTGACTCTCTTCTTTGGCTTGTTGGGCTCGATGACTGCGAATGCTATTTTCAACCAAACTGAGATCGTTCACCTCATTCACAAACCCGTTGATCAAGGACTGCCTTGCCGTAGAAAAATAGCGATTATATTGCACTAAACGCTGCGCTTCTTCAGAGGTATTTCCATTTAATAACAACTTAATGCTTTCTTCATTACCGGAACGATAAACCGCCCTTAATTGGGCGGCTATTTGTTCATTTTGCTGTTGGATACTAAGCTGAAGGGAACGCTGCTGGACTCTTAATTCGCCCAGCTGCTCGTCACCTTTTTTTAAGCTTTCCTGAATTTCTTGGATTTTTTTAAGCAGTGCCTGAATGTCTTTTTCTTTGCCTTCAAGTTGCTTCTCTACATCCGATCGCTCAGACTTTAAATCCTTTAGCCAGCTATTGAGCTTTTGCAAATCTTTTTGCAACGCTTGTATTTGTTGCTTGGCTTCTTCAGGCGTTTGCGGTTCACCTGCTGTCCAACCTAAGCTGGGCAGCAAGCACAAACACAAAAGCAAACTACGAAATAGTAAGACCATTACCGCCTCATGCCCGTGTGAGCAAGCTCACACCTGTCATTTCTGCTGGCTTGTCCATTCCCATCATGTCGAGTAACGTTGGGGCAAGGTCACACAATGCCCCTTCTTTGATACCCAAACCTTGCGTAGGAGAAAACAGCACTAGAGGCACAGGGCCAATCGTATGAGAGGTTAAGGGCTGAGAACCATCATCGCTCAACATTTGCTCTACGTTACCGTGATCGGCAGTAATCAAACATTGACCACCATTCACTTTCAACGCCTCGATAATTCGACCCAAGCAAGCATCTACCGCTTCTACGGCTTTAACGGCGGCGTCAAAAATACCGCTGTGCCCCACCATGTCGCCGTTGGCAAAGTTACAAATAATGGTGTCATATTTGCCCGCTGTGATGACTTCAACCAGTTTGTCTGTGACTTCTGGTGCGCTCATTTCAGGCTTCAGGTCGTAAGTCGCCACATTGGGAGACGGGATCAACTCACGTTCTTCACCATCAAACAAAGCTTCTTCGCCACCATTAAAAAAGAACGTCACGTGAGCGTATTTTTCGGTTTCGGCAATGCGTAATTGTTTTTTGCCATGCTTGGCTAGCACTTCACCCAAGGTATTGGTTAACGCCACAGGCGGAAACGCCACATCTGCTTTAATATCCGATGAAAATTCAGTGAAAGTCACAAACGCTGCCAGTTTTGGATAAACGGCACGAGTGAAGCCATCAAAGTCGGCATCGGTAAAAGCACGCGTTAATTGACGCGCACGATCCGGACGGAAGTTAGCAAAAATCATCGCGTCGCCATCTTGAACTGGTACCGCGTCACCAACGACAGTCGCTTTGACAAACTCATCGTTTTCATCACGATCATAAGCGGCTTGAATCGCGCTCTCTGCCGTGTCCGCTTGAAACTCACCTTTACCTAACACAATAGCATCGTAAGCGGTTTGTACACGATCCCAGCGATTATCACGGTCCATAGCAAAATAACGTCCTGTTAGCGTCGCGATTTTACCCACACCCAACTCGGCCAATTTTGCTTCTAACTCAGCTCGTGGGGTTTGAGCGGAACGTGGTGGTGTGTCTCGGCCATCGGTAAAACCATGCACATAAACCGCTTTGGCACCACGTTTTGCAGCCAATTCACACATCGCCATGATTTGCTCATGATGACTATGAACACCACCGTCGGATAACAAACCAAGAATATGCACCGCTTTACCTGCAGCAACCGCTTTGTCCACTGCGTTCACTAGGGCTTGGTTTTCAAAAAATGACCCATCTTCAATGGCTTTGCCAATACGAGTAAAGTTTTGGTAAACCACTCGACCCGCACCTAAATTCATGTGCCCCACTTCGGAATTACCCATTTGGCCTTCAGGCAGCCCGACCGCTAAGCCAGACGTTTTGATGAGTGTATGCGGATGACCATTCCACAACGCGTCCCAGTTAGGCGTGTTAGCTGCGGCAATGGCATTGGAGGTAGAGGTTTCGCTGTATCCCCATCCGTCAAGGATGAAGAGAGCTGTGGTTTTTTTGTTCATGTTAATCTATCCCGTAAATTGATCATGAGTATGACTTGATACTATCACAGGCTTGTAATTTAGTTACAGAGTAGCGTGGCTATTCAGACTATTAATTTCACTAATCACGCACTAAGCCTCATTTCGTTTTGTCAGTAACCAGTCACGAAAAATCACTACTTGCTCAAGATCTGCTTTATCAACTGGGTACGACAAAAGGTACTCATGGGGGGTCGAGACAGCGCTACCAAAAGGCGCTACCAGTTCGCCATTCTGTAGACTACGTTCCGCCAATATTGTGGGCATAATCGCAATGCCCATGCTGTTTTTCGCGGCTTCAAGCAACATATGAAAATGCGCGAAAGACGCCCCAGCAAAGGAACCACTTTCTAAGCCTTGCGCTACCATCCAGTCAGGCCATGCATTGATTCGGGATGATAAATGCAGAAAAGGGAATAAGGTGACATCTTCGACTCGCCATGACTCAGTGGATTTATTAGCAATTCGTTTCAATAACGCAGGTGAGACCACCGCGACCACTTTTTCCTTCATCAATTGATGAGAAATCGCACGAGGCCAATGATCACCACCATAATGCAAAATAATATCAATACTTTCTGGATCGATCTTAGCGGCATCGTCTAAGGAACGAACCTTAATTTGAAATTGTGGGTGAGCGGTTTGAAATTCTGCAAGAAGTGGCATCAGCCAATAAGATGCCAAGGTAGGCAAAGCTGAAATAGTCAGAGTGGTTTTTTCATCTTCGCGATGCAACATACGCAAACACGCATTTTCCATCCCATCTAGTAACGGCACCACTTCTTTGTAATAAGCCGCGCCCGTTCCGGTTAACACCAAGCGTTTATTAAGACGAATAAACAAATCTCGTGACAAGAATTCTTCAAGGTTACGAATTTGACGGCTGACGGCACTTTGAGTGAGATGCAACTCTTCCGCGGCTTTTGTGAAACTTAAATGTCGTACGGACGCTTCAAAACATTTTAGTGCAGTTGACGATGGGATATAACGGCGCATGTAGGCGTTACTCATTCACATAAATAAAAAGGCATAAATAAAAAGACAAAAAACGCAAGCAAACACAAGAAGATAATAACTGTATCCTATATCAGATGTATTCCCAACCAGTAAAATAAAAAACGCACCATAAAGATGCGTTTTATTATCAGCGTTATTCACTGTGAACTTACATGACGGCCAAACTAATCGACACCTTGCATGATGTCGCGAGCTTAGTCATCATTCTAATCCAAAGCATGTGACTGCTGCCCAATATGATACGTATGCGCTCCCACTTCGTAAAACAAACGTTTCAACTCACGAAACGAAATGTCTCTCAGTACTGTGGTCGGTATCGACAAACTTTCTCTTCGACCCGAAAGCCACTCAGCCAACTCCGCACCAACCACTGTGCCAGGCCCAATTCCCCGACCGCTGTAACCGGCCACACTAAACAAGCCCTTTTCTAATTGTTGGCAATGAGGTAAATGATCTTCACTGTAAGCAATTTTTCCCGTCCAACAGTAATCCCATTGCACTTTACTTAAAATGGGAAAGAGTTCGGTAACACGTTGTGTAGCCCAGTTAGACAACACGCTGCCCTCGCCGCCCATGCCACCAAAGACTAAGCGACCTTGTTGGTCTAAGCGGAAAGAACTCATCACGGTACAGGTATCCCAGACGCCTTCTTTATTTGGAAGAATACTGGCCAACTGCGCTTCACTTAAAGGCTTGGTTGCCAATTGAGAATAAAAAATCGGCACAAATTTGCGCGCTTGCTCTTTCACGCCAAATTCACTGTAAGCGTTCGTCGCAAGCATCACTTTTTCAGCGTGTACCTGCCCCTTTTCCGTGTGCAAAACCCAACCGTTGTCTGCAGGTTCGATTTTACTCACAGGAGATTGGTCAAATAGCTTAGCTCCCTCTTTTAACGCGGCGTGAGCCAACCCACGAGCGTAGGCCAAAGGTTGAATCGTGCCGGCGCGTGGATCAAACAAGGCGGAATTAAATTTACTCGAACCGATACGAACTTGCGCTTCGGCGGCGTCCAACAACTGAACAGGCGCACCACGCTTCTGCATTTGTTCACAACGACGCTGTAATTGTGCCAAACCTGATTTCCCCACGCCTGCATGTAGGGTGCCATTGCGAACGGGCTCACATTGAATGTCATATTCTTTTATGAGGCCATAGACAAACTCGGGCGCCGCTGCGAGAGCCTTGTACATAATGCTTCCCGCTTCTGTTCCAATGGCATTATCCAACTGGTCGGGTTCTAACCAAACACCAGCGTTCGCCAAGCCAACATTACGTCCGGATCCTCCAAAGCCCACTTCTTGAGCTTCAATCACAGCAACAGAAATGCCGAATTTAGCTAAATGTAATGCCGCTGAAAGCCCCGTAAAACCCGCGCCAACAATCACCACTTCGACATCAACGCGCCCTTCAAGAGGCGCCAACACAGGCGCCGCTGGAGAGCTGGCGCGCCACAAAGAATTGCAGATTTTATCAGACATAAAATGACCTCATCAGGACATTGGCCAGAACGCAAATAGGCGAGAAAAAGTCTCGCCTATTGAGTTACCTAATCCGGTGTATTACTCAAAAATGATTCCCTGAGCTAATGGCAAATCACCACCATAGTTCACTGTATTTGTGGTACGACGCATGTAGTTTCTCCACGCATCCGAACCCGACTCACGACCGCCACCGGTTTCTTTTTCACCACCGAACGCACCGCCAATCTCGGCACCAGACGTACCAATGTTCACGTTGGCAATACCACAGTCAGACCCTGCTGGAGACATGAACATTTCGGCTTCACGCATGCTTTCAGTAAAGACAGCAGACGATAACCCCTGTGGCACTTCGTTTTGAATTTCGATGGCCTCTTCAAAGGTGTTATACGTCAATACATACAGGATAGGCGCAAAGGTTTCTTCATGAACAAT
Source organism: Marinomonas arctica (assembly GCF_003259225.1). Lineage (GTDB taxonomy): Bacteria > Pseudomonadota > Gammaproteobacteria > Pseudomonadales > Marinomonadaceae > Marinomonas > Marinomonas arctica. The sequence goes on along the minus strand of NZ_QHJF01000010.1, from coordinate 69,686 downwards.
TGGCGCATCGTGAGCAATACGAACAATCGCAGGACGCACATAAAAACCACCCGCCGGAACGCCTTCGGTCACACGTTCGCCACCGCAGACAATCTCGCCACCTTGTTTTTTCGCGGTTTCTAGGGCCGCTTGCATACGATTAAAGCTACCTTCATCAATCAGTGGCCCAACCAAATTACCTTCAACAATTGGACTGCCCACACGAAGCGAACCATAAGATTTCGCCAAACGCTCAACCAAGCCATCCACGATAGATTCATGGGTAATCAGACGACGCAATGTGGTACAACGCTGACCCGCTGTTCCGGCCGCCGAGAAAACAATCGCACGCAGCGCAAGATCCAAATCCGCGGTATTAGACACAATCATCGCGTTGTTACCGCCAAGCTCTAACAAAGAACGACCTAAGCGACCCGCAACGGTTTTTGCCACCGCACGGCCCATTGCCGTCGAACCTGTCGCGGAAACCAGCGGGAAGGTCTCGCTTGCCGCAATCGCTTCACCAAGATCGCGGTCACCAATCATCACAGACACCGCCGCTTTAGGAATATCAGGCATGTCAGCAATCACATTTTGCGCGATTTGGTACATCGCCAAGGCACACAAGGGGGCTTTTTCAGAGGGTTTCAATAGGATTGGGTCACCACACACCAGACCCAGCATCGCATTCCATGCCCACACTGCCATCGGGAAGTTAAACGCTGTGATCACCGCAACAGGACCCAGTGGATGCCATTGCTCCATCATACGATGGCCTGGACGCTCCGACACAATAGACAAGCCATGCAACATCCGAGATTGACCAACAGCAAAGTCACACACGTCGATCCACTCTTGTACTTCACCCAAGGCTTCAGGAGCAATTTTGCCAGCTTCTAAGGAGATCACTTGCGCCAATTCGTTTTTGTACTTACGCGCTTCTTCGCCAATACGACGGACTAATTCGCCTCGACGTGGCGCTGGAATCACACGTAATGCTTTAAACGCGTCTTTTAGTTCAGCATTTACCTTGTCTAGCTGAGCTGGAGTCGCATTGTTAAAGGTAGACAATGCCTTACCATCGATTGGACTGTGAGCGGAAAAAGTGCTGCCTTCACCCAAAGCAAGTGTATTACCGGTTAATACGCTGTAAAAAGTATCGCCTTGTTTTAGGCTATTTACGCCCAACGTTTCTAAGCAAGTAAGTGACATAGGAACCTCTAATATTTATGTATAAATTGAACTTAACTTTCTTCACCTTAACCAGCCTAGAGCAGAATGAGAAATACCGTTTTCCTGCTAGTGGTCTAGTTTTTTCCTATAGCCAGACAATTTTCCTATAGGTATATTAGAAAGACATAGAACGCCATTTTTGCAAGAACCACCTTTATAAAGAGCACACAGATGGACATTCGATCGTTACGTTATTTTATTGCTGTTTACGAAGAGCGCAGCTTAAGCGCCGCCGCCAAGCGTTGCTTCGTTGCGCAACCGTCGATTTCCACCACGGTAGCCCAATTAGAAGATGATCTAGGCACCAAGCTCTTTGTTCGCCATTCCAAAGGCGTATCGCCCACTGACAGCGGCTCACAGCTTTACCCCCATGCTTGTAAAATGGTCAGCGATCTCAGCGCCATGCGCAGTCTATTTATCGAAACGCCCACACCGCTGGCCCTGTCTATTTCATTAACGCCGTTTTTATCGGGTGCGCTGATCAGCCAAGTCATCAAAACCATGCTGGATGAAGTCCATGGGCTGACCTTAAAGCTTGTCGATGAATCAGAAAGTGCCGACTTGCGTTTTACCTGCCAACGCTATACCAGCGAAGAAGACGTGTTTTATCCGTTATGGGAAGACGACTATGTTATCGCCATGCCGCTGGATCATTGGCTAGCAGACTTTCCTTCGCTGTCCATTAAACAAATCGATAAACAGCCTTTTATTTCACGCACACCGTGCGACATTTTGGAATCATGGAACTACTTGATGCAAAAACAAGAACTCACCACCGATGTTCGTGCTCAAGTAAAAACAGAAGAATACGCGTTAGATTTGGTCGCGGCGGGACTGGGCATCTCGTTAATCCCAGAGCATTCCTCACGAGGCCGCAACGATCTGTGCTTACGACCGTTGAACGATGTGAAATTAAAGCGTGTGGTGGGCCTAGCGCACAAAAAAGAACGCAGCTTTCCGGCACACCTAATCAACACGATTCTGACCGCCAAGCAGCAATTATTAATCAATAAAAATCCGACTGAGATTCGGCTCGCATAACTTTTACGCATCACAAGGTGCGTTTTTACCTTTTGCATTACCACTGACCATTGCACTAAAGTAGCGGAATCGATCTAACATTCATGGCAGGAAACCTTATGACTCCAACCGATTTTTTCGCATCCTTGTGGGATCATTACACAGCCGTTACCCCACAGGCTCAACGCATCCAAGCATTATTCAAAAGCCATGGTGAAAACGTACTGAACGATCATGTGGCCTTTCGCACGTTTAATAACTCACCGATCTCGTTAGAAAAGTTAGAACCACAGCTAGAAGCCATTGGCTACAAAGCTTATGGGGCGTTTCGTTTCGAAAACAAACACCTAAAAGCACGCTGTTACCAGCACCAAACGGATGTGGATTCGCCCAAGATTTTTTTATCTGAGCTCTTAGTAGAAGAGCTGCCAGCGAACTGCCAAGAGATTATTGGTCAGTTCATTGCCCAAATCCCAGCCGATGCCGTACAGACGCCGGCTATTTTCTGGGCAGGTAGATTGTGGCAAACACCCACAGAGGCCGAATACCTAACCCTTGCCGAGCACAGTGAATACGCGGCTTGGTTGTCTACCATGGGATTACAAGCCAACCATTTCACTGTCAGCATTAACCATTTGGAGACATTCCCAACCATTGAGGATGTTAATACACTCGTTCAAAGCGAAGGCTACGCACTCAACCAAGTCGGTGGTTTGGTAAAAGGGTCGCCTGAACTCTTTCTTGAGCAATCGTCCACCATGGCTGACAAAATCGATTTCACTTTTGCCGATGGCAAACAAAAAACCATTCCAAGCTGTTTTTATGAATTTGCCCGTCGTCATGTTATGCCTAATGGCAAACTGTTCGACAGCTTCATCGAAGGCAACGCCGATAAAATCTTTGATTCCACCAGCGCAAAGTAACAATCCGGCAAATGAAAAGCGTATAACGAGCCCAAGCGGCTCGTTTTTACTGTTTCAGCCTAGCTCAGTTGCCTCTTTGTCATATTCCCATGCTAGAAACCTTTTAAACGAGTCTTTGAGGCACGCTAATCACACAAAGCTTTCTGAGAGTCTGTACCGATTCTACTGGCCGTGTATAATGCTCGCAGTTTAAACATGGGCCTTACGATTATGATGAACCAACTTATTGAATTTTCTATCAACCACTGGGAAATGGTCGCTGTCTTTTTAGCGATACTTGCTACACTACTGTTTGTTGAGAGCAAAGGCGGTGCGCAGGGGCTAACCCCTTCGGCAGCAACCAATCTGATGAATAATGAAGATGCCGTTGTTGTTGATATTCGTCCAGAAAAGGAGTTCAACACCGGTCACATTACGGGTGCAATGAATATTCCTGCTACTAAAATGCAGGACAATTTAAAGCGTCTTGAAAAACACAAAGACACTCCAATCATTATTGTTTGTAAGTCGGGCATCACGTCTGGCGCCAGCGCAAAAGACCTCAAAAAAGCGGGCTTTAGTAAAATATACAAACTTCAAGGTGGTATTGTAGAATGGCAATCATCTAACCTACCACTAGTGAAAGGATAAGAGAGAATATTATGGCCACTGTCACTATCTATTCGAGCGATTACTGTCCGTTTTGCGTCAGAGCTAAACAATTATTAACGGCAAAAAATGTTGCCTTTAATGAGATCCGTGTAGACGGAGAACGTGAATTACGACAAGAAATGATGGAAAAAAGCGGTCGCCATACTGTCCCACAAATTTGGATCGGTGAACGACATGTCGGCGGCTGTGATGATCTTTATGCCCTTGAGCGTGAGCAAAAACTGGACGCTTTACTAGCGCAGTAATGCCTGAAAATATGACTTCATTCACCCAATAATAAAACGAAACCATTAACAAAAAGGAACCAAGATGTCCGATACAGCTGAAACACCAGAAGCACAAGAAGCGCAAACACCACAACTTTCCATGCAGCGCGTGTTTTTAAAAGACATTTCTTTTGAATCTCCTCGTTCACCCATGATTTTCCAAGAAGAATGGAAACCAGAAGTCGGCTTAGAGTTGAACACAAAAAGCCGTCAAGTGGGCGAAAGCGTCTACGAAATCGTTCTAGAAATTACCGTCACGGTAAAAAACAATGGCAACACAGGCTATTTGGTTCAAGTTCAACAAGGCGGTCTGTTCGTTATTTCTGGCCTTAACGACCAACAACTTCATCACGCATTGGGAGCATTCTGCCCTGCGACACTGTTCCCTTATGCCCGTGAAAACATTGACGCTGTTGTGGTAAAAGGCAGTTTCCCTGCGATTATGCTTGCGCCTATCAATTTTGATGCGCTTTATATCGAAAGCCTACAAAAGCAACAAGCGGAAACCAAGCAATAATACGAGCGAATGGCGAAAGCAAATAGACGTTAAGAAAAAGAGGCTACTGCCTCTTTTTTTGTTGCATAATAAGCATCTTGAGATCATCCAACACAACGGAAGCTGTGATGAAAAAGAAAAAAAAGCCTTGTCCGAATTGTCTAAGAGCCCGCTGGCTTATACTCTATTTGGGGTGTTTTGCCTTACTCACCCTTCTTTTTGCCAATCAGTTCTTAGAAAAAGGAATGTGACGTGAAGTGGCTATTCCTTTGGGCAAGCGTTTGCTTTTTAGCTGGCTGCGCCACCTATAAACAAGATATCGATGCAGGGTTAAGCTTAGCCAAAGAAGGCGAATGGAAAGCCGCAGAAGAAAAGCTAGAAGGTGTACTCAATAACCCACAAGATAAACTGCTGTACTATATGGAAGCTGGCGCTCTAGCCCAAAACCAAGGCGATTTTGAGCGCAGTAATACTCTGTTAGAACAGGCTGAAAAGTTAAGTGATACATTTTTCCCAGAAAATTTTTCCAATCGCTCTTGGGCACTATTAACCAACCCTAGACAAAGTGATTATCGCGGTAGTGGTATAGAAGGTGTTTACATTAGCTACCTTAAATCCCTCAATTACCTTGCGCTAGCAGAACAAGAAGCAGACACACGTCAGAAGCGTCAGCTGCAGGATGCGGCCTTGGTTGAAGTACGTCGTATCGACATCAAACTGAATGAAATTCGCGCACAAAATCCAAGCTATCAAGATCTTAACGCAAAAGAAAACCAAGCCTTTTACATGAAAGCGCTTAGCTGGTTAGGTAACTTTTACACCGGCGGACGCGATACGGATAAATTTATCTATCGTGATGATGCCTGGGCGCGCTACATGGAAGGTTTACAGTATGAAATAAGCGGTGAATACGACGACGCTCGAATTAGCTATCAAAAAGCCGCCAACCTCTACCAAGATGGCTACGCAAAACAATACGATTTACCCGCTATAACAGCGGAACGCGCTTGGCTGGATACGATTCGCATGATGCAGAAAAGCGGTTACAGCCAAGATGAGATCCAACAGCACATTAACACCAAGCTCTCTCCAGCCATGCAAGAAACGCTCAAACAATACCATGATGGTGAGTCTGAGCTGGTGATTTTAGAACATCAGGGGTTTATCCCAGACAAAAGCGAAATGACCTTATTGTTGTATGCCGATCCACGTGCTTATTCCTTGGTTTTAGAGCCGCTGCACGGGGGTGGAACCACTCAAGCGAATGATTCGTTCCGTTGGTTTACCATGGTCTATGCAGATATCAATCCGCTTAATCTCATTGCGAATTACAAGGCTGGTGGCGCTTGGGGAACCTTTTCAGGCATTTTTACCAAGCGCGTGATTCTTGGCCGCCCTGTTTGGCAGCAACTCAGCGCCACCCATGTCGATAAACTACTTACCGAACAACCCATACGTGTTACTGTGCCATATTATGGTCGTTTCACATTGGACCAACACCAACCCACATTGCAAGTGAGCACGGAGGCCGTTACGCCTGTTAAAAACAGTATCCGCATGACCTCTCTCGCTGACATCGCTTTTCAAGAGCAGCTGGCACAAGCACAACGAGACATCTATGAAGGTTTAGTAAGAGAACTATTGCGCAGCTGGTTGGCGTATCAGGTATCATCCAATGTACAGGATAAAAACGCGGCGTTGATTTTAAATCTGATTGGACAAGTCGCTGTGTTTGCGTCTTCCGCCGCGGACACTAGAAATTGGCTAACGTTACCCGCGCAAGTTAGATTAACACGAACACCATTGCCTCCAGGCGAATACACACCAGATTATCAGGTAAATCAGAAGACCTTTTCTCTTGGTAAGGTACATCTAGAAGCAAACAAAATTAAAGTGTGGAATCTACGCAACCCTAACTAAATTCGTTAAACTCAGAGGTTATTGGTTACACTCTTAACCACAAGCCAAAACGCACGTAAGGAAAATACTCATGCTCATCGCGACACCCAAACATTCCAAATGGACAGTCCTGTCATTAAAGGGTCTATTTACTCTCTTTATGGCAATGCTGTTAACCGCCTGCTCTGGCAGTGTTAAACGTCTGGATACGAACGAAGACGTTATGCTATCGGATCGCTGGAATGACACCGATTCCCGCCTTGTAGCAGAAGAAATGATGGGCGACATGCTCACTTTTCCATGGTTCCGTGATTACAATTTTAGCAATAAAGGGAATCCAACGGTCATAGTACAAAGTATTCGCAATAAAACCTCTGAACATATTCCTGTCGAGACCTTTATTAACGACATCAAACGCAGTTTATTGCGTGCCGGTAAAGTTGACTTTGTTGTGTCTGGTGCCGAGCGAGACGACGTTCGCGCGGAACGTGAAGAACAAGAACTTAATGCCGCACCGGATACCGTTGCGAAATTTGGTCTTGAGCAAGGGGCTGGGTTCGCGTTATCTGGCACCATCAACTCGATTGTTGATTCCAATGGCGACCAGCGTGTTAGCTTCTATCAGGTCGATTTAAAATTGATTGATATGACCACCAACCGCGAAGTCTGGAACGGTCAGAAGAAGATCAAAAAATTGGCGGATAAAGGCTTTTTCTAATCATGCAACGCTTTGCGCTTCCTACTCAACGATACAGCCTATTATTAGCTGGGCTACTGCTCTGCTTAACAGGCTGTTCGAGCGTCAATACACAATCGGCTCAGAGTGAGGAGAGCCTACCCAGCTGGGTCATGTCTCCTCCTCAAAGCAACACACATTTGTATGGCGTAGGCAGCGCAACGCGCATTGAAAACATTGCCTTGGCTTTCACTCAAGCCGAGCAAAACGGCAATTTACAGATTGCGCAGCAGCTTCGTACCCAAGTCAGCCAAGTGAATACGCAAGATACCCAAGTCAGATCTGGACAAGGCGCTGAGCAGGTTTCAAAAATTCAAACGGCCTACACACAAATCACCACCGCCCCCATAGAGCTAGAGCAAACGGTTAATGAACAACGTTTTGCTGATAAGAACTATGTATACGCACTACAATCGATTGATCGTAGCCGTATTGTTGCCAAGCTAAAAATAGCCATAAACGACACAGACGACATGATTCGCAAACTCGCGACGTCATTGACGCAAACAGAAGACCACTATCCTGCGCCGCAGGACTGGCAAACCTTTATGCAACTCATCCCCTACTTTGCCCAACGCAAATTCTATAAAGATGAGCTCAGTCTGTATTCGACCGAGCGTCTCCCATCTGGCAAAGCCGACACAGAGATACAAGACATAGAACAGCGACTCAACCAAGCACTGACCCATTATGGTTTTGATGTATCCGCCACAAGACAAGCCGACCATCTTGCCAGCGCGCTTTCACATTTTGGACTAACGCCAAAAAGCGGCTCTTTGTTCACACTGAATAGTCGAACGGCGCAACATCACGAAGAACAAGATGGACGTTTTTATGTCTTTGAAGATGGCACATTAGAACTAATAGACCCTGCAGGCACGCGATTGGCATCGTGGACAGTGAGCGCTAGAGGCATTGCGAAGAATCTAGACAAGGCTCAAGAACAGGCGACGATTAACTGGGCAAATCAAGCCATAGAAGCCCTGTTTACTTGGTTAACACGTTTGAGTTAATTGACGGGGTTAAATAGAACAGTCCAGCACAATACCCACTATCTTGTATATTGTTGATCATCGGCATGCTAGACATTTCTGCCCTAGTGGCTAACAGGCGAGCCTCCTTTATGCAAAGCCACATCGAATACGCGCTAAGCACTCTAAACTCTGTTAAACTGCGTGGCCTTTAGTTGCTCACTGTGAGTGGCTTTACACATCATTAGGAACACCAGTGTCAAAATTCTTTTATCGCGGCAAACCCGATATTATGGGAAAACATAATTTAGGCAATTATCAGCCTAAGCCGAAAGTAAAATATGGTAGCGAAGAAAATCCGCTGGTTTTACAAGTGCAAAGCGCCGAGCGTGAGCAAGAAATAAGCGCCATACTGATCGCTAACCATTTATTTGCAGAGATTCGCATCGACAGTGAAGCCGCGGAGGACATTACGGCTTTAGATGTAGCGCTTAACAAACCCGCGCCTCAAATTGTTGAAAAAACACCTCAACGTAATGACCCATGTCCATGTGGGAGCGGCAAAAAATACAAAAAATGCTGTGGTTAAACACACCAAGCAATTTTTTTATAAAAAATTAGCGGCCACTATAGCTATTATAGGGCCGCTAAATTTTAGCTATCTATCGATATTAACGCTCAAGACAGATCTTCATAAGGCAAACCAACATATTGCATCGCAATAATACGACGACCCGCTTCCGTGTCAGTGTAAAAGTTAAGCTCCGAACTCATAAACTTCTCATAAGTCGCGGCGTCCGTGTCGTGTACATCGCCTTGACCAAAGTCGTGCAGCATACTGGTCATCCACCAAGAGAAACGCTCCCCGTGCCAAACACGACGCAAACAAATGTCTGAGTACTGAGAAATACAGTCTTTGTCGCCATCTTTGTAAACACGCTTCATGACTTTGTTTAACGTGGCCACATCAGACGCCGCTAGGTTCAATCCCTTAGCGCCGGTTGGAGGCACGATGTGGGCCGCGTCACCGACCAAAAACAAATTTCCGTATTGCATTGGTTCACAAACAAAAGAGCGTAATGGCGCAATACTTTTTTCGATACTTGGACCCGTCACTAGCTTCGCAGCCACGTCATCCGGAAGACGACGTTTTAGCTCTGTCCAGAAATCTTCATCGCTCCAATCTTCCACTTTATCTGTAAGAGGAACTTGAAGGTAATAACGCGAACGCGTTGCCGAACGCATGCTGGTCATGGCAAAACCACGGTCTGTTTTACAGTAAATCAATTCATGATTGACAGGAGGTGTATCGGAAAGTACGCCCAACCAGCCAAATGGATAAACACGCTCAAACTCTTTACGAGACGACTCAGGGATAGTTTGACGTGAGACGCCATGGAAACCATCACAACCCGCTATATAATCACAGTCGAGCCTATGCTGCTCACCATTTTGCTCAAACGTCACATAAGGGGTATCGGTTTTCACATCGTGTAATGCCACATTACTGGATTCATAGTAGGTCGTGAGACCGGCTTTCTGACGCGCTTCCATCAAATCGCGAGTCACTTCCGTTTGACCATAGACCATGACGGTACTGCCGCCGGTGAGTTTTTCTAATTCAATCTGCACGCGTTTATTGTTAAACGCTAACTCAACACCTGTATGAATTTGGCCCTCTCGATCCATGCGCTCACCGACACCAGCTTCACGAAGCAAGTCCGTCATGCCCTGTTCAAGCACGCCTGCACGGATGCGTCCCAGAATGTACTCGCCTGAAGCGCGCTCAATAATAACGTTATCAATGCCTTGCTTTGCTAACAATTGACCTAGCAACAAGCCAGATGGACCTGCGCCAATAATCGCCACTTGTGTTTTCATCATGCTCTCCAATTTATTGTTATTTTTTGACAAGGGGTTAATGCCCCTATCTAGTGCTATCCATAATGAAAGATTCAGCGTGGTTTCGTTAGGTGATTTATGATCAAAAAATTGTACTTTTTGATCATTTTTCATTTTTAAGCGCAGCACTTATGTTTCAATAAAAAATGACTTCTTAGGGATTTTGGCATATAAAAGTCGCTATATATCCGATTATTTTGTGTTTTTTACATCATTAGAAAGAGATTATTCCATCATGTCACGCGCCTCCAACATCCCACACTTTGGACTTTATGGTGAATCCAGCTGGATTAATGATCCGGAGTTTTTTCACATCGAAGACATAGAATCGCGCAGTGGTCACCTTGGCTGGAAAATCAATCCGCATCGGCACGCACAACTTTTCCAGATTCTTATTTTGAAATCCGGTGAAGCCAAAGTTCAGTTAGATGAACAACAATACAAGCTTCAAGGGGCATGGGCCATTATTGTGCCCGCTGGTGTGGTGCACGGTTTTCGTTTTGCCCCCGACACCGATGGACGGGTCATTAGCATCGCGGAACCCTTGCTTGAAGACGCCTACAAAGAAAAAGCGGCCAAATTTATTCAACCGCTGCTCAGCCAAGCGTGTTACATTGACTTTAATGATCATCGCAATGTGTTTTCTGAACTTTGGCCACTGATTCAACAACTCGAAAGTGAATCCGCGTTCATTCGTGAAGGAAGAGGCTTGATGAGTGAATACCTCATTAAAGCCATCTTACTGTTACTCTATCGTCAACATGCCAACGGCAAGGTTGGAAGCGCAAATAAAACCGAAAGCAGTCATGCGCAATGGTTAAAAGAATTAATCGAAAAACACTATCGCGAACACTGGACCAGTGATCAATATGCCCAAGCTTTAGGCACCTCCACCAGCCGTTTAAATAGACTCTGCAAAACCACTTTTAATCAAAGTGTGCTGGACCTGATTCATGACCGCATTCTGGTTGAGGCCAAGCGCAGTCTGATTTATACCGTACGTTCGGTGGAAGAAATAAGCTACGACTTGGGTTTTAAAGACCCTGGTTACTTTTCACGTTTTTTTAAACGCTCAACCGGTCTTCCTCCTGGAAAATTCAGAACATTAAGTAACCAACCATCAATATGATGAATTTTTCTAACCTATTAGCTGAAAATTGATCGTTTGCTGAATAATTGGTCAAAACCTAGAATAACAAGTGTCAAATATGACTGCATTTTTTAGGAGAATGACCATGAAAAACGATATGAAATACGACACATTCGGCAACCTTGATACAGATTACTATGTAGAAAAAGCCTATGAGTTACGTCGTGCTTACTACGCAGCTGCCATCAAAAAAGCCAGTGCAAGCGTAAAAGCTTTGTTTGTAAAACTAACCACGAATCGCACGGTAAAAACATCAGCGCAACCACAGCACTAAGTCTCTACGTCTACGTTATTTGCACTTTTCGCTGCCGTTGTGACTTGTCTGAAAAAGACAAAATCAACAGCCGCTGTCGAAACAAATAACGGAATGGCAGACCGTACCCCATGTTTCCGATGATCGAACGGCAAGAATAACAAATCGATCCGGTAACAGGGTTATCACTGCAAAATACCTTCTTCAAGCTCCCCCATCCCCAGCTTTTTTAGTCATCAAAACGTCATAAATATGACATAAAATTCGTTCTTAGATACTTCTTTAACCAAGACAGTTTTGAGACGAAATGAGCCAAATCGACGACCATGCTCTACTTGAGAAAATCCTTTTAAATGGGTTGATCACACCATACTTCCAGCCTATTTACGATTTAACAAATGGTGAAATATACGGGCACGAAGCCCTGTCTCGTGGACCAATGAATTCCACACTGTTCTCTCCTGATCCATTATTCACAGTGGCTCAGCAGCAAGGAAAGCTGCATAAATTAGAGTTACTTTGTCGTGAAAAAGCGCTCTCAAAATTCGCTAAATTAGCCCTAAAAGGCCGTCTATTTTTAAATGTCAGCGCCTCTCTGCTGGCTTCACCTAATCATCAGTCAGGCATGACCTTAGCCATTTTAAAAGACTTAGGTTTGGATCAAAAAGACATCGTCATCGAGTTATCCGAACAACACCCATATGATCATAATGGGCTACCGCGCAGCAGCGTTGACCATTATCGTAAAATGGGCTTCCAAGTTGCGATTGATGACCTGGGCGTTGGCTATTCAGGTCTACAACTTTGGTCTGAATTGCAACCAGATATCGTCAAAGTCGATAAGCACTTTATTAAAGGCATCGACAAAGACGAGATCAAACGCGAATTTGTCCGCTCTATTTTAACCATTGCTCAACGACTAAACTGCACCCTCATTGCCGAAGGCATAGAAACACAACAAGAACTCGATCAACTGATTGAAATTGGTGTCACACTAGGACAAGGCTATTTCCTCGGTCGACCTACAGAAAACCCAGCCTTTTCAACACATCCGTATTTAGTGAAACAAGCCCAAAGACGCTCTCAGTTCCACATTGATCATACCGAGACGGTGCAAACCTTGTGTCGACCAACACCAACCTTGCACGAAGATTGCCTCTTGGATGACGCGTCACAATGCTTTAAAAAACAACCAGACCTTGTGGCTATTCCTATTTTAAACGATAAGCAAGAGCCGCTTGGTGTCGTCCACCGTAATCAATTGCATGAACTGTTTTCCACCCCCTACGGGCGCGCTCTGTATGAACATAAATCCGTCACCAATTTACTCAGTAACGATGCGCTTATTGTTGAAAGCAACGTCAGTTTGTCGAGTGTGTCAGCCTTAATCACTGATCAAGAAGCCGACCGACTCAATAACGAGATCATCGTCGTTAAAGAAGGCAAGTTTATTGGCACTGGACACCTGAGAGACTTACTTAAACGCATTACCGAATTAAAAATCCAAAACGCCACGTACTCGAATCCGCTCACGTTATTACCTGGCAACGTTCCCATACACAGAGAAGTGAGTCGACGCTTGGCCGCGAATGAAAACTTTTATGTGGCGTATTTTGACCTGAACGATTTCAAACCGTTTAATGACTTCTTTGGTTACTCAAAAGGCGACGCGGTCATCCAATTGGTTGGTTCGTTGATTAAAGAGTGGGTCACTCCTGACAATAATTTCATTGGCCACATTGGTGGCGATGACTTTGTGGTGATTTTTGGTGATCACGATTGGCGCCCTCAGTGTGAAGCGATTCTCCTTGCTTTTGATCAAAAAGTACGTGAATTTTATTCTGCTGATACGCTCCAAGAAGGGGGTGTTTGGGCAAAAAACCGTCATGGCGAAGTCCTTTTTCACCCTATTTTGAGTTTAGCCATCGGCGTTGTGCACCCAGACCCGCAACAATGCAGCAACCACCATCAGGTAGCGGAACTGGCAGCACAAGCGAAAAAATCGGCCAAACAACAAGGCGGCAACCATATTTACCTGCAGCCTTATCTCACACAAATAACCGCAGTAGGATAATGTGACCTAACTGTCACAAAGCCCTCATAACCCTGTCATAAAAGCGCTTTAGTCTTAGGATAGACCATAGAGGAGGCGTTTATGCAGACCACATTTCGATCCGTGTTTATTTCTGATGTGCATTTAGGCACCAAAGCCTGCCAAGCCGCACATTTATTGGATTTCTTGCAAAACATCAAAACTGACACCTTGTATTTGGTTGGTGACATTATCGATCTACAAGAAATGCGTCATAAAGCCTACTTTATCGACACACATCATCAAGTGGTCGAACGCATTCTTGCTATGGCAAAATCAGGCACCAAAGTTATTTATATTCCAGGCAATCATGATGCGTTTTTTCGTCAATTTGCCGGTCAAACGCTTTCTGGGATTGAGATAAAACTCAACGCTCGCCACAAAACCGCCAACGGCCGCACCTTTTATGTCAGTCATGGTGACGAATTCGATCAAATGGTTAAAATTAGCCCTCTAATGCTCGCCATTGGCGACAAAGCCCACGGACTGATGTTGTCACTGAATCAATGGATAAACGGCATCAGACGTCTTATTGGCTTACCCTATTGGTCTTTGGCTGGCTATGTAAAAAGTCACATTAGCAAAGCAAAAGAGTTTATCGAACGCTTTGAAACCGCCGCGTTAAAATCGGCCAAGAACCAAAAAGTCGACGGCTACATCTGCGGTCATATTCACTTTGCTTCCTTTCGTATCAAAGACGACATTCTTTACTGCAACGATGGGGATTGGGTCGAACATTGCACGGCGCTAACAGAATCCGCCGCAGGAGAAATGAGCCTAATACACTGGTCGGAAAACCCAAAAGTCTTAGCCACGGAACCCAAAGAAGAAGATTGGGGGTTATCACCACTGCCTACTCGGAGTTAGTGACGAAGGACGTCGAAAATATCAGTCACTTTTATTCTGCAAACAACTAACGCGTCGTAAACTTCACACGCCCTCCGCCCATTTGGTTTAGGTCGTGCAGTCGGCAGTCTTTGCCTTGGTAGGCGATTTGTGCGAGTAGTAGTTCGGCGGTGGCTAGGGCGTCGGTTAAGGCGTCGTGGCCTTGGTATTCGGGTAAGCCGTAGCGTTCTCGGCAAGCGCCAAGGCGAAAGCCGCCATCTTGTATCGGTTGCTGGGATCGATTGGCTTTAGTGCGTTCAATCGCTAGCGTGTCTAGCCAGCTGGCAGAAAAGGTCGGTAAGGCTTCGCTTTGCCATGCGTGCTTTAAAAAGCCCAGTTCCATAGGGGCGTGGTGCATAACCAAAACGCGCTCGCGCAGGAGATGCCTTAGATAACGCAGCACACTTTCTTGGCGTTTCCCCTGTTGCTGCACGTCCGAATCGGTGATCATGTGAATGCCGACACTGTCGCCAATTGGTGCGCTATCCAACACAATATGCCGCGCCGTATCCAGTTCAATCACGCCTTTATGAATGCAAACCCAACCGACGCTGACGATATGGTCTTGTTTCGGATCCAGCCCCGAGGTTTCAATATCCAACACCAAGTAATTCCACTCAGTCCAAGCACGTTGCATCGCTTGACGTGATATATGCCACGCTTTTATTTTCTGCAGGCAGCTTAATGGCATCTAGCTGTACCCTCTTAAAAAGCGCTGTTGCGCCACATCTTGCACATCGCTAATGATACTAAACGTCGTTTTCAAGTGCTTACGCTCTAAGGAGCTGAGATTTTTCGGATCCAAGTAGGCGCTGGCTTTACCGGTCGATTGCCAGTGCTGGCTTTGTACCTCCAAGCGCAAACCGTTGAGTTTGTCCCACGCGTCGATCAAATTACGGGCCGTATCGGTGCTGATCAATTTTTCTCGAATCGCCTGCTCGATACGATCCAATGTCGCTACCCGATAGGTCTGACAAGACAAACCGTACAAACGAGCCAAATCATTAATCAGCGCTAAACCTTGGTGTTTCAGATCCAATTGATGCTTGTGTTCACCAGACGATTCCAGCAAAAAGTGTCGGAAAAAACCCAATGGTGGCTTAGTCGCCAACGCCGTGCGTGTTAAGGTCGCTAGGAAAACACTATTTTTCTGAATGTCCCGTTGCATCGATGCAATGAGGGCATCAACAGGCGCTTCACTTCCATAGACACAACGAATATCAAAAAAGATGCTGGCATGAAGCAAAGCACTGGGGGCGCCACTTTTAATCCAAGCCGAAAACACCTGCCGCCAACCAGCTTCAGTCTTGCGCCACTCTGGGTTACTGGCCATGATGTTGCCGGGACACAAACGAATACCACACAGGGCGAGCCCTTGGCAGATAAACTCCGCTAAATCAGCAAAGTACTGACTTTCCGTAGCCGTTGGTTCACGCTCTAACATCAAGCCATTATCTTGATCACTGCCCAATGATTGGTCGCGGCGCGCTTGTGAACCGAAGACTAAAAACTGGAACGCCATGGGCGCTGGGCCAAATTTCTCCAGCGCCAGTTCAATCACTCGACGCGTCAAGTTATCACTTACCGTCGCTATGACCTTTCCTACGTCAGCTGGTTTCATATCGGTCACAATCAGGTTAATGATCAAGGTCGGCCATTGTTTACAAACATTGGCTAGGCTGTCTAGGGCATGCTGACGATGAATTTGATTGATCAATAACAGCGGGCTGAGCTCTTGGTGCCGTAATAAGTCTGCCGCGGTGAGCATTCCCACCGCTCTTTGTTGTTCATCAACAATCGGCAGGTGATGTATATTGCTCTCGCTCATCAGAGTCTGCGCCTGCATCACTAACGCGTCTGGCGTCAAACTAACAGGATGTAGGGTCATAATATCTCTGACCAACGTATCTGAAGAACCACCTAATGCCAAAATACGTGAACGCAAGTCTCGATCTGTCACTATGCCCAGCAAGCGTTCTTCCTCAACCACTAAAATCGAGCTGACCCGAGCCTCGGTCATACGCATGGCAATGGTTTGCACCGTCTCTTCTGGCATAGCTAAAATCAGCTGGCGGGTCATAATGTGGGTAACTGGGGTAGACAACTGTAAGGCGGGCGATGCCAGTTCGTTACGTTGACTGCGAGAGAGTTTGCGTAGCCGGTTATGTCGCGTGTGCTCAAAGAAAAGCCCAAAAGCGTCGCTCTTTTCTAGCGTCTCCATAAAGTGTGCTTTGTCAAAACGATAAACGAGGCTGTCTTCCATGGCGACCACCTGTAAACCATCGGGGTTTTGTGCCATCACACTGGACACACCAAAGCATTCACCGTCGGCAATTTGATCCACCAACCCGCCTTTTGGAGTACGGATTTCGCACGCGCCACGACGAATCAAATGCACGGTTGCCGCATCGCCTTTTAGGATGAGCGTCTGCCCCTGACGCACATATAACATTGTCACCCCCGTCAGTAAGTGCTTACGTTCGAGTAATGTTAGACTTGAGAAAGGCGGTATGGATTCGATAAATTTATGTACTTCAGGGATGTCTATGGCGGCCATTTTATTATTCTCGTTTTATCGACGTATAAAAGAGTGTGCGCTTTTATCATAGACAACAAAACCCTTCTTAGACCAATGTCTAGAAAGACGAATAAGAACTTGCCCCAAACAAGCAATGAATGACGGTGGACGATTATGGGCTAACCAAGTATCACACTGTTGCGGCCATGTGATTTGGCCAAATATAACGCATTGTCTGCTCTCGACAATAATGCATCCATGGTGTCTTTGTCTTGATAACTCGCGATGCCAATACTGACACTGGTTGAGACAGTTTTATCGTCCGCTTTAAACGAATAGGCATTCACTTTTGCACGTAGGGATTCCATCAGGATAGACGCGTCCTTGATGTTATGGCAGGGTAAAATCACTAAAAATTCTTCGCCTCCCCAACGCCCAATAATACCGTGACCATCCACTGCTTTTTCCATTAACTTACCCAGAGCAATCAGCACATCATCGCCCACTTGATGGCCAAACTCGTCGTTTACCTTCTTAAAATAATCAATGTCAATCATCGCCACCGTCAGATTCTCAATGCGCACACCGTGTTGCGATTCGTCTTCCAACTGCTCATCAAAGGCTTGAGATAAACGCTTCATCATCATGCGTCGATTCGGCAATTCGGTTAACGGATCAATCAGTGACGTTTTCTCTAATTCAATATTAAGCTGTCTTAAACTACGCTGATAACGATCCGATATTCGGGTCATTTTTTCTAATTGGCGTAAGTGTTTATCAAAACGTTCACTGAGACTTCTTTCCCGTTGAATCATCATGTCTTGATACGAATCAGACAACCGAGTTAAACGATCCATACGATCCCACTGATCTTGATTGATTTCCCATAGCTGCTTTAACGCCTTACTGGCAGGATGATCCCGATATTCAGGCACAGCTAAAATGTCATGAATGGTTTTTTCAAGCTCAATGAAATCGGTTTTCATTTATTTGCCTATGATATTAAAAGGAAAAGTACAGTCTTCTTTGAACTCTTCAGCCAACTCAGCGACGCGTTCGTTTTCTGCATCAAAGTACCAGTTGACCGCGACTTGACGACCTTTTTGAAAGGCGTCTTCCATTTCATCAAAGATGTCCATCATCACCTTAATACTGCTGGTGTTGAGATACAACAAGGTCAATTCCAGCGTCAGTGGTGACGCGGTTTCTTTCAAGTAGTCCATTACCCAAGCCACCATTGAGCTATAAAGCTCATAAGAATTCTCTGGGTAAGAGTCGCCTTCCATGTAGAGTATGCCGTTTTGCCAATCGCCTTTTATGCTAGGAGAAGACACGGTTCCTGTTATTACTAAATCATTCATTGTCATTGTCTCAAATTTGTATACTTAGACTAAAATACGCCGTTTCATCGTCTATATTTTTCAGTGCGGCTTCCATGGGCTTTGATGATTTTCGCGCCATATCAATCAGCCCCAATCCGGCTCCCGTCACAGCCCCTTCATCACGAGGCAGACGAAGCTGTGTCTTATAGGCTGCTTTCAACTCTGACTTATCCAGTTTAGCAAGAGATTCTATTCGTTCCACCAACGCGCTACCATCCTCTACACGAACAATGTTTCCAGCGGCAACTCGGTAACATCCCTCATAATGACTGACGATCACGGTGGCGGTATCTGCACCGGGTAATTGCGATGACGCCGCATAATGACGAATATTCTGCGTCAACTCGATATAGGCTGCAAACACATCTAAAGCAGACGCGGGTGACAATTGCTCAGACTTCAAATAATTCTTTAGCGCATTGCCTATTTCTTCTATCAAACTGCGAGAAATTGGCCCATTGAAACACAATAAAATATTGTCTTTTTCGAAACGCTCTCTTAACCCGTATAAATCCGGCGAACTCATTTCACCTCCCCTTATAAATGCGTATTGTTAACGTCAAATCGAAATAACAGCAATGTAATATCGTCCCTTTGTGGCTGCTCTCCCATGTATTGGTCTAGAGCAGACTCAAAGGATTCAGCTTGCTCTTTTAACGACAAAGCCGCATTGGCTTTAATCAAGGTTTCAAACCGTTGATTACCAAAACCAAAATTTTTCTCACCGCCCGATTGGTCCAAAAAGCCATCTGTCGCCATATAGTAAGTCCAACCAGACATAGGCAAATCGGTATTATCGTATTCACCTAAACGACGGTCTCCCAGGGCACGGCGGCCAGCATGATACTTCACAAAGTCATCACCGTTACTGCCATACAACGCAATTTTAGCGCCAGAAAAACGTATAAAATCACCGTTTTTAGGCACAAAGACCAAACCGACATCAGCATTGGTAGCGACCTTGTTGGCACTGATCTCTTCATTTAACATGGAGCGCAATGTTTCATCAATCAGCTTTAATAACGCGGCTGGATCTGCAATGCCGACGCGAACAATAGAATAATCAATTGCCGCCCTGACTAACATGGTCATTAAGGCACCTGGGACGCCATGTCCTGCACAATCGACTATTCCCAATAAGAAGCCTTCATCAGTGGAATGAAAGACATAAAAATCCCCACCCACCACATCTCTGGGCCGCCAAATGACACTGTGATCATCCCCTAAAAAATGGCGCATCTGGCGATCAGGCAAAATGGATTTCTGAATCAAACTCGCATAATCAATCGAGGCGCCTATTTTGCGCTGGGCTGCCATTATTTTCTCATGACTTTCTTCCAGCTCTGCGGTTCTTTCTTGGACGCGTTCTTCTAATTCCTGAGTGTGATTACGAACTTGTTGAGCCATTTTATTAAAGGTTTGACTCAAATCACCCATTTCATCATTACCACCCACATGAAAAGACACGTCATAAGAGCCGCTGGCAATGGTTTTCGCTGACTGCTGTAATTGACGAATAGGCGCAATTAATAAACGCTCTACCGCAAAACCAAACACAATCAACAACAAAATTAACAGCAGTACAAACACGCTCACCGCAGGCAACACGAGACTGGAGTCAAAAATACTCACATTATCCAAATCCACATTGGTCACCACAAACCAATCCAGTAATGGAAAATACACAAAAGACATGAGTTGCTTATGTCCACCTTGCTGAACACTCACTGTCACGACATTTGCCCCGCTGCTTCGGGCATTGGCTAAAGCGGCTTTTACACTTTTTTTAGATGCCTCGTTATCTAGCAACGCATAGATAGAGCCTTTTTCAGAACGATTCGTCTGCACATTGTTAGCGACCAGCATTTCATTGGGATGAATTTCGATCACACCATCGGCATTAATAATAAACGGGGTTACCCCTTGTACTTGGTTTTCAAGAAATTGCGCCACAAAGACATCTAACGAAAAGCCCGTTCCCGCCAAGCCTATAAATTGCCCTTGATCACGCACAGGTACATTAATCCAGACCTTCATGACCTTTAATACTTCATCGTAGTTGACGTTAATATCAAAAGGCACTGTCGTCTGACGTGTTGAAAAGTACCAACTGTCCGCACTATTTTGAGCGCTTAACGCGTATTTTGGTGTAAGAGATAAGCGGTTGTCTTGATCCGCAAAATAATATTGCCCCGTCGCATCATTCACAATGAACATGGCATGATTTTGAAACGCATCGAGATAGCCTTGAGTCTCTTCCAACCAAGCATTTGCCAATACTGGATCATCAGAACGCTGTAACCACGTCTTTACCACCGTTGAATTGGCAAAACGTTCGGCCAAAGCCACTTCTCTTGATACCGGTGTTAATATGCGCTGATAGTTTAGCTGCGTAAAACTGTTGGCATAATTTGTGGCTGACAACTCCTGCCCTTTTTGCACAAAAGACCAGCCAATAACCGTAATAATTAACAACGCAAAAAGACACGTACTCGCCAACACAAACAACGACTTACCACGCAATCCCCAACGGGCCATGCCAGAATTTCCTTCACTTATTAAATAAAAAATACTCTAAACATTAACTTGATATAGAAAAGAAAGGAGTAACATTTTGTAACCTAGCACCCTATTTGCCCTACTCACGGGGCAAAAGTCTTGGTTTATCGCACTCAAGCTCCCACACAAAAATATCTTTCAAAATCAATAATCTGAAGATTAAGCACAAAATTCCCCAGACAAAGGCTTGACGAAGCCGAAATGTTATCGGTAACATAACAACTTAGTTACCGGTAACATATACCGTAAAAAACCAAGCACTTTCCTACAAACGGTTCTTAGAAAAAAAACAATAGGAAGCAATACCATGAATAAATTCAGCACCACCATTCTAACAGCGACTATGGCTGGCATCCTTTCTACCTCAGCGATTGCAGCGGATTACAAGTTTAAGTTTCAGTCCTCTGACCCAGCGGGTGATAAAAACTTCCAAGTTCAAAAGGAATGGACGCAACGTGTCGAGGAGATGACTGGGGGACGTGTACAAATTGATTTACTTCCAGTAGGCAGCATTTTTAAGCACACAGAAACCTTAGACGGCATTAAAATGGGCATTTTAGATGGCCACATTACTGCTACTGAATTCTTCTCTGGTAAAGATCCAGCCTTTGGTCTAATTGGTAACACAGTGGGCGCATGGTCAAACACCCAGCAACTACTTCAGTACGTTAACCACGGTGGTGGTTACGAGCTAATGAATGAACTTTATGCGCCTTATGGTGTGAAATTCATCGGCGGTTCTACAACAGGTGTTGAGTCTTTAGTATCTCGTGTTCCACTAGACAGTGTGGCGGATTTAAAAGGTCTAAAACTTCGTGCACCTGAAGGTTTGGTTCAACGTGTATTCGCTGCAGCGGGTGCCGCTCCAGTAAACTTACCGGGATCTGAAGTATTCACCGGTCTAAGCAAGGGCGTTATCGATGCCGCTGACTACACGGTTTTCTCAACCAACCAAAAAGCGGGCATGAACGACATTGCAACACACCCTGTTCAGCCTGGTTTCCACTCGTTGCCATTGATTGATATTTCAATGAATAAGAAAAAGTGGGACGCACTGCCAGCGGATATTCAAGCTATCCTGACGGTTTCAGTACGTGACTTCTCTGAAGACATGACGACGCAATTGCGTATTGCTGATCAAGCCGCCGTAAAAGCAGCCAAAGCGGACCCAAACATCACTATCCATGATTGGTCTGCTGAAGAGCGTAAGAAGTTCCGTGAAATTGCTCGCACTCAATGGGCTGAATTCGCCAAAGGTTCTGCTAACGCACAAAAAGTGTATGACTCTATTACAAAATACCTAGAAGAGAACGATCTCCTCTAATCTGAGACAAACCTTTTCAACCTGCAAACAGGCGTCCTGCAATGACACATTGCATCGGCGCCTGATTTTCATTGGATTATGATCATGAAAAACGAAATTCATCCAGAGACGCCCGATAGTTCAGAACGCCCTAGAAATACGTTAGATAAGGTGATTTTTACTTTTGGCAACACCATCAGTCTATTGTTTCTTTTCACCGTAGCCATTTCTTTTTATGAAGTGTTGATGCGCTATGTGTTTAATGCTCCCACCATGTGGGTACATGAAACAGCTTCTTTTCTTGGCGGTATGTTATTTATTTATGGTGGTATTTATGCCCTATCCATTAATAAACATGTTCGCGTCGTACTCATATACGACCTCGTCTCTGACACCACACGCCGTTGGTTGAATGTTTTTCATCACATCATGGGGCTGTTATTTTCTGGTCTGCTTAGTTGGGCGGCTTATCAAATGGTACAAGACTCTTGGTTTACGCCATTAGGAGATTTGCGTTTAGAAACGTCTGGATCGGCTTGGGATCCGGTGTTCCCTGCCTTGGTAAAAGGTATGGTGTTTGCCACTTTGTGCATCATGTTTGTGCAGTTTTCCTTGCACTTAATACAAGAATTAAATGGCTTAAGGAAACGTAAAGATGTTTGATTTATCCGCGATTGGAATAGGCTACGGCAGCCTACTCATGCTTGGCTCAATGATTTTATTGTTGCTAACTGGCATGCAATTAGCCTTTGTTACCGCTTTGGTTGCCCTTATTTTTGCGATTGGTTGGTTTGGTGTTGGCGCCTTGCCTTTGATCACCAGCCGTCTATACAGCTTTGTTGGCGACTATGTTTTCCTTGCCGTCCCCATGTTCGTCTTAATGGCCGCATTATTAGACAGATCAGGCATCGCTCGCGATCTGTTCGATGCCATGAAAGTCTTTGGTCGTAAACTACGTGGCGGTGTGGCGATACAAACCTTATTGGTCGCCGTTGTTTTGGCGTCAATGTCTGGCGTGATTGGTGGTGAAACCGTCCTGTTGGGTATTTTAGCGTTACCGCAGATGCTACGCCTTGGTTATAACCGTAAATTGGCGATTGGTACGACCTGTGCCGGTGGCGCACTGGGCACCATGTTACCGCCCAGTATCGTTTTGATTATTTACGGCTTGACCGCCAGCGTTTCCATTGGCGATTTGTTTAAAGCCGCCTTTTTACCGGCTTTTATTCTAGCGTTTGCCTACATGGCTTATGTGCTGATCTTGTGTCGTATTCACCCAGAATACGCCCCACTTCCTAGTGCAGAAGAGCTTGCCGCAGACGAAGACGTCAACTATTTCAAAGCACTACTGTTTCCATTGCTGACTGTGATGATGGTATTAGGCAGTATTTATACAGGTATCGCCTCGGTCACTGAAGCCTCTGCCCTGGGCGTTGTTGGTATCCTGATTAGCGCGGCGATTCGCGGTGAACTGAATTTTGCCATGCTAAAAGACAGCGCCAAAGCGACCATGAGTACCTGCGGCATGATCATCTGGATCGGTATTGGTGCGACGGCGCTGGTCGGTGTTTATAACCTCATGGGCGGTATCGATTTCGTTGAAGAGATCATCTTGTCATTAAGTGGTGGCAGCGTCATGGGCACCATCATGATCATGATGGTTATTTTGTTAGTGTTAGGGATGTTCTTGGATTGGGTCGGTGTTGCGTTATTAACCATGCCAATCTTCGTCCCCATTATTACTGGTCTTGGCTTAGACCCGATCTGGTTTGGTGTGGTTTTCTGTCTCAATATGCAGGTTTCCTTTCTATCACCACCCTTTGGCCCTGCGGCATTTTATCTTAAATCTGTTGCCCCCAAAGACATCAGCCTCGGTGAAATTTTCAGCTCTTTATTACCCTTCATCGGAATGCAGATCGCGGTACTTGCCTTGGTCATATTCTTCCCTGAGCTGGCCCTTTGGTGGAAATAACCCATTGTGACCATGCCGTTCAATACGGCTTTTTGAACGACACAGCCTTGCTGGAAACAGCAAGGTATGAGGAACCCAGATGATGACAAAAAGAATTGTAGTGCTAGGCGTATCAGGCTCAGGGAAATCCCTAATAGGCAAAAATATCGCCGACCAACTCGGTTATCCGTTTTTTGATGGTGACGACTTTCATAGCCAAGCCAATGTGGACAAAATGCGTCAGGGCACGCCACTTAACGATGATGATCGTAAAGACTGGTTAGCCACACTGAATGCCTTACTGATCAATAATCCAGCGGCTGTTATTGCCTGTTCTGGACTCAAACCAGAATATAGAAGCATGCTGCGTAATGGTTTGGACGATGTCACCATGATTTACCTAAAAGGTGACATAGATACCATTTGGCAGCGTCATCAAAAACGCGACGGTCACTATTTTAACGGGCGCAACATGCTTGAAAGCCAGTTCGCCACCTTGATCGAGCCAACTGAAGACGAAGCCTTCGTGATCGACATCTCACAAGAAGCGGATGTGGTATTGAATGAAGCACTGACACTTTTGGCGAAAAAATAAGCGATAACCTAAAACAAGAAGCACAATCACATGTTGTGCTTCTTCTCAAAAAATAAGTAAACACTTACTCTCGATCTGAATCTTATTTTTATTCAACTAACGCCTTAATAACCGCTATTTTTTGTTTCTAGCCATGAATGGCTTATGATAATGTTACGTGTAACAAAACATGGATACGTCACTGGTATGAAAATCTCTAATACAAAAAATAAGCGCCCTACTCTACAAGACGTAGCGGATTTGGTTGGCGTCACTAAGATGACTGTTAGTCGTTTTCTTAGAAATCCAGAGCAAGTCTCTGTGCCCTTGCAAACCAAGATCGCTGACGCATTAGAAGACTTAGGCTATATACCAAACCGGGCTCCTGATATTTTATCCAAATCAAAAAGTCACGCGATTGGCGTTTTACTGCCCTCTTTAACAAACCAAGTCTTCGCTGAAGTCATCCGTGGCATTGAGTCGATACTCGAACCGGCTGGCTATCAAACTATGTTGGCCCACTATGGGTATAGCAAAGAAGCAGAAGAATCCCGTATCGCGACGCTACTCTCCTATGGTGTCGATGGCCTGATTATTTCTGAAAGTTACCATACTGAACGTGTTAGAAAGATGCTTTCTGTCGCAGGTATTCCAGTGATCGAAATCATGGATTCGGTTTCCCCCCCTATCGAGCAAGCCATCGGCATAGACAATCAAGCCGCCGCTTATGCGATGACGCAGTTCATGATTCAGCGCGGTCGACAAAAAATTGTCTACTTTGCAGCTCGCATGGACCAACGTACCTTGTTTAAGATTAAAGGCTATGAAGCCGCCATGCACGACAACGGCTTAGCGCCTTTGTGCTTAAAAACCAACAGCGCTTCCTCCTTCACCTTAGGGGCGAAGTTTTTAAAAGACGCCCTACAGCAACAACCCGATACTGATGGTATTTTTTGTACCAACGACGATTTGGCTATCGGCGCACTCTATGCTTGTCAAAAAGCAGGGATTAAGGTGCCAGAAGACATTGGCATTGCAGGCTTTCATGGTCATGATATTTCCCGCGCTATGGTGCCCTTACTCGCTACCGTTATCACGCCCCGTGAAGAAATGGGACGTCTTGCCGCCGAGCATTTACTGTCGCGCTTACAAGGAAACCCCGTCTCACAACGCATTATTGATTTACCCTTCCAAATAGAAGCCGGTGAAAGTATCTGATGCTATGTTCATTGCTAGGCAGCAGCATAATAGCCTAGCACGACATTGTTAAAGACAGATCTGACAGTGAAGACGAGGCACCCCAGACTGGCGCGAAAAACACTTCAAATATAATTGATAAGTGTTATCATTATTGTGTTTTTTCTTCATACTCAAAGGCTGTCCCATGAAGCGTTTTTTCGCCATTACCCTCTCTACTCTTATACTGTGTCTCTCTTTCTCTGCCCCCGCCTTTTCTTCTACACAAAACGGTATTCACAATAGTGTAGAAGACAGTAAGGGCACGTTTAGCCTAGATTACACGCCAAAACGCATCGTCGTATTAGAGCTTTCCTTTGTGGACGCATTGGCGGCTGTTGGCGTCAGTCCTGTGGGCATTGCCGACGACAAAGATCCTGAGCGTATTTTAAAAGAAATTCGTGATGAAATTGAAGATTGGACGTCGGTGGGTACGCGCTCTCAGCCCAGCCTTGAAACCATCGCATCGCTTAAACCGGATCTCATCATTGCCGATATTTCACGCCATGAAGGGGTATATGCGGATCTGCAGAAAATAGCTCCCACCTTAATTCTGCCCTCACGTCGCGCGACCTACGAAGAGAACCTTCACGCCACCGCTATCATCGGCAAAGCCATTGGCAAAGACAAAGAAATGCAAGCGCGCTTAAAGCTGCATGCTCAAAGAATGGCCGATTTTGCAAAACAATTACCAGAAGGAAAAGAAGTGCAATTTGGCGTAGCGCGTGATGACGCGCTGTTTTTGCATACCGCCGATTCGTACGCTGGCGGTGTGATTCGAGCCTTAGGCTTAAAAAATGCCAACACGGGTAGAAGCGACGACGCTTATCGCCAAACCAGCCTAGAGCAATTCCTTGCAGTAAATCCTGACTACTTTATTGTTGGCCATTACGTCACACCCAGTATTATCGATAAATGGAAAAATGAACCGCTTTGGTCTGTATTAAAAGCCGCCAAAAACAAGCATATTTATTCTGTTAATCCCAATACCTGGTCTCGATGCCGTGGCATTATTTCAGCGGAAACCATGGGGCAAGATCTCATTCGTGTTTTTAGCGCCAATCAATGATTTTTACACGTCTGCCTTTTATCGGGCAATGCTTGCTCTTGCTACTGTTTTTGCTGGTCTGCGGATGGATTAGCTTGTTCAGTTGGTCTGTTATTGCCGTGACGCCGATGGACGCTCTTCACGCTTTATACAAGATGAATGAAGACAGTATTGCCCAGCATATTGTCCACGATTTACGCCTACCAAGAGTACTAATTGGTATTATGGTGGGCGCCAATCTCGCGGCGGCGGGCGTTATTATGCAAGGTTTAACACAAAACCCTCTCGCCTCTCCCTCTGTTTTAGGTATCAACGCAGGCGCCGCGCTGGGCATGGCAACCGTGTCCAGTATCGCTCCTTGGTTTGGCCTACTCGGCACGTCGGTGGCGGCTATGCTTGGCGGTGGTATCGCATGGGCTTTGGTTATGCTGCTGGGCAACGCATGGCGTGGTGGCAATGAACATGGTCGATTGGTACTAGCAGGTGTCGCTATTTCCGCATTGTGTGCGGCGTTAACCAAAGCGGTGATTATTATCGCAGAGGACCAAGCCGCTGGAGTGCTGACTTGGCTTGCGGGTAGCTTGACCGATGCCCGATGGCAAACCTTTGACGCCTTATGGCCTGTTTGTATTATCGGATTATTAGGCGCTCTCTTCATTGCGCCCTCGCTCAATCTATTACAGCTTGGCGACGATAATGCACGCAACCTTGGCGTGTCGCTTATCTGGGTGAAATTGGGCGGTAGCTTTCTGGTCCTGCTATTAGTGGGCAGCGCCATCAGCAGCGTAGGCGCCATTGGCTTTGTTGGACTACTTATTCCTCATATGGCCAGAATGCTGGCGGGGCAAGATCATCGCAAGTTTTTACCTGTTGCTATGATACTTGGCGCTTGCTTGGTGGTTTTATCGGATACCGTCAGTCGCGCCATTATTTATCCCGCAGAAACGCCTGCTGGGGCAATTTTGGCGCTCATCGGCGCGCCGTTTTTCATCTATCTCGTCCGCAAAAGGACCTTATGATGGCCACGCGCTCACTGCCAATCTTGTTACTTATCTTGTTAGGCTTGCTGGTTGCAAACCTCATGTTTGGCGCGGTGTCACTTCCCTTTAAACATATTATAGAAGGGTTTCAAGTCGGTAACGCGAACTACTTTACTATTCATGAATACCGTTTCCCTCGTACTATTTTGGCCATGTTAGTGGGCGCCATGATGGCCCTTGCTGGCGCGTTGGTGCAGGGCGTGATTCGCAATCCCTTGGCATCACCGGATGTACTGGGTGTCAGTCATGGGGCGGGGCTAGCCGCTGTCTTTTATATGACATTTTTTCCCAGTGCCGACATCAGTTGGTTGCCTGCCGTCGCGTTAATTGGCAGCTTGATTGCCGCGCTGATGCTCTGGTGGCTATGCGGCCAACACAGCAGCACGATTAAACTGGCCATTACGGGCGTCGCATTAGCCGCGCTATACGCCAGCTGTATCGATTTCCTCATGCTGGTTAAGCCCTTAGAAATAAACAACGCATTACTGTGGCTAACGGGGAGTTTATGGGGACGCGG
This sequence comes from Marinomonas arctica, assembly GCF_003259225.1. Lineage (GTDB taxonomy): Bacteria > Pseudomonadota > Gammaproteobacteria > Pseudomonadales > Marinomonadaceae > Marinomonas > Marinomonas arctica. Next base: position 41,102 of record NZ_QHJF01000010.1, on the reverse strand, counting down.
TTGGAATCAACTTGCCATGTTATTGCCTTGGCTACTGCTTATTCCCTGTGCGCTTTGGCTGGCAAAACCGCTCAACCTTATTTATCTTGGCGACGACAGCGCCATTAGTCTTGGCGTTAAAGCAAGCACGCTGCGTTTAGTCTCACTCGCCATCGCCGTTGGACTCACAGCCTCATGTGTCGCCATTTGTGGCCCGATCGGCTTCCTAGGCTTAGTGGCTCCTCACTTAACTCGTAAACTGGTTGGTGGACGCCATCAATTGCTCTTACCTTCCACCATGTTGGTTGGCGCCATTTTGCTGCTGCTGGCCGATCTCGCGGCTCGTACCATTGACCCACCGATTGAATTACCCGCCGGTATTATGACCGCCATTATCGGCGCACCGTATTTTCTTTGGTTACTCTTTAGGACAAAATAATCCATGTCTCTTAGCACTCACAATTTATCCGTTGGCTACCATGATAAAGCCATCGTAAAGCAGGTTAATTTGAGTATTCCTGAAGGGAAAATCATTGCTCTACTTGGTCCAAATGGCTGCGGGAAATCCACCTTACTAAAAGCTATGGCGCGCATTCTTTCTCCTATGGAAGGGCACGTTCAGTGGCAGGGGAAAAATCTTCATAGCATAGCGTCCAAAAAATTGGCTCAGCAATTAGCATTATTACCGCAGACTCAACCTATTCCGGAAGGGATAAAAGTAAAAGATTTGGTCGCCTATGGGCGTAGTCCATACACCGGTTTTTGGGGGCGACTTAACAGGCAAGATCAGCTAATAATAGACAGCGTTATGCATGAAACGGGCATTACCGAGCTTGCAGATCAATTGGTCAGCGAACTCTCCGGCGGTCAACGCCAACGCGTTTGGTTAGCAATGACCTTGGCTCAGGATACGCCCTACTTACTGCTCGATGAGCCCACCACCTACATGGATTTAAGCCATCAAGTCGAGTTGATGCACTTATTGCGTAAGCTCAATAAGCAAGGCAAAACCATCATTACTGTATTACATGACATTAACCAAGCCGCTCGGTACTGCGACCATCTTATTGTGATGAAACAAGGCAGCATTATCACCCAAGGCTCACCTGACTCTGTCCTCACACAGACACTGATGAAAGACGTTTTTTCATTGAATGCGCAAATCCACCGAGACCCAATTGCCAAAACGCCCATGTGTGTAGTGGAATAAAAAAATAATATTCCACTGATATGCATCCTTTAGGCTGCTATTTAAAGCAGTAATGCAAAGGCTTCGTCTTGGCTGATTACGGTGGCGTATTCACCATGTAAATTTGCCAGTGACATAGCATGTACCTCATCGGCGCTGCGCGCGTGCCCAAAAAAATCGTCTTTTTCAAAGGCAAAGCAGGCACTTCCCACCACATAGGTGTTAAAACCTAAGTTTCCTGCACTTCTGACCGTCGACTCGACTGAATTATTGGTACTGACACCAACTACCACTAAGGCCTGTGTCTCTTGATCTCTTAACCAAGCTTCAAGATCAGAATGAATAAAAGCATCCGGCACAGATTTTTCAATAATTTTCTCATCTGCTAAGGGCTGAAAGGCATCTTGAAACAATACTCCTTCTTGCTCAGGCCAAAACAACGACTCAGGTTCTGTAGATAAATGTCGAACATGCACAATCGGCGCATGGCTAGCTCGCCAGTGAGCAAGCAATTCCGCTATTTGATGCTCAGCATCTGGGTTATTTCGCTCACCCGCTTGTGGCCAAGACATGCCTTGCTGCATATCTATAATAATCAACACAATGGGGTTAGACATGGTTCATTCCTTGTTAAAACACGCTTATTTCACGTCTTTGCTTTCTTGTTGGCTGCTCTTTTCCGTTTCTCGCTGTTCAAGTGCTAATAATCGTTTTTGCTGATGACGCAATTTGAAAAAGAAAACCACTAAACTCATGAACAACAAGAACGTCAGGTTACCAAGAAAATTCACTCGGTATTCCAAGGCGTTAACGTGAGCCATCTTAGTAGCAAGAGTCTGATAATCCCCCAAAGAGGCCGTGGATAACTGCAAAACAGCCACGCTACGCTCTAATTCCACAACGGTTTTTGCAAGTTTTCCCTCCTCTTCTACCGAGCTTTGCTCTGCCATCGAAAACGTGACAGAACAGCTAAGAAACAAACAAAACAGCAAGCGATATAACATAAATGGCCTCTCAAAAACGTCAAATAATATCCGCATGATAACGGTATGTTAACCATAATAGCTAGATCGTTATCGATGCCATTTACGATCTAGCGTTATTTCAGCTGCATTCTAGCTTATCAGTCCATACATCCATCACACATCAAAAGTCACACTTTAAAAATTGAAATACTGCGATTCAAAGAATCCGCTTGAGCGGCAATTGACTGACTGGCTTTCGAATTTAACGCCACAGATTCAGTGGTGTCTTCGGTAATTTCGCGAATAGTATCGACGTTTTTACTAATCTCATTAGCCGCAATCGTCTGCTGTTCAATGGCTGTTGACACAGAACTCGCCATAGACGATATTTCTTGTACATCAAGAATGATCTGTTTTAGAACGACCCCCGTGGTCGCGGCTTCGTCACGGCTTAAAATACCATCTTGGCGACAATCTTCCATTAAAGTGACAATGCCTTTTGTACGGCCTTGCAAGGTCACAATAATCTCAGAAATTTCTTCTGTCGCAGAATGGGTTCTACTGGCTAACGCCCTAACTTCATCGGCCACAACCGCAAAACCACGTCCTTGCTCACCCGCTCGTGCCGCCTCAATTGCCGCATTCAGTGCCAGCAAATTCGTCTGCTCAGCAATGCCTTGAATCACATTTAATACGGTACCAATACTCTCACTTTCTTTCGCTAACGCACCAACCGTTTCGACAGAACTTTCTAATCGTTCTGAAAGCTGGCGTATACGATCAATGGCAGAATTCACCTTTGACTGCCCTTCAATTGCACCTTCTTGAGTCAATAGAGCCTTCGCTGCCGCCATTTCCATATTACGTGAGATGTCTTCCACAGTGCCCACCATTTCAGTAACCGACACGGCAACTAGATCCGTTTCTGCTCTTTGTTTCTCAGCGTCCTCAGATGTTCTCGCGGCATTTTTTGACAACTGAATGGTGGTTGCATTCATCTCTTTCACGGTTTGATTGGCATTGGCAATCACATGACTAAAGTCTGCTAACATATCGTTGATACTGGCGGCAACCAAGCCAATCTCATCTTTTGCAGGCAGATCAACACGCAGACGCAGATTATGCGTCGTTTGAATCTCTCGCATCGTCACTTGGATGGTGCTCAAGGCAGAATTAATCGTCCGATTAATAACCCAAGCAACAAGCACGCCGAGCACAACAATAACGCCACACAAAATAGTCGTGATCATCATCGCAAAAGAGGCTTTTGCCTGAATAACAACGGTTAATTGTGACGCTAAAGTATCAAGTGCAGTCTCCGTTCTATGAATGGATTCACGCATCGCCAACAACTTACCTTCTTGACTGTTCAAACCTAATGCTTTTTTCCCGTCTGCGTATTGATTAAAACCCTGACGATATTGTTCAGCAAGCGATACCAGTAACGAGACTTTGTCCTCAGGCAGTGAAGCTGTTTGCAAGTTACGTTCTAACGTGTCCAAGGTTTGATTAAACGTGGTGATATACTTAGGGTCTTGGCGCAACATAAAATCCTTTTCATGGCGACGTAGCTGCAACATAGTGACTAATAACGCGTCCTGATTTAGCGCAGACAATTCACTTTCTATATTGTGTACTGCTCTGCGTAATTGTCCTTGTAGCCCTGTCTCTGGTGTTAACCCAAGCGTTTCAGAAGCCGATACGACCGACGTAAAGCTCACTTGATATTCTTTAAAATACACCATGAGTTCCCGCAGAATATTTGTCTCGATGTCGAACTCGTTCATCACATTTTCAAGCAAAACTTGATCGTCAAGAAGAGACGTCATGGTCTCATTAAATTTTGTCTCATAAGACAGATCAAGACGGGCAAGGAAGTCTTTTTCGTTACGACGCAACGTCAGCATGTCCACTTCCTGTTGCGAAACTAGGCTCTTGGCATACGTTAGTTTTTCAAGACTGCTCTGGGTGTTGTAAAAAAGTCCCAACATGGCAACCAGCGCCACAACAAGCAATGCCGTATTCAAAATCAATTTGTGTTTTATAAGCACAAGAGGTTCCTATCATTCAAAAAATTTTCCTTCTCATATAAAACTCAATCCTTAGTCATAATATGATAATCAAAAAGGGCCAGAAGATCCTGTACCCACACAAATCCCTAAAAAACATCACAGCTTGTAACATTACCATCCAAGACTTGTTACAAAACATCTTCTCACATCAAAACCGAGCAAACGACGTTTTCATAAAATCTAACAACAAACGAAGTTTTTTAGACTCTGCGGTGCCCGGTGGAAAAACCGCATACACGTCAATTCCGGTACACTTATAATCTGGTAAAATTCGCTCCAGACTGCCATTAGCGATACGAGGTAATGCGTCGTACATGGGAATTCGTCCAATGCCATTGCCGCCTTCTAAAAAAATGGTTCTAGCGGCTGCATTATTGGTGCTCACTGCGCCACGCACGGACAAACTAAACGACTTGGAACCCTGACTAAGATGTACTGTATTCGCTGCTGGCGTGTAGACCACCCAATCATGATCATAAAGCTCTTCCGGCTGTGTTGGCTTACCACGACGACGAAAATACTCTGGCGAACCACATAAGCAAGTTTCAAAGGTTTTTAATTTACTGGCTTGAAGTCCAGAGTCTAGTAAGGGCGCACCGCGAATCGCCAAATCAATACCGTCTTTCATGATGTTAACTACTTCGTCACTCAGCGACACATTTAGTTCAATTAATGGGTAAAGTCGTCGAAACTCATTCAGCGCTGGCACAATCACCTGTAACCCCAAATTCACTGGACAAGAGATCTTCAGCTTCCCTTCAGGCTCTTGTTTGGCCTTTTCTATTTGTAAGTTCGCTTCATGAGCCTGAAAGGCAATCGCTCGACAACGCTGGTAATAGGCTTCGCCCGTTTCAGTTAATGACAAAGAACGCGTGGTACGATTCAGCAGTTTTACGCCCAGTTGCTCTTCTAACTTTTTCAGGTGATAACTCACCACACCGCGGGAAATCCCCATGAATTTTGCCGCAGCCGTTAAACTGCCTTGCTCCACTACTTGGGCAAATACCACCATACTTTTTAATTGCTCAAACGAGATTTCCATCGTGAGGACTCTTTTTCTATGGACAACAAAGACGACACCAATTGTATCAATTATTAGATCAATGAAGTCAAAAACCTTCTCATTATGCTTATTAGATAAATTGGATAGACTAATCACACGTTAATTAAACAACTCATTCAAACATTTAGGATTCTCTTATGAACAGTCTTATGAGCAACAAAAACATTCTCGTCGTTCTAACTTCCCATTCAGATCTGGGCGATACTGGCCACAAAACGGGCTTTTGGGTAGAAGAATTCGCCGCACCTTATTACGCATTTCTGGATGCTGGTGCTAAAGTCACTGTCGCGACACCAAAAGGGGGCCAAGCCCCCATTGACCCAAACAGCACAGTGCCGGATGCACAAACAGATGCAACAAAACGCTTTTATGATGACCAAGCAGCGCAAAATGTGATCGCTAACACTCAAAAACTTAGCGACATGAAACAAGATGACTTTGATGCCATCTTCTATCCTGGCGGCCATGGCCCACTTTGGGATCTGACTGAAAACGAAGAATCCATTGCCTTGATCGAAAGCTTCATTGCAGCGAACAAACCGATTTCATCGGTATGTCACGCTCCAAGTGCTTTCTTGAACATCAAAGATGCAAATGGTGAGTACTTTATCAAAGGCAAAACCGTCACGGGCTTCACCAACAGTGAAGAAGCGGCGGTACAATTAACAGAAGTTGTGCCTTTCCTTTTGGAAGACGAGCTAAAAAAACGCGGTGCAGACTACAAAAATACCGCGGATTGGACACCTTTCGCCGTTCAAGATGGCTTGATGATCACAGGCCAAAACCCTGCCAGTTCGGAATTAGTCGCTGAGAAACTATTGGCTCAACTGGCTAAATAAGCCACCTGAGTCAATCAAGATAAGCGACAAAAAAGCCCGTCTTAAGGAAAGACGGGCTTTTTCTTATAAGGCGTAATCGAAGACGATAATATCTTCTAAAATCGGCACTAGCTGTGCTTTTAAAGCGTCGTGATCTGGATGCGGGATGTAATGATCCAGAGCTGCTTCATCAGCAAAGGTCATAAATACACAGTGGGTGTAGTCTTTATTACGCCCCTCTTTACTCATGTTTACGCCCCATTCAACCGCTTCAATACCGGCAATCTTGCTTTTAATCGAATCAAAATGATTGAAACACGTTGAGATGGCTTCTGCGGTCGCATCTGCCTTGAACTTTATAAACAGTACATGACGAATCATGAGAACTCCTGATGAAATAAGGTGATTTCGCAAAATCATACTCCGCCTTTGTCGCTAACAACATGCCAATACGAAACAATCCTTAAAAGGTCAATTTCGTTCAATACGCAAGACATCTAAAAAACGATAGTGAGCGCCTGTTTATTATTTTTTTAGGAACACCTAATGACTCTTTCACTCCTTGCTTCCATGTCTTTATTTGCTTTAGCGGCGTCTTTATCACCTGGACCGGTTAATCTGCTTTCACTGAGCAGCAGTGCTCGTTACGGCATCAAAACTGGGCTTATTTTTGTCACAGGGGCGACATTCGGATTTATTGTTTTGTTTTTACTGATTGGCTTTGGTCTGCATTATCTAATTGACCAATTAAGCTGGATCACGCAAGTGCTGCAATGGCTAGGCATCGCTTTTCTTTTGTACTTGAGTTATCAGTTATTCACCGACAATGGCGAGCTAAATTCGGACAAAAATAATAACGCGCCAACCTTTATGGCAGGCGCTATCATGCAATGGCTCAATCCAAAAGCATGGTTGGCTTCGCTGTCTGGCATTGCCGCGTATATTCCCAACGCCGAAACAACGCAAGTGATGATTTTTGCGGGCTTATATCTACCTATCTGTTGGCTATCTTTAGGCGTTTGGGTGTGGGTAGGAAAAATACTCGGGCAGTATTTCCAAAGCCCAGCCAAGATGCGCTTACTGAATAAAACCTTGGCGATTTTACTCGCAGGAAGTTGTCTGCTAATACTGATCTAAAGGCAATAGCTCTAAGAAGAAACCGAACGCCGATACTGATCGGGCGTCGCCGCTACTCGCTGTTTAAACACGCGCTGAAAATGAGCTTGATCGCTAAAGCCAATAGCCTGAGCCACGTCTGCGATGGCTTGCCCTTGTTTCAACGCTTGCTGACCAAGTTGGATGCGACGATTCAAACGATAAGCATGAGGCGTCATATTAAAATGACGTTTAAAAGCACGCACCAAATAGCCAGTACTAAAACCAAATTCGGCACTTATCTGCTCAATAGAGGTGTCTTGTAGACAGTGTTGATGCAAATAATGTGCGACTTGATACAAGTTATTGGCCGGCAAAGCGGTAGCCGATTCGCTATTGTCAGATGCTAACTGAGTAAATACAGCCACCAGCACGGCTTCCAACCTTTGTTTTTTTTCTAAAGGCGAAAGGTTTACAGCCATTAGAGATTCACATACTTCTACAAACGCCCGATATGCCTGAGCGGATAACAAGGTATCGCCAACGGTATTTTGCCATTTCGGTGTCTTACGTATACCATGACCAAATAACAAAGAAGCCAACCAATCTTTATTTAGATGCATCATGTAATAGGCCCAAGGGGAATCTTGGCGAGGATTACACGCATGCACCACATCTGGATTCATCATCACCAAAGCGCCACGCTCAACCGCATGCAATCGATCTGCACACAGAAACTCACTCTGGCCTTCAAGAATAGCACCTATTGACCATTCTTGATGGGAATGCGGTGCGTAGCTCACTTTTCGACCATCTAATACTTGACGCAGCTCCACAAAAGGTAAAGTCGGATCTCGCCAGAAAAGCGGCTGCGTAGAAGGCATCATTTCGTCTTCCTATCAATATACAATTACGGCTCACAACTTAGGCGGAATTGGTCATCTAACGTTTTAGGTAAAACCAGAGTACTGAACGCTAAGCGCTGAGATTGCTTACACATACTGTTACGTTCTGACTCATCGTCTACATAAATTCGGCGATATTCAGCGTTTAGAACGGGCTTCCCAGCTTGAATAAGGCCCGAGTAAGAACGGCACTCGGAATATTCAAAACATTGTTCTGTCACCGCAAAATCAAAGTCACTACTCAAGAGTCGGGCCTGATCTGGATTATTCTTCAAACCAATCCCTAAACCTAATTGATGAGCTTGTGTCGCCAAAAATCGATTATAGTCTAGTTGATCATTAGCCCGAAAAGAAAAGCCTGTATTAGTACGGTAACTGTCCACATTGTCAGGCTCCACTCCATCACACCCTTTTTCAGCAGCCAAATTAAGCCTGCGAACCATCACGTCACGCACTTGACTGGAGCGAATATCTAACCAGCGCTCATCGTCCCAACCTTTCAAGGTTTTGCCTAAGTCTTGCTCGGAAAAATCTGTGGCATCAGGTCGCCAATCTTCATAGGATCCCGCAGAAAAATAACAAATCACCTTTTTACCAGACGCTTGTAGGCGTTGAATCAGTTCAACAGACGAATCAAATAAATCAATGTCGTATATCGCCACATCATAGGATTCGTTCACCTCACCATCCAGTTGCCAATGCCAAGTGGCACCAACAGGCGGTCGATACCAATCGTTTGCGGCATAAAGAGGGGCAAAAAATAACGACAACAGCAGACAAAACGCGATGAAGGGGAAGAATACAGTGCGCATACAGGACTCCATTTGTCAGAAAAAGCTTATAAAAAAGCCCACGACACGGTTGCCGTTCTACCACTGTACCCTTTTATGCCAAGAAAGGCTTACACTCTAGGAAATCATTCCCTATCGGTCGTTCTTGGCAAACACACCTAATTAATTAACTGATGAGCAAGCGCGTATTTAACCAGACCAGCGGATGTGTGGATATTCAGTTTATTTTTAATATTTTGCCGATGGGTTTCCACCGTTCTCACACTGATATTCAGCGACAGGGCAATTTCTTTATTAGACAAACCAATCGCCAGTGCTTTCAAGACCGCCATTTCCCGTTTACTCAATTCTTCACAAGATAGGCTAGGAACCACCTGCGAAAAAAGAGCATCAGATGCACCAGAACTAAAATATGTTCCCCCCTGATACACAGTATTAATCGCTTGCACTAGCTCTTCCGAGGACACATCTTTTAACACATAACCATTCGCACCAGACTGAATTAAAGACAAGATGTATTCTTTGTCATTGTGCATACTGAGCATCAGTATTTTGATGTTAGGCTGCTCAGTTTTAAAACGCTTAGTAGCTTCCAAACCATTTAAAATAGGCATAGAAACATCCATTAGAACCAAATCTGGATGTGTGTCTTGGGCTTTTTCCAGTGCCTCTAAGCCATTCGACGCGGTGGCGATAATGTCGATATTGCCTTCTAATTCCAAACGAGCTTGAAGGCCATCCAGCACCAACATGTGATCATCCACCAACAGTACACGAATCTTTTTTATCATTATTGTCACTCTTCTCTAAGCGATTAAAATCCTTGTTCCAAGGGTAATAATGCCTGCACTTTAGTGCCTTTGCCACGCTGGGACTCTAATGTAAAATCACCACCAATTAGTTCGATCCGTTCTCGCATATTGATCAAGCCAATGCCGGAAGACAACACACTCTTCTGAGAAAAGCCGCAGCCATCATCCAAACATTCGAACCCAATATGTCGATAAGACTGCCAGACATGTAAGGTAATATTTTTTGCTTGGGCGTGTTTTTCAATATTGGTTAACGCTTCTTGGGTCAAACGATAGATAGTAATTTCAATCTCATCCGGTATGTTTGATACCACCTCAAAACAATAGGCTACTTTTATTCTGGTACGCTCCATGAATTGATCAACTAAGGCTCTTAAGGCGGTATCTAAGCCTAGATCATCCAACAGCGTTGGTCGTAAATTATGTGAAATTTGTCGCACTTCACTGATGGTTTGATTAATCAAGTCCCCTGCTTTGGATAACTCCTGATGAATCACTTCTTTTTCATGATCCCGTTTTAATTTATTTTCTGCCAACTCAATACGAAACTTACAACTCACTAACAGCTGATTAATACCGTCATGCAGCTCACGAGAAAAACCCCGTCTTTCATTGACTTGCAAACGCATAAAACGTTGCGCTAGCTCTTTTAATCTAGAATCGGCTAATTTATGTTCATGAAGATTAATTGCGAGCCCCAGCAATATGACCAACACAACCGTAACCACCACCACTTCAATCACGGTAAAAAAACTGCGCTGAATATTGTCATTCATAATGCCTTTGGTTTTAGCAAGCTCGGCGTAAATATCATCCAAATACAAGCCCGTGCCCATTATCCAATCCCAACGATCAATGGCGACCACATAGCCTAATTTGTCTTCTTGTTTCATTAGTGGCGGCTTCTCCCAGATATATCGGTGATATCCACCACCCGCTTGAGCCGCACGAATTAAGCCCTGAATCAAATAATTCCCAGTGCGATCCTGAAAGTTCCATAGGTTTTTGCCCACAAAATCTGGCTGTGTTGGGTGGACTAGATTCACACCAGACATTTCATAAGCGAAAAAATAGCCATCGTCCTCATAACTTAATCCAGCCAGAATCTTTTTCACCCGATATTGCGCTTCCGCATCCTCTAATTGATCGTTTTCTAAGATAGGACGAATCGCCGACATCGCAATATTGACATGATTTTTTAAGGCTTGTTTTTTAGCATCGACTAGATTGAACTCGTAAATGGCCAGCTCTTGCTCGGCCAAATCACGGGCGGACTGAAAGCCCAAATAGGTAATAATGGTTGTAGCAACGATTAATGGAGCGACAGCAAGCAAGATAATCTTACTTTTTAATCTCATGAGGAATGACCTTTTTTTATTATTGTATAGCCACCGACCTAAACGGCGAACATTAGAGAAAAGTGGACCATCACCCACTTTTCTCTATTACATAATAAAAACAGAATTAGTGCATCCCATACCATTCAGGAAAAATCATAATGCTGACTAAAACTAAGATCTGGATCAATATAAACGGCGTTACGCCTTTATAAATATGCATTGTACGCACCGACTTAGGGGCGACGCCTTTTAAATAAAATAAGCTGAACCCAAAAGGAGGCGTTAAAAAAGAGGTCTGCAAATTCATCGCAATCAAGATCGCGAACCACACCATATTAATCCCTAATGCTTCCGCCACGGGCACCAAGATTGGCACAATAATGAAGGCAATCTCAACAAAGTCGATAAAGAAACCCAACACCAAAATGGCAACCATCGCTAAGATAATAAAGCCCCATTTTTCGCCGGGAAGATTAAGCAACACTTCTTCAACTATTGCATCACCACCGGTATAACTGAAGGCCATCGAGAACGCCGTTGCCCCCATCAAAATGGCAAATACCATGGCCGTCACTTTAACCGTTTCTAAACCACTGTCGTAGAGCATTTTCCAGCTAAATTGACGGTAAAAAAGCGCCAAAATAATGGCACCCACACCACCCAACGCAGATGACTCTGTTGGCGTCGCAATCCCCGTAAAAATAGACCCCAAAACGATTAATACCAAAGCCAATGGCGGAATGATCGCTTTTAAAGCACTGCGAATTTGCTGGGCACGAGTCTCACCATCTAGCTCTTGTGGCATAGCAGGCGCTAATTCAGGCTTCAAAAAAGTCAGAATCAAGATGTACACAATATAGCAGCCGATCAGCACCATACCGGGTAACAATGCCGCTTGGAATAAATCCCCGACCGGAATGCGAATGACATCGCCCAAAATGATCAAAATAATGGAAGGTGGGATAATTTGCCCTAGCGTCCCTGATGCGCAAATCGTTCCACATGCCAAGGATTTACTGTAGTTGTACTTCAGCATCACGGGCAAAGAAATCAATCCCATGGCCACTACGCTGGCCCCCACCACACCCGTAGACGCCGCTAACAAAGCCCCCACGAGCACAGTAGATATCGCCAAACCACCACGAACGCCACCAAACAATTTCCCCATGGCCTCCAATAGCTGTTCTGCCAATTTGGTTTTTTGCAGCACGATGCCCATAAAAACAAACAAAGGCACCGCCATCATTACCGTATTTTCCATGTAGCTCTGAATGCGGAACGGCATAAAGGCAAACATATCAAAACCTTCCGCAAAAACGCCGAAGATTAAAGCGACGCCACCAAAGGTAAAGGCGACAGGGAAGCCTAGTAACAGCATGACTAGGGCAACAAAAAACATGATTATTCCGATCATAAATAACCTACAAGCTTAAAATGGTGACAAGTATCAATGTTGAATCGGCGGATGTGAAAAACCTTCTTCACTCACGCCGCGCAGCACATTAATGCAACGAATGATCATGCCTAAGCCACTAATGGCCATCGAAAAGAAGGCAAACGGAATCACCGCTTTAATAATCCAGCGATAAGGCAAACCACCCGGATCACCACTGGTTTCCCCAAGCGCATAAGCTTCATGAGCAAAGCCTACGCCGTAGTAACCAACCAGCAAGGCAAAAGGGATAAGAAAAAACACACAACCAAATAAGTCGATCCATGCTTTGCCACGAATCGACAAGTTTTCATAAATCAAATCCACACGTACGTGACCGCCGTGTTGAATACCGTAGGGAATCCCCAATAAGAAAATGGCCGCATACAAATGCCACTCCAACTCTTGCATCCCAATCGATACATCATTGAAGGCATAGCGCATCAAAACGTCATAGAAAACATTAAACAGCAAGGCGATAAACAACAGAGTCGATAGCACGCCAAGGAAGTTAGAAAAACGAGTAATGCCTCGTTCTAGACTGATCAAAAACATAACAAACTCCTAGCAAGTTCTGCAGAATGTCTATGCTTGTGGCATGTTGCAAAAATTGCTTCTAGAAAAAGGCATGGCGAAGGGATCGTATTCGCCATGCTGGGAGGTTTTAGTCCGCTAAACTGTCAATACTGTCTAGGTATGCGCGGTCAGAGATATTGGTCCAAACGCGAACCTTTTTAAGATAAGCGGCTTGAGAATCCAAGATTTCCTTAGCCAACACATCTTTTGCTGCGGCTTCTTCAAGCAACTCTTGGTTGGCATTCTTCATCGCCTGTAGTACTTCTTTTGGAAAGGTTTTGATTTGCACGTCTGGATATTCCGTTGACATCTTAGACCAGTTCTCAGCGCTTTCATGGTAAGACTGAATGTACATGTCGTAAGAAGCGAGCTTCATAGAAGTACGCAAGATTTCACGAAGATCGTCTGGTAATTTTTTCCAAGAACGTTCGTTAACCAAAAATTGCAGTTCTGTTGCTGGCTCATGCCAACCCGTGTAGTAATAAGGCGCGATTTTATGGAAACCAAGATCCATATCCAACGACGGTCCAACCCACTCTAGAGCATCGATAGTACGACGCTCTAGAGCGGTATAAAGCTCTCCAACCGCAATATTGGTCGGACTAGCACCCAACTTCGCCATGACTTCACCCGCGAAGCCTGGGATACGCATTTTCAAACCTTTAAGGTCGTCAACGCTGTTGATCTCTTTTTGGAACCAGCCGCCCATTTGGTTGCCTGTATTACCACCAGGGAAAGACAGCAAGCCAAACGGTTGATACACCTTCTGCATCAAATCCATACCGCCGCCATAATAGAACCAACCGTACTGCTCAGGCGTAATCATGCCAAATGGCATAGTAGTAAAGTAAAGGGTATTTGGCACCTTGCCTTTCCAGTAATAGGAAGCAGAATGGCCCATGTCATACTGACCAGAACGCACCATATCAAACACCCCCAAAGGGGCTTTGTGTTTGTTGGCGGAATCTATGGTGATTTTTAAACGACCGCCAGACATTTCATCCGCAATGCGCGCCATGTTTCTGGGTGCATCACCAAAGATAGGGAAGTTAGAAGCCCATGTCTCAGCCATGGTCAGTTTGTATACTTTTTCCGCCGCCATAGCAGACATAGAAAAAGCACTTAATGCCACTGCGGTCGCAGCAACCAACGTGGTAAGTTTTAAAGATTTCATTGTTTTTATCGTCCTGTGGTCTTATTGTTTTTTTTAAGATCGAGCAGGACAAATAATCACGCGAATGAAAAGTGTAAACAATTCGTAAGAATACCGAATTAGTACGCGGATACTACGTAGACGACTCCGTATTACTACTTAGTAAATGGAAATATCTAGGAAAAGTAACCCGCTAATCTGCAGCCATCAATCTAGCGATACAAGGCTCTATCGCCTCAGCAAAAACCTGATACTGACTGGCATTGGGATGCAAAAAATCATCCATCACATTACTGGTTAAGCAACCATTTTCGTCTAGAAACACAGCATTTATATCCAGAAAAAATACTCTTTTATCATCCACATAAGTGCAAATGATCTGATTCACTTCGTCATTTAACTTACGAAGCTTTTGCGTTGGTTTCGCGCTACGAGGGAAAATGGCCAGTAGCAACACCTTGGTCTTCGGTAATTTTTCGGCCAACACAGACAATATTTGTTTAACCCCTAACGCCGTATCTTCGGCTTTGTCCATGCGATGTCCCGCATTATTTGTTCCAATCAATAAAACCAATAACTTAGGCGCAATGTTATCAACTTCCCCATGAGCTAATCGCCATAAAACATTCTCGGTTTTATCGCCATTAAAACCCAAATTCAGTGCATTCCTTGATTGATAAAAAGTCTGCCAAACATCCGCACCTTCTTTCTCCCAAGCTTGCGTGATGGAATCCCCAAGAAACACCAAATCCACTCGCTCCATGGCACTCTTTTCAGCTAATTTTTCTTCATGACGAGGCAACCACCATAGAGTGTCTTGTGGCATTGCCTTAATGGATAAAGGTTCTGTTGATAATAGTCTTGCTGTTTTCATCACAAATCACATCCTAAAAAATGCGTTCCCGGAATCGGGTTATAACTAGGCTCAAAACCCAGACGGACGTACAAACGTCTAGCAACCTCAAAGTCAGCCAACACATCAAGACACATGCGCTGATAACCATTTTCCTTGGCACAAGACATTAGCGCAGTGACGAGCTGTTCACCTAAACGATGGCCTCGCTCTATCGGTCGAATATAGACTCGCTTCATTTCACAAATTTCAGTATCGACTCGACGAAAGGCGCCACAACCGACGACCTCATTATTTTTCCAGATCAGTAAAACCATACCGTTAGGATGCGAGTATTTTTCATCTAAAACAGCAAACTCTTGCTCATTCTGTTGATAATCCAAACTCACTGGCGCCGACGCTATATACTCACGAAAGATCGCTAATACACAGTCGTTGTCTTGTGGAAAATCGGCAGGGCGAATGGTAAACATCTTGTGTCCTTACGTTGAAACTGGATAGGCAAAATAATACCGACAAACAAACCTGAAAAACAAAGCTTAACCAAATTTTTTTAAGCTTCAAGGCAAAGCCATACTCCTTTATGATCTCTGCCTTCTGAAATTATATGATTAAAGAGATAACACCGTGGGCATTGTTCTTTTTTACCTCAAGAAAATCATCGGCATGATGTTGATGCCCATACCCCTGACGTTAGTGGCCATGTGTCTCGCGTTTTTACTGATGAAAAAATGCCCGAAGCTCGCTCGGCTTTTCTTGTTAAGCGGCATCATCATGCTGGGATTAACCAGCTGGAGCCCAGTAGCCGATAAACTCATCGCCACGGTCGAACATGATTATCCTGTGTTTAATATTGAACAGCCAGTGGATGCCGTTATCGTCCTCGGCAGTGGCCACAAAGATCTTAGTAATACGCCAACAATCATGGCTCTAGGCAACAGCGCACTGTTCAGACTTGAGGAAGGTCTGCGCATTTTAAAAGCCAACCCCAACGCGCAATTATTCGTGTCTGGTTACTCCGGAGAAATGACCGAACCTCACGCAGAAGTCATGCGTCGAGCAGCCATTGAGTTAGGCGTCAAACCCGACCGTATTAAAGCCTTCCCTCTCGCCAAAGACACCGAAGAGGAAGCCAACAGCATGAAACCCTACCTAGATGGAAAACAAGCCGCGCTGGTTACCGAAGCGTCACACCTGAAACGTGCGTCTATCTTCTTCGAACAAGCTGGCATCGACATCATCCCTGCGCCCGCCCTGTACTTAGGCTCAGAAAAAAGTGACTGGCAAATCGACGCCAACGCCGCCTACAAAAGTCAACGCGCCTTTTACGAATGGCTTGGACGTGGCTGGCAATGGATTAAGGAGTAAGCAATGACATCTAAAATGGCATTTGAAACGAATAAAAAAGATGACCCAATATCTCACGATGCTTGGTTGATACCTAAGCGCCTTAGTCTGAAAAACCTAAAGGGCTCCCTTATACACCAGGATGAGCAGCTAAATTGACGATAGACTGTATTTTCAATGCTATCTTTTCACTTAATAGATTGGACAAAAAACGTTAAAAAAGATACAAAAACTACCAGAGCAATAAATTTACGGGCAGCATTAGTAACAAGACAAATTCAAGAAGGAGCGTAGAGGATTAAAATGGTAGATTTTACAAATGGTAAATGGATTTTTGAGCCAAAATTTAGTGAAGTGAACACAGACTCAGTCTCTATAACAACTGAGCCAAACACAGATCTCTGGCAACGCAGTTACTATGGCTTTCGCAATGACAATGCTCCCGCATTACAGATCGAGTCTGAAGAAAATTTCACCTTTACCGCCAAAGCCAATTTCACTTACCACACTCAATTTGATCAATGTGGTCTTATTATCTACCTCGATAGTGAGAATTGGTTCAAAGCTTCCATTGAATACGAAAACGAAGCATTTTCAAGACTAGGAAGTGTCGTAACGAATTTTGGCTACTCAGACTGGGCCACCTCAGATATTCCCTTACCAAAAGAAATCTGGTATCGCTTAAGCCGTCGAGGAGCTGATTTCCTGATTGAATCATCATTTGATGGTATTGTTTTCAATCAGATGCGTGTATTTCATTTGCACCAGCTTGGTGAAACGACTGTCGAGATGGGCAAATGCAACCCGCCACAACCCGCAGAGAAATCGGTGAAATTCGGTGTGTATGCGTGCAGCCCTCAGAACTCGTCTTTTACCGCTACGTTCACCGATATGAGTTTAGAGCCTTGTAAGTGGCTAGCTCACTCCGCCTAAACAACGTCAAAGATAAAGCTTAGAGAATCAGGATGTTGCCAACTGTCTTTCATCATGTGAGCCGATTAAGCGAATTATTCGGCTCACATGGGAATTGGTCTAGGAAACCGCCTTAACCAACCACGCTTTCATTTCTTCTAAATCGGTTTTATGGTCTGGAAAGCTATCAATAAGGGAGTCGACGCAAGCTGCAATGGCGTCTGGTCGATACATTACACCAACAAGTTTTTCTGCAAGCTGCTCTATTGGATCGGGGAACAAGCTGTCGGTGAAGGTTTGTGCAGCGGTAATATGAGCGTTGCTCAGATCAAGGTGAATCTCGACGCCACCCCACTTAAAACGCTCGTCTAAGGCATGGTTGAACTGCGGGGATTTACCAAAATTCCAATCCCAGCTTTGCTGCTGTTCAAATTTTTCAAGAAAACCAGGAAGATCTGGCAAGGCGTCGGGGGATATTTCCTCTATGACTGGCACTTCATCAAAATATTCACAAAACGCTTCGACAATGGCGTCACAGACGAGCTGATGATCAATTGCTGGATACAAGCTGTTTAGATTGGTGACTCGTGAGCGCACGGAGGTGATGCCTTTTGACTGGAGCTTTTTTACATCGGGATTAAGATAATGGGCTAGGCGGCTTAAATCCGCATGCAGCAATAAAGTACCATGGTGAAAGCCGCGGTCCTTAGTCTCTTTATAGGCAGAGCCAGAGAATTTGCGCATGGCTTCACCCTCTCCGACCACCAGATCGTTACGGCCATTAGCATAACCTTCGATGCCTAACTTCTTTAAGCCTTTCAATACAATCTCAGTAGATACGGCTTTGCTGTATTCCGGCTTGCCAGCCATGAAAGTAAAATTAGTATTGCCCAAATCATGAAACACCGCCCCACCACCACTTTGGCGACGAGCAAGGTGAATCTTGTCTTGCTCCATACTGTTTATATTACATTCTTTCCAAGGATTCTGAGAGCGACCAATCACTACCGTATCGGCATTACGCCACAGAAACAACACCCGTTGATCCGCTGGCATAGCGCGGAAAATACAATCTTCTACAGCAAGATTAAAGTGAGGATTATTGGAATGGGAAAGTAGAATTCGGCTAGCCATGGCATCTTCTCTTGTCACAAAAAAGTAAACTTAATGATCAACTACCTTTATAACCCGTTTACAGGCATAAAAAAACCACGATGCTTTCACACCATGGTTTTTAGAAGCAAGCCTCATACCTATTATAGGTATTCGACTTTCTCAATCTCGTATACCACTTCGCCACTCGGAACCTGAATGGCAACTTCGTCACCTTCTTCTTTCCCGATAATGGCTTTTGCGATTGGCGATGCGTAAGAGATTTTCTTCTCTTTTACATCCGCTTCGTCGTCACCGACAATCTTATAAGTCACCGTTTCTTCAGTATCGACGTTAAACAAGGTTACTGTCGTACCGAAAATCACTTTGCCAGACGCTGGCAAGGATTTCACATCAATCACTTGTGAATCAGCCAACTTGCCTTCGATCTCTTTAATACGACCTTCAGCAAATCCCTGTTCTTCACGAGCAGCATGATATTCAGCGTTTTCTTTTAAGTCGCCATGTTCACGCGCGGTTGCGATATCCGCAATCACGCGAGGACGGACGACAGTTTTCAAGTGATTCAGCTCTTCTCTTAGACGAGCTTCACCTTCTACTGTCATTGGTACTTTTTTCATTATTTCCCCAAGTGCAAATCTTGCAGTCTTCTAACTTTCGTTTCACCCGTTAGGCTAATCGCCATACTCGTTGCTTCAGCACCAGCCAATGTCGTAGTGTAACAAACCTTGCGCTGTAAAGCTGTACGACGGATAACAGAAGAGTCTGCAATCGCTTGCGTACCAGACGTGGTGTTGATGATGTAATCAATTTCGCCATTTTTCATCATATCGACGATATGAGGACGACCTTCATTCACCTTGTTCACTTTGCGAACTTCGACGCCACGCTCAGTGAGGTATTTTGCTGTGCCTTCAGTACCAACAAGATCAAAGCCTAATTCAGCCAAGCGACGAGCCACATCCACAGCCCCTTCTTTGTCCATATCACGAACGCTGATAAAAGCACGGCCAGACGTTGGCAATACGGTACCACCACCCAACGCGGCTTTACCAAACGCTTCAGCAAAGGTATCACCTACGCCCATCACTTCGCCCGTAGACTTCATTTCAGGCCCAAGAATCGGATCGACACCTTGGAACTTGTTGAATGGGAAAACGGCTTCTTTCACGCTGTAGTAAGAAGGAATAATTTCTTTAGTGAAACCAAGCTCTTCCAGTGTTTTGCCTGCCATGACCAAAGCAGCCACTTGCGCCAAAGAACGACCAATACATTTAGAAACGAAAGGTACAGTACGTGATGCACGAGGGTTCACCTCGATCACATAAATTTCGCCATCCTGAACCGCAAGCTGAGTGTTCATCAAACCCACAACGCCAAGCTCTAGCGCCATGTTTTTGATCATCTCACGAATATCGTCTTGCACTTCTTTAGACAAAGAGTATGGCGGCAAAGAACACGCAGAATCACCAGAGTGAACGCCCGCTTGTTCGATATGCTGCATAATGCCGCCAATCACCACTTGCTTACCATCACTGATACAGTCGATATCAATCTCAATCGCCGCATTCAAGAAGTGATCTAGCAACACAGGGCTGTCGTTAGACACTTTCACAGCACTGGTCATGTAACGCATCAGTTCTTTTTCGTTGTACACGATTTCCATCGCACGGCCGCCCAATACATAAGATGGACGAACCACGAGTGGATAACCAATTTCAGCGGCTTTGGCTGCAGCTTGGTCAACACTACGAACGGTCGCGTTATGAGGCTGTTTGTAGCCCAAACGCTGAATCATGCTTTGGAAACGCTCACGATCTTCTGCACGGTCAATAGACTCAGGCGTAGTACCAATGATTGGCACGCCTTCGTTTTGCAAAGCACGCGCAATTTTCAGCGGCGTTTGACCACCGAATTGAACGATCACGCCTTTCGGTTTTTCTTTGCGAACGATTTCTAACACGTCTTCAAGCGTGACTGGCTCGAAGTACAAACGGTCAGACGTGTCGTAGTCAGTCGATACGGTTTCAGGGTTACAGTTCACCATAATGGTTTCGTAACCGTCGTCACGCAAACCTAGCGCCGCGTGTACGCAGCAGTAGTCAAATTCAATACCTTGACCGATACGGTTTGGACCACCACCAAGGATAATGATTTTTTCACGATCAGTTGGTGCAGCTTCACATTCATCTTCGTACGTTGAGTACATGTACGCTGTGTTAGTGGCAAATTCGGCCGCACAGGTATCAACACGCTTATACACTGGATGAACGTTCATCAAGTAACGACGCTCACGCATCGACTTTTCTGTCACACTTAGCAAGCTAGCAAGACGCGCATCAGAGAAACCTTTGCGTTTTAGACGACGAATCACATCGTACGTCATGTCGATCAGACCCTTGTCTGCCAACGCCGCTTCTTCTTTGATCAAGTCTTCGATTTGCACCAAGAACCAAGGATCAACGCCAGTAGCTTCATATACTTCATCAACCGTCATGCCTGAACGGAACGCATCGCCAATGTACCAAATACGGTCAGAACCTGGAGATTGAAGCTCGTAAGCCAATTTCTCTTTGCTGTTTTCTTCCGCGAAATCCAACTGAGGATTAAAACCGTCAGAACCCACTTCCAAGCCACGCAAAGCTTTTTGCAACGACTCTTGGAAAGTACGGCCAATCGCCATCACTTCACCAACGGATTTCATTTGCGTGGTTAAACGGTCGTTAGCGGTTGGGAATTTCTCGAATGTGAAACGAGGAATCTTAGTGACAACGTAGTCGATTGCGGGTTCAAAGCTGGCTGGTGTTTGGCCGCCAGTGATGTCGTTTTGCAACTCATCAAGGGTGTAACCAATCGCCAATTTCGCGGCAATTTTTGCAATTGGGAAGCCCGTTGCTTTCGATGCCAACGCAGACGAACGAGACACACGAGGGTTCATCTCGATGACCACAAGACGACCTGTTTTTGGGTCCATACCGAACTGTACGTTGGAACCACCTGTCTCTACACCGATCTCACGCAATACCGCCAAAGACGCGTTACGCATGATTTGATATTCTTTGTCTGTCAGAGTTTGTGCTGGTGCCACCGTGATAGAGTCACCCGTGTGAACCCCCATGGCGTCGAAGTTTTCAATCGCACAAACAATGATGCAGTTGTCTTTTTTGTCGCGGACAACTTCCATCTCGTACTCTTTCCAACCGATCAAAGATTCATCGATGAGCAATTCGTTGGTTGGCGACAAGTCCAAACCACGAGTACAAATTTCATCAAACTCTTCCATGTTGTACGCAATACCGCCACCGGTGCCGCCCATAGTGAAAGAAGGACGGATAATACAAGGGAAGCCCACTTCCGCTTGCACTTTCAGTGCTTCTTCCATGTTGTGAGCAATACCCGCACGCGGGCATTCAAGACCGATGGAGCGCATGGCTTTATCAAAACGGCTACGATCTTCCGCTTTGTCGATCGCATCGGCTGTCGCACCGATCATTTCAACATTGTATTTCGCTAGCACACCATGACGTTCAAGATCCAACGCACAGTTCAATGCCGTTTGACCACCCATGGTCGGTAGCACCGCATCTGGGCGCTCTTTTTCAATGATCTTTTCAACGGTTTTCCACTCGATAGGCTCGATGTAAGTCGCATCGGCCATCGCTGGGTCTGTCATGATAGTGGCTGGGTTAGAGTTCACCAGAATAACGCGAAAGCCTTCTTCACGAAGCGCCTTACACGCTTGCGCACCCGAATAGTCAAACTCACAAGCCTGACCGATAACAATAGGGCCCGCACCTAAAATTAAGACGCTTTTTATGTCAGTACGTTTTGGCATAATATTTCGCTCCGCTCCTACTTTTAGGCTTTAGTGGCTTTGATGTTTTCAATAAACTGATCGAACAAAGGCGCCACATCGTGTGGCCCTGGGCTCGCTTCAGGGTGACCTTGGAAGCTGAATGCACTCTTATCAGTACGTGCGATGCCTTGCAAAGAACCATCGAACAAAGATTTGTGAGTCATCACAAGGTTAGCTGGCAAGGTGTCTTCGTCTACCGCAAAACCGTGGTTTTGACTGGTGATCATCACTGTGCCTTTTTCAATCGCTTGTACCGGATGGTTTGCACCGTGGTGACCAAACTTCATTTTCTTGGTTTTTGCGCCAGAAGCCAAAGCCAAAAGCTGGTGACCAAGACAAATACCAAACACAGGAATATCGGTTTCTAAAATTTCTTTGATGGCTTGAATGGCATAATCACAAGGCTCTGGATCACCAGGGCCATTAGATAGGAAAACACCATCTGGATTCATTGCTAACACATCTTTTGCAGGTGTTTTCGCAGGTACAACCGTTAGACGACAACCGCGTTCAACCAACATACGCAGAATATTGCGTTTTACACCGTAGTCATAAGCAACCACGTGGAAGTCAAAAGAGTCTGGTGTTGTGTGACCATTTACAAGATCCCAAGTCGACTCAGTCCACTCGTATGCTTTCTCTACCGTTACTTCTTTCGCTAGGTCCATGCCTTTCAAACCTGGGAAAGCACGAGCCGCCGCAATCGCCGCCGCTTCATCTAAGTTTTCACCCGCCATGATGCAACCTGCTTGCGCACCTTTTTCACGTAGAATACGTGTCAGCTTACGAGTGTCGATGTCAGCAATACCCACCACACCTTTGCGCTTCAAGTAAGAATCTAATGATTCTTGTGAACGCCAGCTGCTAGCCACTAGAGGAAGATCACGAATGATCAAGCCTTCACACCAAATTTTGTCGGATTCTTCGTCTTCAGAGTTAACGCCAGTATTCCCAATATGGGGATAGGTCAAGGTGACCATTTGTCGAGCATAGGAAGGATCAGTAAGAATTTCTTGATAACCAGTCATCGAAGTGTTAAATACCACTTCAGCCGTTGAGGAGCCATCTGCTCCGATCGACACCCCTTTAAAAACCGTGCCGTCTTCCAGAGCCAGAATCGCTGATGTTGCCAAAGGAACCTCCCATTTAGAGCCTTTCAGGTTGCAAAAAAGCGAGATAAACCGGCGGCTCATCTCGCTTTTAAGAAATTGCGTTTTTGCCGTGCATCTATTGATGGATAACCAATAGATCTCGCGTTCAAAAAATCTGCCTAATTCTACTCTGATACGGCTTTTGCGTCCACCGAATTGCCACCAAATCTGGCAAAAACACCCAATTAGCGTGCATTTTTTCTTGACTTCTTAGTCAAGAATAAGCATGGCGCAAAATACCTTTCTAGCACAACAATCCATCGGCGACATTTTTCGCCGCATCGTAACCTTTTAAATTGCCCAATACCGTCAATGAGAAAACCATCGCAGCGGCAGGCCCTTTGCCAGTCAGAATATTACCATCCATCACCACAGGCTCATTGGCGATGTATTCCGCTCCAATCAATCCTTTTTCGAAACCTGGGTAACAGGTCGCTTGTTTATCCACCACAAAGCCATGGGTACCAAATACCACAGCAGGTGAGGCACAAATAGCCGCTAATAACGCATCTTGGATGTCATGTTTTTCCAACATATCAATCAACAATGCACAATCACGCAAATGTTCTGCCCCCGGCATACCGCCAGCCAACACAACCGCATCAAAAATCTGATCCGCCACATCGGTCAATACCACATCAGCCTCGAGCTTTGTGCCATGCGCCATTACAATGTGCTTTGACTCATGAATACTCGCCACCGTAACGTCTACACCGCCACGTCGCAATACATCGATAATCGTAATGGCCTCAATATCTTCATTGCCATTAGCAATAGGAACCAATACCTTGCTCATACTTTACCTCTTTCCAATACATTAAATTCATAAAAGCGTTAAACAACGACTTCGTTTAAAGGCTTTCTATTTTCAGTGTAAACAAACAGGCCGCTTCGCGCCCGAGCGCTGTTTGCCCTTGTTTTTCTATTTGATAATAATTTTTCCGACGCCCAACCAACTCGAATCCCATGGATTCGTAAAGCAAAATAGCGCCGTGATTCGACTCGCGCACTTCTAACAAGAGCTCATTAACACCTTGCTGCACGACCGCATCTGACCAAACCATGATCAACTTTCTAGCCAGCCCCTGTCTACGGAAAGAGGAATCAATCACAATTAATTCTAATTCGGACTGATCAAGCACCACCGATGCAGTTAACCACCCAACGATGGATTTTTGTGTGGCATCCCCTAATTCAACCAGCCAATTTTGGCGCGTCTGCAACGCCTCCGCGACCAAACCTTTCCTCCAAGGATGAGGGTTAGACAAGGCATCAAGCTGAATAATGGGCTGTAAATCGGACTCCGTCGCCAGACGAATAGAAATAGAAGGTATCATAAAATAGAACGCCTCATGGAAGGCAAAAGATTAACGGAAAAGGCTTGATTGCATCACTTGCCACGCCTCTTTGCGCAATTCAGGAATACGATACAACTCAGACAAACTAACAATACGCGCGGTAGGATAGTGTTTTAATGGGCTTTCAGGTGCTAAGTCTTCCACCAGCTGAGTGATTTGTGCACCAGCCAGTACCAACAATGGCGTTTCAGGAAAGTCTTTTACTAAACGCCCCACATAACTTTCCAAGGCGCCAAATAACCAATCTGTGCGCTTCCAAAAATGGGGATTTTTCAAAGCACCCGGCCACGAAAATGCACTGCCCTGCCATTCATTAATCGGCTGTTTTAATAAGGCTTGACCCATTTTTAACGCCAAACGTTCTATCTCTTCCGCTTGAGAGAATACTTCGGGTACATCGCTCAAAATCAAAAGCTTATTTGATAAAGCATAAGCATAAATATTGAGCCGCGTGATGTGAGTATTCAAAGCTGGATCTGGCTCAACCACAATATCGACAGCCAACTCTTCGATTGGCTGTAAATCTTCAACAATGATTTCCGGTCCTGCATTTAACTGTTCACGCAAATGATGCACCAAAGGGTCTTTCTCATCAGTAGCGCGTTTCTCAACTGGAACAGAAACGGGTTCTACTGCCTTAAACCCCGCAGACGATGGCGGCGGAACAAAGCCCACAGCGGCCTCAACAGCAATCGGCCAGGGTTGAATCGGCATAAACACCGTCCCTGTCACGCTGTCTGAAGAAGACAGCCAAGACACCACCCCCATTTGCGCTAAGCAATGCGTTTGAAAAGCCTGTTGAGGTGGTAATTCGCGGGACATAATAACCTTAATCGCAGTCGTAAAAGTGCACATTCATCGAATTGAATATTGGTAAGCAAATATACTCGCTTACGCCAATAGATGCCACTTGATGGCCTAAAGCTTGCTAGAGATCTTTACGCAACAGCTGTGTATAATCACGGCCAATTTTGAGAAAACTCCTAAAAGGTATAAAAACATGGTGTCTTTGTTATCTCGTTTAATGGTGATCGCTGCGGTTTCAATCAGTAGCCTAAGCTTCGCCGACAACTTGCCAGACCTAAAAGGTCGCACTATTTTAGCCGTCACGGAAAATGCCTACACGCCACTTAACTTTGTCGACCCAGCCACTGGCGAAGGCATAGGTTGGGAATACGACGCCATGAACGAAATTGGCAAACGCTTAAACGCCAAAATAGAATGGCACCTGAGCAGCTGGGACACCATGATCCAAGCCGTTAAACAAGGCCAATACGATGTCGGCATGGACGGCATCACCATTAATGAAGAACGTGCCCAGCAAATTGACTTCACCATTCCTTACATGACGTCTCAGCAGTTCATGTTGGTTCGTGCCGATGAAGATCGCTTTAACGATGCCAAATCCTTTGCTGCCAATCCAGACCTGCAATTTGGCGCGCAAGCTGGCACCACCAACTTTTATGTCGCCGTCTACGATGTGCTTGATGGCGATGAAAGTAACCCACGCATTACCTTATTAGACACCTTCGGCGCTTCCGTACAAGCACTTAAATCAGGCGATGTGGACAGCGTATTAATGGACGCCGCATCGGCTCGTGGTTACATCGGCGCCAATCCTGGCGCATTCAAAATTGTTGGCGGTCCATTGGGCTCCGAAGACTTTGGTTTCATTTTGGCTCCGGGCTCAGATCTTGTTCAACCGATCAATGCCGCCATCGAAAGCATGAAAAAAGACGGTACACTGGATGCGTTGAACAAAAAATGGTTTTTCGACTATAACCAATAAGCCCAACGTCATCAACACAGAGTAACGGATCGTCTACATACAGTTTAGACCGTCCGTTTTTTTATTAATGACGACCAAGGAATGGTCCTGCTATGAATTGATTATGCCCTTTAAAAACACCGTAGAACGCACACCTTGGTGGTTAGTCTCTATCATCATCCTTGCTCTGATTCTATTATGGAACATGGTGGCGGACGAAAGTTACCAACGCATCGCCAGCGCCCTTAGCGAAGGACTACTCACCACCATTGGGGTCACATTTTCGGCTTTTATTTTGGCCAGTTTGCTTGGTTTACTCATTGCACTGGCTGGGTTTTCTCGTCATCGCATACTTCGTGAATTCGCCCGTTTTTATGTGGAAATCTTCCGCGGCATTCCCGTTCTTGTGCTCTTGTTCTACATCGCCTTTGTCGGCGCACCAGAAATGGTAAAATTCTACAACTGGGTATTACAAATACCGATTGAAGCGGGATGGATAGAAAAAGCCACGACAAGAGACTTCTCTCTACTGTGGCGTGCCATTATCGCCCTTGCCATCAGTTACAGCGCTTTTATTGCTGAAGTCTTTCGTGCCGGCATTCAAGAAGTGAGCAAAGGACAAATAGAAGCCGCCAAAGCACTAGGCTTATCCAACTGGCATCGCTTCCGCTTAATCACCCTACCCCAAGCCATGCGCAAAATCTTACCGCCCCTTGGCAACGACTTCGTCGCCATGATCAAAGACTCCGCACTCGTCTCGGTATTAGGCGTACAAGACATCACCCAACTCGGCAAAGTCTTCAGCTCCTCCACCTTCCAATTCTTCGAAACCTACAACGTCGTCGCCTTCATGTACCTCGTACTCACACTCAGCCTATCGCTACTGATACGC
Organism: Marinomonas arctica; assembly: GCF_003259225.1. Taxonomy (GTDB): domain Bacteria; phylum Pseudomonadota; class Gammaproteobacteria; order Pseudomonadales; family Marinomonadaceae; genus Marinomonas; species Marinomonas arctica. The sequence continues at coordinate 13,662 of NZ_QHJF01000010.1, read as the reverse complement.
GCCTTTGAAGCGCATCTAAGACGCAATGATCATCATTGACTAGAGACGGATCTAAATATGGAACACTTTATCAATAAATAATCAATTTAATATATAGAAACCATTAACTGTTAAGGTTACAGTCTTTGTTTGTTTGTTTTAATTCTATTTATATAGCTTAGACACTAGCTGCCATACATTTCATAAGGATTCATATGAAATTATATCGTGGGGTAAAAACTATTCCTCTGGATGAGGTCCAAGAAAACACTTATTTGAAACTCCCCAGAAAACCTCTTAACTCTCCACAAAAACTTCATGAGGTTGCAGACGAATGGTTTGAAAAAACATTTGGAATACGTGCAAGAAGCCAAACAATTTTTTGCACCCCAGACATTAAACAAGCACTACAGTTTGGAAAAGTGGTTGAAATCGTTCCGGTATTTAGTGATAAAAGTGTATGTTTCATCTTTAGTGAAGAAGTTCATGATTTTAATGAAGCTATTGCTGAAATCACTGACATTGAAGACTCTAAAAAAATAAAAGATTGGTTAGAATCTAAAAACTACACTTCGTTAATGGAGTTTTCCGATATTCCTCATGATTTTAATGGAGAAATAATGCTCTACTGTAAACTATACAGGGTCATAAAAAAATGAAAGAAGACTGCTTAGAAATCCTAAAAAAATTAGAGATTGATACTATTAATGATTTTTCCTTCAAAAAAGAACTTGGCGGGGGAAGCTCTTTTACCGCCTTATATGAAAATAAAAACAATGATAAAGTTGTTTTTAAATTTCTTATATTCCCAAGAAATAAAATTGAAATAGAAAGATTTAAATTTGAATATCAGTCATTACTAAAAAATATTTCAAACACCGATAGATATGGAGAAGACGATAGGTTTTTTTTATTTAGAGGACCAAAAACGAGCTACCCCGTTCCAACAATAACTCATAATATAAAAAACATATCAAACAAAATATTTTATTTTTCTTATAAATATGAGGAAGGAGAACTATTATCTTCAATAGACTCATCAAAACTTAACTTAAATGAAAAATATGAATTTCTGTACAGACTTTCGTCTGCAATGAATTATTTTTCTAGATTGGGATATGAACACAGAGATCTTCATCCTGAAAATATTTTAATTAAAAAAGGCTACACGATGTATCCATTTGATAGTGTCGGTCACCTACATAATAAAAATTTATTAGACAACGATCCTAGAATTGTTTTTCTAGATATGGGCATGTGTAAATTACAAAAAGGTTTAGGGGACTTAAATAGATACGATTTTTCAGAAAATTACGATGAAAATCTAATCGAAGACGATAACAGTAAAAGAATAATGGCATCTTTTACTTCAATGCCTCCAGATTTTTTATTACATGGTACTGATACTGTTAACTATGATAGCTGGTCTTTTGGAGTCTATGCATACAATCTAATTTTCGACGAATTGCCTTTTAAAGTAGATAGTATTTCTGATGCATATAAATTATTAATGAGAAGAGAAGACTTAGATATATCATTTACCAGAAACATTGGAAAACTTTCGACTATCAGTAAATTTACCTTCAAACACCTTTTATCTACAAAAGGGGAAAATAGGCCATCGATAGATTCTATTGTCAGGCTTTTTGGATGGATCAACTCCAAAGATACTAGATTAGAAGACGATTTTTTTGTAAAAAAGGTGATTCACAATCAAGGCTTCGATCCAGAGCACGATCCTTTAGATGATATTTACTAAACTTAACCGCCAATAACCAGAAGTCATGAGCGAATAACATTCCGACGAGGTAGGCGGTAGTTTCGAGAAGAAATGTTATTCGGTCGATGGCAACAACGCAGTTCGAGTAACAAGAACAACCCCATCCTAACCTTCCCCTTGGAAAGGGGTCGAAAAACAACTTCCACTGATCCTGTAAGTCGCTATTTATCCTAAACAAAAATATACCGACAAAAAACGCATTACGACAAATCACGTCTTGTCGGGCTAAAGCCGCGACCTACAAAATCCTTTGTAAATCAAACAATTGCAGGCAAAATAACGTCACACGCCTGATCACGGTCGTACCTCCCTCATCAGGCCTACAAAACAAATTCCACCAAAGCTTGTAGGACGACAAACGACATAATGCCAGCCAGAATATCGTCCAGCATGATGCCGAAACCGCCGTGGACGTTTTTATCAACCCATGAGATTGGCCAAGGTTTCAGAATATCGAATAGGCGAAACAATACAAAGCCCAGCACGATATAAAACCAACCCGCAGGCGCCAGCCACATGGTGATCCAGAAACCAACAAATTCGTCCCAGACGATACCAGCATGGTCATGTACGCCCATGTCTTTTGATGTTTTACCACAAAGATAAATCCCGACCAGTGACGTCACCACCAGCACAGCAAGATACGCCATCGCGCTTAAATCTTGTAATAACCAAATAAAAATCGGCACAGCCGCAAGCGTACCAAAAGTACCTGGTGCTTTTGGCGCAGCGCCGGAACCAAGGCCAAACGCCAAGAAATGTATCGGATTACGCCATACAGACGCTGGGGCAGAATTTGCCATGGTGTTGCTACCTATTTATTAAATGAAAAATGAAAATTTCTTGTGGCCTCTCATGGCGCTAAAAATGTTGCCAGCCAGTTATCTCGCCATCATAGTGTTGAATCACCAAGCCCTCTTCGACAATCTCGCCTACCTTGGTGCATGGCAAACTCAATGTTTGGGTGATTAATGCTATTTCGGCGGCTTGTTCTTTTGCTGCGGTAAAGCATAACTCGTAATCATCACCACCAGTTAAGGCTAACGCCACCGCCGTTTCAGGTTGCCAACGACTTAACTCAGCGGAAATCGGCACACGATTCGCATCGATATTCGCACCAACACCAGAGGCTTTGAGTATATGCTGGATATCTTGCGCAAGGCCATCGGAAATATCCATCATGGCATGCACCACGCGCTTCAGTGCCATGCCGGCAATTAGCCTTGATTGCGGTCGCCAGTAACGATCATAAAAATAATCAAAGCGCTCACTCGATACTTGCAACTCACCCGTCACAATCGGCACGGCCGCCGCGGCATCACCAAGCAATCCAGTCACATAAATATCGTCACCGACCTTGGCGCCACTGCGCTTTACGGCCATGTCAGGCTCAACATAACCATGCACTTGTAGTGTAATCGTCAGTGGCCCTTTGGTGGTATCGCCACCCACTAGGGCCAAACCAATCGGCTCCGCCAGTTCCGCCATGCCTTGCGCTAGACCCGCTAACCATTGTGGATCGGATTCTGGAATCGTCAGTCCCAAGGTGAAAAACGCCGGTTTTGCCCCCATCGCGGCTAAATCACTGACACAACTTGCTACCGCGCGATAACCAATGTCTACAGGGTCCGCATCGAACGGAAAATGTCGCCCTTCGACTAGAGTATCCATGGAAAACACCAGACTCTGTCCCGGCGGCACTTGCACTTGCGCGCAATCATCACCGATACCTAACAAAAGATCCCCGCGCCCTTTTGTACTTGCCATCACAGACGCTTGAAAGATATTTTGTATCAACTCGAATTCTCTCAACAGAAGATCCTTGCTTATCTCAGTTAAAGGTTAAATAAAAGGCATTTGCTGAGCAGTAAACGCTCGTCTATTTTAAAACAGAAAGGATACCGTAATGTCAGCAGTCTGTCAGAAGCAAAAAAGGCAGATTGCTCTGCGCAACCTGCCCTTTGGAGAAGAAATTATGATCGCTATCGCTCAGCGTTAATCTTCTGAACGTTTAGCTCGTTGTTTAGGCGTTGGGATCACTTCGAGATAAAAAGACTTCCAATGCTGGCTTTGTGCCGAGCTAATATTGGTATTGATATCGCCTTCATGGATCGCTCGCGCTTTGTCAGCCGTTTGACCAAACTTGCAGTTAAATCCCCAAAAATCCGCGCCCTCTGGCAAGGCTTTGTTGCGCTCCGCTTTGATGTATTGCTTAACTTCGTTTTTCGCTTCTTCGATGAGGCGCTGATATGGCTTTTTTGGGTGAGATAAGACAAAGTTCTTTTTCATTATGATCCTAAAAATATTGGGTAAGGCCGCCTAACAACCGCCTTGATACCCATCTATGATAGCGGGTTAAGAATAAACCAGCCATCAATAAGAACAATGTTTCGAAACAAATCGTTATTTGTTAGCTTTAGCCAAGGCTGAACATGAAGGCATAAAAAAGCCCCGTTACTAACACGTAATAACGGGGCTCTTAACTGTCTTTTAATGACGCTTTCAGAAACGCTTACATAATCGTTTTTCGATTATTTGTTCGACTCTTTATTCGCTTCTCGGCGAGCGGCGATTTCTTCGCGGCGCACGCGTTGTGCTAGTTTGTCTAAAATGCCATTAACGTATTTGTGGCTTTCGGTCGCACCAAAGGCTTTGGCAAGTTCAACACTTTCGTTGATCGCAACACGGTAGGGTACGTCTAAGCGTTGAGACAATTCATACGAACCGATACGCATCACCGCCAACTCGATTGGATCCAGTTCGCTTAATGGACGATCCAGTAGTTCTTCAAACAAAGCGTCCAGTTTCTTAGCGCTGGCGGTTACACCTTGTAGCAATTCACGAAAGTAGACTTTGTCACAAGAATCCATATCTTGATCTTGATCCATCACGAACTGAGTTTCTATCTCGCTAACCGCTGTTTTGTTCATTTGCCATTGGTAGACGGCTTGTAATGCCAAACGACGAGAAGCACTGCGCAATTGCGAACGTGAAGGCTTTTTATCTTTACGTTTTGGTGCTGGAGTTTGGTCGTTTGTTGTTTCCACTTCGCTCATTTTTTGCCTCAATTGTCCAGACTACGCAGCCTTATGGGCTGACGCTTTTTGCCTGTTTGGCTTATGTCTGTTTGGCTTTTGTTTATTTAGAAAATACCCTTGGTTGTTAAAGAGCTACTAGCTACTGCCTTTAGACAGCATCTAAGTCATATCGACCAAAGGTACGAATATACAGGTTCTCTTGGGCGGCGATTATAGCAACATTTATTCTAGGTTTCTCGGCTAAGTTTTCTAAATATTCATCAGAAAAAACATTTTTCAGGGATTTTCAAAAAAAAACCTGATAAAGCAATGACTCAGCTTTTATCTATTCTTCAAAGTCGGCTTCAAAATCATCATCTAAGTAGCTTGGCAGGTACACCAAACGCACATCTTGACCAACTTGGCGAACCGATTTCAGTGTCAGCTCAACGGCTTCGTCCATGACCTCTAAAGGCAATTTAAATAACGGACGTGCGCTGGAACCCAATAATTTCGGCGCCATGTACACCACGATTTCGTCGATCAGACCGGCTTCTAAAAAACCACCAGCCAATTCAGCGCCAGCTTCTAATAAAACTTCGTTAATGCCGGCATCGGCAAGTTGTTCCATTGCGTCCAGCAGATCGAGCCGACCATCTTCGCTACGCGGAGCAAAACGCACCGTCACGCCTTTTTTGGTCAGAACGTCTAGATGCTCTTCTTCCACTTCGTCTTCGACAGAAAACACCCACGCCTGATGAGTTGGATAAAGAATTTTGGCTTCAGGAAGGATCGACAAAGCCGTGTCCATGATGACACGAATCGGCTGACGCACGCTTTTGGGATCTGCCTCTTGGTCGTTATTATCGATACGGACCGTCATGCTGGGATTGTCCGCTAATACCGAACCAATGCCCGTCACAATCGCATCACTTTGAGCACGCAAACGCTGTACATCAAGGCGCGCTGCTGGGCACGTAATCCATTGGCTCTCGCCAGATTCCATTGCTGTACGGCCATCCATACTCATGGCAAGCTTCACTCGTACATAAGGCAGTCCTTCACGCATACGCTTGATAAAACCAGGATTCAACGCCTCACAGTCCGCTTCTAGAACGGGGCCGACAATCTCAATTCCCGCTTTTTTTAGTTTTGCCAAGCCATTGCCAGACACTTCAGGGTTCGGGTCTTGCATACCGTAAACAACACGGGCGACACCGGCTTTAATCAAGGCATCGGCACAAGGTGGTGTTTTACCTTGATGGCTGCAAGGCTCTAAGGTGACATACGCGGTTGCCCCAACGGCATCTTGTTTGGCATCGGCCAATGCGTTGACTTCGGCGTGACCTTCTCCGGCTTTAACATGAAAACCTTGGCCAATGATTTGCTGATCTTTGACCAATACACAGCCAACACGTGGGTTTGGGTGAGTGGTATAGCGGCCTTTTTTCGCGAGTTGGATGGCTTTCGCCATCCAATATTCATGGTTATAAGTCATGCTTCGTCTTCTTTTTTCGGTTCTAGGGTTGCGGCACTGCGGTTTTCTAAGCGATCTATCGCTTCGCGGAACTCACTGATGTCTTTAAAGCTACGATAGACAGAAGCAAAGCGCACATAGGCCACTTGATCAAGGCGCTGCAGCTCTTCCATGACGGCTTCGCCTGTCCAGCGGGAAGGCAATTCGCGCTCACCAGTGGCTTGCATTTTCTCTTTGATACGAGTGATTGCGGTTTCGACCGCCTCGATACTAACTGGGCGTTTCTCAATGGCTTTAATAATGCCATTGCGCAGTTTATCCTCATCAAACGCTTCTCGACTGCCATCACTTTTGATCAATTTTGGCATTTGTAATTCAGCCACTTCAAAGGTGGTGAAGCGCTCTTGGCAATGGATACAGGTACGACGGCGACGCACTTGGGCGCCTTCAGAGACTAACCGAGAATCCACTACTTTCGTATCTTGAGTTCCACAAAAAGGGCATCGCATGGTGCTTCCAATATCGCTAATTTGGTGTAAGAATGCCTGAAATTAGGCCATCGCGTGATGGATGAAATCATACCAACCCCGCCATAATATAGCTACCGAGCTACTGTGTGCGCGTTTATCATTCTTCACGATAGAAGATTTGATAAGTTTATAAGGATTTATATGCCGTTCGCAGAATTATCGGGCTTGGTTGCGGCCTTATGTTGGACTGTTTCTAGTTTAATGGCACCAGGGCTGATCCAACGCTTTGGCACCATGCGCTTCAATACTTTTCGTATTGTCATTGCCAGCTCCATTCTTTTAGTCATTTGTTTAATCACTCAACGCTTCGATGCGACCTTATGGCAACATGCCGAGATCATCATGTTATCCGGCCTGTTGGGCATTTTCATTGGCGACACCATGTTGTTTACCGCTGTGCATCGGCTTGGCCCTCGTCGCACTGGTGTACTGTTTGCCACCAATGCCCCCATGTCGATTCTATTAGGCTGGTTGTTTCTAGGGGAAAACCTGTCTTTTAACCAACTGTTTGCCTGTGGCTTAGTATTGGTCGGTGTGGTAATCGCGATTCTATTTGGACGCAAAAACAGCCTGCTTGGACGCAAAAACAGCCTGCATGCTTGGGAACAAACCAAAGGCAAATTAAGTATCGGGATTTTGCTAGCGCTTGGCGCCGCACTGGGGCAAGCCAGTGGCGCCTTGCTTAGCAAACCGGCACTCGTGGATGGCGCTGATCCCATTGCGGTTTCCGCATTACGCGTTGGTACGGGCGCGCTGGCATTGGTGCTGGCTTATGGTTTGTACTATCGACATAAACAACCTGCCGAGGCGATTCCATTTAGCCAGCTCACGCGGTTTGATTTCATGGGCATTGCGGCCCTTGCCACCATTGGTATGGTCATTGGTATGAGCGTGCTCGTCTGGGGTGTCGGCAACGCAAACGTCGGTATCGTCACCACGTTATCAGCCGTTGTTCCTGTATTGATTCTTCCGGGTTTATGGATTACCACAGGCCAACGCCCAGCCTTAGGTGCATGGATTGGTGCCATTTTCGTTGTGGCTGGCGCGGCTTTGATTATTCTATTCAGTCACTAAAAATCATTCGATATTCCTCTTTACCATATTAAATAAAAAAATTCACTTGAAATAGAAAAGCTATAAGACATAAGATTCACAAATTGTAATTTTATGTAACAAAAAAAGGAAATAGCATAAAGTGAATATATTTAGATGCATAGGGATGATGATTCTGACACTTCACTCCCTTCATGCCATGAGTGCAGAAACCATCAGAGTGAATAAGGTGGTGGGAGAAAAAGAAGAGCTGATGTTCAGCGTGTTGAAGCTCGTTATGAGTAAAGTGGACTCAGGCGTCACCTATATTCAAAACGACCAAGAGCTAAACACTGCGCGAGCTATTGGCGCTGTCGAGTCAAAGACGCTCGATGTTATGTGGGGAGGCTCTACCTCCACTTACGAAGACAAAATGCTACCTGTTCGAATACCTGCCCTAAAAGGATTACTAGGCCATCGCATCTTTATCATTCGTGCTGCTGACCAAGAAAAATTCAATCAAATAAATACCTTGGAAGATTTGAAACGCTTCAAACCAGGCTTGGGAACACTATGGGGTGATACCAAGATAATGAAGTTGGCTGGCATTCCAACTGTCACTACCATCAAATATCCCAACTTATTTTTGATGCTAGAAGGCGGTCGATTTGATTACTTTCCAAGAGCACTTCACGAGCCTTGGGTCGAAGTGAAATCTCGTCCAGAACTGAATTTAGCCATCGATAAACACCTCATGCTGATTTACCCCTTCGCACAATATTTTTATGTCGAAAAATCGAATAAAGCGCTGCACGACAAAATCTATAAAGGTTTTGAAATGGCCATTGCGGATGGAAGCTACGACAAATTGTTCTTCAACCACCCGATGATTAAAGATGTTTTAGAGCAGGCAAATCTAAAACAACGCAAAGTCATTCGTATAAAAAATGCCACCATGCATCCAGATACCCCCTTTGATCGCAAAGAATTTTGGTTGGATTTAGACAGCCTTTAAACCAGCGAAATAACGATATATTTCTTATACCCAAAGCAACGATACGAGATAGAAATGAATTCAATCAAACAGAAATCCATGCTTTTTCTTTCTACCGCTTCACTCATCGTGATGGTAATCATTTTCTCCAGCAGCTATATGTTGGCTAAAAATCATTTCGATGAGGCGTTAGACAAGCAAATTAAAGGCTTAAACAACACCTTGTCGATAGCGTTACAAGAACCTATTTTTTCTTATGATTCAGGCCTAATTGAACACATTATGTCTTCTTTTATGAATCTTCCTTTTGTGGACAGCATAAAAGCTTATGACCAAAGAAATAAACTACTTGGCACAGCAAAAGATGAACAGAGTTCAAAAGCAGACACCCAAGACTTACGTATTGATAAAGTAGATATTACTTGGAGTGACAAGAGTGTCATAGGCCATCTTGAAGTAACATACCGCATGGACAGCAACGCCGAACTACTATCGTCTATTCGAAATATGTTCCTACTGATTGGCGTCATTTTGATACTCGTTTTACAGATCACCAACTGGTTCGTACTGACTCGTTATGTCGTGAACCCAATCAAGGTCGTAGCCAACGCCATGGCTGAAATCGCACAAGGTGGTGGTGATCTAACAAGACGACTCAATATCCAAAGTAAAGATGAAGTCGGAGCGCTTGCTCAGGGTTTTGATACCTTTATTTCCAATCTTCATACCTTGGTACAAAAAATTGTTCACTCAAATAACGAACTATCAAACTGTTCTCGCAGTATTAAGTCGAATGCAAATGAAAACGTCAAATCCACAGAACAACAGTTACTAGAAATTGAACAAGTGGCAACCGCGCTCAATGAAATGTCCTCAGCGACACATGAAGTGGCGAGAAACGCCAATGAAACAGCGAATAAAACCCAGCGTTGTAATGAGCTTGCCGTCAAAGGTAACAGCATCGTCAAAAACACCATCAATGATATTCACAACTTAGGCAAGGAAATCAATTCTACGTCTGTGAAAATAGTTGAATTAAAAAATCAAAGCGCGCAAATTAATACCGTATTGGATGTGATCAAAGGCGTTGCTGAACAAACGAATTTATTAGCGCTTAACGCAGCAATAGAAGCCGCTCGTGCTGGCGAACAAGGTCGTGGGTTTGCTGTCGTGGCCGATGAGGTGCGTTCATTAGCACAGCGTACTCAAGATTCAACGTCTGAAATAGAGGGCATCATTAATAGCTTACAAACTGCCTCTGAGGACGCGAGTAAGCTCATGCAAACGACTAGTGCCACACTACAAAGAACGATTGACGAATCCAGCGGAGCAATTACCGCGCTCGACAATATCATTCAAGATATTATCGTCATCAATGACATGAACGCGCAAGTCGCCACTGCGACAGAAGAACAAAGCTCTGTGGCTTCCGAAGTTAACGACAAAGTACTCATCATCAATAATGCCACTATCGTCATCACCGACAATGCTGCAAACATCGAACAACTCAGTGATCAACTTGACCTGCTCAGCTCCAGCATAAACAGTGACTTATCGAACTTTAAGCTTTAAACGATCTAGATAAAAACGCAGCAAGAACCGCCATCATAAAAAGCGGTTCTTGCTCGCATCTGTATTTTTCCCAATCTTCCCTTGTGCTATCCTTATCTAACTAATTTCATTTGGCTCTCCATCAACTTGCCAGACATTTTTTGGCAACCCCGTGGAGCGTTTTAACGAAATTTATTCGCGACGTTACGAGCAAAGCCAAGACGAGGCAAAAACTGACGAAAAAGCAGAGTTTATGGTTTATAAATGAGCATTTTGAGTCTGTTTTTAACAAAGTATTGGCGAGCGCAGTAGTCGTGCTAGGATTTCTAATCATAGGATAAGTTGATTCTTTATGGCTCAGTTTGTATACAGCATGAATCGCGTTGGGAAAATTGTTCCGCCTAAACGCGAGATTCTAAAAGACATTTCTCTTTCATTCTTCCCTGGCGCTAAGATCGGTGTATTGGGTCTTAACGGTTCTGGTAAATCAACGCTACTGCGTATCATGGCAGGTGTGGATACCGAGCATAATGGTGAAGCACGCCCAATGCCGGGCATCAAAATCGGCTACTTGGAACAAGAACCGCATCTTGATCCAGAAAAGAACGTCCGTGGCATTGTTGAAGAAGCCTTCGCTGACGTGATTGCTGCCATGGCGCGTTTGGATGCGGTGTACGCAGAATACGCGGAGCCGGATGCGGACTTTGACGCCCTAGCAAAAGAACAAGGCCAGCTTGAAGCCTTGATCGAAGCGAAAGAAGGCCACAACCTAGACCGCGCCCTTGAAGTCGCGGCCGATGCGCTTCGTCTTCCACCTTGGGACGCCAAAGTAGAACACCTTTCTGGTGGTGAGCGTCGTCGTGTAGCGCTTTGTCGTTTGTTGTTGAACAAGCCAGACATGATCCTGCTAGACGAGCCAACGAACCATTTGGATGCTGAATCCGTTGCTTGGCTGGAGCGCTTCTTGAAAGATTACCCAGGCACCGTTGTGGCGATTACCCACGACCGTTACTTCCTAGATAACGCCGCTGGCTGGATTTTAGAATTGGACCGTGGCCATGGTATTCCATACGAAGGCAACTACTCGTCTTGGTTAGAGCAGAAAGACGCTCGACTACAAACCGAAGCGAAGCAACAAGCGTCTCACCAAAAAGCCATTAAATCGGAACTTGAGTGGGTTCGCCAAAACGCCAAAGGCCGTCAATCTAAGTCCAAAGCCCGTTTGGCTCGCTTCGAAGAAATGAACTCACAAGAGTTCCAAGATCGTAACGAAACCAACGAATTGTACATTCCACCAGGACCACGTCTTGGTTCTAAAGTCATCGAAATCGAAGGCGTCAGTAAAAGCTTCGAACACAAGATGCTACTGGAAGACTTCAACATGGTGGTGCCACAAGGCGCGATCGTGGGTGTGGTAGGTGGTAACGGTGCCGGTAAATCAACGCTATTCAAAATGATCGCTGGCATCGAAAAACCAGACACTGGCACAGTGACGTTGGGCGAAACAGTACAGCTTGCTTACGTTGACCAAATGCGTGAACTGGATGGTGACAAAACCGTCTTTGAAGAAGTCGCTGACGGCCTAGACATGATCACGGTTCACAACTACAAAGTACCGTCTCGTGCTTACATTGGCCGCTTTAACTTCAAAGGGTCGGATCAACAAAAATTGGTTAAGCATTTGTCTGGTGGGGAGCGTAACCGTTTGCACCTAGCAAAACTGCTTAAAGAAGGCGGCAACGTATTGCTACTGGATGAGCCGACCAACGACCTAGACGTAGAAACCTTACGTGCACTAGAAGACGCCCTACTGGCCTTCCCAGGCGCCGCGATTGTTATTTCCCACGACCGTTGGTTCCTAGACCGTATCGCGACACACATCCTTGCATACGAAGGTGACTCTAAAGCCGTCTTCTTCGAAGGTAACTACGCAGAATACGAAGCCGACTACAAAAAACGTACCGGCAACGAAGCCACACCAACGCGTATCAAATACAAACGTATTGATGCGTAATTCTATTTAATAGGATTGGTTGGTAAAGAATGGAAAGCCGCTTGCAGAAATGGAAGCGGCTTTTTTTAAAGATCATCAATAATGATCTGATCAGACTCAATATCAACACTTAATACACACTTATCCTGCCCTAAATAACTTAAATGAGCTTCTAAGGCATGATGATTCAAATTTAAATCGATCCCACTTAATAGAATACTACTTTCCAAATTTCCTTTTAAAAATCCATATATATGCTCTTCTCCGTCAACTAGAAGTTCTTCTCTATTCAATTCCTTTCGATAAGAATAATCCAGCATCTCATAACGCCCTTCAGCGACAAACATATGTAAGTCGAACAAACAATCTATGTTAATTGATAAGCTAAAACGATCTCCGCCAAGATATTTAGCTTTAGATACATAAATTGATCCAAAATCAGAAATTTCAGAAATAACAGCTTGAACAGAGTCGTTACTTAAGCTCCCTAACTCATTTTTAAGACCAAATGGCAAACTAATGGAGTTATAATAGAATTGCTTTTCAAGATACTCTTCTATCTTGAACTCTTTTATGTATTCTTCAACTTCCACACTTACTGAAGAAGACTCCAACATATTTAGAATTCCGTTAATTCTTCCATCTTGACTGTCTAGTTGTATGATAGCTTGACCAATATCTACTTCTTCAAAAAGGCTGTCTAATGAGTTAAATGTCTTAACACCATCTAAGTCATTACAGCATATAACAAGATGCTGATCTTTCGTGATCACAGAAGTTTTAAAGTCAAGCGACACTCTTTTTATACAATCTAGAATTACTGCATCAGGAAAATCATCACGACTTTTGGACTTTTTAAATGCTCCTTTCCCGATAAAGTAATCGTCGAAAATTTCTTCAATTAAGGTGTTTTTTATTTTATAAATCTCAATCCCATCTTGGCTAGCCCATTCATAAAATTCAGTCTCAATTTTCTGAATGGCTTCTGAAATCGAGCGATCTAGATTAGAAACATGATATTCATTACCGAAAACCTTAGTGTTTTTCAGTTTTTTTGATTCTGAAAGAATCTTATCTTTCGAGATTTCGGACTCTGAAATTCTTTTAGTTATATACTCTCTGGCTACAACTTCAGAGATAACAAGTTGCAAACAACCAGATTTCACAAGTCTCAATAACATCTGCATTCCAGATGTATCAGTGCGAGCATTGTGAAAAATATTGGTATCTAATATCACTTTATCCCCCTGTGTCAGGATAGTTGTCGCCTCATTTGTTATTATAAATAGACAGGGGACGGTAAGTGAAA
>NZ_QHJF01000001.1 GCF_003259225.1 Marinomonas arctica | reverse complement strand
AAGCAAAACGAAGGCTACCGAGGCTCACAAGACGGCTATCAGCTTAACCTCTGGCTCAACCCCAAACATGCAGTGAATCAAGACCTGACAGGGCAAAAACATGTCTCTCTAAATATGATGCACAATATGAACTACCATATTCCTTTGTACGCTTACTGGGAATACGTACGTCGGTATATGACGGGCGAGGAGCCTCTTTATGTTGAAATGAGTAAAGAAGCACGAACTCCAGGGTTTAATAAGAAAGTAGCGGCTGAAAAAGGGTATCTCAGAGGGATCCTTATTTTTATTCCGGCTATTCCTATCATGCTATTAGTTAGACCAAATTTTATGGCACTACTTACTCCCTTCAAAGCAAAATGGCCAAAAGAAGTCCACGAATGGACGGGCGAGCGGTGCGACTGGCACTAGGCTAATTGTGTGTTGATTAATATAAGTAGCCAGCAAAAATTGATTCTAGCTGACTACTTTATGCCGATTTGATCATAAAAGTGATAAGGGATTGAGCAAGTTTATTATTCAGGTGTATTTGCCTGGGTTTATCCAATGGAAAAGCGATGTGCTGTTCTCTATCACAGGGCGCCGTGGTGGCACGAGCGTAGAGTTGGCCTCCCAAAGTAGAGATAACCGCTGGCAGATGAATAACTTAAAAGGTGCGTTTAGCATGAGCGATGACCGCACAGGGTTACTGACCTTTGAAGTGGATGAAGCCACGTTGGATACGCATAAAATCAAGAAAACAGGGCAAATGAGTCGTCATAATGCGTTTACTGGTCACGACAACGACACGAATGAACAAACCGCCAAAGGAATGAATTACACCTCTTATCAGATGACGTTAGAGTATAAATACCCTTCAGGCTTCCCTGTGACTTTACGTTACCCCAACATCACCATAGACGACGATAAATGGTCGCTTTCCTTTTTGGCGTGACCAAACAGAGATTGATGACTTTCATCTGGAGCAGTCAGTGTTATGAGTAAAATACGCCAAGTAGAAGAGAATCTTTGGGTTGGGCCTGAACATTTTGGCGTCACGCCACAATTTAAAAAAACTGATTACGCAATAAAACACTACCCTAATGGACTATCCTTGATTCACGACCCTTTACAACCGGATAATATAAAACCACCCCTTGTTTTTACAAGCAAGGAAACAGAAGAGTTAGGGGAGGTATTTGAAGGCTCATCCGCAGGCGGTCATGAAGGGTATGTGGACATGCGTGTTAACTCGGTGACCAATCGCGACGGTTTCTTTTACATGGGCCTTGTGTGTCTCCTTATTTGGTGGGCGTTTGATTCTTTTGCTCTGTCGCATATGCAAAACGAACTCTTTCGCCAGGTCTTAACTAATGGTGGCTATGGTCTATTTTTTGTCCTGTCTTTTGGCACCTTGTTTCGTCCTTTGGCCACACCAGTGCGCTTTCATAAACAAAACCAAGAAGTCTATGTGTGGCACAAAAAAGTCCTTTATCGAATTCCTTGGGACGAATGTGAAATATCCATCTGTGTGGCGAAGCAAAACGAAGGCTACCGAGGCTCACAAGATGGCTATCAGCTTAACCTCTGGCTCAACCCCAAACATGCAGTGAATCAAGACCTGACAGGGCAAAAACATGTCCCTCTGAATATGATGCACAATATGAACTACCACATTCCTTTGTATGCTTATTGGGAGTACGTACGTCGTTATATGACGGGGGAGGAGCCTCTTTATGTTGAAATGAGTAAAGAGCCGCGAGTTCCCGGTTTTAATACTGAAATGGCTCGAGAAGTTGGATACCTTAGGGCTATTTTTCTCTTAATTATTGCTTGGCCTATTACTTTATTGTTTAAGCCAAACAAAATTGCTTTATTAACTCCTTTCAAAGAAAAGTGGCCAAAAGAAGTCCACGAGTGGACGGGCGAGCGGTGCGACTGGCACTAGGCTAATTGTGTGTTGATTAATATAAGTAGCCAGCTATTGGAGAGTCTAGCTGGCTACTTTATGCCGATTTGATCATAAAAGGATTGATGACCATTAAGCATAGCGACAACAACATGAATGAACAAACCGACAAGGGAATGAACTACACCTCTTAATCAGATGACGTTAGAGTATAAATACCCTTCAGGCTTCCCTGTTACTTTACGTTACCCCAACATCACCATAGACGATGATAAATGGTCGCTCTCCTTTTGGCGTGACCAAACAGAGATTGATGACTTTCATCTGGAGCAGTCAACGTTATGAGTAAAATAAGACAAGTAAAGGATAATCTTTGGGTTGGACCTGAGCACGCGGCTTAGAAAAGTCAACCGATTGCTTTACCTTGTCGATTGTTGTTCGCCGCCGAGCACGCGGCTTAGAAAGTCAACGATAGTGCACGCATTTCTTTGACGCCGTTCGCCGCCGAATAGGCGGCTTAGAAATTTTTAAACTCATCGAATTCGATGGGTTTAAAGTTTTCTATCGAGCAGGTGTCTTAAATAATAGGCTTTCGCTTAGATAAACCCGTGGAATTCGACGGGTTTAGGTTGAGTTATACTAGGCCGCTATGGCAGATTACGGTCGTGCCTCCCTTATGCTGCCCTACGGTTTGGTTGGCGGCGATTGGGTGTTTAAAGGTCGCTGAGGCAGATTACGGTCATGCATGTATATGGGGACTTATTTGTGCGAGTCCCCATTTCTTGTTTTAAATCGTTAAATATAGATTGGCAGCTTATGAGAATGAGATCTCCATGCTTTTTCCTAGTGCTCTGGCTGCTTTTTCTAGGGTGCTGAGTTTGGTTTCGTGGTTAAGGTCTAGTGTCTTGTTGATATTTTGCTTTTTCACGTCGATTCGTCTGGCTAGTTCACTGCGAGTTACTTTTTGCTCAAGCATGGCGTTTAGAATCAGTACTTTTGACCAGGTTTTAGCGGGTACGTTGACATAATCATCACCTGCTATTTTTGATGGCAGTGGTACGGTTTGTTCGTCTTCAAAGTAAAATTCAAAGGCAGTCACTAAGCCGTCCAACGCTTCTTCTAGCGCTTCTTCTCGCGTGTCCCCTTGAGTATGCAGTTCTGGGATATCTGGGCTGTAGGCGTAGAATCCGCCTTCTTCTTGTGCTTCTAATATAATTGGGTATTTCATCGTTTGCTCTCTTCTGTTAGATGGCGCTCTTTCGTCCCGCTTTTTATTTAATGCCTAGTTGTTTTAGTATTCCTCGCCTGGTGCCTTCTTTTATTTCTTTGCTTGGGTGTCTTGGCATTATTGATCGATTTCCGTTGTAGTAGAGTTTTAGATGATTGGTGCCTTGTGTTATCTCTACTCCCAGTTTTTCTAATTGTCGTCTGAATTCGCTTCCCTTCATTGTGTTTCCTTCATTGCGTCCATTTTTTATAGTAATATAATTTTATTACTTCTTGAATATGATTTGGTAATTTTTTTAAATTACTTTTAGATGCAAAAAATTACATATCAGAACAAGTAGATTTGTTGGAGATGGATAGGCCGCTTCGGCAGATTACGGTCGTGCCTCCCTCATGCTGCCCTACGGTTTGGTTGATAATGGCTGGATGTGTTTTGGGGCAAGATTACTGTCGTTCCTCCCTAACGCTGTCCTACGGTGTGGTTGGATGTTAAAGGGAATGGGTTTTTGCAGTTGTTAGATGATTCGATTATATTGTATGAATCGAACGATTTATTTGGAGATGATGATGAATACTATTTCTGCCAATGAGGCTAAAACTCATTTTGGTGATTTATTACTAAATGCTCAAAAATCTCCTGTTCAAATCAGTAAAAATGGTAAGCCAGTTGCTGTTGTTATTTCCGTTGATGATTATGAGAGTATCGAAGCGTTAAAATTGCATTTATTGCAAAATAAAGCCGCTCAAGCAATGAAAGATATATCAAAGGGAGATCTGATTGCTGGTGAAGCGTTTTTCAGTGAGCTTGAAGAAGGGCTTTATGATTAATGTCTGTTACTTATTATTTAACACCTGATGCAAAGTCAGACTTAGTTGGAATTCATTGTTTTACGTTAGCAAACTGGGGAATCACTCAGTCTAAACAGTATTTGTTTGGGATTAGGCAAACGATTAGGTTGCTTGCCGAATCACCTTCTCTTGGTAAGAGTCGGCCGGAGATCCGAGAAAATGTTTTCAGTTTTCCCTACGGTAGCCACGTTATTTATTATGTTGAAGGTAAAAATCAAGTTGTTGTCTTTGCCGTTTTGCATAAAAGTATGGTGCCGTTTATTCATCTTATTGAGAGAAAATTCATCTAACCCCCCCTCCGTTTTATAGGCCGTTGTGGCAGATTACGGTCGTGCCTCCCTTATGTTGATCTAGGGGTTGGTGAAGGATTTTTTGTCGGGCTGAAGCCGCGACCTACAAAATATCTGTTAGATCAATATCTTGCAGGTCAGTATTTATGTTGTTGATTACACTAGGTCGAACAGTAGGGCTTTGACGCGTTTTTCGCTCAGTTTTTCGAAGTTGATTTCGGTTATGTCTTCGATTTTTGCGCCGTCGCCTGGGTGCATGGTGATGCCGTTGCCTAGGGAGAGTTCGCCTTCGATGAGGTGAACGTAGTAGTGGCGGTTGCTGTCGGCTTGCCAGGTGGCGGTTGGTTGATCTTCAAGAATCAGTTGGATGAGTTGCATGTTTTGTTTTATGTGCAGCGTGCCATCTTTGCCATCGGGTGTGATGATGGTGGTGAAGCCTTGTGCTTGGCTAAATTCTTTTTGTTGGTAGCCGGGTTGTCCGCCCAGTTGGTTTGGTTGTATCCAAATTTGTAGGAATTTGAGCATGTCGTTTTTGGATGCGTTAAATTCGCTGTGATAAATGCCTTTGCCTGCGGACATCAGTTGGTATTCGCCTGCGGGCAGTTCTTTTACGTTGCCTGCGCTGTCTTTGTGGGCGATGGTTCCTTCCAGTACTAAGCTGAGTATTTCCATGTCTCTGTGACCATGCGTTTCAAAGCCGGCGCCAGGTGTGACGGTGTCGTCGTTGATGACGCGTAGGTGTGAAAAGCCCATGTGTTGTGGGTCGTAGTAGTTGCCAAAGGAAAAGGTATGGTGGCTGTTTAGCCAGCCGAAGTTGGCGTGTCCACGGTCTTTTGCGTTGCGTAGTGTGATCATTGTTTGTCTCCTGATTTTTTCTCGCAAGTCTTAATGAAGTGCGGTGTATGAAGTGAGTGTAGTGGGTGGTAAAAAGAAAGAAAATTGGAAGGTTTTGAGCTAGTATTTCAAAAAATTTGAATGAAGGTTGGGCTATGGCGTACGCGGTCACGTTGGAAGCATTGCGCGTTTTGGAGGCGATTCATCAGTTGGGCAGTTTTGCCGCGGCGGCGGAGGCGTTGTTCAAGGTGCCGTCGGCATTGACTTATACGGTGAAGAAGCTGGAAGAGGATTTGGGGGTGGCGTTGTTTGACCGATCTCGGCAAAAAGCGGTGCTGACGCCGGCGGGGCATTTGGTGTTGGAGCAAGGTCGCGCGATTTTAGAAGCGGCGATGCGTTTAGAAGATTCGATCAAGCAGTTTGAGTCTGGCTGGGAGCCCAAGCTTAGAATTGCCCGTGATACGGTGCTTTTGGAGTCGCCTTTGATGTCGGTGGTGGGGGAGTTTTTGTCGCAGAGTCGGCCTGTTGAGCTGACGTTGTCAGAAGAGGCGGTTGGTGGTGGTTGGGATGCGTTGCAAGACGATCGGGTCGATTTGGTGATTGGGGCGACAGGGGAGTTGCCAAAAGGTAATGTGCATATTCGTGCCATTGGTGAGATCGAGTTTGTGTTTGCCGTGTCGCCCACGCATCCGTTGGCTCTGACCGACGGGCCGATTACAGCAGCGCAGTTGCGCCAATATCCGGCGATTGTGGTGGCGGACAGTTCAAAAATTTTGCCAGCGCGTAGTAGTGGGGTTTTTGAGAGTCGTCAGGTGCTTAGGGTCGATACTATGCGCAGTAAAATTCAGGCGCAATGCTTGGGCTTGGGTGTGGGGTATTTGCCGAAACATCGTATTATCGATGAACTGAATTCTGGGCGTTTGGTGTTACGTCAATGTGAGTTACCAAGGCCCAATCAGATGGCGTATTTGGCGTGGCGAAAAGACGAACCTGGGCGAGGTTTGTCGTGGTTTGTTGAGCGTTTGGCGATACAGGATTGGCAGCTTTTGCCGGTGTAATAATGGCGTTTATCTGGTGATCGTCTTGTTTGACGATTTAAAGGGGTGTGTGTGTTTTCTCTTTCTCTTTCGGTTCTTCCGGTCTTTTTGTTGTTGGTGGCGGGGGCCGTGTGTCAGCGTTGGCGTTTTCCTATGGAGGGGTTTTGGCAGGGCGTTGATAAGTTGTCCTATTGGGTGCTGTTTCCGGCTTTGTTGTTTCATAAAACCTCGCAGATAGACTTTTCTAATCCTTTGTTGCCTAAGTACGCTTTTATTTTGTTGTTTGCGTTGTTGGTGACCGCGGTATTTGTGTTTGTCAGCACTTGGTTGATGAAGGTGGTGGCGCCGACGGCGTCGTCTATGCTGCAAGCGGGGGTGCGTTTTAACACGTTTGTGATGTTGGCATTGGCTGGCAGTGTGTATGGCAACGAAGGGTTGGTGTTGGCGGCGTTGGGGGCATCGGTGTTGATTCCTTCTATCAATGTGTTTTTGGTGGTGTCCATGACGTTAATGCATGGGCCGTCTTCAGCAGATCGTTCGTCGTCAACCTCCTTACCACGTTTGTTAAGTGGTGCTTTGATTCGCAATCCGTTGATCGTCTCTATCGTGTTGGGTAGTGGTCTGAATTTGCTTGGCTTAACGCCCATTATTTTGCTATCGGATGTGGTGGGGATGGTGTCTCAGGCGGCGTTGCCATTGGTATTGTTGGCGGTGGGGGCGAGTGTGCGTTTTGAGACCATTCGGTCTGTTGGGATGACGTTTGTGATGTCGTCGGTGGCGCGGTTTGTGGTGTTTCCTCTGGTGATCGGCCTGATGTGCTGGTGGTTGGAAGTGCGAGGGTTGCCGGCTTTGGTGGCGGTGTTGTTTGGTGTGGTGCCCACGGCGACGTCGGCGTATGCGCTTGCTCGTCAGTTGGGGGGCGATGCCGATAGAATGGCGGCTTATATCACTATGCAAACCTTGCTTTCTGTGGTGACTGTGCCAGTCAGTATTTGGTTAAGTCAGCTGTATTTGGCGTAAGGCTTACGAGTAGGAGGAGTAAAAAAAGCATCTTGTTACCTTTTGGCATATCAATATTGATATGCAGTTTGCTGTAACTTGCATTTGAAAGCGCAGGAAGTGAGTTATATTCTCAATGGCAGAGTATGGCTTGGTTGGTGTCTCCGCTGGGTTGTTCTCAGTACTGATCACAACAAAAATAAAAGGAATCTAGTATGCAATCTCTTTCTACTCGTCATCCGTTACCTTGGCTTAGTGCGTTTAAACGTAAAGCGGTGGTGACGACCTTCTCTGTGTTGCTTCCTGTGTTGTCCGCGTCGGCGCTGGCAGCAGATTTAACCGTCGGTTTTTCGCAAATTGGTTCGGAAAGTGGTTGGCGAACGTCTGAAACGGAGTCGATTAAAGCGGAAGCCGAACGCCGTGGTTACGATCTGAAATTCTCTGATGCGCAACAAAAGCAAGAAAACCAAATCAAGGCGGTGCGTTCTTTTATCGCACAGGGTGTTGATGGTATTTTGCTGGCGCCTGTGGTGGAAACGGGCTGGGATCAAGTGTTAAAAGAAGCACAACGGGCTAACATTCCGGTTGTGTTGATCGACCGTGGTGTGGCGGCAGATCCAAGTTTGTACCTAACCAAAGTGGCGTCTGACTTTAAAGAAGAGGGCGCGCTGGCGGCTTCTTGGTTGGCAGCACAGACCAATGGTCGTTGTAATATTGTTGAGCTGCAAGGTTCGGTGGGATCGTCTGCGGCGATTGATCGTAAAACAGGGTTTGACTCTGTGATCAGTAACTTCCCGAATATGACCATTATTCGTTCTCAATCTGGCAACTTTACTCGCGCTGGCGGTAAAGAAGTCATGGAAAGTTTCTTGAAAGCCGAAGGCGGTGCGAAGAATATTTGTGCCCTGTTTGCTCACAATGACGACATGGCATTGGGTGCAATTTTGGCGATGAAAGAAGCGGGTATCAAGCCAAGTAAAGACATTATTGTTGTGTCTATCGATGCGGTGCCAGATATCTTTAAAGCCATGGCCGATGGTGAGGCCAATGCGACTATTGAGTTAAACCCTCATCTTGGTGGTCCTGCTTTTGATGCGATTCTAGCGTCTCAGAAAGGCGAATCCGTAGACAAGTGGATCAAGGCAAACGGCCCACTTTACCTTCCAGACACAGCGGCGGCGGAATACGCGAAGCGTAAATAATATCGTGACGTACCTAGGTACTAAAATCTGCTAACTCGTTGAAATTTGACGACTTGTTGGCATAGGCCTAGGTACGTTGTGCTTTTGTTGATTTATGTTAGCGAAAACGGAGACCGCGGATCATGTCATATTTAATCAAGGCAACGTCGGTAGTGGAAGAGGCACAAGGTGCCCCTCGTCCTTTACTCGAAATCAATCATTTATCCAAATCGTTTACTGGCGTTCAAGCCCTTAATGGCGTGTCTTTGCAGGTTCAATCGGGTGAGATTCGAGCGTTACTGGGTGAGAACGGCGCAGGTAAATCGACGCTGATCAAGGTGCTGACAGGGGTTTATCCACGTGACAGCGGCGAGATTGTCTTAGATGGCCGTTTGATGAGTGCGTCAGACAGTGGCCATGCTCAGCGTTTGGGGATCAGTACGGTTTATCAAGAGGTGAACTTGATTCCGACCATGTCGGTGATGGAAAACCTGACCTTACAACATCAAGAAAAAACCTTTGGTCTGATTAGCTGGAAAAAAGCTGAAATCCGTGCCAGAGAATTATTAGCTCAAGTGGGTTTGGATATAGACCCATTGCGCCAGCTGGATACGTATTCGATTGCTATTCAGCAGTTGGTGGCGATTGCGCGGGCGTTAAGTACGCAAGCCAAAATGCTGATTTTAGATGAACCAACCGCCAGTTTAGACAGCGATGAAATCCAGCAGTTGTTTGCTCTGATGAGGCGTCTAAAAGCGGAAGGGTTGGGGATTATCTTTGTCACGCATTTCTTGGATCAGGTGTACAGCATTACCGATAGCATTACTGTGTTACGCAATGGCGAGTGTGTTGGTACGTTCCAAACGGCTGAGCTGACGCGTTCCGAGTTGGTCAGTCACATGGTGGGGAAATCTCTAGAAGATCTTACGCCAACGGCCCATGATCATTCGATTCAACGAGAGCGTGCTGATTTATTACAGCTTAATAATGTCGGCAAACAGCGTTACCTGCAGCCGTTGGATTTGCGTATTGCGGCTGGGGAAATTGTCGGTGTGGCGGGCTTGTTAGGTTCTGGTCGTACCGAGTTGTGTGAATTGGCGTACGGCTCGGTGAAGGCCGATCAAGGCGATGTGACACTGGGTAAACATTCGCTGACAAAATCGTCTTTACGTCGGGCGATTCAAGTGGGCATGGGCTATTGCCCTGAAGATCGTAAGCAAGACGGTATCGTGGCGGAATTGAGTGTCCGAGAAAACATGATTTTGGCTTTGCAAGCGAGCAGAGGTTGGTGGTCGCCCATTTCTATGGCGGAGCAGCAACATTTGGTTGAAGACATGATCCAGCGTTTGGCGATCAAGACATCGGATATGGATAAGCCTATTGGTGAGTTAAGTGGCGGTAATCAGCAAAAAGTGATTCTGGCCCGTTGGTTGATTACGCATCCTGCGTTGTTGATTTTAGATGAACCCACTCGCGGCATTGATATTGGCGCCCATCACGAGATTATTCACATCATCAAAGAGCTGTGTGAACAGGGCATGGGGTTGCTGGTGGCGTCTTCCGAACTGGAAGAATTGGTGTTGTTTGCTCATCGTGTGGTGGTGATGAAAGACCACCAGAAAATAGCTGAACTTCACGGCGAGGATGTCTCTGAACAAGCCATATTGCGCCAAATCGCCAGTTAATATGTCGTTGAACGCGTCTTGTTGGCTGGTTCTATTTGCGTCTCAATCAATCTCTTTATTAGCAAGTATTCAAAGTAGTTGTTCCTATGAAAAAGAATCATTTTCTGCATAAGCATCAAAAAACGCTCGCGCCCTTATTGTCGCTGGTGCTGATTATTTTGATCACGGCGTCGGTCACACCGGGTTTTCTGAGCATTCAGGTTGTGGATGGTCATTTGTTTGGCAGTCTGGTGGATATTTTGCATCGCGGTACGCCCACGGCATTGGTGGCCTTAGGTATGGCGGTGGTCATTGGTACGCGTGGTATTGATCTTTCCGTTGGGGCGGTGATCGCGATTTCTGGCGCGGTGACGGCGGTGTTGACGGTGAATACCGATTGGCCTGTTTGGCTGGTGATTATGTGTGCCTTAGGTGTTGGCATGTTGTGTGGATTGTGGAATGGTATTTTGGTGTCGGTGTTTTCCATTCAGCCCATTGTTGCCACGTTAATTTTGATGGTGGCGGGTCGTGGTATTGCACAGATGATTACCGAAGGGCAAATCGTTACCTTCCATTCCGAGGTGTTGGACGCGATTGGTAATGGCTACTTTTTGGCGTTTCCAATTCGGGTGTGGATTGCCATTGGTATGATTATTCTGACCTTGGTGGTGATGCGAAAAACTGCGCTGGGTTTGTTTATTGAAGCGGTTGGGGCGAATGTCAGAGCCAGTCGTTTGGTGGGAATTGAGGCGCGCTTGCTCGTGATGTCGGCGTATGTGTTTTCTGGTCTGTGTGCGGCCTTGAGTGGCATTATTCTGGCGGCTGATATTCGTGGGGCAGACGCCAATAACGCCGGTCTGTGGTTGGAGCTGGATGCGATTTTGGCGGTGGTGTTGGCTGGTGCTTCGTTAGCGGGCGGGCGTATTTATTTATTATTGACGATTGTCGGTGTGTTGATTATTCAAACCCTAACCACCGCTATTCTGACCAGTGGCTTGCCAGCGCAATACAATTTGGTGGTAAAAGCGACCATTATTTTGGCGGTGTTGCTGATTCAGTCACCGAAAACGCGGCAATGGGTTTCTGGTTTTTTCCTGAAAAAACAGAAGGCTGTTAAAGGGAGTACCACACCATGATCAATGAACGTAATTTGCCTATTTTAGCGACTTTACTGGTGTTCATTCTGTTGTATGGTTATGGCGTGTATGAATACAAGGGCTTTCGTGACACCTTGGTGTTTTCCAATTTGCTGACGGATAACGCGTTTTTGATCATTACCGCCATTGGCATGACCTTTGTCATTCTCTCTGGTGGCATAGATTTGTCCGTGGGCTCAATGATTGCGTTTGTGGGCGTATTGATGGCGTATCTTATTTCCACGGCTGGCATACATCCTTTGTTTGCCATCGCTATCGCATTATTGGTTGGTGTGGCGTTTGGTACGCTGATGGGGATCATCATTGCGTTTTTCGAGATTCAAGCCTTTATCGTGACCTTGGCGGGGATGTTTTTATTTCGTGGTTTGGCGTATCTGATTAACCTAGATGCGGTGCCTATCAGTCATCCGTTTATTACGGGTTTGTCGGACGTCTATTTGCCTTTGCCAGGGCGGGGGGGACTGACTTTTATCGCTATGGCCATGTTGGTGTTGTTGATCATAGGGATCCTCATTGCCCGTCGCACGCGTTTTGGAATGAGTGTCTATGCCTTGGGCGGAGACAGTCATTCGGCGGCCTTGTTGGGCGTGCCGGTGAAAAAGACCGTTATTAAGATCTACGCCCTAAGTGGTTTTTACAGTGCTATGTCTGGGGTGATCTTTGCGATTTACACCGGTTCTGCGTACCCGTTAGCGGCGGTTGGGGTGGAGCTGGATGCTATCGCGGCGGTGGTGATTGGTGGAACCTTGTTAACGGGTGGCGTGGGTTATGTGTTTGGTACGTTTTTAGGCGGCATGATTCAAGGCATTATTCAGACGTTAATTACCTTTGATGGTTCGCTAAACAGCTGGTGGACAAAATTGGCGGTGGGTGGTTTGTTACTGTTCTTTATCTTGCTGCAAAAAGGCATTGTGATGTGGGTGAAAAAACGCTCAGCGGCTTAGGGTTTTGGTTTGATGAGTTTTTTGTTGGCATAAATACACGACCTACAGTTTGATTTTGTAGGTCGTGGCTTTAGCCCGACAACACTGGTTTTTTTATTTCTGCTTTATTTTGGTGCAAATTCGATTGTGAGTAATATTACTCAGCAGTCGGGTCTTTGTAGATATTTTGGTAGCAAAAGTTGGTCGCTTCTACGAAGCCATCTACGCTACCACAGTCAAAGCGTTTGCCTTTGAATTTATAAGCCAATACGCAGCCTTCTTTTGCTTGTTGCAAAATAGCGTCGGTAATTTGCACTTCACCGTTACGACCTGGTGGTGTGTTACGAATTTTGTCAAATATATCCGGAGTAAGGATGTAACGACCAATGATCGCTAGGTTCGATGGCGCTTCTTCTTTGGACGGTTTTTCCACCATGTCGGTAACACGATACAAGCCTTCCATCATGGATTCGCCTTTAATCACACCGTACTTGTGTACTTCGTCTTCTGGTACTTCTTCGATGGCAACGATGGTGCAACGGAATTGGTTATAAAGTTTAACCATTTGTGCCATGACGCCATCGTCTTCGCCGAAACAAAGGTCGTCTGCTAACACAACGCCAAAGGCTTCGTCACCGATCAGTGGTTCGCCGGTAAGGATGGCATGGCCTAGACCTAACATGTTGTTTTGACGAGTAAAAGAGAAGTTAACGTTATCGATTAGGTAACGAATTTCATCGAGGTATTTTTCTTTGCTGGTGCCTGCGATTTGGTGCTCAAGTTCATAGCTGATGTCGAAATGGTCTGCAATGGCGCGTTTACCACGACCTGTCACAAAAGTAACGTTGTCCAAACCTGCTTTGACGGCTTCTTCAACGCCATATTGCACCAAGGGTTTGTTCACAATCGGAAGCATTTCTTTTGGCATGGATTTGGTGGCAGGCAAAAAGCGTGTGCCATAGCCAGCGACAGGGAATAGACATTTGCGAATCATAGTTTTTCCTTAAAATGTTGTTGTAAAATGGCGGCCCAAAAAATGGCTGTTCAACAGTAGTGCATGCCAGCCTGTTTCGATAGATGCCTGCATTCCTGCATTATAGAGCATCTCGCGTGACAGTTCGTATCACCTTGGTTAACCGATCTAATACAGGTGAATTAAGTTTGTACCAATGCCAGTAAAGTGGCAAGGCCAGTCGCTTGTTTGGCAGCAAGGATATCAGTTTCTTGCTTTTTATTTTCTGTTTAATTTGAATACTAGGTACTAAAGCACAGACTGTGCCACTCATAACCAATTCAACAAAGCCATGGGAAGAAGGATACCAATGGCTGTGGCTAATGTCCGTTGCCACGTCTAAACATTCGTTTTGATATCGAGCCCAGAGTTCATCGTGTTCGTCGTAAATCAAAGAGGGAGATTTTAGGACCGCTGCCGCGCTAAGATCACCTTTTAAATGCTCTTCAATAAAGCTGGGTGTGGCGACCAGCTCATAATACATATTGCCAAGAAAAATAGAATCCCCACCTGCGACTGGTGTGCCGATTTGACTGACACAGGCAACGACTTCGCCGGTTTGTAAGAGGGCACGAGTTTTAGCTTGGTCGGCGGCTTTGATGTGCAGTTTGGTGTTGTCTGACGCTGAGAATTGGTAGACAACGTCTGTAAACCAGGTTGCGAGCACATCGTTGTTTACCGCGATATTGATAGGTTGTGTGGCCTGTTGACCTTGAATGGCTTCTTGCAAGCCTTCTTCGAGCATGGTGACTTTGTTGAAATGCGCCAGTAGCTGTTCGCCAAGCGGCGTAGCAACCACTGGTCTGGCACGAATCAACAGTGGCCGTCCGCATTCTTGCTCCAAACGTTTGATGTTCTGAGACACCGCGGACTGTGTAAGGTGAAGGTATTCAGCGGCTTTATCAAAACTTTGAAACTTGAGTACAGCGTGAAGGCTGGTGAGTGCTTTATAATCTAACATTAATTTTACTAATATAATTTAAGTTTAATTAATTTTAATTTAGTGTTTGTCTTCCGTAATATCAAGCGCTATCGAGATTACAGGCAATAGGATAACGTGATGTTGGCATTTTTGAGTGGGGCCATTACCGGTGGCGGCTTGATCGTCGCGGTAGGCGCGCAGAATAGTTTTTTATTAGAGCAAGCATTGAAGCGGCATTATGCGTTTCCGATTGCGCTGTTGTTTATCGTAAGTGACGCCATTTCCATTGCGCTGGGGGCGTTTGGCTTGGGTCTGATTCTACAAAGCCACGATTGGCTTTTAACGCTGTCTCGTTGGGCTGGTGTGGCTTTTTTGGTGTGGTTTGCTTTGGGGAAATGGCGTGCTTCTTTCCAAGAGGAACAGTTGATTTTAGCGCAATACAGCCAGCGACTGGCATTGTGGCCCTTGGCGATGATGGGCTTTGCGGTGACTTGGCTGAATCCGCATTTTTATTTAGACACCATGATCTTAATGGGCAGCTTGGCAAATCAATGGCAAGGGGAAAAATGGGCGTTCGTATTGGGTGGGGTAGTGGCGTCCGTATTGTGGTTTCTATCTCTGGCCTTTGTTGGCAAGCTTTGCGCTAAGTGGCTCGAGAAAGCGTCATTCTGGCGCTGGTTTAACCGCGTTAATGCGATTTTAATTTGGAGTATCGCATTAAAAATAGCCACACAACCCTTGTCCTAATTGAACAAGCGTTGTGTGTGATAGAAGCATCAAGGTGCTTACAGTTTGATTTCCACTTCGTGGCTTTTCTCTTCATGGTTCGATGAAGAATCGGCTTCGGCAAGCATTTCCGCGGTTGCCACAGAAGATACGGTCAAGGCGACAGGGATCTGGTCCCCTTGCTCTTCGATGTTCATAGCAGGTTGGTAGTTGATTCGATACAAGGCCACCAGTGCAACACTCAGGTTCATTGCGGCAACAAACCAGAACAAAGCATCAAGACGAACCCAATCCATAAATATGGCCGCCAGCAATGGCCCTGTCATACCGCCAACACCGTTTAATAGGATAATGCCGCTACTGGCAGACAAGATTTGTTCTGGTCGCAGCTGATCGTTAATGTGCGATGAGGCCAAGGAATACATGGGAAAAGTGAAAGCACCGATGAAAAACATCCCGATCATCATGACGACTTGGCTGTTTAGCGTGCTGCCAAGTGGCACAATAAACGCCGCAATCGCACCAACAATGGCCACCCAAAGAATCGTCACACGTCGATCTTGGCGGTCAGATAATCGTCCAATAGGCCATTGTAGAAGCATACCCCCAACATAACTGGCACCAATGAACAGGGATATTTGCCCCACATTCATGCCGCTCGTCTTAGCGTACAGCGCCCCTAAGCCTAGCAACGCGCCAGAAGTCACCCCTGCAATGGTTACCCCCGTCACCCCCAAGGGCGCGGTTTTGATTAACCCCATAATATTGAGTTTTTCAGGGATGCTAATCGTCGGAGACGGTGTGCGTACTAATAGCAAAGGCACCAAGGCCAATGAAATTAATACCGATGATAAAATAAATAAGCCATAGCCGCTTGGTGACGCCAAGTTAAGCAACACTTGTCCAAGTGTCTGGCTCGCCCATAGCTCAATAATATAAATCGAAAACAAACGACCACGGGTTTTATTGGTCGCAATGTCGTTTAACCAGCTTTCCGTTACGATAAAGAGCGCGGCATAACACAAGCCAGTACACATTCGCATCAACATCCAGAACCAAGGATTGACAATGACGGACTGCATTAAAATGGTAATCGATGCCAAAGAGGCAACGGCTGCAAACACACGGATGTGACCAACATTCTTGATCCAATTCGGCACCAACAACGAACCGATAATGAAACCTAGATAATAAGCCGACATGATTAACCCCGTTGCCGAGGTATTAAAGGATTCGATAGAGGCCCGGATACCAATCAATGAGTTTTGCAAGGCGCTCGCCATGGTCAAAATGGCAATACCGAAGAGCAGGCTCCAGATGGGAAACAGGGTTTGCTTTAACATGCAGTGTCCTTATTGAGCTGAGCGTATTTTTAATAAAAACGTCATAAATAGTCGGGGTTGATCATTATTTGCGCCGACTATACCAAGAGAATCTTCGAATGCAATCAATAATCACCCTAGTAAAAGATAGCAAAGAAAGCGGGCATTTTCAGAACGCATTATGACATTTATGTTATTTGAATTATGGAGATCAATTTTTATGCCAATATATTTATTATAGGGTAATTGTATGACAATTAAGTATTCATCATACAGGTTGCCATGCGAGCAGGTTTCAGCGATAACATAATAAGTAACTATTACTTTTCATTTTGTGAGTACGACTTAGTTTATAGAGCGGTTTATTCCCCGCTTATGAGAGGACCTAAATATGAAAACCTATCAAGAATGGCAAGCGTTACGATCACATCTGGTGTTGCCAAACCAAGCGTATATTAATGGGGCGTTTGTAGCAGCACAAAGTGGCGAGACCTTTGATTGCATTAATCCGACCGATGAGTCTTTATTGGCTCAGGTAGCCAGTTGCGACAGCGCAGATGTGGATTTGGCTGTGGCGGCCGCGCAAGCCAGTTTTCGATCTGGTGTGTGGTCTGAGATGGCGCCAGGGAAACGCAAGCGAGTGTTGCAAAAATGGGCCGATTTGCTTGAGCAGCATCAAGATGAATTGGCGCTGATAGATACTCTAGACATGGGGAAATCCATCAGTGAGATGGTGAATATTGATGTGCCTGATTCGTTAGACTGTTTACGTTGGTCCGCCGAGTGTATTGATAAGTTGTATGGTGAAATTGCCCCCACGAATTCACAAAATCTTGCACTCATCAGTCGTGAGCCATTGGGGGTTGTGGCGATTATTACCCCTTGGAACTATCCTCTAATGATGGTGATGTGGAAAATCGCACCGGCGTTGGCGGCGGGCAACAGCATTATTTTAAAGCCGTCTGAGAAGTCGCCATTAAGTGCATTAAGAATTGCACAGTTAGCCACGCAGGCGGGTGTCCCTGATGGGGTGTTTAATGTGTTACCTGGTTTTGGGCATACCGCAGGCAAAGCGCTGGCGTTGCATCATGGAGTGGGTACTTTGGCGTTTACGGGTTCTAGCCGTGTGGCTGGTATGTTAATGCAGTACGCGGGTCAATCGAATATGAAGCGTGTTTGGTTGGAGGCGGGAGGAAAATCCCCCTGTTTGGTGTTTGATGACTGTAATGACATTAAAGCCGCTGCAAAAGGCGCTGCCACGGCTATTTTTACCAATCAGGGGGAAGTGTGTATTGCCTGTTCGCGTTTGTATGTACACAGCCGTATTAAAGACGTTTTTATGGCCGAGCTGTTGAATGCGGCCCGTGAGTATGTGCCTGGAGATCCATTAAATCCGAGCACCAAAATGGGGCCGTTGGTGGACAAAAATCAATTTGAAACCGTGTCTCGGTTTATTCAAAGTGCGATAGACGAGGGGGCTAAGTTGGAATTAGGCGGTGTGCCTGAATACCAAACAGGCCAAGGGTTCTTTATGTCACCAACGATTTTTTCACAGGCGAATCACCAGATGCGCTTTGTACAGGAAGAAATTTTTGGCCCAGTCCTTGCTGTAATGAGTTTTGATACAGAAGAAGAAGCCATTGCATTAGCGAATGATTCTAAATATGGCTTGGGTGCGGCTCTTTGGACAAATGACTTATCGCGGGCGCATCGAGTGAGCCGACGCTTAGAAGCTGGCATGGTGTGGATTAATACGTGGGGCGATGGCGATACAACGGTGCCTTTTGGTGGTGTCAAAGCCTCCGGTAATGGCCGTGATAAATCGTGGCACGCGTTAGAGAAATATACCGAGATTAAGAATACTTGGATTCGTCTTTGATGTTTAAAGGAGTACTTCATTTATGTCCGCGCCTACTCATGTGAACTCGTATTACGCTGATTCTGCCAATGATAAAGTGCTGCGCCCGAAACTGAGTGGTGAGCAACGCTTTGATGTGTGTGTTATCGGTGCTGGATTTACCGGTATTTCCACGGCGTTGAGCCTTGCCGAAAAAGGCAAAAAGGTGGTGGTTTTAGAAGGCAGCCGAATTGGTTTTGGCGCTTCTGGCCGAAATGGTGGCCAGATTGTAAATAGCTTTAACCGCGATATAGACTACATTACCCAGCAATACGGTGAAGAAATTGGCCAAAAAATGGCTGCAATGGCGTTTTCGGGTCAAGCTCTGATTCGTCAGCGTGTTGAGCGGTACGGTATCGAGTGTGACCTTAAGTCTGGCAATATTTTTGCCGCCTGCAATGCTAAGCAATTTGAGGGGCTAAAAGCCAAAAAAGCCCTGTGGGAAGCCCATGGTCATGAAGGTTTGACGCTGCTGTCGGCCACTGGCATCCAAGATCACATTGGTACAGAGCGTTACGTGGGAGGCCTGTTGGACAAACATGGTGGCCATATTCAGCCGTTGAATTTGGTTTTAGGCCAAGCACGGGCGTTTGAATCCTTAGGCGGGGTGATCTATGAGGATTCGAAAGTGATTCGAATTGAGCATGGTAAGCCGATTAAAGCTATTACGGCAGACGGTGTCGTTATCGCCAATACGCTGGTGGTGGCGGGAAATGCCTATGTGTTTGGTTTGCTTCCTGACGTGGAGAAGAAAGCCATGCCTTGTGGCACTCAGGTGATTGCGACGGAACCGCTCTCTGAGGCATTACAGAAACAACTTTTGCCGACGGATCACTGTGTCGAAGATGGCAATTATTTATTGGATTATTACCGTTTGTCGGCAGATGGGCGTTTGATTTATGGCGGCGGTACTACTTATGGTGCCCGTGAACCCGCAAAAATAGAGGCTATAATTGGTCGTAAAATGCTCAAAACTTATCCTATGCTCAAGGATGTAAAGATAGATTTTGCGTGGACGGGGAATTTTTTGTTGACAATGATGCGTATGCCACAAGTAGGCCAGATCGGCGACAATCTTTATTATGCCCAAGGGTATTCTGGTCATGGGGTAACGAACTCGCATTTGATGGGGGAAATTCTAGCGGACGCCATAGAAGGCGATAGGTCACGTTTTGATGTGTTTGCCAGCATGCCGCAATACCCTTTCCCTGGTGGGCGTTTTTTGCGCGTGCCTTATACCGCCATGGGGGCCATGTATTACAGCCTGAGGGACAAATTGGGTATCTAACATTTTTCAGCAACTGATTTTTTGCATTCTCCCGTTTTTTAAACGTATTTTTAGAAGCGTATTTTTAGAAGAGTATGTTGTATGTCGGAAATATATAAAGGGAATAAAGACAATAAAGAGTTTGATTTATTTATTGCTGATTTAAATGGCAATCTTCGAGGCAAACGTATCCCCGCCAGTGGGCTTGAAAGTGTGATGACTCAAGGGGTTAAGTTGCCACAATCGGTGATTGGTTTTGACAACTGGGGCGATGATGTTTTGGGTAATGGCCTGGTGTTTGAAACCGGTGATACCGATGGCGTTTGTTTGCCTGTGTATGACGAACCTACCTCTGTGCCCTGGGCTGAGTCACCCCGCGGACAGATTTTGGCGATGATGTACAATATGGATGGCTCGCCATTTTATCCTGATCCACGCCAATTGCTAGTGCGTATTGTTGAGCGCTATAAAGCCTTGGGGTTAACGCCTGTGGTGGCCACTGAGTTGGAATTTTATCTTCTTGATGGCGAGTCGGAATTCAAGCGCCGACCAGAAGAACCCATTATCAGTGACGGCAATGGTCGCCGTTTGAGTGAAATTGATTGTTACTCCATTGATGAAATGGATTGTCTAGAGGGGTTTTTTACTGAGGTGCGTCAGGCCTGTGAAGCCCAAGGTATCCCCGCGGATACCATTGTGTCTGAATTAGGGCCTGGCCAGTTCGAAATTAATATGCAACACACCAATGACGCAGTATTATCCGCCGATCATGCGATTCTCTTTAAACGCCTGATCAAAGGGGTGGCACGTCGCAATGGTTTAGGGGCGACTTTTATGGCAAAACCGTATGCTAAAAAAAGCGGCAGCGGTATGCATGTGCATTTTAGTTTGCTGGATGATACTGGGCGTAATGTATTTGATAGCGGTGATGAAGACGGTTCGTTGATGATGCGCCATGCGGTGGCTGGTTTGTTAAATCACATGCCTGAATCCATGCTGGTGTTTGCGCCTCATATGAATTCATATCGACGTTTTCAAAATGGCGCTCATGCTCCTACTTTTGCCAGTTGGGGCTATGAGAATAGAACGGTGGCGGTGCGCATTCCAGACAGTGAATGTGAAGCACGCCGTATTGAGCATCGAGTGGCTGGAGCGGATTCGAATCCGTATCTTGTGCTCGCGGCGATATTGGGAGCAGCATTACATGGTATTGAGACCAAGATGCTGCCACCTCAGCCGATAGAGGGAGACGCTTATTCGCTTTCTGAGCGTTATGAAGCACTTCCTAATCGTTGGGAAATGGCAACGGAAGCCTTTCAGGACAGCGCATTTATGCGTGAGTATCTTGGAGAAACCTTTGTCAGAGTGTTTACTGCGGTAAAGGAACAAGAGCAGGAAAAAATTTACGGACGTATTTCTGATGTGGAATACGAAGCATATCTATAAAAAGGTTGTAATAGGCTTCGGCCAATTTTATTAGCTGATTGGGAGATCCCTCAATGAAAAAGAAGACACTTGGTTTAATGCTCGCATGCGCGGCTTGCTCTGCAACGGTTTCTGCAGAGCAAGTGGTTAATATTTACAACTGGTCCGATTACATGGCACCAGGTACGTTAGAGCAATTCACCGCTGAGACCGGCATTAAGGTGAATTATGATGTGTATGACAGTAACGAAGCATTAGAAGCCAAAATGATGGCAGGTGGTTCTGGTTACGATGTGGTAATGCCATCGAATTCTTTTTTTGAGCGCCAAGTGAAAGCGGGTGTTTACCAGACAATAGACAAGAGTAAGTTGAGTAATGTGGGCAACCTAGACGCGACTTTACTTAAGCAAATCGAAAAACATGACGCGGGCAATCAGCACAATATTCCTTACGCATGGGGAACCATTGGTATTGGCTACAATACTAAGATGATCGAAGAGCGATTAGGCACCACGGAGTTGGACTCTTGGGATGTACTGTTTAACCCAGCGATTGCGGCGAAACTGAAAGATTGTGGTATCGCTGTGTTGGATTCGCCAGCCGAAATTATGTCTATTGTGCATAATTACCGTGGCGTGGACCCTAACTCAGAGGATGGGGATGAATTAACAGCGTCTGCGAAATTGATGACTGAGGCGCGTCAAAACATCAAATACTTCCACTCTAGTACCTATATTTCCGATTTAGCCAACGGCGAAATCTGTGTCGCGGTAGGTTACAACGGAGACATTCTGCAATCACAAGGTCGTGCAGAAGAAGCGGGTCAAGGTATTGAGATCAATTATTCGATTCCAAAAGAAGGGACCTTGGTGTGGTTTGATTTGATGGCCGTACCAGCGGACGCGCCACACCCAGAAGCCGCGTTGGCGTTTATTGATTATATTTTACGTCCTGAAGTAGCTGCGTCTATCTCTAACTATGTGTATTATGCCGTGCCCAATAAAGCCGCTGAGCCATTGTTAGATGAAGCAATTCTATCGAATAAGGGCATTTATCCTACCCAAGCGGTGAAGGATAAGCTTTATGTGCAAGTGGCTCATACTGCGCGTTTTGATCGTTCTTTAACGCGTGCATGGACTAACATTAAAACGGGTCGTTAGTCGACGTATCGGCGGAGCTTTCTGGCTCCGCTATTTTTTCTCGCTCATTTTGATAGGTCGTAGGTTATGTCTGCTTTTCCCAATCCCTCTGCTGTACAGACGAAATCTGTGCCGACATGGCGTCAACAAGACGCAAAACCTTTTGTGCAAATTGAACAAATTACCAAGCAGTTTGGTCAGTTTACGGCGGTGAATTCCGTGTCCTTGGATATTTATCGAAATGAGCTTTTTTGCTTATTGGGTGGTTCTGGTTCAGGGAAAAGTACCTTATTGCGAATGTTGGCTGGATTTGAAGAGCCTACATCGGGTCGTATTTTAATTGATGGTGTGGATATGACGGGCATTCCACCTTGGGAGCGTCCAGTCAATATGATGTTCCAGTCTTATGCTTTGTTCCCACATTTGTCGGTGGAAGCCAATGTGGCGTTTGGCTTAAAACGTGAGGGTATAAAAAGCCCAGAAGTGAATAGACGGGTGAGCGAAATTTTGGACATGGTGCAGCTGGGGCATTTGGCGAAGCGCAAACCTCATATGTTGTCGGGTGGTCAGCGTCAACGTGTGGCCTTGGCTCGTGCTTTGGTTAAACGCCCAAAGTTGTTGCTATTGGACGAGCCGTTAGGCGCACTGGATAAAAAACTCCGTGAGGAAACTCAGTTTGAACTGATGCGTTTACAAGATGAGCTAGGCATTACCTTTGTGGTGGTGACCCATGACCAAGAAGAAGCGATGACCTTGGCCACGCGTATTGGTGTCATGAACAACGGTGAAATAGTTCAGACCGCTGAGCCTCATGAAGTTTATGAATACCCTAAGAGTCGTTTTGTCGCGGAATTTATTGGCAATGTGAATCTTTTTGACGGCGTTGTCGTGGAAGATGAGCGTGATAGTGTGTCGATTCAAAGCCCAGACTTAGATGCCTTGCTGCAAGTGGATCACGGCATCAGTTGTGCGCCTAATCAAGAAGTCAGCGTGGCTATTCGACCTGAAAAAATTTATATCAGCCGTGAGCCTGTAGACATCGAAGTAAATGGTGCCATGGGCATTATTTCTGATGTGGCTTACATGGGAAGTCAGTCTGTGTTTAAGGTGCGTCTTGCTTCTGGTAAAGAACTGCGTATCACTCAGCCTAACGTTTCTCGTGAGATGGGTAGCCGTTTAACTTGGGAAGACAATGTGTATCTTTCCTGGGACCCAGACAGCTGCGTGGTATTGATGTCATGATGAGTGAGACGACAATAGACAAGAAAAAACACCGTTTGACTTGGCGCTTGTCTGAGCTTCGCCTCGGACGTGCGGCGGTTATTTTGGTTCCCATGTTGTGGTTGGCGGCGTTTTTCTTTATCCCTTTCTTGGTGGTATTTAAAATATCACTCGCAGAAGCGGTCATTGCCATTCCACCGTATTCGCCGTTATTACAATGGGACTCGAGCAGTGCGTATCTTACCTTTAAGATTAATTTTGGTAATTACCTGTATCTATTCGAGTCGCGCTTCTATTTGGATGCGTATTTAAGCTCGTTAAAAATTGCTGCTATCTCGACGTTTTTTGCCTTGTTGATTGGCTTTCCAATTGCCTATTTGATTGCGCGTAGTGGTCCCACGAAGCGCATTATATTGTTGGCTTTGGTGATTTTGCCGTTTTGGACGTCCTTTTTGTTGCGTGTATACGCTTGGATGGTACTGCTGAGAAAAGATGGCTTGGTGAATGATGTTTTGATGGCGACAGGTCTCATTGATCAACCTTTGCAAATATTACAGACCGAGTTTGCGGTGTATTTGGGCATTGTGTATACCTATTTGCCTTTTATGATTTTGCCGCTTTATACCTCGTTAGAAAAGATGGACTTGAATCTGATCGATGCGGCTCAGGATTTAGGGGCTAAACCGTACCAATCCTTTTTCTTGGTCACTTTGCCGTTGGCGAAGGCAGGCATTATTGCGGGTTGTTTGTTGGTGTTTATTCCGGCGGTTGGCGAATATGTGATCCCGGCTCTGTTGGGTGGGTCCGACACCTTGATGATTGGTCGTGTGTTATGGGATGAATTCTTCCAAAACCGTGATTGGCCTATGGCGTCGGCCGTCGCTGTGATGATGTTGATTGTCTTAGTGGGTCCGATTATGTATGTGCGCAATAGCAATAAGGAGGTCGAATGAAACAGGGTAATTCTTTGACCTTAAAATTTATGTCTGGTGCGGGTTTTGTGTTTTTGTATGCACCGATTATTGCCATGATTGTGTACAGTTTTAATGACTCGAAACTGGTCACGGTATGGGGCGGCTGGTCATTAAAGTGGTACGCAGAGCTGTTTCGAAATGAACAGATCATGAGCGCAGCTTGGGTAAGTTTAAAGATTGCCTTTATCAGCGCCACGCTGGCGTCTGTGCTGGGCACTTTAGCGGGCTTTGTCTTGAGTCGAATGCGCAAGTTTGTTGGCAAAGCCATGCTAACAGGTTGGGTGACAGCGCCTCTGGTGATGCCAGAAGTCATTACAGGTTTGTCTCTGTTGCTGTTGTTTGTGTCATTGGAAAACATGTTTGGTTGGCCTGCAGGGCGTGGTGTAATGACCATAGTGATTGCTCACACGACTTTTTGTTTGGCCTATGTGGCCGTGGTGGTGCAATCTCGTCTGGCGTCGTTAGATGAAACCCTAGAAGAAGCGGCCATGGATTTAGGAGCGAAACCGACATCTTTGTTTTTCCTGATCACGTTGCCTTTGATTGCACCAGCGATAATTTCTGGTTGGTTGCTGTCTTTTACCCTGTCACTGGATGATCTGGTCATTGCCAGCTTTGTGTCGGGTCCGGGTAACAGTACCTTGCCGATGGTGATTTTTTCAAAAGTACGCCTAGGTGTGACACCCGAGGTGAACGCATTGGCAACATTAATGATTGTCGCTGTGTCGATCGCGGTGATTGCTGCGATAGTGATTTTGCACAGACAGAGTCGTTATAACGATGTCAATAAATAGTATGCAGCTTTGTATTGAGAAACCGTTGTTTAAGGACAAATGAATGAAAATAGGTATTCTTGCGGCAGGCATCACCCCGGATTCTTTATTGGGTGAGTTTCCCTCTTATGCGAATATGTTTGCTGAACAGCTTGGGAAAAAGCAAAGGGATTTCGACTTTGTTACTTACGATGTGCGCCTAGGGGTCTTTCCTCACGGTGCACAAGAATGTGATGCTTGGCTGATTACTGGCTCTAAAGCCGATGCGTATGCCGATGACGCTTGGATTCTGCGTTTATGTGATCTTATCCAAGACATTGATCAGATGCAGCGGCCTTTAGTGGGTATTTGTTTTGGTCATCAAGTTATTGCTCGGGCATTGGGTGGTCGTGTTGAGAAGTATCAAGGCGGCTGGGGAGTGGGCGTGCATCACTATACCGTCTGTGAGTCTTTGCCTGTGTTGCCAGAGGCAGAAGAATTGGCTTTATGTGCTTTTCATCAAGATCAGGTGGTGGAAAAGCCTGCGCGAGCGCGAGTCATTTTACGTTCTGATTTTTGTGAAAACGCAGGTCTGCTTTATGATCAGCATATTTTGACGTTTCAAGGCCATCCCGAATTTTCTAAGGTGTATGAAAAAGCTCTGATTGATTTATACGATGGTCAGCAGTTGACGCACGAGCAAGCCATGCTTGCCCGTGATTCGCTGGTTGATGGAGAAATCCAATCTGCGCACTTAATGAAGTGGATTGGTCAGTTTCTAAAGCAGTAGAATGAAGACGGCGCCCGTTTTAAGGGAGTTTGTCCAGCGTCGAATAATACAGCATGCCAGCGACCAGTCCTGGCCAACGCAATAGAGTGCCGCCGGGGAAATCTTTCATCGGCAGGCGCTCAAACGCGTCTATGCCTTCTAGTGAACCCTGTACGGCTTTAGCAAACAGCGCACCGGCATAGGTGGCCAACGCCACACCGTGTCCAGAATAGCCTTGTGCGACAAACACATTGGCTTCTTGTCTGGCGATGTGTGGCATACGGTTTAGTGTGATGGCTAACGTGCCTCCCCAAGCATAATCGATCTTATGATTCGCCAATTCTGGATACACGTTAAGCATGTGCTTTTTGACGAAGCTGGCAATGTCGTTTGGAAAGCGTTGACGATAATTCTCACCGCCACCCCACAGTAAACGGTTGTCGGCTGATAGTCTAAAATAATCCACCACAAATTGAGAATTCGCGACAGCCAAACGTTCTGGATTGATGCGATTGGCAATGTCATCGCTCAACGGCTCGGTCGCTATGATGAAATTGTTAATCGGCATGATTTTTTTCGCGGCTGAGTGATTGAGTTTGCCTAAATAGCCGTTGCAGGCGAAGAGTAAGTAGCGGCAGCGTATTTTACCTTGTTCGGTCACCACTTCGGGTCTTTCTCCTGTTTGATAGGACAGGACTGCGGTGTTTTCATAAAGCGTGGCGCCATGCTGTGTGGCTGCCTTGGCCATCCCTAAGACAAAATTAAGTGGGTGGAGGTGGGCGCCGTCACGGTAGAGTTCACCGCCATAAAAATGTTCTGTGCCGAGTAATGTCGACACCTCTTCTGCGTTGAGATAATTCACGTCTTGGTAAGTTAATTGCGTATGCTTGTACTCAACTTCGTTTTTAAAGTCCTCTGCGTGACGGCGTTTGCTGGCGACGTGTAAAACGCCATCGCTTAAATCACATTCTATGCCATGACGTTTGATTAGGTCTTTGACTAGGGCGACGGAATCGACAGAGCTTTGCCAAAGCTGATCGGCTATGTGTTTGCCTACGTGCTTGACCATGGTCTCGTGGCTCATGTTGTGGCCTTGGCACAGTTGCCCACCATTGCGACCTGACGCGCCCCAGCCAATTTTATTGGCTTCGACTAAGCTGACATTAAAGCCAGCTTCGGCAAGGTGTAACGCCGCAGATACCCCCGTGAAACCACCACCGATAATGCAAATATCCGCCTCTTGCTCGCCGTGTAAAGTGGGGTAATCTGTCCGTTGATTGGCGCTCGCCGCGTAGTAGGTTGCTTCGTGTGTGTTCAAACGTTGGGCTCCTATGAAAACAAACAGCAATAAAGGCTTGTTAAGTTAATGCGTTGTTTTGGTATGACTATTTTGTGTGAGTGTTTTAGTCTGTTAACAAAATAGTGCCAGTTTAGTGTGAATGATAGAGCAATAGAGTAAGATCGCAATACGTAATATTTTGGCTCCGTATCCTAAAAAGGCAGGTAGCATAAGGTGAGTTATGACAGAGTTTGAAGCTTTTTTGAAAGAACATTCTATTACTGAAATCGAATCGACGTTGGCGGACATGACCGGCAATGCCCGTGGCAAGTTTTATCCAACGTATAAGTTTTTAGCAGAATTATTTGGGCGTATCCCTGAAACCATACTCGTACAAAGTGTGACGGGGGATTGGGCGGACAACCATTATGAGCTGGTGGACGCCAGTGACCGAGATATGGAGTTGCATCCGGACCCAAATACCTTTCGTTTAGTGCCTTGGGCAGATGAGCCAACAGCGCAAATTATTAATGACTGTTACGATAAAAGCGGTCAGTTGCATCCTTTGTCGAGTCGTACCATTTTGCGCAACATTTTGGCTTTGTATGCAAAAGAGGGGATCACACCAGTTATTGCCCCTGAGGTAGAGTTTTATTTGATCGATCCTAATACCGATCCAGATTACGAATTAAAGCCAGCCGTAGGGCGTTCAGGTAAGCGAGAAACCTCACGTCGCTCTTATAGTATTGACGCTGTGAATGAGTTTAACCCTGTGATTGATACGCTTTACAGTTATTGTGAGGCACAAGGTTTGGACGTGGATACGCTGATTCATGAGTCGGGAGCCGCGCAGATGGAGATCAACTTTATTCATGGTGACCCATTGGATTTAGCTGACCAGGTGTTTGTCTTTAAGCGTACGTTACGAGAAGCTGCGATGAAGCATGGCATGTACGCAACTTTTATGGCCAAACCCATGCAACACGAGCCGGGCAGTGCCATGCATATTCATCAAAGTCTGGTGGACAGCAAGACGGGCAAAAATTTGTTTGATAACAACGGCAGTCCAAGCGAATTGTTTTATAACTATTTAGGGGGGCTGCAAAAATACACCCCGAATGCGATTAGTTTTTTTGCCCCTAACGTGAATTCTTATCGTCGTTTTTCCCCTGAAATGGCGGCGCCGATTAACATGCAATGGGGATTTGATAACCGTACTGCTGGATTGCGGATTCCATTTTCTGCACCAGAAGGAACGCGCATTGAAAACCGTTTTCCCGGCGCCGATTGCAATCCTTACTTGGCGATTGCGGCGACTTTGGCTTGTGGTTATCTTGGTATTAAACAGAAATTACAGCCAACCGAACCGGTAGAAGGCAAAACACCGCCTTCGGAAGAAGTCGAAATTGCACGAACGTTGGAAGAAGGTTTGCGTCTGCTTGAGGAATGCCAACCACTTTGCGACATTATGGGCGAGCATTTTGTCAAAGCCTTCATGGGAGTCAAACGCAGTGAGTTTGAAACCTTCAACCGAGTGATCAGCTCCTGGGAACGGGAGCATCTTCTGCTGAACGTCTGATGATTTGAATGGTGATTGAAATAAAAAGGCCAGATGTTGAACATCTGGCCTTTTTATTTCGCGTGTTATTTGTATTCCATCAACAGCGAATCATTACGCTGCCACTTCTTCACGTCCAAAGTGTTTACCCAATAGAGCGTGGTAAAAATTATGGTCGTTGAGGATGCCGATGCATTGGTCTTTGTCTTCCAATACCATGAACATGTTTGAGTGGTAACGCAGTTCTACCGCATCTCGCATGGCGATGTTGGCTGGTACGATGAACACTGTGTTCTCCGGCACATTGGCGAGGATGGTTTCGGGTGTCCAGCGGGCGGTTGGGATATCGCCTTTTGGTCCTTGTACCGACGCTAATTTGCCATTTTCCAGAGTCAGCCAAATGTCGTCACTGACGGAAATACGATCCTCTTTGACGGCTAATTGAGCCAGAGGTGTCATTAAAGAATTGCCACACAGCACGTTGAGCGGGTTGGTGTGGGCAACGAACCTTTCTACGTACTCTGTGGATGGGTTAAGCACGATTTGCTCTGGTGTGTCCTCTTGGATGATTCTAGCGGACTCCATGATGGCGATTTTACTGCCAATTTTGAGGGCTTCGTCTAAATCGTGGCTAACAAAGATGATGGTTTTGTTGAGACGCTTTTGCAGTTCAATCAATTCATCTTGTAGCTGGGAACGAATTAATGGATCCAGTGCTGAAAACGGCTCGTCCATTAATAATACATCGGTATCCATGGCAAAGGCTCGTGCTAGGCCTACGCGCTGGCGCATACCACCTGATAATTCGTCTGGTTTTTTGTCCGCCCATTTGTCTAGGCTGACCATTTTAAGCTGTTCGCGAGCTTTTTTTAGCCGCTCTGCTTTAGGCATGCCTTGCATTTCTAAGCCGAAGGCCACGTTTTCTAACACGGTAAGCCATGGCATTAGGGCAAAGCTTTGAAATACCATGGACACTCGACGAGTACGCATGTGGCGTAGTGTGGCATCGTCGCATTTTGCCATATCGACCATGATGTCGCCGTCTCTTACAAGGCAACGGCCACGAGCGATTCTATTTAAGCCGTTAACAGCACGCAACAGGGTGGATTTGCCCGATCCAGACAGACCCATCAGGACACAGATCTCTCCTTCATTGACTTCGATATTGGCGTTTTGCACCCCAACAACGTCACCTGTCATGCCAAGGATCTGATCTCTGGTGTGACCCTTATCCATAAGCGGAAGTGTTTTTGCTTTATTGTCACCAAAGACGATGTCGACGTTTTCAATTTTTACAACAGACATAAATTATCCCTCGTTTTTCGTTGCTGGTGATTTACAAATGCGGTCTAGCATGATGGCCACCAATACAATGGCAACACCCGCTTCAAAACCTTGGGAAATGTTCACCGTGTTTAATGCTCTAATGACGGGCTTTCCGAGGCCGTCTGCACCAACAAGAGCCGCTACAACCACCATAGAAAGTGACAGCATGATACATTGAGTGATACCGGCCATGATGTTGGGCATAGCAGCGGGTAGTTCGACTTTGTAAAGTAGCTTTGACTTTGTGCAACCAAACGCTAATCCCGCTTCAATCAATTCACTGGGAACCTTGCTAACGCCTAAGTAGGTCAAACGGATCGGCGCGGCGATAGCGAAAATGATGGTGGAGATTAAGCCTGGTACATAGCCTAAGCCAAATAGAATCAACGTCGGAATAAGGTAGACAAACGTAGGGATTGTCTGCATTAAGTCGAGAACCGGACGTAGCATGGTGTATAACCAAGGACGGTGCGCGGCAGCAATACCAATAGGCACACCAATTAAGACACTGATGGTGGTGGCCGTCACAACCAGAACAAGGGTTTGAATCGTTTCGATCCAGTAGCCCATGTTAATGATCAATAAAAAAGAGGCGGCAATAAACACCAGCAAACCAATATTGCGATGTAGGAACCATACGCCGATGAGGATGACCGCGATCACCGCCAGTGGGTGAGCCCATAGAATCGAGTCTACTAGCGTGTA
This sequence comes from Marinomonas arctica, assembly GCF_003259225.1. Lineage (GTDB taxonomy): Bacteria > Pseudomonadota > Gammaproteobacteria > Pseudomonadales > Marinomonadaceae > Marinomonas > Marinomonas arctica. The sequence continues at coordinate 204,582 of NZ_QHJF01000001.1, read as the reverse complement.
GATGATGGTCTCAAGTGTAATAGAAATGAAGTCAAAGAATACGGAAGCTGCTGAAACTAGCCAATCGACAAAGCTTTCCATCCAAGCGCCAAGAGGGATTTTATTATCCGTCAGCCAATTCATATATGTGTTCTCCCGATAGTTCGATGAAGCACCCTACGCAGAGTGTGTTGCGTAGGGTGTGAGTAAGTGCTGGTAGAAAAAAGATTATAGACCTAGGTGTGATTTCACAGCGCTTAGGCCGTTGCCACCAGAGGTTGTAGTGACGCCTTCAAGCCAAGTGTTGAGTACGTCAGGGTTGGCTTTTAACCATTCTTTCGCAGCAAGATCCGGTTTTTTGCCATCGTCTAAAATGGCGCCCATGATTTCGTTTTCCATTGGCAGAGAAAAGGTTAGGTTAGTGAGAAGTTTGCCGACATTCGGACATTCTTGAAGGTAGCCTTTACGAACGTTGGTGTGCACATTGGCACCGCCAAAATTAGGGCCAAAGAAATCGTCTCCACCAGACAGGTATTCCATTTCAAAGTTGGCGTTCATGGGGTGTGGTGCCCAACCTAAAAAGGCAATCCATTTGTCGCGGCGTGCATTACGGCTGACCTGGGAAAGCATGCCGGCTTCACTGGATTCAACCAGTTGAAAATCGCCTAAGTTGAAAGCATTCGAATCAATCATGTCTTGGATAATACGGTTGCCGTCATTGCCCGGCTCGATGCCGTAGATGCGGCCTGAAAACTCTTTGCGGTGTTTTGCAATATCAGAAAAGTCGGTAACACCAGCGTCGTAGGCAGATTTGCTGACGGCCAACGTGTATTTTGCACCAACCAAGTTTGGGCCTAGGTCTTCTACTGTACCTGCTTTTAGGTAAGGCTCGATGTCTGCTTGCATGGTTGGCATCCAGTTGCCTAGAAATATATCAATATCGCCATTGGCGAGTGATGTATAGGTGACTGGAACAGACAGTAATTGCGTTTTTGTTTCGTAGCCTAGGCCTTTGCTGATTTCACTGACAACGGCCGTTGTCGCCGTAATGTCTGTCCAGCCGACATCAGAAAAACGTACCATGGAGCATTCTGCTGCCACAGTTAAACCAGAAACGCTGGCGATACTAACGGCGATGGCCGTCTTCTTTATATTGTTAAACATACCCTTACCCTCTTTCTATTGAACTCAAAATCAATGAGCAAATACAGTGCCTAGTGACGGCACTGAGCGTGAACTCCTAAAGCGTTTAGCAGCGTGTTGGTTTGTAGGCTGCCTAAAAAATATGATGATAATGTCGTATACGCTTTGCTTTTATGTGGCCTGAGGTGCCTAGCAAAGCGATTTTTATCTGATGTTGTTAGGTGTTATTTTGAAACACCAAATCTAAGTAATCTTGTATCTGTTCGGCCGATTCTTGTTTGTTGATACCACCGGCTAATGAACCCCGTAGCCACATGCCGTCAATCAGTGCGGCGACGGTGAGAGCGATGCCGCGAGCTTTTTTCACGTCAAACTCTTCTCTTAACACACACACGAGCGAAGACTGTAGTCGCCTAGAATACACATTTTGTAATCGATACAAAGACGGTGTGTGCATGGCTGATGCCCAAAATCCCATCCACGCTTTGACTACTTGAGGATGCGTTTGGGACTGACTAAAACTGGCTCTAACAATGGCCATCACTTTACTTTTAGCTGATTTGTTTTTCGTTTTTGTGACTTCTTTGGATAAAATTTCAAAAAATTCACGAATCAGGCTTCGCATGGTTGCTTCATAGAGGCCATCTTTACCACCAAAGTAGTGATTGATGATGGCTGGAGAAACTCCCGCTTTTTTACCAATAACACTGACGGTTGCACCTGCAAAACCGTACTTGTCTATGGCTTTTATGGCTGCCTCGATGAGCTGAGGTTTACGTATTTCAGGCATTCCAACTTTTGGCATCATGGATCCTTTTTTATTAAACAGCCGTTTAATGAAAACTATACTAGGCTGATTGTGCAATTTAGGTCAACCCTTGACAAATCAAAAACTTAGTTCTCTAAGTAATTTAACCTTTTGATTTTAAAGGTAATTAAGGCTTTTAAAATTTTTTTTAGTCTTTTTTGTCTGGTATTATGTCGGTTTAAGATAAGAAATGAGGATTTTTTACTCTATTTCGTTTTCAATGTGTCAGCTTGATTCTGTATTTTTTCATTTCCTGTGAGGTTATTTATGGCTGGAATTAACCGTTAAGATTGTGTTAATTATAAGACTAAATGAATGATGGGAGTGTGATTTAATGGATGTCTCTTTGTCGGTATTTGATACCCTAATTGATCGATCAGATATGAGCAGTGATAAGTGGGCTAAATACCCTGAAAGTGTGATTCCTATGTGGGTCGCAGACATGGACTTTGATGCTCCAGATTGTGTTAAAAATTCATTAAATCAAAGGGTTAGTGAAGGTGTGTATGGTTATACGCACACACCAAAAGCCTTAGTCAGTGCCATTCAGTCGCATTTAAAATATCGCTATGACTGGTCCGTTTCCGGTGCGCATTTAGTGCACTTACCCGGCTTGGTTTGTGCGTTGCATTTGAGCGTTCGTGTCTTCTCAAAAGAAGGGGATGGCATCGTTGTTCCAGGGCCTGTCTATTATCATTTAACCAAGGCGCCATTGACGGCAAAACGTGAGCTGCTCAGTGTCGATATGCAGGTTGAAAATGGTCGCTGGGTGCCAAACATGGTGCAATTTGAACATGCCTGTGCCCATCCAAACAGTAAAATGATCCTTTTGTGTAATCCCCATAACCCAGGTGGAAGTGTTTATACCAAGGCAGAATTATTACGTATTCATGCTCTGGCCGAAAAATATGATCTTATCGTCGTAAGCGATGAAATTCATTGCGATTTGATTTTGGACGATGTGCCTCATGTGCCTTTTGCGAGTTTGAATGAAGATGCCGCGAATCGAACCATTACCTTAATGGCGCCAAGTAAGACATTTAATCTTGCTGGTTTAGGTTATGCTTTTGCGGTGATTGAGAATCCCTCGTTACGACACACTTTTAATCAGGAAAAAGCCGGTTTGATCCCATCGCCTAACCTGTTGGGTTTGACCGCAGCCATTGCCGCTTACGAAGATGGGCGCGCTTGGCACCAGTCATTGTTGAAATATTTGAAAAATAATCGCGACTTTTTGGCTAACAGAATCGCTGCGACACCCATGAAAATGCTGCATTTGGAAGCGACTTATCTTGCGTGGATCGATGTTTCCGCTTTGTCATTGGATAATCCGCACCAGTTTTTTTTGGATGCTGGGGTAGGGGTATCCGATGGTAAAGATTTTGGTAATCCTAATTATGTTCGCCTAAACTTTGGTTGTCCCCAAGCTGTTCTTGATCAAGCCATGACTCGTATTGAAGAGGCATTAATCGTGCAAGGTTTTATGTGATCGATTTTAGTTTGCGTTTTGGTGTCTTTCTTGCGGTGTTTAGTGCCTTATTAATATGGCAATGGCGTCGTCCAAGAGGAACCTTGCTGCAGTGGCGTCAACGCTGGCGTCATAATCTCTTTTTGTTAGGGATTGGTGCGTTGTGTGTAAGAGTGGTGCAGCCTGTGCTGCTGTCGATTGTTGCAGTCATGAATCAAGACGTTGGTGTATTGTCTGTTTTTGAGCTGCCGTTTTGGCTGATTGTTTTATTGAGTATTTTGCTGTTGGATTGTCTGATTTATTGGCAGCATAGACTCTTTCATCGGGTGTCTTTTTTGTGGCGCATTCATAGGGTGCACCATTCTGACCCTGAATTAGACGTTAGTTCTGCGGTGCGTTTTCACCCCATTGAGATTCTCTTGTCTTTGTGTATTAAAGCCGTCGCAATTTGGCTGTTTGGTATACCATTAGAAGCGGTATTGATATTTGATATTTTATTGAATGCATCGGCGATGTTTAACCATACGAATGCAAGGTTGCCAGCCAGTATTGAAAACAGGGTGCAGCGATTATTTGTGACGCCTGACATGCATCGTATTCATCATTCAAGGGTAGATCTTGAAGCAAACAGTAATTTTGGTTTTTTCTTGAGCATTTGGGATGTGCTTTTTCTAAGCAAAAGAGCGCAAGCCTTAGATGGAGACGAACACTTAACAATAGGATTGCCAAGTACGAAAACATACCAACCTACATCGTTCAAAGAAGTATTGCTGATGCCTTTTAAGACGTTCAAAAGGCATCGTTAATGACCCGATAGAGTCAAGCTGAATAGACCAAAGCTGTTAGGGAGTCTTATGAGTTATCATGAAGTGAATTTTATCGAAATGCGTGTGATTGGTTGTCTCTTGGAAAAAGAGATTACCACGCCAGATCAATACCCTCTTAGTTTGAATGCCTTAGTCAATGCCTGTAATCAAAAGTCTAATCGTGAGCCGGTGACTCAATTATCAGAGTCGGTGGTGCAAGATGCTGTAAACGCCTTAGTGGACCGTGGTTTGGTAACGGAAATCACCGGTTCACACAGTCGCGTGAGTAAATATCAACACAGGTTTTGCAATACGGAATTTTCTGATTTGCAGTTATCGTCAGCCGAAACCGCTATTATTTGTTTGCTTTTTTTACGAGGAGCCCAGACTCCAGGTGAGTTGCGCTCGCGCAGTGGACGCTTACATAGTTTTCAGTCCCTTGATGAAGTGGCATCGGCATTACAGTCTTTACAAACGAAAACAGGCGGCCCTTATGTATGCCAACTGCCGCGAGAGCCTGGTAAGCGTGAGCAACGTTATCAAGAGTGCTTTTGTAGTGAATCTGAACGCCCTCAAGCCAATGTGTCGGTGTCTAATGAGGAATATACACAGCAATTGAAAGAGCGGGTACTTGAGTTAGAGGCGCAGGTAGAGAAATTAAACGAACGCATTCAAGAGCTTGAAAATGCCAGTGGACTCTAGTGCTTTTTGAGGTCAAACTTATAGAACTTTGGCACTATGATTGTGCTTGCTAATATTGTGTTAAAAATAGACGCGCTTTGGCGTCGTTCGTTACATGATGAAAATGTCTCTTAGTGAGAGTTGGAATGCTAATGCTGTTGATTATGGCGGTGGGGAGAATCCTATGAAGAAAGTACGCTGGGGTATTATTGGTACAGGTCAAATCGCGCATGCGTTTGCGGGTGATTTTTGTCATGTCAAAGCGGGCGAACTTCGTGCTGTGGCTTCTCGTGATAAGGCATCTGCTGACGCGTTTTCAGAGGAATTTGATATTGAGTTGGCTTTTGTTGATTATTTTTCATTGATCAATAGTAATGAGGTGGATGCCATATACATAGCCACGCCTCATGTGTATCACTATGATTTGACAAAAGCTTGTATTCTAGCCGGTAAGGCGGTGTTGTGTGAAAAGCCTTTTACACTGAATGAGGCGCAGTCTAGAGAGCTTTATGATTTGGCTTTAGAGCATGATGTTTTTGTCATGGAAGCCATGTGGACGCGCTTTAATCCTGTTATCGAGCAGGTTGTTGAGTGGGTTGAAGAGGGTGAAATAGGTAATTTGAACAGCATTCAAGCCAGTTTTAATTTTATTGGGCCGACGGATCCGAATCACCGTTTACTTAATCTTGAGCTGGGTGGTGGTGCCTTGCTGGACATTGGTATTTATCCCGTTTTCTTGGCGCAATTATTTTTTGGTAAACCGGATTTTGTGCAAAACCAAGCGGTGATTGGCGATACCAATGTTGACTTGTTTGAACAGATCTTGCTGGGTTGGGAAGGGGGGCAGCTTGCCTCACTGGATGTCTCTCTGATCTCTCATAACCCAAACCGAGCCATCTTGTCAGGTTCAAAAGGGTACATTGAAATTGATTCAGAGTGGTTTAAGGCGAAATCTTGCCGTATTGTGACTGCGGATAACAAAGAGCGTGCGGTGGAATTTGATTTCCCTGGTAATGGCTATCAGTTTGAGGTGGATGAGGTAAATCGTTGCCTGGCGGAAGGGTTAATTCAAAGTCCTAATCACAGTTGGCAGGACAGTTTAGAATTGATTGCGACGTTGGATGAGATTCGTCAGGATATTGGTTTGTATTACCCTGGGGAAACCAACCCATGTGACGACCACCATCATGATGAAGAAGATTTGCATGACCATCATCACGAACACTGTCATCACAAGCATTAGAAAGAATGTGTTAAATAAAAAGGGGCTCTTTTCTGTGTCAGAAAAGAGCCCCTTTTTTGTCTGTGTATTCGTATTAGTTAAGGTGTTTGTTTAATGTAGGCAACAAGACTTTAAACAAACGAGGTGCTGCACATAGTACATCACCTTTGTCTATGCTGGGTGAGCCATCAAAACCTGCGAACAAACAACCCGCTTCTTTTGCAATGAATAGCGGTGCTTGCATTTCCCATTCTTGAAGTTTAATGCCCCAAGCCGCATCCAGACGGCCAGCGGCAACGTTAGCAAGCATCAATGCTGGGCAATCTTGCATAACAGCACGAGCGCCTTGCTCCGCTATTTCAGTTAGTACCGCAAATTGACCAGACAGATAAGGCATAAGGCGATCTGTGGCAGGAAATTGAGCCGCTACCGTTACTTTTTCTAAAGTGCGTGCAGAGCTGCTACGAATGCGTGAATTGTTTAGGTAAGCACCACGACCTTTACTGGCGTAAAATTCGTCTTTGGTGTGAGGGTTTAGCACGAGAGCGTGCTCCACTTTACCGGCAACTAAGTAGCTCATCGTAATCACGTTACCTGTTAGGCCGCGTGAGAATAAGTGCTGTCCTTGGATGGCATCAATGATCCATTCACCTTCGTTACCATTTTGTACAGTGCCTTGCAGGCGAGTGGTAATGGTATCCGCTGGGTAAGCTTTTTCTAGGTAGTAAACAATGCTGCGTTCTGCGCCTGAGCAAACGGTTTGATAAACTTGTTCAGCGGATTGGCCTTGTTCTTTATCAAACAGTAGTTTCTCTTGCGAGTGAACTATGTATTCTGCAGCGGCACGAGCTGCTTTGAGTGCGACATTGATTCTAGGTTGCATAATTTACCGTCAGTTATTTCGTCATTAAAATGCACATACCGTCAATAAAGACGATAAGTTGCCAAATAAAGTGTTAAAGAGCGGGCATCTAGGGGCTATCTGTTCACTTCAAGCCGAATGATACTAAATCAATGGCTTAAACGACGTGAGCGATATCACCGAGCGCCTATAAATAAGAGCGCGAATTCTAGCCTAACAGTGCGCTTTTTGCCAGTGGTATTTTGGTTAAAAACTGAACGGTTTGCGGCTTTGGGACAAATATCTGTTAAGATACGCGGCATTGTTTGATGGCTATCACTGGTAACTTATAAAATGCAAAATACAGTAAGAATTGTCCTTGTTAATACTTCGCATCCTGGCAACATCGGTGCCGCTGCTCGTGCCATGAAAAATATGGGGTTAGCGGATCTTTATCTTGTTGCCCCAAAGGTGTATCCGAGTGAAGAGGCCATTAGCCGTGCAGCGGGTGCGACGGACATTTTAGACAATGCCGTTGTGGTGGAAACACTAGAAGAAGCTTTGGCCGACTGCCAATTGGTCATTGGCACCAGTGCTCGTGAACGAAATATTCCTTGGCCTTTGGTTGACCCAAGACAGGCGGCAGATTTGGTGTTTGATGAAGGTTTGCTCACCGCGTTTGTTTTTGGTCGTGAGGATCGTGGATTAACCAATGAAGAATTGCAGCGTTGCAATTATCACGTGCATATTCCTTCGGTTGAGACCTTTAGCTCATTAAATTTAGGTGCCGCGGTACAGGTCATTGCTTACGAGTTACGCATGAAGAGCTTATTGATGAAAGATGCGCCTGTGGTTGCGAGTAAATGGGATGTGCCAGCGGCCAATGTGGAGCAAATTGATTACTTGCTTGAGCATCTAGAAAAAGTATTGCTGCAGACGGAGTTTCTTGACCCAGAGATGCCGATGCAAGTCATGACGCGCTTTCGCCGTTTATTTCAGCGCTCGCGTTTGGACCAACAGGAACTGGGTATGCTTAGAGGGATGTTGACGTCGATGGAAAAGAAAATGAAGTAATGACTACTGTGCTGACAAGGCGTTGTTAAAAGCAGGCGCCAACTTTTTAAGTTGCATAAAAAAACGCTGACTTATTGCTAAGTCAGCGTTTTTTAGTCGGAAAATAGCCTTACGCTTTGCGTTCCGGACGACCTTTTTCTTGCCAGTACGTGTGGAATTTTTGACCTGGTTCTGCGTCTACTCGCTCATAAGTATGGGCGCCAAAGTAATCGCGCTGTGCTTGCAATAAGTTAGCCGGTAGCACCTCTGAACGGTAGCCATCAAAATAAGCCAATGCCGAGAAGAAAGAGGGGGTTGGAACACCGGATTGCGCCGCAAGGACAACCGCTTTACGCAGACCTGATTGTTTCTTAGCCATAGCGTCGGCGAAGTAATCGCTTAGTAGCAGGTTCTCAAGCTCATGATTGTGATCAAATGCGTCGGCAATTTTCTGTAGGAAAGAGGCTCGAATAATGCAGCCACCGCGCCAGATTTTTGCGATATCACTGAAATTGAGCGTCCAGTCGTATTCTTTTTGAGCCGCGCGCATGATTTGGAAACCTTGTGCGTAAGCGCAAATTTTTGCGCAATATAGGGCCTCTTCAATCGCTTTTTCTACCTCTTCTGCGACAATGTCGCCGCTTTCTACATCGGCGGTTAATATGCCTGCTGCATGTTCGCGTTCACTGGTTAATGTACTCAGTGCGCGGGCGTAAACGGATTCACTGATAATGCCAGCTGGAACACCCATTTGTGTCGCGCTGATCGATGTCCAACGGCCAGTGCCTTTTTGCCCAGCACTGTCGAGAATCATGTCAACAAGGGGGGCGCCTGTTTTGTGGTCATATTGCTGTAGAATGTCGGCGCTGATTTCAACAAGGTAGCTGTTTAATACACCCTTATTCCATTTTTCAAATAACTTGCCAATTTCTTCTGGCTCGTAGCCAAGTAAAGAACGTAGCAAGTGATAAGCTTCACAAATAAGCTGCATGTCAGCATACTCAATGCCATTGTGAACCATTTTAACGTAGTGGCCAGCGCCATTTGGTCCTAAGTAAGCGGTACATGGTTCGCCTTCGGTCACAGGCTTGCCTGGTGTATTACTTTCAATTGGCTTGCCATTCTCATCGACTTTGGCCGCAACGGCTTCCCACATGGGTTGTAGGTATTTCCAAGAGTCAGCATCACCGCCTGGCATTAATGATGGGCCAAAGCGAGCACCGACTTCACCGCCTGATACGGCTGTGCCAAAGAATTTAAATTTTTCTTTGTATTCTGCTTCACGACGAATGGTGTCTGTCCATTGGCTGTTTCCGCAATCTACGACGATATCGTCCGCTTCTAATCCTGCATCAATTAGGCTTTGGCAAACAATATCAACCGGTTTTCCTGCCGGTACTAAAACCACAATCACACGAGGTTTGACTAGGTTTGACAGCATGTCTTCCATACTGGTACAGCCAATGATTCGCGCTTCTTTGGAAGATTCTGGGCGTTCAGCCGCTTCGGTGTCTAAAACGTCTTGTATTTTATGCGCGTCAAGATCAAAGCCTGCAACTCGGTAGCCATGGTCAGCTAAATTTAAGGCCAAGTTTTTACCCATGACACCCAGGCCGACAAACCCAATATTGCAGTTCTGATTTGTTTTTAACATAAATATTGATCAACCTTTTGGACAATTGGAGGGGAATTGAAGAAATAATCTTACCATGAAGCGGCGGGATTCAGGACATATTAGAGGTAAGAAAAATTCAAATAATTGTGTTTTTTTGATCTTTTTTAATAGAAACCTTACTTTTCAGGTGGCTTTTTCTCCGTAATTCGCTTCTCTATAGGGGCGTTTTTATGATGTTGCTAATGAGTAAGAACTTTCCCATTTAGTAGGAAGGCAACAAAAAAGAAAGAAAACTACAAAAATATTAGGCTGTATGAGGAGTTGCAGGATAGGTTGGTGCCATGTCAATGCGATTTTTTGATTAAAATCTTTATTTTTCATTGGGTTATGGTTTTTTTTAAAGTTTCAAAATGGTAATAAAATAACATATTGTTATAACAATATTTTTTTTTAGATTGTTTTGTTACTATCCTTTTCACAGTAAAAAACTTTCGCATAATAATAAATATGACCAGACAATCTTTATAGTTCAGAGGATCTAGCAACATGAACTCCGCATCAGACGTAATAACTATTCACACAAATTTAACGACGCCGCAGTTGGTTGAAAAAGCCTTGCAAAATGGCGAAGGTGTGCTTGCCGATAATGGCGCGCTTGTGGTTGAAACAGGCGCTCGTACTGGTCGTTCTCCTATGGATCGTTTTATCGTAGAAGAGGCGTCCAGCAAAGATAGCATTCATTGGGGGCCTGTTAACCGACCCTTCCCAGAGGCAAAATTTGCTCCTTTATGGGATCGAGTTGCCGCTTATTTGGATGGTAAAGAGTCGTTTGTGTCTAACATTCATGTTGGTGCGGGTGATGAATATTATTTGCCTGTCATTATGCGCACTGAAACAGCGTGGCATCAGTTGTTTGGGCGTAATTTATTTATTCGCCCTGATATTTATAATCCTTCTGACAAAGGTGAGTGGCAAATTTTAAATGCGCCAAATTTTGTTTGTGAGCCGGAACGTGATGGCACTAATTCAGATGGTTGCGTGATTTTGAACTTTGCTGAGCGCAAAGTGCTTATCGCGGGTATGCGTTACGCTGGCGAAATGAAAAAAGCCATGTTCTCTGTGCAAAACTACTTGTTGCCAGCTTATGATGTATTGCCAATGCATTGTGCGGCTAACGTTGGTACAGAAGACGATGTCACTCTATTCTTTGGTTTGTCTGGAACCGGGAAAACTACCTTGTCTGCCGATCCTGAGCGCTTTCTAATTGGTGATGATGAGCACGGTTGGGGGAAAGATACGGTTTTCAATATTGAAGGCGGTTGCTACGCCAAAACCATCGATCTTTCGCAAAAAAATGAGCCAATTATTTGGGATGCGATTAAATTCGGTACTATCGTTGAAAACGTGGTACTAGATCCTAAGACTCGTGTGGCGGATTACGCCGATACGTCTTTGACTCAAAATGGTCGTGCTGGCTACCCTCGGGAGCACATTGAAAAGCGTGCAGCAGGTAATCGTGCTGGTGAACCGAATGCCATTATCTTTTTAACCTGTGACTTAACTGGTGTTCTGCCTCCTGTTTCTATTTTGACGAAAGAGGCGGCTGCGTACCATTTTTTGAGTGGTTACACCGCACTGGTTGGTTCCACTGAAATGGGGGCTGGTACAGGCATTAAGTCAACTTTCTCCACTTGTTTTGGAGCGCCTTTCTTCCCACGTTCAGCTGATGTGTATGCGGATCTTTTGATTAAGCGTATTGAGGAGTTTGGTAGCAAGGTTTACCTAGTCAATACTGGTTGGACGGGGGGCGCACATGGTAAAGGTGGTAAACGCTTTAGCATTCCAACGACCCGTGCAGTGATTGCAGCGATTCAGTCTGGTGTGTTAGTTGATGCAGAAACAGAGCATCTAGCGGATGTCAATCTTGATGTGCCAACTCAGGTGCCAGGTGTGGATAGTATTTTGTTAAATCCACGGAAAACATGGTCGGATCAGGCGGCTTATGAGGCGCAAGCTAAGCACTTAATCTCCCAATTTGTTGAAAACTTTAAAAAGTTTGATTCAGTCTCAGAGTCTATTGTGAAAGCGGGTCCTTCTCTTTAAGCGCCTCCGCATTATTTTTAAAAAGCCGCGCTAAATGCGCGGCTTTTTTATGTCTGATTGCTTTATAATTTAGCACTTGTCCTCTGAAATCATGTAATCTTTTGTGTATGTTGATTGATAGCCATTGTCACTTTGATTTTGATGTATTTGATGGGTCTCGCGATGCCTTAATGTGGCGTTGTCTTGAGCAAGGGGTGGTGGGTTTTTTGGTGCCAGCAACCACTCATGCAAGCTGGTCAAAATTAGAGTCTCTGATTGAGTCTTACCCATCATGGCGTGCAGCTTATGGATTGCATCCTTATTTTTTGGAAGGGGCTTTGCTAAGTCAGATAGATTTACTGGGTGCGCAATGTGAGAAAAGTAAGGTGGTTGCTGTGGGTGAAATAGGCTTAGATTGTTGGCCTAATGCGGTAGATATGAGAACCCAAGTGGATTTTTTCTCGCGCCAGTTACAAGTTGCTAAATTGTTGAAATTACCCGTTATTTTGCACGCTAGGAAAAGTTATGATCTAGTGTTTAAATGCTTGCGTGACGCGGAATTTAAAGAAGGCGGAGTGGTGCACGCTTTTAATGGTAGTCTTGAACAGGCTAAGCGTTTTTTAGGATTGGGTTTTGTGTTGGGAATTGGCGGAACTATTACCTATCCAAGAGCAAAAAAGGCGCATAGAGTATTGGCCTCATTGGATAGTCGGGATTTTATTCTTGAAACTGACTCGCCTGATATGCCGATTCAGGGGTTTCAGGGGCAAACAAATACACCTCTCTCTATTCCTTTGATTGCACAGAGTGCGGCAATAATAAGAGATGAGAGTGTCGAACAGATTACGGCTCAGACATATGATAATCTACTTAGGGTTTTTCCTAAGTGGCGTGAGGACTTACTTTGAATAATATACAAGATATTAATGCCCCTATTCGCATTCTCCTCTTAGGCAGTAATACTGAGGTGGGGTCATCTTTATTATCGCTTTCTGCAGGCAGAAATGAGTTTGAATGGTTGTGCCCAGAAGAGTCATTGTTGCTGGATGTAACAAGGAGGGCGGAATTAGATGCTATGTCGTTTGATGTTGTCATCGATGCGTTAAGTCTTCGTCACGCGCTGCAGAGTGATTATACAAAGTTTCAATCGACGCTACGCTACTTGAGTGAGCAGGGTAGAGCGTCCTTGATAATGCTGAGTAGCGCGCGAGTTTTTTCGGGTAGTAAGGACGTTCCTTACTCTGAAGTTGATGTGCCAGACAGCTCAGACCCTTACGCCTTAGCATTAATTGAAGCCGAGAAAATTGTCTTGAGTCATCCTGAGAACATCGTGCTACGCACTGGGTGGTTGTTTAGTGGAAAAGGAGATGACTTTGTCTGCAGAACCCTTGGACTTATTCAAGATGGCGTTAACCTTGCTTATAAAGACGATTTGATCGGCAGTCCAACGCCCGTATCCGACTTGGTTCGGGTCATTTTGTCCGTGGTGAAGCAAGGTCACTATGGTGCGAAAAATAAAGGTGTGTACCATTATTGCTGTGCTGAGGAGATCAGTTGGGTGGGGTTAGTCGAGGCGATTGTCGCGACATCAAGCCAATTTGATCCCAAAGCACAGGTTGAAGTAGAAGCGATCAGTGATGCGTTCCCCGAAGTGCCGGATATGGTGGTGATGAAGCGGCAGTCGCTGTCTTGTCGAAAAATATTTAATCATTTTGGTGTAAAGCAGCGCCCATGGCGATCTAAATTACGCAATTTAGTCAAAGAATTATATCAAGCTGGCAGTAGCTGCTAGTTGTTTACTTTTTTAAGCAGACGGAATCATAGGGGATGACGTGTACAAAATAAATTATAAAGCGGTTGTGTTGGCTTTTATTCTCCAAGTGCTTGCTGGCGTGGTTTGGTATGCTTCAACGCCAGTTAAATTTTTAGGCCGACCTGTGTGGGAGGATGTATCTGCACAGCCTTCTACTGGGATGATCTTGTTATTTGTGTTTTCTTGTTTCACTTGCCTATTTTTTACCGCTTGGATACTTGCAAGGGTCAAGGGTATCTCAGGGAGTGGTCAGTTTTTTTTAGTAATAGGCATGTGGTTATTTATAGTCTTACCGAATCATTTTTTTATCAGCATGCAGCTTCATTTCAATGAGTCTGAGGTGTGGTATTTGTTGTCTTATGGCGCCGTTAATAGCGTCATAGCGGCAATCATACTGCCACTATGGCGCTCTTCTCGATCAATATTTAAAAACTAGAGATCGACAAACTAATACAAGCTGCTTTCCGGCCAAATCAGCCATAAACTAAATGCGCTGATTATGCCGCTAATAACCACTTGACTGACCACAATGTGACTGATTTTGTTTGTAAATAACAGAATCAGTGGTGTGACGAATAGGCTGGCACTTAGCATTAGCATGACGTGTAAAGGAATATCGGCCAGGATATGACTTTGTGTAATCAGCCCACCCAATATTAAAAGCGCTGGGATATAAACGTTGTGTTGAGTGTGTTTTGTTAAGTAACTGACTATAACATAACCCAACATGGCCGCAGCGAACGCTCCTAGTAATTGCCCAATCAACAAACTGCCGCCAATGGACACCACTGGAGCAGCACTTCCAGCCACAATCATCAAGCCGATAGGCGAAAGAAAGTTACCTAAACTACGCGTTTCATATTGATATGATTTTTGTGTTTTAGGAGAGAGAAGGTAATAACACACGACGATCAGCGAGGAGGCTGCCGCCCAACTTAAGCTTGTTATAAAACCTGCATGTTTTAGTACAGGATTTAGCAAAAAGAAAAACGATAGTCCGGACAGAAGAAAAAGTGCGCTATTTGTGATAGCTGGCACTTTTAGTTTACTGATGCACAACAGCGATATTATGCCAATGACTATCGTTACTGCGTAATAATCAATGGCTTGGTTTGGTGGAAAACTCAGGCCTGAATGAATCAGGCTGAGTCCGACAATGAATCCACCAAGATAACCAAGGTACGATGAGGCACGTAACAATTTACCAGCGACAAAGCTGACTATGAGTGCGGCGATAAAAGGGTAAACCGCCGTATGCAATAACATCAGCAGGTTTGTATTACTGGCTTCTTGATACATGTTTGCTTCCTTAGCGAATTATTGGCGGATGCCTTCCACATAAACATCGATTTCTGTTTTATCAGAAACACCGGGGATAAAGTAAGTGATGCCGAAATCGCTGCGGTTGATTTCAGTACTTGCTTCAAAGCCTGCACGGTAGCCACCCCATGGGTCGCTGCCTTCGCCTACTTTGTCGACATCAAAGCTAACGGTTTTGGTAACGCCATGTAGGGTTAGTTCGCCTGTTAACGTTTCGCCATCAAAGGAAGTACTTTTGAAAGTGAGTGTTGGGAATTGTTTGACGTTAAGAAAATCTGGGCTGCGTAGGTGTTTGTCACGAGCTTCGTGATTGGTATCAATGCTGTCGGTGTTGATCACAAAGTTTGCGTTACCTGATTTGCCATCGTCAGAATAAGAAAAATCGCCTTCAAACGTGTTAAAGCGTCCTACAGTGGTGCTCACACCTAAGTGGCCTACTTCGAAAGTAACGGCAGAGTGGGCGGGATCAATTTTATAATCGGCTGCCATGGTAATGCTTGAGGCAAGAGCAAGGGCACTGATAGTGAATACTTTCATTTTGTTTTTCCTTGTGTCTAGTTTAAAGATGACTCTAGTCTAGAGTGTTTTTATTAATAAATAATCCAATCAAAAAACAATTCAATATTAACTAAAAAGAAATGATAATAGGGGAACTTTCAGTTTAATGGGTGAGTGAATGGATAAACTACAGGCTATGAAGGTTTTTTGTCGTGTGTATGAGGCAGAAAGTTTTAAATTAGCCAGTGAGACGCTGGCGATCTCTCGTCCTATGGTGACGCGTTATATCAATTCTATTGAGGAGGAGTTAGGTACTAAGCTTCTGCAGCGAAATACGCGTAATATTAGCATTACACACGCTGGCCGTAAGTATTATCAGCATTGTATGGCGATACTTGATGCCATTGAGGAAGCGGAAAATGAAATTGGTGAGTTAACGCAAAAGCCAAAAGGCCTGTTAAAGATCAGTGTGCCTATGGACTTTGGTTTGTCTCATATTGTGCCTTTGTTAGATCGGTTTAGCCGCTTATATCCACAAATTGAATTGGATGTAGATTTCACCGATAAGCGTGTTGATATGACAGAGTCTGGGGTGGACATCGCGATTCGAGGTGGTGATTTAGGCGGTGATCAATTTGTGGCCCGGCCCCTGTGTCATCTAACGGGGTTTGTTTGCGCGTCACCAAGCTATATTTTAGAAAAAGGAGAACTGAAAGATTTAGAGGATTTAAAGCATCATTCCTGTCTGCTTTATAATAATTCTCAGATCCCAGATCGTTGGTCGCTAACCGATAGCGAAGGCGTGTCTCGAACGGTAAGTGTTTCTGGTGCGTTGAGGGCGAACAATGGCAGTGCATTGACACGATTTGCGTTAGCAGGGCTTGGTATTATTTATCAGCCAGATTTTTTGGTGGCTAAATACATTGAGTCGGGGGAGTTGGTTAATATGTTGCCGAGTTATAAAGGTTATGAGTTTAACTTTTACGCTATCTATCCACAAAGAAAGTTAATGTCTAGAAAAACGCGATTATTGTTAACGTTTTTACAGCAAGAGTTAACCAACACAAAATTCTAGCCGTGTTGGTTAACTCTACTGCGAATAACCGCTTAGCTTAGATCACTAAATTCATTTTCTGTGTTGAGATCGACCGGCATTTCATAGCCTGGTAAGCGGATTTCTTTGTCTGTAATCTCTAACTCTTCACCACCTAGTACGTTAAAGCCAAACTTATAGATTGGTAAGGTTTCCCCTCGAATCGTTGCTTGGTTGTACTCTTCTGCCACGTTAACAACCTCTGCTTTTTTAGTTTGGTAAGCATCAAGTTGCTCCGCTGTGTAGCGTTTACTTAGCATCTTCATCGCTTGGTTGGGTGATAACAAAACGGCTGTTGCGTTGTTGCCTCCAAACCCTTTTGAGTTTAAGAGAGCTGCATCAAAATAGTCTTTTCCGTAAGCTTCGTGTTTTAGTTGAAACTTTAAGCCTTCTTGATACACATCGTCTGCGATTTCATGTGATGTCGTGATACCTGGCAAAATACCATCTTTCCACACACCCAACGATAAATGAAGTTGATCACCACCGGCGGTTCCTTGGGAGTGCCCAAGAAAGGCTTTCATGGCCACAACAGGTATGCCTGTTGCACCAAAGCTGGTCGCCGCTTTGCTAAGCACATGAGATTCTGTTATGCGGTTTTGTGGCGTGCTTGTACCGTGCGCTTGAATAAAGGTACGTTGCGTTAAACCATCATTGCCAATGATATTTTGCAAATACGCCATGGCTTTGCTCATGGTTAAATAATTGCCAATACCAGGTGCCGAGATGGATTTTTTATGTCCGTCAGCATAAGAAAAGACCGCTGGGATAGCGCCAAATATTTGCGCTCCCAGTTCAATGGCGAGTTCATCGTCCATTAACAGGGTCCATTGGCTTGATTCTCCGATCGTAAAACCGCAGTTTTGAGCAAATGGTCGACAGCTACGAGTGTGGTCTGGTTCTTCTTGGTTGGTGATTTGATCCAGAGCCAACAATGCGGTGTCTTCCGCCAGCGCTCCCATTGTTCTAAATCCTTCGATAATTTCGGGTGTGATAGGCGCATCACTGCCACCGACCATAGCAACGCGGAACTTGCCCGATTTGATACCGTCAATGGCTTTTTCCAAGTTGAAGAAATAAGTGGCACAAGCACCAATAGCAGTCCCTACATTACCCACACTGCCTAGTATGTAGGCGTTAACAAAGTCGGCTGGCATCTGAGCGTAACCAAGAGGCAAATGTTTGGATGTGGTACGTTTGCCCATTAAGGCCGATTTTAACATACCGCCAAATCCAAGATCGTCCATTTGACCAATGGAGTTAGCCGCATAGACAGCCATCTGATCGGGAGCCACTTTGCTGCGGATGGTTTCCCAATCAATCCCACTGCTTTTAATGGCATCAGAAGCGCCATATACCGTCATTTGTAAACCGCGAGGGTGGTTTCGGCTTTGGTATAATTTGGACGGATCAAAGCCTGTTGGCAGCTGACCGGCTGCTTTTACGGACAACGGCCTAGTGTCCTTTATGAAGGTTTCCAAATTACCATCGACGACAACTTCACTCAAACTGTCCGATATTTCAGTTACCTGCCAATTGGTCGGTCGATCACTAGGAAGAGATCTTGTTTTAATGGTAAAACTTAATTTCTCTTCCGATTGATTGGCTTGTAATACCGTCGATTTGTGTAATACCACATGATCTACGTCGAATAGGCTTGGGTGAATGCGACGAATCAGAGTGCGTGCAAGTAGAGATTCACCAATACTATCAATCAGTGCGGCAGCGTCTAGCGCTTCACCACTTTTTGTGTGCCAAAGTCCATTTTTGTGTTCAGCCATGTCGGTGATGGTCGCAAGATCAAGTATAACATCCTGCTGGATTGAATTTGGCAGAAGATCAAAGACAATTCGACGATATGCTTGATGTGATGAGGTACGACCAGCCGAATTGATTCCGCCAAAGCCAACAATAACAGGTAAACGGGCCAATTGAATTTCCTCGTTTGATGAGTGGGTGAAATATTACGATATTGTAATGAAGGGGGTGATGCTTAGCCACCCCGCGTATGATAATTTCGTAACAATAAATTGCATTTTATTACATATAGGCCTGTTTAGGCTGAGAGCTTTGTTGGATTTATTGTGGCTCTGCTGTCTGTTGGGAGCGATTGAAACGCCACAACTTGTTATAATTAATTAAACCTTCTATTTCTTCAACATACGCTTGGCCACGTTCTGAATAACGTTGTAAACCATGTACTAGGCCTAGGCCTGTAATTTCTTCGTTGTTGTCACGTAATTCGGCGCGCGCCGCTCGCAATTCTTTATAGGCTGCGTTTGTATTTAAGTTGTCTATGTACGCAAAGACAGACTCACGGGCATCGTTAAACTTGCGAACTTCATGATCCGCATCGCTGTCCCTTGATTCTGGCACTAGGCCACAGCCCTTGCGAAAACACCATTGTCCAAAATAGTTGCTTCCTTCTGTCGCAAAGCGGGAAGTTCCCCACGCGGATTCATTTGCGGCCTGGGCTAATACTAGGGAAACAGGAATAATATCTAGTCGACTCAGCAGAACTTTAATGTCTTCTTTTGAATAATTATCAAGTTTTTTTAGTTTCAGGTCTTGCCGAAGAGAAGAGATCCATTTTCTATTTTTATTTGACAACTTTTTACTGCTGTTGAGTAAAGCGATTAAGCGTTCACGGTCTTTTAAAATAAGGTTGTTTTTTTCATTTACAAACGGAGACAAGTAGTCAAAAAATGCGTTTTTGCGTTCACTGATGTCTGTGATAGCCGCAAAATCTGGGCGGCTGGTTTCTATGGGGTGTGATTTAAAGTAGCTTTTTTCGTTCGAGGTTGCTTCTTCAGCGTCTTGAGATGACTCTCTTGATTCTGGGGCTTCTTCTTTATAGGAGCGTTCGGCATCACTTTTAAAAGGGCCTGCTTTTATCCACAGAATAAATATCAGTGCAAAGGAGATAGTCCACAGTATTCTTTTTTCCATAAGCCACAACTCTCAAGTATTTATATTTTTCTAGCAAGCGCTACTTATGGCTGGCTAAAGCGAATAAAAAGTGAGCGTATTATCCTTAAAAAGCACTCACTTTAATAGACTTTAAACTTAGGCTTCTTGAATTTACCTTAATTCCCTTTTTAGTCCTCTCACTCTCAATTAAAGAGTGTAGCAGGTCCGGCAGGAACAAGCTGGGTGGGATTGATGGTTTTATGGCTGTAGTAATAATGGCGTTTGATATGCTGTAAATTGACCGTGCTCGCTATATTGGGCACCTCGTAAAGACGTTTCAAATACGCATTAAGATGTGGGTAGTCTAAAATGCGCTTTATATTGCATTTAAAGTGACCAAAATAGACCGCATCGAAACGAATGAGGGTGGTAAAGAGCCGCCAATCTGCTTCAGTTTGTTCATCCCCGAGCAAATAAAGGCGATCTGATAGACGTATTTCCAAGAAGTCCAGTGTGTCAAACAGAGGCGTTAATGCCTCCTCATAAGCGTCTTGAGTTGTGGCAAAGCCGCATTTATACACCCCATTGTTGACCGTGTTGTAAATACGTTCGTTGATCTCATCTATCTCTGCCGCTTTTTCTGCGGGGTAAAAATCGAGGGTATTGCCTGTGATGTCATTAAATGCATGATTAAAGATGCGGATGATGTCTGCCGATTCATTAGACACTATAGTTTGACGCTCTTTGTCCCATAAAATCGGAACGGTGACTCTACCGCTGTAATTGGGTTCTGCTTTGGTATAGAGCTGATAAGCAAAATCAAAATGATGCAATGGGTCGCCCATCGTCACGTTTGGGTCGTCAAAATGACGATCTTGCTTAAACTCCCAGCCATTTTCGAGCATGTCAGGGTGCACGCAGCTGATGCTGATAATCTCTTCTAACTGCTTGAGCTTGATGAATGCTAAGGCACGGTGCGCCCATGGACAGGCGAGTGAAATGTACAGGTGGTAGCGTCCCTTTTGAGCAGGAAAATGACCAGCATCATTTGAGTTATACGTATTTTTTGGGTAAATCCAATTTCTGAACGCCGACTCGCTGCGAACAAATTTACCTTGATTTGCTTTTGTGTCATACCACTGATCAACCCATTTTCCGTCGACAAGTAATCCCATTTTTTTTTCCTTTAATTTAGAATTCACATTATTATTGATGAAAATGAATCGTTTTCGGGGCAATATATTGGTCGTATTTAATCGAATGATTCGATGGGTTTGATTTTTTTATGTCCGAACGTTTAAGTTCATTGTTAGTGCCTTGCTTCATTCTTCTAGTCAGTATCTACGCTAGTTTGTATGTTAGTGCGTTGCCACCTTTGTGGTTTAGTTTGCTGCCTTTATTGCCGTTTATCTTATCCGGTGTTGCGATTCTCCTTGCTTGGCACTTTAACAAAGGCCGAGTGTTAATCCTTATCTTGTTGCTTTTGATTCCCAAACTGTATGGGGATTTTGATCAACAGGCGTCACTAACAGCGTATTTGGTGGTGTCGTGTTTTTGCATTGCCTTGCTAAGTTTTGTGCCAGAAAGAGGTTTTTTTAATCGCTTTGCGGCAAATCGTATTCTGTTTGTGTTTATGTTGGTTTGCTGGTGCTATGCGATAGAACGTAGCTGGGTGTCTTTTGCCTTTTTGGATAGTACTTTTTTTAACACCAGCGTGAGTTGGTCAACTATTTTACTCTGGTGTGTATTGATTGTTAGCTTGTCGGCGATAGGTCTCGCTTGGTGGTTGAGTGGGGAGGTCTTTCTGGCTAGTGGGTTGGTGAGTATCGTCAGTCTGCTGATCATTAGTCACTTTGTTTCATCCAGTGTTCAGTTTGATGCTTTATTGTCTGCGCAGTTTCTGTTGTGGATTTGGTTTTTACTGATGGAAAGTCACCGAATGGCGTATTTAGACGATATGACTAAGTTACCAGGTCGGCGCGCATTAAATGAGCAACTTGTTGGGCTGCCTAAACAATACGCTATTGCAATGGTCGATGTGGATCATTTCAAGTCATTCAATGACACTTATGGCCATGATATGGGCGATAAAGTGCTGAAAAGCGTGGCGTCTGTGTTGAAGCAACATGCTAGCCCTGGTCGGGCATTTCGTTATGGTGGGGAAGAATTTACGATTGTATTCCGAGGTCGACACCTTGGGGATGTTGAGCATGTTTTAGAATTGGTGCGTAAGAATATTGAGGCCACTTTTGTTAAGGTATTTGACCCTAAAAAGAAAAAGGACGTAGAGGTTAACGTGACAGCCAGTCTTGGTGTTGCTTTTGCGGGCCAAGGTGAGTCGCCAGATTCTGTGCTAAAACGAGCTGATGACGCCTTGTATCAGTCAAAAAAGAAAGGAAGAAACCGTGTTTCCAAGTCCACTTTGCCTAGAAAAATACCGTAATCTAAAATAATTGATCAATCGGTCAATTATTTTCATTCCACCTATTGCACCGCAATGTCTCTTGTTTAATAATGAATCTACTTATTTAAAAGTGAGTGTATGTGGCTTTAATCTTCATACCTTCACTTAAGGTTGCTGTCAGAAGTAACCTTAAAGAACATTGAGATGCGCATTTTTTATGCGCCTCGATTACAGTGCCAACGTGGTGTAGCAGTTAGCCCAGTGACGAATGCCTATAGTCATGAAGGTCTCTGCTACGAGGGGAAATGGGGAGCTTCGGCTCCCTTTTTTTTAGGCTGATTTTTCTTATCGCTTCGTGTCAATTCTAAAGAATGTTATCCTTCCGCTGGTATCGCGCAGGATGATAAGTCGATATCTATTACTTTCCCCCCTTTAGTAAAAAATACATTGTGAGGCCAACCATTGAGTGAAGATAAACGACCAAAAGATCAGTTAAAAGCGCATATTCGTGCGCAAAATCAAGCTCTTATTCTGGAAACGTCTGAGCGTGTTTTTGCGCGACAGGGGCTTGCGAAAACAACGACGCAAATGATCGCTGATGAAGCGGGTCTCCCTAAAGCCAATGTGCATTATTACTATCGCTCTAAAAAAGATTTACTAGAAGCAGTGTTGGAGCGCATTCTGCGCTTATGGCTGGATTCTGTCAGTGAGTTTAATCTTGAAGAAGGCCCCAAGCGCAATTTAACGCGTTACATTAGCGAAAAAATAGATCAATCTCGTATCAATAAAAACGCCTCGAAAATTTTTGCTATGGCGCTGATCGGTGAAGAGCATTTTGTTTTGGATTATCTACGAAACTTATTTGTCACTGAGTTGAAGCGAGAGAAAGCCACTATTCAAGTGTGGGTTGAGAAGGGATTAATGGCGCCAGTATCGACGGAGCATCTTTTTATCAGTATTTGGGCGATGACGCAGACTTATGCCGATTTTGATGCCCAAGTGAAAATAATGCTGCAAAAAGACGAGCTAGACGAGAGTGACTTTGATGAGGCGAAGCAGTTTATTACTCGTATGGTATTAGCGGGTTGTGGTGTGGTTGAGCATTAATTGAGGACAGGTTATGACATTAGAAAGTGGGATTACGTTCTTTTTGGCCATCTTTATTTTTAGCATTACCCCAGGCCCTGGTGTGTTTGCTATTTTGGCTAGAAGCATGTCTAAAGGCGCGCGAGCCAGTATTTCCTTGAGTGCTGGAATGGTATTGAGTGATATTGTCTATTTGGTGATGGCGTGTTTTGGTTTGGCGGCCATTGCGTCTGCTTGGGAAGATCTTTTTTTAGTGATTCGTTATGCCGGTGCGGCGTACCTGATTTATCTGGGTTGGAAAATGTGGGTGTCACCAGTAGCCGCCGCCTCTTCAGAAAACGATGCGCATACAGAAACGAATCAAATCGCAAGTTTTATTCAGGGCTTTATGATATCGGCGTCTAATCCCAAAGTGATTTTGTTTTATGTGGCTTTTTTACCGACCTTTATGGACCTGACTGTATTGAGCGGCTTTGATATTGTGTTGGCTTCGGTGCTGGCGTCGGCTGGACTTATGTTGGGGTTGACGATTATTTCTGTGAGCGCCTCACAGGCGCGACGTTTTATGAAATCAGAGCGCTCAATGAAGGTATTAAACCGAACAGCCGGGGGGATTATGGCTAGTGCGGGGGCGTTTCTTGCGCTAAAAAGCTAGCCCTTTTTCCATGATCAAACAAGGGCTGTTACTCAACGTAATAGCCATTGCTCAACATAATATAAGCCGCCTATTTTTAGATCAATAAGGCGGCTTATTGTTTTATATTGGTTGCTAACGATTAACGCGTGCCGTAAATGCGGTCGCCTGCATCACCAACACCTGGACGAATATAAGCATGTTCATCAAGGCCACGATCGATAGAGCCTATGTACATAGCCACATCAGGGTGTGCCGCTTTAAACGCTTGAATCCCTTCAGGTGCTGCAAACAAACAGATAAAACGAATGTCAGTGGCGCCCATCGCTTTCATTTTTTCGATTGCCATGATCGCAGAGTTACCGGTTGCGAGCATAGGGTCGACCACAATAATGGTACGTTCGTTAACGGAATGTGGCATTTTTAGATAGTATTCAACTGGTTGTTTCGTTTCTGGGTCACGATACAAGCCAACGTGTCCAACTCGAGCGGAAGGCGACAGTTTCAATACCCCCTCAGCCAAGCCGTTTCCTGCTCTCATGATGGTAACGATACAAAGCTTTTTACCTTTTAAAACTGGGCACATGGCTTTTTCAAGAGGGGTTTCTATTTCAACGTCAGTCGTTTCTAAATCGCGTGTTGCTTCGTAGCCTATTAGTGTGCCGAGTTCTTCTACCAGCATTCGGAATTCACGTGTGCTGGTGTTTTTGTCGCGAAGACTAGTGAGTTTGTGCTTCACAAAAGGGTGTTTGATCACAAATATATCGTTGTAAGCCTTAAGGAGTTCATCGCGGGTCATTAGCCTTTCCTTTTTTGATCACTTTGGAAGTGTGAGATTGATCGAGTTGTGTGTAAGTCATGGCGGCTATAATAACACTAAGTTGGTATTGACCAAATAACTAATCCTGTCTGTACGGTTAGTTATTGGTGAAGTAAGTAAGGATTGGGAAAAGTGAGGGGTGGTGTTGTTTTCAGAAATATTGTCATTACATATGGAATAACCAGTAAGAAGTAGCGAATGTCTATTTTTGAAGTTTGAACCTTTAGATTCATTGAGAAATATAGTATGAACGATGACGAACAATATTCAGATGCACAAGAAGGAAATGAAGTCATATCAGAAGAGGAGAGTGTGGTGATCAGTGATCCACGAGGTCTTGCACTTCCTGATGATGTGTTGCCTGACACACTTTTTATTTTACCTATTTCAAGTCGTCCTTTTTTTCCGGCGCAAGTTCAGCCGGTTATGGTTGATGCAGAGCAGTGGGAAAACACATTAGAACGTATTGCGGAGCATCCTCAGGCTGCTGTGGGTTTGGTCTATGCTGACAAAAAAGCCAAAAAAACGCCTTCTGTTGACGAGTTTCGAGCGATAGGTTGCGTCGCTAGAGTCCATAGAGCAGAGAAGCAAAATGATAAATTAACGTTTTTGGCACAAGGCGTGAAACGGTTTGAGGTGATTGAATGGCTGAGTGAAGAAGCGCCTTATCTTGCCCGTGTGCGTTATATCAATGATGTGAAGTCAAACGATGACGAGTCGAAGGCTTATTCTATTGCCATACTGGATGCGATTAAGCAGCTGATTCGTTTGAATCCATTGTTTAGTGAGGATCTACGACAATATTTGGGACGATTCTCGTTTAATGAATCGGGGTTATTGGCGGATTTTGCCGCGTCGATTACCTCGGCAGAAGCGGAAGACTTGTATGATGTGTTAGCGACCATATCTATTCCTGCTCGTATGCATTTGTCTCTGACACTGCTAAGAAAAGAGTTAGAAATTGCGCGTCTTCAGAACGAAATAAGCGCTGAAGTGAACGATAAGATTAGTAAGCATCAACGAGACTTTTTTCTAAAAGAGCAGTTGAAAGTCATTCAGAAAGAGTTAGGCATTTCGAAAGATGATCGCACCTCAGATGTGGAAACATTTCAGGCTCGATTGGAAGGAAAAACCTTATCGAAAGCCGTGAATGATAAGATTCAAGAAGAGCTGCATAAGCTGAGTATTCTTGAAACCGGTTCGCCTGAATACGGTGTGACGCGTAATTATTTAGATTGGGCAACAGCCTTACCTTGGGGTGTGCATTCAAAAGATAACCTAGACATTGCCTTAGCCCGTGATGTACTTGAGTCTCATCATGCGGGTCTAGGGGATATAAAGGATCGCATTGTAGAGTTCTTAGCTCTTGGTGCGCATCGCGGTGAAATGGGCGGCTCTATTTTGTTGTTAGTGGGCCCTCCAGGGGTTGGTAAAACGTCAATTGGTAAATCGATCGCTGAGTCGTTGAATCGTAAGTTTTATCGTTTTAGTCTTGGTGGCATGAGAGACGAAGCGGAGATAAAAGGTCATCGACGCACCTATATAGGCGCATTGCCAGGCAAGTTTGTACAAGCCCTGAAGGATGTGGAGGTTGAAAACCCTGTCATCATGTTGGATGAGATCGACAAGATTGGCTCTTCTTTTCAAGGCGATCCGGCTTCTTCTTTATTAGAAGCGTTGGACCCTGAGCAAAATAGTGAGTTCTTAGATCATTATTTAGATATGCGTATCGATTTGTCGAAAGCCTTGTTTATATGTACCGCTAACCAGCTTGACACCATTCCACCTCCTTTATTGGATCGAATGGATGTTATTCGCTTGTCTGGTTATATAGGCGATGAAAAACTGGCGATTGCCAAGCAGCATTTATGGCCAAAATTGCTAAAGAAAAACAAGCTGCTTAAAAAGCAGTTAAACATTACCGATGCGGCCTTGCGCCATATTATCGAGCATTATGCCCGTGAAGCAGGTGTTCGAGGCTTAGATAAATTGCTGCAAAAGGTATTGCGTAAATGCGTGGTCGAGCTGATGACGGGCGAAAAAGAGCGTATTAATATCGGCGTGAAAGATGTCGAAACGCTGTTGGGAATGCCATATTTTAGACCTGAGAAAACCTTGCAAGGGGTAGGCGTGGTGACAGGTTTAGCCTGGACTTCCATGGGGGGAGCGACGTTACCGATTGAAGCCAACAAGGTACATGAATTAACGCGAGGCTTGAAACTCACAGGCAAGCTGGGTGATGTGATGAAGGAATCCGCCGAAATTGCTTATTCGTACGTATTTTCTCATACGAAGAGTTATCAAAAAGCCCCTGAGTTTTTTGATAAGAGCCTTGTGCATCTGCATGTGCCTGAAGGGGCAACGCCAAAAGACGGCCCAAGCGCGGGTATTTCGATGGCGACAGCTTTGCTATCTTTGGCCAAAGGCGAACCCGTGCGTCGAGGATTGGCGATGACAGGTGAGCTTACTTTAACGGGTCAAGTGCTCGCTGTTGGCGGTATTCGTGAAAAAATCATTGCCGCAAAACGCAGTAAAATTAGTGAAGTGATTTTGCCTGAGCCGAATCGTCGTGATTTTGAGGAGCTGCCTGAATCCGTTAAAGACGGTATGACGGTGCATTTTGCCGAGCGTTTTGCTGATGTTGAAAAGATCGTTTTTAATCGCTCAAATAATCATCTTCATTAAGTTATTCACAAAGTAAGCATTTTCTCAAAACCTCATACATGAGAAAATATGGAACCGGACGAGCGGGTGCTTGTCCGGTTTTTTATTATTTGTCGTATCGTTTGGCGTTGCTTTTGTGATGTTGCATAGTGGATACGCCATTTTTAGGGGAAACGAATGCCTGGTCCGGCAAAGCTTACGCAAGGTTCAACGTTTAAGCATGTGGTTAGCATGTCTGTTACTGGCGCGTTAGGCTTGATGTGTATGTTTTTGGTAGACCTTGTCGATATGCTGTTTCTTTCTATGTTGGGAGAGAAAGAAGCGGTGGCGGCAGTGGGGTTTGCCAGTACCATCATGTTTTTTACCATTTCCTTGAGCATTGCTGTGTCGATTTCGGCGACCGCATTGGTATCAAAAGCCATCGGTGAAGGAAATATCGAATTAGCTAAGCGTCGAGCCGTTAATGTATTGGCGTTTGGTATCCTGTTTTCGTCAGGTGTTGTCTGGCTTTTATGGTCAAATATTCCTCATATTTTGTTGTACATTGGTGCGACGGGTCGAACTCTTGACTTAGCGACAGACTATTTGCAGATTTTAGTGATCGGTATGCCTGCCGTCATGATTGGCATGATAGGGTCTGGAATCATGCGTGCCTTAGGGGATGCGCGTCGTGCGATGTACGCTACACTAGTGGGTGGGCTGGTCAATGCCGTGTTAGATCCTATCTTTATTTTTGCTTTTGGATTAGGGGTGCAAGGTGCTGCTATTGCCTCGTTGATTGCGCGCTTTTCCATGGTGGCCGTGTCTTATTACGGTGTCGTTTATATCCATAAAATGTTGGGTGAATTCGACCTTATAGACTTTTTTAAGGATGTGAGGTCCATTTCTGTGATTGCCGTTCCTGCGATGTTAACCAATATGTCGTCTCCGCTAGCAAACGCGATTGTCATGGAGCATACCTCGTCATTTGGCGATGATGCGGTGGCCGCTGTGGCAGTGATAGGACGTATTATTCCCGTTGTCTTTGGCGGGGTGTTTGCTTTATCTGGGGCGGTCGGGCCGATATTAGGGCAAAATTACGGTGCAGGTCGGTTTGATCGAATGCACAGTACGATTAGTAGCGCTGTCGTTTATGCTTTTGGTTACTGTTTGTTGTTGTGTGTTGTGTTGTATCAGATGCAGGATTGGCTGGTGGCCACTTTCAATGCCACACAAGGCAGCGCTGATATTATTCGTTTTTTTGCGACCTTTGTTTCCTTTAGTTTTTTCTTTCAAAGTTTGTTGTTTATTGCCATTGCGGTGTTTAATAATTTGGGTAAGCCCTTAAATAGTACGTTACTGAACTTCGGACGCGCGACGCTTGGAACTTGGCCGCTTATTACGGTGTTTTCTCTTTTTATGGGAGCAGAGGGAATATTGTTTGGACAAGCTATTGGTTCGGTGATTTTTGGCTGTTTGGGTTTCTATATGGCAAGAAATTACATCACTGAGCTAGAAGAGAAGGAAGCTAAAGAAATCCTACCAAGTAATCATCTTAGCTTCGATGAGATTATTTGACCCGTTATACTTTTATCGCCCAGAGTAAAAATTCTTGGTTGCCATCCCCGCCTTTTATTGGGCTTTCAATATAGCATTTCACTTCAAAACCGAGCGATGTAATAAAGGCTTTCATGTCGTGTTCAAGCTGATCGACACGGGGTTTGTTTTTGACGATTCCCCCTTTACCAATAAATTCTTTTCCTACCTCAAATTGTGGCTTTACTAGAGTAATAATATGGCCATTTTTAGTCAGTAAATTTGGCAACTGAGGCAGAATCTTAGTTTGTGAGATAAAAGAGACGTCCATGACAGCAAGATCAAAACCCTTTTGAGGAAAGTGTCCCTGTAAATCTGCTGCTGACAAGTCACGTGCATTGATGCCTTCTAAGCAGACAATTTTTTGATGATGGCGCAGTCTAGGGTCTAATTGGTCGTGACCCACTTCAACTCCGACCACTTTTGCCGCGCCGTGTTGAATAGCGCAGTCACTAAAGCCTCCGGTAGATTGGCCGATATCTAGGACATGAAAGCCTTCGATGTTTAATTGAGTGTGCAATAAAGCGCCTTCAAGCTTTAATGCCCCGCGTGAGACATACTTATCGGCTTCATCCTCAGTAAGGCTAAGTTCGATATCCGAGGAGAGTTTTAAGCTAGGTTTGGTGACTTTTATCCACTGTGCGTTTTGTTTGTATGATACTCGTCCTTCACTGATAAAGGTTTGTGCCTGTGAGCGTGATTTGGCCAGGCCTTGCTCCGTGAGAATTAGGTCGATACGTAACATAGAAACACTCAATAGTAAGATAACGGTCGTGAATATTAGCAAAAATTACAGAATCAAAGTAGATTTAAACCAATAGAAAAGGTCTGTTTTATGACCGTGGATGACTGTCTGAGGAAAAGCCTGTGTTATTAAAAACGTTAATAAATACAAATGAACTGGCCATACTGCTTGGGCTGCCAGATGTGGTTGTTTTAGATTGTCGGTTTTATTTGACCGATCACTCCAAGGGTAGGTCAGAGTACGACAAGGGTCACATTCCCGGTGCTATTTTTGTGGATGTCCATCATGAGTTGGCTTCGCCAGAAACCGCGTTGACTGGCCGGCATCCTTTGCCAGAGGAAATGGTTTTTTCTAAGCAGTTGCAAAATTGGGGTATTGATATGAATTCTCAAGTCATCGTTTATGATGATATGGGAGGCGCCATTGCCGCTCGTGCTTGGTGGATGCTCAGTCAGCAAAATGTGAATGTTCGCGTTTTGAATGGTGGCTTTCCAGCATGGTGCAAACAATGCAAAGACGTCTCTGTGACCCCCAGTATTGCCACGCCAACATCAACTCAAATAAAGGTGTCATTTCCTTGGGCTATTAGTGAGCAAGCCATTGTGGAAAACTTTGAAACCAATCAATTTCAGTTAGTGGACGCGCGGGCAGCAGATCGATTTAATGGCGAAAATGAAACGATAGACCCTGTTGCGGGCCATATTCCAGGTGCGATCAACCGTCCTTTCTCCGATAATTTAGACCCTGAGGGGTACTTTAAACCCGCTGAGCAGTTGCATGTTGAGTGGCAAGATTGGCTGTCTGATAATGGTGATGCTTATGTGTATTATTGTGGATCCGGTGTCACGGCTTGCCACAATGTTTTGGCTTTAAATCATGCGGGTATAGAAGCAAAACAAGTGTACGTGGGATCATGGAGCCAATGGTCTAAGAGAATGCTGAGAGCGTTAGCGACTTGATACGAACAAAACTTAGCCTCTATCGAATAGAGGCTAAGTGGTTTATAAGGTTATTAAGCTTAGTTTGGTGTTGCGCCAGCCATAAAAATTTGCACTTGTTGGTGTGTTTCCCCCCAGATGTGTGACTTAATGGCGTGCAAAAAATGTTCTGCTTCTTTTAGTGTGACAATGCCGTCCATTAATTTGATGCCAATGCCTTCTTGGGTAAAGAAAAAGTACCAGGTGTGCTTGTCTATAATCGCTTCACCTTCTCCATTATTGTAATTGACTTGCTCAAACGGATAATCGCTGGGAATAAAGCAGGCAAGCTCTTGTCCTGCCGCGCCATAGTTGAGATCAGGGATGTAGCCTTGACGATCGACCAGTTCAAATTTCATGTGGAACTCCTTGTTGTTTCTTTAATAGACTAGTGTGGCTTAGAGGGTTTTGGCTACACTTTTTATTGAAAGCGCTAAAGAACCTACTTAAAATATGTGTGATTTTGTCTGCAGAGCATTAATTACTCGATTTAGCTCTTATTTTTTTATAGTGAAAGCGTAAACCTTGCTAATATGGTTACTCATTAATAGGCCATTATTAGGCAAATGCCAAGAGCTTAATGTCAGGAAATTTGTTTATGTCGGAAGTGAATAAGATTTTAGTAGTGCGTAACGATAAAATTGGCGATTTTGTCCTTGCTTTACCGGCAATACAAGCTATAAAGAGTGCCTTTCCTAATGCTACGTTGATTGCTTTAGTACCTGATTACACAAAAGAGATAGCCCAAGCTTTCGCATGGATTGATGACATTATTATTGATCCTAAGGACCCCAAAAACAAAAAAGCCTTAGTTACAGAGCTTAAAAATCATAATTTTGATGCAGTGATTTGTTTGTTTTCAGATGCTTATAATGCCACCTTGGTTCGGCAAGCGAAGATACCGATGAGAGTTGCTCCGGCCACGAAGTGGGTGCAGTTTTTATATACTCACAGATTGAGTCAGCGTCGTTCAAAGTCACTTAAACCCGAATTTGAATACAATGTAGACCTTGCTCACTATTTTATTGAATTGTTGGGAGGGAAAGTTCAAAAAGCCATCTCACCGATGTTTTCTTATGCATCAGAGGATTTAACTAAGCAGTTACATAAACTTGATGCCATTGGTGTTAGCGTTGATCGTAAGTTGTGCTTTATTCATCCAGTGACTGGTGGATCATCTAATACGCTTACGCAAGCTCAATGGGTGAAATTGATTATTTTTTTAGACGGGCTCGACCATTTTCATTTTGTGATTACTGCCGGTCCCGGTGAAGCACCTGTTTCTCAAGCTTTAGTTGAAGCATTGCAAGGCTTGATTGGCCATGTAAGCTTGTATGATAAGAATGATGGAATTGCTGATTTTATGTGTTCTATTGCCACTGCTGCTTTGTTTGTTGCTGGGTCAACAGGGCCATTACATATTGCTGGCGCGATAGATGTACCAACTATTGGTTTTTATCCTAATAAGCGTTCTTCTAAACCTTTACGCTGGAAAACGCTTAATACAGAAGGTCGTTGGTTGCCGTTTACCACGAGTGATCCAAATTCATCTTTGACAGATCTTGATGTGACCAGTGTGTTTGAAGAAATAAAAGTTTGGTATATGAATCTCTAATCAAGGAAATACATTGAAAATGTCTAATAAGATGAATGTGCTGCATATTTGCCTTTCAACTGGTTTTGGTGGGTTGGAGATGTACCCTATGCGAGTCGGGGCGACCATGATGTCTCAGGGTTGTCATGTTTATGGTATAGGGCAAGCTGGAACGCCAACGAATGCTCGTATGGTTGAAACATTTGATAGTACTTTATCGTTAGCGAGCCGCGGTGAAGGTTATCGAAAACTGTTTAGTATTGCCCAGTGGATTAAGCAGCGCGAAATTGATGTTGTTCACTGTCACAAATCTAGTGATTTGACGCTTGCTGTTTTATTAAAAAAATTGTGTGGTTTTAAACTGATTTATACAGATCACATGGGGGCTAAGCGATCAAAAAGAGACTTTTATCATCGTTTTATATATCGAAATGTCGACTTGGTTTTATCCATTAGCAATTTTACTCGTGCGAGAAATGTTAAAGCCCTCCCTATGCCAGAAAGTAAAATAAAAAGATTGTGGTATGGAACCGAAATTGCTGATATTGAAGACATTGAGTTTAATTTAAAAGCTGAGTTATCTCTTCCTCTAGATGCCATTTTGATCGGTATTGTTGGGCGTTTATCCAATGGTAAAGGGCATTTAGAGCTATTGAAGGCATTTAAACAGCTAAGATTAAGTCAAGCGCACCTAATCATTGTTGGTGGGCTTACTGCTGAAACGGGCGGATCTACTGAATATGTGCGGATGCTTGAGTCTTATGTGATCGAAAACGATTTGCAAGACAAAGTGACGTTTTATGGTTTCACTAACAAGCCTGATCTTTTGTTGAAGACCGTTGATATCGTAGTGATCCCTTCGCACAATGAAGCCTTTGGGTTGACGGTTATTGAAGCCATGGCAGCGAGAAAAGCGATTGTTGGTTCAAGTCATGGTGCGATTCCTGAGCTTTTGGAAGATACTGGTGTGGTTGTCGATCCATTTGATACTGAGGCCTTTGCTCATGCGATAGACAACCTTAGCTCTAATGCTGATGAAAGAGAGCGTTTGTCTCTTTTGGCAAGAAAACGTGCTTGTGATTTTTTTGATCAGAAAAAGCACGTTGATACCTTGTTAGAAATATATCGGACTTGCTGATAGTTAACTGGGGCGCTTAGGTTGAGAGCGTATCCATAGGTCGGCGTATTTCACAAAAGTGGAGTGCGCCGACAATACCGCGAGAAGAAATCCTTGCTTTCCATCCAAAAATCCACGCTTTATTAAATACATTTTTACGAAGCAGGCAAAAGCATGTAGCGTAGCATTGCTTAGCGATGTTTTTTTGCCACGTTTTTCCTTTTGATCTGCTGATAGTTTTGCATAAGAGGCCGATTTAACTAAGTAGTGCTGCAGATCATCGTAAGTGTAATGTGTTAAATCACCTTTTAACGATTCGAGCTTCACGTCCTTTGCTAACAGTACCTTTTCATGTACTAAATCGTCTGAGTAATGACCTTCACTGACTTTATAAAGCCGAGTGACGCGATCCGGATACCAGCCAGAGTGCTCAATAAAGCGCCCAAATACCCAGCTTTTACGATTAATGCTATAGGCCGTTTGTGTCTTGTTATCACTAAGGGCTTTTAAAATGCTGTTTTTAAGCTCTTCAGTAACGATTTCATCGGCATCAATCCATAATACATAGTCTGTTTTTACATATTGTTGAGCGGCTTGTCGTTGTAAACCAAACCCTTGCCAGTTTGATTTCAAATAAAAATGTTCTGTGTATTTTTCTGCAATTTCTCGAGTATTGTCCTCACTGCCGGAGTCTAAAATGACAATATCATCCACCCATCCTGTTAAACTATTTAAGCAGGACTCTAAATTTTTAGACTCATTTTTGACAATGAGTGCCGCAGATAAAGTGGCTTTTGAGATTTTGCTCGTCATAGTGATGATTCCGAAGGCATTAGATTTAAAGCGTTGATGACTTTTTCTGGCGTTAATTGATTTTGACAGTTCGTGTGCCCCAATGGGCAAGTCCGTTTAAAACAAGGTGAGCACTCAAGATGAAGGTTATGAATGGTCTTGTTGTCTGTCAGAGGTGGGGTGAACGCTTCACTGGTTGAGCCATAGATGCCGTGAACTTCTGTTCCTACAGCGGCCGCGATGTGCATCAAACCAGAATCATTGCTCACCGCTTTTTCTGCAGCGGCAAGTAGGTCTATCGCATCGACTAATTGTGTTTTACCGCATAAATTATGGGCAAATTCGCCTAATCCTTTTGTTATTATTTCGCCATCCGAAGCGTCTTTTGGGCCACCTAAGACCCAAATTTGGTAACCCGAGTCAATGGCGTTTTTCGCTAATTCGTGAAAATAGCCAATAGGCCATTGTTTGGAGGGGCCAAATTCCGCCCCAGCCATCAGTGCAATGGCTGGCCTATTGGATAAATTGTGTTGTTGGTAAAGACTTTTCTGATTATCTGGATGGACGCTTAAAGTAGGAGGTGGAATATTCAAAGGTGGATACGCTAGCTCTTTGGGCAATCCCAAAGACGTAAAGCGTTTTACGGTTTGGTTTAAGATACTTTTATCGAGCTTGCGACGATCGTTAAGTAATAGATAGCGCTGCTCACCTGTAAAGCCAACGCGATGCGGTACCTTGGCAAAAAAGGGGACTAGTGCTGATTTCCATGACCTTGGCATCACGATCGCATTATCATACTTTTCTGAAC
Source organism: Marinomonas arctica (assembly GCF_003259225.1). Lineage (GTDB taxonomy): Bacteria > Pseudomonadota > Gammaproteobacteria > Pseudomonadales > Marinomonadaceae > Marinomonas > Marinomonas arctica. The sequence goes on along the minus strand of NZ_QHJF01000001.1, from coordinate 170,034 downwards.
GAAGGGAATGTCCTAACTTGCGACGTGTGCTGAGGCCCCACTCCCCATGACCTGTAGGGAGAGAAATAGCCCGTCTAACTTGTGGCATTCGGGCTAGAATAGGCAGCGACCAGTTCGGCCCAATGACATCAATAATTGCTTCTTCATCACGCTGCTTTAGTGTAATAAAGAGACTTTGAGCCATCACCATGTCACCCACCCAAGACGGGCCGACTATTAAATATTTAGCCATGTGTATCAAGCCAACCTAAGTAATCCTGGACACCTTGTGCTAAACCACGAAAATTGCCCTTGTAGCCTGCATCACGCAGTTTACTGATGTCTGCTTGTGTAAAGCTTTGATAAGCGCCTTTCAAGTGTTCAGGGAAAGGAATGTATTCAATTTCGCCTTTTTTATAATGGGCGATAACCGTTTCCGCGATGGTGCGGAAAGGCTCTGCTTTGCCAGTACCAAGGTTAAAAATTCCGGATTTTTCTGGGTTTTCTAGGAACCAAAGTTTGGTGTTTACGAGATCTTCAACATATATGAAATCTCGGCTTTGACCGCCTGCTTCATAACCATCGTAGGCACCAAACAATTTCGGATTTTCGCCTGCCAGTACTTGATTACGAAGATGAAAAGCCACACTGGCCATGCTGCCTTTGTGTTGTTCACGAGGACCATAGACATTGAAATAACGGAAACCTACTATTTGGCTTTTCGCTTTCGGCAACACAGCACGAACATATTGATCAAATTGAAATTTAGAGTAGGCATACATATTAAGCGGTTTTTCGTTTTCACGAGATTCTTGGAAAACCGGACCAGAACCGTAAACCGAAGCAGAGGATGCATAAGAGAAGGCCGCTTCATGCTTTAGGCAAAAATCCAATACGGCTTTTGAATATTGGTAATTGACGTCCATCACATATTTGCCGTTCCATTCTGTGGTGGCTGAGCAAGCACCTTCATGGAAAACAGCCATCGGGTTCATACCCAAGGTGTCATTTTTAATGGCCTCTAAAAAATCGTACATGTCCATGTAATCGGCTATATCAAGGTCAGATAGATTCAGACACTTTTTTCCGTCTGTCAGGTCGTCGACGAGAAGGATGTTTGTGATGCCTTTTTTATTTAAGGCTTTAATGATATTGCTGCCAATGAATCCAGCACCACCAGTGACTATATACATAACTTATGTCCTATGTTGTCTTTGTTAAGAGTCTCTTGAAAAGCAGACTTTTTTACTTAAAAAGAATCTTCTAAATCATTATTTGCTTTTGCCCATGCTATCACTTCTGTCAGGCCTAGAAAAATATGATAGCTGCTCGTGCCTGGGAGTGGAAAGTCTTTTGGCGTATTATCGGCATTAAGGTATTCATTCCAGCACCCATTTGGCTGTAAATAGTGCTGTTGCACAAAGTCGAGCGCTTTTTCTAAACGATCTACTTTTTCTTCTTTCCCGATGGGCATAACCGTGATGGCTTTCAGGTATTCAGTGATCGGCCAGATACGTTTCTCTTTGTCGATGGGGTGGTAGTCGTTGCCGTCGATCTGGTTGTAAATTCCCCCGTTATTTGCCAGTCCATGTCGGCTAGCCGTTAGCCAGAGTTGCTGTGCAAGGTCGGTATAGTCTGAGTTAGGTAAAATTTTATTAGCTTGATAAAGCAACCATACCCACTCAAAGTGATGGCCAGGTTCTACCAGATGTCCCGTCGTTGGGTGTGGTTGCCAGTCTGAGTTAAAAAACTCACGCAGTGTTTTGGATTTTTTATCGTAAAAATGCGCTAAGGCTAAGGTAAGAAGGGATTGTATGGTTGCTTTGTAGTCAGCATCTTGGGTGACTTCAAAGGCCGCAATATAGCCCTCTAAAAGATGCATGTGCGGGTTTTGACGGCGAGTCTGTTCAACATCAACGGGAAAAGATTCATAAAAGCCGCCGGATTCAGCCTGCATATTGTTCAAGAGAAACTGATGTGTTTCTTTCATATAAAAAAGTGCTCTGTCATCGTTTGTCACTTTGTAGTAGTGGCTAAAGGACAGTAGAACAAAGGCGAGAGCATAGGCGTCAGAGTGTTGATCTTTGATCGATAAATCGTCATTTAAGGAAAAAATCCAACGACCATCAACGAAGTATCGAGAAGTAATAAAATCGAACAGCGGCTTTAGTAATGCTTGCCAATCTTTGGTGTGATGGCGTTGGCAGGCATGGCTAAAAGTATAAAGTTGGCGGCATTGAGTAAGTAAGCGAATACGGTCAATGGCGTTTATTGTCCAGTCATGATTCATACTCTCATAGCTAAAACCCTGTTCTGTATTGATGCCATGAAGCGACCAATTCTTTAATAGCCCATCAAATAAAAAAGATTGGCTAGATAGTAGAGCGGAATTCAGCATTGTGTAAAAGCCTTATTTCGTATGTTTTAGGTATGTCCAACTTGTTGAGGGAGTATGATAAGATGAGTGTCTCTAAAAATCGATTATTATGTGGCTATGAACTCTTCGTATCTAAATTTTAAAGATAAACACATCCTAGTTGTTGGGGATGTTATGTTGGATCGCTATTGGCATGGTGGTACCTCACGCATTTCACCGGAAGCGCCTGTACAAGTGGTAAAGGTTTCCAACATTGAAGATCGCCCTGGTGGTGCGGCTAACGTGGCCCTTGGTTTGGCTAAACTGGGGGTGTCGGTCACCTTAGTTGGAGTGGTCGGTCAGGATGAAAATGCTGATATTCTTACCCAGTGTTTAGAAAAAGAGGGAGTAAACTGCCGGTTTATTCGTTCGAAAACCTTGCCAACCATTACGAAATTGCGAGTAATGAGTCGTCACCAACAGCTTATTCGTTTGGATTTTGAAGAGCGTGAAGACAGTCTTTCACAAAATGAGGCGTTGGCGAACGTGGTTGAAGAATGTTTGCCAGAATCTGACGCCGTCATTTTTTCTGATTATGCAAAAGGCTGTTTAGCAGACGTTCAGACCCTCATAAAACTGTCTAACGCTGCGAAAGTTCCGAGCTTTGTTGATCCGAAAGGCAACGATTTTTCTATTTACCAAGGCGCTACCCTAGTAAAGCCAAATCTGCTTGAATTCGAAACTATTGTAGGTAAATGCCATTCGAATAAAGAGTTAGAAGAAAAAGCCAAGGCACTACGTGAACAATTTGGTTGGAAAGCTTTATTGGTGACTCGTGGTGAAGAAGGGTTGATTTTGTTTAGTGAAGGCAAGCCGCCTTTCTCATTAGCCACAGCGGCCAAAGAAGTGTTTGATGTGACAGGAGCGGGCGATACTGTGGTCGCTGTTCTGACGGCCGTGTATGTGACCAGTAAACGTTTCATTGATGCGGTTGAATACGCTAATCAAGCAGCGGGTTATGTGGTTGGAAAGCTAGGTACGGCTTCGATTAGCGCAGACCAGCTTGAAGCGATTATGTTTAAACGTTCGCACAGCACAAACTTTGGAGTGTTGTCTCCAGAAGATTTATTAGCGCAAATAAAATTGGCGCAAATGAATGGTGAGAAAATTGTCTTCACTAATGGTTGCTTTGATATTCTTCATCCGGGACATGTTGCTTATATGAAGCAGGCCAAAGCTCTTGGTGATCGACTTATTGTCGCAGTGAATACAGATGCATCAGTGAAACGCCTCAAGGGGGAGAAGCGCCCCATTAATAACTTGATTCACCGCATGTCGGTACTTGAGGGGGTGGGAGCGATTGATTGGGTCACTTGGTTTGATGAAGATACTCCCAAGGAAATTATTGAATTTTTAACGCCTGATGTTTTGGTTAAAGGCGGTGATTACACCATAGAAACCATTGTTGGCGCTGAGCATGTGTTGGCTCATGGTGGTGAGGTCAAAGTTCTAACCTTTGTTGACGGATACTCCACGACGGCGATTATCGAGAAAGCGAATTTATAAATGCAAGATAAAGAGAATATTGAGACTGAAAATTCGCTGCAAAAAGCTCCAGCATCGAGTGTTAAAATCTATTTTCGTCTATTAGGTTATGTACGCTCGTCTTGGATATATTTGCTGCTGAGTGTGATTGGCTATGTCATTTATGCCGCCATGGAGCCTGCTTTGGCAGCGCTTTTAAAACATATTGTTGATATTGTTTCTGCAGGTAATATTTCCGAGAGCCGTCTGTTAATTCCGATGGCTATTTTGGGGGTTTTTATTGCGCGAGGAGTGGGGACTTTCTTAGGTAACTATTTTATGGCGAAGGTCGCCAATAACGTTGTCTTTGATCTGCGCACCGACATGTTTAACAAACTTGTGCTATTGCCTTCGAGTTACTACCACTCGATTCCCACGGGACGTCTGTTAGCCAAGTTGACTTATGATACAGAGCAAGTTATCGGTTCTATCACGCAAGCAATACGGGTTTTATTGCGCGAAGGCTTAACGGTTGTTGGTTTGTTAGGTTATATGATCTACATGAACTGGCGTTTGTCATTGTTGTTTTTGTTGGTCGTGCCATTAATTGGTTTAGTGGTTTCTTATGCTTCAAAACGTTTTCGTAAGTTAAGTACTCGCATCCAAAATGCCATGGGGGGAGTGACAGATGTTGCCTCAGAGGCCATTAAAGGGCACGAAGTCGTCAAGATTTTTGGTGGCAGTGAATACGAGATTGAGCGCTTTCATAAAGCGGCTCATGAAAACCGCCGCTCTCAGTTAAAAATGGAAATGACCAAATCTCTGAACATACCTATTGTGCAGTTTATTCTGGCTGTCATGATGGCGATTTTGATTTGGTTTGCGCTGAGCCCGTCTATCAGTTCGCATATGTCACCTGGTGACTTTATTGCTTTTTTGACAGCCGCTGGGATGTTGGGGAAGCCGATTCGTCAGTTGACGGATGTAAATAGTATTTTGCAAAAAGGCATTGCGGCTTCCTACAGTATTTTTGATTTTCTTGATTTGACTGAAGAGGTTGATAAAGGCCAGTCCACTGCCACTTCTTTAAAAGGTAATATTGAATGGCGTTCAATGTCCTTTAAATATCCCGGTGCGGAGAAACAAACGCTTACGAATATTAATTTGTCTTTGCCCGCCGGAAAAACGTTGGCTTTAGTTGGGCGTTCTGGCAGTGGTAAGTCCACTATGGCAAATCTAATTGCTCGCTTTTATGATGTTGATGATGGCTCGTTAAGCATAGACGGTGTGGCTATCAATGATTATAAGTTAACTGAGTTGCGCTCTAATGTTGCTTTGGTTAATCAGCAAGTGGTGCTTTTTAATGGCACCATTAAGGAGAATATTGCTTACGGTTCATTGCGTAACGCCGCTGAGGAAAGTGTGATAGAAGCTGCTAAAGCAGCCAATGCTTGGGATTTCATTCAGGAGCTTGATCATGGCTTAGATACCATGGTTGGCGAGAATGGTGTGCTGCTATCCGGTGGGCAACGCCAGCGCATTGCCATCGCGAGGGCTATTTTGAAAAATGCGCCTATTCTTATTTTGGATGAAGCTACGTCGGCATTGGATACCGAGTCTGAGCGAGCGATTCAGACTGCGTTGGATGGTTTGATGGCGAATCGAACGACCATTGCTATTGCGCATCGACTATCGACCATCGAGAATGCGGATATTATCGCGGTTGTAGATCACGGTGAAATTATTGAGCAAGGTTCTCATAGTGAGTTATTGGCGATGAATGGCGCTTACGCTCAGCTTCATAACCAGCAATTTAGTGAGACGCCAGTTTAATTATGTGGTTTTATCGAATCGCTTTGCTGCTATTAACGCCAGTTGTGTTGTTTAAAATTCGGCGTTTTAAAAAAACCTATACGGATTATCGGGCAAAAGAGGCATTTGGTATCTGGCCTTCTGTCGAGGCTGATTTATGGATCCATTGTGCGTCTGTGGGAGAGGTGCTGGCGGTTCGGCCACTGGTACTTCAATGGCGTGAAAAGTTTCCAACTCGCCGTCTTTTAATGACAACAATGACGCCAACGGGGGCGGAACAGGTAGCGAAGGCTTTTCCTTTCGCGGAGCATCGTTATTTGCCGATGGATTGGCGTTGCAGTGTTAAAAGTGCATTGAATAAAATTGCCTGTAAGCATTTATTGATTGTCGAAACTGAACTTTGGCCAAATTTGTTGCAGCTGGCCAAGCGGCAAGGTTTGCGAGTTGAGGTGGTCAATGCGCGGTTGAGTGATCGTTCTTTTCAGCGTTATCAGAAGTTTCCCCTCGTTTCGCGTCCTTTGTTTGCGCTACCTGATTGTTTTTTGGCTCATGCTCAAGCTGATGCTTTGCGTTTTGAAGCGTTAGGGGCAAAAAAAGTCTTGGTGACTGGCAGTATTAAATTTGATTTGGCTGTTCCTCCTGAAGTGTTGCAGGCGAATTGGCGTCGTCAACTTGGTTCGCGGTTTGTTTGGGTAGGGGGGAGCACTCATCAAGGGGAAGATGAAGCGCTATTGCGCATCCATAAAACCCTTATGCAGAAGTTTTCTAATGCGTTGTTGTTGCTTGTCCCTCGTCACCCGGAACGGTTTGAGGCGGTGTATGCCTTGGCCAAACAGTCTTTTGAGCGGGTTGCTCTTCGTAGTCAAATACCCCCAGACCAGTGGTCTGACTTCGATGTTGTGATTGGCGATTCGATGGGAGAGCTGATGTATTATTATCAGGCTGCCGATTTAGCCTTTGTTGGCGGAAGCCTGATTAAACGAGGAGGGCACAATCCGATTGAACCTGCTCTGCTGGGCAAGGCGGTTTTGGTGGGGCCTTATACGTTTAATTTTTTAGACATCACTGAACAGCTTTTACAGGTGAATGGTGCTGTTCGTTGTCACGACGAAGCGCAATTAGAGAGTGTAGTGGTGGATCTTGCTGGGCAATCGTCACAACGTTATCGACTTGGGCAGACTGCGTTGCGTTTTGCCGAAAAAAATCAAGGGGCAGTGACGCGAGTGCTTACGGAAATAGACTTCCGCTGAACGACTCTTTACAATAATGACTCTTTATCTCATGGGGTGCTTTGGTTGTTAAAGGCTAGAGCTGAGAAGCGGATTGACCGCTAACCCACTGAACCTGATCCAGATCATGCTGGCGTAGGAATTGAGGTAGCAAGCTAAACAATCGTATCTTGCCGTTTCTCCTGTACGCCGCTCACTTATTTTTAGGAGCGACACCTTGAACACATTCTCATTCAGTACTCTTTTTTCGGCTGCTATCGTCAGTGTCGGCGTTACTTTCTCGCCTCTGATGTTGGCTAAAGACACGCTCAATGTATACACCTACGATTCGTTTGCGTCGGATTGGGGGCCGGGGCCAAAGATTAAAGCCAATTTTGAGAAGACATGTGATTGTGAGGTGAATTTTGTCGCGTTAGATTCTTCTGTAGGAATTTTGTCTCGAGTTCAGCTGGAAGGGCAGTCTTCGCAAGCGGATGTTCTGTTGGGACTGGATCTGAATTTGATGGAAGCGGCCAAGAAAAGCGGATTATTGCTAGAGCATTCTGTCGATACGTCTAACGTTACTGTCCCTGGAGGCTGGTCAGACAAAATTTTTGTGCCCTTTGATCAAGGCCACTTTGCTTTTATTTATAACTCTGACACGCTGCAAAATCCTCCAACCAGTTTGAAAGACGTGGTGGATAATACGAACTTGCGCGTGATTTACCAGGACCCAAGGACCAGCACTCCAGGTCTTGGATTATTGTTATGGATGAAGTCAGTTTACGGTGAAGACGCTGCAGATGCATGGGCACGTTTAGCGGGCCATACGGTCACGGTGACGAAAAGCTGGTCGGATGCTTATAGTATGTTTTTGAAAGGTGAGGCGGATGTGGTGTTGAGTTACACCACATCCCCTGCTTATCATATCGTTGTGGAAGGTGAAACTAAGTATCGGGCTGCAATGGCCAGTGAAGGGCTGTATCCGCAGATCGAAGTCGCCGCTATGATGAAAAATGCCCCTAATTCTGTTCTGGCGCAACAGTTCATGCAATTTATCCTTCAGCCTGGTTTTCAATCTACGGTAGCGACTGGAAATTGGATGTTACCAGTGATTGAGTTGGATGAAACCTTGCCTGCTGCTTTTGACAGCGCGTTAAAGCCTAGTAAAAACTTAGTGTTGTCCGCAAAAGACGTGGCTGAACACCGTGGTGCTTGGGTGGATGAGTGGCTAAACGCCACGACGCGATAACAGGCGTTATATCGTTGTTTTTTCGATCTATTAAAGGGTTGTTACCGGCGCTGTTAGGCGTCGGTTTTTTCCTATTGATGGGAGCGGCCTGCTTGGTGGCTCTTTTGCGCTATAGCGAATTACATGCTTGGCTTGGCTATTTGCAGCAGCCTTATCTTTGGCGAGTTGTGCGCTTTTCTTTATGGCAAGCCCTGCTAAGCAGTGGTATTAGTTTGCTCATTGCCATTCCTGTTGCTTCTTGTCTTATGCACCGACGATTTTATGGGCGAGGTGCACTCTTACAGTTGTTTTCTGTGTCTATGGTGGTGCCAACCATAGTGGCCATCTTGGGACTGGTCGTAGTGTATGGCCGTTCAGGTTGGTTAAGTCAGTTTTTGGGTATTCAAGTTCCCTTGTATGGTTTAACGGGCATTTTATTGGCGCATGTGTTTTTCAATATGCCTTTGGCTGTGCGTCTTTTGTTGCAAGGGTATGATTTGATTCCTGCAGGTCAGTGGCGTCAGGCTACGCAGTTGGGCTTTACTCGTTGGACAGCCTTTCGTTGGATTGAATGGCATTACATGAAAAAAGTCTTACCGGGAGCGTTTGTGCTTATTTTTATGTTGTGCTTTTCAAGCTTTGCTGTGGTGTTGAGTCTAGGCGGTGGACCTAAGTTTAGCACCTTGGAGGTAGCGATTTATCAAGCTCTCAGGTTTGATTTTGACCTCAATAAAGCCAGTTTTTTAGCTTTGCTGCAGGTGATGATATGTTCGCTCTTTGCGTTGCTTGTATACCGTATAGCACCGGTTAATCGCCAAGATGTGAGCTTGTTGGCGCTGACTCGTTATCCGCTCAAAGATTCTTATTGGGCAAGGTTTGCCGATGGCGTGGCCTTGCTGTGTGTGTTTGTACTGGTAATCCCACCTTTTGTGGCCATTTTCGGTCCTATTTTCTCCCCTCTATTTTTTGAAACTTTGCAGTCTCTGGCGCTTTGGCAGGCGGTGTTGGTATCGTTGCAGATTGCGCTTCCTGCCGCCTTGGTGAGTGTGTTGCTTGGTATCTGCTTTGCCGTGCTTGCACGGTTTTGCATGGGGCGTCCATATTTGGCCTTTTTACCAAATAAAATTGAACATCTAGGCAATTTGATCCTAATGGTACCAGGGTTGGTAATAGCCACAGGCCTGTTTCTGGCGTTACGAGATGTTGGTTGGGGGCTGCCGTCGAGCTACTGGATTGTCGTGTGGGTGAATGCGGTGATGGCGTTGCCATTTGTGCTGCGCGCTTTAATGCCGGTGATGTATCAACAGGAGCGGCGCTTTCGAAATGTCTATCTGAGCTTAGGTATTCAGTCTTGGTCGCGGTGGCGACTTGAGTGGCCCTTAGTGCGCGTGAATGTGGCTCAGGCTTTAGGTTACGCGCTGTTACTGTCTTTGGGAGACATGGGGGTGATTGCTTTGTTCGGCAGTCAGGGGTTGGTGTCTTTGCCCTTGTATCTTTTTCAGCTCATTGGCTCCTATCGTTTGGCAGAGGGTTCCTGTGTGGCGGTGGTGTTGATTTTACTTTGCTTGATGCTGTTTTATGGCTCATCTCGCTTTGTTGGCGGAAAAGTAGGGGGTGTGAATGTTAAAAATTAACCTTCAATATGATTGGGAGCGTTTTCACGCCAATTATTGCGTGAATATTAAGCCGGGGATGACCACCTTATTGGGAGGTAGTGGTGAAGGGAAAAGCACACTTCTGCATTTGCTGGGAGGGTATTTAGAAGGACGCGGTGAGCTGTATTTTCATGAGGCGTCTTTGCTGTCTTTACCGGCTTATGAACGTCCTATTTCTACTTTGTTTCAGAGCGATAATCTGTTTCCGCAGTTGACCGTTTGGCAGAATGTTGCCATTGGGGTGTCGCCTTCGTTGAGTTTGAATCGAGAGCAAAAGGAAAAGGTGAGTTGGGCGTTGGAAAAAACACAGCTTGTTGATAAGGTGAAACGTTTTCCTCAGGCACTATCAGGCGGCCAAGCCCAGCGAGTGGCGATTGCTCGGGCCCTTGTTAGAAAGAAGCCTATTTTATTACTGGATGAGCCTTTTAGTGCCTTGGACCCTGCTTTGCGGGAAGAAATGCTTTATTTGGTCAATGAGGTTACTGATGAGTTAGGTTTAACGACCTTGCTGATTTCCCATTTGCCTCAAGAGGCGTGTTTGGTGGGAGGGCGTGTGATCTTGATCGAACAGGGAGAGGTGATCGCTCATGAACCTGTGTCCGTATTGTCTCAACCAGAACCTCATGCGCTTTTTTCTAATTATCTTGGTGTCGGCGTATCCAGTCGCTCGACAATCTAGTTTGATTGGGTTAAACAGTCATTCCGCTTCACGTTTATAGAAAGAGCGATTTAGTGTTAGATGATAACGAGTTGTTAAAGAAAGGCATCATAATGACAATCGCTTATGCGTTTGTTATGTCGCTTACCGCATTGGCTGCCAAGCAGGCTCAAACCATGATTGCGGTATCAACCTTAGTGTTTTGGCAAAGTCTCTTTTGCGCCCTCATATTATTGCCGCAGATGCGCGGACGTTGGCAAAAGCGTTCTTTTGCTGTGTGGAAAATTCATTTTCTACGCAGCTTTGGTGGCTTTATTGGTTTTCTTTTTTACTACTGGGCGTTGAACCACATCCCCCTTGTTGAAGCATCTTTGCTTCGAAGTTGCGCGCCATTGTGTGTGCCATTTGTGGTGTGGATGCTGCATCGGATTCGCATTCCGAAGACGCGTTGGTTGCCCTTGATTATTGGGTTTATTGGGGTGGCATTTGTTATTCAGCCAACACCAGATCATTTGAACCCATGGCATCTTGTCGGTTTTGTATCGGCTCTTGGGTTGGCGCTGTCCATGGTGACGACGCGGATGTTGTCTCAGCAGGTTTCTGGGCAAGAAACGCTATTCGTGTATTTTTTCGTGTCGACGATATTGTCTTTGCCTTTGTTGTGGCTGCAAGGTGAGTCGTTGGTTTTACCTGTAGAGGTGTGGCCATTGGTGGCGGCTGTGACTGTCACCTTGTATGTTGGCATGTATCTTTATAATTTGGCTTACACCTATGCGCCAGCCAGTATCGTCTCACCAGTCAGTTATGTTGGTGTGGTGTTTAGCGGCTTTTGGGGCTGGGTTATTTGGGGCCATGTGCCGGATATTTACGCCATTCTGGGGATGCTGTTTATTTTTTCCAGCATATTGATCAGTACCAGAATGGCGCGCAATAGAGGTTAGGTTGTTTTTTGCTGTTTCTTATTCAGCACGGTTGCCACAAAGATTCCTGAGAAGATTGATAGGATGCCGATATAGTGAAAGCTTAGCAGGATCTCATCTAAAAAAAGCACGGACAGGCCAATACTAAAAACAGGGAGTAAATGAATAAAGTGTCCTGCTGTAGCAGCGCCCAACTTTTGTACTCCGGTATTCCAGCATAGGAATGCGCCGATGGATGCAAACAATCCCATATAAAGAATGGTGACCCAATTGCTGAGACTAAAATCAGCAAGGGTACTGTCTGAGAAAAGAAAAAACAGCGGTGCTTGAAAGGCGGTACCGATGAGTGCCGTGCAAGCAAAGAAACCGATTAAAGACATGCCTTGTGGTCGTTTAATGATTAGTACTGAATAAATGGCCCAGCTGATGGCGGCCGTGATAATCCATAGGTCGCCTGGTGAAAAACTGAGGTGCAAAAAGGTCTCCAAACTGCCACGACTGACGATGGTGATGGCGCCAAGCGTGGAGATTAAAATGCCAGTGTTTTGGCGCCAAGAGGTTTTGCTACCCAACAAGATGCGGGCAGTAATTAGAATCATCACCGGCATAATGGAGTTTAATAGTACGGCATTGGTTACTGTGGTTGAGGTGAGTCCAATATACAAAAATAAATTGTAATTACAGATACCAAGCCACCCGAATAGTGTCAGTAATGGCCAGTTATTAATGATGATGTGACGTTCTAACCAAAGTTTTTTGTAAGCAAAAGGCAAAATGATTAGGCAAGCGAGGGACCAGCGTAAAAATGAAATGGAGAAGGGATCTATGCCGCTTGAGACAGTAATACGCCCTAGAATGTAGTTGCCTGACCAGAAAAAAATGGGCAAAAGTAAATAAACAAACGCTGGCATGGAAAGTCCTATGTAGATTGTTTGGTTTTTTTCGCTACGTTTTGTACAAACAGCCCAACAAGAATACACGCTAGACCAATGAGAGTGGAGTTTAGGATGGGTTCTCCTGCAAATTGTGACAGCCAAATAATGGACAGCAAAGGGGACAAAAATATGAGGTTAGCCACTTGGCTGGCGTTTGTTGTTAATTTCATTGCTTTGTTCCATAAAACAAAACTTAATCCCATTTCAAACAAGCCAATATAAATGGCGCCCCACAAGCCATTATTATCCCACTGGGTTAGCTCTCCAGTGACACCCGCAAAAATAAGTATTAATGGCAATGCAAAGGCGAAGTTTAGCGTAATACCTATTAGGCTAGGGCGCTTATCTTTTGTGTTGAGTAGCCAATAAAGTGCCCAAATAATGGTGCTAAATAGAGCGAACGCGACACCAGAAGCATTGGAAAACTCTAATGAGCCAATCTGCCCACGGGTTGAAATATATAAGACACCAAAATAGCAGGCTCCAGCGGCGAGATAGTCCGCAGGTTTAAGGCGCTGCTTGAGAATGGGTACGGCCATAAAACTCAACATGATTGCCCAAGTATAGTTGATAGCTTGTGCTTCCTGAGCGGGAAGGGTGTTGTAGGCTTGCAGTAATATTAAGTAATAAAGAAATGGGTTAATGGCACCAAAAAACAAAGAGGACTTCCACGTTTGTTTTGCCACAGTCATTAACGGCTTTATTTCGCCTTTATACACAATTAGGCTAACTAAAAAGAGCAGCGACACCATGTTGGCGACAAGTAGGAGTTGTGTCGGGGAAAAATGCCTAAGAGACAGCGAAAAGGCTGTTGCGACCGTAGACCAGAGTAAAACAGCGCCAAGCCCAAAGAGCATGGCTTGGCTATTGTTGGAAAGTTTGCTCATTAGGTTTATTCCGAAGCCTTGGCTTGTGGTAAGGCGTTTTAGTCCGTGGTTTCAAGTGGCGACTATTTTAAAAGGCCAAGTTCACACCCGCTAACACAGAGGTAATGGCGTTATCTTCTACGATAGGACTTTTTAGAATGTCTTTATCGAATTGTGTATGGTTGATGCCAAGCATGAGGCTAAGGCTTTTCGATATGGGGTAGATCCCTCTTACTCCATAACGAACGGAAGAAATAGCATCTGTATCATAGGCATTAATTGCACCGCCTGTTCTCGCTGATTCTGCTTGAGATACACCAAATAGGTGATTGCTCATTTTACTGTCTATATAGCGATAAGCGATGGATGGGATAACGGTCCAAGCGCCAGCAGCAATAGGGTATCCTGCCGATATTTGTGCGTAGTAGCCATCATGTTCGCCACTCACATCCTGTGCGATTTTCGTGGTAACTGGGCCTAGCTGATAGGATGCAAATGCCATAATGCCGGCGTCCCTATCATCGAGTTGTCTAATATTGGCATTATTTGAGTCATCGGGATCGAATCCCGTGCTTTCGTAAGATAAGCCCACTGACATGTTTTGGGTCGACTGTTTGGGTAAAAAGCGATAGCCGATTTCCGGTAGGCGAAGGAAGAAGTGTTCGCCCTCATAACCAACGTTAGGTAAAAAAGTGGACTCTGAGTCCATGTCTTTATAGAGAGGCTCTGACTTGACCGCAATGATGCCTAAATTGGTATCGGCCTGTGCAATGACTGGAATAGCCAATAGCAGTGTTAAACATACTTTTTTCATGAAAACGGTGTCCATCAAAAGGGTTAAGCAAAATGAGCGCAAACAAAAATCCATTTGATTTTATGGTCTTTGATTAGAGCTGTAAAACATTTTCGTAGTGTGCGTATTTATTGCTTGTTTGGTTTAAATGGTGCCATTGAAAGCGACTTTTCTTATGGTTTTCAGAGTTGATGTGTTGATTTCGTTTACTTATCGTCCACTCGTGCTATATAATGCGCGTCCCTGTAAATCAATACTCCTTGTCTCACAGCTTTATCACAGGGGAAGCAAGCGTGGAGACTAAGAACCCATAAGGAGCTTAAATGCGTCATTATGAAATCGTCTTTCTGGTTCACCCAGATCAAAGCGAGCAAGTACCAGCAATGGTAGAGCGTTACACTAACCTAATCACTGAAGATGGTGGTCAAGTTCACCGTTTTGAAGATTGGGGCCGTCGTCAACTTGCTTACCCAATTAACAAAATTCACAAAGCACACTATGTTCTGATGAACATTGAGTGTTCTGACAGTGTTTTGTCTGAACTAAACGACACGTTCCGCTACAACGATGCCATCATCCGTAACTTGGTGATTCGTCGTAAAGATGCGGTAACTGACGTATCTCCTATTAAAGCTTCTGAAGGTCGTGAAGATCGTCGTTCTGCTCCTCAACGTGAAGAGCGTCACCACGACAATTCTGACGAAGTATCTGAAGAATCTGAAGATTAATCTATTTTTATTAGGAGACACTCATGGCTCGTTTTTTCCGTCGTCGTAAGTTCTGCCGTTTTACAGCAGAAGGCGTTAAAGAGATCGATTACAAAGATCTAGACACACTGAAAGGTTACATCACTGAAACTGGTAAAATCGTTCCTAGCCGTATTACTGGCACTAAGGCTCGTTACCAGCGTCAGCTAGCGACTGCAATCAAACGCGCTCGCTACATTGCTTTGCTTCCTTACACTGATAGCCATTTTAATTAATAGGCTGAAGAAGCGCTTTATATGAGTGGTTTAGCAAATTGGGTAATGAAAAAACGTCTTAATGCCATAATAGGTGTTATGGTGTTTGGTCTAATTCCTATGATGTTTTGGCTGGCCGCTGCAATCTTAGGGTTGGTAGTGCTTCGCAAAGGTGTAAAAGAAGGAATACCTGTATTAGCTTGGGGATGTTTACCAGCGTTTGTGCTGTGGATATACCAAGGCGATGCTACGGCACTTATGGTGTTAGTCGATGTGATGTTGTTGGCCTATTTGCTTAGATCAACCATGTCATGGAGTTGGGTGTTATTAGCTGGCAGCTTTTTAGCAGTCATTAGCACTCTGCTTCAGCCTCTTTTGATGGCTGATGTTTTGAATCTGGCTGTTGCCTTGGTTCAAAAAGTATTGGTTTCGGAAGGTGTTGAAGTTCCCGATAAAGATTTGATCTTTAACCAGGCGGTGATGGCTGTGTCCATCTTTCAAGTGGTGATTGCTGTGATTTCGCTGTTTTTGGCGAGAAAGTGGCAAGCAGGGCTCTATAATCCTGGCGGTTTACGCACAGAATTTCATCAATTAAGGCTGCCGATCGCGTTTAGTTTGGCGTTGGGTGGAATGATTCTTGTGGGGGAATCCTTAGGTGGGTCCTTTGCTATTCTGTCTCAAGCTGCTATTCCTGCGTTAGTGTTGCCGGGGCTTGCTTTAGTGCATGGTATTTTAGCAAAAAAAGAAATTGGGGTTGTTGGACTGATCGCATTTTATCTTGTGGGATTTTTTGTTTTGAATGTGTATTTCGCGAACGTGTTGGTCGCACTTTGTGTGATTGATAGTTTTGTGAATATTCGCTCTAGAATCCAAGGTAAGGCGTCCAACTCAAGTGATAGCTAATGATTAATTAGAGGTGATCGAGATGGAAGTTATTCTACTCGACAAAGTAAACAAGCTAGGCGGTATTGGTGACGTTGCAGTTGTTAAGCCAGGCTATGCTCGTAACTTTTTGATTCCGAACAAAAAAGCTGTAATGGCTACTAAAGCTAACTTGGCTAGCTTTGAAGAGCGCCGTGTTGAACTTGAAGCTCAAGCTGCAGAACGTAAAGCGGCTGCTGAAGCTCGTGCTCAATTGCTAGAAGGTAAAACTTTCACTATCGCTGCGAATGCTGGCGACGAAGGTAAGCTTTTTGGTTCTATCGGTACTCGTGACATCGCTGATGCTATTTCTACGCAAGTAGCGGTAGAGAAAGCAGAAATCCGTCTTCCTGAAGGCGCGATTCGTCACACAGGTTCTTTCGAAGTAGACGTTCAACTTCACGCTGAAGTGATTGTAACGGTTACTTTGTCTGTAATCGCTGAGTAATTTGTTTCGATAAATTACTTAAGAGAGATGCGAATCTTTCTTGAATAAGAGAAGGGTGTCTTGCTATTGCAAGATGCCCTTTTTTTATTAGCGTGATAAGCTAATCTTCCTGTTTTTTCTGTCTCTGTATGGGTGTTTTGCGTGCAACTAAATGATTCCGAAGTCGCTTCTATTAAATTACCGCCATATTCCATTGAAGCTGAGCGTTCAGTTGTTGGTGGCTTGATGCTTGATCCCCAGGCTTGGGAAAGAGTCTCTGAGCTGGTCATTGCGGATGATTTTTATCGTCCAGAACATAAGTTAATTTTTACTGTTATTGCACGTTTAGCCGATGAATCGGAACCGATTGATGTGGTGACCATTGGTGAGCGCCTCGACAAGCGTGGTGACTTAGAATCCATTGGCGGCATGGCTTATCTTATCGAGGTGGCTGAAGCAACACCTAGTGCCTCCAATATCGCAGCGTATGCCGATATTGTCCGAGAGCGTTCCATCTTACGCCGACTTATCTCTACGACCAATGAGATTTCTGCGCGGGCGTTTCACCCAGAAGGCATGACTGCGGCAGAGGTGCTGGATGAAGCCGAGCGAAAAATATTTCAGATCGCGGAAGGTGGTGAGAAGAAAGGTGGGCCTCGAATTGCTGCGGATATTTTGAGTGCCACGGTTGATAAAATTGATGAGCTGTATCATCAAGAAGGCGCGATTACTGGTTTGAGTACAGGGTTTACGGATTTAGATGCAATGACGGCGGGTATGCAGCCATCGGATTTGATTATTGTCGCCGGTCGTCCGTCGATGGGGAAAACAACTTTTGCTATGAATTTGGTGGAAAATGCCACCATGATCAGCGACAAACCCGTCATAGTATTCAGTTTGGAAATGCCGGCCGAAGCCTTGATGATGCGTATGTTGTCTTCTCTGGGGCGAATTGACCAGACTCGTATGCGCTCGGGGCAATTGGTTCAAGAAGACTGGGATAAATTGATGTCTGCGGTGAAAATGTTAAAAGACCGTAAACTTTTCATTGATGATACTGGCGGTATTAGTCCGACAGAAATGCGTTCTCGTGTGCGTCGTATTGCTCGAGAGCATGGTGGCGTTGCTATGATCATGGTCGATTATCTTCAGTTGATGCAAATTCCAGGCTTTACTGAAGGGCGAACCAATGAAATTTCGGAAATTTCGCGATCTCTGAAGGCCATAGCGAAGGAAATGGAGTGTCCTATGGTGGCCTTATCTCAGCTTAACCGTAGTTTGGAGAACCGTCCGAATAAGCGTCCGGTAAACTCAGATTTGCGTGAATCTGGTGCGATCGAGCAGGATGCGGATGTGATTTCTTTTGTTTATCGTGATGAAGTTTATCATGAAGATACGCCTCATAAAGGCATTGCAGAAATTATCATAGGTAAGCAGCGTAATGGTCCAATAGGTACTTGTCGATTGGCGTTTGTGGGTAAATATACCCGCTTTGAGGATTTAGCGCCGGATGCGTATCGAGATTTTGATGACGAATAAGCCATTATTAGTGTACTTTTAGTGCTTAACAAAAAATAATAAATCACACACTATGTGATAAAAATAATGATTATAAAATCGAGAGTTATTTATGCGAAAAATGCCAGTAACAAATAAAGAAAATGATTTTCCTGAAAGCTATGTTCTAGTTTCCAGTACCGATGTGAAAGGACGTATTACCTTTGTTAATGATGTTTTCTGCGAGGTGGCTGGTTTTGAGCGCGAGGCGCTGATTGGTAAGGCTCACAATATCATTCGCCACCCTGATGTTCCAGCGGCTGTGTTTGCCGATATGTGGTCGAATTTAAAGCAAGGTAAAAGCTGGATGGGGTTGGTGAAAAACCGTTGCGAGAACGGCGATCACTATTGGGTGAGTGCACATGTGAGCCCGCTGTTGGATGGCAGTAAGGTGGTGGGTTATGAGTCCGTGCGTCGCAAGGCGTCTCGAGATGAAATTCAGCACGCTCAATCGGTTTATGATCGTATTAATGCGGGTAAGGCCTTGGTGCCTATGTCGACGAAAGTCGCCGCGTATTTAGCTAACTCCTCTTGGCCTTTGATGTCTTGTTTTGTTTTATTGGCTTTGCTTGGGTTGATGTCAAATAGTCTAGAGCTAAAGATTGTCGGTCAAGTTTTGGCTTTGCTGGGCATTTGGTTGACCTATCATCAAAGTCAATCGTTGAGTGCGGTGGTGTCGGGGTTGTCCTCTGAGGCACATAATCCTATAGGTCAGTATTTATATTGTAAAACTATCGGCGCTAAGGCGGCCATTAAGTTTGCTAGAATTCACCAAGAGGCAGCAGGTAACACCTTTAGATACCGTCTAAAAGAAGGAGCGCAACAACTTCGTAAACGAGCGTCTGAAGCAAAAGCCAGTGTGACAGCGAATTTAAGTAACTTTAATAAGCAGCGCAATACTTTCCAAGATGTTGTCGCGGCCAGTTCTCAATTATTGTCTAGCGTGACACATGTTGCTGAGCACGTTCATGTGGCGGTTGAGGCGACGGAGTCGGTTGGTGAGTTGTCTCGAGGTAGTCGCTTGCTTGCCCAGCAAACGGGTGAAACTATGCGTCAGGTTTATCAAGACATATCCGATGCGAAAAAAGTGGTGGCGGTGCTGGCAGAGCGCAGTGACAGTATCAATGAAGTGGTGAATTCCATTAGTGGTATTGCGGAACAAACCAACTTATTGGCGCTTAATGCGGCCATTGAGTCGGCTCGTGCTGGTGAGGCTGGGCGTGGTTTCGCGGTTGTCGCGGATGAGGTTCGTGCTTTGGCAATCAGAACTCAGAGTGCAACACAAAGTATTCACAGCATGACAGAAGAGCTGAAGAAAAATACCGCGGATGTGACCAGTACGATCGATAAAGGGACGGCGGTTGCTCAACAAGGGGTTGATAGTGTTAATGATGTTGCGCAAAAGATGAGTGATATCGAAGCGGCTATTAAGCGTGTTGTTGAGATGACGGCGCAAATTAATGTTTCGTCAGAAGAGCAGGCAAGTGTGGCACGTGATCTTAACGATAAAATGCAAGAAGTGGATGCGCTGAGTATCAACAGTATTGAAAGGGCAGAAAATATCGTGATCAACATTAGCCATATTGAAGAAGAGGCGTATGAGCAAGGTAATCTTGCAGAACGCATGAAGCAGTAAGTCGTAAAAAAGAATATTTTGTAGATCGTGCCTTTGGGCCGGCAATGCTTGATTCAGTGAATAAGCTTTTTGTCGGCATAAATGCCGACCTACAATTTATTATTCAACCTTCTGGTCTGGTGGGTTAACAAGGCTCTTCACTTACTACTTGGTAGATGGCTTTAGCCAATGTTTGCACTTGTTGTTGGCTAATAACATAAGGCGGCATTAGGTAGATGAGCTTGCCAAAAGGCCGTATCCATACACCAAGTTCGACGAATTTTGGTTGTATTTTGTGTAAGTTAACTGAGTTTTTCAATTCAACAACGCCAATGCCGCCAAAGCATCGAACCTCTTCAACTTGTTCAAGCTTTGCACAAGGGGCAAGAGCGGTCTTCATCCAGTTTTCGAGTTGAGTAATCTTTTCTGGAATATTGTATCTCATCAGCAGGGATAGACTGGCATTCGCAGCGGAGCAGGCGAGAGGGTTGCCCATGAAGGTTGGGCCATGCATAAAGACGCCATCATTTTCGCTGATACCTAGGGCAACTTTGTCATTGGTTAGGGTGGCTGCCAACGTCATATATCCCCCCGTTAGCGCTTTACCAACGCACATAATGTCTGGGCAAATGTTGGTGTGATCGGTCGCAAAAAGTTTTCCAGTTCTGCCAAATCCTGTCGCGATTTCATCAAAGATTAGAAGGATGTCGAATTCGTCACAAAGAGCGCGTATGTGGTTTAAATATTCTGGATTATAGAAGCGCATGCCGCCGGCATTTTGCACAACAGGCTCGATGATGAAGCCTGCTAACTGTGCGTGGTTCGCTTCAAACATGGCTCTTATTTCGTGTAAATATTCTGGTTTGATCGGAGCTTCCAGTCCGGTAGGGGGGGCAGAGATAAAGAACTGTTGTGTCAGTGCGCCACTAAATAAATGGTGCATACCATTATCAGGGTCGCAGACGGACATGGCGGCAAATGTGTCTCCATGGTAGCCGCTTTTGGGCGTGACAAAAAATTGTTTACTTGGTTGTCCTTGAGTATGCCAATATTGGATGGCCATTTTTAGCCCCACTTCAACGGAAACTGAACCTGAATCAGAGAAGAAGACCCGTTGTAGATCGCCTGGGCTGATGGCAATGAGTGTTTCGGCAAGGTCAATAGCGGGTTTGTGAGTGAGTCCACCAAACATAACGTGGGAGAGCTGTGTCAGTTGTTGCTGAATGGCTGTGTTGATTCTAGGGTGATTGTAGCCGTGAATAACACTCCACCATGATGACATGCCATCAATTAATATGCGCCCATCGCTCAGTGTAATGTCACAGCCAACCGCTTTTTTGACCAAAAAGTGTGGGCTGGGTTGGCTCATGGATGTGTACGGGTGCCAGAGAAGTTGTTTGTCTAAATCCAAGTATTCTTGATCTGTTTTCATAAGGTCCACCTTGCTTTGTTCAGCGCATACTAAAGCAAAGCGAGGTCAGATGGCTAGATTGTCATAGCAGTGGCGGCTTAATGTGCTTTGTCGGGTGTTCGAGCGATCACCCAAACATCAACGCGCTCTGCTCCTGCTTTTAATAGTAATGTGGTGCAGTTTTCTATTGTACTTCCCGTGGTCATGACATCATCGAATAGCGCCACATGCTTACTGATAGGGGCATTAATCTCATAGCTGCTTTGAGGGCTTGTTAAGCGTTCTTTGCGGCTGAGTGAATGTTGGGCTTGGGTATTTTTTACTTTTTTTAATGGATTGTGTTTCGGGATGGTGGGACATTTTTCCCCCAGATGCCGTTTGAGATTTTTTGCTAACTGGTTGCTCATCGTGTTTGTTTGGCAAAATCCACGCTCTTTAATTCGACTTGGATGGCTGGGTACATAGAGGATTTGATCTGGCCAGCTTTCAGCTGCATATGACTCAATAAGATGCTCGCTGAGTAAATAGGTGAGTGGTCGTATGTAGTGGGTTCCTTGATGAAACTTAATGCTATGAATCAGTGTTTTTATAATCCCCTCGAAACGATAAGGTGCGATGCACCGTTGGTATGTTGGAGAAGTGGTCTGGCAGCTTCCGCATAGCATGTTGGTGTGGTGAGTGGGGCGTTTGCAGCGGTGGCAGTGAATTACGTTGAGTGGGAGGCCTTCGAGGCAGGCTTGGCATACGGTATTTTTGCATTTTGTGTTACAAAGATAGCATTGGTTTAAAAATACACTGTAGTAAACCTCTGTTATTTTTTCAGTTGACAGTTTTTTCCAGTCCATTAGTATTGCTCCATTAATTTTTATGGATCGAGGATACTATGTCTTTAAGTACGTCTACAAATGTGTCTGTAGCGAATATGTCTGCCAGTAATATCAGTGCACCGCGTTTTGACTGGACTCATGCCGAAATAAAAGCCTTATTTGATTTGCCCTTTATGGATTTAATGTTTCGTGCTCAGACGGTCCATAGAGAAAACTTTGCGCCTAACGAAGTGCAAGTCAGTACGCTGTTGTCGATCAAAACCGGCGCTTGTCCAGAAGATTGTAAATACTGCCCACAAAGCGGTCATTACAATACTGAGCTTGAAAAAGAAAAGTTAATGGAAGTGCAAAAGGTGCTTGAAGAAGCGGCGTTGGCGAAAGAAAAAGGTGCAAGCCGTTTTTGCATGGGAGCGGCGTGGAAGCATCCATCAGAAAAAGACTTTCCTTATGTGCTTGAAATGATCAAAGGTGTTAAATCGTTAGGGTTAGAGTCCTGCGTTACTTTAGGGTCGTTAAACGACGATCAGGCCAAGCGCTTGTCGGAAGTAGGGCTTGATTATTACAACCACAACTTAGACACGTCAGCTGAGTTTTACGATAGCATAATCACCACGCGAACTTACCAAGACCGTCTTGATACTTTATCCCGAGTCCGTGACTCCGGCATTAAGCTTTGCTGTGGTGGCATTATGGGCATGGGTGAAGAGCAAAAAGATCGTGTCGGTCTGTTGCGTCAACTGTCTCAAATGTCTCCGCATCCTGAGAGTGTGCCAATTAATATGCTGGTCAAGGTAGAAGGAACACCATTAGAAAACGTTGAAGATCTGGATACTTTTGAGTTTATTCGCACCATCGCAGTGGCGCGTATTTTGATGCCAAAGTCCCACGTGCGCTTATCAGCAGGCCGTCAAGGAATGAATGAACAGACGCAAGCTTTGTGCTTCATGGCAGGGGCAAATTCCATTTTTTATGGCGAGAAGTTGCTAACGACAGGCAACCCAGAAGCCGATAAAGATATGGCTTTGTTTGCCACTTTAGGCATCAACCCTGAGAAACGTGAAGCACATTCTGATGAGGCGGTTGTAGAAGCCATTGCGGCACAAGTTGTGAAGCAAGAAGAGTCGAAGTTATTTTATGAAGCCAGTGTTTAATACACCGGATTGGGTATTGGTGGCGCTTGCAGAGCGCCGCCAACACAATCTGATGCGTCGTACCATTACGCTGGACAGTGCACAAACCCCCCACACTCGTATTAATAACCAAGCTTATACCGCCTTTTGTTCTAACGACTATCTTGGGTTGGCAGATCATCCTGATGTTATTCAGGCATTGCAGCTTGGTGCGCTAAAGTATGGTGTTGGTGGTGGTTCATCGCATTTGGTATGTGGGCATTTAGCGCCCCATCAAGCGCTCGAGGACGCGTTAGCGGATTGGCTTGGTTACGATCGAGTGATGTTGTTTAGTACGGGGTATATGGCGAATCTAGGCGTGATATCGGCGCTGGCGGATAAAAATCGCCCAGTATTACAAGATAAGCTCAATCATGCTTCCTTGATTGATGGTGCAATGTTGGCGCAGGCCTCGCTGCGTCGTTATCTGCATGGCGATGTGGTGAGCGCGGAAAGACTGTTGGCTAAATCTGCCACGCCAGGGCTATTGGTCACAGACGGTGTATTTAGTATGGATGGCGATGTGGCGCCGTTGCTTGAACTGTCTAGATTAGCGCGTCAGCATGAATGGATGTTTATGGTGGATGATGCTCACGGCTTGGGCTGCCTAGGGGAACAGGGTAAAGGTTGTTTATCTCTGTCGGGTTTGAATGCCAATAGTCTACCTATCTTAGTGGGTACCTTTGGTAAAGCGTTTGGCACCGCTGGCGCGTTCGTGGCGACGTCTCATGACTACGCTGAGTATCTGACGCAGTTTGCTCGGCCTTATGTGTATACCACATCGATGTCGCCAGCCATTGCGAGTGCGACGTTGGCGTCGTTGCAGATTATTCAGTCAGCAGAAGGTCAGGATAGGCGCGAGAGATTAGCTCGACATATTGAGTATTTTCGCCAAAGAGTTCAGTCGCTTCCGGTTGAGCTGATGCCTTCCAATACGGCCATTCAGCCAATTATTGTGGGCGACAGTAAAGCCGCGCTCGATATTGGCGAGCAGTTAAAAACACTTGGGATTTGGTGTACGGCGATTCGTCCGCCGACGGTGCCAGTCGGCCGTGCGCGTTTGCGAATTACCTTAAGTGCCGCCCACTCTGATGACGATTTAGTGTTATTATGTGATTCACTCGAAAAGGTGTTAACAGCGACACTTTGAAATGCAAGACGTTTAAATCCAAAGTAACAGAGGGGCAGCATGCGAGCACGTATTGAAACAGAAGCGTTTGGAGACGCGTCTAATCAAGCTATTTTTATGGTATCTGGTTGGGCTATGCCGAAAGAAGTAATGCGTTCGTTTGCTTTACGTCTAAGTGAGCGCTTTTATGTTGTTGTTGCCAATTTACCTGGTATTTCGCTGGACGAACAGTGGATTTCTCGCTCTCGCATTGGCCCTAATTACGATATTGATGCGTTATCTGAGCAATTGATTGATGTCGCACCAAAAGAGTCGTGGTGGATTGGTTGGTCTTTAGGTGGCATGGTATCGGCTTATGTCGCCGCGCGTCGCTCTAGTTGTGTGACAGGGTTGATTACCTTGTCGTCTTCGCCGAGCTTTATAAAGCGAGAGGGCTGGGACAATGCGATGTCTGTCGAGGACTTCGATACTTTTGCAAGCTTGGTTGATCAATCACCGGAAGAGGGTCTAAAGCGTTTTGTGATGTTGCAAGCCAAGGGCGCCGATAATGAACGGGCTTTGGTGAAACAACTACAGGCTTTTTTACCCGTGAAAACCTTGAGCCGACCGGCTTTAATTGGTGGTCTTCGGTTGCTAAAAGGGCTTGATGTGCGCCGTGAGTGGTCGCTTTTAGATCGTCCTAATTTACACATACTTGGTGGTAAGGATGTGTTGGTTTCGAACAAGTCATTTGAACAACAAGCTGATGTAAACCCTTTGCAGCACTGTGTTGTACTGTCCAATTGTGCGCATCAGTCTTTTCTTGAAGATGAAGAGGCGTGTGTACGTCATATAGAAAACTTTATCGATGCTAATAACCCCTGATATATCGACGCTTAGCTATAAGCGGCAATTGGCTAAGCGTTTTGATCGTGCTTCGCAATCTTATGATTCTTATGCGGATTTTCAAAAAATTGTTCTCAATCGACTTTTGGCCATGTTGCCTCTCAGTCAGGCGGATGTCGTACTGGATCTTGGTACGGGAACCGGTCAGGCATTGGCGGCCTTGTCAGAGCAATTAACGCCTAAATGCACGATAGCGCTTGATCTGGCACCACAGATGTTGGCTGTTGCGAGAGAGGGCGCGACCTCTTTGTCAAATATCCATTACGTTTGTGCTGACGCTGAGCGATTGCCACTTCAGGATCAGTCTTGTGACTTGGTTTTTTCGAGTCTGGCTATTCAGTGGTGCCTTAGCCCTGTGGATCTGTTTGCAGAGCTTTATCGTGTCGTAAAGCCTGGTGGCTATGTGGTTTTCTCAACACTTTCGCAAGGTTCTATGCCAGAGATTACTAAAGCTTGGTGTGGCCTAGATGATAAAAAGCATATTCATGACTATATGTCATCAGATGCGCTTGTAGCATGTGTTAAAGCGTCAGGGTTGAACCTTTTGTCTTCTCCGTTATCTGATATTTTAATGTGGTTTGATTCACCAGAGGCGGCGGTTTATTCGTTAAAAAAAGTGGGGGCAAGTCTGATTGCAGAGGCTGCTAATGCCTCTGTCTCACCCAGTAAGTGGAAAGCATTTTTGCGCGAATATGAAAAACAACGTCGTGAGTTTGGTATCCCACTGAGTTATCAAGTCTCGTTTGTTGTGGCGCATCGGCCTATTAGAATTCAGGAGTAGTGAGTGAAAAAACGTTTTTTTGTAACGGGTATTGATACCGATGCAGGTAAGACTTATGTCACGGTGGGGCTGCTGGAGGCGGCAAAACGGGCTGGCCTTAAGTCAATAGGATTAAAGCCGATTGCAGCCGGTGCTGAGCTTATCGAAGATCACTTGCGTAATAGTGATGCATTGCTGATGCAGCGAGCAAGTAGTGTTAATTTGTCCTATGAGCAAATAAATCCTGTGGTGTTAGAGGCTGCGATTGCGCCCCATATTGCAGCGATGAAAGAGGGGCGGCTGGTAACGGCTTCTCGATTAGAAGGGTTTATAAAAGGTACATTGCTGACTCCCCATGATTTTGCACTGATTGAGGGAGCGGGTGGTTGGAGAGTGCCTTTAAATGATAGGGAGTTTTTGTCCGATCTGGCTAAGTCGTTGCGTTTTCCTGTCATTCTGGTTGTTAATATGAAGCTTGGTTGTTTGAATCATGCTATTTTGACCGCGGAAGCAATTGTCCGTGATGGGGTGTCTTTGGTTGGTTGGGTTGCAAACTCAGGTAAAGAAAAAATGCCCTGTTTTGAAGAGAATCTTGCTAGCCTTACCAATATGTTATCGGCGCCTTTATTAGGGGTGTTGCCTTGGTATGAGAATCC
Source organism: Marinomonas arctica (assembly GCF_003259225.1). Classification (GTDB taxonomy): domain Bacteria; phylum Pseudomonadota; class Gammaproteobacteria; order Pseudomonadales; family Marinomonadaceae; genus Marinomonas; species Marinomonas arctica. The sequence continues at coordinate 143,779 of NZ_QHJF01000001.1, read as the reverse complement.
ACTTGATTCGCAGCAAGCGTTTGATGAAATGCTGTCAAAATTATAAAATTTTTATGGTGAAAATTGGCGATGCGGCTTGTAAATGGGTGATGAAAACACATTATCACAAGTGCATTTTTAGGGTTGAGGTGATGGTGTGAAGGCTTGGTTGTGTGGTTTAGATGACGACGAAATTTCGAGTGTTTCCAGCATCTTAACTTTTATTGGTATCGAACACAGTACGTCGTTGACAGCGTTTCACTTACCTGATTTTGTCGTATTAGGGAAAGCAATATCGTCTTTTGAATTGGATGAAATGGTGCCCGTGATTTCTTTGAATGAATCTATGGAGGTTGAGGGGGATTATAATGTCTGGTTTTGCCCTTTACCTTGGCGGTCACAAACGTTGTCGTCTGTTTTAAAAGAGATTAAACAGTTGCATACGTTTCCTCAGGCCTCTGGGGTGAATTTGAATTTACATGTTCGTCATCTAGAGGCGTTGCTGATTCGTCAAGCCTTGGTGTCCACTCAGGGTGTGGTGTCTAAAGCGGCTCAAAATCTTCAAATACAACGCACCACTCTTATTGAAAAAATGCGTCGCTATAATATTGATAAATCGGAGTTTTAGTGACAAAAGATGAAGAAATTGCGGAATTAAAAGCCGCGTTTAAAGCGTTTTCCGAGTCTTCAGATGTGTTGGCTAAATCTTATCTAGATCTTCAACAGGAAGTGGTTCGATTATACGAACAGCTGGAAAAGTCAGAGCAGGATAAGCGCCAAGAGCAAGATAAGAATCGTGTACTTGTGTTGCAATTTCAGCAGCTATTTGAATCCATGCCGGTTGGTGTTTTATTGTTAAACGAAGAAGGTGTGGTGGTCATGGCAAACCCTGTAGCTGGCAGACTGTTTAATCTCTCTCTTATTGGGCAGTCTTGGAGTGAAATTGTACCATTAAGTTTTCGCCCGCAAAAAGACGATGGTCATGATGTGAGTATGGTGACAGGGCGTCGTGTTCGTGTAGAAACCGCTTCGTTGGGAAATGTACCAGGGCAGTTGGTGATTCTGGTTGATTTGACGGAAGCGTATTTGTTGCAGAAAAAGTTGAGTCACCACGAAAGATTGTCCAATATGGGCAAAATGGTTGCGGCGTTAGCTCATCAAATTAGAACACCACTCTCTTCAGCCACCTTGTACGCTGGCCATTTGCAAAAGCCGGATCTTCCTCCTGTTATGCGCCAAACTTTTGCGAATAAACTGGCGGATAGATTGGCGAATATTGAAAAACAAATTCGGGATATGTTGATCTTTTCGCGCAGTGAAATAAAGTTAGACGAAACGCTGACTGTCGATGAGTTTATTAAGGAACTGATCCAGCATTGCGAAGAAATTTGTGAACCAAAAAATATGCGTCTCGAAGCGGAAGGTTGTGACTTTTTGGTGACAGATTGTATTCAATGCAATAAAGAAACATTATTAGGGGCGCTGCTTAATTTATTGAACAATGCGATTGACGCTCAGTCAGAAGGGGATTTGGTGCGATTGCATTGGCGTCATCATGAAGGCTATGTGACACTGACTTTTAAAGATCGCGGAATTGGTATGTCAAAAGCGCATTTAGAGCATGTGCAAGAAGGCTTTGTCACCACGAAACAACATGGGACAGGGTTGGGGTTGATGGTTGTGAAAGCCATCGCAAGAGCCCATCATGGGAAATTTGAAATAGACAGTATAGAGGGTGCTGGCACGACAGCCAGTTTGACACTTCCTCTTGTAAGGGTATGAAATGTCTGATGTTAAGTTATTAATAGTAGAAGATGACAAAGGGCTTGCTGAGGCACTGGAAGACACGCTAATGCTGGCAAGCTATCAATGTAAAATGGTGTACAGTGCGGAGGAGGCAATTATAGCCCTCAAGCATAATGCATTTGATATGGTTGTCTCGGATATTAATTTACCTGGAATGGACGGCTATGGGTTGTTGCGTCATGTTATTGATACCTACCCAGAATTGCCCATCATGTTAATGACGGCTTATGGTGATATCGCGCATGCTGTGGAGGCAATGCGTGATGGCGCTGTTGATTATCTTCTTAAACCTTTTCAAGAAGAAGAGTTACTGAACGCCATTGCTAAGTACACAGTGAAGGTCGCAACCTCATCAACGCCTAGGCCCATTGCGAAAGATCCGGCAAGTATTGCCTTGTTAGAATTGGCTAAACGTGTCGCTGTTACCGATTCAACCGTGTTAATTTGCGGTGAAAGTGGGACAGGTAAAGAAGTGCTCGCGCATTATATTCATCAGCATTCTAACCGTCCTAATGCACCTTTCGTTGCCATTAACTGCGCTGCTATCCCCGAGAATATGCTGGAGGCGATTCTTTTTGGTTACGAAAAAGGCGCTTATACGGGGGCGGTGTCTTCCCAGGCGGGTAAGTTTGAACAAGCCAACGGCGGTACTTTGTTGCTAGATGAAATCACTGAAATGGACGTGGGGTTACAAGCGAAACTGTTACGTGTTTTACAAGAGCAGGAAGTTGAGCGTCTGGGTGGCAAAAAATCGATTCCGTTGGATGTTCGAATTATTGCCACGACAAACCGTGATTTGGCTGAATATGTGCGCGAAGGAGGATTTAGGGAGGATTTGTATTATCGTTTGAATGTGTTTCCGCTGCGTTGGTTGCCGATTCGTGAACGTAAAGGTGATATTTTGCCGATAGCACAACATTTGCTGGCCAAACATGCCGCTAAAATGCGAATCAACGGTGCGGTCTTAAAGCCGTCAGCTCAAAGTAAATTAGAAGCGCATCCTTGGCCTGGTAATGTTCGGGAGTTGGATAACGTCATTCAGCGTGCGTTAATTTTAAGCCCTAATGCACAAATAAATGAAGATCATATCGCGTTTGATATGATGAGCTTGGCACCGGTTATGAGTGTGTCAGAGGTAGAAGAAGACAGTGCGGCCTCGATTCTTGGAAAAGGTGTGCAGCAACATGAGTTCCGTATCATTGCGCAAGCCTTGCTTGATGCGCATGGAAAACGTAAAGTTGTGGCAGATAAATTAGGCATTAGTCCTAGAACTTTACGCTATAAAATTGCCAAAATGCGTGAAAGCGGTATAGATGTCGATTGATTTTTGTGTCTTGTTTTCATTCGCTTTATGCTAAACTGTGTATGTGCGTTATGTTCAGTAATATAAATGTGATTTTTTAGGTGAATAACATGATTTCTGGTCGGCCAGACATTAATCAAGTGTTGTCCCAGATGAGGGAGATGCGGTCGCAAGTTCAAGCGCCGAGCTCTGCTGCGTCTAACATTGCCAAGGCGGGCGGTGAAGAGGGAAGCGGCCAAACGGTTGAACGTGCCGATTTCGCAGAAATGTTGAAAAATGCTGTTGATAACGTAAACGCTTTGCAAAAAGAATCTACACAATTAGCCCAATCTTATGAGCGCGGTGACGAAGGGGTTGATTTACCTCAAGTTATGATTGGTCTACAGAAATCGAGTGTGTCATTTGAAGCAATGACTCAGGTGCGTAATAAACTTGTAGACGCGTATGAAAAAATCATGAATATGCCTATTTAGGCGTAATAAACCGCTTGGCGCTTTTTAATGGATAATGTCCCTGCAGAACAATCGGAGCAAAAGCTCTACTTAGAGTTAGTGACTGGCTTTAACAAGTTGACCGTCATCCGTCAGCTTGCATTAATGGTCGGTTTGGCTGCATCTATCGCAATTGGCTTGGCGGCTGTTTTATGGAGCAATGGGCCAGACTATAAGCCCGTTTTGAGCAGTATTACGGACTATAACGCCGATCAAATTGTTGAAATCCTCAGTGTTAATAATATCCCTTTTAAACTAGATCAGAATACCGGCGCTTTGCTGGTAGAAGCCGATTATTACCATCAAGCACGTCTTAAGCTAGCGGGTTCTGGCATTGTTTCCGACAACATTGTTGGTATGGAAATCATGGATCAGGAACAGGGGCTCGGTACCTCTCAATTTGTCGAAACAACGCGTTATCGTCGCGGTTTGGAAGGCGAGTTAAGTCGTACTATTTCAAGTTTACAGAGCATTAAAAGTGCTCGCGTGCATTTGGCTATTCCTAAAGAATCGGTATTCGTTCGAGACACTCGCAAACCTTCCGCATCGGTTTTTCTAGAGCTTTATCCTGGGAGACGTTTAGATCGCAGCCAAGTGGAAGCGATAGTGAACTTGGTGGCGTCAAGTATTTCCCAGTTAAGCGATAAAGATGTCACCGTTGTTGATCAACGAGGCACGTTATTGACGGAAAAAGATACGGATTCTGAGTTGTCTGTGGCGGGCAAACAGTTTGATTATGCCCGTAAGGTAGAAGATGTTCTATTGCAGCGAGTGAACAACATTCTTGGGCCAGTTATTGGTCAGGGGCGTTTTAAAGCGGAAGTGTCAGCAGATGTTGATTTTACCGCTATCGAAAAGACAGATGAGCAATATAATCCTGATTTATTAGCGTTACGCAGTGAGCAAACGTTAAGAGAAAGTCGTGCGGCTGGCGCCAATACCAGTGGTGTACCGGGCGCATTAACTAATCAGCCTCCTGGGGCAGTTACTATCCCAGAAGCGGTCGATGAGAATGGGGCACCGATAGGTGGAAATTCGACTGGAGCAAATGGACAGTCTCGTGAGGAAACAACGCGAAACTTTGAACTTGATCGAAGTATCAGTTACACCAAGCGTCAGCAAGGTATGGTGAGACGACTGTCAGTGGCGGTGGTGGTGGATGATTTGGTCAGCCTGAACCCTGATACCTCTGCGGTTGTGAGAACACCGTGGAGCGATGATGAACTTGGGCGTTTAACGTTATTGGTTCGTGATGCCGTTGGTTACGATCCATCTCGGGGCGACAGTGTGAGTGTTATTAATTCGCCTTTTGCTTTGCCAGATCCAGAGGAGCCAGAGGTTGAGTTGCCGTTTTATCAGCAGGCGTGGTTCTTGAGTTTAATACAGCCTACTTTGGTTGGTATATTTGTACTTGTATTGCTGTTGGTCGTGGTTCGTCCAATCTTGAAAGCCCTTAGCGACCAAAATAAGATTGCGGTTACCGAAGACACCGAAGCGGCTATTTTTTCCGATGAGACGGATGAAATTTCAGATGATCAAGTCTCTCTTGTTAGTGCAGAAGATATATTGGTGCCCGGTTCTCCTGAGAAAATTGATCGCCAGTTAAATGCGATTCGTGGTTTGATAGCAGAAGAGCCAGAGCGTGTTGCTCAAGTGGTTAAACAATGGGTAATGGAAAGTAAATGAGTGAAAACCAAGGCGCAGAGTTAAGTTCCGTTCAAAAGGCAGCCGTACTTCTGATGTCGCTGGGGGAATCGGACGCTGCGCAAATTTTGAAGCATATGGGGCCAAAAGAAGTCCAAAAGATTGGTCAAACGATGGCGCAGCTCTCCAATATTCAGCGCCATCAGGTTGAAAAAGTCTTGGATGATTTTCTGGTGTTAGTGGGTGACCAAACGGGGTTAGGTTTGGGCGCTGATGGGTATATTCGAAATATGCTTCGAGAGGCGCTGGGTGAAGAAAAAGCGGGCAGTCTCATTGACCGAATTTTGCTGGGCGGTAATACGACGGGTTTGGATACCCTAAAATGGATGGAGTCTCGCGCCGTCGCGGATGTGATTCGATATGAGCACCCGCAAATTCAGGCGATTGTCATTTCTTATTTAGACCCTGATCAAGCGGCTGATATCCTTGCCAATTTTGATGAGCGAGTACGTTTAGACATTGTGTTACGTGTGGCGGCGTTGGAAACAGTGCAGCCGGCTGCGCTACAAGAATTAAATAATATATTGGAACGCCAGTTCTCAGGAAATAATTCAACTCAGTCAACGACGATTGGTGGTGTTCGAACCGCGGCTAACATCATGAACTTCATCGATAGCTCGGTAGAATCTGAACTGATGGAGTCTATTCGTGATGTGGATGAAGACTTGGCGAATACGATTCAGGATTTGATGTTCGTCTTTGATAATTTGCTAGAAGTAGATGATCGTGGTATCCAAATCATCCTGCGGGAAGTGGAATCTGAAACCTTGATTCTTGCACTTAAAGGGGCTGACCCAGATATGCAAGATAAAATTTTCAAAAACATGTCTACTCGTGCGGCTGATATGTTGAGGGATGATTTAGAAGCAAAAGGTCCTGTGCGGGTCAGTGAAGTAGAAGTAGCTCAAAAAGAAATATTGGCCGTGGCCAGACGCCTTGCTGAAAACGGGGAGATAGTCCTCGGTGGCGGCGGTGAGCAGATGGTTTAGTTAGGGTATGTCTGATAAACAAGAAAAAAATGAGCGTAAGCTGACAGCTTACGAGCGTTGGGAGCTCCCTCATTTAGAGAACAATACACCGAGTGATCACTCCGGTCCTGCCATACTTATCCAAAGAGATACTGTCGTAACTACTGAAGAAGTGGATCAGGACTCTTTGGTGTATGAGCCACTTACGGCTTCTCAGCTAGAAGAAATTCGCAGCGCGGCTTATGACGAAGGTTTTATTCAAGGGGAAGAAGAAGGGCATAAAAAGGGCCATTCCGATGGATTTGCGAAGGGAGAGGTTGATGGCTTTGAGAAAGGCCACGAGGAAGGTCGACTCTTGGGGATTGAAGAGGGAAAGGCGCAGGCTCGAGAGTTAGCTCAAACTCAATTAGAGTCTATCGAGGCCCTACTGATGAACATTGCGCAAGAAATAACCTCACCTCTAGAGGAAAGTCGCGCTGCGGCTGAAGATATTTTGTATCACTCTATGACAAGAATAATCGAAAATGTTTGTTTGCTGAAAATGCATCAAGAAGGTCATCGGGTTTTAAAAGAGCAATTAGCTCGAGTCTTTAATGAGATTGGTGAATATGAAGGGCGTATTCGCTTAAGGTTACACCCAAATGATATTGTCGTTCTAGAAGAGCTTGGCGTGAAAAACAGACTCACTTTGCAAGTCGAAGCCGATGATTCACTTGTCAGTGGCAGCTTTGTCATTGACTCTAAATCTTTTCACATTGATGGGCGCCTTGAACAAAGACTGGAAGCGGTTTTTGAAGAGCTTCGTCACCTTTCATTACTTGATAGCTAGCTGCCATGCCAACCCTTTCCGAACGTCTTAATAAACTCAGCAGTGTGTCCGTTTCCGCGTTACCTCCGCAGCTTGAAGGGAAGGTTACCCGTATGGTTGGTTTGACCATGGAGGCGGTAGGTTGTGTGGTTGCTTTAGGCGATCGCTGTTCTGTTCAGGTTCGAAAAGATCGTTGGGTTGAATCAGAAGTGGTTGGCTTTACAGGTGACCTGACTTACCTAATGCCGACAGAAGCTATTGAAGGGATATCGCCCGGGGCACGAGTTCGTCCTTTACTTGGGGACAGTAGAATGCCAGTGGGGAATGAGTTATTAGGTCGCGTTGTGAATGGATTAGGCAAGCCACTTGATGGCAAGGGGCCCATTAAAACCAAAGATTCGGTGACACTGCATGGTAATGTTATTAATCCATTGCAACGTAAGCCAATCAGTGAACCTTTAGATGTTGGCATCAAAGCTATTAATAGCCTGCTAACCGTAGGCAAAGGGCAACGGTTAGGACTGTTTGCTGGCAGTGGTGTCGGTAAGAGTATGCTGCTTGGTATGATGACAAAATTTACTGAAGCAGACATTACCATTGTTGGTCTCATCGGAGAGCGGGGGCGAGAAGTAAAAGAGTTTATTGACCAAATTCTTGGTGAAGAAGGCTTAGCTCGCTCAGTTGTGGTTGCTTCGCCGGCGGATGATTCTGCTCTTATGCGATTACGAGCGGCGATGCTGGCGACGCGCATTGCCGAGTATTATCGAGATCAAGGCAAGAGTGTGTTGTTGCTGATGGATTCTCTGACGCGATATGCCCAAGCGCAGCGAGAAATAGCCTTGTCTGTTGGGGAGCCACCTGCGACAAAAGGGTATCCACCTTCCGTGTTCTCTAAATTACCTCAACTGGTAGAGCGCGCTGGTAATGGCTGTGAAGGTGGTGGTTCGGTGACGGCATTTTATACCGTTCTGACGGAAGGGGATGATCAGCAAGACCCTATTGCAGATGCCGCTAGGGCCATTTTGGATGGTCACATTGTGTTATCTAGGCGCTTAGCGGAAGAAGGTCATTATCCTGCGATTGATATTGAGGCGTCTATCTCTCGAGCCATGCCGCATATCGTTAGCCAAGATCATTTATATGGTGCTATGAGGGTGAAGCAGCTTTATTCTAAGTTTCAGCAAAATCAGGATCTTATTTCTGTAGGAGCCTATGCCAGAGGCAGTGATCCAGACTTGGATCAAGCGATTATACAAATGCCCGAAATTCGTCATTTTTTACAGCAGTCGTTGACAGAAAGTTTTACCATTGATCAAAGCTTAGGCGCGTTAGTTGCCGCGATGACAAAAGGGCAGTAGACGAACGCTGACAAAAACGTCTACCATTCATTTCGTTCATAAGAGATTTTTGCACAGTCAACACAGAGGTCTGTTTTCTCTTGTATTTGCGTTGCTTGTCACTTGCTTAATGAGGTCTATATAGGGGGAGGGGAATGAAGAAATCCCGTCGGATGCAAATTTTAGTCGATCTTGCTAAACGCAAAGAGGATGTCGCCGCCCAGCAGCTTGCTCGCGACAAAGCAAAAGTGCAACATGATCTGCAAAAGTTGAATGAGTTAAAAGATTACGCAGGGCAATATGAATCAGAGCGTAACCTCCTTGGATTAAGTGCGTACCTGACGACCAATTATCAGCACTTCGTAGACCGGGTTCAGCAGGCTATTGTTCAGCAAGAAGCGGCAGTGGGTCGAGCGGAGCAGCAAGCGGATATGAGTATGCGCCGCTGGTTGCAAACTCGTACGAAAACCAAAAGTATGGACTGGTTGAAAGAGAAAAGCCACAAAGCCGAATTAGCGGTTGAGGCAAAACAAGAGCAACGTCAGAGTGACGAATTTGCCATGCGGCGTTTTTTAGACTCTATGTAACGAGTCTTAAAACGTTATTTATCATAACTGCTTAGCCTATTGCTAGGGTGAAATATGGCTCGACAGGATAATGGAATCATCGATTTGTCTTTGCCAATTTCGGAGATAGAAAAGGCGTTGTACGACTATGCCCATTCTCCCCTGCGTGGTTTAAAAGCACTTCACTTAGCGCTCTTATCTTTCCAAAAAAACACTCAGGCCTCCCTCTCTGATTCGCTTTATCATCAGCGACTTGTTTCTCTAATAGCGGCGACGGAGCAACTTCTGGTATCTGGCTCGCCCTATGTGGCGCGTTACCATAAGGCGCTTTTGTCTTCAGCTGATGCACTTGCTCAAGTAGCGATAGCGGGTCAGTTCGGTGAAGGTCGTGCAGAGCCACTGTATCATCTGTTGCTTGTTGAGCGTTCTTGTTGGCAAGATGTGTTGTCTATTATTAATGAAGAAACGGTACTACCTAGTCAAGTAAGTTATCTAGCTCGATTCAACGTTAGGCAAGCTGAATCTGTGGGTGTGGATGCTTATTTGGAGGCGCTTGCTGGCGCTGGACGAGTGTCTTTTGATTTGGATGCTGTCCAAGAAGGAGCGCTGAAAGGACTGTTTAGGTTAACCACTGCGCAGTCGCTGGATTGGCTTCAGAGGAAATATCCTCAATTACAATGGCAAATAGCGTCAGTTAATGAGGATATGTCTTTAAGAGCGTTATGTGAATTAAGCTTTTTGCCGATTTTTCAGCATTCATCAATGCAACGGGATGCCCGTTATCGGTTGTTAGGCGCGTATGAAAAGACATTTGAGCGTCTATTCTATCAGCCTTTTAACAGACTATTCGCATCTGACGAGTGTATCCTTGAGTCGCCGGATCGTTTGGTGCCGATGTCGAATGACAACGCACTGATTAAGCTGGATGACAATGCCAAATGCTTTCCTTTGCGCCACGGTGGAGCCTTTTATATTGGGTCCTGTTTGCCAGAGCAGAGGCATTCAGAAATGACTTATCTAAGTCGATTAGGGCGTGACTTTTTAGCGTGTTTTTTATACGAACTGGATACCAGTTTCGGACGTTTTGTATTTGATCGTGAAGAATGCCTTGGTACATATACGGTTACTGAGTGCGATTTGCGTACTCACGGTGCATTATTATTGTTTAGTGTGGCCGCTGATGTTGAGGCTGAAGTGGTGTTGACGGCATGTTTATTGCGTTCTATCGAGACGGCGTTTTGTTTGTTGCCCCAGTACATTGATCAAGTTTTGGTGGTTAGGCAGGGAGGACAATACTTTGCATTGCCTTATTTCGCTATTTGTGAAGTAGAAGGTGTGTGTTCCGTTATGTCGACACCGCGAGCGTGGGTAAAAAATGTTTGGCTGAGTCGAGAGAATCGTCCGCTGATAGAGCCTTGGTTGTGCCGTTCTGATAGTCTACCCGCAGCGATTAGTGGGTCTGGAAAAGACAATTCACTAGGCTTTGCTAAGAATGGTTATTATTTTGGCAAGGTCTATGGCAGGATGTTTTGGGTGGAAGCGGAATTGGTGTTGGCGATATTGCCATACCAGAAGCCTTTTTCTGCTGTGCATATTGACGAAGATACATTCCGTTCGAAATCTTTCATTATTCATGACGGTCATTGTTTTGATAAAGTGCTCTCGAAAGATTTTGTAAGTGATGGATTCGGGCCTTCAGGTGGGAAAGCAAGTTTTTCCATGATTCTTGATAGGATGGGGGAATCCATTGTGTTGCCTTTTTGGTGTTGTGATTGGTGCGAATCGTTACCAGAGGCTCGTTACGTTCGAGAGTTTGCTTTGCCTCTTGAGCAGTTTTGTTACAGCGCTGAGAAACGTCATTGGATGTCCTTACAAGAGGATGCAGTGATTATTGATAAGAAGAATTTTTTGTCTTTTGTTGCTGGATTATCAGCCTCTTTATCATTAGTTTAAAAGTGATTATAGATTATGAATACACGACATTTACCATTTGGTGCACCACGGAAAGAGCTGATTAGTGGCTTGCAGAAAGGTGTTGTTATTGTGTTGTTTGTGTTGTTATCGACTTTTGCTGGCATGTATTTTCTAGTGAATGGCAACTTAGAGCGACAGAATGCTCAGCAAGGAAAGTTGAGTGAACTATTGAGTTTGGTGCACAGTGCAGAGGAGCATTGGCTGCAGTGGTTGCTGGTGGAAGATCGCCAAGCTCATGACGCCAATAATGATTCTTTTTACTCCCCGAGTTACCTATATCAGGTCTTGGTCAGTGAATATCAGTTGATTGAGCTCAATCTCAAACGTTTTGAGTCGAGTCTTGGAGCAGATATTTCATCGTCCTTTGCGCTATTGGAGACGTTATCGCAGAGGGAGCTGAACACTTCCTCTTTGACGAATGAAGAGCGGCGTTCGGTTTATCGTGCTTTTGAAACGTTAGAGGCGGTGAGCGATGCTTTGCTAGAAATTCGTGTTGATGTCGAGTATGAGCGTCAAGTATTTGCCGAGCAGTTAATTTGGATTCATATTGCGCTCTTCTTAGTGCTTGCTATGGTTATTTTGGCCTTGTCTATTCGCTTTGGTCGGCAGTTGCGTTCTGGGTTTTCTACTTTGCATTATGTGGTTGATCATCGAAAACGCGGTCATGTTTCAGCACTTCCGCCCCGTAATGTGGTTGATGAATTTACCGATTTAAGTCATTTGGTAGATAACGAATTGGCATCGCGAGATTTCGATATCAAGCAACAAAGTGACAATCTCAACTTAATCGAAAAAGCCTTGGCCAAAGTTGATGAGCCGTTTTTGGTCACCAACCTACAGGGTGATATCGCTTGGCTGAGTGCTGGGGCTGAACGCCTGTGGTTCCGCAACACGGCTGTGTTTGAATCTTTGTTTGGTATCGATGCGGGACTAGATGATCCGACAGGCGAACGTATTGCGGATTCGATTTTATTGTCTGATGAAGCATTAAAGTTAAATCTATCAGGTGGTGTGTACTGGTTAAGTGTTGCGTCTTTTGGGGTTGATAGAGCCGTTGAAGTGGAGAACTTGCAACGTTTTATTGTTATTCGCTCAAAATCAGACATCGCGGAATTGGATGTCTTGCACCAGAGTTTGAAATTACTTGGGCAAGATGTATGGAATGCGCCTATTCGTGTTTTGCGCCAAGACTCTCCTTATGCAAGTTTTGCGGTCTCTTTAGAGGCGGTGCGTCGAAAAGTCACCTCACTATTCGATTTGCTTAATGCCGCCTCAGTACGAACAAATTCCATTGAAAAAATTACTAAACTACAACAAATAGCATCCCTACTTGACGAAAAAACAGATCACAATGAGGCATCGGTTAAAGAGGTTGTTTCGGTGAATCCTTTCGCTCTTGATAGTGTGAAGGCTGAGCTGAATGCAATGGCTTGGCTTTCGGGGCAGGTTAGAGACTCTTTTATATTGGGTTATGAATTGGTCTTGCAACGTTTGGCGTTGGTTGAGAAAGATCTCTCATCCGATGTGTTTTTGTTAGGCGAGGTGGATCGTTATCTGAATGAAGTGCGCGCAGGTGTGTTAAATAGTCTTGCTGCAACGGAAGGAGAAAGCGAAACTGTTCGCCGTCGCTTCGCTGTTGATATAGAGCATGATATTAGTCAGGTTCAAGAGCAAATTGAGGGTATGAAGTCTATGGCCGCTTCGACCTTGTCTTTGTTGGAGTCAGACCGTAGCGTAGGCATAGCACGTTTGGAAAGAGCCAGGGAGTCTGTCTCTGAGATGATTGAGCGTATTCATGATTTGGTGGAAAAAATGCCTGCTGATGTTTCTATTGAGGTAGACGCAGAGGCATCAATAAAAAAATCTAACGATGAGTGGCGTGGGTTGTAATCTTCCTCTCTGGTTTAAGGAGTATGCTGTGGTTGAAAGCTTTTTTGATAAAACAACACGATGCCTGACTATTAAAGTAAATGGTCGATTCGATTACAGCTGTCATAAAATGTTTAAAGAAGCCTTTACGAGTGTGACTATAGCCACGTCTTATGACGTAAATTTGGCAGATGTGAGTTATTTAGATAGTTCTGCTCTTGGTATGTTGTTGTTGTTAAGGGATCACGCGGGTGGAGATAAGGCTCAGGTTCGTTTGCTTTATGCTAATGGGGCTGTGATAGACATTCTTAAAATTGCAAACTTCCATCGCCTTTTTGATATCACTGAGTAATGTTGTATGGAGCAAATTTTAACCGTATTGATTGCAGATGATAACCCGTCTGACCGTATTTTATTAAAAGCTATTTTAAGTCAATTTGGTCACAAGGTAGTGTCTGCTGTTGATGGTCAGGATGCGATTGATAAGTTTGATCCTCACACTATTCAGCTGGTTTGTTTGGATATTAAAATGCCTTACAAGGATGGTTGGGAGGCGGCCTTTGAAATTCAGCGTATTGCTGGCGACGTGTTTGTTCCTATCATTTTTCTTTCTGGTGTGTCCGATCCTATTGCCTTGTCTAATTGTTTGCGTATTGGGGGGACAGACTTTATTTCTAAGCCTTACAGTCCTGCACTTATTACCGCAAAATTAAATGCTATTGTGCGTTTGTTGGTCATGCAAAAAACTCTCGAAGAGCAGCGTGATGCGATGCGAACGTATAATGAACAGTTGCTGAATGATCAGGACATAGCAAAAGTCGTCTATGAAAATATAACGCACTCGAATTGTTTGGAAGATCCAGCGCTATCGACTTTTCATTATGGAACACATACTTTTAATGGCGATGTTATTCTGGCGGCTTACAAGCCTAATGGCGGAATGCATCTATTGTTAGGGGATTTTACGGGACACGGGCTCTCGGCCGCCATTGGTGCGTTACCTCTCGCTGATATTTTCTTTGATTGGACTAAGAAGGGATTTTTGATGCGACAGATTATTCCCGAGATAAACGCGCGTCTGAAGCGGGTTTTACCTGCCAATATGTTCTGCAGTGCGGTGTTTATTGATATTAAAGTTAATAATAAAAGCATTGAAATATGGAATGGTGGTTTGCCAGATGTGTTGTTTTTTTCTAAAAACACGAAGCAGCCCGTCAGGTTCACTTCAAAAAATTTGCCTTTAGGTGTCTTGTCTCCTGATGCCTTTGAGTCTCAGATCGAAGCCGTTTCCTTTTCTCCTGGTGATAGGTTAATGGCGTTTTCGGATGGCGTTTATGAAGCACTGGATGTCTCTGGACAAATGTTTTGCCATTCTGTGCTCACACCTCTTTACCATGGTCATGTTGATGCAGACCGTTCGGTGGATTGGTTGATTGAGCAATTAGAAAAAGAAGGAGTATTGAAAAATCCCCATGATGATATTTCCTGTCTTAGCGTTCGTCTGGATGCCAGTATTGGTATTGATTCTTTAGAAGGGGGATATTTACAAGCGCACCATGAAGCCCCTGCTGACTTTTCCTTTGAATATGTTTTAAACGCCGACTCGTTACGCAATACAGATCCTTTGCCTTACGTGTTGCAAATTTTGACGACCGTGCCAGGGCTAAGTAGTTTTTCTAGTCAGATATTCATGATCTTATCGGAGTTGTACTCAAATGCCCTTGAACACGGTGTTTTGCAGCTTAATTCAGAAAAGAAAAGTTCAAGTGATGGTTTCTCTGAATATTATGAGGAACGTGAAAGTCGTCTGGCTAAACTGACCAATGGATATGTGAAGATTTCAGTCAAAGTAACGTCGGACCATCATTGCCGATCACTTGTTTTGTATGTTGAAGACAGTGGCTCAGGGTTTGATTTTAAGAGCGTGAATTTCGATATATCCAATACGGAATTATTGTATAATCGCGGTTTGGCTTTATTGGATCAGCTTTGCTCTAAGTTGGAGTTTACCAAGGGTGGGCGAGCTGTGACCGCTTATTATGATTGGCAAGTGGGGCTGGATAGTTAAATAAGGTCAGCAATTAAATTGGCCTTGCAATTGCATACTGTTCTCCATTGTCGGAGAAAATTATGCGTACAGATTCAAATACAGTATTGTCTTTATCGCCAAGTGTACCACCTAAAAAAGCAGCCTTGGCTAAAGCTTCCTCAGAAAGCGGTGCTGCTTTTGCAAAAGATTTTAATCATGCGAAAGACGCTCGCAGTGCGAAAAAAGACCCAATAGCGAATGATTCTTCGGCCTCTAGCGAGGCTTCATCGACGCCATCCTCTTCGGAATCTTCTCTCACATCCACAACATCCACACATCAAGCTTCCTCATCGGTTAAGGGTGAAAGCAAAGGCGCTGATTCAGCATCAGGGTCTTCGGATGACACCGTCACGGTGACAAATTCGACGACTGAAAGCGGCAAGGCTTTGCAGCTTGAAGGTGAAAAATTACCTGATCAAAGTGCCAGTGTGTCTGCTGAAGCGTCAGTTGCCCCTTTATCTGGAGTAAAAGAATGGCAGCCAGAATCAAAAAAATGGCAGCCTGAATCAAACGAATGGCAGCCTGAATCAAACGAATGGCAACGTGGGCCTAAAGAGTCGCAAAAAGTAGATGTTGATCCCCTCTCTGCGTTGCCAATTGGTGACAATGTTCCGGGGATGGACGATTCTTTGGTGGGGCAAAAGGAAGCGACGGGGTTGGTTGTAGTGTCGGGAGCGGTGGCTGGTAGTGAGGGCGTATTAGGCAGCGGTGCCGTCAAGCAAATGCCGTCGGAGCTGTTAGGCAAAGCCAGCCTGCCACTTGTTGATGCCGATAATAGTGTTCTTGATCCGTCTTTAGAACAGGGTAATGGTGAGTTATCTTGGGTGTTGTCTCAAATGGACGCGTCGGCGCTTAAGGCTGTGCCAAAAGAAGCGACAGCAGAAGGTGCGGTATTAGACGCGGGGAAAACCGCTTCAGCGGCTTTAGCGGCAGGTGTTTTGGTTAATGTGGCTAATAAAGAAAGTCGCGCAGACGTCGCTCCATCTGCTTTATTGAGCTCTGCGACTGATACCTCTTTATCTTCCGAGGTCACGACGGACTCTGCAGAGACTTTGTTAGGGGAGGATGGCGTGTTAATCAATGAGCCAATTGAATTGCGTAAGAAAGAACAGGAAGCGATGATAGGTCGCATGTCTGCGCAGCTGGATGGTAAGGCCGTAGATGATGCTGCAGGTGGTTTAAATAGTTCTTTGCAAAATAATGCTAGTCGAGCCGCTGTGGGAGTGGCCGCGGCCACGGTTGCGGCACAAAATCCACAGCAGAACCTGGCAATGAGTGTGCCGCCTGGGCACCCAGGATGGGCCGGAGAAATGACGCAAAAAGTGGCTTGGATTGCCCGTGATGGTGGTCATACCGCGCATATTCGATTGGACCCCCCCGAGCTTGGTAGCCTCACAGTGAAAATTTCGGTAGACAGTGACTCAAACACTCAAGTGAGTTTTATTGCCGCGACGCCCCAGGCGAGGGATTTACTAGAAGGTCAAATGGCACGGCTGCGTGAAATGTTAGCGCAACAAGGTATGGATTTAAGTCGAGCGGATGTTGATGTGTCACAACAGGATACGTCGGGTGCACAGGAGCGTGGAAACTACCGAAATAGTGGTGCGAATCAAGGTGGAATAGCTGCCAATGATGATCTTGAGAATGAGTCAGTTACGAACAATGTTTCTTATGTTTCTGCCTCGGGTGTTGACTACTATGCGTAAACTTACGAGAAATTGATGGTGCTGCGTATGATTCTTTGTAGAATAGAGTGCTGTTCGAGAATAAGGATGCTATAAGCGTTCGTTTTATAGAAAGAATTTGATATACCTAAGGTTTGTTGATATGGCTGAAGATGGTTTAGATATTGGTGCAGAAGAAGGGAAATCGGGTAGTAAGAAAAAGCTCATTATTATTGTCGCCCTTCTTCTTGTTTTAATGGGAGGAGGAGCTG
Organism: Marinomonas arctica; assembly: GCF_003259225.1. Taxonomy (GTDB): domain Bacteria; phylum Pseudomonadota; class Gammaproteobacteria; order Pseudomonadales; family Marinomonadaceae; genus Marinomonas; species Marinomonas arctica. Next base: position 126,949 of record NZ_QHJF01000001.1, on the reverse strand, counting down.
CTGCCTACTTTTTTTTATTGAGTGGGCCGAGTAGTGGTGGAAGCTCTGCTGAAGCGGAAGCCGCAGCGTTAGCGAATGAGCCATCTATTTATTTGGATTTGGCCCCGGCTTTTACCATAGATTTTATGGTCGAAGGTCGTCAGCGATACGTACAGCTTAATATGACTGTTAAGTCAAAAAATGCCTCGCAAGTTGACGCGGTAACCTTACATATGCCACTGATTCGTAACAGTCTTGTTTTGCTTTTTTCCAGTCAGTCATTTGACGAGTTGCAAACTGCTGAGGGCAAAGTTGCTTTAAAAACGGCGGCTCTTGATGCCATCAACGGTATTCTAGAGCAAGAAACAGGGCAGGGTGGTATTGATGCCGTATTATTTACTAACTTTGTGATGCAATAAGATTATGTCAGCTCAAGACTTATTATCCCAAGATGAAATCGATGCGCTTTTACATGGTGCCGATGAAAAGCCAGCGGAAGAGGATAATCGAGATGCTAACGGTGTGGCATCTTACGATATTACCAGTCAAGAGCGCATTGTACGTGGGCGCATGCCCACCCTGGAGATGATCAACGAACGCTTTGCGCGTTATACTCGTATTAGTTTGTTTAATATGTTGCGGCGTACAGCGGATGTATCCTCAGGCGGTCTTCAGGTTATGAAGTTTGGTGAATACGTTCATACGCTCTATGTACCGACCAGTTTGAATTTGGTGAAGTTTCGTCCTTTAAGAAGTACCGCGCTTTTCATACTCGATGCTAAGCTAGTGTTTAAATTGGTGGATAATTTTTTTGGTGGTGATGGTCGTCACGCTAAAATCGAAGGGCGAGAATTTACGCCGACAGAAATTCGTATTGTGCAATTGATGCTTGAACAGGTCTTTAAGGATCTCACTGAGGCTTGGGCACCTGTGCTAAAGTTAGAACTGGAATACATTAGTTCAGAAGTGAATCCAGCGATGGCAAACATCGTAAGTCCAAGTGAAGTCGTCGTGGTATCTACTTTCCATATAGAATTAGATGGCGGTGGTGGAGAGCTACACATTACGTTGCCTTACTCAATGATTGAGCCGGTAAGGGAGTTATTGGATGCGGGGGTGCAGAGTGATGTCGATGAAAAAGATGATCGCTGGGGTAAATCGTTGGAGCAGGATGTAAAAGACATTGATGTTAAATTATCAGTCAATGTCGCCAATCGGAAAATTTCACTTGGTGAGGTACTAAAATTTAAAGCGGGTGATATCATTCCGATAGAAATGCCGGAGTTTGTCACCGTTAGGGCCAATGGTGTGCCAACGTTCAAAGGCAAGTTGGGTGTGAGTAATGAGCGTTATTCAGTGCAAATGAAAGAAAGTTTTAAAACGAAGGTAGCGAAATAACATGGCAGAAGAACAAAATCCAGATGCAGCAGGGATGGATGACGATTTAGCGGATGAGTGGGCGGCAGCGATGTCGGAGTCTGGTGACGCTAATGATGGTGAAGAACTTGAGGATGAATGGGCTGCTGCTATGTCTGAGCAAAAAGTTGAGCCAGTGAAGCTTGAAACATTGTCTAACCCCTCTGTGCCAACTGGTGGTGTCGGGTCAGATCTTGATTTGATTATGGACATTCCTGTAGTGCTTTCAATGGAATTGGGGAATACCGAAATTGCTATCCGTAACTTAATGCAGTTGACACAGGGTTCTGTTGTTGAGCTGGATCGATTTGCTGGGGAACCGTTGGATGTACTGGTAAACGGTACTTTGATTGCACACGGTGAGGTAGTAGTAGTGAATGATAAGTACGGCATTCGTTTAACGGATGTTGTGAGTCCTAGTGAGCGAATTCGACGACTTAAGTAGTAGCCATTGATTTTTTCTTTTCTTATCCGATGTGTTTTTGTTGCCATATCTTCTATGGCTTTCTCTTCTCTTTATGCCGCAGGTATGCAAGAGATGTTTGTGGCTTCCTCTATTTGGAAAATTGTCATTTCTTTGATTGTTGTTATTGCTTTCATACCCGCTTGTCTTTGGTTGATGAAGCGCTTTCAGTTTGCCCAGATGAAGTTGGGGCAATCTGAGATAAAAATTGTAAATGTTCAATCTTTAGGTACAAAAGAAAAACTGATGCTAGTTGAAGTTGAGGGGGAGCGTTTATTGATTGGCGTGACGCCACAATCAATTACTCATTTGAGAAGTTTTTCACCTAAAGGTAAGTCGTTTGCTTCTATGATGGAAGAAGTCGATAGAGAAAACACGCCTGACAATAAGAGTAATGGGGATAGTCTGTGATTCGTTATGCACTACTCTTTTTAATAGCCTTTCCGGTATTGTCATGGGCGGAAGTAGGGTTGCCTGCGGTAACAGTGGTAACCAACCCTGACGGCAGTCAGGATTACAGCGTTTCACTGCAGATTCTATTTATTATGACCGCATTAACGCTTTTGCCTGCCGCGTTAATGATGATGACGTCTTTTACCCGTATCGTGGTTGTGTTGGCTATTTTGCGTCAAGCGATTGGTTTACAGCAGACACCATCTAACCAAATTATGATAGGTATGGCGCTGTTTTTAACGCTTTTCATCATGACGCCGACATTGGATAAAGTGAATGAAGTGGCTTTACAGCCCTATCTAAAAGAAGAAATGACTTCCATTCAAGCTGTTGAGGCCGCGTCTGTTCCTGTTCGGGATTTTATGTTGGCGCAAACTAGGGAAGATGATATTGCGCTTTTTGTGAAGCTTGCCGGCCGAGAGGGCACAATTCAATCCATGGAGGAACTTCCTTTCACCATATTGATGCCTGCTTTTGTGACCAGTGAGCTGAAAACCGCCTTTCAGATTGGTTTTATGATTTTTATTCCTTTTTTGATCGTCGATATGGTGGTGGCGAGTGTGTTGATGGCAATGGGTATGATGATGTTATCGCCGATTATTATTTCTTTGCCTTTTAAAATCATGCTCTTTGTGATGGTTGACGGTTGGTCTATGATTATGGGTACTTTAGCGGCGAGTTTTGGGATTTAATTATGGATCCTCAAGTAGTACTAGATTTATATGGGCAAGGTTTTTATCTCATTGTGCTGATTGTTGGTGTGGTGATGATGCCTAGTTTGCTTGTTGGTTTAATTGTCAGTGTCTTTCAGGCCGCGACTCAAATTAACGAGCAAACCTTGTCTTTTTTGCCTCGATTAATTGTGACCATTTTGGTTATTATGCAGTTAGGTCCATGGATTTTAACGAAGCTGATGGACTTTACGACCAGTTTATTCATTAATATTCCCACGATAATAGGCTGATGTTAGAGATTTATCCTGATCAGCTGCTCAATTTGACGATCAGTTTCCTTTTGCCATTTTTTCGTATTGGCGCCTTTTTTATGGCACTTCCTCTGTTTGGCAGTCGTCTGGTCAGTCCTAGGGTGCGTATTGCGTTTTCATTCGTTGTTGCCATCATTATTACTCCAGTCATCGAAGTGCCTGATTATGACCCAATTTCACCTGCTTATATTGTGTTGATTGCTGAGCAGTTGGTGATTGGTTTTGTACTGGGTTTTGTGGTGACGATTTTGTTCCAACTGTTTTCCCTAGCAGGTCAGTTGGCAGCAATGAAAGCGGGATTGGGCTTTGCAATGTCTAACGACCCGGCGAACGGTATTTCTGTTGCCACACTTGGTCAGTATTATTTGTCGATGGTCGCACTGGCCTTTTTGGGTACGAACGGGCATTTAGTGATGATAGAGTATCTAGCAGAGAGTTTTACTTACTGGCCGATTGGTGGTGGCTTTGATAGTCAGCGCTATTGGCAATTGGTGTTGTTAGGTGGGTGGATGTTTGAAAAAGCCTTGCTTATTGTGATGCCTTTGGCTATTGCTGTATTGGTGATTAACTTGTCATTTGGAATCGTGGCTAAGGCTTCTCCTCAGTTGAATATTTTTGCACTGGGTTTTCCGATTATCATGCTATTTTCATTGTTCTTTTTCTGGATTATGTTGGATGATTTTTTGAATATCTATTTGTTGTTTTTTGCAGAAATGATCGACTGGATGAAAACAACATGGGGGATCCAGTTAAATGGCTGAGAACGAAGATGGCAGCGAAAAAACCGAAGGTGCCAGTAGTAAGAAGCTTCAGGATGCACGTGATAAGGGCAACATTGCCCGATCGAAAGATTTAAGTTCGGCTCTGCTATTGATTGTCGCAGCAGTCACTTTGTATGGAACCGGTACTTTATTGGTTCGAGATTTGGCGGTTATCTTTGACTTTAATTTCTTGGTTGCGCGAGAAGATGTGTTTGACCTGAGTCGGATGATTTTTCATCTTTATGAGTCTGTTGTGGCTATGATGGACTCAATGATTCTGCTTATGTCTGTTTTAGCGGTTGCTGGTATCGTTGGGAGTATTGCTTTAGGTGGCCTCAATTTTTCTTGGGAACCCTTGCTGCCCAAACTCAGTAAAATGAACCCAATAGCTGGCTTAAAAAGAATGTTTTCTGTGCAATCTTTGGTTGAGCTTTTAAAGGCGATTGCCAAAGTGACATTGGTTGGTGTCGTGTCTTATTTGGTGCTCAACTATTTTTTATTAGAAACACTGGGGCTTACTTTTCAATCTATTGAATTATCGATTGCTCATGGTGTTGATATTGTTATTTGGTCTTTTATTTTTGTCAGTCTCGCCTTGGCATTAATTGCTGCGATTGATGTGCCTTTTCAGGTTTGGTCTCATAAAGAAAAGCTCAAAATGACCAAGCAGGAAGTGAAAGATGAGTTTAAGCAACAAGAAGGTGACCCTTTAGTGAGAGGGCGTATTCGTCAGATGCAGCGGCAAGCCGCCATGAACAGGATGATGTCGGATGTGCCCAATGCGGATGTTATTATCACCAACCCGACACACTTTTCTGTGGCGTTAAAATACGATCAAACTGGTGGAAGCGCTCCGATATTGCTTGCCAAGGGTGGTGATTTTATTGCGTTGAAAATTCGTGAAGTGGGCAATCACTATGATATCCCTGTGATACAATCCCCAGCGTTGACGCGGGCAATTTATCATCATACCGAAATAGGTGATGAAATACCGCAGGGGCTATTTAAAGTGGTGGCTCAGTTATTGGCATATGTATATCAATTGCGTAATGCCCGTACTGGCGCTCCAAGGCCTGAATCAATGCCAAATTTAGATGTGCCTGATGAGTTTCAGTGGGATGGTCGTTAATTATGTTTTGTTTTTTCATAGGAATGCCGTGTGAACTTTGACCGTGGTCGGCTTACAGGACAAGTTCAAGGGATTTTTAGTGGGAATTTAGGTATTCCTATTTTGTTATTATCGCTTTTGGCGATGATGATTTTACCCATTCCAGCTTTTTTGCTCGATGTGCTGTTCACCTTCAATATTGCCTTGGCCATCGTCGTGCTGCTGGTGGCTGTGTATTCCCTTCGTCCTTTGGATTTTGCTGTTTTTCCAACCGTCTTGCTGGTCTCAACACTGATGAGGTTGGCCTTAAACGTAGCTTCAACGCGTGTTGTACTGCTGGATGGTCATGAAGGTGGTGATGCGGCTGGTAAGGTTATTCAGGCATTTGGTGAAGTCGTCATTGGTGGTAACTACGTTGTTGGTTTTGTGGTCTTTGCTATTTTGATGATTATTAACTTCGCCGTTGTAACGAAAGGTGCGGGTCGTATCTCCGAAGTGAGTGCACGCTTCACTTTGGACGCTATGCCCGGTAAACAGATGGCGATTGATGCAGACCTTAATGCCGGTATGATCGATGCTGAACAAGCAAAGCAACGACGGATGGAAATCGCTTCCGAAGCAGAATTTTATGGCTCTATGGACGGTGCTTCAAAATTTGTTAAAGGGGATGCCATTGCTGGTTTGTTGATACTGGGCATTAACATTATCGGTGGTTTGGCCATCGGGATGGCGCAGCATGGTCTTTCTTTTAGAGAGGCTGTTGAGATTTATTCGTTGTTGACGATAGGTGATGGCTTGGTAGCGCAATTGCCGTCTCTAATGTTGTCTACTGCGGCGGCCATCATGGTGACTCGTGTCAATGAGTCTGGCGATATGGGCTCGCAAATTGTTCGTCAAATGTTTGGTTCATCCAAAGCCTTGTATGTCGCGGCAGGTGTCATGACGATTATGGGGATTGTGCCTGGTATGCCGCACTTTTCTTTCTTATCTCTAGCGGCGTGCTTGGGAGGCTTGGCTTATTTTCTTGAATACAACAAAAAGAAAAAGTCCACGCAGGGGCAAAAAAGTTCTAGCAAAGCAACGTCTGACAATCCAATGCCTGCCGAAGCCAAAGATCTGAGCTGGGACGATGTGGCACCTGTGGATATGTTGGGGCTGGAAGTCGGGTATCGCCTGATTCCACTGGTTGATAAAACCCAAGGTGGTGAACTACTGGCGCGTATCAAAGGTGTGCGCAGAAAGCTTTCTCAGGATTTGGGGTTTTTAGTACCAAGTGTACACATTCGTGATAATTTGGATTTAATGCCAAATGCTTATCGAGTGACCCTGATGGGGGTGAGTTTGGCTGAGGCCGAAGTGCATCCCGATAAAGATTTGGCGATTGATCCTGGACAGGTGTTTGGCAAAATTGATGGGATTGCAGGCAAAGACCCATCGTTTGGGCTCGATGCCGTTTGGATCGATCCTAAGAAACGAGATCAGGCGCAAACCTATGGGTACACCGTGGTGGATGTGAGTACGGTTGTGGCGACGCACATTAATCAAATTATGCATAAGCATGCCTACGAACTGATTGGTCATGACGAAGTTCAGCAATTGCTCAGCTTGCTAAAACAATACAACCCTAAGTTAGCAGAAGAGCTTGTGCCGAATACCGTGCCCCTTAGTGTGCTGTTAAAAGTATTGCAGAATTTGTTGATCGAAGGGGTGCCGCTGAGGGATATGCGTACTATTGCAGAAGCCATTATGGGGGTTCAGCCTAAAACACAAGATCCTATGATATTGACAGCGGCAGTGCGAACGTCTTTATCAAGGCTGATTATTCAAACGTTGGCGGATGGTGTGGAAGAGATTCCGGTTTTGACGTTGGAGCCTCAGCTGGAGAAAATGCTAATGCAAACGGTGCAACAGAGTCAGCAATCGGGGATTAAAAACGAAGAGGCGCTTATTTTAGAGCCCAAAATGGCTGAGCAATTACAGACGTCGTTGCGACAATCTGCTGAACAGCAAGAGGCAATGGGGAATACGCCTATTTTGATCGTATCTGCGCCCATACGACCAATGTTGGCGCGTTTTATGCGTTATGGTATGGTCAATATGTCCGTTCTTTCTTATCAAGAAGTGCCTGATCATAAACGCATCACTGTGGTAGGAGTCATTGGCCAATAAAAACTAGCTATTGACGTGATGTATTGTGTCTATATTTATTTGGATCTTTCGGGTAAGCTATGGATTTGTAAGAAAAATACACTGTAAGGATTAAGTTATTCATGCAAATTAGGCGGTTTCGAGCACCTGACATGCGGCAAGCGATACGGAAGGTTCGCGATGCTGTTGGCCCTGATGCGGTCATTTTGTCAAATCAGCGTCTGCCTACTGGCGAGATAGAAATTGTCGCCGCTTTGGACTATGACGGCTCTTTGCCTTCGAGTATGACCTCGAAGCGCCCAGCAACGCCTCATCCTGATAAATATGCTGACCCTAGCGCAGATTACTTAGAGCGTATAGAAAAAGCAAAATTACAGACTCCGCCAGCAGATAATGCACCTCCTCAAGCGATTAAGCGTCCAATAACACAGTTTGAAATGCCGCCTTTATCCAATGATAAAGAAGACCCTGTTCTAGAAGAAACCTTGTCCATACGTAATAACGATAGCGCCAAACAGCTGCGTGACATGGAGTTAGAGTTAAAAAATGTACGAGCGATGCTCGAGCAGCGTCAGCAGGCAGAGAGTCGAGCGGAACCAAAAGAAAATATCATCGAATTGCGAGCGCGTGAAAAACTAAAAGGTCTGGGATTATCAGAATTTGTTGTCTCACGTTTAATCGACGATATCGATTTAAAAGGTCGAGAAGATGATTGGAATCGTTTGCTTGCGCATTTAGCCGATTACATTCCGGTTCGCTCAAGTTCTTCAGAGCTCAAGGGGTGTATTGCCTTTATGGGGCCTACTGGGGTTGGCAAAACAACCTCCATTGGTAAAATTGCGGCTCAGCACGTTTTGAAGCATGGCTCTGATGGGGTGGTGTTGATTACCACAGATTCTTACAGGATCGCCGCTCATGAGCAGCTAAGAACCTTTGGTCGCATTTTAAATGTTCCTGTTGAAGTGGTTAATGAATATTCAGATTTAAATGAGGTGTTAGCAAAATATGCACATTATTCTTTAGTGCTTGTTGATACCGCGGGTATGAATCCAAGAGATTCTAATCTCGAAAGGCAGCTCTTGATGATGAAGCGTGCGAGAGCAAGCCTTAAAAAATTGCTGGTGTTGCCTTGCACAAGTCAGAGACAAGTATTGAAGACAGTGGTTGAGGTGTATTCTCAAATTCAGTTGGATGGTTGTGTTTTAAGTAAGTTAGACGAATCTGCTTCACTTGGTGAAGCGATTAGTGTAGTTATTGAGGAAGGTCTGCCTGTTGTCTATATAGCGGATGGTCAAAGAATTCCGGATGATATTGAGCCAGCTAGGGCACATAACCTGATTAGTCGGGCGGTTTATACTGCGGAGCATTACAGTCAGCTTTATGGGTCACTAAAGTATGGTAGTTAGTAAAATTTTGTTATTACTGAAAGCGTTGCGCCAAACTATGTAGTACAGTTAGTTAGCGCAACTAACTTAAATGGTAAAGGTTGCTTAGACTATTTTATGCAGACCAAAAATGGATATGACACATACTCTAAAAAAGCGACGCTTTCGATTGATGCGATTGTTGAGCAGTATGGGTATTTGGTAAAAAAAATTGCTTACCACTTATTGGCGCGTCTTCCCGACAGCGTTGATATTGACGACTTAATTCAAGCTGGCATGATGGGGCTAATTGAAGCGTATAAGCGTTTTGAGTCAACCAAGGGGGCGAGCTTTGAGACCTATGCTGGTATTCGCATCCGCGGTTCGATCATGGACGAAGTGCGCAAAAGTGATTGGGCTCCCCGTTCAGTGCGGCGAAACGGTAGAGCCGTGGCTCATGCGATTAAAGAGTTAGAGGCAAGGCTGGGTCGTGAAGTGTCTGATATGGAAGTATCTGCTCACATGGAGATAAGCATTGAGGAATATCACGAAATGATTCAATCCTCTATGTCGACGCAGTTGTTTAGCTATGAAGAAATGCTAGACTCTGATACAAGTAATTTAGAAAGTGTAGATCCGGAAGTTGAAAACGCACCTTATTCCTTAGTGGAGGAAGGAGGGTTTCAGCATCAATTGGCACAAGAAATTGATAATTTACCGGAGAGGGAAAAGTTGGTTTTGTCTCTTTATTATAATGAAGAACTTAACTTGAAAGAAATTGGTGCTGTATTAGGTGTCAGTGAATCAAGAGTGAGTCAAATTCATAGCCAAGCGGCGATGAGATTGAGAGCTCGGTTAAGTGATTGGCGAGATTAATTATGAGTTGTGAAATATTACCTTTGGGGTGTGGAGGTTGCATTGGATAAAAACATGAAGATCCTGATTGTTGATGACTTCTCGACAATGAGACGAATCATTAAAAACTTGCTGCGGGATTTAGGGTTTACCAATACAGTCGAAGCAGATGATGGAACGACAGCCTTACCTATACTTCAAGGTGGGACAATTGACTTTCTTGTGACTGATTGGAATATGCCAGGTATGACAGGAATTGAATTGCTTCGTGCAGTTCGGGCTGATGAAAAACTGAAAAGTATTCCTGTTCTAATGGTAACGGCAGAAGCAAAGCGTGATCAGATTATTGCTGCGGCTCAGGCTGGAGTGAATGGTTATGTTGTTAAACCGTTTACCGCAGTGGCTCTCAAAGAAAAAATTGAGAAGATATTCGAACGCATAGACGCTGCTAAATAGGGAATTTAGATGTCAAATGTATTGGGATCTGGACTAGTAGAATTTGAAAGCCTAGTAAAAGACGGTGCGGTAGAGCTCTTGAATCACATTGAAGTCGGTGACTTTAGTGGGGCGATTAAAATAATCCAAGAGTTGAGCGAGGCTCGTCATAATAGCTTTTACAACGAAGTGGGTTGTTTGACTCGAAGTCTGCATGATGCTATTCGTGATTTTCAAATTGATTCAATGGATCTGGTGGTTGGTGAGGATGGGCATGATTCTGCCACTAAAATTACCGACGCGTCAGATCGATTAAATTATGTTATTGAAACGACTAGTGCAGCTGCTAATAAAACCATGGATATGGTAGACAGTAGTGTTCCTGTAGCCAGTGAATTGCAAAATCAGGCGAGAGAGCTGCGAAAAGACTGGAGTCGGTTAATTCAACGTGATTTAACGCCACAAGAGTTTAGAGACTTATATAAGCGTATTGATGTGTTTTTGTCATATGCTGATGAAAGTGCCACCACCTTGCATTCAAACCTCAACACAATTCTTCTAGAGCAAGGTTATCAAGACCTCACTGGTCAAGTTATCGCTAGAGTGAATGATTTAATTCGGGATGTAGAAGACAAACTTGTGCATCTCGTTGCTGTTGCTGGACGCGTTGATAGTATCTCCGGAATTAAACATCAAGAGAAAAAGTCTGAACACGATGACACTCGTGGACATGGCCCAGCTATTAATAAACAAAACAACCCTGAAGTACTGAATAGTCAAGACGAAGTAGACGACTTGCTATCAAGTCTTGGTTTCTAGAAGGAGCTGAGGATGAGTTTCGAGGTCGATGAAGAGATTCTACAAGATTTTTTGGTAGAAGCTGGTGAAATTCTAGAACAGCTTTCCGAACAGCTAGTAGATTTAGAGCAAAACCCTAATGACAAACAGCTATTGAATGCGATTTTTCGTGGCTTTCACACCGTCAAAGGCGGTGCGGGTTTTTTACAGTTAACTGCGTTGGTTGATTGTTGTCATTATGCTGAAAACGTTTTTGATATTTTAAGAAACGGGCAGCGTAAAATAGACTCTGATTTAATGGATATTGTTCTACAGGCACTCGATGCTGTGAACGAAATGTTTGATGCAGTACGTGCTGGTGCTGAGCCAGAGCGTGCGTCTCCAGAACTGATTGCTGCGTTGAGCGTATACGCAAAACCTCCAACAGCGGAAGAGCTTGCCGGGAAAGAAGAGACGGATGCACTTGATGACATTGACGATGTTGCTGAAGAACAAGATGAGATAGAAGAAGAGGACGATGAAGATACGTCGTCTAGCTCTAATGAATCTGTTGACATTTCTGATGATGAGTTCGAGTCATTGTTGGATGCGCTTGGTGACACTTCTGCAGATGAGGCTACTGATAAACGTCAGGCAGAGCCAAAGTCTGACGATGAAATCACTGAAGACGAATTTGATGCGTTGTTAAACCAGCTTCATGGAAGTGGTGCGCCTGGCATAAATGATAGCCAAGATGAAAAAGCGCAGTCGAATACTCCTTCAGATGAAATAACGGAAGATGAGTTCGAGGAGTTGCTTGATAAACTTCATGGTGAAGGTGGTTCTTCTACTAAAAAGACGACGAGTACTGATAAAGCAGAGAAACCGAAATCCACGACAGATAAATCTGTTAAGGACGAGTCGGCTGGTGCTGAGTCAGACTTGATCACGGAAGATGAGTTTGAATCCCTTTTAGACAGCCTGCAAAGCAAAGATAAGGCAACAAAATCTGCCTCATCTGCGCCCAAGGCTGAGGCAAAATCAGCGCCAGCGCCTAAGCCAAAAGCGAAAGTTGAGCCTAAGCCAGCAGCTAAACCTGAACCTAAAATGTCTGATCCACATGATTCAGAAATGGATGGTGTAAAAGAGAAAACGGCTAATTCCCCCGTTACTCAAGAAGCCACCGTTCGTGTTGATACTAAGCGTTTAGACGATATCATGAACATGGTGGGTGAGCTGGTGTTGGTTCGTAACCGACTTGTTCGATTGGGGCTTCAAAGTGAAGACGAATCGATGGGCAAAGCCGTTGCCAATTTAGATGTAGTGACGGGCGATTTGCAAAATGCGGTAATGAAGACGCGTATGCAACCGATCAAAAAGGTATTTGGTCGCTTCCCACGAGTGGTTCGAGATCTTGCTCGGAGTATGAAGAAAGAGGTTAACCTCGTGCTTCGTGGTGAAGAAACAGATCTAGACAAAAACTTGGTTGAAGCGTTAGCGGATCCTTTGGTTCACTTGGTGCGAAACTCAGTAGATCATGGTGTTGAAGCGCCAGATGTGCGTGAGGCAAGTGGCAAGCCTCGAATGGGGACCGTTATTTTATCTGCTGAGCAAGAAGGTGATCATATTCTGTTGTCTATCGAAGACGATGGCGCCGGTATGGATCCGAGTTTATTGCGTAGAAAAGCGGTTGAAAAAGGATTGATGGAAGCTGACGCAGCAGAAAGATTGTCTGACGAAGAAGCGTTTAATTTGATCTTTGCGCCAGGCTTCTCTACAAAAGTAGAGATAACCGATGTGTCCGGACGTGGTGTTGGGATGGACGTGGTGAAAACCAAAATATCTCAGCTTAATGGCACGTTAGACATTAAGTCGGTACTTGGTCAAGGCTCTCGCTTTATTATCAAAGTGCCTTTAACGTTGGCGATTATGCCTACCTTGATGGTGACCTTGTCTGATCAGGCATTTGCGTTCCCGTTGGTCAGTGTGAATGAAATATTCCACCTTAATTTGAAAAAAACCAACGTCGTAGATGGTCAGCAAGTCGTTGTTATTAGAGGTAAAACTCTGCCTATTTTCCATCTTAAGAGTTGGTTGATTAAAGGAAGTAGCCGAGATAATTTACCTTCCGAAGCTCACGTCGTTGTTGTTCAGGTTGGCATGAGTGAAGTAGGGTTTGTTGTTGATCAATTAGTTGGCCAAGAAGAAGTTGTTATAAAGCCATTAGGAAAAATGTTGCAAGGTACTGCTGGTATGGCAGGCGCAACGATTACCGGTGATGGTCGTATTGCATTGATTCTGGATGTCCCTAGTATGCTCAAGTGTTATGCGTCTAGGTAGTAGCTTTTTCATTTAGGGGATGTGATATGCCTGTTAAGGTGCTGGTTGTTGATGATTCTGGTTTCTTTCGACGTCGTTTAGTTGAGATATTCGAAGCGGATCCCAGATTAACCGTTGTCGGTACTGCAAATAATGGAAGAGAGGCGATAGATAAAGTGCAATCTTTATCGCCTGATGTGGTTACCATGGATTATGAGATGCCTGTCCTAGACGGCATCGCAGCCGTAGCTAACATAATGAAACTCAAACCGACACCGGTGTTGATGTTTTCCTCGTTGACTCATGAGGGCGCCAAAGTCACTTTGGACGCTCTAGAGGCTGGCGCGGTTGACTTCATGCCAAAGAATTTCGAAGATATTTCACGCGATTCTGCGGTCGTTAAGCGGGCCTTGGTTGAGAGAGTGTTACTGGTTGCTAGAACCCGTTTTTCGGGGAACAGAGGACCAGTGGCTGCTCTAGCGCCTAGGGAGGCGCCCAAGCCAATTGTTACTGATCGTGGTGTCATCATACCTCGAGTCAGAAAGCGAGTGAGTTTGGTGGCGATCGGAACCTCTACAGGAGGTCCTATGGCGCTTCAGGCTGTATTGACTAAACTGCCTAAGGATTTTGCAGCTCCTTTGGTGTTGGTTCAGCATATGCCTGCGGCCTTTACTGGTGCCTTTGCTGAACGACTTAATAATATTTGTCAAATTACGGTAAAAGAAGCACAAGATGGCGATCGTTTGCAAGCGGGGGTTGCTTTGTTGGCACCCGGTGGCAAACAGATGATGATTGACCCCCGTAATGGTGGGTGTGTTCGGATTCTGGATGGTGACGAACGGCTTAATTATAAGCCTTCTGTAGATGTTACGTTTGGCTCTGCGTCCAAATGTTATCCGGGTAAAGTATTATCTGTGGTGATGACAGGAATGGGCGTAGATGGTCGTGAAGGGGCTCGTATGCTGAAAAATTCTGGTTCAAGAGTTTGGATTCAAAGCGAAGAGTCTTGTGTCATATACGGCATGCCAATGGCTGTAGAGAAGGCGAATTTGGCGGATGAAATCATAGATCTAGATCATATTGGTGAACGTATTGCACGTGAGGTCAGTTAGTGGATTTCATCACCTTAGCTGGTCTTCTCATTGCGTTCAGTTCTGTATTTCTAGCTAATTGGTTAGGAGGAGGAGAGGTTATTCTCCTTCTCAATCTTCCCTCTGCCATTATAGTCATTGTTGGCAGTATTGGGGCCTCATTAATTCAAAGCAGCATTCAAGAGGCGACTCGAGCGCTTGTTTTGATTAAATGGAGTCTCTTCCCACCCGTTTACAATTTTAATTCCGCTAGAGCGACTTTAAACAATCTTGCCCATAAAGCCAGAAGGTTGTCCTTATTGGCATTAGAGTCTGATATTGATGCCATGGGTAATCGTTTCTCATCGCGCGCTCTGCAAATGGCAATCGATGGAACAGACCCTGACCTGTTAGCGGATCGACTAAATGATGATGCCGTGCGTATTTATGATAAACGCATGAAAAGCGTATCTTTTATAGAGTCGATCGGAGGTTATGCTCCTACGTTAGGGATCATGGGATCTGTATTGGGGTTGATCCAAGCTATGGCAAACTTAGACAGTCCTGAAGCCCTAGGACACGGCATTGCGGTGGCCTTTGTGTCGACACTTTATGGGCAAGGATTTGCTAACTTGGTTGTTTTTCCTATTGCCAAAAAGCTGACCGGCTATATCGAAAAAGAACTGTTATATCACCAGTTGCTGATCGATGGCATCTGCGGCATTGCGATAGGCAAACACCCTTATCGACTTGAGCTTGAGCTTAACACCTATGAGTGACACTCCTGTTCGACCATCAAGGCGTCGTCGAGTGGCGGTTAAATCGTCCACTTCCAGTGCGCAAGGTCGAGACCGTTGGATACTATCGTATGCCGATTTTATTACTTTATTGTTTGCCTTTTTTGTTGCGTTATATTCCATATCATTGAAAAACTCAGGGGACGAACAGCGCCTAAAAGAGACACTTCAAGGCGTGTTTGATGCCGTACAAAAGTCAGTAAAGCCCATTAATATTGGCGAGCCTATTGTTGGGGAGCCTAAAGATATTGAGGTAATTGAGGCTAAACCGATTCCAGCTGCGCTACCAACGATTGAAGAAAATACGTCCTCGGCGGTTTATGCGCTTTTAAGTCAGGTGGTGGAGAAGCAGTTTTCTGGTTTGCATGCTTCAGGCCAAATTTCCGTTAGTGAATCTGCCGACTGGGTAAGCTTAGAGTTAAAATCTGGCTTGCTGTTTGGGCAAGGAGAATACGACTTAACGAATGAAGCGGTTGCTTTGCTTATCTTAGTGGCCAATGTTTTAAAAGCCTATCCATCAGTCATACTAGTAGAGGGCAATACCGATGATTTACCCGTTAATTCAAGACGTCTAGCTTCGAATTGGCATTTGTCGAGTTTGCGATCTTCTTCTGTCGTAGATGAATTAGTTTACAGGGGGGTAGATCCAAAAATGATCGCGCCAATTGGTTTTTCAAGTGAGCATCCTAAGGTAAGAAATACCAATGATTTTGCTCGTCAACAAAATCGTCGAGTTATTTTGCGAATTAGTAAGCGTGAGGCGGATAATCTACATGATTACTTGTTTCAATAGCGTATTACTGTATATGATTGCAAGGAATTCGTAAGCAAAATAATAGCATAGGGTAGCAGGGGAGTCAGAGTGCACATTTGGGCAGTGGCGAATCAAAAAGGCGGCGTTGGAAAAACGACCACAGTAGTGTCCTTGGCAGGATTGTTAGCGGACGCAGGCCATCGAGTGTTGATGATTGATTTAGATCCTCATGGATCTTTGACCAGTTATTTTCGTTTTGATCCAGACTCTATAGAAAAGAGTGCCTATAATCTTTTTCAAACACCCAACAAGATTCCAGCAGATTTGCCCGCCTCTTTGATTCTTGAGACAGGTCATCCTAATTTATCCTTATTGCCTGCGTCTACGGCTTTAGCCACGTTAGAACGTCATGCACAAGCACAAGGTGGGATGGGGTTAGTTGTCTCAAAAACCCTAGCGATTTTATGGGACGATTATGATTATGTGCTAATTGATAGCCCTCCAGTCCTTGGCGTGTTAATGATTAATGCGTTAGCGGCCTGTCAACAGTTAGTAATACCAGTACAAACTGAGTTTTTGGCGATTAAAGGGTTAGAGAGAATGGTCAGAACTCTCACAATGATCAATCGAGCCAGAAAGAGGCCGGTGCCATTTTTGATTGTTCCCACTTTGTTTGACCGACGCACTCAGGCATCCAATAAAAGCCTGCGTAGCTTAAAAGACACTTATGAAGAGCTAGTGTGGCACTCTGTTATTCCTGTAGATACCAAATTAAGGGATGCGAGTACTGCAGGTATAGCGCCTTCTGCATTGGATCCTAATGCACGAGGAATAAAGGCTTACGCTAGCCTAATGGATTCTTTGCTGAACCCAGCGAGATAGTAATAGTTTATGAAAGAAACAAAAAGTAAAGAACAGGCTCTTATTGGACCGCAAATAGCAGTACAGCGTTATCTTGACGATTTGCTGCAAGAGGCAACGACTGAGCAAGCGGATGATCAAGCGGTTATTGAAGATCAAAATACGGCTGAAGAGTTTGACTCGTCTGAAGAGACAGACGATATTGATGAGTCAGAAGAGCTAGACGATGCTGATGAGCCAGAAGATGTTGATGAGTCAGAAGCGACGGAAGCGTCAAAGGTTTCAGGTTTTGGGTTAAGTGACGATGAGCTTTCGTCTTTAGATGCATCGTTCAAAGATTTCGAAGAAGCCATATCATCACAAGTGAATGGGTTGTCAGACGCTGCTGAAGAACCCCATCTTGCTCAGCCAGAGCTAGAATTAGAGCCAGAACAAGAACCTGTGAAGAAGGTTTCTAGGACAGACCCTTTGCCTTGGGCAACAGGTCGGTTTGAATGCCTACTTTTTTATGTTGGTGGATTAAAAATGGCGGTGCCCTTGGTTGAATTAGGTGGCATTTTCCAAAGCAGTAAGGATAAATTAACTTCTATATTTGGGCAGCCCAACTGGTTTATGGGAGTGGCAAATGTGGGAGAATTTAATCTTAGAACTGTAGATACCGCACTTTGGGTCATGCCTAATCATTACCAGGGTGAGATGAAAGAGAATTTTAAATTTGTAATACAGCTTGATCGTTCTAATTGGGGGGTGGCGTGTGAACGTGTTGCTGAGGCAATCACGTTAGAGCCATCACAAGTCAAGTGGCGAAGTGATAGAAGTAAACGACCTTGGTTGGCAGGTACCGTGATTGACCATATGTGTGCCATACTTGATGTACAAGGTTTTATAGAATTGTTAGATGACCCAAATAATGGGTTTAGAAGAGCAGTAAAATAATTTTATTGATCATTTTTTGATCTTTGGAGACAGATAATGGCGACTAGCATAGCGTTAAAAAGCGGAAATCATACAGACGACCCTATGTTGCAATGGGTAACATTTCGCCTAGAGCATGAAATTTATGGTGTGAATGTCATGCAAGTGAAAGAGGTATTGCGCTATTCTGAGGTTGCGCCAGTGCCTGGTGCGCCGAGTTTTGTCTTGGGTATTATTCACCTACGTGGCACCGTAGTGACGGTGATAGATACGTGCCAGCGATTTGGTTTACCTTCTGGTGAGATTACAGATGCAACACGCATTATGATCCTTGAGGTAGAGGGTCATGTGATTGGTATTTTGGTGGATGCGGTGTCAGAAGTGGTGTATCTACGTCAGTCTGAAATTGAGCCTTCTCCTAGTGTTGGTAATGATGAATCCTCTAAGTTTATTCAAGGGGTTTGTCATAAGAACAATATCTTATTAATTCTAGTAGATCTTGATAAGCTTCTATCGGAAGATGAGTGGTCTGAAGTTGGCACAATGTGAGTATTAAGGTAGTTGTACTAGATGGAATCTCAGTGGTTATTTAACCTTCTCCTGACGCTTCAGTTTGTGATCTTAATTGCTGTTGTCGTGTGGGCTTTTCGGTTATCAAAGCAAGTAAAGCGAATGAAGCAGCAGCATACTGAAGCGGAGCTGAATCAAAAAAAACAGGTTCAGGTGCTCGCATCGGGATCGATTGGTATGGGACGGCGCTTGGTAGCTATTGAGAAAAAACTAAATCTAGCGGTGGAAAAACAGTCTGAAATTTTGTCAAAAGAAGGCGGTGTTTCTTACAATCGCGCCATGGAGCTTTTGGAAATGGGAGCAACGATTGATGACTTGGTGTCTAAGTGTGGTCTGATTCGAGCAGAGGCTGAGTTGATTAGCCTTTTGAAGCAAGAGTCACGAAGAAATTCAGATTACCACTGATGATCTCTGATTTTGTGCGCAAAGGCGATGACTTCTGCTACGGCTAAATATAACGACTCTGGTATTTCTTCGCCTAATTCCAAAGTGCTGAGCAATTCAACAAGCTCAGGACTTTGGTGCAGCAGAACGTCGTTTTCTTTGGCGACGGCCATTATTTTCTCTGCAAGCAAACCATTCCCTTTTGCCACCACGGTTGGCGCTGCGCTGAAGTCATATTTTAGAGCGACGGCTTTTTGCATTATGTCCTCACATCGATTAAAGATTGTGTGTTGTTAATATGGCTCTTTTCTTTTTCAAGTTTTGCTTGGAACGCCTCCAGTCTCTCGACTTCAATGTCTTTGTCTTTTAATTGCTGTTTTAAACTAGGGATATTCTGGCGTAATTTTTGTACGGTATCTGGCTCTTCTGCCGCAAAGAGTATTCCTACCTTGTTTGCTTGAACACTGGCTCTTGCATCAAAACGTCCTGTTTCTTCAAAATCAAATTTCAGTTTCACGAGCCAGCGTCTATCTTGTTTCGCTTGTTCTTCTGTTGCGGCGTCTTTGTCTATTTCCATTTGCACAAAGCTGGGTGTTTGGCCGTTTTTGATTGGCAACTCTATGTGCAATGGATAGCTTGGAGTATTAATCTGATTTTGCTCTGAAACGTGCCGTAATTGATTGGTGGTTATCCGCTCAATGGCACTGGCAATGTGTTCGGTTGGAACACCAGTAAGACGCAATGCTGCTGAGTTTTCTTGGGCGTCTTTTAGCTGCATGAGGTTGAGTTTAAAATCGGCAGGTATTTGTGTCCTGCTATCATTCGCTAGCAAGGACTCTGAAAAAAGGCCGCTGGTCTGAATGGCCTGTTTCATGGCTTCTGGTGAGGTGGTTAATGTTCCTAACGCGGGCATATTTTGCATCAATTGCTTAAGTGCTTGTTGTGTCTGTGGCGGTAAGTTAGCAGACGACGTTTCGTTTAGCGTGTGCAATTGTTTGACAAGTTGTGACATATCCCCAAAAGATAACTGTTTCGGTAGGCTGTGTTTAAGTGCTTCAACTTGAATGGAGTTAGGTGTCGGATGATTTTTTGCTGGCAGCACTTGCATATTGTTATTGGCATCGACCATAACGCGAACGACATCGCCTTTTTTTAACGGTGTTTGGCTCACAATGGTAAACTCGGCGTTACCATCTGAGACAGTGGCTAATATAGGTGAGGTGTGACTGGTAATCGTTGTGTTTGATGGTGACGTTACACTTGCCTGAACCTGTGGTGTCGCTTGAGAGGGGATTGCTTGAAAGGGCGTAAGTGGTGTTGGGCTTGTGGCTTGAGTAGCAGTTGCACTTGGCGTCACGGCTGTCACGGTTAAGTTGACAACGCGTGAGGCCAGCATAAGGTTATCAGCTTGTCGGATCTGTGGACTGTTTGGGTTATTGGTGGCTATCTTACTTGTTTGAGGATCGAGGGGCATCGTTAGCGAGGCTTGCAGACCGTTGCTTTTATGTAATTTGGCATTCTGAATGTTGTTAACATCAATGGGAGTGCCTGTATTTACAAGGGTGAAGGGGTGTTGTGCGCTGGTTGCATGTAATAATTGTGCGGGTTTTCCCTGAAAATTAAGCGACTCACTGCCTTGAAACTTGATCAAGCTGAGATTTTCTATGAGTTTGATTTCACTGCTTAATTTCGCAATGGTCCCCGTACTGCCTAATACATTGTTACCGCTGTTCGCCCCGCTGCTCTGCTTGCCTGAAGATGCATTAAGCATAGATTGGATGTCAGAGATCATGTAGCCTGCCTGTTGATTTACATAGCTGATTGATTTGTGCTTTTAGAAACGATTCTCATATAATGTTTAAACACTTTAGTATAGCTAAGCTGTATTATAGTAAAAACCGTGTCACCAAATAATGTTAACCTTTACCTACATATCGGCCGAATTGGAAATATCTTTTGCAATCTTTTGCTTCATTAACCATATCAGACCTTTGGATTGAACGTGCTGAAAGGGACTTGTGTAAAGGGCTTTCTTTTAGTGTCCAGTCTGGTGACGTCGTACGAATCCTAGGGGAAAATGGGGCGGGTAAGAGTTCTTTGTTAAAAGTCATTGTCGGCGCTCTTTCCCCTGAAGAGGGGCGGATAGCGTATTCGGGCGAAGATGTCACCTTAGACAGAAGCATATTGCAGCAAGATGCGCTCTATATTGGCCATTCGGTTGGTGTTAAACAACGGCTCAGTGTGGCTGAAAATATTCGTTGGTATTGCCCTGACGTTTGCACAAATGTTTTACACGAGGCATTAAAATCGCTGGAGCTTATCGATTACATGGATACACCGGTTAAAAAGCTTTCTGCCGGACAAACTCGTCGTGTTGCATTGGCGCGTTTATGGTTGAGCCAAAAAACACTTTGGCTGCTAGACGAACCCTTTGCTTCTTTGGACGTGAAAGGGGTTGAGCTGTTAGAAGAGCGTATTCAACAGCATGCTTTGGCTGGTGGGATGGTGATATTAACAAGCCATCAGAATTTGCTGTCCCTCGCTTCCCGTGACGTGATGTTGTTGCCATGACGTATTCTTCTTTCTTAAAAGCTGAGTTTTTGGTGTTGTGGCGTCGCAAACAAGATGTCTTCAATGCTCTGTTGTTTTTTATTATTGTGGTTGTTCTATTTCCGATCGGTGTTAATTCGTCACCTGAATTTTTAGCCCCAGCAGCGGCTGGTATTATCTGGTGTGCCACGGTATTGGCTGTCTTAATGGCGTTAGAAAGCACATTCAAAGAAGATCATCGAGACGGCTCTTTGGAGCAGTTAGTCGTTAGCGGACTTTCTTTACCGTTATTGATCGTATTAAAAATCATCGCACAATGGTTGGTGGTTATGCTGCCCTTGCTTATCACGATGCCTTTGTTAGCGGAAATGCTGTACTTGCCAAGCTCCGGTTTTTGGGCGTTGATCGGCACCTTGTTGGTTGGCTCGCCGAGCTTATTTTTCATTGGCGTGATTGGTGGAGCATTAACGGTGTCGATAAAACAAGGTGCTATGTTGGTGATGTTGCTAATATTGCCGTTTTATTTGCCAGTGATTATTTTCTCGACGTTAGCGGTCAAAGCGGCGCAGGCAGGTTTGCCGTACTCTGGTTTCTTGGCGATGTTGTTGGCGATGTCTTTGTTGTCTTTAGTTATATCGCCTTTTATGACGGCGATTGCAGTCAAAGCGAGTGTGAACGCATGAACTGGGCATGGTTTCACAAATTGGGTTCGCCAAAGTGGTTTTATTCTTGGTCTAAAGCGTGGGCTTTACCTGTTTTCTGTTTTGGCTGTTTGTGTCTTGTAATTGGCTTAGTGTGGGGGCTGGCTTTTGCGCCCGCTGATTATCAGCAAGGCAACAGTTTTCGCATCATTTACATTCATGTGCCAGTGGCGATGTTGGCGCAATCTTGTTACTTGGCGATGGGGATTGCAGGTGTTGTTTTTCTTGTCTGGCAGATGAAAATGTCACCCATTTTCATCAAGGCAATGGCGCCAGTTGGTGCCATTATGGCATTGATTGCTTTGGTGTCTGGGGCCATTTGGGGCAAGCCTACTTGGGGGACTTGGTGGGTTTGGGACGCTAGACTGACTTCTGTGTTGGTGTTGTTTTTGCTTTATATGGGCATTATTGCTTTGCAAAATACCATAGATGATGTGCTATTAGCCAACAAAGCCGCGGCTGTTCTTAGCGTTGTGGGGCTGATTAACTTACCCATTATTAAGTATTCCGTGGTGTTGTTAGAGACCTTACATCAAGGGCCGACTTTTACCTTGACGAAAAAGCCTGAAATGCCTGCAGAAATGTGGTTGCCGTTACTCTTTTCTGTCATTGGGTTGTACTGTTTTGTAGCTGGGCTCGTTCTGTGGCGAATGCAGTCAGAAATATTGCTACGTGAACATAGGTCCAGTTGGGTCAAGCAAGAGGTAACAGAGAATGGCCTTTGATAGTCTGTCAGCGTTTTTGATGATGGGAACCCACGGTGTGTATGTTTGGTCGGCTTATGGCTTCAGTACGTTGGCGTTAGCATGGTTGGTTTGGAGCACGTTGTCGACACGTCGAAAAACACAAGACACCTTACGCAAACGTTTTAAAAGGAGCGTGTCTCGCTAATGCATCCGGTTAGAAAAAAACGCTTACTCGTCATCACCGTTCTTGTCTTGATACTGAGCGCAGTGGTGGGTTTGGTGATGTACGCCTTGCAACAAAATATCAATTTATTCTTCTCTCCGTCCCAGATCGTGATGGGAGAAGCGCCGCGAAATACCAATATTCGCGCAGGTGGCATGGTGGTAAAAGGCAGTGTAACACGCCATTCTGATACCTTGGCGGTTGCGTTTGACGTGACCGATTTTCAGCACAAAGTGACCATTGAGTATCGTGGTATTCTGCCAGACTTATTTCGAGAGGGTCAGGGCATTGTGGCTTTGGGGAGATTGAACGAAGAGGGGGTATTTGAAGCAACCGAAGTATTGGCAAAGCATGATGAGAAATACATGCCTCCTGAAGTATCAGAGGCATTGAAAAATGCCCAAAGTTCGATGGATGAGAATCATGCGTCCACGCAATCTACTTATTAATTTAGGCTGAATATGTTTCCTGAGATTGGTCAGTTTTCACTGATATTGTCGTTGTTTTTTGCCCTGTCGCTGGCTTTTTTGCCCTTAATTGGCTATCGGAAAGGCAATCGTTTCTTATTGCAAAGTGCGCAACCGCTTACTTTTATTATGTCGGCTTTAGTGTTGGTAAGCTTTGTTATCTTGAGCGCGTCTTTTTTGATGGACGATTTTTCGGTGCTGTATGTGAGTCAGAACTCGAACAGCCAGTTACCCGTTTGGTATAAGTTCAGTGCTTTGTGGGGCGGCCATGAAGGGTCATTATTACTTTGGGTGCTGGTTTTGTCTGGCTGGTGCTCCGCGGTAGCGATAAAGGTACGAACCTTACCGGAAGATGTCGGTCCGGTTGTTTTGTCTGTGTTAGGCATGATCTGTGTTGGTTTTTTATCCTTTTTACTCTTTACCTCTTCGCCTTTTGCGCGTTTATTGCCAGATGTGCCCGCCGATGGCGGGGATCTGAATCCACTGCTGCAAGATTTTGGTCTGATTGTGCATCCGCCTGTTTTGTATATGGGGTATGTCGGTTTCTCTGTGGCCTTTGCCTTTGCTGTCGCGGCTTTGATTACGGGGAATTTAAATGCATCTTGGGCGCGTTGGGTAAGACCTTGGACGGCCGCAGCGTGGGCGTTTCTGACACTGGGCATTACCTTAGGCAGCTGGTGGGCTTATTACGAATTAGGCTGGGGTGGTTGGTGGTTTTGGGATCCTGTGGAAAACGCCTCTTTTATGCCTTGGTTGGCGGGAACGGCTTTGTTGCATTCTCTTGCGGTGACAGAAAAACGAGGTGTGTTTAAAAGCTGGACTGTCTTGCTGGCGATTTTTACGTTTAGCCTCTCCTTGCTTGGGGCATTTTTGGTTCGCTCCGGCGTGCTCACCTCGGTGCATTCTTTTGCTGCAGATCCTACGCGCGGCATGTTTATTCTTGCTTTGCTTGTGGTGTTTGTTGGCGGTAGTTTGTTGTTGTATGCCATCCGAGCGGCAGAGGTGCGTTCCAGTGTGTCTTTTGGTGCGACAGGACGAGAAGCCTGGTTGCTGCTCAATAACATCCTATTAACGGTTTTAACCTTAACGGTTTTATTGGGGACTTTATATCCCTTGATCTTTGATGCGTTAGGCTTGGGAAAAATTTCTGTTGGTGCGCCGTATTTTAATAGTGTTTTTACGCCGATTGCGTTGTTGCTGATAGTGTTTATGGCGGTTGGACCTCTTTCTAAATGGCATCATACGCCATTTAATGTGATTTTTAAGGTGTGTTCTGTTGCTGCCGTTGTCGCTGTTTTATCGGCTGGTTTGGTGGTTTATTGTTATGAGTTTGGTTTTACCGTTTGGCTCAGTTTGGCGGTGGCATTTTGGGGGGTATGTTTATCCTTCACTGATTGGTTTGGTAAGGTCTCTGCCGGAGCGAAAGGCATTATTCCCCGTGCTCGACAATTGCCAAGAAATTACTACGGTATGTTATTGGCGCATCTTGGTATGGTCGTGACCTTGGTGGGCATTGTTTTGGTCAGTGTTAACAGTCAGGAATCTATGTTGCGATTATCCCCTGGGGACCGAGCAAGGGTAGCAGGTTATGAATTTCACTTTGACCAAATGGAGCAAGTAAAAGGGCCAAATTATGTGGCAAGCAAAGGGCAATTTACCGCTTATTATGCGAATAAAGTGGTTGCCGTGCTGCACCCCGAAAAGCGCTTTTTTACCACCCGCCAGCAGGTCATGACGGAAGCGGCTCTGGACGCGGGTTTTACGCGTGATTTATATGTTTCTTTAGGGGAAAGGTTGGATGACTCTGCCTGGGGCGTACGAATTTACGTGAAGTCTTTTGTACGCTGGATTTGGCTTGGTGGTTTGATGATGATGGCGGGTGGATTGTTGGCCGCATTGGATAAACGCTATCGAAAACGGACGCGAGGCTAACCATGCGTAAACTGTTATTTTTTATACCTCTGGCGGTTTTTTTGATACTTGGCGTGGTGCTTTATTTGCAGCTTGGTAAAGACACTCAATATATGCCTTCTGTTTTGGTTGGCAAAAAAGTGCCTGCCTTTACTTTGGTATCATTGCAAGACGATCAGGTGTATACCCATCAGGATTTGCCGACGGCGCCTTATTTGATTAATTTCTGGGGCACTTGGTGTCCTGCCTGCCATGTTGAACACCCTTTTTTAATGGCGTTGGCCGATTCTGGTGTGACAATTATTGGTATCGATTACAAAGATAAGAAAGACCTTGCGGAGCAATGGTTAGAACAAAAAGGGAACCCTTATCAAATCGTATTAATGGATGAAATGGGGCGCTTTGGTATGGATATGGGGGTGACAGGCGCGCCAGAGACTTTTGTGGTGGATGGCTCTGGGGTGGTGGTTTATCGACATCAAGGTGTGGTCAATGCCGAAAATTGGCCTGACATTAAAGGCTATATGAAATGAGGTGTATCAAGGGGATTTTTTTGCTCTGTGGAATGTGGCTGTCTTTATCTGCGGTTGCTCAAGAAGAAATGACGTTTCGTACAGAGTTGAACAAAACACGTTATCAAAGTTTGGTCGAAGAGTTACGTTGTCCAAAATGTCAGAATCAAAATTTGGCTGATTCAGGCTCTGGTATTGCGGTGGATCTTCGTGAACAAGTCTACCAGATGATAGAGCAAGGCAAGACAGATCAAGAAATAGTGGATTACATGGTGGCCCGTTATGGTGAGTTTGTGTTGTATCGACCGCAGCATTCAACGGCTACTTTTTTGCTTTGGTATGGGCCCTTTATTCTGTTAGGGATAGGGCTATTGGCTTTTATTTTTGTGGTGATGACGAATCGTAAACGACAAGGTCGAGCTCTATGATAGTCGCGTATTTGGTGATGATCATACTGATTGTCTTAAGTCTGTTTTATCTGTTTAGTTCGATTGCGCATGGTTTGGGTAAGTACTCTGCAGAAGAAGATAAAAGCCGGTTGTCATTTTTTGAGGTGCGTCGAAAAGAAATCGCAGAAGAGGAAGAGGCCGGGCGATTGACCCCTGACGAGTCAGCGCAACTGTTAGTTGATGTTGACAGTGAAACCAACTCGATAGACAGTCGAAAAAAACCTTTGTTTCAGGCCAATGTCACCTTTGCCCGTTGGGTCATGCTTGGCGCGACCGCAATGACGGTACTCGGCAGTGTGAGTCTCTATCAATGGATTGGTTATGCGAAAGAAGTGTCTTTTACACAAGATTTGCACATGCAGCGGCTGAGCCCGCAAAAAATCACAGATTTCTTGCAATATCGCACTGAGCGTTATGACAGAGCAGAAGATTGGTATTACTTAGCCACGGAGTATATGCGGGCTGAACAATATGCTGTGGCGGTGGAAGCGTTTGAAACAGCATTAGAAAAACTGCCCAAAAATGCCGAAGGGCGTGTGGCTTTATTGGTGGAATACGCGCAGGCGATTTTTTATGCGAATGGGAACCAAAGTTCGCCTAAAATGCAGACCGTGGTTAGTGCTATTTTGCAACAAGATCCAACCCAAGCGATTGCGCTGGATTTAAAAGGTGTGGCGGACTTTGCTCAACAAAACTATCTAGGCGCCGTACTGTCATGGCAAGAAGCGATCCGCTATAGCGCCCATTCTAGAGAGCGTCTTGCCTTGTTGTCAGCCATTAACAAGGCAAGAGAATTGGGGCGTATTGACTATCAGCAAGTGGCGCCCATTATTACGGATCAGTTGGCCGTAAAAGTCGAATGGGATACCGCTCAGTTCGAGTGGCACCAGGACGATGTATTATTGGTTTATGCGGTTTTAAATGGTCAGAAAATGCCGTTGGCAATACAAAGAGTATTTCCTGAGGATTTGGAGCAACCGATTTTGTTAACGAATCTAGATTCAATGACGCCAACAGCCACGTTGGCTCAAGTGCAAACAGTGGATTTGGTGGTGAAATTATCAAATATTAATGACAATGATCTGACAAAAGGACGAATTATCGGTATAAAGCATAATCTACTGGTAAATAGTAGAGAGATTTTCGTAATCAAGGTGGCCTTGTAATTGAATCCTAAGGCGCTTCGTTTGATAATACAGTCAACTTTAATTGATGCTATTCGGAATGTGTAATGGAATTTAGCTTGCGTGAATGGCTAATCTTGATTGGGGTCGTCATCATTGTTGTGATCCTCATAGATGGATTTCGTCGATATAAAAAAGGTCAAGAGCATGCTCAAACAGGTGGTTATGCTGATGCCGATGAATCAAATGATGCATTGGTTAGACAAAGAGCCACCATGGGATACGGGAAAATGTCGTCTAGAGTGAGTCGACCCGCTGCCGATCCTATTACCAATGCGTTTGAAAATGCTCGCAAAACGGCTAAGTCGCCTTTAACCGAGGTTCCTCATAAGGTCGATTCGGGTCCAGAATTGGATAGGGGAGAGGACTTACATCTTGATGAGTTAGCGTCGTTAGTGCCTGAACGTGATTTTGGGGACTCCGCAGTGTCTGAGCAAAATTACTCAGATGACGGCTTTTATGAGCACGACGATCTCAATCTTGACTATACGCCAGAGACACATCATCGCAGCGAATATGATGGCGATGAGGACTATGAGCGCAGCTATTCAGAAATCGATATCGATCAAATAACACCGAGTCATTTGGTTGATGATGTTAACGGTATAGAGGATAAACAAGACAAAGGCATTGTTGAGATTGAAGAAGTCATCGTGATTAACGTGTTTGCTCCAGAAGGACAAAGTTTTTCTGGAATAGAGCTGCTTCAACTTATTTTAAATTGCGGCATGCGTTATGGTGAAATGGATATCTTCCATCGTCATGAAGACGGATTCGATCGTGGTCGAGTACAGTTTAGTATGGCGAATGCCATTGAGCCAGGCACCTTTAATTTAGAAACTATGGGCGAAAGTGATTGTCCAGGTGTGAGTTTCTTTATGGGGTTACCTGGACCTAAGAATAGTATGAAGGCGTTCGATTTTATGCTGGAAACCGCTCAAGCCTTGGTGCGTAACCTAGGTGGTGAATTGCGTGATGAACGACGCTCGCCAATGAGTGATCAAACCATCGCACATTGTCGACAACGAATACGTGATTTTGAGCGCCGTCGGTTAATGCGCAATAAGCAGTAAGATAAACCAAGGCCCCGAGGGGCCTTGTTTTTTGCCGTTAATATTTACTACAAGCTAAAAGAAATCGAGTTAATTGATATATGAGCCAAGAGACAAACATGACGCATCAGCAGATGCTGGAGTTGATTCAGCAACTTAACGATTACAGCTATGCTTATCATGTAAAAGACGACCCCATCGTTCCTGATGCAGTATATGACCGTGATTATCGTCAGCTTCAGGATATAGAGGCCAAACACCCAGATTGGATTCAAGCGGATTCTCCCACTCAGCGTGTCGGTGAAAAGCCCGACAGCGGTTTTGCCAATGTCGCTCATACTGTGCCCATGTTGTCTTTGGACAATGCTTTTGACAATGAGTCCTTGTCAGATTTCGATCAGCGTATTCGTAAACTGCTTAAAGTGGCGTCTATTACCTATTGCTGTGAGCCTAAATTAGATGGTTTGGCGATTAGTTTACGTTATGAAAACGGCCGTTTAGTTCGAGGTGTGACTCGTGGTGATGGTTTGTCTGGTGAAGACATTACCTCGAATATTAAAACGATTTATTCTGTTCCACTGAAGTTACGCACGCAAACGCCGCCTGCGGTGTTAGAAGTTCGTGGTGAAATATACATGCCAAAAGACGGCTTTGAAAAGCTCAATGCTTTAGCGTTAGAGCAGGGTGAAAAGACGTTTGTTAACCCACGTAATGCGGCGGCAGGCAGTTTACGCCAGCTTGACCCTAAGATTACTGCGACTCGTCCTTTAGTGATGTGTGCCTATTCGATTGGCTATGTGGAAGGTTGGGATCAGCCTAAAAGCCATTACGAGGGGTTGCTACAGTTGAACGAGTGGGGCTTTCGTACCAATGATCTGATGGCGACAGCAGAAGGGGCGCAAGGCTGTATTGAATACTATGAGATGCTTAACGAAAAGCGTGCTGATTTGTCATACGACATTGATGGTATTGTTTACAAAGTGGATCAAATAGCGTTACAGAACCAGTTAGGTTTTATTGCCCGTGCACCACGCTGGGCGATTGCTAGGAAGTTTCCTGCGCAAGAGGAAATGACCCGAGTACTCGGTGTGGACTTTCAAGTGGGTCGCACGGGGGCAATTACCCCAGTCGCACGATTAGAGCCTGTGTTTGTTGGCGGTGTAACCGTTTCTAATGCCACCTTGCACAATAAAGATGAGATAGCGCGTTTGGGTGTCAAAGTGAACGATTATGTGATTGTTCACCGCGCTGGCGACGTGATACCTAAAGTCGTTCAGGTCGTGTTAGACAAGCGCTCCGCTGACGCGACAGAGGTAGTGTTTCCAGAAACATGTCCTGTGTGTGGTTCCGACTTAGAACAAGTGGCAGGCGAAGCTGTGATTCGCTGTACTGGCGGTTTAGTGTGTGGGGCGCAGCTAAAAGAATCCCTAAAGCATTTTGTTTCTCGTAAAGCCATGGACATTGATGGTTTGGGCGATAAGTTGATTGAGCAGCTGGTGGATCAAGAACTGGTTAAAACGCCGGTGGATATTTTTACTCTCAGTGAGAAGAAAGACACTCTGTTAGCGATGGAGCGCATGGGGCAGAAATCGGTCGAGAAGCTGCTTGCCTCTATTGAGACGGCAAAGAATACACAGTTTAACCGCTTTATTTACTCGTTAGGCATTCGTGAGGTAGGCGAAGCGACGGCTCGCGCCTTAACAACTTACTTCACGGCGCTGGAGGATTTAATGGCGGCCGATCAAGATGCTTTGGTAGAAGTAGAGGATGTGGGTCCTATTGTTGCGCAACACGTTAGGCTGTTTTTTGATCAAGAATTGAATCGAGAAACTATCAAAGGTCTGCTAGCGGCTGGGGTTGTCTGGGAGAAAAAGCAGCCAGTGTCAACGGATGAATTGCCGCTTTCTGGCAAAACCTACGTGGTAACCGGTTCTTTAAGTCAATTTAGTCGTGATCAAGTAAAGGATAAATTGCAGGCATTAGGTGCTAAAGTCAGTGGTTCTGTATCGGCGAAAACAGACTGCTTAGTTGCCGGTGAAAAAGCGGGTTCGAAACTCACCAAAGCCCAATCCCTTAATGTACCAATCATTGATGAAGCTGGGGTTATTGCCCTGCTGAGTCAACATGGAGCAATATAATTGGACACTTTAATACCTTACGATTCGTTGGCTCCCGACACTTTAGAGACGATTTTGGATGATATCGTGTCACGTGATGGCACCGATTATGGTGATTATGATTTATCTGTGGCTCAGAAGCGTGAACAGGCGTTAGGATCGTTGCGAAATGGGAACGCTGTATTACTGTTTGATACAGAAAGCGAAACTATTAAGATGATTCCGAAAAGTGAATTGAATAACTACGATCTCTTCTAAGATCGTAGTTATTTTTGATCTGACTATTCCACGCAATCTCGAACACAATGATTGATGTTGTGATCCATGACTCTGGATGGCTCTTCACCTGTGTTGCGTCCTACAATTTTCGCCGGTACGCCAGCAACCGTCGTATGGTGTTCAACCGGTTCTAGTACGACGCTACCCGCCCCAATTTTCGCGCCTTCCCCGACTTCAATATTGCCAAGAATTTTCGCGCCTGCACCAATAAGTACACCGGAACGTATTTTAGGGTGACGATCGCCATGTTCTTTCCCTGTGCCGCCTAAAGTGACGGATTGCAAAATAGAGACGTTGTCCTCAATCACACAGGTTTCACCCACCACAAGACCTGTGGCGTGGTCTAGCATGACGCCACAGCCTATGGTGGCAGCGGGGTGAATGTCGACGCTGAACACCATGGACATTTGTCCTTGTAAATACAGGGCTAAGCTTTTGCGGTTATTTTTCCACAGCCAATTGGCGACACGATAGGTTTGTAATGCATGGAAGCCTTTAAAAAACAGTAAGGGGGTGGTAAACGTATCACACGCGGCATCACGTTCTTTTATGGCTAAAATATCTTGCTCGATGCATCGTACAATGCCAGAGTGGGTATCTGCCATGGCTTCTTCGAATACTTCTCGTAATACCATAGCGGGAATTGATATGCTATCGAGCTTGCTAGCCAGTAAAAAGCTTAAAGCGGAACACAACGAATCATGGCGTAAAATAGTGGTATTAAAATAACTGGCTAAAATAGGTTCGTCTAGTGCAAGTTTTTTGGCTTCCGCTTGCAAAGATTGCCATAAATTGTCAGAAGTCACGGCATGATGGATTGTTGTACTCAAGGGGTATTCACCTATATCAATTCACGTTTAGAATGTAGGTTATAAGGTTAGGGTTAAACAATACAAGGGGCAATGTGAAGATTGCTCAAAAAGATGGAGATAATATGTCTAAAAAAAATGTTGCTGATGCATTGCATATCTTTTATGAATTAAATGCTGCGTTTTCTGATGCTTATTGGGAAACCAACGATATTAATCAAAAAGATCGCTTTTTTGCGATGAAAAGCATACTGCAAGACGAGCTTGATGAATTGCATAAGCTAAGCTTACAGGATCATGTTTATCCTTATGAGCCAATTAACCCAAGCTTACTGCAGTTGAGTGATAAGTTGCGCACATTGTTGCCAGAGCTTAACAAGTACGTGTTTCGTCCACAAACCTCTAGCCGATTTGTGGAACTTATTCCAAGCGCCTGCGAGCTCTTTGAGTCGTAACCGACTGGTCGCATAAGAGACCACTGCATCCAATTCAATTTGCATAGAAATGGCGTGCAGTGGTAGCGCTATGTATTTTGGCTGCGTTTCAGGTCGCGAATGATAAAACGACTTGGGTGCAGTTTATGGCTAACGTTTTGCTCTAAAGGTGAGGGCGTGTTCGTGATTAAGCTGGCAATAAAGCAAGCACTCAGCGGGGTAGAAATTAGTCCCCTTGAACCATGACCAATATTGACATATAGCTGCTTATTTGGCTCAGCGACTTTGTTAGATTTCCATTTGGCATTTTTGCTCAATCTAGAATAGTGCTGCTGATAACTCTCTGCCGATTGTATCGGGCCGACAATCGGAGTGTAATCAGGCACGGCGCAACGAAACGACACTCTGCCTTCGCAATCTTTGCTTGTAAATGTATCGCTTTCTAATCCGAGTAGATTTTCGAGAATAGTAAGGTTCCTATTGTGTCCCTCTTCTCGCACAGCGGTATCTTGATCTTTCAAGTCATAAGTCGAGCCAAAATGGATCAGGCCCTCGAGCGGTGGTGAAACATAGCCAAATTCACATAACACTTTGTCAATGTTGATTTTTTCGGCGGATTCGCCTTTTTGTCGGCACGCATTGACAGCGTCCTTGACGTTCATTTGTGACACTTGCCCTCGGATCGCATAAATAGGCAAATGGGAAAGCTCGCTGAAGGCTTTGCTATCATTTGCTGTGCATAACACAACGTGAGAGAAAACATCGGAGTGGCTGGTTGAAGCGGCTTGCCAGCCCGTTGCCGTGCCATTTTCTTGTTGTTCACCGAGGTATTGCAATTGTGTCAGTTTGGTATTGAGCCGCAGCTGAATGTTTGGGTGAGATAACAGTGTCTCACAAAGTTTTTTCGGTGCTACCCAGCCTGATAGGGGTAATAACAAGCTGTCTTTTCTGTTTGTTGCGGCGTGTAAAATGCTTTGTGGATAGAGTTGCTGGTCTAGCAATTTTTGAAAACGCTCGGCTTCTTTGTCATTTTTGGGAATTTGAATAAGGCCGCATTGATTCCAAAAAGTGCCCACCGTATCCAGTTTGTTGTAGAGTCGGGTCGCATAGAGATAAGCCGCGAGATAAAAGCGGTTCAGATAGGTGTCTTGTGTTGTTAGTTTGGGGTATAGCATGCCTTGTGGGTTGCCCGAGGCGCCGTCCGCAATGACGTTATCTTGTTCCCATACTTCTACTTTGATGCCTTGTTTTGCCAGTGCATAAGCGGTATTGGCGCCAGCCAATCCACTGCCAACCACTAATACTTTAGTGACCTCTGACCGCTTATCACTGCGAAGATTGAACCATGATTTACCCTGTGCCATGCGTTCAGACAATGGTGCCGTGGCGGTATTGAGTTCACCGACAGACATTTCTCTTTTTTGTCCAAAGCCCTTTACTTTGCGGACATCAAAGCCAACATTTTTTAATCCTCTGCGCACAATGCCAGCGGCGGTGAACGTTGAGAACGTAGTGCCTTGGTGGCTAAGACGATGGATATGTTTAAACAGGTTGTCAGACCACATTTCAGGATTTTTGCTGGGGGCGAAGCCATCTAGAAACCAAGCATCTACATCGGCATTTAGCGCTGCAAAACCGTCTTCAGCTTCACCAAACCAAAGTGTTAATTGGACTCGACCTTGCTCAAGCTCTATGCGATGAAAACCATGACAAACGTCAGGATAGGCGTTAATTAATGGCTGACTGAAATGCGCTATGGAAGGCCACATTTTTAATGCATCGGCCAACATGGCCTTTGTCATTGGAAACTTTTCCACCGAAATAAAATGCAGCTGTTTATCGTCGGTTGCGCTGTTTAAAAATGCTTGCCAAGCACATAAAAAATTCAGCCCTGTGCCAAAGCCCGTCTCAGCAATGACAAAGGTGTTGTTTTGCATGGACGACCAGCGATCACTCAGGTGATTATTGTTTATAAATACATGGCGCGTTTCTTCGAGGCCAGACTCTTTATCAAAGTACACATCATCGAACTGGCTTGAGTGAGGCGCGCCATCGTCTCCCCAACGGATGTCAGGAGGGGAGAGTTGGTAACTAGTTAACACGCGTCACGCTCTCGATAATCACGGGGGAGGTTGGGACATCTTGGTAAGGTCCGACGGTGGATGTTGGAACGGCTGAAATAGCGTCCACTATTTCCATGCCTGAGATCACTTTACCAAATACTGTGTAGCCGGCTGCACCACGAGTACCATGGTTTAAAAAAGCATTATCAACTTGATTAATAAAAAACTGAGATGTGGCGCTATTTGGATCTTGAGTGCGCGCCATGGCTAATGTGCCTCGATTGTTGGCCAGTTGATTATCGCCTTCATAAGCCACGGCTTTATGCGTCGTTTTACGTTCTAAATCGCTGGTGAACCCGCCGCCTTGAATCATAAAGCCACGAATCACGCGATGAAAAATGGTACCATTATAAAAGCCTTCGTCAACGTAGCGTAGAAAATTCGCGACGGTTTTGGGAGCGGCGGTGTCTTCTAGATCGACTCGAATGGTACCTTGATTAGTAATGATATCGACTTCAGTGGCGTTGACCTGTGAGCAAAGTGCAAGTAAAGCCAAACTGGTGATAAGAGATTTACGCATGGTGCTACTTCCTTATTAAATGAGTCAGCAATAGTATGAGTTGTGTTATGGCGTGTTAAGACGCCTTGTTAATTTACCGGAGAGAAAGCAAATGCGAACTGCAACCGTTGAGATTGAGTATTGTACATTATGTCGTTGGATGTTGCGCGCCGCTTGGTTGTCTCAAGAACTGCTAACGACATTTGATGATGATATTAAAAGTGTCACCTTGATACCAACTCAAGGTGGGATTTTTAAAGTCAGAGTAAACGGTGAAGAGATTTGGTGTCGAAAAAAAGAAGACGGTTTTCCTGAGGCAAAAGTATTAAAACAAAGAATGCGAGATGTGATAGATCCAGAGCGAGATCTTGGCCATTCCGACGTTAAAAAATAATCCAGCCCACACAGCGCTTAGCAGAGGAAAGGCCTAAGAACGATTTTGTTCCCTCCCCTGTGTCTTTGAAGGGGAGGGTTAGGATGGGGTTTTAGGCGTTTGGAAAAACTTGCTTAAAAGGCTTCACTGTCACTTTTTCATAAACGCCCGCCGCCACGTAAGGGTCGGCGTCCGCCCACGCTTTTGCTTCTTCAAGGCTGGCAAATTCAGCAACAACAACGCTGCCACTAAAGCCTGCATCGCCAGGGTTGTCTGAGTCAATAGCAGGATTGGGGCCGGCCAACACTAGGCGTCCTTCGTGTTGCAGTGTTTCTAAACGAGCCAAATGCGCTGGACGTGCTTGCTTGCGAGCGTTAAGGCTATTGGCCACATCGTCACCGATAATAGAGTAAAGCATTGTTATTCCTTATTTTGTAAGTGTGATGATAAGTAAAGACCTTGTAGTATGATAAACACAAGAGTCATTCCTAATAAACCGAAGAGTTTAAAGTCGACCCAAATCTCTTCGCTGTAAGAAAAGGCAACGTATAAATTTGCGCCACCAGAAATCATAAAAAAACCGACCCAGGCAAGGTTTAGCGTGCGCCATACTTTAAAGGGAAGCTCTAATGTATCGCCCATCATGCGTTGGATAATATTTTTCTCTCCGATAAATTGGCTACCTAAAAATGCAATAGCAAAAAGGCCGTTTACAATGGTCGGTTTCCACTTAATAAAATCCCCATCTCCTAATAAAACGGTCGCTCCTCCTAGCAAAACCACCAATATCAAAGACACGAGGTGCATTTTTTCTATGGTACGGTTTTTGAACCATGTAAAAGCCACTTGAATGAGGGTAGCCGGAATTAAAATGGCAGTGGCAATAATAATATTGCCTGTCATTTTATAGGTAATGAAGAAAATAATAATAGGAAGAAAGTCAAATAGTATTTTCATATAAAAACCCGGTGAATGTATACTAAAATGTATGTATGCTGTTCCAATACTAAACACCATTCCTATTAAAGAACAGTCAATCTATGCCTGAAGCAGCAAGATATCGAAAAGTCGATTTACATACACATTCCACCTGTTCGGATGGACACTTTTCTCCTGCCGAATTGGTGGATTTAGCTGTTGAGCAGAGTGTGTCGCTGTTCGCTTTAACCGATCATGACACACTAGATGGTCTTCCCGAGGCAAGGCTTCGCGCTGCCGAGCATGGATTAAGTTTTATTAATGGCGTTGAGCTGTCTACCCAGTGGAATGGCATTCCTTTGCATATGGTGGCATTAAATTTTTCTGCTGATAATCCGGCATTGTTGTCTATTGTCGAAGGTAACCAAGCAATACGTCTTGATCGTGCTCGGCGGATTGCGGATTTATTGGTGAAACAAGGTTTGCCGGATTTATTCGACGAGGCGGTCGCGCTGGCTGGGAACAGCCAATTAGGTCGGCCGCATTTTGCCTCTTTACTGGTGGAAAAATGCTTTGTAAAAGACGCTAACAAAGCATTTGATCGTTATTTGGGGAATAAAAAATTAGGGCAGTTGCGCGATGTTTGGCCAGAACTGGAGCAAGTGTTAAGCGCATTGGCAGATGAAGATATGGCACTGGTACTTGCCCACCCCAAGCGTTATCCATTGACGGTGACGAAATTGAAGCGTTTATTAAGTGACTTCAAAAAGTGGGGCGGAACAGGGATTGAGATTGTCTCTGGTAATGAGCGTCCTGACAGTGTCCGTTTACTTGAACGTTTGACGAGAGAGTTTGACTTAAAAGCCTCCGTCGGCAGTGATTATCATGGACCATTTGGACCGTGGATGCAGGTGGGGAAATTCACTCAAATACATGAAGGTGAAGTGGATCTAGTGTGGCAAACCTGGTCATCGATATAGGGCAATGAGTTGTTTAATGTTGGTATAGTCGCTTCTAGAGTGGTTACATAATGATAGTATGCGTCAGTGATCGTGGTGGCGTTATGACGAGTAGTTTGATAATTTTTTAGTGGAGAACAGGTTGAGTCAATTTTTTCAAATACATCCAGAAAACCCCCAAGCGCGCCTAATTAAACAGGCCGCCGAGGTTATTCGCAACGGCGGCGTTATTGCTTATCCAACGGATTGTGGTTACTCACTTGGCTGTCATTTAGGCGATAAAGCGGCGCAGGATCGGATTCGTGCCATTCGCCGTTTAGACGACAAGCACAACTTTACCTTGGTGTGTCGTGATCTCTCTGAAATTTCAACTTATGCTCGATTTGATAATCGCTTGTATCGGTTATTAAAAAACAATACCCCAGGGCCTTACACTTTTATTTTTAATGCGACTTCGGAAGTACCAAGACGACTTTTACACCCGAAAAGAAAAACCATTGGTATTCGAATTCCTAAAAATAATATTGTCGCGGCATTATTAGAAGAACTGGGTGAGCCAATTATGAGTGTGTCTCTTATTTTGCCAGGGGAGAGCGATACAATGACCGACCCTTACGATATTCGCGATACGCTCGAACATGCGCTAGATTTAGTGATTGACGGCGGTTTTTGTGGGCTAGAACCAACGACCGTGGTGAAGATGGACGCGGATAATATCGAAGTAATTCGTGTCGGTGCTGGTAATCCTGCGCCATTTCAATAAATTGTTGAATATTCAGCTGTCAAGGCTGACGGTGTGTGGATTATAATGCAAAAAATGGTTAATTAAATTATCAAAACTGGGTTGCTGAGAAGCATTCCCTCTAAGAGGTTCGTAATGGACGAAAAGTTACAAAAAGTATTAGCAAGAGCGGGTCAAGGTTCACGCCGTGAGATGGAAAATCGCATTCGTGAAGGACGTGTATTGGTGAATGGCGAGGTGGCGACATTAGGCGATCGCGTGAGTACCAAAGACACTATTACCATAGATGGTTATGCGATTGTACCAACAGAAGCGGGTGAAAATCGCCGTGTTATTATTTACAACAAACCTGAAGGTGAAGTCTGTACCCGTAAAGACCCTGAAGGTCGCCCAACGGTATTTGATAAACTGCCAAAGCTACGAGGCGAACGTTGGATTGCTGTAGGTCGTTTGGATATTAATACCTCCGGCTTGCTGTTGTTCACGACAGACGGTGAATTGGCAAACAGATTGATGCATCCTTCCACTGAGATTGACCGTGAATATTTGGTTCGTGTTATGGGAGAAGTCACAGAAGAGAATCTTGCCACACTTAAAAAAGGTGTGATCTTAGACGATGGTATTGCGAAGTTTACCGATATCGTTGATGGTGGCGGTGAAGGCATTAACCGTTGGTTCTATGTCTGCCTGATGGAAGGTCGTAACCGTGAGGTGCGTCGTCTATGGGAATCTCAAGGTGTGAAAGTGAACCGTTTGAAACGTGTACGCTTTGGTCCTGTTTTCTTGCCATCTAAGGCAAAAGTAGGCCGTTGGGTAGAAATGGAAGCACCTGATGTTAACTCATTGTGTGCCATGGTGGATCTGAAATTGTCTGAGTTAAAACCTAAAACTCAACAGCAGCAGCTTGAAGTAAAACGCCACAAGAATAAAGCGACAGCAGGCGGCGCTCGTCGTGCGGCGAAAGGATTTGATTGGCAGAGCAGTGATAAGCCTGAGTTTAAGCCGAAAAAACCAGGCAAGAGATCATTTCGTTAATATAAAAAGCAGTTAGGAGTGGTAGAGGCATGGTTCGCTGGTTATTTGCATTGATTGTCATTGTGATCGTTGGTTTTTTTATTTACGTTAAACTAGGAAATAAAATGCCAGAAGACCTTGGTGTAACCGACGGTCTTTTGAAATCTTGCCCTACTTCGCCTAACTGTGTGTCGACCCAAGCGTCACCAGACGATATGGTCCACTATGTGGAGCCTATTATTTACACAAGTGATCGTAAGGCGACTCAGTTAAAGATTGAGTCCTCTATGTTGAGCAAAGGAAGGGTTCGTATTGTCAGTAGCACTTTGGGGTATGTCCATTTTGAAGTGAGAAGCCCTTTTGTGGGGTACATTGATGACGTCGAATTGTATTTTCCTGAGGGCGACAGTGTTGTGCATATTCGCTCTGCTTCCCGAGTTGGCTATTCTGATTTCGGTGTCAACCGCGAGAGAGTTAGACAAATTACAGATCTTCTAGTAAATTGATTTTAAAGTCATTAACCCCAAAGTGATAATAATTGGACGAGGATTGCCCATGAGTGTAGACGACAACAAAAATATTTTGATTGTTGAGGATGACGAGCGGTTAGCATTACTAACCCAGGAGTATCTGCAGAAAAATGGTTTTAAAGTTGACGTTGAGCCAGATGGACGCAAAGCGATTGCTCGCATTATCGCAGAGCAGCCTTCATTGGTTATTCTTGACTTGATGTTGCCTGGCGCGGATGGTTTTACGGTATGCAGAAGCGTGCGTAATGACTACAAGGGACCGATTCTGATGTTAACGGCGCGCAGTGATGATGTCGATCAAATCTTAGGGTTAGAGATTGGTGCGGATGATTATGTCTCAAAACCTGCGAAACCTCGTGTTCTTTTGGCTCGAGTTCAATCTTTGTTGCGTCGCAGTACTCAAGATGTCGATTTATCACTTGATCTTAGTAAAACCGAGCAAAATCTTACTTTTGGCCCTTTGACGATTGACAATTCGCGTCGTGAGGCGTGGTTGCTTGAAGAAGAAGTGGAGTTGACCAGTGCTGAATTTGACTTATTGTGGTTATTATCCAGTAATGCCGGTCGTATTCTGAGTCGGGAAGAAATTTTTGGTGAGTTGCGTGGCATTGAGTACGATGGTCAAGATCGTTCCGTGGATGTGAGGATTTCTCGCATACGTTCAAAAATAGGGGATGATCCTATACATCCTCGTCGTATTAAAACCATTCGTAGCAAAGGTTATTTATTCGTAAAAGAAGTATAAAGCACCATGCAAGCTGAAATGTGGCGTTTGTACCGACACCTTGTTTTTGGTGGTGTCGTTATTGTTGTTTGCTGCTATGTAGTCATGGAGTTTACGCAAATCCGTTTTGGTGCATCAAAAGCGGAGCAATTACTGTGTGTTGATGCGGAATTCAGTTCGGCTCTGCTGCTGTCAGGCGTGAGCCAGAAACTTCCAGATTCGCAGTTCAATTGGACGCTAACGTCCAAAGAATTGCCCCCAATTTCTAGCATTCCTTCCTTAATTACTGACAAAACATGGCTCAAATTTCCAGATAGCAGTTATCAGCTCACCTTTGGTGAACCGGATGCTCCGATGTTGATTGGGCGTGCGGCACAAGGTAACCAGCTGTTTCAGCTGGAGTCTCTGGTGAAGTTTTTTTTGCAGACCGATCAGATCAGCTATCAAGATAAAATAGATCTGATAGAAGGTATGCCTTGTCTTGTGATGAAAAAAATCTCTACTGGTGCGTCGGATTCTGTGACTGGTGTGGCGTTAGTTCATGGGGCATACAGTGAGTACGGCTTTGTGTGGCAAGATAAATTCGCCGATGAACCAGTGTATTTGTCTGTTGCTTATAGCGATAGCCTTTCGCTGACATTGGTTGTGGTTCTTGTTGTGGGGGTTGGTATCACCATCATGCTGCTGTTGATTTGGCGTGAACTGGTTTCGTTGGATTTTAAGCGCAAAACCTTTGAAAGCATTACTCGCCAAATTGCTCGCGGTCGAAGCGGCTTACCAAAAGGCATTCCTGATAGCAGCGGTACCTTGAAAGAGTTGGCGTATTCTTTTGATTCTATGTCCTCTCATATACAGCGATTGCTGAAAGTGCAGCGAGAAATGATCAATGCCATTTCTCATGAGCTGAGAACGCCTATTGCACGTTTACGCTTTGGTTTAGAGGTCATGAAGGATGAAGTGGACGACGATGTCGCTAAAACCATTGAGGCCTTGGAAGGAGACGTTGAAGAGCTAAATACATTAGTGGATGAAGTCTTAACGTACGGAAAATTAGAAGGCGGATCATTAGCGCTGAACTTTAAAGAGCTTTGTATTGCTCAACTCGTTGACAATATTTTGCAGCATAATCATTTGTTACTTCAGCATTTAAATGTTGAAGTGCATATTGATGAAAATGATCTCGTTTTGGCCGATGAGCATCATTTAAGCCGAGCCCTACAGAACCTCATTTTAAATGCTTCAAAGTACGCTAACAGTAAGATTGTGATCACTTTCTCGCAAGATGAAGAGCGTTGGCAGTTAGACATTGAAGACGATGGTCCTGGTATTGCGTTTGAAGACAGAGATAAAGTCTTTATTCCTTTTCAGCGTTTAGATAACAGCCGTACACGAGCGTCTGGTGGGTATGGGTTAGGTCTGGCAATCGTTCAGCGTATTGCCTTCTGGCATGGCGGTGCGGTACTGATCGACGCGAGTGAGTCTGGTGGGGCTAAGTTTAGTTTGATTTGGTCGCGTAATCAGCATCAGAAGACCTTGTCCTGATGCTGATTCATCCTGGCCTACAGTTCGGGCGCTAGAATTCCTTTTAAGTTTTTAAAGCAAGTCTTTGATGCCGTGGAGATGAGATCTTCCATGTAAGCATTCTCGCGCTGATCTTTTCTTATTGCCAAGTAGAGTTTGCACCAAATCCCTTCTTCTCCTAATGACTTTGTAATCACGTATTGTCGATTGGTGTACTCTGTTAAGGCCCAGTTTGGCAAACAACATACACCGCGTCCACTGGCGACTAACTGCATCATCATTAAGGTTAGTTCACTGTGACGGATTTTGGCTGGTGATACGTCTGCTGGGTTTAAGAAGTGTTTGAAGATGTCCAGTCGTTCGGTTTCTACCGGATAGGTAATCAAGGTTTCTTTTTCAAAGTCTTCTGGTTTTAAAAAGTCTTTTTTTGCCAGTGGATGGTGTCGAGATAGGGCAACCTGAGATTCATATTGAAATAACGGAATGTATTCAATATTAGGAATATCTTGGGGGTCAGAGGTGACCACTAAATCTAAATCGCCGCGGGCAAGGGCAGGCAAGGGCATAAAACCAAAGGCAGTGGAAAGATCGAGTTCCACATCTGGCCAATGTTCACGGAAATGGTCAATAGTAGGCATTAACCATTCGTAACAGCTATGGCATTCGATAGCAATGTGTAGGCGGCCACTTTCGCCCTCTGCAAAACGCTGAATATCACGCTGTGCTGAGCGGAAAGAAAGCAACACATCGTCGGCCAGTTGCAGTAAACGCAGTCCCGCACTGGTAAAGCGAACGGGCTTGGTTTTGCGAATAAACAGCGGACAGCCTAATTTTTCTTCAAGATCTTTGAGTTGATGGGAAAGCGCGGACTGTGTTAAGTGAACGCGTTCAGCGGCTTCCACTAAGCTGCCTGTTTCTCTGAGTGCGGTCAGTGTTTTTAAATGCCTAACTTCAATAATGCTCATAGTGATTCGCTGTTGATGAGTTTTTTTCAATCTTTGAGTTCAAAAAAAGCTCGCCAACGGGAGGGCGAGCGAGCCTATTTTGTTATTGGCACAACAAAAATTCAAGTAGTGCTTTTTGTGCATGGAGACGATTTTCAGCTTCATCCCAGACCACACTATCTGGGTGATCAATCACATCTGCTGATACTTCTTCGCCGCGGTGAGCAGGAAGGCAATGCATAAAGAGTGCGCCCTTATTTGCTTTGGCCATCAGTGCAGAATTGACTTGGAAGCCTGCAAAATCCTTTAAGCGCTGTTCTTGTTCATCTTCTTGTCCCATCGATGCGAAAACATCGGTGACAATTAAATCCGCACCTGTTGCGGCTTCGTGGGCATCATGCAGAACTTTTACCCGGTCGCTGTGTTGTGCCACCAAATCCGCATTCGGTTCATAACCCACAGGGCAGGCCACCACTAACTGGAAATCCAGCAAAACCGCCGCATTAATGTAGGAGTTGCACATATTATTGCCATCACCGACCCAGACGACTTTTTTGCCTTCAATTGAACCGCGATGCTCTTGGTAAGTTTGCATGTCTGCGAGTAGCTGGCATGGGTGATAATCATCCGTCAGTGCATTGATAACTGGCACAGAGGAATATTTCGCAAAAGTTTCAACGGTTTTATGGTCAAAGGTTCGTATCATCACGGCGTCGACCATGCTTGAAATGACGCGTGCGCTATCTTCAACGGGTTCACCGCGACCAAGTTGGGTGTCACGAGAAGAAAGAAACAACGCGTGACCACCAAATTGAGCCATGCCAGCTTCAAAAGACACTCGAGTTCGCGTCGAGGATTTTTCAAATATCATCGCCAAAACTCGATTTTTTAGCGGTTGAAATAGAGTGCCTTCATGATGGATTTTCTTAAGCTCAGAAGCTCTCAATAGTAACTGTTTTAACTCGTCGGAAGATAGATCCTTCAGAGTAAGAAAATGTCTGGGCGACACGCTA
Source organism: Marinomonas arctica (assembly GCF_003259225.1). Classification (GTDB taxonomy): domain Bacteria; phylum Pseudomonadota; class Gammaproteobacteria; order Pseudomonadales; family Marinomonadaceae; genus Marinomonas; species Marinomonas arctica. Next base: position 83,801 of record NZ_QHJF01000001.1, on the reverse strand, counting down.
GGACTCCTTGATAGTCTTTTGAAAAAGGGAATCGACCAATTTAATACACTCAGGTAGGCGAGTAAAGGGTAATTAACAAGAGAAAGTACAAAGGAAAGCGTCTTCTTGGGGTTGTAAATATACCACTAGCCCCCATAAACTGAGCCAAGTTTAATGATTTTAATCGTCTTTGATTAAGTGAGGGAACAAGCAGAGCCTTTTCCTGATCAATTGACCGCAGCGCAGTGAGGTTTTTAGCATGAGTAATACAATCGAAACAATTAAAGAGCAAATTAGCACGAACGATATTTTGCTATACATGAAAGGCAATCCTCGTGCCCCTCAATGTGGTTTTTCATCACAGGCGGTACAGGCATTAATGTCTTGTGGCGAGCGTTTTGCGTTTGTGAATATCTTGGAAAACCCAGACATTCGTGCAGAACTACCAAAGTTTGCGAATTGGCCGACATTCCCTCAGCTTTGGGTTAAAGGTGAGTTGATTGGTGGTTGTGATATCATCGTTGAGATGGCCGCTAATGGCGAACTGCAGGCTTTAATCAAAGAGGCTGTTGGGTCTTCCGAAGAATAAGTTTTTGGGTCACTTAGGGATCTAAGTGACAGTATCGCGTTAAACACTAGCCTTATAAATTAAGCAATAAAAAGGAGACGTATAAAGATGTCTATTTTAGTTGGTAAAAAAGCCCCAGATTTCACTGTTCCAGCCGTATTGGCAGATGGTCAAATCGTTGATTCTTTCAACTTAGCTGAAACGATCAAGGGCAAATATGCGATTGTGTTTTTCTATCCGTTAGACTTCACGTTCGTATGTCCTTCAGAAATCATTGCCATGTCTCATCGTATGGATAAATTCCGTGAAATGGGCGTAGAAGTTATTGGTGTGTCTATCGACTCTCACTTTACTCACAATGCTTGGCGTAATACGCCGGTTGAGCAAGGTGGTATCGGTGCTGTTGAATACACGCTAGCGGCTGATATGGATCATGCGATTGCCAAAGCTTACGGTATCGAGTCTGAAGGTGGCGATTCTTACTACCCAGCTGGCGTTGCGATGCGTGCCTCTTTTGTGATTGACCAGAAAGGTATCGTTCGTTCACAAGTGGTAAACGATGAGCCAATTGGCCGTAACATGGATGAATTGGTTCGTGTTGTGGATGCACTTCAGTTCTTCGAAGAGCACGGTCAAGTTTGCCCAGCTGGCTGGAACAAAGGCGACAAAGGCATGACAACTTCCCCTGAAGGTGTTGCTGCTTACCTTGCAGAAAGTGCTAAGTCTTTGTAAAAGACACGTCTTGCATTTTAAAAACGCACGCTACTTTCTGTAGCGTGCGTTTTTTTTATGAGCGGATTTTATTCTTCGTAAAGTTCGAGCGGCAAACCATCAGGATCGGCGAAAAACGTAAATCGCTTGCCTGTTAGTTCATCCAGGCGAATATCTTCTGTGGGCACGTCTTGGCTGTTTAAGTGGTGAATGCAGGCTTCCAGATCTTTTACGGCAAAGGCAAGGTGTCTTAAGCCTTGTGCTTCTGGTCGAGAGGGGCGCGCTGGTGGTGAAGGAAAGGAAAAAAGTTCAATTTGTTGGTTGTCTGTAATGACCAAATCTAATTTATAGGACTGGCGAGCTTCTCGGTAGGTTTCATTAATAATGGGAAAGCCAAGAATTTGCGTATAGAAATGCTTTGAAACCTCATAGTTAGAGCAAATAATGGCGATATGATGAATATGAGACACCTGAAACATAATGCTAACCTTCGTCGATACGTTATTGTTTACTTTGTTCTTTTAGCTCATTGGCGACATCAATGACCTGTCGTCTGAACCAAATATGGCTGGCATCGTGATGCAGCAATGGGCTCCAGATCATTTTTAATTCAATTTTAGGGATTTTGAAAGGTGGCTCCAATATCACGAGGTCTGGATTTTTTCGGTTTACCATGGCGACTTTTCTGGGCAGTGTGGCAATCAGATCTTGTTCCAGCGCCAAATGCATGGCGGTATGGTAGCTTCGGGTAAATACACGAATGCTGCGTTTATGATTCAGTGCTTGTAGAGCCTCATCAACCCACCCCAGCTTTTGGACATCGGTGGGATCCATGCCGACACCAACACCAAAGCCTGTTTTGCTCACCCAGATATGCTGTGCCTGTAGGTAAGCGTCAATGTCGAAATGATCTTTGACGGGATTTTTTGAACTCATCATGCAGACAAAGGTGTCGAACCAGACACTTTTTTGATGGAACGATTGGGGAAGTTCTTCAAAACGGTTGATCGCCATATCAATTTTACCCGCTTCCACATCGTGAAAGGTCACATCGCTTGGCGTCATAATGTCTAGGGTAATGCCCGGTGCGTATTCCCGTAGGCGGTTTAACAGTCGTGGAATGACCGTTGAGGCTGCGTAATCACTGGCCATAATTCTGAACACCCGTGTACTGGTGCTCTCGTTAAAATCAGCTTCAGGTTGCAAAGCTTCTTCTAGCTCAAGCAAGACTTTGCGTACAATCGGTTGTAAGCGTAATGCTTTTTCGGTGGGCTTCATACCCTCACTGGTACGAACGAGCAACGGGTCATTTAATAAATCGCGTAAACGTTTTAATCCATTGCTCATCGCAGGTTGGGTAATGTTTAGCTTATTTGCAGAGCGTGTGACATTGCATTCTCTGAGCAAGACATCGAGATAAATAAGAAGATTAAGGTCGATTTTATTAATGTTCATACTTGTTATGTCACTCGTAATGTTTGTTTATAGAGATAAATAAAGAGAGATAAGCAAGCATCATACTGATATAAAAACGGCCTGCTTATCATTCTCAGAGTGTCGACAAAATTGGGGCGGCACAGCATAGATCAATAAAGCGCTGCGCATTTTGTGTTAAGGCGGTATTTTTTGGCGTCACAATCAATAAGTTCCGGTTGAGCTCCAGTGGGGTTTGATAAAGGCGAATAAGTCCAGCGTTGAGTTCCTGTGAAATTGCCATTCGAGATAAGCACCCTAAGCCCATTTGATGAATAACGGCTTGTTTTACGGCTTCCATGTGCGCCAAAGATAATACTACATTCAGTTGAGGGATTTCAGCGGCGGTGGCTTGCTCCAAAATATTACGCGTGCCGGAGCCTGACTCGCGCATCACCCAGCTGGCTTGTTTTAAGTCCTCCCAAGAAAGATGTTCAGGACGATCTTCTTCTGTAGAGCCAAACACCACCAGTTCATCTTTCAGCCATACTTGTGTCATCAGCTCGGCATGTTGGCAGTAGCCTTCAATAAAGCCTACTTCAGCTTTGCCAGTGAGCAATTGCTGAATCACACTTTGGGTATTGCCTATGTCCAGATTAAAACGAATATTAGGGTGTTGTCGCTTGAAAAGGGACATTTGTTTGGGCAGCAAATAATTGCCAACACTGACGCTGGCGGCCAGATGCAGTGAGCCACTTAATTCATCTTCGTTGCCCATGCTTTCGATTTGTTCTATCTGGCTGAGCACGGCGCGCGCTTGCGGCAGCAGGTGTCTCGCTTGAGGGGTGATTTGTAGGCGTTTACCGTGGCGACGAAAAAGTGGCCGTCCCAACAACGCTTCAAGTTCTCTGAGAGCTTGGCTCGCCGCGGGCTGGCTAATAGAAACCAATTCAGCCGCCGCCGTAACGGAGCCCGTATGTACAACGGCTTCAAATATTTGTAATTGTCTAAGTGTTATTCTCATTAGGTAATTGTAGCTCTGTTTCTATTTTGATGAGTAGTGCTATTCGCTATGTACGTTGTAAATAGGAGAAGCGATGAAAAAAATCCAGACAATTGATTGTTTATTTTACTTTTATGGTATGAAATATGCTTCGATTTTGAGTGAGAAACTCAGTCTGTATTTGGTCTGTGTTATTTGCTTCCACAAGAAGTAACTTTACAACCCTTTTTTATTAACCAAAAGTTAATATCGCTCTTGTTAAGGACTTTTTATGAAAACTACCCACCGTTGGCTTTCTATTTTAGAGGGCTGTCTTTTGGTTGCCCTAGGTTTGCATATACTCAACTCGTCTGGTTTGCTGATAAGTGGCACGGCTGGTGTTGGTATGATCTTGTTAAGATTGACGGATTTGTCTTTTGGTCAGTTGTTTTTTTTACTCAATCTTCCCTTTTATATATTGGCTTGGTACACACTCGGTCGAGCTTTTACGATGCGAACGTTCGTGAGCGTTAGCCTGTTGTCAATATTGACTGAGTTGATGAAGGAGTATGTGTATTTGTCCATTCATCCGGCGTTATCCGGTGCGTTAGGCGGCCTGTTGGTTGGATTTGGATTGATTATTTTGTTTCGCCACAATGCGTCTTTAGGTGGGCTGAATATTTTATCCGTTTACTTGGAGCGACGCTTTGCGATTCACGCCAGTAGAACGACCCTCGTTGCCGACATCCTTGTTTTGGTTGCTGCTATTGCGTTTCTTGATATCGGTCATTTGATCTACTCTTTGCTGGCATTTCTATTACTAAGCTCGGTTGTAGGGCGTTATCATCGCCCACCTAAATGGGCGCAAATAGTCGTGGTAGAAAGTAAGCCTTAAAAAATCTCGTTGGTCCTCATTTTTTTAAAAAGGTCTTGTTGTGGTGCAAGCGGCTTTGTTTTTGCGCCAAATGGGCCTTTTAAAGGGAAGCATTTTGTCAAAAAAAGCCGATGTAGTCTGTTGGGTGTTTTTTATATTGCTAACGAGATGGATATTTTGTAAGAAACAGGGTTAATATTTGGGGCGTTGTTTAATTGGTTAATTATGGCATTCTAATGACGTTAATTAAGAGGTCTTTTCTCTGGTTGACGATTGAGGCAGAGCGCTCATTAGGTCATTGTCAAATTAAAGAAAAAGGCATGGATAGGTATGAAGCACCCCCCAACAGTGTTAATTGTCGATGATGTACCAGAAAATTTACGCGTTCTAAAGGACGTGATGGATGCACTGGATTGCCAGATTGTCGTCGCGAATTCGGGTGAGCGAGCATTAGAGCTGTTAGAAAGAACACAACCATGCCTTATTTTATTGGATGTTATGATGGGGGGAATCGATGGGTTTGAAACGTGCCGTCGAATTCGAGTTCACCCTTTGCATAAAGATGTGCCTGTTATTTTTGTAACAGCCTTAGCTGATGATATCAGCCGAGGCTTTGAGGCGGGCGGTAACGATTACATTAGTAAGCCGATTCGTATCGAAGAAGTGCGCTCCAGAGTTTTGCATCAATTGGAAAAGTTTCAATTGGTCAATGAACTAAAAGAATTAACGTCGTCACTGGAAGAAAAGGTACGAGAACGTACGGCAGATTTAAACCTAGTCAATCGAAACTTGCGTAAAGAAGTCAACGAAAGACGATACATGCAAGATCGACTAAAATACCTAGCGCAACACGACTTTGTTACGCAGCTTTATAACCGTGACGCCTTAGATGAACGTGTTTCCTATTTTATATCCGGCATTCAAGCCAAGACCTCTCAATATACGCCGTATTTTATTCTTATTGATATTAATGAGTTTCGCCTGATTAACGACTCTTGCGGTTGCATTGCTGGTGATGAGTTATTACATCAATTGGCCTCTTTGATAAGTGAACTTACCGATCCTCAGCGTGATTTTTGCGCACGCTTAAGTGGTGATAAGTTTGCGATAGTAATGAGCAAGGGGGGCAGTCAAGCGGTGGAGTCTTTTTTTCGCTTATTGCAGCAAGGCATCAAGGACTTCTCCTTTGCCTGGGATGAGCGTCACTTTCGAATGAGTGCGACTCAAGTAGCGATCCCGATTACTTTGGATATGGTGTCGTTTGAACAGGTGGTGATGTTAGCCGATGAAGTGTGTTATTCCAGCAAAAAATCGGGTGTTCGTTCCCGCATTGTGAAAAATGCCCAAGACCTTGCTTATGAAGAACATCGCGGTAATTTAAACTGGGGGCTGCGCATTATTGATGGTCTTGAAAAAGACCTATTTGAAGTGCATTTTCAGCAGGTGTGTTCTTTAATACAAGATGAGCCCAAAAAGAAAATTGAGATATTGGTTAGACTTAAAGATGAAGAAAACGGCGGGCTAATTTACCCAAATGACTTCATTCGAGCCGCTGAGCGTTTTGGCATAGTGTCAAAGATAGACCGTTGGGTGATTAGCCACACCATGCGCCAGTTATATGAACAACCTAGTTTGTGGGAGTCGATTGATCAGGTTGCTTTGAACGTCTCTGCTTTGTCGGTACGCCAAGTCGACTTTGCAGAATTCATCGTACAAGAATTAAAGCGCTATCAATTAGATGGCCATAAGTTTTGTTTTGAAATTACCGAAACGGAGGCGCTCAATAACTTTGCGGATGCGAGACGCTTTATGTCTGTATTGCATGAGCATGGCTGCAGTATTGCCTTAGACGACTTTGGTACAGGGTTTTCGTCGTTTGCTTATTTGATGGATTTGCCTTTTGATTTGATCAAAATAGACGGCATGTTTATTAAAGATATGCACATTAATAAAATCCACCACGGGATGGTCGATTCGATTGTTAAATTAGCTAAAATGCTGAATAAGCCTGTGGTGGCTGAGTTTGTCGAAAACCAAAAAATAGTCGATGCATTGCAATTGTTGGGTGTTGAATGGGGGCAAGGCTACTTTTTTCATAAACCGGAAAAGCTTTAGGGCAAAAAGTCAGCCTATAAATCACGATGAAAGGTTAGGGGATTCTGTACATGGATATCGAGTTGCCTATGATTTTCAAAGCTTTAATTGTTGTGTTTTTCGCGACTGTGCTGGTGCTGGTGGCGTTACAACTGGCTTTTCTACTGCGCTTTAAATTGCTGCAACGTCGATATTCTCGAGCTATTTTAGCCACTAACGCCGGCGTGTGGGAATGGTTTCCCGAAACTGGCCGCTTGTATGCTTCCTCCGAATTTTTTATGCAGTTGGGGTTTGAAGAAAGCCGAACCCCGAAACATCTTGACGACTGGTTGGCCTTTTTGTCGCCAGAAAACCAAAGCACGTTCCATTTATGGAAAGACGCATTATTAGAGAAAGAAGCTCATCTTGTCCCTAAATCCACGCGGTTGCAAATTCGAAACCACCAAGATGAATGTTTTTGGATAAAAATGCGCGGCAGCGTAACGCGTAGAGACAGTCACAATAGAGCGCTAAGTGTGGCGGGGATTTTTGAGGAAATTGGTCATCTTGTTGAAACGGAAAATGCATTAATTCTGGCGCGGGAAGAAGCGAGACGTCGAGAATTAACATTATCGTCTTTGCTCAATAATATTCCTGACATTGTTTGGTCTAAAGATGAGAAGGGGCGTTATTTGGATTGTAACCAAGCCTTTCTTGATTTTAATCGGCTGTCCGTGGATGACATTAAGGGAAAAACCGATTTAGACTTAAATTTTGATGGTAAGGGGCCGTATTATCAACGTCGAGATGATGAAGCGTTAAAAACCGGTTTTACCTTACATGAGCAAACGTGGGGATATCCCAGCGACGGCAGCGCACCTCGTTTATTTGAAGTCTATCGAGTACCGGTTATCGAGCCGTCAATTCACTTCCGTGGGACTTTAGGTATTGCCACAGACATTACCGAGCGCCACCTGCTGATCAATCAACTGAAATTATTCAAAAGCTTTGCCGACAATTCCGCACAAGGTTTTGCTATGGCGACGTTAGATGGAAAAATTTCCTATTTTAATGAAAAGATACGTACTCTTTTGGGGGTGAAAGAAGAAGCGAATGATGCGTTTCTACAATCCTTGAATTATCTTGAATTCTACCCAGAGGTGAGTCAAAAGTTTCTCAAAGAAACGGTGATTCCTTATGTAAAAGAGCATGGTGTCTGGCAAGGAGAGTTGCAGGCCAAAAGTCTAGAAGGTCGCATTTTTTCGACTTACGAAACGTATTTCTTATTGCGTGATGAAGACGGTAAGCCGATTTCGTTTGGCGACATCATGAGTGACATCACCGAGCAGAAACAGGTCTCTTTGCAGTTGGAGCAAGCAAAAGAAGCCGCGGAGCAAGCCAACCAAGCCAAGAGCCATTTTTTGGCAAACATGAGTCACGAAATTCGCACGCCTTTAAACGCCATTATTGGCTATGCCCAACTGATTAGCGAAGACAATCAATTAACCGGTGTGTCACGCACACGATTTTTATCGATTGCGAGCGCAGGTGAGCGTTTACTCGCGCTGATAAATGACATTCTAGACATTGCTCGCATTGAGTCCGGTCGGCTTGTTTTGCATGAGCAGAAAATCAACCTGTGTCGTGAAATTAGCCAAATTGGCAGATTGTTTCAGGGGCAGGCTCAAGCCAAGGGGCTGGATCTTATTGTGCAATGTGACGTTGATGACCAGCAGCTTGTGTGGATGGATCCGATCAAATTTCAGCAAATTATCACCAATTTATTGGGCAATGCCGTTAAATTTACCTCGCAAGGTTATATTAAAATCATCGCACGAATACAAGAAGAACGCATTCATATCATTATCGAAGACACCGGTCCTGGCATCGAAAATGAATTAATGGAGCATTTGTTTACGCCTTTTGTTCAAGGGAAAGCGGGTGAGGCCTCCGGTGGAACGGGGCTTGGATTGGCGTTATCGACAACCTTGGTGAAACTGATGCAAGGTTCATTATCCGTAAAAAGCAGTGAAGGTGTCGGTACTCAGATCATGGTGGATTTGCCTTTGGCAAAAGTCAGTAAAAATGACCTAGAGGGTGTCGACGAACAAAGCGCGTTTTTAAACATGCGATTGAATGAGCCGATTCGAGTTTTGGTGGCTGAAGACGATGATTGGTCGCGGGATATTTTGGTGTCTTTATTGGAGAAAGCAGGGTGCCAGATTGTGGAAGCGGCGGACGGCGAGCAGGCAATCAAAGCGTTTAGAGCGAATCCGCCAGACTTGGTCATGACAGACATCCGGATGCCAAATAAAACCGGTATTGATCTATTAAAAGTGATTCAGCAAGAAGATCAGCAGCGAAAGATACCTGTTATTGCTATAACAGCATCGACCTTGGTGCATGAGCAGCAGGCGTTGCTGGATGAAGGTTTCTGGCAAGTGATTGCGAAACCGTATCAAATAGAATTCATTTACAAGGCATTAGTGACGCACCTAGACGTGCGCTTTGTACCCTTTTTGGATTCCAAAGCGATGTTGAATGGCGGAGGTTTAGACGAATCGAATCAAGAAAACGCAAGTGAGGTTGCTCCTTTGTCATTGCGGCTAATAACGGCAGAGGACTGGCAGCCATTATTGCTTGCGGCGCAAAGCGGGAATATGCAAGCAACGGAAGACGCTTTTGATGCCTTATGTGCTTTATTGCCCATGACGCACCAAAAGGTAATTCGCTCGGCCATTGAACAATTTGATTTGGGGCGAGTGGAGACCTTGGTTACGCAATACTCAGATCCATCAATCGTCCATTCAGACAAATAGTCTCCATTATAGTGTCGTCATCACTCATGCGTTTCGTTCAAGTCATATTGAAACCTTTCGGTTTGACGTCAAGCCAATACATGGATAAGGTCAGACAAGACAAATCATAGGGAAAACGCCTACAATAGAGGGTAATTTTTCTTTTTGACCTTAACGAACCGCAACAGGTAGTTCCATGACCCGTTTAGCCTCCAGTGACTTTCCTTTTACCGCAGTAGCAGGGCAAGAGCCGCTTAAACTGGCGTTGATTTTGTGTGCGATTAACCCACACATTGGTGGTGTTTTGATTAGCGGTCCACGAGGATCGGCAAAGTCTACCTTGGCTCGCGGTTTGTCTGGGGTCATGCCATCGCTAGACAGCGAACATTTAGCCCCTTTTGCGACTTTACCACTGGGGACCAGTGAAGATCGTTTGCTTGGCGCGCTGGATTTAGAGCAAGTTTTGCAAGACAAACAGGTCGCTTTTAAGCCCGGATTGTTGAGCAAAGCCCATGGCGGCGTGTTGTATGTGGACGAAGTGAATCTGCTGGCGGATCATTTGGTCGATCAACTTTTGGATGTATCGGCCAGTGGTGTGAATCGTATTGAACGTGATGGTATTAGTCATGAACACGCAGCGCGTTTTTTATTAGTGGGTACCATGAACCCTGACGAAGGTGAATTGCGTCCACAGCTAAAAGACCGCTTTGGCTTAATGGTGGCCTTGAGCAATCAATACAGTCTTGAAGAGCGTGTACAGATCGTACGTTTGCGCGATGAGTATGACCAAGACCCTCAGGCATTTTGTGACGCTTTTAAGTATAAGCAGCGTAATTTAAAAAACAGCATTCGCCTAGCAAGACACGCCTTAGAGCAGGTGCGTTGCTCTGACGAGTTGCGTTTGGAAGTAGCAAGGCGTTGTCATTTAGCCAATATTGATGGCGTGCGTGGCGACATTGTTTGGATTCGAGCAGCGATGACACACGCGGCGTGGCGTGGTGCAAAAGTCGTCGTCTTGGACGATATTCAAGCCGTGGAAGAGTTGGTATTGAGACATAGACGCCAAGTTAAAACACAGAATCAGTCACCGCCGCCAAGTCCTCCGCCATCTCGCCGTCCTGATCATTCACGTTCGCCTTCACAAAACAAAGGCAATCAACCACAAGATCAAGAAAGCGCTCAAGGTAATCAGACAAATGAGCACAATGATTCTGGTGAATGGGGAAGTATGGAGCCGCACGCGCTTGCGAGTAGTGCGCCGATAAACGTGGGGGTGCAAATCGAGTCAAACGGACAAAGCTCAACGCTTGCTTGTATTGATGAGATGACGCCGGGAAAGCGCAAAGGCAAGCAGCTGAGTGGTTATCGTCCTGATGTTGCGCACCCTGTTGAGCGTTCGTCAGCCGATGGCATTGACTGGTTTCGTAGTATTATCAGTCAGCCACAAGCTTGGCCGCCGAAAGAGCTGATTCATAAACCGGCTAAAACAGGGCAGGCCGTTTTGCACTTGGTGTTGTTAGATACGTCGGCGTCAACCTTGAGCCAAGGCGTGTTTGCTCACGCCAAGGGGGTGATTTTAGACATTGCCCATCATGCCTACTTGGCTCGAGAGCAAATGGCTATTTTAGGTTTTGGGCAAGACGGTGTGGCGTCGATTTTGCCCAAAGTTCGTGCTCCCAAAGAGATTGCCGATTTATTAGAGGATTTGGGTGCGGGTGGCGGTACTCCGTTTCGCGTTGCCATAGAAAATGCCAGTCAGTATTTGGCCAAACAACACAAGGCAACGACGGGTTTAAAAAGCCAAACTTATATATTGACCGATGGCCGCACTCAAGCGGATGTGTCAGATCTTGTTTTACAGGGCAATACGGTATTGATCGATACTGAAAATGCGCCAGTTAAGCGTGGTCGAGGTCAGGATATTGCCCAGCATTTGGGTGCGCAATACGTATTATTGAGTTCTTTATTAGAGAACTGTTAGACACTTTTAGAGACTGTTTTATGACCACTTCTGTCGTTCATTGTTCGGCGTTATTTTTGACAGCGCCCTCATCGAATCAAGGGAAAACCACCATTACCGCGGCCTTGGCACGTTATTTTACCAATCAGGGCAAAGTGGTTCGCGTCTTCAAAACGGGCCCAGATTACCTTGATCCACAAATTTTAGCGCAGGCGTCTAAACAGCCAGTTGAACAGCTTGATATCTGGATGGCAGGGGAATACTACTGCCAAGACAAACTGTACCAAGCGGCACAAATAGCGGATTTGATCTTGGTCGAAGGCGCCATGGGCATGTTTGATGGCGAACCCTCTAGTGCCGATTTGGCAGCGCGTTTTGGTATTCCCATGGCGATTGTCATGGACGTTAAAGGCATGGCGCAAACCGCCGCCGCCGTTGCGACAGGCTTGGCAAATTTTCGTGATGACGTGCAAGTGGCCGGCTTGATTGCTAACCGATGCGGCAGCGAACGTCACGCAGAACTGATTCGCGATGCACTGCCTGCAAGCCTGCCTTTGCTTGCGACGTTAAAGCGTGATGACGAGATTACCCTACCTGAACGCCACTTGGGTTTGGTGCAAGCGGACGAAGTGAAAGATGAACTAGAAATTCGCTTTGAAGCCGCTGTGGAATGGTTACAAGAAACGCAAGATAGCGGTTTGTTAAGTTTGCCAAATGCGGTGCCTTTTTACCCTGCAAACCAAGTAGACGCTGAACAAACCATCGAGCAACACTTGCTAGGCAAAACCATCGCGGTGGCAAAAGACGCGGCCTTCAGCTTTATCTATGATGCTAACCTAATTGCACTAAAAAGTTTAGGCGCGGAACTGGTGTTTTTCTCGCCCTTGCATGATCAAGCTTTGCCTAAGGCTGATGCCCTTTGGTTGCCGGGTGGTTATCCTGAGTTGCACAGCAAAACCCTGTCTGAAAACACCGTCATGCGTCAAGCTATTCAAGATTTTTATCAGGCAGGCAAAGGTATCTTGGCGGAATGTGGTGGCATGCTTTATAGCTTAGAGACGCTCACAGATTTAGAGGAAAACGAATACCCTATGTTGGGAATTTTAGCAGGCCAAGGTGCGATGCGGGGGAAACGTGGTTGCCAAGGTATGCAAACGGCCGTGACGCCGCAAGGGGACATTCGCGGGCACGCTCACCATAGATCTCGCAGCGCCAATACGCCTGAACCGGTCGGCTATGGTCGTCGGCAAAGACACCCAGCCCCAGGGGAAGCGATTTATCAGCAGAAAGGTTTAACCGCCAGTTACTTGCATCTGTTTTTCCCGTCTAACCTTGATGCGACCGCTAAGCTCTTTTTAGCGAATCCGCAGGACTAGCGAGTCATGTGGCCAGAAAGTGCAGAATCCCCCGCGCCGCTGCGTACGGGTTTAACCACTGGAACGTGCGCGACAGCCTGTTGTGTTGCCGCCGCACAAGCACTTTTTGCGCAACAACAAGAGGCCAGCGTGAGTGTCACTCTACCCAAAGGCAAAGTGGTTGATTTGCCTATTATTGAATACCAAAAAATAGACGGTGGCATCAAAACCGCCACCATCAAAGACGCCGGAGACGACCCAGACGCGACTCATGGCGCGACCTTGTTTGTCGAACTGAGATTATCGTCAGAGCAAGGTGTGCGTTTTCATGCGGCGCAAGGCGTTGGCACAGTGACCCGAACCGGACTGCTGCTTGATGTGGGCGAGCCCGCGATCAATCCCGTGCCGCGTAAGATGATGACCGAACACTTAGAAGGCTTTGCGCAAACCTACCAATATGTTGGCGGCTTCGATGTGTCCGTTGGTGTGGTCAATGGGGAACAAATCGCCCAAAAAACCATGAATCCACGTTTAGGGATTGTAGGCGGCTTATCGATTTTAGGCACCACAGGCATAGTACGGCCTTTTTCCTGTGCGGCTTACATTGCTTCCATTCATCAAGGCATCGATGTAGCGCGAGCGAATCAATTGACACACATTGCGGCCACGACCGGTAACGCCAGTGAGGACGCGATAAAAAGCCATTATCAGCTGGATGACATGGCTTTGATCGAAATGGGTGACTTCGTCGGCGCTGTGTTAAAGCACATTAAAAAAGTCGAAGCCACCGCACCCGCTCAACTGACTAAGTTAAGTATTTGTGGGGGCTTTGGTAAAATCAGTAAGTTGGCTCAGCATCATATGGATTTAAACAGTCGAGCATCCAGCATCGACCTTGGTGCCTTGGCACAATTGGCCGCCAGTTTGGGCGCCGATGACACCTTACAAGAACGCATGGCAAACGCCAATACCAGTGTAGAGGCCTTGTCATTTGCCATGTCAGAAGGTTTGCCACTGGCTGATGCTATTTGCCAGCAAGCCTTAGACTTTGCCAGAAAATACATTCCTGTCCATATAGAACTGGAAGTCTGGGCGATTGACCGCAAAGGCCAATTTGTTGGCAAAGCGTTGGATTCCACTAGGAAAAAGAGGCACGAGCCATGAAGATTTTATTATTAGGCGGTACTGCCGATGCACGCCACTTGGCTGACGCATTACACAAAGAAGGTTTAAGCGTCATTTACAGCTTGGCGGGGTTGGTTCGCGTGCCCAAGGTGGACTGCCAATTGGTGGTCGGCGGATTTACCCAATTTGGTGGTTTGGCTCAGTATTTAACAGACCATAACATTGGCGCGATATTAGATGTGACCCATCCTTACGCGCAAACCATGAGCAGTAAAGCCGTAATAGCAGCCAAAGAAGTCGGCATTCCTTGCTGGCGTTTTCATCGTCCCGCTTGGCAACAAGAAGAGGGCGATAACTGGCAAGATTATCAGGACGAAGTCGATTTATTGGCTCAGTTAGCGGGCTGTAGTCGGCCATTGTTAAGCGCTGGGCAAATGAGTGAATCCTTGCTTGAACGCATTATGCAATGGCCCAGTGTCGAACGCATTGTTTGGCGAACAGCGGTTGAACCCAAGTTTTCTTTACCCGATAACATAGACTGGATAAAAGCCATCGGGCCGTTTGCCTTAGAAGACGAGCGGCAATTATTAGTGGATCATGGCATCGACGTCATCGTCAGTAAAAACAGCGGCGGTGCGGCGACCTATTCAAAGCTGGAAGCCGCGCGCGAATTATCCATTCCCGTTTTATTGCATGCTCGACCCCCCTTGCCAGAAGCCGAGCGTGAATTCAATGACACAGAAGAATGTCTGCAAGCTTGTCTAGCGGCTTGGGGCAAGGCTTCTACCCATTTTAAGCATCAACACAAAAGCAGCCAACAGTGACGCCTTCAGACGACTATCAATACAACTATCAATACGAAAATAACCCTCAAGCCATTGAGAACGACAGCTTTCGTCAGATCCGTGAGTTAACGGATTTGTCTGGCCTGAGCCAAGATCAGCAGCAAGTAGTGATGCGCGTGGTGCACAGTTTGGGTTTGCCAGACGTGGCTGAGCAAGTGCGATTCAGCGCCAATGCCACTCAAGCCGGACGTGAAGCGTTAGCCAATCATGGTGCGATTTTGTGCGACGTGGAAATGGTCAAACAAGGTGTCACCAAACGCATGATAACCCGAGAGCCATTGTGCTTTTTGAACGATGCACGCACAGCAGAACTAGCGAAAAGCAAAGGTGAAACCCGTTCTATGGCCGCGTTGAGTTTGTGGCAAAATGACCTTGCTGGCAGCGTGGTATTGATCGGTAACGCGCCAACCGCCTTGTTTCGCTTATTGGAAATGATCGAACAGGGTGCGCCAAAACCGGCTTTGATTATTGGCATGCCGGTGGGGTTTGTCGGTGCGGCGGAATCGAAAGAAGCGCTTTGGCAGGCACACGAAAAGCTCGGTATTGAATGCATCACCTTGCTTGGGCGCATGGGCGGCAGTGCGGTCACCTCGGCCAGCTGTAATGCGTTGCTGCGCTGTAATATTGGCGAGTATTATTAATGCATTCCATGAGCTAGGGTGGGGTTGTTAGTTTTTTGACCCCCTCCCAGCCTCCCCCTTAGCAGGGGGAGCAGCAGGCTGCGATATTCTAATGAAGCACAGATACCTCGTCCCTTGGTGCGGGGAGCATTGAATGGAAGTCGGTTTATGAAACACACACAAATGCCAATCCATGTTATCGGTTTGGGCGTTAATCAAGTGGCGCATTTGGATGATGCGGCGCAAGCTGTCTTGGCGAGCTTGTCGGTGAATGATGTTGTTTTAGGTGCCCCACGTCAGCACGAAACCATTACACACTATTCTCATCTGGCTCGTCGTGAAGATCTGCCCAAACTCAGCATGTTGAAAGACGCGTTTGCCGCTTGGCAATCTGACGGCGCAGAACAAGTGGTCGTCTTGGCCTCTGGCGATCCTTTATATTACGGCATTGGCGCTTGGTTAATGCGCACTTTTTCTCTTGAGTCTTTGCGCTTTTACCCGAATGTATCGAGTATTCAAATGGCGTGTCATCGTCTTGGTTTGTCCTTGCAAGACGTGCAAGTGGTGAGCTTACACGGTCGTCCGTTGGTGTCTTTGCGTCGTCATTTGCAGTCGAATAAAACCTTAGTATTGCTGACCGATCAACAAAGCCAGCCGAAACATATCGCCGAAGAGTGCATGAAAGCAGGGCTGGATCAAAGCGAGATTACCGTGTGTGAAGCCTTGGGTTATGCGCAAGAACAAGTCCGTACTTTTGTTGCTAAGTTTTTATTAGATACCGAAATAGAATGTGATCCGCTTAATGTCATCGTGCTAAAAACCAGCCGGCAAGCCTCACTTTATCCTAGCGCGGTTGGTATTCCAGATACGTCTTTTGTGACAGATAAGGGCGATGGCAAAGGCATGATTACCAAGCGGGAAGTGCGCTTGGCGATTTTGTCTTACATGAATATCGAGCAAGGCGATACGGTGTGGGACATTGGTGCGGGTTGCGGTGGCGTGAGTGTGGAAATGGCCTATTGGCATCCGCGCAGTCAGATCATTGCCATTGAACATCACCCAGATCGTTTGGCTTGTTTAACAGCCAACCAAGCGCGTTTTGGTGTGGTGCAGAACTTGTCTATTATCGCAGGGCGAGCACCGGATGCGCTGGTGGATTTACTCGCTGGCAATTTGCTTGCTGGTAACAACGCACAACACGGCAAACCCAATAAAGTATTTATTGGCGGCAGCGATGGCGAGTTGAGAGCTCTGATGGCTCAAGTGTGGGATGTGTTGCCTGTTGGCGGCAGTTTGATGGTCAGCGCCGTCACCGAAGAAACAAAATACCAAATTATGCAATTCGCCAAACAGCGTGACGACGCGCAAGATGCAGACGAACAAAGCTTGCAAGTGTCCATTGCCAAAGGCGAACGATTGGCAGGACAGCGATTATTTCGCCCCAGTTTACCAGTCATGCTTTATTATTTTAGAAAAATGACGTCCACCACATCGGCCGTCAATAGCAATCATAAGGAAAACACACAATGAGTGCCTTGGAAGTATCGCAAAAAACAGGCCGATTCATTGGTGTGGGCGTCGGCCCCGGTGATCCAGAATTGATCACCTTAAAAGCCTTGCGCCTGATTCAGCGCGCCAGTGTGGTGAGTTATCTTGCTAACGACGAAGGCGGCTCTCAGGCCAAAACCATCGCCAGCGAAGCCTTTGCTGGCGTGACCCATGCACAAAATGAAATAGCCATTGTGATGCCCATGTCGACGGATCGATCATTGGCGAACGAAGCCTACGACAATGGCGCAAAAGCCATTGCCAATGAGTTATTACAGGGCAAGGATGTGGTCTTCTTGTGTGAAGGCGACCCGTTGTTTTTTGGTTCTTTTGCGTATTTACTAGAGCGCCTAGAAGGCCATTTCCAATGCCAAGTCGTGCCCGGTGTGTCATCTATCAACGCCGCATCGTCCGCCTTGAATCATCCGTTAACCGTGCTAAAAGAATCTTTTGCCGTCGTCAGTGGGCGCCATACCGCTGAGCAAATTGATACGGCCTTAGCACAGCACGACAGTGTGGTGATCATGAAAGCTGGGCGTGCGCGTCCGCGTATTCTCATGGCGTTGCGTAAAACCAACCGCATGCAAGACGCGAAATACCTAGAATATATTGGCCGTGAAAACGAACGTATTGTGCGCGATGTATCCACCTTGGAAGACAAAGCGGGGCCGTATTTTTCCTTGTTCGTGGTGACCAAAAGCGAGCGAGGCACAAGGTGATACGCTTTATTGCATTAACGCCCGCAGGCGAACGTCTGGCGAACGCGCTTTTGTCTAATAGTCAGCACAATCATTGGTCCGATGCGGTCGTCAACTACAAGCCAAAACCCTTTGCCGAATTTGTTCAAACAGCCTTTAAAAACGGTGACTGGCTGGTATTTATTTGCGCCACAGGCATTGTCATGCGCACCCTCGCGCCCGTGCTGCAAGACAAGTATCAAGACCCGCCAGTGTTGGTATTGGACGAGGAAGGTAAGTTTGTCATTCCGTTGTTATCGGGTCACGAAGGTGGTGCAAACGAGTGGGGCGCACAAGTGGCAAACTCCCTTGGCGCACAGCTGGTGATGACCACAGCGAAACCTTACCTGAACCCTATTTATACCTTGGGAATGGGCTGCGAACGCCATTGCCCTCTGGAATTTCTCGAAAGCCTCATGCTCGACGCTCTAGCGCAAAAAGGCTTAACGCCAAACCAAATCCACTCTTTAAACAGCATCGACATCAAAGCCGACGAGACCAACCTCATCGCCCTCGCAGCCAAATATCACTGGGACTTCAACACCTACAGCGCCCAACAACTAGCCCCCATTGAACCACTGCTCAGCACCAAATCTGACTACATCTTCAACACCGTCGGCGTCTACGGCGTCGCCGAATCTGCCGCGCTGTTAGCGGCTCAAATGGCAACGGGTACAGAGCCAGAGCTTATCTTAAATAAAATCAAAAACGCCAAAGCGACCTGCGCAGTGGCGAGAGGGTTCAAGGGAGCAGAGTCATTGATCGTCTAGCAGCCAATAAATCTTGGGTTGTAGGAAGTTTATTGAACAGTTTGAACATCGAGTCGGTGTTGCTGGTAAAACAGCAAAGCATGGAGGAGATAGGAAATCAAAAGAGTACAGAAATCAACGACACTGACCCCTTGAATGCTCACTGACCCCTTGAATGCTGACCCCTTGAATGAAGCCAAAGACCAAGGCTCGATCAAACAAACCGCCGTGACCAGTGAGCTTGCCGGCGCTAACATCAGCCTAACCTCTGGCAGCAACATCGCATTACAAGGCGCCACTCTCACAGCGAACAACACCTTGTCCATGGGCGCGGCCACAGGCACGCTACAAGCTGTCACACAAGACACCGATGGTCACTACGTCAATGCCAATGGTGTCCTGTCCACACTGTCCATAGACATTTTCTGTTTTAAATCCAGCCGTTTTCAGAAAAACCTCCCTGAAATCGGCTGTTTGTTTATTCATTTCTTACGATTATTTTCAAAAAAAATCAGCTCGAAAATAAATGTTGATTAATAATTAATCTGTTTTCCGCTCAAATTATGTGGCTGCTTCTCCAAACGTGTGGACAGTTATTTTAGGGTAAATAGGTTTCTAGCTAGCCGCTATTTTTTCTTTTTTCCTTGTCCGGCTTCAGGTTGATGGATGATAAGGCGTTCTGATAAGTCGATTCTGGTGTTTGATAATTCAGGTTCTGATGCAGCCGAATGTTGTTGTACCACCACTGGAAATTTTGCAGCAGATAAGGCAGTTCTTCCTCGCTTTTAAATGAACTGGGTAATTGTCGTAGGTGGTGTTTCAATGTGCCAAAGAATCGCTCGATTCTTCCGTTTTGCCACGGGCAGTGCTTTTCTGTGGTTTGTTTTTTGATGCCCAAAAACCACAATCCAAAGCGAATTAATTTTGAGTTGAAACAGATTTCGTTATCGGTTCTCAAAAACCTAGGTTTGGGGTGATGATCTAAAACCTCTAATAACGCCCGTAATATCGACAGGCTGCTTTTATTTGTGAGGGTTTTCAACATCATAACTCTTCGGCTGTGGTGTTCAATCAGTCCCAATACTGGTTGCTGGTTCACAAAGGGTAAATCCATTCCCCAGGCTTTATTAAATGCAATGGTGTGCACCGGACGAGACTTCATCGTTTTTCTTAATATCAGCATCTCATAGTGATTAAGTTTCAAGATGTTAGCCACATAACTTTTACTCACCGACTCTGCCGCATGGGCATAACGGTTATTAAACACCTCGGCGAGTAAACGGCAACTCAGACTAGGATTCATCGCCTTAGCTCGTATAATTTCTTGTTTTACCCAATCTGGTTTTAAACGGTTTTTATAACCATGAGGATGGTGCGCCTGCGCTGCTTTTTTACCATACAATCTATCTTGCCCAATCCGTGTATCAAGATGGCATAACGCTTTGAAGCATCTTAGAAAGCACGCTAAAAAATACCTGAAAAACCAGACAAAAAACACGACAACAATCCTTCTTAAAACCCCCGCTTGTTTATAATAACCTCCTATAAATCACCATCCAAAGGTATTCGTTCCTATGCACAAGAAGCGATTAGGAGTCAAGGGGGCAGGGTCGTTGATTCTTAAAAAAATAACCGTTTCTGATATTTGCGCATCGTTAATAAATTTTATTAAGATATAGGTTTCGCGTGTTTCAAGGAGGAAACGATGGCTCGACGACCGCGACTATATTTGCCCGATTGCCCATTACATATTATTCAACGCGGAAATAATCGCGATGCGTGTTTTCGTGATGATTCTGACTATAAGGCATACCTGTATTTCATGCGTGAAGCGGCTGCACAATATGGTGTGTCGATTCATGCTTTTGTTCTTATGACAAATCATGTCCATATTCTGGCGACTCCCTCAACAGAAAAGTCTGTTAGTCGCATGATGCAATCGATTGGCCGTCGTTATGTTCAGTATTTTAACTATACTTATTCGCGCACAGGCACTCTTTGGGAAGGGCGTTACAAGTCGACGCTTGTCGATACAGATCGATATTTGTTAACAGTTTATCGCTATATTGAGCTGAACCCCGTGAGGGCAGGAATGGTAGAACACGCGGCGGATTATCCATGGTCGAGCTATCCTCATAATGCGGCGGGAGTAGAGATTCAAATGCTGACGCCGCACGACTGTTATGTCGCACTTGGCAAAACTACTGAGATGCGAGAAAGTGCGTATCGAAAGCTGTTTCAAACAGATATTCCCGATATGGATATAGAAGCTATTCGTCTAGCAGCCAATAAATCTTGGGTATTAGGAAGTAAGAAGTTTATTGAACAGTTTGAACATCGAGTCGGTGTTGCTGGTAAAACAGCAAAGCATGGAGGAGATAGGAAATCAAAAGAGTACAGAAATCAACGACACTGACCCCTTGAATGGACCCCTTGAATGCAATCTTTCCTTTTTCTATCTACTCCTGTAGGCAGTTCACTGATCCGCATGCTTGGTCACAGGCGGCATGCACTTGTTCGAATCGTTGGTAGTCATTGCAAGAATACGCGGTGGCAAAGTCTATCATCGCGGTGCGGCACTGTTGGGTTTTGTAGCGTAAGGGGATGTCGTTGCTTACGCCTGAGGGGCAGCTGACTCGATAGGTTTCTGTTTGGAAGTTGGCTACTGGTTTGAGTGAAGGTGCGGTGTTATTTTGTGTGGCGGTATTTGCTTGCGTCTGCTGGCGTTGCTGCGCTTGCTGAATACCGCCAGCACGTCCATCAGTCATTATATCGGCAATGCCACCGCCGACAATGTCTACCACGGAACTTGAGTCGACGCCAGTATTGCTGGCGGCTGCACCCACTGCGGTCAGTCCGGTGATGGCAATCACTTTACCAAAGACATTGCCTGAATCGTTTTGTTCTTGCTGTTTTGCTTGGGCGGTTTGTTGTTCTTGTTGACGGCGACGTTGATCGTCTAAAGCAACAATTTGCTGTTGGGTTCGTTCCATTAACCCAGTCACTTGTGCTGGCGTTTGCGCTGTGCTGGTTAGTGCTTGTGGGTTGGCGCCCTTAGCAATCAGAAAGTTGACTAGCTCAGGGTTGCCATAGGTTTGGTTTAAGTGCATGTGATAGGTGTGTAAGGGCGTCCAGCCAGCGATGGGCTGATCATTCTGTATACTATAGCTGAAGGTGGCTGTGGTATTAACATTCGCACCAGCATCGATGAGTACTTTCGCCATTTCTATGGCACGTTGTCGGCTGCTGTCATCTGGTGTGTAGGTTGGTAAAAAATAGAGAGGCGTGGCGTCCAATAAATAGCTGTAAAATGGTGGTCCTCCGGCTAGATTGTAATAGCGACGATGCGCCGGTGTGCTAAAACGGCTGTTAGGATCGGTCCCTTGTGCCAATAGCCATTGCATCATTTGTGGCTTTCCTTGGCTGGCAAGTGAAATAATGAGGGGAGGAATGTCGGTGTTCAAGTCGGCCTGCAAATTTCCACCCATCGCCAATAAATGCTCTGCCAGTTGAGGGCTTTCACCGTAGATGGTGGCCATTTTTAAAGCGATGTTCAGTGTTGTTGGGTTGTAGTCTGCGCCAGCGGTTACCAAGCGTTCAAACGATGTCATGTCGCGTACCAACATGGCAGGGGTGATTTGGGCACGATTATCAATCGTCGATCCTATCGGTGGCAATGGCATTAAAGCGTAGGCGGCAGACAAGGGGGACGGTTTGGTGAAGTCGCTTTGTGGGTAGCTAATAAACAGACGATTAGGTATCGGTTGGTTGGGTTGAAACCCTTTTGATAGCGCAGCGTCCAGTAAGGCGGGTCGTTGATCCCAGAGACCAATGATACCACCTAAAGTGATTTGCTCTGAGTTGCTTGTTGTATTAATGATCTTTACGGCTTGAGCGTCTGTGGCATCTTTAAAGGGCTCACCCAGTTGGTAGATGGCGACGTATTGGCGAGTTTGGGCATCTAGCCCTGACATGGCGCAGCCAGACAGGAATAGCATGACAAATAGCAGTATGGCCGAACTATTTATAAGACGATAGACCATATCGAGCCCCTCAGTTTTTGATATAAAAATCATAAACCAGAGGGGCTAAAAATACCAGTTAACGGCTTGGCTTAATCGAAAGGGTGTTGGCTTCCAACAGGCCCTTTCTATTCGTGGTGTTATTTGGCTGCGTTGGCCTGTCGGGCTTGATGCAGTTTTTTATAGCTTTCGATGAGACGTAAATGCGGTTCAATGCCTTCGAGTTGCATGCTGGTTTTGCTCAAACCGTAAAAACGTACCTCGCCGGTGACGGAACCCACGACGTTTTCCATTACCTCTTTGCCGAACATACGAGTAAAGTTATGGATAAAGTCGTCCAGTTCTAGGTCTTCATCTAGGGTGACTTCCAATACGCAGTTCATCGCTTGATAGAAGAGACCGCGTTTTGCGGTGTTGTCGTTAAACTGTAGAAATTCGCCAACCAGTTCGAGTGCTTCTTCGTGTTCACCAAGCGCCAAATAGATGAGGATTTTCAGCTCCATGATGGTCAGCTGCCCCCAGACGGTATTGTCATCGAATACGATGCCAATCAAGGTGGCAATGTCTGTGTAGTTGTCCAGTTGGCTTTCTTCAAGACGATTCACCAATTTAGCGAGCTGTTTATCACTGAGTATATGCAGGTTTAAAATGTCTTCGCGATAATCCAGCGCTTTGTTGGTGTTGTCCCACACTAGGTCTTCTACTGGGTAGACTTCGGAATAATCGGGCACCAGAATCCGACATGCCGAGGCACCTAAGTCACTAAGTTCGGCCACATACACTTCTTTGCCTAGGTCTTCTAAGATGCCAAATAGGGCGTCAGCCTCTTCTTGGCTGGTGCCAGAAAAGTCCCATTCATAGAAGTCGTAGTCGTGTTTGCTGCTAAAGAAGCGCCAAGAAATGACGCCTGTTGAGTCAATAAAATGCTCGACAAAGTTTTCTGGCTCGGTCACGGCCATGCTGTTAAATGTCGGCTTGGGTATATCGTTTAAGCCTTCAAAGCTGCGTCCTTGTAATAATTCCGTGAGGCTGCGTTCTAAGGCCACTTCCAAGCTTGGATGGGCGCCAAATGAGGCAAACACGCCGCCCGTTTTTGGATTCATCAGGGTGACATTCATCACAGGGAATTGGCCACCAAGCGAGGCGTCTTTTACCACAATGGGAAAGCCTTGTTCTTCCAATTCTTTGATGCCCGCAAGGATGCTCGGGTATTTTTCTAACACAGCCATAGGCACATCAGGCAAGACAATTTCGTCTTCAATGATTTGGCGTTTAACGGCGCGTTCTAAAATTTCTGACAAGCATTGAACTTGCGCTTCTTGTTGGTTATTCCCCGCGCTCATGCCGTTACTTAGAAACAGGTTTTCGATAAGATTCGACGGGAAGTACACCGTTTCGCCATCGGACTTGCGTGTATAGGGAATGGCGCAAATACCGCGTTTTTTATTGCCTGAGTTGGTGTCTATCAAGTGGGAACCACGTAACTCGTCGTCTGGATTGTATATGTCTAAGCAATAGTCATCCAAGATGCCTTCTGGCAAGGAATCGTCTTTGGTGAGGGCAAACCACTTTTCATTGGGGTAATGCACGAATTCGCTGTTGGCTATCTCGGTGCCAAAGAACTGATCATTGTAGAAAAAGTTGTTGTTCAAACGCTCGATGAACTCACCCAGAGCGGAACACAGGGCGCTTTCTTTGGAGGCGCCTTTGCCATTGGTAAAGCACATAGGCGATGCGGCGTCACGAATATGCAAAGACCAAACATTTGGCACTATGTTGCGCCATGAGGAGATTTCAATCTTCATGCCGAGGTCGGCGAGCATGGCGGTCATATTGGCAATGGTTTGTTCAAGTGGTAAGTCTTTACCAAGAATCACCGTGCTTGCCGTAGCGTCGACGTTGCCCATCAACATAGCGTTAGCGTCTGCGTCTAGGTTGTCTACGGTTTCAATTTTAAACTGTGGCCCAGTCTGCACCACTTTTTTTACGGTACAACGATCAATAGAGCGCAAAATGCCTTCGCGATCTTTATCAGAAATGTCGTCTGGTAATTCGACTTGAATTTGGAAAATCTGGTTGTAGCGGTCTTCTGGGTCCACAATGTTATTTTGTGACAAACGAATATTATCCGTTGAGATGTCACGTGCTTTGCAGTAGACCTTGACAAAATACGCTGCACACAACGCGGAAGATGCTAAAAAATAATCAAATGGACTGGGCGCAGAACCATCACCTTTGTAGCGAATTGGCTGGTCGGTGATCACTGTAAAATCGTCAAACTTGGCTTCAAGTCGTAGATTGTCGAGAAAATTAACTTTGATTTCCATTGAATTGGGTGTCCGTTGAATAGGAGATGTGTGTGCAGCTGGCTGACCAGATGTTATTGCAGAATTATCGGTGATAAGTAAGGTAGAGTAAAATCAAATCGTGCAAAACTACATTGGCTTAGCTTCTGACACCGGCAATTTTCTATGTTTTTAGGGTGGTGATTTCGTGATCTATCACTGGTTGAGCTAGAACTTCTAATAGACTAAATGCGTTATGTAAAAAAGCCTTATCGATGTGCGATCGATAAGGCTTTTTTACGGTAACTGATGTGTAGGATACATTAACAACAGTGCTAGATGTCACATAGCCGCTTTAAAAATAGCCATTACGTCATCGTGGCTTGGTTGGATTGGGTTAGTAAATCCACAAGCGTCTTTCATAGCGTTGCTGGCTAAGGTGGCGAAGTCTGCTTCTTTTGCCCCCAGTTCTTGTAAGCCAGACGGGATATTCACGCTTTGAGATAGCTTAACGATGGCGGCAATGGCGGCGTCGGCACCGTCTTTATCACTCAAGCCATGTACATCGACGCCCAATGCTTTGCCGACATCTTTTAGACGCGGCGCGGCCACTTGGCTGTTATAGCGTTGTACATGGGGCAATAACACCGCATTACAAACACCGTGTGGCAAATCGTAGAAGCCACCTAATTGATGGGCCATAGCATGTACGTAACCCAACGATGCGTTATTAAATGCCATGCCAGCCAAAAATTGAGCGTAAGCCATTTGTGTGCGAGCCTGCATATTACTGCCGTTGTGAACGGCTTCGTATAGATTGTCGCGGATAAGCTCGATCGCCTTAATCGCACAAGCGTCAGTGATTGGGTCGGCCGCTGTCGATACGTAAGCTTCAATGGCGTGTGTGAGTGCGTCCATGCCTGTTGCAGCGGTGAGTGCCGCTGGCATACCGGCCATTAATCGTGGATCGTTGACAGACAAAATAGGTGTCACGTTGCGGTCAACAATGGCCATTTTGATATGACGTTCTTGGTCGGTGATAATACAGAAACGCGTCATCTCAGACGCTGTGCCTGCGGTGGTATTAATGCTGATCAGGGGCAGTTGAGGTTTTTTAGAAACGTCCACCCCTTCATAGTCGCTAATGTGGCCGCCGTTGGTGGCAACCAACGCAATACCTTTAGCGCAATCGTGAGCCGAACCACCTCCGAGAGAAACCACACAATCACATTGGTGAGTTTGCAGCACAGCTAAGCCCGCATTAACGTTTTCTACCGTTGGGTTAGGTTGTACGCCATCGTACACCAAGCTTTCTACGCCATGCTCTTGCAGTAACGCTTTGACTTCTGCGGTCACGCCAAGCTTGGTCATACCAGGATCTGTCACGATCAGCGCCTGTTTAAAACCAAGGCTTTCGATTTGTTCAACCGCGTCATTCAGCGCCTTTTCTCCCATGATGTTTACGGCAGGAATGTAAAATGTGCTGCTCATGGTGTTCCCCTTTTTTTAAGTGTATCGGAAGTATGTTGAAACTTTCTATCACGCTATTGTGGAACTGAATGCCATGAATTGATTTGATCTAGAGCACGTTATTGGCCAATTAAGCTAAATTTATTGCCAGAGCAACTTTTTAGCTTCTATTTTATTTGCACCAATAAGGTGCGCGATTGTGCTGAAAAATATCAATTCCCACTGAGGTTTGGGTTAAATCCTTATGCCTTAAGCTTTTCGAACGTTTACCATTTTAGTGCGATAAAATGGCGTTTTTAACTATTTTTGTGCAATAAAATTTAATTTTAAGCGGTGTTTAAATTATATTGCGTCGATTTTAAAAAGCTGTAACATGCATTTTTCTGACCATTTAGTCATATTTTATTCACATTTAAAACACGATACCGAATGAGGTGAAAAGAATGCGTAAGACACTTTTAGCTTTATCTACCATGGCGCTTGCTAGCACTGGCTTTGCTGCTGATTATTCTGATGATATTCATAAAAACGATTATTCTTGGCGTCAATTTAACCTGATGTATGCCTTTGATGAGCTACCAGGTGAATCAAGCCACGACTATTTGGAAATAGAATTTGGTGGCCGTTCAGGTATTGTTGATCTTTATGGTTACCTAGATATATTCAATGTGACGTCAAGCGACAGCAGTGATAAAGCAGATAACGATAAGATGTTTCTTAAGTTGGCGCCGCGCTTTTCTTTGGATGGTATGACAGGCAAGGATTTATCTTTCGGTGCCGTGCAAGAGCTTTATGTCTCAACGTTGTTTAGTTTAGACGGTGGACAAGATGGCACCAATAATTCTTTTATTGGTTTAGGGGCGGATGTGAACGTGCCTTGGTTAGGCAAAGTAGGCATGAACATTTACTCTTTGTATGATAAAAGTTTTGGTAACCGTAATGGTTGGAATGGTTACCAGTTTTCAGCAAACTGGTTTAAGCCGATTGTGAATTTTGATAACGGTTCATTTTTAGCCTATCAAGGTTATGTCGATTACCAATTTGGTATGGACAGTGATTATGTATCGGCAACAGACGGTGGGGCTACTTTCCAAGGTTTGTATTGGCACTCTAAACAATATGCATTGGGTTACGGCTTAAAAATCTACAAAGATGTTTACGGTATTGAAGACAGTTCTGGATTCAAATCTTCTGGTGTTTCACATTACATCGCAGCGACGTATAAATTCTAATACCGCATTAGTGGTAATAAAGGGATAGCGCATAAAAACCAATTATCGATTTTAAATATCGATGGTTGGTTTTTTTTTGTCTATTTTTTAATCTTTTTTATGTCGCGTTTTAGTGATGAAATGATTGTGTTTCATACGCTAAATTCCATTAAATAGCAGAGAAAAAGCATTTAAAATCTTTTAATTTGCCGTCAAGTGTCTTTTTCTGTCACAAATTCGTCACTTATGATTTCTATACTTCGCTGCATCTAAGGTTGTCGCAGAAGGTGAGTTGTCATGAACATTAAAGATGTCGCTGCATTAGCAGGGGTTTCTCCCGCGACAGTCTCACGGTGCCTAAACAAGACCGCACCCTTAAGTGACGTCGTTCGGGCACGTATTGAAAAAGTGATCGAGTTGACTGGATACGATGCCAATCATTCTTCTAAGCAAGTGGATTGGAATCATAATCCAACCATAGGGGTGATGATTCCCAGTTTGCTGAATCCGGTCTTTTCGGAAATTGTGGCAGGCATTCAGCAACGAGCCCGGCATTTTGGCTACTCTGTCGTTGTGGTCGATACCCAATATGAGCGCAGCCGTGAAAAACAGGCCATTATTGATCTGATTCGCCAACGTGTTATAGGGGTGATTTTGACAACGACGTCAGTAGAAGACAACGAGGCCTTGTCTTTACTGCGAGAGTTCCGTTTTCCTTTCTGCTTGGTTCATAACCAATCCTCAGATGAACCGTGTGTTTACGTTGACAACTATCAGGCTGGTTGCGATGTGGCAGAGCACCTGCTGTCTTTGGGGCATCGCAAGATTGGTATGGTCGCGGGGCGTTTTCAATCGTCCGATAGAGCAAAACAGCGCTATTTAGGATTCACTGAGCGGCTCAATAAAGAAGCCGCACTATCCTCAGCACTGTTGATGGAAGTCGATCAATATGCGTTAACCCCTTTCAATCAAACCCAATGGTCATTTTTTGATTCGCCTAGTGCTCCTACGGCGTGGTTTTGCAGTAACGATTTGTTGGCATTGAAGCTAGTAAACCATCTCAAATCCAAAGGTGTCTCTGTACCAGAGTCTGTTTCTGTGATCGGTTTTGATGGCATGGCGTTGGGGCAAATTTTGTATCCACCATTAGCCACGATCCAGGTGCCGCATCATGACATGGGATTGTGTGCGGTGGACCTGTTGTTTAACGCTAAGCATAAAGCGGCGTTATCTTTAGCAAGAAAGTTAGATTACCAAACCCACTTTGTGGGGACTGTGGCTGAATGTCAGCCATCCATAATATGAAGCGTTCTTTAAATAGAGGAGAAAGTTGGATGAGTATCTTTAAAAAAGTGTCGACATTAGCGGTTCTATCGTTGGGGCTGACAACAGGAGCGTCCTACGCAGCGGATGCGATTTGTTACAACTGTCCACCGGAATGGGCGAATTGGGGTGGGCAGCTTGAATTGATCAAAAAAGAGCTAGGTATTTCTATCCCAATGGACAATAAAAACTCGGGCCAGTCTCTGTCGCAATTAGTCGCAGAGGAAAACAGTCCGGTAGCGGATGTTGTTTATTATGGTGTGTCTTTTGGTATTAAGGCGGCAGAAAAGGGCGTTGTTGCCTCCTATAAACCGGAAAATTGGGACAAAATCCCGCAAGGTTTAAAAGACCCTCAAGGCCGTTGGTTTGCGATTCATTCTGGCACCATAGGTTTCTTTGTTAATAAAGACGCGTTGGATGGTAAGCCAATTCCACAATCTTGGAACGATCTTTTAAAACCAGAATATAACGGCATGGTGGCTTACCTTGATCCAACTAGCGCCTTTGTTGGTTATGCTGGCGCGGTGGCGATTAATCAGTCGTTCGGTGGCGACATGAGCAACTTTACCCCTGCGATTGATTATTTCAAAAAACTGGCTAAGAACCACCCCATCGTGCCAAAACAAACCGCCTATGCGCGTGTTATTTCGGGAGAGATTCCTATTTTGCTTGATTACGACTTCAATGCATACCGTGCCAAATACAAGGATGGCGCAAATATTCAGTTTGTCATTCCTCAAGAAGGTTCTGTTGTTGTGCCTTATGTGATGAGTGCGGTGAAGAACTCACCGCAGCCAGACAATGGCCACAAAGTATTGGATTTTGTTTTATCCGATAAAGGTCAGCAAGTCTGGGCTGAAGCTTATCTTCGCCCCGTTATCGCTTCTGCGATGACGCCTGATATTGAAGCGAAGTTCCTTCCGGCATCAGACTATGAGCGCGCGAAAACCGTCGATTTTGCCAAAATGGCAGAGGCACAAGGTGATTTTTCTCAGCGCTATTTAAACGAAGTTCGTTAATTCCATGATGGAAAGAGCGGTATGTAGGCCGCTCTTTTGTGCACTGGATCCTGTTTAAGTCACCTGATAATGACATTTTTTTATGAAGCAAAATAAGCAATATCTTCTACTCATTATTCCCGCGTTAATTGTCAGTCTGGCATTTTTTTTATTGCCAATGGCAAAGCTGCTATGGCTGTCACTGACTGAGCAACATGGCATCAGCTACTGGTATATTTTGACCAAGCCGGTGTATTTAAAAAGTCTTGGGTCGACTTTTTTACTGTCTGCAGTGGTGACCATTACCAGTTTGGTGATTGCGACTATTGTGGGGCTATTTTTGACTCGCCATGCGTTCAGAGGCAAATCGATACTGGTTGCTATGTTGAGCTTTCCTTTGGTGTTTCCCGGTGTGGTGATTGGTTTTTTTGTCATCATGCTGGCAGGTCGACAAGGTTTGTTTGCAGAACTTGGCTTAGCGTTAACCGGTGAACGTTGGACGCTTGCTTATTCTATTGCGGGTTTGTTTATTGGCTATTTGTATTTCTCTATTCCTCGCGTTGTTCTCACCGTAATGGGCGCGGCAGAGAAGTTGGATCATAACTTGATCGAGGCGGGTCGCTCGTTAGGTGCTAATCGCTGGCAGTTATTGCGAGATGTGACGTTGCCAGCATTAACGCCGGGGTTGATTTCCTCAGGCTCAATTTGTTTTGCCACTTCTATGGGGGCGTTTGGTACGGCGTTTACTTTGGCAACCAACTTAAATGTATTGCCGATGACGATTTATACCGAGTTTACATTGAATGCGAACTTTGCCATGGCGGCGGCGCTGAGCTTGATCCTAGGTTTTATCACTTGGCTGTGTTTGACCATCGCCCGTCGCCAAGGTGGTTCGTCATTGGGGATGGGAGGTTGAGATGAAAAAAGGGATGTCGTTTTATTTTCAGCTTGCTTTTACCTTGTTGGTTTGTGCTTTCCTGATTGTGCCAATTTTTATGTCGATCACCGCCGGTCTTACCAATAACTATTTTGTTGGTGTTAAGAGTGGTTTGACGTTGCGTTGGGTCTACCAAGTATGGGGGCTGTATTCCGATACCATTTGGTTAACCATCAATATTGCTTTGGTGACCACTCTGGTGAATCTCTGCGTGGGGGTGCCTTGTGCTTACTATTTAGCCCGAACACGCAGTAAGTTGTCAGCGTTTTTGGATGAATGTTTGACGCTGCCAATTGCTATACCGGGTATGGCGATTGCGCTTGGCTTGATTTCGGTTTATGGCGGAATCAGTGAGTTTCGTATGAGCTGGCTATTTATCTTAGTAGGGCATGTGATTTTTACGTTGCCGTTCATGGTGAAGTCGGTATTGGCGGTATTACAAAGTATCAATTTTCGTGTGTTAGAAGAAGGGGCGGCCAGTTTAGGGGCAAGTTTTTGGCAGCGCTTTTTTCATATCATCGTGCCCAACTGTAAAACTGGCATTGTCAGTGGTGTCTTGATGACACTGACCTTGTCCGCTGGGGAATTTAACCTGACGTGGATGCTGCATACGCCTTTGACGAAGACCTTGCCAGTTGGTTTAGCGGATTCTTATGCCTCTATGCGCTTGGAAGTCAGTTCCGCTTACACGCTGATTTTTCTCGGCATGATTTTGCCTTTATTGATGGCGGCGCAATGGTTGAACCGTAAACCTAAGCGTACCGCATAGTTAACCGCATTCATGAATAAAGAAGATGAATAAACAAGATGAGTAACCCAATGAATAATGCATCAACAAGTGTGGCCATTACTTTAAAGCAGGTTCAGAAAACCTTTTCTGATGGCACACTGGCTTTAAAACCCTTGGATCTTCATATTGAAAAAGGGGAAATTTTAGTGTTACTTGGCCCTTCTGGCTGTGGCAAAACCACGACGTTACGCCTTATCGCAGGTTTGGAGTTTTGCGATCAAGGCGGTCAAATTTTGTTTGGTGATCGAGATGTAACCAGTATTGCCATTGAACAGCGCCGTGTTGGTATGGTGTTTCAATCCTATGCTTTATTTCCCAATATGAATGTGAGCGAAAACATTGCTTATGGTTTGCGCGTGCGCGGTGAAAGCAAAGCGTTAAAAGAGAAAAAAGTCCAAGAAATGCTGACTCTCTTTGATTTGGAGCCTTATGCCGAGCGTGGTATTGATCAACTGTCTGGTGGTCAGCGTCAGCGTGTTGCGTTGGCACGTGCGATTATTACTGAGCCCGAAGTGCTGTTGCTTGATGAACCTTTGTCTGCCTTAGATGCTTTGCTGAAAAAGCGTTTACGAACGGACATTAATGCCTTGTTAAAACGTTTAGGCATCACGGCTGTTTATGTGACACACGATCAGGAAGAAGCCATGGCAATGGGAGACCGTATTGCTGTTTTGGATCGCGGTGACATTGCGCAAATTGGCACAGCAGAGGACATTTATTTGTCGCCTAAAAGCGAATTTGTCGCCAACTTTATTGGTCAGATGAATCATTTCGATGGTCTGTTGCATGGCCAAGCTCTGTCGTTTAAATCAAATTTTATGGCGTTACCTGAAGCCTTGTATTCCACCCATAAAGAAGGCGAACGGCTGCGTTGTATGACTCGTCCTGAAGACATGCGTTTAATAGCATTTGAAGACGCCACCCTAAAAGGCGCGGTCTTTCATAGTGTGTTTTTAGGAGACAGAACACGTGTATTGGTAAGTGTTGAAGGTGTGACCGAATTGCTGCATGTAGATTGTTTTGAACGAAAACGTTATAGCCGAGGAGACCGAGTCGGTTTATTGGTTCCGCCTTTGCGTGTGGTTCTGTTGCCAACAAAAGAAACGGAGGATATGCCATGTTGATCGCACAATTGACCGATTTACATATCAAAAAAAATGGCAAAATAGCCTATCAAAAAGTGGATACCTTACAGTGCTTAAAAAATGCCGTCAGTCATATTAATCGCTTATCACCTCAGCCTGATTGGGTGGTGGTAACAGGGGATCTTGGGGACTTTGGTACGCCGGAAGAATACGCTGTATTGGTACCCGAGTTAAGAAAGCTCAAAGCGCCTGTCAAAGTGATTCCAGGGAACCACGATCACAGGGATCACCTTCGTGCCGCCTTTGATGGCTTTGCCAGTTTTGATCACTACGAGTATTGTCATTTTTCTCAAATGCTTGATGGTTATCATTTGATTGGTTTGGACTCTTCTGTGTTGGGGAAGCCCTATGGGCGTTTAACGCCAGAATCATTAGCTTGGTTAAACACCACGCTTGCTGAGCAAAGTGCTGTGCCTACGTTGATTTTTCTCCATCATCCGCCAATGAAAGTTGGTATTGATCATATGGATGTGCAAAAACTTCTCAATGATGAGGATTTATGGCAAGTGCTTCAACATCATGGACAAGTCAAAGGGTTGGTCGCAGGGCACTTACACCGTGCTATATACGCCACATGGAAGGGGTTGCCGGTTTGGGTTGGACCCTCCCATAGTCATGCTGTGACCTTGGATTTAAACCCTAATGCTCCCTCTCGGTTTTCACTTGAACCGCCTGCGATTCAGTTGTTCAAGCTTGAACTCGACAGTGTGGTTAGTCATATCAGTTACATTGAGTCTGCAGAAAAATCGGCTGGACCGTTTCCCTTTTTTGATGAGAACAACAAACTGATTGATTGATGCCGCCATCAAGCAAAGCCGTTAAACACTGTTTTAACGGCTTTGCGCTGCGCTCTGTCTGGCTTATGCGGTATTAACTGTGATGATGTTCGTGACGAACCGTGTTGGTATTGGATTCTAAGGCTTCAAGTATGGTGCAATCTTCGGCGCTTTCTGTGCCGCCACAGCACGCATCGGACAGGCGTTGTAACGATGTTTGGAAGCGTATTAGTTCCGCGAGTTTTTTTTCTACTTCTGAGAGTTTGGTATCCACCAGCACTTTTACATCGGCGCAGGCATTGTTGGCTTTGTCGATTTCAATCGATAACAACTCTCGGATTTCGGCAAGAGTAAAGCCAACCGATTTTGCTCGTAAGATAAACTGCAGAATCTCTTTGTCTTTTTCTGTGTAAAGACGATAGCCAGATTCTGAACGATGGGAAGGCGTCAGTAAGGCGTTTTTTTCATAGAATCGTAATGTGTCATGGTTGATTCCACAGGCTTTAGCCAGTTCACCAATTTGGTACATTTTAGTTTCCCCTGTTATTTTTCTCCTTGAGTATAACGCCTTGTCGCGCTAAAGCACGACATCACAAAAAGAGGTCGCGCCTTTAGGCTTGCTTGATGCTTATTGTCTTAGGCTGATGATGGGCCAGTTTTTGGCTTGTGCGGTGGCGGCCAAAATAGGATCTGGGTCTACTGCTACGGGGTAAAGGGCTTTTTCCAGCAGTGGGATATCATTATGGGAGTCACTGTAGAAGTAGGTGTCTGTCATCTCGTAGCCCTGTTCTTGAGCCCATTGTAGCGCACGGGTGACTTTGCCTTCTCGAAAGGTGGGAACGCCCGTTAATTCACCAGTAATGTGACCATTTTTAATTTCAATATCGACGCCAAGCGCGTGTTTTACGCCTAGGTAGCGGGCAATAGGTGCCACGAGATGAATGCCTGTGGCAGAAATAATGACCACCTCGTCGCCAGCGTCTTGGTGTTGTTGAATTAACGCTTGGGCTTTGGGCAGCGTCATAGACACCACAACATCCTGAATGAAGCGCTCAATAAAAGCCGCTATTGTTTCTGCGTTTAAGCCAAATAAAGGCGACAAGGTATAACGCATGTAATCTGCAAGGTTTAAATTGCCTGCATCATAGTCTGCCATGTAAGCATGATTGATGTCTAAAAAATCGATCGGGGTGGGAAGTTCATTTGCGGCCATGTATTCCGCAAACGCTTGGGCGGTATCGCCTGCGACCAGTGTGTTATCAAGGTCAAAAAATGCCAGTGCCATTGTGGTTCCTTATTAATGTGTTAAGTAAATAGGTCAATGTGAAATGAAATTTGCTAGCCCAGTGCTACGGCGATTAGGCCAATAAACGTAATGGCAACGCCGATTATTTTGGGGCCTTTTAGTGACTCTCCAAAGCCAATCACCGCGAAGAGTACACCCAGTGGAATGCTTAATTGCCGAAACGCCACCACGTAGCTGACGTTATCCACAAAGGCCATGCTTAAAATCACCAGAGAGTAGGTTCCTAACATGAGCGCCCCAGTGAACAGTGCTGCGCGCCATTGGGTTCGGCTCAGAAAGGACAATTCCGTACGCTGTTTTTGCGTGCTTAATACAATGGCTATCATCCAAATAACGGAAAACGCACTTTGCAAGGTGACATAGACCAAAGCCACTTCACTGGCGCTGGCAATCGTGTCGCCCGCGTCGTTGGTTAAGCCTCGCATGAGTTGTGTCGCACGATTGTCTACTAAAGAGTACCCAGCGGTCGCAAACGCCGCGACCAGAGCAAAAGCCGTCGTGCGGTTTTGATAGTTGGAGAGTTTTAAGGCCCGAAAGCTTGGTAAGGGGATAAACAAACAGCCGATGACGATGAATACGATCCCAACTACCGCTTGCGCGGAAACGTTTTGCTGCTGACCAAGAAAAAAGCTGGAAATGCACACGACGATTAAGGGCGAGGAACGAGCGATAGGGTAAGCAATTGACATATCGCCAGCTTTATACGCTTCAGCCAATCCCCATAAATAGAAAGACTGAAACAACCCTGTTAACAGTAGCAAGATCAAAATGTCGTTATTGAGGGCCAGTATCAGTGACCAGTGGTAAAACACCACTGGGGAAAAAACCACGGTGCCCGCCACCATGGTGAGAAAAAAGAATCCCAATGTGGGGCTGGTTTTTTTTCCGAAGAAATTCCAGCCCGCGTGCATAAAGGTGGAAATAAGCACCAAGATAATGGCGGTTATCGTCATGTAAAGCGACTCCTAGCGTTGGCGCCAATGCTGCGTATGTTTGAGCAATACGCTGCCTAATAACCAATGAATCAAGCGGGCGACCATACAGGTCAGCATGATCATGACCGCCATGGCTGCCGCCGGAGCGATATCACCCGCTTCGTCCATGTTTAACACGGCCACAGAGGCCAAATTGGTGTTGTATGAGTACAAAAACACTAAGGCTGACACTGTCGTCATGGCATTCACAAAAAGGTAACTGGCTATGTCGAGTACCGCGGGCATACACACTGGCAAGGAGACACGCCAAAAAGTGAGGATTTGCGGCACTTTAAGGGACGCGGACACGGCTTCAAATTCGGCATCGATCTGTTTGAGTGCGGTGGTCGCGGTTAAATGACAGACGGTGTAAAAGTGGCTGATAGTGCATACCACTAGAATAGTCATAGTGCCATAAATGCCATTGAGTGGGTTGTCTGGTGCGTTGAAAAAGAAGATATAGGCTAGGCCCAACACCAAACCGGGCACCGCCAACGGCAGAATGGCGAACAGATGGAAAAGCCATTTAAGCACAGCAAAACCGGCCATTTTCGCGACTAGGTACGATTGGAAAAAAATAAAAATGGTACCAATAATCGCCGTATAGGATGCCATTTGGATAGAGTTCCAATAGGCTGCCCAACCGCCACCGTCCATAAGGTCAAAGTTATAATTTTTCAGTGATAAGCTTAAATTATAAGGCCAAAAAGTCACCAAAGAGGCGTAAACGGCCATGGCGATAATGCTCACTATAAAGGCCGATATGAAGCACATAAGCCCGAGAAACACCTTATCAACCAAGGGACGAGCGGGTGGTGTCCACGGCACGGCTTTGGAGGTAAGCAGTGCAGACTGACGGCGTTGTAGCCAACGGTCCGTTGCAAAAGTGAGTATCGCAGGTAACAAGAGTATGATACTGACAGCGGCACCCATTTCAAAATTTTGTTGGCCAATGACTTGTTTATAAATGTCAGTGGCGAGCACATTGAATTGACCGCCAATGACTTTGGGCACACCAAAATCAGTAATCACCAGAGTGAAAATAACAAACGCCACACTGATGATGCCGTATTTTGCTGCTGGCAGTGTGACGGTGAAAAAAGTGCGCATGGGCGATGCGCCCAGTGCTTCTGCGGATTCGTATAACCTCGCATCGGTGTTAGCGAGGGCGGTTAACATGATCATCAAGGCGTGAGGAAAGGTCCAGAAACAGGAGCCGATAATGATACCGATGGGGCCGTAAATGCTTTCTCCCATCAGTAATTCTTTGAGAATCCCTTGGTTACCAAATAAATACACCAAGCTAATCGCAGGCAGCAAAGACGGCGCTAAGATTGGCAAAACCAACAGGGTGCGAAAGGTGTTTTTTAGCGGAATGCGGGTACGACTAATGGCGTACGCAGCCAAAAAAGACAGACTGGTCACAATGGTGGTCGATATTAAAGCAATCGATAACGAGTTACTGACGGAATTAAATAAGCTAGGAGTGGACACAAATTGGGCAAAGTTGGCTAAGCCGACAAATTGTCCGTCGCTGTTTTGCACACTTTTAGACAGCAGAGTATAAAGCGGCAAGACCACACAAATAAATAACCCAAGTACGCCAATGATCAATACACCGCCAAGCGACCATTCATCTAGGCTACGACGTCCAAGCCAAGGTCGTTTGGTTGTCGTGAGGGTGGCTTTATTGGTCATGGTTTGACTCATGCCGCACCCCCAAACACATGCAGACGATCCTGTGGTAACTGGCACTGAACGGTTTGGCCTTGTTTTAACTGTAAGTTAGCCATTTCATTCATAGAAATATCGGCCAATATTGGGCGTTTGTGGTTGTCCAGTTTTAATAATGAACGGACCCGTGAGCCCAAGAATTCTAGATGAATGACCTGAGCGCTGAGTGTATTGTTGTCATGTTGATTGGTTGAGAAGCGCACGTCTTCTGGGCGAATAGCTAACTGCGCTTTGTCTCCCTGCATAAGGTGAGTGGATTGATCGCAATGCAGTGTTAATTGACCGGATTGCATCTGTCCCGCGCCTGTGACTTCGGCACTGAGAAAATTCATTTCACCAACAAACTCGGCGACAAAAGGGGAGTGTGGGTGGGCATAAACATTTTGTGGCGAGCCAATTTGTTCAATCACGCCTTGGTTCATCACGACGATTTGATCGGCCATGGTCAGGGCTTCTTCTTGGTCATGAGTCACCATGATGGTTGTGACGCCCAATTTTTCTTGCAATTGTTTGATTTCTTGACGCAGATGCGCACGCACTCTGGCGTCTAAAGCAGAAAGTGGTTCGTCGAGGAGCAATAATCCGGGGGACGTGGCGAGCGCTCGGGCAAGCGCCACGCGTTGTTGTTGACCACCTGATAGTTGCGCTGGGTATTTGCTTTCGCTTCCTGACAGGCCGACGGTAGCCAATAACTCTTTGACACGAGCTCGGCGGTCATTAACGGACACCTTTTGGGATACAAGGCCATAGGCGATGTTGTCAGCGACGGTTAAGTTGGGAAAAAGCGCATAGGATTGAAAGACAATACCGAAGTCTCGGTGTTTGATTGGGGCGTGGGTTATGTCCTTACCCGCTTGTAAGAGAACACCTGAGGTTGGCGTGTCTAAGCCAGCAATGATTCGCAATAAGCTGGTTTTGCCACACCCTGAAGGACCTAAGAAACAGACAAATTCCCCTTCGGCAATATGTAATGAAACATCTTTCAATGCTTGATGAGAGCCAAAGGATTGATGAATGTTATGAAGTTCCAAATAGGCGTTACTGGATACTTTGCTAGACATAAGTCGCCCTCTATTATAATCCTTGTAAAATACGGTTGATCAAAAAAACGTCAGACCCACATGGTACTGTGCGTCTGACGGGTCTTTCTTGATCCCACTTGTTTCACTCTGTGATTGACGTGTGGGAGTTATTTTGGCTCGCTTTTACTGTCATAACGCTGTTGCCATTTTGTTAAAATCGCATCGCGGTTGGCCGCTGACCAGGCAAAGTCGTTTTCAATCATCAGTGCTTCAGCATTGGCTGGGAAGTATTCGACAGGTTGTGCAATGCCTGGCATGGCCACCACGGCGTAGCCTTCGTTGTACATTTCGTTGGCTTTTTGAGAGGCGGCCCAATCCGCTAGGATTTTGGCTGCTTCAAGCTTGTCTGTGCCTTTGATGATGGCCGTGGCTTCCATGTCCCAGCCTAAACCTTCGGTTGGAAAAACGATGTCCAGTGGTGCGCCTTCTTTTTTGGATTTGGCCGCACGAAAAGCAAATGAAATACCAATAGCGGTTTCCCCTGATGCCGCTAATTTACAAGGTTTAGACCCTGAATGCGTATAGGTGCCAATGTTGTTGTGAAGCGCATCCATGTACTCCCAGCCTTTGTCTTCACCAAACAGTTGCAACCAACTGCTGACGTCCAGATAGCCTGTGCCCGATGAACTTGGGTTTGGCATTACGATGTGGCCTTTGTAAACAGGGTTTGTGAGATCTTGCCACGAAGTCGGTTTGGGTAAGCCAAGTTTTTCGGCTTCGACTGTGTTGTAGCAGATGGCGGCCATCCACGCGTCCATGCCCGTCCACACAGGATTTTCTGATGTGTCTTTAAATTTAGGGGACAGTTGATCGTAGTTTTTTGGCTTGTAACTTTCGAGCATATTTTCGTTTTTGAGCAGCATTAAGCTCGTCGCCGCTAAGCCCCAAACGACATCGGCTTGAGGGTTGGCTTTTTCTGCTAGTAGTTTAGCCGTGACTATGCCTGTTGAGTCACGTACCCAATTGATTTTGATGTCTGGATGGTCTTGATTGAAGCGAGCCGCGTATTTTTTCAAATCTTCCGCTTCTACGGCAGAGTAGACAGTGAGTTCTGTTGTTGCTGCGTGAGCGGCTATGGAAACCATACCGATACCGGCGATAGCACTAAGACTTTTTATCAAGGGCTTAATAGTCATCTTCACTTCTCCATCTTTCATCATTTGAGATTGATTTAAACTGGTATAGACCAGATTGGTTAAGCAAGATATCAGCCAAATATGTCAAATCGATGACATAAGAATGAATTTATTAGGCTGGGGCGACAGGAAAAAGCCCTTTCTAAGGAAAAGGCGCTGGAAGTAGGGTGCTACAAGGTCGGTCAGTCTCGGATGGCGATGTTGATGGTAACGGCATCATGCCGCCAAAACTCGTAATCCACCTCAAGTACTTGTTTGTCTGCCGTGTAGTTAATGCGCTCGATGTGTAAGCCCGGCTGGCCTGCTGAAATGCCCAAATCATCGGCGGCGCTGCTTGGCAACGATGTGGATTTAAAGACCAAATCCATGTCTCGATATTCCCGCTGATAGTTATTTTTCAACAGCTGGCTTAAAGACTGAGTAAGGTCTTCTTTTTCGATGCCGGGTAATAATCTTGTGTTGATGTACATTTTTTCAATCAATACGGGGCGTTGATTGATATAGCGGCGGCGATGAAGATACAGCACTGGTGCGTGCTCAGGAATGTTCATTAATTGGGCAATATAGGCGTTGGCGGGTTCAATTTGTTGCATCAATTTTTCTGTATGCGGCACGAAGCCTTGTTCCGTGACGTACAAATTAAAACTAAGATGACTGGATGGGTTGTATACCACAGCAGGTGGTGTGACAAACCAGCCTTTACGATTCTGTCGATAAATAAGACCTTCAGCTTCTAGGTTTTGCAGTGCTTGCCGAACCGTGACGCGGGTAAGTTTGAATTGTTCCCCTATCTCTCTCTCCGATGGCAACTTGCTGCCTGATTTGAGGGTTTTTAGCTCAATCAGTTCGCGAAAGTAGCCTTGCAGTTGATAGTAGTGGTGGGTGGACATGGGTCGTTCCTATGAGAAAACAGCTTTGTACGGCAGGGGTGAAAAAAGCACCGTACAAAATAGCGTTTTGATGATCATAGGTCAAAGCAAAGATAATGTTTTCAGATGAAACCATGTTGCTCGACTTTTTACTTTTCTTTCACATTTCTTTGTCTATAGTGTTGCCCTTTTAGTATGGCCCATTTCAAAAAAAGCCAAGCATTTTTTTACACTTGTTCGAGGAATAACTTAGGTCAACAACGATGGATATATTACAGAGTGGCATTTTAGGTTTGGTGGAAGGGGTAACGGAGTTTTTGCCTATCTCTTCAACGGGTCATTTGATTGTGGTCAGTCAGTGGCTGGGTATGGAGCAAACAGAGGGTAATAAAGCGTTTGAGGTGATCATTCAACTGGCGGCGATTTTGGCTGTTATCGCCAATTATAAAGCGCGTTTTACACTTCGGCATTGTCGTTTGTGGTGTCAAGTTTTTGTGGCGTTTTTACCCGTTGCTATAGTGGGCTTTTTGTTTCGTCACCAAATAAAAGCCCTGTTTTCCGTGTCGGTTGTGGCCACCATGTTTATTGTGGGTGGTATTGTTTTTTTAATGGTGGAAAGGTGGCTTAAGCATCGATCTCCCAGTGTTGAAAATTTAGATGACTTGAGCTTTAAACAAGCGTTGTGGGTTGGGGTTGCGCAACTATTAGCGCTTATTCCTGGCACTAGTCGAGCCGGCTCCACCATAGTGGGGGCTTTACTGGTGGGGTTAAGCCGGAAAGCCAGTGCTGAGTTTTCTTTTTTATTAGCCTTACCGGTGATGATGGCGGCCTCAGGTTATGATTTACTGTCAAACTATCAGGAATTTGCTGGCGAGCAATGGCAACCCTTGGTGTTTGGTTTTGTTGTCGCCTTTCTTAGTGCGTTTGTGGTGATGAAGTTATTTATGGTGTTTTTAGAAAAGTTCACCTTTGTGGCGTTTGGTTGGTATCGAATTTTGTTTGGCGTGCTGCTCTTGTTTCTTACCTAGTGATTACATCGCGCCTTACTTTGAGTCAATTGGATGAGGTTTAAGATAAACATCGAACAGTGGTTTACACAGAGGCAGAGATGTTTTGTAATGCTTTAAAGTGTTTACCTTATTGAGCCTGTAAACTGTTGGGAATGTGTGTTATGCGTCGTTGTTTACCATGTGGTCTGTTGGTTTCTTTGTTGCTGAGTGGATGTGCGTCTTCCGATAACACGCCAGTTTTGCGTTCATTGGATTCGTTCAAAGGAGAATCCGCTTGTTATGACAGACAAACTGAACCCTACACCGCTGTGGTGGATACGCACTTGCATTATCGTCCGTTTGATGGCCGGGCTATTCCGTTTAATGAGGTGAATGACTACTTATCGCAGACCAGTGTTCGATTTGCTAACGTGTATGGCATCGGGCAAATGCTACCGTCAGACTCTCTTTGTTCTAATTATTTAAAATGCCCTGGTACGCCCGTGTCGCCTACCACGCGTAATGATTTTGTCAATGCCGCGAATATGCTGGAATACAAACCGGATGATCTTCATCTGACATTGTCTATGACCTTTACTGATTTGTCCGACCCCGAGCCCACTGTCGCCCTGATGACGCTTTATGAAAAGGAATACCCAGGGTTATTTCATTGGATGGGGGAGGTCAATTTGGTGAAGCAAGCGCAATTCAATAATCGTCATAAACCCGCTACTCCTCAAGATATTACTCAATGGGCCGGTTTTATGGCGGAGTTAAGAGCGAGAGATTATCCAATCACCATTCATTCAGACATAGGGAACGATGCCTCACCTACCTTGTATTTGCCTTTAATGGAACGGGCGTTAGCCTTGTATCCACATAACAAAATAGTCTGGGCGCACATGGGCTTGTCTTATGAGCAGACAAACATGAAGGCCTCTGAACATATTGCTATTTTGTCGCGATTGTTGGACCAATATCCGAATTTGATGATCGATATATCATGGCGAATTTTAGAGGATTATTATTTTAGCAAAGCAGCCAATCAGCCTTTGTATGTGGCTTTTCTTAATCGTTATGCAGAACGTATTTTGCCAGGCTCGGATTTTGTTGCCTTCCGAGGAAATAATTTTAAGGTTTACCAGAAAGAATTAGAGGCCACGAGTCGCATACTTCAATATTTGGATGATAACGCATTTCGTAATATTGCGTTGGGAGAGAATTATTTCAAATTATTGAAACTTGATTATCAGGCACCTATGGTGTGTAAACGCTGAAAAGTATTGCCGCTGGTTTTCTTCTGATTTGCTTTATTTATTCAATGTCTTTCGTTGTTAAATACGCTTATTTGTTTCATGCTTTTATTTCTTCACTTAGGAGGCGTTGAGTATGAAAAAGTTCTTTTCTGCGGTTCCCAATCGAGGACAGTCGTTAGGCGAAGAAGTCGCTAATAGTATCAGCCATGGCTTGGGGCTAGTGGCCGCAATTGTGGGTACGCCGTTTCTTATTTTAAGTGCGATTGATTACGCTGACGTGAGTTTTCTAGTCGGCGTTAGTATCTTTTCTGGCACGATGATTTTGCTCTATTTGGCATCAACACTTTATCATGCAATGCCAAAAGGTAAGGCGAAATATGTATTTCGTGTGATAGATCATTCGGCAGTGTATTTACTGATTGCAGGCACTTATACACCGTTTACCTTGGGGGTGTTACAAGGCGTCTGGGGATGGTCGCTGCTGGCGGCGGTTTGGACGTTGGCTCTGGTTGGCGTGGCCCTTAAAGCCTTTGGAAAGGCATCTCATCCTGCGCTCTCTACGACCTTATATGTTGTTTTAGGTTGGCTTATCCTTATCGCTATTAAGCCACTTGTCTCCCTAATGGAACCGAATGGCTTACTTTTGTTGGTATTGGGCGGCGTGCTTTACACCTTGGGAGTGGTGTTTTTTGTGATCGACTCGAAATTGCACTACGGCCATCTGGTGTGGCATTTGTTTGTGCTCGCTGGAACGGTTTGCCATTATTTTGCGATTTTTTATTATGGCGCCTAGGGTGCGTTTTGCCGTGGGCTTCTGTTAATGACTTTGCTGGCAGATTTTGCCTTATTGGCCAATTTTAGTTTGCCATTTGTGTAAGATTTTAAGTTGTTCTAATAATAAAGATTTATTATTAGGTGTTAGTTCATTGAATAAAGTGATTAGAATTTTTGTATCTTGAGTGAAGGTTAGGGAGTCTGTTCCTACATTTTTCTCTGTATTCTCTTCCTGCCTTAAAAAATCAGCTATGTCTTCTAGGGGTTGTTCGCTTGCAGCGTACAATGTAGAAGGCTTTGTATTGAGTGCCTTAGCTAGTTTTTGTAATACTTTCTGGGAAGGTTGTCTCTGACCTTTTTCAATTCGTGACACATTGCTGGTGGCCATGTCAGCTTCCAGTGCGATTTGTTCTTGTGTCATCTTACGTTGAATACGTAAGGTTTTAATAACGTGGCCAATATTCATGGCAAGATTATCCGTTTAATTTTGCCTATATGGCAAAACCTGACAGGCAATTTGCTTGACACTTTTTGCCATATAGGCAATATTGGTGAAGGTTTGTGTCTTAAAGACAAATAAAA
Organism: Marinomonas arctica; assembly: GCF_003259225.1. GTDB lineage: Bacteria > Pseudomonadota > Gammaproteobacteria > Pseudomonadales > Marinomonadaceae > Marinomonas > Marinomonas arctica. The sequence goes on along the minus strand of NZ_QHJF01000001.1, from coordinate 39,805 downwards.
GACCGTGTCTGGTGTTAATCGAAGCATGCAGTAGAAGGATTGACTTGTGAAAACAGAGGGGATGAATACTGGACATGATTGGCAGGAGTTACAAGAAACGAATCATGGCTTTATTGTATTAGACAGTAATGATGTGATTGTTTCGTGTAACAATCAGGCGCAAAAAATGTTGTCTTCCTCGCGTTTTTATTCAAAAAATGACGCTCTATTGCCTCTGGGCTGCTTTTGGTCTGAAGCCGAACAGCGCATTTACTCTGTTGCTGAATTTAGGCGTATTGTCGGAAAAAGTATCACTCTCACCTTCATGCCTACTCAGAGTGAGTCTTATAAAATTAAGGTGCAAGTAGAGACGTTTCAGTTACTTGGTCAGCATTTTTGTAGCTTGCTTATACAAGAGGCTTGCCCTACTCCTAGTGACTATGTGGAGTCCTATTTGCGTGATAGCCGTCAGTCTTTAAGTATGGCTCAGATGTTAAGAACAGATTTGCAACAGAGCAAATTAGCCCTGCATTATCAACCTCAAATTAACGTGTCGAGTAATCAGCTTTATGGTGTTGAAGTGTTGGCTAGATGGCATAACGAAGAGTTAGGGCATGTTGCCCCTGACGAGTTTATTGCATTAGCAGAAAACTTTGGTTTCATTGCTGAACTGGATTTATGGGTACTCCGTGGAGCTTGTCGACAGCTGGCGGCGTGGCGTAAAAAAAATATAAATGTCCCTCTTATTGCCGTTAATTTTTCTCCGCTTAGCTTTAGCTGTCCTAGCCTAAAAAACGAGATTCAGACCATCTTGGAGCAGAATAGTCTTATGGCGACTTGCTTGGTGCTGGAAGTTACGGAAAGTAAGAAAATAAAGCCATCAGATCCTTTTGTTGATGTTGTTAGCGAGCTTCATTCGATCGGTGTGACTATTTCATTAGATGATTTTGGGACTGGGTACTCAAATTTAAAAAGATTATTAAAGTTTCCAGTCTCCCAGCTAAAGCTAGATAGAGCGTTTGTCAGTGCGCTACAGAATAAGCTTTCTGTAGAGTTAAGTTATATGGTGCTTTCTATTAGTAAGAAAATAGGCGCTGTGGCTATAGCAGAAGGGGTAGAGACACAACAACAATTGTCTTACTTAAAAGCAATAGGATATGACGTCATTCAAGGGTATTTATTTTCTCCACCGTTGTCGACACAGAGTTTTGAAAGCTGGTTTTTAAATGAAACCTTAATGTCTGAAAAATAAAAAGCCATCGGTAAGCATTTTATTATGAGAATCTTTACCGCTATTTTGCTTTACAGTTTTTGTTGTTTTCTGCCGTTGGCTGTTCTGTCAGGTGACTGCTTTTTGAGTGTTAAATACGAAAAGAGGATAAGGTAATGTTAAGGAATATAAATATTCGATCGCGATTATTGATGGGTTTTTCATCGGCAATCATTTTGATGATTATTCTAGGTGGCGTTGGTATTGCTACGATGGATAAGATTCGCTCAAATTCAGAATTGATTGAAACAAATGTTTTGCCAGCTATTACAAGCTTGGGGGATATGAGTACGGATCTGATGCGGGTCAGGATTTTTACATTAAGGTTATTAAGTTCAACAAGCGAAGAGAGTAAAAAAGAAGCCTTTTCTGCGCTTGATAGAATAAAAAAGAATGTTGCCAAGGCGCGTGCCGAATATGAAGTAACTATTGATACAGAGAGTGAAAAACGTTCGCTTGAGCAGTTTATGAAACAAGAAAGTAATTATTATAGACTGCAAGGACAAGTGACTGAATTGGTCATGAAGGGGGATCAGTTGGCAGCCGAAGTGCTTCTACCTGAAATGAACGACGCAGCTGATGACATGGTGAGGATGCTGCGAGCCATGGTGGCAGCAAATCAAAAGGAAGCGGATGAAGCGGCTTTAGACTCAGTAAAAACGTATGACGAAGGCTTTGTTTTGATCAATATCGTGATAGCCATCTCTGTGGCGTTGGGGGTCGCGATTGCCATGGTACTGTCAAAGAGCATTAACAAGCCGCTTTTAGATGCGGTGAATTCTGCCGAGATCATTGCTAAAGGGGATTTGACACAGGCCATTGTGCCAGAAGGTAAGGATGAATTGACTCGTTTAACCAATGCACTTAAATCGATGCAGGGGAATCTACGAGAGGCCATAGTTCACATTGGTGATTCTTCTAGCCAGTTGGCATCGGCAGCGGAAGAATTAAGCTCTGTCACGGAAAGTTCGTCGAATAGTTTGATGTTGCAAAATAACGAGATTCAATCGGCTGCCTCTGCTATTGCGCAAATGAGTTCGGCGGTGGATGAAGTGGCTCGAACAGCGCAGCAAACCTCAGAAGCGTCTGCTGATTCAGCCACATTGGCGGCAGAAGGCAAAGCGCGAGTTGGTGAAACAACGGCTGTGATTCTTGATATGAATAAAGAGATGACGAACAGCACTCGAGTGATTAATCAATTGGCCGAGCAAGTGGCCTCAATTGGTCAGATTCTAGATGTGATTCGAGCCGTGGCAGAGCAGACCAACTTGTTGGCCTTAAACGCGGCGATAGAAGCGGCTCGTGCGGGGGAAACGGGTCGAGGTTTTGCGGTTGTCGCCGATGAAGTCAGAAATCTTGCCCATCGTACCCAAGAGTCCACCGGTGAAATAGAGACCATGGTACGTCAGGTTCAGCTTTCGGCCAATGAGGCGGTGACGTCTATGGAAAGCACAAGCCAAAAAACCAACCAAGCACAAACCGTTGCCGCTGAAGCGTCTAAGGCATTAGAGCAAATTACCGCACGCATTATTGCTATCAGCGACAGTAATCATGTCATTGCCAGTGCGGCAGAAGAGCAGTCTAACGTGGCAAAAGAAATAGATGGCAATATCACAACCATTAGTGACTTGGCCGCGCAAACGGTTGTCGGAGCGAATCAGACCAGCGCCAGTACGGCAGAGCTGACGCGATTGGCGATAGAGCTTAATGAGTTGGTGGTGAAATTTAAGGTGTAAGTGTTGGCGTTATTCAGGAAGCCCTCATCAATGGGGGCTTTTTAGTCGATGGCCCTGAACAGCGACAAAGATTCTCTCGATATTAATCTGGTTAATATCTTCTCATTGAGATCAGGTGTATATTGCGTTTTTCTCAATCACTCGTGGCGGCTTATGACCATTGCTCTCAAGAATATCGTTGACTCTAGTGTGACTTGCTCGCAATGTCAGGCATGCTGTTGTCGCATGGAGGTGATGATCATCAGTGACACTGGCGTACCAGATAGGCACATATCGGTCGATGAGTGGGGTGGTGAGACCATGCTGAGGCTCGACGATGGCTGGTGCTCTGCGGTCGATAGAAACACGTTTCTCTGTACTATTTATGACAATCGTCCTTGGATTTGTCGCGAGTTTGAAATGGGTTCCGATGAATGTCGAGAAGAGTTTAACGTTATTAGGTAGTGATCCATGGTCACTACCTAATAATGATTGTGTGTTTACAGTCTATACATGGCGCAAAGTTTATTACCTGATGGGTCTCTTAAATACGCCAAATACAATTTCATGGTTCCCAATGAGCGAATCCCTGGCGCGTCTTCACAGCTGGTTCCGCCATTTGCTACCCCTGCCGCATGCCAAGCTTTTACCGCCTCTTCAGATGTAGCTGAAAAACCAATCGTGCTACCATTGCCGTGACTGGCCGCTTCGCCGTTTATTGGTTTCGTAATCGCAAAGGTACCAGTATCTGTGCGATAAAAGCATCGACCTTTTGGATCAACAAAGCCTTCGCCATAGCCAAGTGTTTTAAACGTTGCATCATAAAATGCTTTTGACGCTTGTACATCATTGGCGCCTAACATAATGTGGCTGAACATGGTGTTTTATCCTTATCTTATGATTGTGGTTTGACAGTGCTTTATCTCACAGCAGTGTGGCTTATTCAAATGGTGAAAAGAGGATTTTTTGATGCAGGCAATGACCATCGGTTTTAATTCAGAATATGCCGAAGAGGCACCCAGCCTTGAAGAAATTGAAGGTTTAAAGGGACCTGTTCTGTTGGAGTTTGGTGCGCCTTGGTGCGGACACTGTCAAGCGGCTCGTGACGCCATAGAGGACACAATGAAGTCAAATGCTGACATGGCTCATATCAAGGTCTTTGATGGTAAAGGGAAACGACTTGGGCGGCAATTTGGTGTTAAGCTTTGGCCCACTTTAATCCTGTTGCAGGATGGGCAAGAAGTGAAACGCATTGTACGTTTTACCTCAAAAGTTGAGGTGCGCGAATTACTTGCGTATTGCAGCGTTTTGTCTAAACCGTGATGTCAATGAGTCGACCGATGGTTTTATCGGAGGCGTCTATGACTCTAGCATTGGCTTTCGCTTCTAGCTCACTGCTTTTGGCTTCCAGTAAGCCGTCTTGAATGGCGGAGCCATATCTAGCGTTAGCTTGGGTGCTATTTTGACCAAGCGTTTGAGTCGATGCGTTGGCAACTTTTTGGCTGGCGAGGTCTAATCTGTCTTGGCTGCGTTGTAAGCCTTGTTGACCATAAGGAAATGAAGTGTTGTTGATTTGCATAAATTGCTTTTATACCTGCAGCGTCATTTTTTTAACTTGGGTTAAATACTAGCATATAAAGAGGGTGTTTTTTAACCAGTGATTGTTTTTTTATGTGTGTGACGGATATTGGTCGTAATGGGGATGTGTATATGGGTCATAGAATGAAAAGAGCGTTAATGGTTGGCTCATTGGTTTTAGGTATTTTATCTCCGATCGCAGTACCAGCAAGCGCAACGGACTCAGTGTCGGTCAATGGGCTTGATGCGGCGAATAAAGCGCTTTTTTTTCAGACGCTAGACCGCCATCACGTTACACAAGACTCCTCATCTTACGTCGAAAAAATGGATGCCTTGAGTCAGGTGTTATTGGGGGCTGTGTATGTCGGCGGCAGTGTTGGTGAAGGGGAGCAAGGGAAATATGACAAAGATCCTTTGATGCGTTTTGATGTATTTGATTGCACGACTTATGTTGAAACTTTGTTGGCAGGTGTTATGTCGACGTCTTCGGCTGAGTTTGAAGCCAACCTAATGGCACTGCGCTACAAAAATGGGGAGGTGTCTTTTGTGTCACGTAATCATTTCCCCAGTTTGGATTGGTTTCACAACAATCAAGACAAATTACTGGATATCACGCCAGAAGTGGCGGGAGGTGCTGCCCGAGTGGCGCAAACCCTTATCGATAAAGCCGCTTGGTACCAGCATCTTACTGGTGAGATTTTAGGCTGTGATGCCACATCTTCTAATAAGTGCACAACGCTGTTGGGTCAGCTAAAAGCCGAGGGCAGCGCTTTTTCACCAGAACCTGCTTACCTACCTTACGTGCCTTTGACTGCGTTGTTTGTTGGTGCTGAGGGGCGAGTAGACCAAGCGTTACTAGATCGTATTCCCTCTGGCAGTGTGATTAGCATGGTGCGTCCTGACTGGTCATTAAAACAATGGATTGGCACCAATATGAATGTGTCCCATCAGGGCATTGCCATTCGTAAGCAGGGTGTACTTTTTCTTCGTCACGCCAGTTTGACACACAAAAAAGTCATGGATGAAAATTTCGCAGAGTATTTTTCTCATTACGCAAGTGGTACCTCTTCACTAAAAGGTTTTAATGTTCACGTATTGCGTCATTAACATTATTTTTTGCGATTATGCTGTTTAAAGTTGGTACTAAAGTATTGTAAATGCAGCTCTAAGGCATCACATGAGATGGTGATCTCTCGAACGGATAAATACAGAGAATACATGAGGCAAACCAAGCTGGCACCAAAGATATAGCTGCCTGCTTGTTGGTATTCTAGATAGATTGCCATCATCGACAATACGCAAAGAAAGAAACTGATTACCCCTGCTTCTTGCATGCGACGTATCAAATAAATGCGTTTACGTAGGTTAGCAATTTGCTCTTTGATATTTTCATCTTCCAATTTCGGATCAAAGTTACGAATAATGGAGGCCAAGGTGACAAAGCGATTGGTGTAAGCCAGTAGCAATAATGAAACCGCAGGGAATAGCATAGCGGGAGTGGTTAGTGTGATAATCATGATCGACCTTGATGGGTGAGTTAAAAAATCTTATTGCGCTATTTTACGGTGTCATCTGTATGTTGAGTATCGTCTATAACCCTTCTGAAAGTATAGAAAATAAGCATTGTATCGATTTAACTACCTTCTATAATGCTGCTTTAATAATGTCGGAATGTCTATTTGAGAGTTGGTTCCGTCTTCCTAGCAACAAGAGAGATCAAAATGAGTGATATGCTAAGTATTGGCTTGCTGATTATAGCCAGTGCCCTGTTTGCTATGTCTGAAATAGGCATGGCCGCCGCGAGGAAAATCAAACTGCGAGTGCTCGCAGATGAAGGCAACGTAAAAGCTCAGGCGGTGATAAAATTACAGCAAAAGCCTGGTGCATTTTTCGCGATGATTCAGATAGCCCTAAATGCTATTGCTATTTTAGGCGGTATTATCGGTGAGCAAACGTTAACGCCTTATATCAGGCAAGTCGTGAACTTGATTTATTCTGGGCCATTATTAGATCAAATCAGCTTTGTCTTTTCGTTTCTTTGTCTTACATCCTTGTTCATCTTATTCGCTGATTTATTGCCAAAACGCTTGGCGATTATCATGCCTGAAGCCGTGGCTATCCGTATGGTAACGCCCATGCTGTGGGTGACGTTTATACTAACGCCAGTGGTTTTTCTATTTAACGGCTTAACCAATACCATTTTGCGAGTCTTGAATGTGCCGATTGAGCGTGAAGAAATCGTTACCACGGAAGACATTGTTGCCATGATGGACGCTGGGGCGGAAGATGGCAGTCTACAGCGACAAGAATATCAGTTAATCGGTAATGTGTTTGAATTAGAAACACGAAGCATTTCCAGTACCATGACGCCAAGAGATCAGATTATTTATTTTGATATTGATGACAGTAGTGAAGAGATTAGTCAGAAAATCATTGATCATCCCCATAATGATTTTTTAGTGTGTGATGGCAGTTTGGATAAAATCCAAGGCATTATAGAATCAAAAGAAATTTTACGTTTGGTGTTAAAGGGTGAACCGGCGCACATTAAGCCAGAAAAAATTGACAAAGATGTGTTCTATTTGCCTGAAACGCTGACTCTTTCAGAGGCTCTCAATGCCTTTAAAGTCGCGCCACAAGCGTTTGCTGTTATTGTTAACGAGTACGCCACTATCGTTGGTATTGTGACAGTAAAAGATTTGTTAGGCGGCTTTATGGGGGGCTTATTAACGCCTCATGACGAAGAACAAATCGTTCAGCGTGACGCAAATTCTTGGTTAATAGAAGGGCTTACACCGATCAATGATGTGATGCGCAGTTTGGGCATTGAAGAGTTTCCAGATCGCACCCAATATGAAACCTTGGGAGGGTTCATTACTTATAGCTTGAAGCGTTTGCCAAAGCGTACTGATTTTTTTGTTCATGAAGGCTATAAGTTCGAAGTATTGGATTTGGAAGGCGTTAGGGTTGAGCAACTTTTAGTCACCAAGCTGAAGTAGATCTGATTACTTTTCTGAAATATAACAAGGAAATGTCGTATGCAGTTAGTTGTGGGAACCTTATCTACTTGGTCACTTCGTGCTTTTATATGTGCTCGATTGGTCAACATTCAACCAGATCTTATATTGATAGATTTAGAGAAACCTGGTTATAAAGCTGAAGTACTGAAATATTCACCAACAGGCTTGGTGCCAGCGTTACTGGTTGATGATTTTGTTGTGTGCGATTCTTTGGCGATTGTGGAGTATTTTAATGAATGCTCAGATGGGGCATTGTATCCAAGGGAGCAGTCAGAAAGAGCGCAAGCTAGAAGTCTGTGCATGGAAATGCACTCTGGTTTTGTTAGTTTACGTTCTCGCTGCCCGTTTACGTTTGAAAAAATCGAACCTTTGGCTGATTTTAATGGGGTAATACAAGAAGATATTGAGCGCATAAAGGTTATTTTTGCGCAGGCTAAGGGCCCCTTTATGTTTGATAAAGCTGGAGCTGTTGATGCTTTTTTTGCGATTTTAGCTTTTCGATTAGATATTTATGGTATTTGTCTTGATGGTAAGGCAGGTGATTATCAGCGTAGCTTATTGGATTGGCCTTTATTAAAAAATACAGTGGCTTCAGCTCGTCACTGGTCTAGTTGATCTCATATTAAAGTGTCGGTTTTATGCCTTTTATTGATTAAAGCGGTCACTTTTCCTTTTTATAAGCATTCTATGTCAAGAACGTGGAGCCTTGTCCATCGAATGGGGAAAGAGACTTTCTTTAGCTATTTCTGACGTATCCTTGCATTTTTCAGTGCTAGCCTAATGTTTCCAAAATTATTAAGGATAAGGAGGAGCATTATGTCTCGCTTAATTAAAAAGTTCATCAATGTGCAGGTGTTTAAACGTCATCCTGATAAACATGAGAGCGTGGAAGTGAACAGTGATTTTGATCTGGATGAATGGAAAGGCTGGGATGCTTGGGTCGATGTGAAAAAATAGTGTTGCTTACAGAATATACGGATGGACAGTCAATCTGTAGCAAACCAATAGGTATCTTTATGAGTTTATCCTAAAAAGGCAAACTGTGCAGGTGGCACGAGTTTGCTTTTTTTTATTTAACTGTCTTATCTTGAGCAATAATACGTTTATTTTAAAGATTGATTATAAAAAAAGGAAAGAAGAGGTGTTTTGGTGAGTGCATTTGACCACGGCTAATTAACCCCGTAGTGTAAGTAAGGAAAGGTAAATAAATGTTTTTTCGTTTTGTTGCGCAACTGGTGGCAAAACAAAGAATCTCATTTTTATCTTTTTAGACTGTTTATCCAGTCAAAAGAGCGGTCCAAGAAGGGGCCGTTTTTCGTCGCTATATTGGCGTTGGAAAGAAAATTTTAATTCTAAAAGGAGAATGAAAAATGGCTACAACTACCAAAAGCACGACCCAAGAAAAAGCCCATGAAAAAGTAAATAACGCAGCCGAAGCCGCCCATAAAGGGGTTGATAGTGCGGCTGAGATGAAAGAGCAAAGCCAAGAGCGCATTGAAGAAGTGGCTCAGCAAATCAGTGAACAAGCTCACAAAATTGCAGATACGGCCAAAAATCAATCGGAAAAAATTTCTTCTGCCGTGGGGGAGTATGCCAAAGAGCATCCTGTTAAGACCATTGGTATTGCCTTTTTAGCGGGTGCTCTAGCCGCTAGTTTATTATGCAAGCGTAAATAAGTATTAGGAAAGCATTCATGGAAGCACCTCACTCTGAACCACAGCAAGCGCCATCGGATCTTGATGCGGTGGCTGAAGCCCATAAAAGCTGGCTAAAGAGTGTGTTAGGGCTAGGGGCGTTAGAAGCGAAGTTATGGGTGGCGTCGAGCGCCCAGCTCCTTGCCTTAATGTGTGGTGTGGTTTTTCTTATATTAACCACGTGGTTGCTCATCATAGCAACAGGTGCGGCGGTTGCGTGGAGTTATGGTTTTTCGTTGGTGGGTATCTTGCTAACCGCCACCCTAATTACTTTTATCAGCGCCGTTGTTTTGTTGTATTTGGTTAAACGTACTCTTGAGGGCATGAATTTTACCCGTACTTTAGATGCTATTATTCCAACGGATGAGGACTGATTATGTTTGGTATTAACCGTATGTACAAACAGCGAGATCGGCTTTATTTGCGTACTCAGATCTTGGAAAAACGCGCTAAAATATCCCGTGATAAGGCCATCGATAATTTGCTTGGCAAAGCCACCAGCCCGGCTGGGTTGTTGGCTAGTTTTGTCTTGGGCGCAACGACTCAATTGGACATTACTCGAAACGCCAGAAAAAATTTACTTAACGGTGCCAGCAAGGAGGTATTGAGCTTTGTCATCGCGCAGCTCACAGCCTATTTAACGCTTGATACCAAAAAAGCCGCCGCGGAACCGCACAAGTCTCAGGCATCACCAACGACGGCCGAGAATTTTCAAACAACGCCAGAGACAGAAACATCCTCGCCTTCCGCCCAAGGCAAAGAAGAAACACCGCTGGCAAACGTTCAAAAAAACATCACTTAATCCTCGACTTTAGCTGACGAAATCTCTATATTCGCCCATCTTTGTGTTTGTCTTTCGACCCTAATTTAGTGGTCTATATAAACGTTTTTCTTTTCTCTTTGTTTAGGGCTTTTTCCTTTGATCTCCACGGCTAATATCACCATGCAATTTGGCGCAACGCCATTGTTTGAAAACATCTCGGCAAAATTCGGTAACGGTAATCGTTATGGCCTAATTGGCGCGAATGGCTGCGGTAAGTCTACTTTTATGAAAATCCTCAGTGGGGCACTAACACCGACTTCTGGTAACGTGTCTATTACCCCTGGTGAAAAAGTGGGTACCTTAAGTCAGGATCAGTTTGCTTTTGAAGAATATACGGTTGTTGATGCCGTTATTATGGGCGATGTGGCACTTTGGAAAGTCAAACAAGAGCGTGACGCGATTTATGCCAAGCCGGAAATGAGTGAAGAAGACGGCATGCGTGCGGGGGAGTTGGAAGCCGAATTTGCTGAAATGGATGGCTACAGTGCGGAAAGTCGTGCAGGTGATATTCTGTTGGAAGCAGGCATTGCGGAAGAATTTCATTTTGGTTTGATGAGTCAAGTGGCACCGGGCTGGAAGTTGCGTGTGTTGTTGGCACAAGCCTTGTTTGCGAACCCTGATATTTTGTTATTGGACGAACCGACCAACAACTTGGACATTCATACCATTAACTGGTTGGCGGGTGTGTTGAATCAACGCAAATGCACCATGATTATTATTTCCCACGATCGTCACTTTTTGAACTCTGTGTGTACGCACATGGCAGACATTGACTTTGGTGAGTTGCGCATTTATCCGGGTAACTACGAATACTTCATGGAAGCGTCGTCTTTGATTCGCGAACAGTTACTCACTGAGAACGCGAAGAAAAGTGCCGAGATGGATGACCTCCAAGCGTTTGTGAATCGCTTTTCTGCGAACGCCTCAAAAGCCAAACAGGCCAGCTCTCGTGCTAAAAAATTGGAAAAAATTGAATTAGCGGAAGTCAAACAATCCAGTCGTATGACGCCTTCTTTGAGCTTCAAACAAGACAAGAAACTTCACCGTCATGCGTTGATTTTAGAAAACCTTGGTCATGGTTACGATGAGTTGCTGTTTACCGGCGGCAATATGATTTTAGAAGCCGGCTCAAGATTGGCAATTATCGGTGAAAACGGCGCGGGTAAAACCACTTTTTTACGATGCCTAATGAATGAGTTAGATGCTCAGCAGGGTGAGATTAAATGGGCCGAAAACGCAGTGATTGGGTATTGCCCACAAGACAGTACTGAAGATTTCGATTGCGACTTAACCCTGTTCGATTGGATGTCAAAATGGCGTACTGCCAAGCACGATGATCTAAAAGTACGTGCTATGTTGGGGCGTTTGTTGTTCACCGCAGATGATTTCAATAAGAAAGTACGAGTGTGTTCTGGTGGTGAGAAAAACCGTTTGTTGTTTGGTAAGTTGATGATGATGGACTTAAACGTCTTGGTCATGGACGAGCCGACTAACCACATGGATATGGAAGCCATCGAAGCGTTAAACAACGCTTTGTTGGAGTTTGATGGTACTTTGATTTTTGTTAGCCACGACAGGGCTTTTGTGTCCTCTTTGGCAAACAGAGTCATCGAAATCAAAGGGAAAAAAGTGATTGATTTCCAAGGCACCTATGATGAGTATCTGGCTCACCAAGCATAAATGTCTTCACTGTCCTCTTTAATAGAAGCCGCTTATTGAGTCATCAGTAAGCGGTTTTTTTATTTATGCTGCTTGCAAGTTTGTTGAGCGAAGTTTATTTATTCATTAAGAATGTTTTATAACATGCTAGATAGGATGCTGTTGGTGAATAGTTTAGCGATAAAAAAGTACCTGTTATCTAAACCTGAATCGATTGAAGATTATCCCTTTGACGATCATACCCCGGTGTTTAAAGTTCAAGGCAAAATGTTTGCGTTATTAAGTCAGTATCAGGGGCGTCTGTTACTCAATGTAAAATGTGATCCGCATCATGCCATTGAGTTGCGTGATGTCTTCAGTGATGTGATTCCCGCTTATCATATGAATAAACGTCATTGGAATTCACTTATCGTAGAGGGCGATTTACCAATGGGAGAAATTCAACGTCAGATTGATCATTCCTATGCTTTGGTGGTGAAAGGCTTAAAAAAATCCATTCGCGAGGGCTTGGAAGTGCGTCATGGTGCGCTTGCTTTATACCGCGGTTCTTCGATTTAAAATGGTATAGCTAACATCCTTAAACGAACTTTATCATGATAATGTCGTTTAATTGTCATCCTAATGTCATGTTTTGTTTATAGATTTAAGACAACTTCTCTTGCAGGGGAGAAGGCGTTGTTTGCGTCGTTGTGGGCGCGCTACTTAAAAACGCTACGAATCAAATAAATCTATTAGACAATATAGGGCAGTATTATGATTATTGAACAAAAACAGAACTTAAGCTTTGATGAATTAGATGAGTTAGTACGTCCAGCGCCAGAAGTGGTTGAGTTTGAGGAAGTAGCACATAGAATGGTGTCTCGTCGTGGCTTTTTGAGTGGCGGTGCGGCGGTTGGCGCGAGTGCATTCGTAATGGGTTCTACGACATTGGCAGCTGGCAATGCGCTTGCTGCAGCAGAGACCGCTGAATCTCGTTTAGCGTTCAGCATGGTCAAAGCCAACACGCTGGATACGATTACGGTGCCAGAAGGTTATAAGTGGGAAGTGGTGGCGTCTTGGGGAGATCCATTATTCAGTAATGCACCGGCTTTTGACCCAATGACAGGCGGCACTGGAGCGTCTCAAGAATTGGCTTTTGGCGATCACAACGATGGTATGGCTTTCTTTGTAAAAGATGGCAAACAAATTATGGCCATCAACAACGAATACACCAATGAAAAAACACTTCATGCTAACCGTGCGGATGGTATGCCAATCAACGCCGATGATGTACGCAAAAACAAAGCGGCGCACGGCGTGTCTATCATTGAAGTCGATCAACGCGGTGGTAAATGGGGCATTGTTCAAGATTCTCCTTATAACCGTCGTATCACCGCTGACACTGAAATGGACATTACAGGTCCTGCCCGTGGCCATAAATGGATGCAAACCTCTGAAGATCCAAAAGGTGTGGTAGCAAAAGGAACTTGGAACAACTGCGGTAATGGTCAGACGCCATGGGGTACTTATTTAACTTGCGAAGAAAATTTCAATGGTTACTTCACTGCAAGTAAAGATTTTAAAATGCCTGATGATTACAAACGTTATGGTGTCAGTAACGAAGGTCGTTATAACTGGGCTTTGTCTGATGATCGTTTTAACTTAGACAAAGAGCCAAACGAGCCAAACCGCTTTGGTTACATTGTTGAGATTGATCCTTTGGATCCAACTTCTCGTCCTAAAAAACGTACTGCACTCGGCCGTTTCAAGCATGAGAATGCTGAGTTAACCATTGCGGCAAATGGTCACGTAGTTGTCTACCTTGGTGATGATGAGCGTGGTGAGTTCTTGTACCGTTTCGTTTCTAAGCACAAATATTTAGCCGGCGGTAATAACCGTGATCTATTGGAAGAGGGCACACTGTATGTTGCCAAATTCCATGACAATAACCGCGGTGAGTGGCTAGCTCTAACGCCAAAAACCACTGGTATGACAGAAGCGGAGATTGCGATTCATACCCGTATGGCGGCCTCTAAAGTCGGTGCGACGACGATGGATCGCCCAGAATGGGTAGCCTCTCATCCACATAAAGTAGAGGCGTACTGCGCGTTAACAAACAATTCGAATCGTGGTGTTAAACCAAACGCTGGTGGCGATGAGACACCAGCGGTTGGCCCGAACCCTCGTGTTAAAAATAATTTTGGTCAGATCGTACGTTGGATGCCAATGAACGAAGATCATACTAGTGCGGAATTTAAGTGGGACTTGTTTGTCTTAGCGGGCAACCCAGCAGTATATACTGACGCGAATGCGGGTTCTAAAAACATTAATCAAGACAACATGTTCAATTCGCCTGATGGCTTGAAGTTTGACTCGAAAGGTTTGTTGTGGATTCAAACAGACGGTAACTATTCGAATGAAAAAGACTTCCAAGGTCAAGGCAATAATCAGATGTTAGTCGGTGATCCAGAAACGGGTGAAATTCGCCGTTTCCTAGTAGGGCCAAAAGAGTGTGAAATCACTGGTCTTGCTTGGAATGCGAGTAAAACGACTATGTTTATCAGTGTTCAGCACCCAGGTGAAGATGGTAATTCTCATTGGCCAAATGGTGGGCAGTCGGTTCCTCGTTCCAGTGTGGTTGCTATCTCCCGTGAAGACGGCGCTGTCATAGGCTAACACTTTTTAGTGGTCTACTCGGCCACATTGTTCTTAGTTTATAAGCCAGCATGTGAACGCATGCTGGTTTTTTTTGTTTGTCCGTAAGAAATTATGATTTATATCAGAAAGTACATAAATTTTTTTTATACTTTGCTTTTTCGTTAGGAATAATCCAGCAATCTTGGTAATGTGCATACTAAGTGCAAATGTCTTTGTGTGGATATTGTTATGCGATGGTCGTGACGCATAGAAAGCTAAGTGAGAGATAATGGGTGTTGTTCTTTCTAGATCATTATTTATAAAACAAGCAATTTTAACGTTAGCCTTAGCCATTGTTCTGAGCTTGCTAAGCAGCGGCATTCAGTTTTTTGAGGGAATTCGACATCAGAAAACGCAGATTGATCAGAATTTTGATGAGCTGCTTGCTGTGGTTGAAAAGCCATTAGCAGAAGCCATGTTTCGATTAGATGTGGATTTTGCTCAACAGCAAATCAATAGTTTACTGTTAACGCCTTCTATTGCGCATGTGGAAGTGAGAGACGAGCTTGGTGAGCTGTTCGTTGGTGCCACTGCAAAAGAGCGTAATTTCTCCATCTCTCATTCATTAGCGGATTACTTTTTATCAGACTTGCAGGTGTATGACCGCAGGTTGCGTTTAGAGAAGCCAGTGTTTCAAGCAGGTCATTTAATTGTCTTGCCAGAAAAACGTTATTTGCTTGATGAAATGTTTCAAGAACACCTGTCGACACTTATCTACAATTTGTTCAAAGATGTGTTACTGGCTTCTTTAATCTCACTGTTTTTCTATTTTTTGGTGACGCATCCTTTGATGCGTTTGACCGAGTCATTATCAGCGCTTGAACATAATCAGACGTTGCCTTTGTCGAAGGCATTTTACCGTCACCATAAATCCGATGAGCTGGGTCATCTTCATGCCACCTTTGCGCGTTTGTGGAGCAAATTAAGCATGGCTCTAAGTGATTTAGAACGCAGTAATAGCCATACTAAAGCCATGATTGAGCACGCTGCGGATGGTATTTTGTTGTTGGATGAGAGCAATAACATTACCCTGGTTAACACCGCTGCAGAGTATATGCTCAAACGTAAAAGCGCGGATCTGCATTCTCAGTCGCTAGAGTCATTGCATACGTCTGCTTCTTGGGCACCATTTGTTGAGATTTTGACGTCATTACAAGTGAATACCCCTCTTACGATTGAAACGGTTTACCAGATACAGCATGTTGAACTGCCTGTCGAAATACGTCTGGCAAAGTATAAGATACAAAATCAGGTTGAAACTTTACTGCTTATCCGTGATGTTTCCGAACGCAAAGAAACCGAAGCGCACATCCATCATCTCGCTTATTATGATCCGATTACAAACTTGCCCAACCGTCAATATTTAGCCGATAAACTTCATGAAGCGTTACAACGTCAACAACAGGGTGTGAATTATTCTGCTGTGGTTTTTATGGATTTAGATCGCTTCAAAACGATCAATGACTCTCTAGGGCATAATGTTGGCGATCAATTATTGTGTTGTGTCGCTGCTCAACTTTCGTTCTTAAAAGAAGACAATATTGTTTTTGCTCGGATGGGGGGAGATGAGTTTGCTTTTTTGTTGAATAAGATGGGCGATGATAAAGAGCAAGTAGAAAAAGCCATAAATGGTTTTGCGGACAGTGTGATGTATGCGTGTCAGCAGGTTAAAAAAGCAGGCCATCATGAAGTGCATATTACGGCCAGTCTGGGCGCCACTATTTTTGATGGCAATGAAGGTTCGGCTGAGGTGATTTTAAAGCAAGCGGACACGGCTTTATATCGAGCAAAAGAATCTGGGCGTAACACATTTGCTTTGTATAAGCCTGAAATGCAGGCGATTTCAGATGCGCGGCTTGACATGGAAAAAGCCCTGCATCATGCGACAGAATTTAAGTTGTTTGATTTATATTACCAGCCGCAGACCAACGATAAGAATGAGTTGATTGGTGCCGAAGCCTTGATACGCTGGAAAGATGAGAAAAAAGGCTTTATTTCTCCAGCTGAATTTATCCCAGTGGCCGAAGAAATAGGGCTCATTGTCGAAATAGGTCATTGGGTATTAAATGAAGCATTATCCCAAGTCGCGACTTGGTTAAAAGAAGGGAAATGGCAATTAGCGTGGCGTATGTCGATCAATGTCAGCCCAATTCAATTTCAACAGGCGGGTTTTTTGCCTATGTTGAAAGCTCAGTTAGAAAAACACGATGTGCCCGCCAGCTGTGTGGACCTTGAAATTACGGAAAATATGTTATTAAACGATCTTGCTTCATGCCTAGACAAAATGAATGCGATTAAGGCTTTGGGTGTTCATCTTTCGATTGATGATTTTGGCACCGGCTACTCGTCTCTTAAGTATCTAAAATCTTTACCCATAGATCGATTAAAAATAGACCAATCTTTTGTGCGTGATTTGCTGACGGATAAAAGCGATGAAGCCATTGTTCACGCGGTGATTGCCATGGCGAAAGCGCTGAATATTAGCGTACTTGCTGAAGGGGTGGAAACCTTGCCACACTATGACAGGTTGCGTGAAATAGATTGCTTTTTTTATCAGGGCTACTACTTTGGTCACCCTTTGCCACCGCGTGAATTCATTACTGCGTTTGTTCAAGATTTGCCTGAACCCCCACTCTCATGACAACAGCAAAAGACACGCATTTTTTATCTTAATGCTAAATATATGAAGCGGCAGTAACGCTTCGTGTTTACTTTTGCTGTGTGTGCTGTATTTTCTAACCTCATATCTTGTTGTTAGGAGTACCTATGTCAGCTTTATTCCATTACGCCTTTCACGTCACTTCTTTGGAAGAAACGCGTTCTTTTTATACGCAAGTTTTAGGCTGTACAGAAGGCCGCAGCACAGACACTTGGGTCGATTTTGATTTTTATGGTCATCAGTTATCGCTGCATCTGGGTGAGCCCAGCCCAACAACGAATACGGGGAAAGTGGGAGATCATCTTGTTCCTATGCCGCATTTTGGTTTGATTTTGCCATTAGATGAGTGGCAAAAACTCGCCAAACGCCTCACTGAAAGCAATGTCGCGTTTGATCTGGTACCCAGCGTTCGCTTTGAAGGTTTGCCAGGTGAGCAGTGGACCATGTTTTTTAAAGATCCAAGTGGCAACGCGATTGAGTTGAAAGGGTTTAAAGACTTGGCTCAGGTATACGACAAATGATCCCGTTTGTCAGTCGTATTGGTTCCGCTGAGCAGACCGTGTGGATTAATCAGCTGTCAGCGGCTATGCCAGACGAGGTGATTTTGCCATTTTCAGCCTTAACACTAGAGCAAAGGCAGGAGTGTGACATTGCGATTGTTGCCAATCCTAATCCCGACGATTTGCTGGCTCTCCCTTCTCTAAAATGGGTCCACAGTGTTTGGGCGGGGGTGGAGCGCATGATCAATGAGTTGGCCTCACCGACATTTTCTATTGTGCGCCTGGTTGATCCTATGTTGGCAAAAACAATGTCGGAAGCGGTTTTGGCTTGGACCTTGTTCCTTCATCGAGATATGCCTGCCTACGCAAAGCAGCAAAGCGAAGGCTATTGGTGCCCGCGTCCTATGGTGGAGGCAAAAAATCGTCGGATTGGGTTACTCGGTCTAGGAGCGTTGGGTCAGGTCAGTGCACAACGTTTGGTAGACAATGGGTTTACTGTGGCAGGTTGGAGCCGTAGTGAAAAGCAGATAGAGGGTGTCCAATGCTTCTCTGGTGAAGATGGGCTGATTACTTTGTTAAGTCAGAGTGATTTGCTGGTTTGTCTGTTACCCTTGACGACGCAGACACAGCATCTACTGAATCTGCAAAATTTATCCTATTTACCTAAGGGCGCCAGTCTCATCAACTTTGCTCGTGGTGCTATTGTTGACGATAAGGCTTTGCTCACTCTGCTTGATCAAGGGCATTTATCCCATGCGGTTTTAGATGTTTTTATGCAAGAACCATTACCCATAGAACACCCTTATTGGGGACATCAATCCGTCACTGTGTTGCCACATATATCAGCACCGACACATCCTGTTAGTGCCAGTCAGATAGTGGCTTCCAATGTACAGCACTATCGTTTAACCAATTGCATTCCATCCGCAGTAGATCCCATGCGTGGATATTAGTCAGCAGGGTGTTAAAATAAATCTAAATAGGAGCCTTTATGCCACATTGTATTCTTGAGTACAGTCAAAATTTAGAACAAGAAGTGCCACCAGTCGATCTGCTTGAAGCGGTGAAAGCTGCCTGCATTGCATCGACGCTTTTTACAGCGGAAGACATAAAATTACGCAGTGTTCCATACAAGAGTTTTTTGACGGCGGGACAAGAAGATGCCTTCATTCATGTGATATTAAGAATGTTGTCAGGTCGGACGTTGGAACAACGAAAGCAACTTTCCCATTTGGTTCTTGAAGCGTTAACACAATTTTCATTAAAAGATGTTAGCTTCTCCGTGGAAGTGTGTGAAATGGAACGCGATACCTACGCAAAAAAGGTTGTTCTGTCCCAATAACAATAGCGGGTCTAATCGCTAAAAAAGGTTTTAAATATAATGAAAGCCATTGTGTGTTCAATGATGCTTCTACCGAGTTTGCTATGGGCACAAGTTGAGCCCCAATTCTCTGAAAATCCGCCTGTGATTCAATCCGATGGTAGTGTTTCTGAGACGCCGACGGAAGAGGAGGCACCTTATTCTCCAGAAGAGCCAGCGGTACCAGACTCTATTTCACAACGAGCGAGAGAGGCGAATGGTCTTTTTCAGCAGCGGGAAAATAGAGAAACAGCAACTTTGAATAATCCGTTTGTTTTAACGCCTCATCGCCCCAATTATTTTTTGCCTTTTTCTTACACCTCTAACCCTAATGATCGCTCTTTTTTAGGGGAGGATACAGACGAGAGTTTGGAAAGTGTGGAATTTAAGTTTCAACTCAGTGTGAAATTTCCTGTTGTCTATGATGTGGTAGGACGTAATACCAGTTTATGGTTTGCCTATACGCAACAAGCTTACTGGCAAGCCTACAATAGCCATATTTCAGCGCCTTTTCGGGACACCAATCATGAACCTGAGGTGTTTATCGTTACCAAACCAAAACAGGGCCTTTTAGGTATCAAACCGAGTTATATTACGTACGGTTTTAACCATCAGTCGAATGGCCAATCGGGCGATCTCTCTCGTTCTTGGAATCGTTTTTATGTGGATTTCTTATTTGAAACTGAGGATACCGCATTTTCTATTAAGCCTTGGTATCGAATGCCGGAAAGTGCTGACATTGACGATAATCCCAACATAGAAAACTATTATGGCTACGGCGAGCTGAATATTATCCATGTGATTGACGATTACAGTATTGATGTTATGTTGAGGAATAACCTTAAGTCCTCCGATAACAGAGGCGCGTTACAAGTGGGTTTTACGTTTCCTTTATGGGGTAAATCCAGGGGTTATATCCAATACTTTAATGGTTATGGGCAATCGCTCTTGGATTACAACCATCAGACGCAATCGATCGGTGTCGGTATTATGTTGACCAATTGGTTGTGATGTATTACCCAATGATGATTGTTGTTTAATAATCAATAGACATAAAAGACCTCGCTTTGTCGGGGTATTTTTTTGTCTATTGGTTGTAAATAGGTGCTGTCATGAAGTTGTCATCTTAATGCCACAGAACGGACATTTTACTGGTCTATGTTGAAAGTAAGAGAAACCAGTGAGGGTGATTAGCATGAACATACTTCAAAATATCCACGCATTTGATGTCCAGACTTTTTCTTGGTGTATGGCGCGTAAACACAGAGCGAAGCTGACGGCCATCGGGCGAGCAATTTCATTTTCGGCTGACGGTCCGTTATATGCTTTAGGGGCCTTGTTGCTATGGTGGGCCGGATACGATGTTTTAGTGGCCGTGTTAGCCTTGGGTTTTGTGATTGAGCGTTTAGTGTATTTTGTACTAAAGCGGGGCTTTAAGCGCAATAGGCCAGCGGATGCTCTGGATAATTTTAGCAGCTTTATTATTCCCTCAGATCAATTTTCCTTTCCATCTGGTCATACCTCTGGTGCATTTTTTATCGCTTTTTGCTTGAGTGAGTGGTTCCCCAGTTTAAATATGATGTTGTACTTCTGGGCGGCAAATGTGGGGCTATCACGTATTTTTCTGGGCGTTCACTTCCCTACAGATACGGTGATTGGCGCCTTATTAGGCAGTGCTTGTGCCGCGTTAGCAATAGGAGTGTTGGTATGAAAATTCTGTACGGCGTGCAAGGTACAGGAAATGGTCACATCACTCGGGCAAGAGCCATGGCAGCGGAAATGCAGGCTGCTGGAATCGAGGTGGATTTTGTGTTTTCAGGACGCGCACCGGAAGATTATTTTGATATGGCCGTATTTGGCAACTACCGGACATTTCAGGGACTTAGCTTTGTGGCGCGTAATGGGCAATTAGATCTGTATGCTACCTGTCGGAATGCCAATTTTTTAACGCTGTTTCGAGACATTCGCTCTTTGGATACTCGGGGTTATGATTTAGTGATCACGGATTTTGAACCCATTGTGGCTTGGGCGGCTAAGCGTCAGGGTGTTCCTTGTGTGGGCTTCGGTCATCAATATGCCTTTAAATACGATATTCCTCGCTACAAAAAAAACGCCATCGCGCAATGGATTATGTCGAATTTTGCGCCTGCCGCCACGCAGTTAGGCGCCCATTGGCATCATTTTGGTTACCCTATTTTACCACCGCTCATTCACGCACAAACCATGGCGAATAGAGCGCATTCTGATCAGGTGTTAGTGTATCTACCTTTTGAAAACAGTGAAGCAGTTTTAGACTGGCTTGAAGGCGTCCCCAATTACCAGTTTCGCTTACACTGTAAGGATATAGAGCCTGGTGTGTATGGAAACGTTGAAGTCTTTCCCTTTGGCCGAGACCTATTCCAGAAAAATTTAAGCGAATGCGAGTCTGTGCTGTGTAATGCGGGATTTGAATTGAATTCAGAGGCGTTACAGTTAGGACGCCGTATTCTAGCGAAACCGCTAAAAGGACAGATAGAGCAGCATTCGAATGCGATTGCATTGGATTTATTGGGCCTTGCTAAAACCAGTAATCTGTTGAGCTCTGAGATTATTAAAGAGTGGCTAGAGACAAGTCGAGTGATGCAAATCTCTTACCCCAATGTCGCCAAAGCGGTGGTAGCTTGGTTGCAGTCTAGCCATGATATCAGTATTGCTGACTTGTGCGAGTCATTATGGCGACAAACACCCAATGTACGTGGTATTGATTTTAAGTATGATAAAGCCACACAAGCAATTGATGTTAAAAGCGTTACGGCCTGTCACTAATGACAGGCCGTATCTCATCCTATTTTATTCGGTGTGCAACGGTCTTTTGCTTGCCGTTAAGCAAGCTCATTCTTTAAGCGCGTAGGTTTTGTTCAAAGAAACTGATGGTACGTTGCCACGCCAATTCTGCGTTTTTCTCATCATATCGAGCCGTTGAATCATTATGAAAGCCATGGTTTGTTTTAGGGTAAACGTAGGCAGTGTAATTTACATTGTTGGCTTTTAACGCTTTCTCATAGTCAGGCCAGGTGTCATTCACTCGCTGATCTAATTCTGCGAAGTGAATTTGCAAAGCGGCTTTAATTTTATCTATATTGCCTTTGGCAGGCGTGCCGTAGTAAGGCGCTCCTGCCTGAATGGTATCCGGCATGGCCGCCGCCAATGTGTTGGTTAAATAACCACCGTAACAGAATCCGACCATACCCACTTTGCCTGTGCTGAATTCGTGATTTTTCAGTAGGGTTGCTGCGTCCATGAAATCGCCTTCAATCTTGCTGCCATCTAAGGTTTTTTGCATTTCGCGGCCCGCGTCATCGTTGCCAGGATAGCCACCGAGAGGAAACAGAGCATCAGGGGCAAAAGCAATGAACCCTGCTTTTGCTAAGCGTCTTGCCACATCTTCGATATAAGGATTAAGACCACGATTTTCATGGGCAACTAACACCGTAGGGGCTTTATTATCGGCATTGACATTCTTGGGAATCACTAAGTAACCGCGGCCTTTGCCGTGTCCATTAGGTGTGTCAAATTCGACATAACTGGCGCTGATCTCTGGATCATTAAAGGACACTTGTTCCGCTAGCGCATAGTTGGGTGTCAACGCACCAGCGACAACAGAAAGGGTGAGTCCAGTGACACTGAGCGTCCCTAAGCGGGATAAGAAAGTGCGGCGATCTATGTCGCCATGGGCGTATTCATCGTACC
Organism: Marinomonas arctica; assembly: GCF_003259225.1. Classification (GTDB taxonomy): domain Bacteria; phylum Pseudomonadota; class Gammaproteobacteria; order Pseudomonadales; family Marinomonadaceae; genus Marinomonas; species Marinomonas arctica. Next base: position 17,143 of record NZ_QHJF01000001.1, on the reverse strand, counting down.
AGTCAAACGCTTCTTGCGGAATGCTGTTGCTTGATATTGGCCTAGGCGAGTTTTTTTCTGATGATAACGTCATTGCTATGTCTTCCTTATAGGGTTGATGAAACTAAGCAGAACATTGTTATAGACCATTGTTGGGCTAGATTACAAAAGCAGACACGGTATATCTGTACTAATGTCTTCTTTAGAAGTGAGCAAACAAAAATGGTTCAATAGACATACGTATAAAAAAAAGTATCGGATGATGAAGATTGATCTTTTTTCTAAAAGTATGCGTAATTAGAGTTTAGTACTCAGTAAATAGTATTTACCAATCTTCTTAATGAAGATAACTCAATAGGAACGGATACTTATGATGCGTAAAATGCCTATTATCATTACAGGCGGCGGGCAACGTCTAGGTTTAGCCTGTGCGAAAGCGCTACTTGCACAGGGATATGACGTCATTATTACTTATCGAAAAGAACGAGAAAGTATTGTGGCATTAGAAGAACAAGGGGTGACTTGCATTCAAGCCGATTTTTCAACCGCATCTGGCGTTGATGAATTTGTGGCGACCATACTCAGTCGCTACTCAGCATTAGGCGGCATTATTCACAATGCGTCTGAATGGGCGCCTGAGGACGGGTGTGCTGATACGGCCTTATTAATGGAAAAAATGTGGCAAGTGCATGTATTTGCACCTTATCGTATAAATCTGGCCTTTGAAGCATTATTATGTGCAGGTTCTGAGCAAGATGGGCAAGCAGACATCATTCATATGACGGATTACGTGGTAGAGAAAGGCAGTGATAAACATATTGCCTATGCAGCGAGTAAAGCGGGTTTGGCTAATTTAACTTGCTCTTTTGCTAAACGCTTTGCCCCTAAGGTAAAAGTGAATGCGATTGCACCATCATTGTTGATGTTTAATGAAAGCGATGATGACGAATACCGTAATAAAGCATTGAATAAGTCACTGCTTCGCAAAGCGCCAGGAGAACAAGAAGGCGTCATGGCCGTGCAGTATATATTAGGCAGTCGCTATATGACAGGTCGAACCTTGTCACTTGATGGGGGTCGTCATTTGGTCTAATTAACCAAATAGCACCTCTTTTTTGAACGCCTCCGTGTCATGTGACAGGGTTAAGCAACTTAGGACAAACATATGAAAGCTAACACAGCTGAACAAACCAATTTACATCGTCCCGTCTTGTCTGATGCGGCGATAAAAGTACGTGATGCTCTTATCAACAGCGGTTTAGAAACCCCGATGATTGATAATGGTCTAACCAATGAAGAAAAATATCAGCGTATTAAACACTCGTTTGAAGATATTGTGACAACGCTCGGCCTAGATTTAAGTGATGACAGTTTGGCAGAAACACCGCATCGAATAGCCAAAATGTATGTGAAAGAGATTTTTTCAGGTCTGGACTATGCCTTGTTTCCTAAGATCACCGTCATTGAAAACAAGATGCAAGTAGATGAAATGGTCAAGGTGAGTGATATTAGTTTTACCAGTACCTGTGAACATCATTTTGTTACTATCGATGGGTTGGCGAAAGTGGCTTATTTGCCGAAAACGAAGATTATCGGTTTGTCGAAGATCAACCGTATCGTGCGCTTTTTTGCACAGCGTCCGCAGGTACAAGAGCGTTTGACACAGCAAATTTTAGTGACGCTACAGACCTTGTTGGAAACGGATAACGTAGCCGTTAGCATCAGTGCTGTGCATTATTGTGTAAAAGCACGCGGTGTCATGGATGCCAGCTCCTCGACTCAAACCACCGCTTTGGGTGGGTTGTTCAAACGCAGTGATAAAACCCGTGGGGAGTTCCTTGCCAGATAGGTTGGCAAGATGTGCTGCTAAGGCAATTGGATTCACTGAAAAGCATCATAAGTACTCAAACGAAAAGAGTCTGTTTAATACAGGCTCTTTTTTTATGTCATAAATTCAGGCAAAGTGACGCAGCACAGACAGGATAAACCTTTACATTTGAGGCTTTAAGGCATGACAGATAAGAAAACAGTGTGGTTTCCAGCGAAAGACAATGGCTGGGGGTGGGGAAAACCTAACACTTGGCAAGGTTGGCTGGTATTGGTGTTGTATATTGTTAGTGTGGCCATCGTCAGTTTCGCTGTTGATCCTAAAGAAGCGCTTCTCAAATGGGCTGTGCTGGTTGCCAGTATGACTTTCGTTCTATTGTTGGTGTATCTCTGGAAAGGAGAAGCCCCAAATTGGAAGTGGAAACCGATCGAGAAAGATAAGCGCCGATGGTACAAGTAGCAAATCTTTATCTTAAGTCAATTTAAGTGAATTTAAAGATTTTATTGAAAACACGAATCGGTTCAAATAAGCAAAAACAAATTTAAGGATAAGTTAGTGCGCACATCAGGCGTGTTATTGTTTATTGCTTACTTAGGATTTATCAGTTTAGGATTGCCGGATGCGGCCCATGGGATTAACTGGCCCTTTGTGCGAACGGCCTTTGCTGTCCCAATGGGGTGGTTAGGCTTGGTGATTGCCGCTGGAGGTATCGGTTATCTGATATCGAGTTTTTCGGTTGGTTATCTGATGAACCGCTTTGGTGTCGGCTGGTTGCTGGTGGTGAGCAGCTTGCTGGTGAGCAGTGGTTTATGCGGGTTTTATTTCAGCCCTGCTTTTTGGATTTTTGCTTTGTTTTCTGTGGTGATTGGCATGGGGTCCGGTGCCATTGACGCAGGATTAAATGCCTATGCCGCAGAGCATTTCTCTACAAAACATATGAACTGGTTACACGCCGCATTTGGCGTAGGGGCGACCGCAGGCCCGGTTATTGTTACCAGTGTTTTAGTGAGTTTTTCGCAAAATTGGCGTCTCGGTTATGCTGTGATCGCTATCATCTTATTTACCATGACGCTGGTGTTTTTGTTTAGTCGCCACCTGTGGGAAAGTGACAAGCATGCGCCTAAAAAAGCCGAGGTTTCTTCAGAAGCTCTTGTACCTGTGACGCAACTCCAGGCTTTAAAACACCCAGTGATTCGCTTCCAGATTGTCTTTTTCTTTCTGTACTCAGGGGTAGAGGTCGGAGTGGGGCAATGGGCATTCACTGTGATGACAGAGTCTCGTGGTATTTCCCTTGCCAGCGCGGGTACTTGGGTGGCGGTATATTGGGGGGCTTTGGCATTTGGCCGCGCTATTTTTGGTTTCTTAGTTGAGCGTTTTTCGGTTGATCAGTTATTACGTCTTTGTTTGGCTGGCATGGCGTTCGGTGCGCTCTTCTTTACCTTCAGTATGACACCTTACGCTAGCTATTTGGGATTGGCGCTTATGGGATTTTGTGCCGCCCCCATCTTTCCTTGTATGATTTCGCAAACAGCCGCACGGGTTGGTAAACATTACTCAGTACACGCCATCGGTTTTCAGATGAGTGCCGCTGTCTTGGGGGCAATGACGCTACCATTTTTGAGTGGACTAATAGGTGGACAGTTTGGGCTGACGTCATTGAGTATCAGCTTTTTAGCTTACGCTCTGGCTTTATTTGGTCTTTTTCATAGTATTTTGAAACGTTCGGTTTCATCGTCAGCGTAGCAAGGTTACTCATTTGCTTTGTCTAAGGTGTGACGCTTTAGCAAATCTGGAAACAGATACATCCAGAGCCCCACCACGGCAATGGTTCCTGCTCCACCAATGACAATGGCTGGAACCACGCCAAACCAAGCTGCTGTCACTCCAGATTCGAATTCTCCTAATTGATTCGAACTGCCAATAAACACAGAGTTGGCTGCGCTGACGCGCCCTCGCATGTCATCTGGTGTTTCTAATTGTACTAACGTGGAGCGAATGACCACGCTGATCATGTCTGAAGCGCCTAAAAGAACCAGTGCTAACATAGAGAGAATAAGGTTTTCAGATAAACCAAAGAGGATGGTCGCAACACCAAAAATCGCGACGGCGGCGAACATAATTTTCCCCACACTGTGAGTCAAAGGGTGGCGTGCTAAGTAGACAGACATTAATAACGCGCCTAATGCCGGAGCGCAGCGCAGTAAACCTAAGCCCCAAGGCCCTGTATGAAGAATGTCTTTTGCAACGATTGGCAACAATGCCGTGGCGCCACCGAGTAGCACAGCAAACATATCCAATGAGACTGACCCCAAGATGACTTTATTGCCACGTATAAAGGTTAATCCACCAAACAGATGTTCGATGCTAATGGGGGATTTGCTTTTTACGGTAAAGTTATAACGTAAGAAAAACATGATAATGCAGGAGATGAGAAAACAACTCATGCTGGATAAATACAGTGTCGTCGGCCCTAAAAGATAAATGAGTCCACCCAGTGCAGGACCTGCTATAACGGATATCTCTCGTGCTGAAGCCATGGCGCTAACCGCACGGGACAGCAGGGCATTTGGGATCAGGTTCGGTAAAATCGCTTGATTTGCAGGCATTTCGAAGGCTCTTGCGGTGCCAAGAAGCGCAGCGCAGGCGTAAATCATATTGGCCGAAATAGTGGCTGTAATATTGCCATACGCTAGGATGGCCACCGTCATTGCCATGGTTAAACGTGTGCAGACACAGATAAGCCGACGATTATAGCGATCTGCAACGTGCCCTACGACCAAGGTCAATAATAATTGCGGGAGAAATTGACACAGTCCTACTAAGCCTAGTGCCATTGGACTGTTGGTTAAGTCGTACATTTGCCAGCCAATGCCGACACTCAACATTTGGAAGGCGAAAGAAGAGGCTATTTGGCCGATCCAGAAATGAACAAAATTCGGGTGTTGAAAGAGTGACGGCATGGTGTTTTTTCGATTTGGCATAAAAAAGAAAATTTAAGCATTTTTATTTCTTTCTTGATAGTCATTATTTTTATCTAAATAGTCGTTTTGTTCTGAGCGTAACCAGAAAAACAGAGAGAACTATGTTAGATTATTGGCCTATTTATCAGGATGATAACTAGCCTCCTAATACCGACCCCCGACGGTTTTTTGTCAGCCTGTTTACTGCTTAAGCAGAGGGCTATTTGATGATAAGGATTCACATTGATTTTTTCTGCTACAGATTCGTCGCTTCATGGCCGACTGTCCCGCTGGCTATTGCTGTCTTGTTTAATGGCCGTGGGAATTGGACAATCGTTTATTTTTACCTCTTTACCCCCTATTGGTCGTGAGATCGGTTTGGCGGATGTGCGAATTAGCACACTGATTACTGCGGGGGCGGCAACCTTTGTGGTGGCTGCCTTTTTATGGGGGAGCATCATTAATCGAATTGGCCGTGTGCGTTCAGTGATTATTGGTATGAGTAGCTACGCTATTACCATTGCTTTAACAGGGTTTGTGCTACAAGAAGCGTTAGCGAGGCAATTATCCGCTGAGCAGACGTATTATTTTGTGTTTGCTTTACGCATTGTGTTTTCTCTTGGTATTGCTGGGGTGTTGCCTTCCATCCAAACCTATTTGATTGCTCATACCGATATTAAGCGTCGCAGTTCTACTATTGCGATGATCGGCGCTTCCTTTAGTATTGGCATGATTTTAGGTCCAGCTTTCGCGTCTTTATTAAGCAGCTTGGGACTGACAGCGCCGTTTTATATTATTGCGTTATTGGCTGGTTGTGCAGGCTTATTGGTGGTGTTTTTTGTGAAAGACGCCAAGCATGTGCGTCAGTTTGAAAAACCGCCAGCCATTAACTGGTTTACTCAGCCTGTGATGCCATTTTTATGTATGTCGTCGTTGTCGATTTTATCGATGACGGGGGTGCAACAAATTATGAGTTTTCTGATTCAAGATAGGTTTCAGCTTGATGTGGCGCAGACGACCCATCAGTTAGGCTTTGCCATGATGACCATGTCTTGTTTTAGCATTTTGGTACAAATGATCTTGGTGCCTAGGTTTCAGTTGGGCGTGGTGACTTTAATCTTCAGTGGCGTTGGAGTGGGCGTGCTCGCTCAGTTCGCGTTTATTTTCTTGGATTCCTACGCGGGTGTGTTACTGGCCATGGGGTTATTTGGGGCCGGTTTTGGCTTTTTATTCCCTGGGATAGTGACGGCACAAACCTTATTGGTAAAAGACAGTCAGCAAAGCCGCTTAGCCAGTGTCAATGCTTCTATGCAGGGGCTTGGTGCTGCCCTAGGGCCGGTGATTTTGGCGTCTCTTTATCAACTTGGTCAGTTGGTTCCATTTTTTGCTTTGATGTGTAGTTTGATTTTTATGTTGGGGGCATTCATCTATTGTCGCTCGACATTACGGCACGTGTTTTAGACCGCGATGAGTCGGCCTTATCATGAGTGGAGTTTGCTTTGCGCGACTTGTCGAGGAGACATGCCAAAGTGTTGGTGGAAGCGTCGGCTAAAATGGCTCAAACTTAAATAGCCCAGCTCGTAGCTTACTTCGGTAACCGAACATTTTTCTTGTAAACGTTGGTAGGCGCGGCTCATTCGGCGTTGATGCTGATATTCTACTGGCGTACAGCCTAGTTGGCGTTTGAAGCTTTCGAAGAAACGGCTGCGGCTCATGCAAGCCATTTTAGCAAGCTGGCAGATGTCTAGTGGTTGCGCGAGATTGTGTTCTATCCATTGAATAACGCAAGTGAGGCCATTCGCATCGGGCGAATGTTGTGTAAAACGTAATAGAGCGTCTCGACCATGATGTCTTAGAATGCGCGTGACCAGTTCACTGACCCCAAAGTCAACCAGCAAATCTCGGTCTGGGTCATTGCGCAGAAAATCACTGGTAAGACGATCGATGACTTGTTGTGTTGCCTGTGTGTGCAAAGTGTGAAGGTGTTGATTTGGGTCTAGTACGGCGCCCGAAGGCAAAGACTCGATCATAATATCATTCATGCGATCACAAATTTGCGCGACTCTTTCTTGCGAAATGGCGATGGTGAGGCAAGTCGTTGGAGTGTGAAATTGGGCTTCAGGGAAGTCGATAAAAACTTCTTCTTTGGGAGCCAATATAAAAGACTCATGCGGAAGAAAAGGGATGTTGTCACGATGCTTGGTATGCATGACTTTGGCGCCCGTCACCATACCGCAATACAGCAGCGAATCCGCTTTTAGACTGACTTTTTGAGCCTGCTCATAGGTGTCGTAAATACTTAATTCAGAGTGTGGCCCAGCAAAGCAAACACGATTTTCGACCAGCTGAATAGGCGCACGTTTGTGCTTCAATAATGTTTTTTCTACGGATACAGAACGACTCATTTACACACCTCTTAGATCTTAATACTTTTTATTTTGATTGTGTGGTATGGCGTATTTTCTTGCGCTTATCATCACTCTTGCTGACTTATGGGTCAATACAAATAACATGGCAGAAATGGATCGCGAGACAAGTTTCGTGGACTCTCAGGCAAGTTTTTTTGGGCTATTGTTTCTACTCTTAATGGACAAGGTTAAAACTAAGATTAACGCCTGATATAAAAACAACAAGACTGGAGACACCTTATGATCTACGCACAACCTGGTACCCATGGTAGCCTTATTACATTTGAAGCCGAGTACGGTAATTTCATCGGTGGTGAATGGGTGGCGCCAGTGAAAGGTCAATATTTTGACAATATTAGCCCCGTCAATGGTGAAGTATTTTGCCGAATTCCTCGTTCTACTGAAGAAGATATCAACCTTGCCCTAGATGCGGCGCATGCAGCACGTGCGGCTTGGGGGAAGACATCGGTTACTAATCGTTCCAATATCCTGTTAAAAATTGCGGATCGTATTGAACAAAACCTAGAAGCGTTGGCCGTGGCCGAAACATGGGACAATGGCAAAGCGGTTCGTGAAACCTTAAACGCTGATATTCCCTTAGCCGCTGATCATTTTCGTTACTTTGCGGGCTGTTTGCGAGCACAAGAAGGCAGTACCGCTGAGCTAGATGAGCATACTGTGGCTTATCATTTTCATGAGCCATTAGGGGTGGTTGGTCAAATCATTCCTTGGAACTTTCCTATCTTGATGGCGGCATGGAAACTCGCGCCAGCGCTTGCCGCGGGCAACTGTGTGGTTCTTAAACCAGCAGAGCAAACACCCGCGTCGATTCTAGAATTGGTTAAAGTGATTCAAGATCTGTTGCCACCAGGCGTACTGAATATTGTTAACGGCTACGGCAAAGAAGCCGGTGAAGCGCTGGCAACCAGTAAGCGCATTGCTAAGATTGCTTTTACCGGATCAACGCCAGTGGGTTCGCATATTTTGAAATGTGCGGCCGAAAACATTATTCCTTCAACCGTCGAATTAGGTGGCAAATCGCCCAATATTTATTTTGCTGATGTTATGCAGCAAGAAGATGCTTTTATCAGCAAATGTGTGGAGGGTTTGGTGTTGGCTTTCTTCAACCAAGGTGAAGTGTGTACTTGCCCATCTCGTGCCTTGATTCATGAATCCATCTACGACGATTTTATGGCCTTGGTTATTGAACGTACGAAAACCATTAAACGCGGTAACCCTTTGGACACGGATGTGCAAGTGGGGGCTCAAGCATCAAAACAACAGTTTGATAAAATCATGAGCTACATTGACATTGGTAAGAACGAGGGCGCGGAGTTGTTGATTGGTGGGGGCATTGAATCGGTTGATGGTTTAGGTAAAGGCTTTTATGTACAGCCGACCTTGTTCAAAGGCTCCAACGAAATGCGTATCTTCCAAGAAGAAATTTTTGGTCCAGTGGTGAGTGTGACGACTTTTAAAGACGAAGCGGAAGCGCTGGCGATTGCTAATGACAGCGAATTTGGTTTGGGCGCAGGGGTTTGGACAAGAGATACGAATCTTGCTTATCGTATGGGGCGTAACCTGGAAGCTGGACGTGTTTGGATGAACTGTTATCACCAGTATCCTGCCCACTCCGCTTTTGGTGGCTATAAAAAATCCGGCGTTGGTCGTGAGACGCATAAAATTGCGTTAGAGCACTATCAGCAAACGAAAAACATGTTAGTCAGTTACGATATCAACCCGCTCGGGTTCTTTTAATCTAACCTAATAAGCTGGTATAAAAGGGAAAAGCCAAAAGACATTTTCTGTCTTTTGGCTTTGTTTTATTGTGAGCTTTGTTTAGATTGTCCGTTTTTCACCTGCCGCTTTGTAATGGTCCCGAAGCGCCAAAAAATTGCTTTTTTTTGAATAGACGCACCGATATCTGGTTTCCTTCTTGTTTCCTATTGGAAACTTTGTCTCAGAAGTGATAATTTCGCTTTATAGTGATCTTGTCTTATATATTGCCAAGGTTAATGGTCTTATCAGTATTTGTCACAGAGGAAACAGTTATGGCAATCAGTTTATTTGACCTTTTTAAGGTGGGGATTGGACCTTCCAGCTCACATACGGTTGGTCCTATGGTCGCGGCCAACCAATTTGCTCATCAATTACAAGATCGTCATTTGTTATCCAAGGTTACGCGTTTACAGATTGATTTATATGGTTCTCTTGGTGCAACAGGAAAAGGGCATGGTACAGGAACGGCTGTGCTAATGGGGCTTGAAGGTGAGTTGCCAGACAGTATTGATCCCAGTAGTGTCAAAGAGCGAATTGAGCAAATAGAAGCTTCATCTGAGCTGAATTTATTGTCAAAGCAGCCACTTCACATTGAGGTGGCTACCGATTTAATTTATCACCGTATTGATCGTTTAGAGTTTCATGCCAATGGCATGGTGTTGGTGGCGTTTGATGCCGATGAGCAGAAGGTTCATCAAGCGACTTTTTATTCAGTGGGCGGTGGTTTTATTGTGCAAGAAGACGAGCAGGGGAAGGTCTCGATAGTAGAAGACACAACGGAGCTTCCTTATGTTTTTCATAATGCCGAAACCCTCATTCAGCTTTGCCACGAGCACGATAAGAGTATTGCGCAAATCATGATGGAAAACGAAAAAACATGGCGCACAGAAGACGAGATTAAACAGGGGATTCTTTCTATTTGGTCTGTGATGCGGGCATGTGTTCAGCAAGGTATTCGTAATGAGGGAATATTGCCTGGCGGCTTAAAAGTGAAACGCAGAGCCGCTAGCCTGCACCGAGATCTGACCAGTAAAACGCGCATGGATATGATTACGCCGTCTTTAGGGGCGATGGACTGGGTCAATTTGTATGCGCTTGCAGTGAATGAAGAAAACGCGGCTGGAGGACGAGTTGTGACGGCACCCACCAATGGGGCTGCAGGTATTATTCCAGCGGTGTTACATTATTATTGGGAGTTTTGCCCTCGCTCTTGTGAGGAGGGAGTGATTAATTTTTTCCTTACCGCGGCGGCGATTGGTTTGTTATTTAAAGAGAATGCGTCTATTTCTGGGGCCGAAGTGGGTTGTCAAGGCGAAGTCGGGTCAGCGTGTGCCATGGCGGCCGCTGGATTGGCAGCGGCAACGGGTGGCACCCCTGAACAGATTGAAAACGCAGCGGAAATAGGGATGGAACATAATTTAGGTTTGACCTGTGATCCCATTGGCGGCTTGGTGCAAGTGCCTTGTATCGAACGCAATGCGATGGCTTCTATTAAAGCAATTAACTCAGCGAGTATGGCCCTACGTGGTGATGGCACCCACTATGTTTCTCTTGATAAAGTGATTCGCACTATGCGCGACACAGGGAGAGACATGAACGATAAGTACAAAGAAACATCCCGTGGTGGTTTGGCAGTTAATGTCATCGAGTGTTAATAAATGAGGGGGGTGTGAAAAAAACACCCTGTAACAAAACGGTCATATTTGTGTAGTATTTTTGTCATCAGTGCCTTTTAGGGCACTTTTTTTTGTCTTTTTTAGCCTAGTCTACGCAAAAGACACAGGGGTTTTTATCTGCACGAACCCAGTGTAGAATGGCGCCGATTTGATAGTTTACAGATATATGACAGGCATACCGTGTTTGCCTTCATACACAAGATGTTCGATAGGATGAATTGAGAGCCGAATTTATAACTGTGCTGGGAAGGCACCTTGTTGAATAACGTAAGGTTTACCTTAGTTTATCAAGAGTTTGGCATAGATTAATCATAAATGAAGAGCCCATATGGATCTTACAAATAACCCGAAAGAAGAATCCACTTTACTAAGTGGTCATGAGTTTATTCGAGTATTGATCGCTTTAGCTTTTGTCTTAGCGTCTGGTTTTTATGCAACCAACAATGGTGTTGGTGTTTCTAACTTGTCAATATTAGCCATTGCTGCGGCAATAGGCGCCTACATGGCGGTTAATATTGGTGCCAACGATGTGGCGAACAACGTTGGCCCTGCGGTTGGGTCAAAAGCTCTGTCTATGACGGGGGCAATTTTGATCGCGGCGGTATTTGAAGCTGCGGGGGCATTGATTGCTGGTGGAACCGTAGTGGGCACCATTAAAAACGGCATCATTAATCCCAATGCCATTGGTAATGCGGAAACCTTTATTTGGGTCATGATGGCCGCCTTATTGGCAGGTGCTATTTGGCTTAATTTAGCGACATACCTTGGTGCGCCAGTATCAACAACACACTCTATTGTAGGTGGTGTGCTTGGTGCTGGTATTGCGGCTGGTGGCTGGGATATTGCTAACTGGGATAAAATGATTGCCATTGTTGCTAGCTGGGTAATTTCTCCTCTGATGGGAGGCATAATTGCCGCGCTTTTCCTTATGTACATCAAACGTTCTATTACGTATAAGAGCGATATGATTGATGCTGCAAGAAAAGTGGTTCCTTTTCTAGTCGGTATTATGGTGTGGTCTTTTTCGACCTACTTGATTCTGAAAGGTCTGAGCAAGCTTTGGAAACTCGATTTTATTACGGCTGCTATGGTTGCCTTTGCGATTGCCTTGACGGTGTATTTTATCGTTCGTCCTATCGTAGATAAGGCCGCTGCCGCGTTGGCTAATGACAAAGACGCGGTAAATAGTTTGTTTACTATTCCGTTGATTGTTTCGGCTGCGTTATTGAGCTTTGCTCATGGTGCCAATGATGTTGCTAATGCTATTGGGCCTTTGGCTGCGATAAATGATGCTTTGTTAACGGGGGCTGTTTCTGGTTCTGCTTCTATTCCTTTGTGGATCATGATGGTTGGCGGCATTGGTATTGCCGTTGGTTTGGCTTTGTTTGGTCCGAAATTGATCAAAACGGTGGGTTCTGAAATCACAGAGCTTGATAAAACCAGAGCGTTTTGTGTCGCTATGGCGGCCGCTATCACGGTAATCATTGCTTCCCAACTTGGTTTGCCTGTTAGTTCTACTCATATTGCGGTAGGCGGTATTTTTGGTGTTGGGTTCTTACGTGAATACCTCAAGCAATCTTATGAGAAGAAATTAGCTTCTATTATCTCTCACTCTGCGTCAGCGGGCCATAATGGTGAACAAACGAAAGAGTTTGTGAAGCGTTTCAAATCGGCGGATGTAGAAGAAAAACGGTTGATTCTGAAAGAGCTAAAAGCGGCCCAGGCCTCTTCCCCTATCTCTTCTGAAGAGCGTAAAGGACTGAAAAAAGCGACGAAAAAAGAATTGGTTAAGCGTTCTGCCTTGTTACGTATTGCCGCGGCATGGGTTATAACTGTGCCGGCATCAGCTTTACTTTCAGCATTGATTTTTTATATGTTACTTGGTTTTTCTGTCTCTCGATAATGGAAGAGGCAATTAAACAAAAAAGATCAGTCTATCTGGTCTTTTTTTGTTTTTATCATCTGCTCTATGTTATATAAGTAGATTAGGTGTACTGAGTATCTTCACACTGGTTTTAATGTCTTGGGTAACTATCAATAAATGAAATCAAGTATGTTGGTCTTAGTGGCTGTTACTCTATTTTTGGTGTGCTGTTCTTTGCCAGCATTTTTTCGTTGGCGAAAGCAGCTGCGCGAGTTAAAAGAAAAACAGCTTTCTTCTTTATCTAATCGAAGCGACCGCTTACTCTATGCGCTAGAGACGGTTTCCGATCGTTACTTAGCGAAAGAAACGAAACTATTTATCATAGAGTATTTATTAGCGGCTATTGAACAGCTTATCACAGCCAATTTTCAATCAAGCTTTGTCACTAAGAAGATATACTTAGCACGTTTGTTAACAGAGCTGAAGCTTGGGAAGAACGTGATGGTTAAAGATAGAGTGACTAGCCAGCAGCAACTTGAACAGGTACAGAATGCACTGCAGGTAATGCTCAGGGAGTTAAGATACCTGACAGAGCACTATGGTGTGAGTCGAACCATTATTCGGCATCATATTGTCTTAGTACGATATGCCCACGCTTTGGCGCATCGCGATTTGTTGGTCCGCCAAGCGAGGCAAGATTTAGACAATGATAAAAAAGGTCGCGCTCTAGAAAAGTATCGTGCTGCATTGTCGGTGATTGAGAAAAATATTTCTGTTAGTGGGGCAAAAAAAGAAGCTATTCGTCTACAAAATATGATACAGGATGTTGAAAAAGTTTTATTTGCTAAAAAAGATAAAACTGAATCATCATAAAAATGGATGCTTTATGATGATTATTACTCAGCTACAACACGACTAAGGTAAATAACCTATTATATGACAGCTGTTACCATCACTGTACTTTTGCTTGTTATCGGTGGATTTATCGCGTTTGCTATTTTTCTACAGTTGAAAGAGCAAGCTCGACTCGAGAAATTGCGTAAAGTGGCTACACTGAATAACCAATTGCGCCAAGTACGTCGTTATTTAGATGACATGCCACCACAATATCAGCCTAAAGATATGCGATTGTGGTTATTTTCTCGAATGATCGCCATTTATGATCAGTTATTATTACTACAACCCGATCCAACCTTAACGCGTCGACGAAATCATTTGGCTGAAGAAATGTCAGAATTTCAGACCAGTAAGCAAAAAAGACGCGCCAAGACGATGAATGATGAGCTATTGATCATTGAAGTAAAACGCTTGTTTGAGTCTCTCAAGTCCTTTTTGATTCTGTCCCAGAAAGAAAAAACGATCGATCAAGACAATGCTCATCGTTACAGTAAACTGTTGAACTTTTATCATTACAAGGTTAATGCAGATTATCATGGTTACCTGGCGCGTAAAGCGTTTCTGAGCGGGCAAATGCAAGCTGCCATTGATATGTATAAAGAGGCTCTAGCACAATTAACTCCCATCAAAGATATGATTGAAGCACAGCCTACAGTGCAAAAATATCAAGAATTGTTGCAAGAGATTGAAGACGATATGGCATTGCAGAAAGCCGAAGAAGAGATTAACAAAAATATGTCTAGTGAGGCCGAAGAAGAGTTAGATGACGAGTGGAGTAAATTTATAGAAGACTCTACATTTAAAGGCAAAAAGCGCTTTTAACAGGCATTTTCTCGGTTTTTTCTGATAGATTTCGAGTATCGCGGTTGTTTATCTGTTCTTTTCGACCCACTGAGGTTTTTATTATATTCTCTTGCTTGTTATGAAAAATAATGCGATTTTTCCTTTCCCTTCACGCCATCTTTGATAAGGACTTTTTGTGAATTTAGCGCTGCTTTCGGCATTTGTGCCGACTTTCTTTTTTGTTTCCATTACACCCGGTATGTGTATGACATTAGCCATGACGCTGGGCATGACCATTGGCGTTAAACGAGCACTTTGGATGATGTTGGGAGAGCTTGTTGGCGTGGCGACGGTGGCTATTTTGTCAGCCATTGGGGTGGCAGCTTTGTTACTGAACTATCCTAGTGTCTTTATGGCTTTAAAATACATCGGTGGTGCGTATTTGGCTTTTGTTGGTCTGCAAATGTGGCTTTCTAAAGGCAAGATGGCGATCAAAATGGACGCAGTTGGAAGCAAGCCAGCATCACGGTTAGATTTAATGTCACAAGGTTTTGTGACGGCCATTGCAAACCCGAAAGGATGGGCTTTTTTTGTTGCTTTGTTGCCACCATTTTTGGATGCAAGTCGTCCATTAGCCAGTCAGTTAACAGTGTTAATTGCCATTATTTTGACGCTTGAATTTATCTGCTTGTTAATTTATGCCGCTGGTGGTAGAACCCTGAAAGCCATACTTATGCAGAGCGGAAATGTACGAATTATGAACCGTATTGCTGGTTCTTTGATGATTGGTGTCGGTGTTTGGCTCGCAATTGGCTGATATTGCCACCGGTTGATGTTGCAACTGGTTGATATTGCTATTGGCTAGAGAGCGGATTGAGCCATTGTTTATGAAGACGCCTTAGGGCGTCTTTTTGTTGGTGAGCGCGTTGCGTCCGATCCTGAGGGCTTTCTAGCCCCCGTCGATTTTCTTGTCCCTGTACTTCTGCGTTTTGTAAAAGGCTTTTTGGTCGGTGCGGGTAAATGTTGTAGTGCGGAAACCGGCATATCTCGTGATGCACTAAGCAGCTGATGTAAATTTACTTCTAAATTTGCCATAAATTCCTGATAGCTGGCTTCCCCTATGCTAATGCCATTCAGAGCCGATTCCCATTGGGCTGTCATATCGGGAGTGACCAGTTGGGCTGGTAGGCAGTCAATAAAAGCGCGTCCTGTCTGGCTAGCATGGATCTGCTTGCCTTGTCGTACCAAGAAATTTCTTTTGAAGAGTAGCTCAATGATACTTGCTCGAGTGGCTTCTGTTCCTAACCCATCGGTTTCTTTTAAAATTGCACGAATGTCTTTATTGGTCACAAAGCGACTAATGCCCGTCATGGCGGCCAATAAAGTGGCGTCGGTAAATGCGGCTGGTGGTGTCGTCACTTTTTCTTGTACTTGACCTTGTGAACACCATAATTCGTCGCCTTTGGTCAGTTTGGGCAGTTCATTTTGGTTCTCATCATCAGGGTCTTTTGTTCTATTATGACTGGGTAACAGTGTTTTCCAACCCAGAGCAATAGGTGTATTGCCTTTGGCGTCAAATTGACCTCCGGCAATGTCTAATTTGATGTAGGACGATAGGTAATCGTATTCTGGATAAAACTGCATTAAGTATTGGCGAGCAATTAGGTTGAATACCAAAGCTTCCGTTTTCGAAAGTGATGATGCTTTATAAGCCTGAGTGGTTGGAATAATCGCATGGTGAGCCGTGACTTGCTTGTCATTCCAAGCTTTGCTTTTTCGTGTCGCATCGGCTTTTTGGGCGCCATCTTGTAGATCACCTTCTGATCGTGCCAAGGCCGCAATAATAGCAGGCGCATCTTTGTGTTGTTGAGTTGGCAAGTACCGACAATCTGATCGTGGATAAGTGATCATTTGATGGCGTTCATAAAGCACTTGGCAAGTATCTAATACTTGTTGGGCGGACAGTGAAAAAGCTTTTGCCGCGTCTATTTGTAGTGCTGATAAGCTGTAGGGGAGCGGTGCCGCTTGTTTTTTCTGCTTGTATTGGGCGTCTATTACGATAGCGGGTTTATTAGTAATGCGCTGGGCGACATTTTGTGCAAGAGGCAAACTCAGTACACGATTTTCCTCATCCATGTAGGGCTGGCAAGCTTCGCTTGGCAGCCATTTTGCTTGGAACATAACGTTTTGTGGTGTTTGTATGCTGGCCCACACTTGATAGAAGTCTTTTGGGACGAAGGCTTCTCGCTCTTTGTCTCTGGCGACAACCAGGCCTAACACGGGGGTTTGTACTCGTCCAATAGACAATACGCCTTGGTAGCCTGCTTGACGCCCTCTAATGGTGTAGGCTCGTGTTAGGTTCAAACCAAATAGCCAGTCGGCGCGTGCTCGTCCCAGTGCGGAGCGAGATAAGGCGGCGAACTCATTATTTAGGCGTAAATTATTCAATGCTTTTTTGATGGCTGAGGGCGTTAAGTCATTCACTAAAAGTCGTTGTGTGTTTTTAAGCTTTTGTGCGGGCACCTTGGTGTAGTGGAGCACTTCGTCGACGAGCAACTGTCCCTCGCGGTCAGGATCGCCAGCGTGAACTAAAGTGGTGGCTTTTTTGATTAGCTTTTTGAGTATACCAAGCTGCTTTTTAGTGTTGGTTTTTTCTTGCCACTGCCAGTCTGTGGGAATAATGGGTAAATGATCTAAATTCCATGTTTTATAAGCAGGATCATATTGGTGTGGTTCCGCTTGTTCAAGTAAATGTCCGATACACCAACTAATGCAGTCACCATTTGGTAGCCAAATACAGCCTTCTTCTTTTTTCTGCGGCGAAGGAAGGGCGGCGGCAATAGCGCGGGCAAGACTGGGTTTTTCGGCAATATAAAGAATCATAAATACACTTACTGTTTATATATAAGGGCTATCCATTTAGAGCAACCAGACACTACATTTAGTGTTTATCTGGTTTTAATGCCCTT